>NZ_JAXMOQ010000001.1:0-743607 GCF_034669765.1 Roseivirga sp.
ATTGAACGTCAACGACTGTCTGACTGCCGATAACGACTTCTTGAGTGACATATCCTATAAAACGGAAAACTAAAGTAGTCCCGTTTTCAGGAATAGTTAGTTGATACTTCCCATCTGGATCAGTAGGTACCCCCGTAGTGGTCCCTTTGATAACTACGGAAACATTTGGGATCGGTACCTGGTCTGCGGCTCCTACCACTCGTCCAGATATTGTCCGTTCCTGCCCGCTTAGTGCTGTTGTCAACAGCATTAAGACAAGGAACCGAAACAATTGTAATGGTCTCTTCATGTTGTTTTGTTTTTGTTTAAAATAGCTCTAAACCTAAGGAATAGATTATTATGCCAAAATTCGTTACTGAAGTATGAATATGTGTTTACGTAGTTGTTTCCTCACACTATATGCTGATAATGTGGTACTATGCTAATATTCGTTGAGTGCGTGGGATAGATTAAAAGGAATAGGTGATTTTAGCATCGGCTAAATATTTATCTGAAATTTCATATTATGATATTAGGATAGTGATTCATTTATGTATTTCGTACAGAGTATATCTGTTTTAACCTATTCAGGCCAAGATTAACTTTGGCTTCTGCTTAAATAGATTTAGTTAATATTTACTATTATTAGTAAAATATAATTTTGATTATTTCTATAAATGATGATTGGCAGTGACTTCCTGCTAGCGGCATTTCCGCATAAAAAAATAAAGGGGGCAGGTTAAACCTTTTTATTCTTTTGTTGTCAGCAAATCTGCCTTCTTAAACTTGATGCTTTCATAACAGTTGTTAACAGGCTTGCCTAATAAATATTATTTATGTTAATATTCACACCATTATAGAGTATGTGGTCTTGAGCTACCAAGGCGCCTGACTTAAGGGGTAGATAATTCTCCCAGCTAAATTCCATTCCGCCAAGGGGTAAAATGGCAACCCACATTTTTACAGAAAGCGGTTGATAGTTTTCGTCTAGAATCCAGACATAGGAATCACCCGGAGTTGTGCCGCCTGAAGTATAGGTAATCATTAAACCTTCACGACCATCTTTAAGTGTAACAAGGCTTCTTTCCGTTCCAGGGTCGAAGGCTTTGAAAGGAGCGCAAAGCCAGAAGCTATCATTGTTGAAGTAGCCAAATGCTTGTTTGATCAGTTTTTCCTTTCCTTCCTCCCTTATTTTTTCAGGCTGAATAACTTGCCCTGTTTGACTGTTAGTATTGAGCAAAACTTCGTTTTCACCCCACCTCACGAGAACAGCGTTTTCCTTTCGGTTCCATTCATAATGATGAATTCCCTTGAAAGTCCATGAAACTGTGGCTGTACTGTCCCAAGCAGATTTATTTAAAGCGGCCATCATACTCATTGCTGTTTGGTCGGCTTTTGGGCCAGCCGTTCCATCAGGTAGGCTTTCGTTTTTAACCAAATAGAAAACAAAAAGCCCCAGAATAAGGGTAAGTAAGGTTATAGCGAGAATTCGGAACAGTTTTTTCATACCCAAAGTTAAACGGGAAATCCATAATGACTCAATTAAGGACTCCCGGTTTAACTAATTTGGGGTGCACTATATTTTTTATACGTTCTTTAAGGCTTGTTCAATATCCCAGATAATATCGTCTTGGTGCTCTACACCAATAGAAAGGCGGATAAGCTGCGGACTGATGCCGTATTTTTCTCTGTCTTCTGGTGAAACTCCCGCGTGCGTCATCGAAGCCGGATGCTCAGCCAATGACTCTGTACTGCCAAGGCTTACAGCAAGTTTCATTAGTTTTAGATTATTCAAGAATTTGAAAGCTCCCTTTTCAGTTTTGTCGGCTTTTATTTCAAAAGAAACCATGGCGCCAGTGCCTTCGCACTGTTGGTCGAAAATCCGTTGTTGGTTTTCGTCTTTGATATTTCCCAAATAGAAAACTTCACCCACTTTTGGATGATTGATTAAGAATTTAGCCACTTTCTGGGCATTCTTTTCTTGAATATTCATTCGTGCTTTCAGGGTTTCCAAGCTACGCATTAGCAACCAGCCTGTCCATGGACCAGCCATGTTACCTAAGAAAGTTCGCATGCCTTTTACACGCCCCATTAATTCTTTTGAACCTAGACAAGCGCCTGCAATTACATCGCTATGGCCTCCAATATATTTTGTGGCAGAATAAAGTACCAAGTCGGCTCCATGCTTTAAAGGGTGTTGCCAAAGTGGTCCCATGTAAGTATTGTCAACCGCTACTAAAGTTTGACGCTCTTCTGTACTATAGCGATTGGCCAATCGCTTGCACATCACCATATCAATAAGTTGATTAGTAGGGTTGGCAGGTGTTTCTATATAGACCATATTTACCTTATTGCCAAAGCCACTTTTTTCAATTCTATCGACAATTTCCTCTTCTGAATCCTTCGAGCCAAAAGAGATAACTTTAATGCCAAATCGGGTAATGATTTGCTCAATGAAATGGCTAGTTCCACCATATACAGGTTGGCTATAAAGAAGGACGTCACCTGGACTTAAAAACTCCATTAATACGGTGGTAATAGCCGACATTCCGCTTTCAAATACAGCGCAGTCTTCAGCTTTGTCCCAAAGTGTTAATCTGTTTTCAAGAATTTCAAGGTCAGGATTGTTCAGTCGGCTATAAATTAACCCAAGCTCTTCGGTTTCACCCTTTTCGCGTAAACCGTAGGCCACCTCAAAAAAGGCTTTTCCTTCTTCTGCCGTTTTAAAAACAAAAGTACTGGTCTGAAAAATTGGGCATTTTAATGATCCTTCGGATAGCTCAGGTTTGTAGCCATAAGACATCATTAAACTCTCTGGGTGAAGCTGTGGATTGTTCATGTTGTTTTTTTATACAAAATTAGCACGAAAGCCGTCTATTCTTTCATTACTTATGTATTAAGAAAATATATCTAAATCTTCTTAATTAATAGAATTTAATTCTAAATTGATTCTTCTTTACCGAAGTGTTTAGAAAAATATGCTACAAAATGGTTGATAAAATTGACAAACAAATTCTAAGGCTCATGCAACTAGACGCCAAAAAGACGACTAAGGAAATTGCTGCGGCCTTAGGTCTAACTACAACTCCCGTGCATGAACGAATTAAGAAGCTTGAAAGGGAAGGCTATATTCAACAATATTCAATCAGAATAGATAGGAAGAAGGTAGGTTTGATGATGATGGCTTTTTGTAGCGTTTCCTTAAAAAACCATGAGCGTGCTTTTATAGAGAAATTCGAGGAAGATATTCAGTTGCTAGATGAGGTAATTGATTGCTATCACATTGGCGGAATGTTCGATTACTTGTTAAAGGTTCTGGTACCCGATATGGACGTCTATCAGAAGTTTATCTCTAAGAAGCTTGCAGACTTAGATAATATAGGCAATGTACAAAGTTCATTCGTGATGTCCGAAATCAAGCATTCGGCACAAATTCCAGATCAATTCCTTTAGGCTAGAAACTTCTTTTCCTAAATAACTTCTGATCCAGAGAATACTTTCCTGGGCCTGTAATGAATAAGAAAAAGAAGGTTAGAAGATAGAGAGCTGGCTTTTCTTGTGTGCCAAATGGGTCAGAAATATGTACAACAAATAGTGCTACCGCCATAGTGACCATCAGGGGTACAAGTGCATAACGGCTGAATAAACCCAATATTAAAAGTAGAGAACAGAGAAACTCAGCCAATACCGCTAGACTAAGTGAAACTTCTACCCCTAAACCTATAGGGTCGCCAAATTGGAAATTACCTTCAATGAGCTTTAAAAACTTGGGGTAACCATGCGTAAGCATCATTATTGCCAGACCTACTCTTAAAAGTAACAATGCAAAACTGGTAGATGAATTATGATTTCCTGTAGCGAGAAGTTTTTTGAACATGGCGATCGTTTATTCCTCTAAGGTGAAAAATAAACTAGTTTTTGCAAAACTCTTTTATGTATTCGGCAGCCAATTCATCGTCTAGCTTTGCCGCCTTTTTGAAGTCTGTGCAAGCTTCGGCTATTGTGTATTTAGGTGAATTTTGTTTGGCCATTCCTCTTCTTGTGATGGCCTCAGCATACTCAGGGTCAATGGCGAGCGCTTGATTAAAAACTTCAATAGCACCATCCCAGTATTCACTAAAGAAATAAACAGCTCCTTTGTTAAAATAGGCTACAGCTAACTTGGGGTCTAACTTAATGGCTTTATCAAAGTCTTTAATGGCTCTAGATTGAGACATTGGCCCGGCCCTAGCATAAGCAGCACCTCTGTTTACATAAGCCAAAACGTTTTCGGGCTGTGCTGTAATTACTTTAGTAAGGTCTAGGATTGCATAGCCATGTTTAAATAGTTTTACATAAGCATTACCTCGTAATTCAAGGCCTTCAATATTTTCAGGATCTTGACTAAGTACCTTATTTATATCCATAATCACTCCTTTGTATAGCTGGAGCTCATAAGAACATTTCGCTCTGCCCAGTAATGCTTTCTTAAGGTTGATGTTTCCTCTAATTAGATAAGTGAAATCGTCATATGCCCCTTCATAATCCTCAGTTTTCACCCTAGAAAGCCCTCTGTTGAAAATTGCCGCAGCATTATTTGGCTCTAGCTTCACTACAATGTCGTATTTGACCACTGCCGCTTTGAAGTCGCCTTCGCCAAACAGTATATCGGCTTCTTCTTGCGTGGCTTCCATGCCGCAGGCAGTTAGGGCCAGAAAAACCATTAGGCTTAAAAGAGTTTTCAGGGAATTCATACTCCTAAGTAAACTAATATTTTAGTTTAATCAATGAATTATATACGAAAAGATTTGGCTTTACCTTGTTGTATGAATTAGTAGCTACCGTTGTATTTTCTAATGAACCATTCTGTTGAAACCAGCACTAAGAAAAGGAGTAGCAACCATGGGTAATTAATGATAGACAGTAGCTTTTCATCAGACCGCGTGATGGATTTCGCAGCTAGCTTTTTAAAGTAATCTGAGGCTACATTGATGCTTTCTTGAGAAATAAATTCACCACCTGAATTATTCGCAATGTTCTTTAATAGTTGGTGATTGGCCGTAAGGTTAATGTTCTCTAAATCTAATTTTTGAACTGAAAAAGTACCCTGAGCAATTTCTCGTTTTCCGTTTACTGTAGCCGAAGCTTCAAAGCTATAAACACCCGGTTTTAAGCCTGTTACCTTGTAGTTACTGCCAGCACTATTTACATAATTGAGTTCCTGCGTAGCCCCTTGTTCATCCGTAATAGTAAGGTCAATGTTATGGTCATAAACTTTCTCATAAAGCTCGTTGTACACTTCAGTGTTAAACTCAATTGCCTCACTATCATAATATTGATTTCGTTCTGTGTTTACCCTGAAACTACGCTTATCATCTTTGGTGGCCAAGTATTGAATCAGTTTGCCCATCAGATTATTGAACATTTTCTGATCGTTATTAAGGGCGTATTCCTGTAATGACCATTTCCAAAAGTCAGACCCAGAGAACACTGCGGATTTCAACTCATCACCATTATATATACTCAATAATGGGCGTTGCGTAGGTACGGAACCTATACGCTGATAAAGTAAAATGTCCGCTTGGGTTTTGAACTCGAACTGGCCATAAGGAACGGAAATAGGAGGATATTCCGCAAGACGTTGCGCTAATATTTCGTCTATTTTAAACAACTCAAAATTTTGGTTGAAGTAAGGCCCTGCATTGTCCGACTGTCCTGCACTGTTGTAAGATAACACAGGGTTTTTTTCGTTGATGGCATTTAAAGAAGCTGTTCCTGTAATGTAAAAGCTATTGGTAGTTTTGAGGGCATTGTCTAACCAACGGGGTAAGCTTTCAAAAGTAGGCAATTGATGTAAAACAATGAGGTCGAAAGGCCCTTCAGGAACTTCAGTACTTATTCCAATTATATAAACTTGGGTTTCGGTCCCTTCATTTTGGTCAATAACATTGCGCAAGGCTTTAATGTCGGGGTGAGGAGCGCGGGCTGTAATTAGGATTTTTTGCTTACTATCCACTATTTCTAGAAAGGCCTGTTGGGTGTTGTTTAAGGTTGAGTTTTCTCCCTCTAATGGAATAATTTGTACTTGATAAGTTTCAATGCCTTTTGCTTCTGCATTCAGAATAAATTCAAGTGAATTGACCTGTTCATCTCCTTTTGGGCTGAAAGATTTTTCTTCAATCACCATCCCTTTTTTCAACACCTGAACCTTCACACTTTCATTCACGAAGCCATTGTTAAAGACTTCAACCACAAGTGGAAATCGGTTGCCTTCATAAACAATCTTGTTATAATTGAGGCTCTTAATACTCAAGTCTTTGGATGGAATAGTATCGCCCAAACCGATAGTGACTACAGGGAAATTGAGTTGAGTAAACTGAGGTGAAATACCATAATTATGAATTCCATCGCTGGCGAGAACAACACCCGCCAAGTTTTGCTGTTCATAATCACTAGAAATTCCTTTGAGTAAAGATTCTAGGTTAGTCGCGTTTTGGTCATAGCTAACCGCTTCAATACTGGTCACATAATCTTGAAAACTTTTGACTTTTACTTCATAACCCTCCTCGCCAATTTGCTTCGAAACTTCCGCCAGCTGACTTTTTAATGATTCAAATTCATCCGCTTCATAAGTGGCGGGCATAGAAGCTGAATTATCCACTGCGATTACTACCACTGGCTTCTCTTCGAAAAACGAAACCTGATTAAGGAGTGGCCCCATGAGTAAAAAGCAGAGCAGAGTAACGAGTACAAAACGCAGCCCAGCCAATGCACGGTTAGTGTTTTTCGACCAAGGTGTTTTTTTAGAATAGAGTAGAAACGAGTAAAGTGCCCCAGCCAATAAACAGAAAAGAATAAACCACGAAGGGACATCTGTTTTAAGAAGAAGGCTAGCGAATATCAATTGACAAACTACATTTATGGGGTGAATTCCGAATTGGATTTTCAACAAATCCATTTAAGCTAAGTAAGATACGAGAAGGTAATTAAATAGTTAGCGCCTTTATTTCAACGTGCTAAATCCTGTTTTAAGGGGAAGTAAAAACACGTTTTTGCGATAAATGCACTAACTATTCTGAGCATTTAGAATCAGGTTAGCATTCCGCCATCTACCTGAAGGGTTTGGCCAGTAACATAAGCCGACATATCTGAAGCCAAGAAAAGACAAACGTTAGCCACATCTTCTGGAGAACCACCTCTTCTCAAAGGAATAGCATCCCTCCAACTTTGCACCGTTTTTTCGTCTAATGCATCTGTCATTTCGGTTTCAATAAAACCAGGAGCAACCGCGTTTGAGCGGATGCCTCGTGAGCCTAACTCTAAAGCTACAGATTTGGTAAAACCAATGATTCCTGCTTTAGAAGCTGCATAATTGGCTTGGCCAGCATTTCCTTTTAAACCTACTACGGAAGTGATATTAATGATAGAGCCTGCTCTTTGCTTCATCATGGTTCTTGTAGCGGCCTTTACGGTGTTGAAGCAAGATTTGAGGTTAACATTAATTACATCATCCCACATTTCTTCCGACATTCTCATTAAAAGATTGTCGCGCGTAATGCCCGCATTGTTGACCAAAATATCTAGGCTTCCGAATTCAGCGACTACAGCTGTTACTAATTCTTCAGCGGCAGCAAATTCAGCAGCATTCGATCTAAATCCTTTTGCTTTAATGCCAAAAGCAGCAAGCTCTTTTTCCAAGGCTTCACCTTTTTCAACACTCGACAAATAAGTGAAAGCTACATTGGCCCCTTCTTGGGCCATTTTGGTGGCAATTGCTCTACCAATTCCTTTCGATGCACCAGTTACTAGTGCTGTTTTTCCTGTTAATAAACCCATATTTCTGTTTAACAATTAAATCGGCTTGTGGTTATCTCACCAAGCGTCTTTGTTTTTTAATCCTGTTCAAAGAAAACGAAAAGGATTAATACCTCCAATTCGACTATTTTATTTGCGAACATTTGGCTTAACTTTGCCGCATTGAACAGAAAAAACCTCATAAAATATGGCTACTAAATACGATTTAATAGTAATAGGCAGTGGACCCGGTGGATATGTGGCAGCGATCAGAGCTTCTCAATTGGGTATGAAAGTTGGCGTGGTAGAGCGCTCAGAACTAGGCGGAATATGCCTGAACTGGGGTTGTATCCCAACCAAAGCATTACTTAAAAGTGCTCAAGTATATGAGTATGTTCAACACGCGCAAGACTACGGAATTAAGATTGACGGTGGTTTTTCGGCTGATTTTGACGGAATGGTAAAACGTAGCCGTGATGTAGCAGCAGGGATGAGCAAAGGAATCCAATTCCTATTCAAGAAAAACAAGATTGATCATATAGAAGGCTTTGGTAAGCTAAAGGCAGGTAAAAAAGTTGAAGTAACAGGCGCAGATGGTAAGAAAGTAGACTATTCTGCCGATAGCATTATTTTAGCGACTGGTGGTCGTTCTAGAGAATTGCCAAACTTACCAATTGACGGAAAGAAAATTATTGGTTACAGACAAGCCATGGTGCTCGACAAACAGCCAAAATCTATGGTAATTGTTGGTTCTGGAGCTATTGGAGTTGAATTCGCTTACTTTTATAACTCAATTGGAACAGATGTAACCATTGTTGAATACATGGACAGAATTGTTCCAGTTGAAGATGCTGAGGTGTCTAAACAATTGGAAAGAAGCTTCAAGAAAGCAGGCATGAAAATCATGACCAACGCAGAAGTTACTTCAGTAGATACCAAAGGAAAAACTTGTAAGGTAACGGTGAAGACCAAAAAAGGGGATGAAGTTTTAGACGCTGACGTAGTGCTTTCTGCAGTAGGTGTTTCTACTAACTTAGAAGGAATTGGCCTTGAAGACCTGAAGGTGAAAACCGAAAAAGGGAAAGTAATTGTAGACGATTTCTACAAAACAAATGTAGATGGCATTTACGCCATTGGCGATATCGTTCATGGCCCTGCATTGGCCCATGTAGCATCTGCCGAAGGCATTATTTGTGTTGAAAATATTGCTGGTAAAAAACCAGAAGCATTGGATTACGGTAACATCCCAGGTTGTACTTATTGTCAGCCAGAAGTAGCTTCAGTAGGCTATACCGAAGCTGCAGCAAAAGAAGCAGGTTACGAGATTAAAGTGGGTAAATTTCCATTCTCAGCTTCAGGAAAAGCAAAAGCAGGTGGAGCGAGCGATGGTTTCGTGAAGCTAATCTTCGATGCCAAATATGGCGAAGTACTAGGCGCTCATATGATTGGAGCGAATGTAACTGAACTGATTGCCGAAATGGTTTCTGTAAGAAAACTAGAAACTACTGGGCATGAGATCATTAAAACGGTTCACCCTCACCCAACCATGTCTGAGGCCATTATGGAAGCAGCAGCTGCGGCTTATGATGAAGTAATTCATTTGTAAACCACGGTTTATAATAATATATTTAGAAAGTAAAGGGCTTGTTGAACAAGCCCTTTACTTTTACAAAATAACTTACGACCAATAGCACGCACCCCAGACCATATTGAAGAGCAAGACTTGATTCTGAGATTGAAAAATCAGGACAAGGACGCACTATCATATTTATATGATAAGTATGGCGCAGCTTTGTTTGGCGCAGCCCAGCGGATTGTGCAAGATGAGGACGTGACGGCTGAGGTAGTTCAAGATATTTTCTTGAAAATTTGGAATAAAATTGCAATGTATGATTCTAAAAAGGGACGTCTATTTACTTGGATGCTCAATTTGACGAGGAATGCTGCCATTGATAAAATCCGTTCCAAAGAAATAAAAAGGAGTGCTAAAACTGATTCTATAGACGAGTACGTATATACCATCGACCGACAAAATAGCACAGAGACCTCAGTTGATGGAATTGGTGTAAGAGAGTTAATGGACGACCTTGTGGAAGAACAAAGGTTTGTCTTACTTAAGGTATATTTCGAAGGCTTTTCTCATTCAGAAATTGCTGACGAATATGATATACCCTTGGGCACAGTGAAGTCTCGTTTGCGATCGGCCTTAAAACATTTAAGAAATAAAGTACAGTTGTAATTGGATATTAAAGAATACATAGCGTCTGGCATACTCGAAGAATACATCTTCGATACGCTCTCCCCACAAGAGCGTATAGATGTAGAGTTGCGCCTAGCTGAGTATCCTGAATTGCGTGAAGAATTAAACGCTATTGAGGAAAGCTTGGAAGGCATCGCCATGGCTACTGCAATCCAACCACCTGCAGATCTGAAAGCAAACATTATGTCGGCTTTGGTCGATAATCTGGGGGGATTGAAAGAAGAGAGTACGCAACAAAAGGAAGCACCAAAGGTTATTCCGATGCCACAAACCAATAGTGGTATGTGGAGGTATATGGTGGCCGCTTCGCTAACCATAGCGCTGGTAACATCATACTTGGCTTATGATTACCATGGAAAATGGAAGTCTTCTTCCGATGCTTTTGCCCAGCTGCAAGCGCAGAATACGCAAATGGCTGAACAGTATAACCAAGTGAATAATCGCTTGGATGGCTTGGTGGCTGATATCGATATTATTAGCGACACCGATTTTAAACGCGTGAATATGGGGGCCGTAGACCCAACCCAATCATATGCGGCAAGTGTTTATTGGAATGCCAAAACCGATGAAGCTTACTTGAATATTAAGCAGTTAAAAACATTAACTGAAGAGCAACAATACCAGCTGTGGGCCATTGTAGATGGAGTACCAGTAGATATGGGCGTGTTTGATTTTGATGTAGAAGGGCTGATGAAAATGAAAGATGTTCAGAATGCCTCCATGTTTGCGGTAACCATTGAGCCTAAAGGCGGAAGCGTGAGCCCTACACTTGATCTGATGCAGGTAGCTGGAGCAGTTTAATGTTTAAAGCTCTTATTAAAGAAATTAAAAAACACCTCTAGAGGTGTTTTTTTTGTGCCATTATACTTAAAAATTATGGCCCCTAATATTAATGGAAGACTGAAAATACCATGCACTGCCGTTTTCTTTTCCTGAGTACCGCGTTCGCAGGAGCTTTAGCGGATGAGAAACGAAGGATCTATTTAAGGGTTTTCTTAGCTTCGAATACTGGAACGGCCTAAAATTTTACCGTCACTCTGAGCCCCTTCCTTTTTTGACGAGGACGTTCCGAATTCTCGGGAGATTCCTTTGATCAAGGCACAAAATTATGAGTGCTTTTTCGCTTTCTTAGTGAGACATCCAAATACAACTGTGTAATAATATACACACCTTTCAATATCAAAAACCCATCTGAAGTGCTTGAAACGTAATGGAGCGTTAATTGCATTTTTGTTTTCAATACCAACTTAACTTGAAAAATCATGAAGATCATAGGAACAATATTACTCGTAGCCGGAATTTTAATGACCATTTTTACCGGGGTTGATTTAGTCACCAAAAAGGAAGTGGTCGATCTAGGCGTTGTGGAAATCAACAAAAAAGAAAGTAACCCTATTTATTGGTCTCCCATTACCGGAGGTGTTATTGCCGTAATAGGTGCTATAGTACTGGTAGCTGGTAAAAAGAAATAAGAACTGAAAAAAGGAGCCTCACCTTACGGTGAGACTCCAATCAGAAAATCAATTGCTTGAATTCCCTTGTCAAAGGTCTTTTCATTTAGAATTTAATTGCAACAGATAATCTCGCTTGAAATGGTGTGCCTGGTGTAAAGTGTATTTCACTTACAGACTGGGCTTCGTTTCGTAATCTTGATTCTGTATCGAATTGTGCTTCCCTCCACTCTGCATTCAGAACATTTTCTATAGAAATCCCAAAGTCGAAGGAACCAATTTCATAGTTCAAAACGGCATCCAATAAGAAATACCCTTTGGCAACAATACTGTTGTCTTCATTTGCGGCTCTATCGTCTAAATAACGGTAGCGCAAACTTCCCCTAAAACCCTTTTTTCCTTCATAATTCAATCCACCAATACTGGTGAAAGTAGGCGCTAATGGAATGAAATTCTGTCCTTCGGCATCATCTACCGATTTAGGATCTGTATAATTCATGTCCATATTGGCGTATAATGAAGGTGTCAGTTGGTAGCGAATCGTTAAATCCACCCCTTGTCTTTGTGTTTTTCCTCCAGCTTCTACCACGCCTTCATCACCCACATAAACAAACTCTTGGTCCAAATTAAGGCGCCATAGCGCTACATTAACTAAAAGGTTTTCAGTGGGTTTCCAAAGTGTACCAAGGTCCACACCATAAGCTTTTGGCAGAATATCGTTTCCGTTTTGGGCCACCACAACTCGTGTGTCATTTGAATGGTAACCAATTCCTGACTTCATGTAGATGTTTAAATTCTCTCCAGCCTCATAGCTTAGTTTAAATTTTGGCGTCAGAATTCCTTTGTTTTGCACTTGCCGGTTATAGGTTGGCGTAAGCGCATCCACGTAATCGAAAGTGAAGTAATCATACCTCAAGCCCGTGGTTAATGAGAGCCTTTTTGTCAAATCCAATTGCTCTTCGGCATAGAGATAAACGCTTGATTCTCTTACATCTCCTCGGGCCAAATCCGACAGCACTTCTTTTCGGTTCAATGTTCTGGACAGACGGATATCATTCACTTGGTCATATCTAAAACCGGTTCCAAATTCTGTAGAAGCTTTTAGCCCAAAAAGATCCCAATTGTTCCAATAGCTATTATTACTACCATAGATCTGGCGGTTTTCGCTTTGGGTAATTTGATCACCGTTGATCGGGTCGTTCAAGAAAAAGGTGAAGTTAGAAACCAGTTTGAAGTCATAGTTTGACATAAACGCCTGATTTTCAATAATTCCTCCATCCGAAAGATCTGTAGTCAATTTGGCATTCAAATTCACTCGGCTAGTTTGTCCTCCTTCAGTGTCGTCTATCGCTCCAAATCTAGAGATTTGTCCACTTTCGATTGCCCTTAAGGGCACTTGTCCCGAAGCATCCCAGCTACTTGTAAAAGCAGAAGTTGATAGTTCTAAAGTTTTGTTATCTGAAAGTCGCTGATGGAATTTTATCAAGGTATTGAATCGGTTAAAATTCTGTGAGCTTTCAAAATAGCCATCAGTACGGAAGTATTCAGTAGCCAAAAAGAGGCTTGGATCTTTGGTGGTTTTTGGCTCTAGTAAATTGAAAAGCCCCACCGTTCTGAAAGTACCAAATTGACCACCTTCTATTTTGAATAGGTTAGACTCTAATCGTTTTTTAGTACTGAAGGCTGCAAAACCCGCAGTGTTGAAATCTCCTTTGTTGGCATAATATGGGCCTTTATCAAAGGCAACTCGTTCAATGGTTTCTGGAATTACAAAGTGCAAATCAGAATAGCCTTGACCATGCGCATGCGACACCATATTCACTGGCATTCCATCTACCGAAAGGGCAATATCTGTTCCGTGGTCGATATCAAAGCCACGAAGGAAAATTTGTTCTGCTTTTCCTCCTCCAGCATGTTGTGCAATGAAAAGGCCTGGTACAATTTTCAGTACATCTTGCGAAGTACCAATGGGTCTAAGTTCAATGTCCAATGCTGAAATAGTTGAGGCATTTTGCGCTAAGTTTTGGGTTACTTGAACATCGCCAAGTGAAAGGGCTGATGGCTTAAGCGTAAGTTCAACTTGAGTTGTCACTCCTTCCTTTACCGCTACTTTTTGGTTTAATTTTTCGAAACCAACGAAACTAATTTCCAATTCATATTCACCAGTTTTAAGGTTTTGAATGGAAAATTTTCCGTAACTATTTGCTGCTGTGCCTACACTTGTTTGTGCAATGGCAACACTGGCGCCTACTAAAGGTTCGCCTGAATCTTGATCTATAATGGTGCCCTTGATTTCTCCTGTTTGGGCAATCAGACTGCTAGTCATTAGACACAGCAATCCTATGATGAATTTAATTTTCATGTTCATTAATGTTAAAGCCTCATGAGCGACAGATTGATTTTAAGACATTCCAATCCTGATCAGGACAAAGAAGTTGTTCTGTGCTCAATAATAATTTGATGTGGCCAACAAATGAGTTGGCGGGCGAGGATTAACACAGACCTGACGGTGGTGGGGTGACGGGTTCCGTTCGGAGACTTTTGTAAAGGGTTAGGTAATAATGTTCAGTTTCTGAAAGCTTGAAATTTGATGTAATGCATTCGATTATGCTGTTGGATTGTGTGTATACAAAAACGAAAAGTGGACTCAAGGTTTCATTATTTGCAACATCTTGGTCCTGGCCATTCAGTTTGTTGAATGCATTAGTATGGTCTTCAATATTATGGCTTTTGATTACCACCGTTTCGACATGACCGTGATTATTATCAGCATGATGCACTTCTTGATTCTGAGGAGCATTATGCTTTTGGTGATCATTGTCTTCTTGATGATCATACCCATGGTCGTGTTCGTGAACTTGACCATGGGTATGAAATGGATTTTTAAAGTCGTGTAAAATTTCATGACCAGCTGAAGCCACCCCATATCCAAATAGGATCATCACATAAGTGATTAGAAGTCCCGTGGCGACAGATTTGATCATTAGCTTTTTAACGCTTGTTTGATTTTTTCAGTAGTCAAAGGGCCTAACTCAAAAGTGCTTTCTAAAGCCTCTTTTAAGTATGCGTTACCTTTTTTCTCAAAGTTGTTATTTTTGAAAATCACCCCCAAATGATACAGTACCTCTGGATGTGAAGATTTGTCTTCAATATGGTTTTTAGCCAGTTCCAAAGCCTTCTCGTTATTTCCACTTTGGAAATACGACCAAGCCAGTAAATCATACATTTCAGGGGTTGGTCTTTTCTCTTGCTCTGCAGTTGCTCTTGCTAAGGCTGCATCTTGCATTTTTAAATCTTCAGCCTCCAATAAGATCAAGTACTTATTGTACATTCCTAAATATTCGGGTGAAGATGCCTGAGCGTAGTAAGTCTTTTTTAACTCGGTAGAAAGCACCTCATTATTTTCATACTCAGCAATTTCAGCCAAAATGAAATTGATTTGAGGATCGTTATTATGCGTTTTTACCTTGTTTAAAATTCGCTTGGCTTCGGTAGTATTTTTATCGTGAGCAAAGTTGATCCAAGCAAGGCCTTGTAATGAATGCCAGTGCTCTGGATTTTTGTTCAACACTTCTAAATAAGCGTTATAGGAATCCTGAATTCTTCCAGCATGACCATACATATCGCCAAGATTAGATTTTGCCCAAGTAAAAAGTGAATTATCAGCTTTTACTCTTTCAAAGGCTTGTTCCATCAACACAATCGCTTGGTCAAGGTCTCCATTATGATCTGCTAATTTTGAAGCCCGTACTAGGTAATCAAAGGTACTTTTGTTCTCCTGCATTTTCAGTATACCGGTTGCTCTTTGGTATTCACCGAGCTCCATTAGGGCATCGAATAGCAAATAATAAGTACTTGTTTTTTTATCGCCTTCTATCAAGGCCATTTCAGCGTAATTTTTCGCATCGATGAACTCATGTTTGGTGATAGAATTTCCACTTAATGCTTGGTATAAGCCTGCTTTACTAAAAGGGTTTAGTTCAAGAGCTCTTTTATAAAGACTATCGGAAGTATAGATGTGTTCTACCGATCCATCGAGTCTGAATTTTCTACTGTTTAAACCAGCGAGTTTACTGATGTAGGTGAAGCTATTAGGGGAGATTGAAAGTTTGTTTTCCCAGAATTGGATTTCTTCGTTCAGTGTTTCTAAAGATTGTTGTGAAGGTGACTCCTCTAGAAACTGATTGTAATCTGCCGAATCGGCAATTTTTTGTTCTGACGCTTTGCTTTGACAAGAAAGAACTGCGCAGCTAAGTAATAGCCAAATTAGATTTTTCATGATTATAGTTTTTGAGGTGGGAAAAAGTAGCAGCCTTGAATAGACTTTCAAGACTGCTGCTTGGTTATTTGTTGCTTACCAAGGTGTGGCCAAGTAAGGGAACGTAGACAAGAATGCTTTGTCGTTTGCACTTACATTATCATCCGTAAGACCTGGCTTTTCAGTAGCATCTGGGCCACCAAAGATCAAAATCAATTCTACTGTGATAACGTCATCGGCCAAAGCTCTACCTGTTAACACGTTGGTGCCATCATAGAAAGTTGTTGTTCCGTCTAATGATACACTCAATACATCTGTAGCTAAAGCTCCTGTAAAAGCAGCAGCACTAAAGGTCAGTAAGTTGGTCGTATAATCTGGGTTTAAAGCCAATAGTTTGGCTTGGAAAGCCGACTGAAACGCAGCGCCTTGGGCAGAAGGAACAGTGGTGTTGAAATTGTCTTTTTGATCTGCTGACACAAATACTGTGTTGATTGCAGGTCTACCCATTTGGTCTTCTTGTACATATGTAGTTGAAGTTTCTGGAGTCATTTCTCCGTCATCGTCACCACATGATAAAGTTCCTAAGGCTAGCGTGCATACTGCTGCTACTGCCCAAAATTTGTTTATATATGTCTTTTTCATCTTAGTATCTTTTTCTGGTTAAAAATTATTGCTTTCTATTACTGGTTACCCAAGTATTGATCGTTCCTGATCCACCTACGGTTGATTTTGGAACCTCAACTACTACAGACATTACATTGGTGCCTGCGAAAGTATCGGATCCCGGGCTGTTGAAACTTGTTGCGTTTCCAGCAATGATTTCACCATACTGAGCAAAGTCCATGAAGAATGGATCATCTCTTGG
This sequence comes from Roseivirga sp., assembly GCF_034669765.1. Taxonomy (GTDB): domain Bacteria; phylum Bacteroidota; class Bacteroidia; order Cytophagales; family Cyclobacteriaceae; genus Roseivirga. Next base: position 16,587 of record NZ_JAXMOQ010000001.1, read on the forward strand.
GCCAGCGAAAACTTTCATTGCACCTGATGTTCCAACAGTAGCATTAGCACCATAAGCTGTAATGTTTGCTGTGGCTGTTGCCGTCATTGATGAAACGATTGAAGAGGTTAAACCAGTTCTTGTGGGTGACATTGGGCCATAAACGTAAACTTTACCGTCTTTGAAAGTACACTGGATCACTAAGTCTTCAATAGCATCTCCAGTATTGTCGATATTGAATTCAATCATTACGTTCTCATCAAAATTTGCTGATGCGGAGGCCGATGGTGATAATAAACCTTGAAGGTTGGCTACGAACACAACGTTCGAGCTCGTTTCAGGACTTTGGAATGCGTAAAAGTCTGTGATATCCGAAGATGTACTTGCAACGCCAGGGGCATCAATATGATCCGCTGCGAAAAGGTAGACTGTGGCGATTAGGGCCAAACTACCGAGGGTGATTACTGCTTTTCTTTTCATAATGTTATTAATTTTTGACAATAAGAATCCCGGATTGATATTTTATCAATCTGATTTGTAAATAGTTATGTAAAATTTGATGGTTTACTTAGGAAGTACGACCGAGTCGATTATATGGATAACTCCATTGGACTGGTACACATCGTACAGGGAAATGTTGGATGAGTTTCCTTTCTCATCTGTTAATGTAATGTTCTTTTCACCGTTCATTTTGGCAATTAATATGCCTCCACTTACAGTTGTTAATTTTGCCATGCCGTTGCCTTTTTTGATGGCTTTCATAATGGCTTTTGAATCCATTCTACCTGCCACAACATGGTAAGTAAGAATTTGAGTCAGCATTGTTTTGTTTTCAGGCTTCAATAGTGTTGCTACTGTTCCTTCTGGTAATTTGTCGAATGCTGCATTGGTGGGTGCGAAAACCGTGAATGGTCCTGCGCCTTGCAAAGTTTCTACCAAGCCTGCTGCTTTCACTGCGGCAACTAGGGTAGTGTGGTCTTTAGAGTTAACCGCGTTTTCAATAATGTTCTTCATCGGGTACATCTTTTCTCCCCCTACCGTTACGGTGCTTTGGGCTTGAATTGAATTTGCTCCTATGGCGAAAAACGCGATCATCAGTAATTGTGTGATTTTCTTTTTCATTAGATAATTGTTTTTGATTTCGGTCATACATACGGAGCCCTATGCACGACTGGATTTAGGGGGAGGGAAAATTTATTTTTCGCGGTGCTTAATGAAAGCACTAAAGGCAAAAGAGACTTATAGAAAGAACTGAAGAATGATATGCTTCTTTCTTTATTCCTGAGAACGGACGCTTTTATAACTTGAAAAGGTCCAAATACTCAAGACCAATAAACAGCTTACCATGAATGCCGCCACAAAAAATGAAGGCGTCTCAATTGTTCTCGTGCCAAGGATAGCAGTGCCAACCGATATTACGCCTGCCATGACCGAATAGCTTTTTGTTTTATAGAACCAGCCATAAGGAAAAAAATGAGCTCCAGTGATAATGGCCAAAGCCATCACCATTTGGCTTGGGTTTTGGTTAAAAAAGATGAACACGAAAGGAAAATAGAATAACTGGGCGAAATTGAGCCAAAGCCCCAATTCGTTGAGGGGGTTGTTTTCAATTTTCCATACTGTTTTGAACACCTTGGAAAATATCCAGGCCAAAGGCATTAAAGGAGCGGTACAAAAGAAGGTAAATAACGCCCTTTGTTTGTCTGAGTAGGGTAATTGCCACACAATACTAATCAAGAGCCAGCAAATTGAGGCGGCCAAGATAAAGTTGACACCATTCTTATTTTGAATTATGATTTCGTGCCGAAGGGTATTGAATGACTTTTGACTTTCCATTTTAAAAACTCATTACTTCTCTGAACTTAATACTCTGCCTACGTGAGACCTCTATTTCTTCACCATCCTTTAAATAGACTTTAAGGGTGCCGCTAAACCAAGGTTCAATACGCTGTATATATTTTAGGTTGATGATTTGCTGGCGATTGGCGCGAAAGAATACTTCCGTGTCTAGGCGAGACTCCATGTAATTCAGAGAGCGAGGAATCATGGGTTTTTGATCTTTGAAGAAAATGCGGGTATAACTGCCCATGATTTCTAGGATTCGTATTTCGGCCAAATCCACGAACCAACAGGTTTCTCCATCCTTCACAAAAACCTGATTATTTAAACCCAATACGTTTTTGTCTTTTAAATCTGACGCACGTTTTCTAATTTTTGCTGCTGCTTTTTCTAGCGCTAAAGCCAAACGGTCGTCTTTGATTGGCTTCTGAAGATAGTCCAAAGCGTTATGGTCAAAAGCCTTCATGGCATAATGATCGAAGGCGGTAGTGAAAATAACTTCTGGTGCATCTTCCAATTCCTGAAGCAATTCAAAGCCATCTTTTCCTGGCATCTGAATATCAAGGAAAAGCAGCTCAGGCTTTAGGTCGATAATTTTTTCCAAAGCATCCTCCGCATTTTCAGCTTCGCCAATGACTTGAACATCATCTCTGTTTTTCAGCAAGTGCTTAAGTTCTTGCCTTGCCAAATTTGAATCATCTATAATTAGAGCTTTCATGACAATGGAATTTTGAGTGATGCGGTTACCGTATTTCCCGAAGAGTTTTCAACCTTGAGTTCGGCAAAATGGCCAAACAGGATTTTTAAGCGTTCGATCAGGTTTTTCAATCCAATTCCTTCACGTTTACTCTTTGCCTTGAGCTGGCCATCGTTGCAAACTTCAATTCTCAGGTGGTCATTTTCAAGTACCGACCTGATCAGTATATTTCCACCAGCAGTCATTTGAGAAACCCCATGTTTGATAGCATTTTCCACCAAAAGCTGAATGGCCATGGGCGGAATTTTGATGTCCAAACTGCTGTCATCTATTTCAAAAGCATAGGTCAGTCGATCGTTGAACTGAATGGATTCCAGTTGTAGGTAATCTTTCACAATGGCGATTTCCTGACCGAGCGTTACTTTTTCGGCTGCATTAAATTGGATGGAATAACGCAGAAGTTCCGAAATATGAGTGACCATGGAGCGTGCTTGTTCAGGGTCGGAAAGAATAAGCGACCTGATATTATTAAGTGCGTTAAACAGAAAGTGAGGATTGATCTGGTTTTTAAGTATCGCCAATTCTGCCTCTTGCAAAGCCGAGGTAAGCTCAAGCTTTTCTATTTCACTTCTTCGGTTGCGCTGAATAACATGATATGCAAAATAGAGGGTTGACCAACTGGCCATTACAATGGAAACACTTCCAATAAAACCGACAAAGTTTGTCCAACTAAATGGCATGATGCCTTTTAATGGGAGAACCAAATAGATGAGCAAATGAATGAAGGATTGCGAGAGGGTAGAAACTACAATAGCCCCCAAGATCAATTTTGGCAGTAAGGATTTAATGGATAACTGTGTCCAGTCATTCCTTTTAATAAACCAGCGAAAGAGGTGTGAGAAAACAAACAGACAAACCCCAATGATTAACTGGAGCAGCAATATATTTGGAGATATGTTTTGAGGGCCAGCAAAAACATAGATCATGCCGATGCTAAAGAGGGTGTAAATACCCCAGCCAAAAATTTGGCAGAGCCAATAGAGTGTCGATTGCTTCATCTTTTTTCAATTGAAAGAATGGCATAAGAGTCACTGGCTCTTATGCCATTCTGCTAGGCTAATTTATAAGAACTTTTTCAACCAATTCTGAAAGAATTCAGGATCATCCCACATAATAAAGTGATTACCAATGTCGGTCATGTCTACCTGAACTCCTTTTAAGTTGGCATATTGGTCTGTATAAAGTTTTAAAGTACTTTCTCGGGTCGAACCAAATGATTTGTAAGCTACCCAAGCACCCAATACTAAGGTTGGTACTTTTATTTTGCCAAGCTCGCCTCGGAGATCGGTGGTGTACATTTCGTACATCGACTCACCTACAGTTTCCTGATCGCTATCAATCGCCCATTGGGTAGCAATTTCAATTTGAGCTGGGTCATTAATCATACTGACAAGCATTTGGCGCTGGTAGGCTTTTCTTCCTTCAATCGGTTGACTGGCAGAAGCTACTACTTGAGTCTTCATCGACTTGGCCATTGGCTTGGCTTCTTCTGCTGTCATGCCGGGCATCATTACACCTGTCATAAAGGGTAGTGCATCCACAATCACCAATTTTGAAGCCAGATCAGGGTTTTGAATACCAATGTTCAATGCTAAAAATCCGCCCAAACTATGACCAATAATGATGGGCTTTTTCAACTTTTCTTTTTGGATGTATTTGACCACTTCATCTTTCATTTTAGCTAAATACTTTCCTTCATGATCGGCAAGAGGCGCATTGCCAGCAAAACCCGGTAGGGTGATGATGTGGTACTCGAAGTTTGTATCTAAGGCTTCAATGGTAGAATCCCATACTTCGCCAGAACAGGTGAGCCCAGGAATAAGCACAACAGGCTGACCTTTGCCCACTACGCGGATGTTTAAACCGGGGTCTTGTGCTTTCAGCTGAAAACTGATGATACTTAATACCGCGACTAGAATTGTTGTTTTGAATTTTCTCATGTCTTCTAAATTTTGTTGTACCCAAAAGTACGTGGGCTCAAGGCCCTTTTTGAAGACATTTAAGGGAGCGGAAGAAAATCCTCGGGAGTGGAATGACCTATCATTACCGTCACTCTGAGCGTCTTACCCTGAAAGGGAAGACCGAAAGAGTCTGTTGGACTAACGCACAAAACCATTGGCAACCACTTTCCCCCTCAACCGAAAGCAGTCAAACAAAAACATAAAGGAATACTGGAGGGGGCTAGGGGGAGGATTTGAGGTCTAATTCCTATTTCTTAAATACCACATAAATGCAATAGTAAGAATAGACCAAAAAAGCAGGCTAGCTAACTTTATTATGAAACGTTGTCTAGCAATTCTTTTATAACCTCCTGCTCGATAAAAACCGTCCTTTGTTTCCCATGAGGAGAGCTCTGGCCCGCCATCGTTGTTGTGTGACTCAATACCAATTGGAAAGATGAATAGAAGTATCATTTGAGCAATCGTCATTGATTTATTTACTTTTTCACTCCTGATTTTATTAACAAACTGCTTCTCGGTGAATGCTTTTTTAAGCTCTTCTTCAGTGAGGTTTCGGTTTTTTATTTCATTATCAATTTCTTCTTTTGGGTAAGAAGAACGTTCGTTATCTAATTCAAACAAAAGCTCTACTGTTGATAGTTGTTTGATATTTCTTTTCACTTTCATAATACTTAATCTATGAAATTAGGTAACCAATTTTTCTACCCAGGTAGTTCTTCCAACCTCTTCGGTCCCCTCACAAAAACACCTTCGCCATGAGCAACGAGTTTTCCTTCTTGGTTATAAATTTCAGAACTGCTGATGATTTCCTTTTCGTTAACGGAAACTACTTTTCCGATGGCCTTTAAACGATCTTCAAAAACGGGACGCCTGAAGTGGATAGTATAAGATTTTGTAAGTAGAAAGAAGGTTTTCTCCACAGAAGCCGAAGCAAAATAAGCCGAGTCGTCCAGCAACTTAAAGTAGATAGCGCCATGCATGGCATCGGCCGCATGAAAATACTGACTGCCAATGGTGAGTTCCAAAGTGGCTTCGCGGTCACTTACGCTCAATTCAGAACCCGCGAAAATTCCTTGGTTCAAAGGAGCAGAATCAAATAGTCGTTCTAATCGTCTGTAGTGTTCTAGATCATTCATAATCTGGAATAAGTGCGAACTGAATAAGGTGATGTTTGATGTGTTTTCTATGGCAGAGCAACCATTCTTGAGCAGTTAAGGGGCCGCCATAAGGATGATTGGCGATAAACTCTGGCTCGGCTTCACAAAACTTTAAGAAGGTTGCTGTTTCCGCAATGAACTTCTGTTTGGCTTCATCAAGGTCAGCGAATCTTAATGGCTGTAATTCACTTTTACCATTGGGAGCAGGCACATTTCTGCGCATTGGGCTGTCCTTCATTAAGTACTCTTTCAGCTTTGGCCAATCTTCTTCCTTAGAAACCACAGGCACGTTAAATCTACCCATTGATAGTTTATAGACTACAATAAGGTGTTCCACCATATGTTGTGGAGTCATTTTGCCCCACAGCGGTTTTTGCTCTATAGTAAGTTGAGCCAAAAGCTCGGGTATGGTGGTGCTCAAGTAAGTTTCTACTTCTGTTTGAGAAAGGGGGTGATTGCTCATAGGTGCTTATTGTTGTAGCCTAAAGTTAATCCTTTGTGGCTATTGATAAAATAGACTTCCTTAAAAACTAAAAAGGCCTCAATTGAGGCCTTTTTAGATGTTTATTTAAGAATTACTCTCCCAAGAATGGGTATCTGTAATCGATTGGCGTTACGAATGTTTCTTTGATCAAACGTGGAGAAACCCAACGTAATAAGTTGATCATTGAACCTGCTTTATCATTTGTACCGGAACCTCTAGCGCCACCAAATGGCTGCTGTCCTACAACGGCACCTGTTGGCTTATCATTGATGTAGAAGTTACCCGCAGAGTTTTCTAAAGCTTTTATACCCACTTCAAGTGCATATCTATCGGCAGAGAAAAGTGCGCCAGTTAATGCATAAGGAGAAGTGTTGTCCACTAACTCTAATGTTGCTTCGTAATCATTTGGCTCGTATACATAAATTGTAATTACTGGGCCGAAGATCTCTTCGCACATTGTAGTGTACTTAGGGTCCGTAGTTAACAATACAGTTGGCTCAATAAAGTAACCTTTCGATTTGTCGTAACCACCACCGGCAATTACTTCTACTTTATCACTTGCTTTGGCATCGTCAATGTACTTGGCTATTTTATCGAATGATTTTTCGTCAATTACAGCGTTAACAAAGTTGCCGAAATCTTCAGTGCCACCCATTTTGAATGATTTCAAATCTGCGATCACATATTTCTTTACATCTTCCCAAAGGTTAGAAGGAATGTAAGCACGAGATGCAGCAGAACATTTTTGGCCTTGGAATTCGAAAGCACCTCTAGAGATGGCAGTCGCCACTTCTTTCGCTTTAGACGATTTATGCACCATGATAAAATCTTTACCACCTGTTTCGCCTACAATTCTTGGGTAAGAACGGTACTTATGAATGTTGCCTCCTATCGTTTTCCAAATGTGTTGGAATACGCCAGTACTACCTGTAAAGTGGATTCCACCAAAATCTTTGTGTTCGAAAATCACGTCACCTGCAGTAGGGCCATCTACAAAGAAAAGGTTGATTACACCATCAGGAACACCTGCTTCGCGGAATACTTCCATCAATACGTGAGCAGAATAAATTTGAGTGTTTGAAGGTTTCCAAACTACAGTGTTTCCCATCATGGCGGGTGCCGAAGGAAGGTTACCTGCAATGGCGGTAAAGTTGAATGGAGTTAAGGCGAACACAAAACCTTCTAGTGGTCTTTGCTCTACTCTGTTCCAAATACCTGGTGCCGAAGCTGGCTGCTGCTTGTAAATTTCGGTCATGTACTGCACATTGAACCTCAAGAAATCTACAGTTTCGCAAGCCGCATCAATTTCTGCTTGGTAAGCATTTTTAGACTGACCCAGCATGGTTGCTGCGTTCAATTTGTCCCTATAAGGTCCAGCAATAAGCTCGGCAGCTTTCAAGAAAATACTTGCTCTGTTTTCCCAGCTTGTGTTGGCCCAATCTTTTTTTGCTGCCATAGCAGCGTCAATTGCGGCTGAAACATGAGAGGCATCTCCGTTAGAAAAATGTCCTAAAATATGCTGGTGATCATGTGGAGGGCTAAGTGGAGATTTGTTATCAGTTCTCACTTCTTTTCCACCGATAAACATCGGAATGTCCACTTGTTTTGAACGCGCTTCGGCAAGGGCTGCTTGCAAGCTTTTACGTTCTGGAGAACCCAGAGCGTAGTCATTTATTGGTTCGTTCCTAGCGATGGGTACGTTGAAGAATCCTGTTGCCATAATTTATTTTTTTGAATGTGTTTTGTGTTTTTCCCCAAAACATTTGAGGGCCTTAAATTGACTTGCGCAAATATAAGGTTTCGCTTATGGATTAAAAACCCGATTGACTAGAGTAAGTTCCTTAATTGACTAAGCATTTGAATCTCGTAGGTAGGCGGGAAGTGGCTGGTTTGTTTTGAAGGGTTAAACCAAACATGGTCCATGCCAAAATCCTTAGCGCCTTGAATGTCTGATTCTAGGTTGTCACCAATCATTATACTCTCATTCAATACCGCTCCAGTCCTTAGTAATGCTTGCTCAAAAATGGGTGCAGAAGGTTTCCTTGACTTTGAATTCTCAGACGTCACTATCACATCAAAGTAATGATCCAACTTTGCACTTTTCATTTTTATGGTCTGTACATCGTCAAAACCATTGGTGATAATGTGCAGTTGATATCGCTCTTTTAAGTAATCTAAAATATCGTGAGCGCCTTCAAATACAGCTTCCTTCGTAGGGCAAAGCTCTACGTATTCAAAGTCAAACTGCCGCGGAACAATGTCTAGTTTAGCGTTAAGCCTTTCGAAAATAGTAGCAAATCGCCTTTCTCTAATTTGCTCACGCTGAATTTGGTGTTTGTTGAAAAGGCTCCAGAGTTCGTTGTTCACTTCGAAGAAATGCTGAACAAAAGTCTGCTTATCGAAATGGGTAATGTGTTCGAACCTATAATGATCGTAGAGTTCATGTAGGGCCGCCATGGCATTAGTGTCATAATCCCAGAGGGTATGATCTAAATCGAAGAAAATATGTTGGTAGTTTTTCAAAGTAGTGAGTGGAAGTTATGGAAACTCAAATGAACCAACCTTGTTTAGAAATTCTGTTTTCAGCCAGTTCACGATTCGATTTAAGTATTTCGTAAATCTCCTGATCCTTTTGGAGACGAGTGTCTTTGTTCAAGAAGTTGAAAATTTGCACCATCACCAGCTCCACTTCTTCCCTTATGCTATAAAAAACCCATTGGTCGTGTTTGCGTGCATTTACAATGTTGGAATTCTTTAAATAAGTAACATGCCGCGATGTTTTAGTTTGCGTATAATCCAAAATATGCTCTAGATCAGAAATGGTCATTTCACCGTTTTTCAAAAGCAAGTGCAAAATTCTTACTCTGGCTTCGTCAGACAAAGATTTAAAGATTTGAGCCCCAAAGGGCAAGCTAAAGTTTTTGAGTTTCATTGAATTGACTTTGTCTCCGTAGTTTGAATAACTTGTTGTTCAGTGATTTCCACCATTGAAAGTACGGGGTTAATTATTGTTAAATTGAGAAGAATAATTGGTTTAAGCCAACACAATTCCCCTTTATGATTGTTAATATTGCGAGGAGAAAAAATATAAGTTCTATCTTCTTATCTTTAAGTCTAAGTTCACGTAGAATAAAATTAAAAGCACAAGTATATTGAAACAAACAGTAATCACATATTCTCTCCGTGCCATTGTGCTTTGTGCTTTCATTTTTTGTGGCACTCAAAAAGGGTTTGCTCAAAACAATAACGCTGATGTAGTTCAACTTTCTGGCCTTGTAATGAATGCTGATAGTACTGAGACTGTTTTTGGGGTTCATATTTTCGCCCTTAAAACTGGCCGAGGAACAGTGTCTGATTATAGAGGCTGGTTCAGTAAGGCGTTCTATGCCGGTGATACCTTGATTTTTACTTCCATCGGTTTTAAGGATCGTAAAATAGTTGTTCCTGACACTGTGGGGGATCAATACACTATAATTGTAGCGTTGGAAGAAGAAATTACGCAGTTGCCCGATGTAGAGGTGAGTCGTTTCCCTAGCGAAGAACTTTTTAAGGAAGCGTTTCTGGCCATGAACTTGAACGAAGAACAAGAAAGTGTTCTGAATGCATTTGCCCCTGAGGCGGTTAAACAAATGGTGCTCAACATGCCTATGGGAGCGAGCCCAGAAGCCAATTATCGGTACATGATGAATCAACAATATAATCAGCAGCAATACCGCTCGGGACCAACATCAAACCCACTCCTGAATCCTTTTGCTTGGGCTAAGTTCATTAACTCTTTAAAAAAGAAGAAGTAATTCTAATTCCTAATCAGTTTTAAGCTTACAAATCGGTCTGTCCCCAACCAGCGGCTCTCTTTATTAGTATACCATGCCCTATGCATCGGAATTCGCATTCCCTTCTGAATTTCTAAACCCTCGATAAGAATATATTCTCCATCGTTTTCCGCTTCGTTATGGAAGAAGCGATAGCCCACCAAAGCATAAGTATCGGGGTTGAAATAGAAATACCAAGTGTCGGAACCCACATTTTTATCATAAGTTACTTTCAGGGCTAAAACAGGCTTTCCATCAAAAGTTGTGCTTTGAACTACGGGGTCAATGTTGGTCCCTTGGTCTGTTAATTTCATGGGTAAGCCATATAAATAGCTATAATAATTTCTCCATCTTCTTGCCCTATCGGGGCTTAGCTGTAGCGTATCAACTCTTACAGAATCAGTAATTATTCTATAATCCATAAATGATTCGGTTGAATCTCTTCCGTCTACTTTCCATGTGAATAGGTGGCTGTCTTTTACAAAAGATAATTCGAAGGCCCCTTTTTGATTGTCGATAATTACATTAGAAGGACGAACAGAACCATCAGGCATTTCTTGGTCAAGCACCAATTCCATCTTTATTTTCTGCCATTGCCCGCTCGGGTCATGAAAAGCAATACTTCGATTTAGAAGTTCTTTGCCCGAAATTTGCTCTTCCTGAGCACTTAATACGGAAGAAAATAGAAGTAGTAAAAGAAGAATAGATGTAATGTGACGGCCCATAGTGTTAAATGATGTTGAATTTAGATGGTTCTACACGTAAATGTAAGAGATGTTCTTATTTTTGCAACCTGACTCAACAGTAGCAACAACATGCACATTCCAATTTGGGACCCTTCATTTTTAGAGCCGATTTTAGCTATTGGCTTGCTCACACTTGGATTTAGTGTTTATCACTTCGTTTCAATTTCCCCTAAAGTCAAACAAAATTTTGTTCATAAATATGGCGAAGTAAAGGGCAATACAAAAGCGCAATGGTATTTTCGTTACCTCGGTGCAATGACAATCGGAGTAATTCCAGCCATTTTAATGATGGTAATTTTGGGCAAAACTCCAGCCGATTACGGAGTAACATTTAAGAACCATGCTACGTCACTTTATTGGATCTTAGGTTTGGCCGTGGTGATTATCCCAATGAATTTTTTCAATTCGAAGAAGGAAAAAAACTTGGCCTTTTACCCTAATGTAAGAGAAAAGGAATGGACAAAAGCGATGGTGGCAAAGAACGCCTTCACATGGGTGGCTTATTTGTTCGGTTACGAACTAATGTTCAGAGGTCTGTTACTTTTCGCTACAGTTCCGTTACTGGGCGAATGGCCCGCCATTGTATTGAATGCTGCTTTGTATGCTTTAGTACATGTACCGAAAAATTTAGAAGAAACCATTGGAGCAGTTCCATTGGGCGTGTTGCTCTGCCTCATTACTTTAACCACAGGAACGATTTGGGTGGCTTTTTTCGTTCACATCACTTTAGCGTTGTCCAATTTTTTCTTTTCGCTAAGACATCACCCAGACATGAAAGTTATTTAATGAACAAAAAGATATTCATCACCGGAAGTACAGGCTTTATTGGTCAAAAACTAATACATGCTTTGGCCGACCAAGGACATAATGTAACTGCTTTGGTTCGCTCTAAAGCAAAGGCTCAAACCTTAGTTCATCCAAATATTGATACCGTAGAAGGAGATTTATTTCATACCGATGCCCTAGAAAGGGGAATGGAAAACTGCGATGAAGTTTATCATTTAGCTGCCTTTGCCAGCGTTTGGGCCAAAGACGACACTTTTAAAAGGGTGAATATTGACGGCACCACTAATATTCTAGATGCCGCCAAAAAACAAGGTGTTTCCAAAGTAGTGGTCACTTCTACTGCAGGTGTAATTGGACCAGCCATTGACGGACCTGTAAATGAAGAAACGCCTCGACAGGTTGATTTTTTTACCGATTACGAAAGTACCAAACACGAATCGGAAGAACAGATGCGTCAGCGCGCTGCCAATGGTCAACATATTGTAATTGTAAATCCGACCCGTGTTTATGGCCCAGGCCCTCTCAATGTGAGTAATTCTGTAACCAAGTTGGTGAAGCAGTACATCGATGGCAAGTGGAAATTCATGCCTGGAGATGGTCTCAGCACGGGGAATTATGTGTATGTAGAAGACGTGATTCGAGGCCATATGCTCGCCATGGAGCACGGAAGATCCGGTGAGCGCTATTTACTTGGAGGAGAAGACGCTACCTACCACGAGCTCTTTGATATGATCGCTGAAATTGGTGGAAAAAAATACAAACTCTATAAAATGCCCTTGGGAGTTATGCTTACCTTCGGTAAAGTTCAGTTATTTTTAGCTGAAAATTTTGGCAAGCAGCCAATGATCACACCAGGCTGGGTAAGAAAATACCTTTATAAATGGAGTGTTTCAAGCGATAAAGCTCAAAAGGAACTTGGCTACCAAATTACTCCACTAGTGAGTGGAATTCAGCAAACGGTAGATTGGTTAAGAACTGACAACAAATGACAAACGTAAAAAAATTCGCATTGGTAACAGGATCGAGTAATGGCATTGGTCGTGCTATTGCAGAAAACTGTGCCGCAAGGGGCTTTAATGTGCTCTTGGTGGCACTACCTGAGCCTAAGCTAGAAGAAGTAGCCAATGCGCTGACTAGTAAATATCCAAATCAAGAATTCCATTACTTAGGTGTCAACCTAATGGATGCGGGTACACCTCAAGAGGTTTTTCAATGGTGCCAGAAGAACAGTTTTGTCGTAGACCTTTTGGCCAATAATGCTGGTTTGGGCAATTCTGGCGATTTTCTCTCAAAAGAATCAGAATTTTATTTTGGCCAAATGCAGTTGAATATGGTGGCCATGGTAATGCTCACCCACCATTTTTTGCCTGGAATGCAAAAGCTTGACAAGGCCTATATTTTGAATGTAGCCAGTATGGCTTCTTATTACGATATCCCATTCAAAGGCATTTATGCAGCCAGTAAGAAGTTTGTGAGTTCATTTTCACACTCACTTCGTTACGAACTAAAAGACTCCAACGTTTTTGTTTCTATACTTTGCCCTGCAGCAGTGCTTACGAACCCTGATGTGATTAAGCGCGATGCAAACATGGGTTTCGCTTCAAAAATAACAAGGCAAACGGCAGAGCAAGTAGCTGAATATGCTTTGAGTCGAATGTTCAACAGAAAGCCCGTCTCTATTCCAGGCGTCTTCCCTAAGTTTTACAGAGCATTGGGCAGGGTTATCCCACACAAAATGCAATTACGAATGTTGGCCAATGCCTTTATTAAGCAGTCGAGAGAATAAGGAAGAATTAGATACAAAAAAAGGCAGCTCAACGGCTGCCTTTTTTTGTGCTTTCTAAATCGACCAATTAGTTGTCCAGCATGTTTTTTGAGAACTTCCGACCATTAATGTCGGTGTATTTAGAGTCGATGTCCCAGCGTACGTATAAATCGCTGATATCGAAATCGCCTCTTACTTTGGTGTACTTAATATCCAAAGATCTTTCAAAACGAGCAGACGAAAGATTTACGCCATCTCTGAATTCAGTGTATTTGAAGATCGCATTTTCATCAAATTGAGTGTTTGAGAAATCTGCTAGCCTTGAAAATTCAGCGTATTTAAAAGTAGATTCATCTTTGAAAGTAGAACTTGCGAATGAGGCTGCGCGCTCAAATTCTGAATACTTGAACATAGCATCACGTTCAAATTTGCAATTTTTGAATATTACATCCTCTTCAAAATCTGCTGTAAATGTGTATTCTGATCTGTCATCGTGAAAATAAGCCACTACATCATTTTCAAAAACTACATTCTCGAAAGTGATTCTGCTTTTAATCAATTCGTTAACCGTGTTGTCTCCACCATTTTTCCACCAGCTTCTTCTGCGTGGTAAATCGGGTGCTTTTTCATCCATGTAAGTAAAATCCAGTATTCCTAAAACCGTCACATTGGAATACTTAATGTCTTCCCCATTTTTCATTGCTTTCATAATATCCGAAGCCTTTACCGTAGTTTGTGCTTTGGCATTTACTGAAAATAACGAAACAAGTAGGAAAGTGAAAAAGGTGAGTTTGAGTGTGATTTGTTGTGTTTTCATGTTGTTTTAAGTTTTGACCTTTTATTATAGACTGATAAAGCCAGAATAGGTTACAGTACCTGGAACAGATGCCAGAAAACAGCGAAGGGTTGCGTGGGTTAAATGCTAATTTCAGATTATGGAAATATTTAGGTTCAAAATCAAATCCGTATTAACCAGTTAAACAAAAAAGCCATCTGTTTTTCAACAGATGGCTTCAAATATCTTAGAGCTTTTTTACTTAAAGACTTTTTTCTTCAGTGTTTAAAATCACAACACCCGAAGCTTCAAAGGCCAATTCGTTCTTATCTTCAGTAATGGTAGCAATTTCTTCTACGCTTTTACCAGCATCTTCAGCATAATGCTTTAGCGTAGCCACATCGGTCATAGATCTTTTTACCTTACCTTCAATTATCGCTCTGTTACCTTCCATTCCTTCTTTAGGAACAAAAAATGCATAATCTTTAAAAGTAACTCTCATTTCTTCCCCAGAAGGAAGAACAAGGTTCATCCAGCATCCTTTCATAGCACACGTGGCAGTAATTTCGCCTTCCACTTTTACCATAATAGAATCACTTTCATTCAATTGATTCATCATTTCTTCTACAGAAACAATGTTCTCATGGTTGATTTTTTCTCCGTAATAACCAACTACGGTAGATTCATCCCATTGAGCTTGCTCTTTATTGCCAGCGCAAGAAAAAGTAAAAAGAGCAATAAGTAATAGTATGCTAATTCTTTTCATGTTATAAATATTTGATACAAAAATAGCGACAGAATAGTTAAAGACAAAACAATTAAGGCTTTGAGGGAACCAATAGCTCTCTTACATCTACATCTAGGACATCTGCTATCCTATACAGAATGTGTATGCTTGGCTGGGTCTTGTTATTCACGTAGTTGGTAGTGACTACATAACTCTTGTCAATTTTATCGGATAGCCACGCCTGTGTACGGCCTTGCTCCCGAAGAACGGCTTTTATTTTATTCATTTGATTGAGGTTTTTTAGAATTCAAGGAATTCCATATGCAATTTGCTAACTGTTAACGTTAATTCCTCAATTCTTTTATATAAATCTCACTTAAAATGAGAAGGAGTGATTTAGCTGAAAGAGGCAAAAAGTATTTTTTGCCTCTTTCAGCGGTGCTGAGGTAATATTTATCGCTCATTCGACATCGCTAAAAATTTCATATTGTAAACAATCATCGGTGTAACTTACTCTCTATTTGAGGCTTAAACTATCAAAAAACAATAGAATATAACCTACAAGAAGCTTGGTGAAGGTGGTTTTTAGGAAGCAAATCAGTAAACATTTTCATCCACTTTTATTGTTAATGCTCCCTAAATGGAAAATTTTAATTTGGTAGCTTATATTATACTAACTAGGTTCGCAAACCTCAAAACGAAGGCAAATAATGTCAAATTGGTATTACGGTAATTGATCGGAGGTTTGTTATTTTTGCTTTTCATTGATCATTATGTCAAAAGGAGTTCAGCTATTTATTGGTGTCGTTTTGATTTCTCTACACACTCTAGAGATTCCAACCCGTGCTTTTCGACTATATGAAAAAGGAGACACTAATAAGGCCATAGAAGTGCTTAATAAGTCTCTGGAGAAAGAGAGCTTAAACCCTGCAGGCAATTTTTTGTATTCCATGATTTTCGTGGACAGCCTGTTTAACGACTACAGCATAGATTCTGCATACCATTTTGTCAACAAAGCCATTTCTGATTTTAAGCAGATAAAGGACACTAAGGACCTATCAAAGCTGAAAGAGGTTGGGGTAGATTCTGTGATTCTAGAAAAACAAAAGGACAGAATTGACGAATTGAAATTCAAAGTAATAAGAGCAAAGCATACCCTTAAAGACTACGATTGGTTTTTGAAAAAACACAACGATGCAGCCCAAGTTCCGCAAGCTATTCAATTGAGAAATCATATTGCTTATGAAAATGCTTTGGCACAGAACACTTGGGAAGGCTATTTGGCATTTATGACAGAATACCCAAAAGCAGAAGACTTTGAAAAAGCCATGCCTCTCTATGAAAAACTGCTTTTTGAAGAAAAGACGGCAGACGGTAAATTGGAGAGTCTAACAGATTTTTTGGAAGCGTACCCTGAAACCCCTTATCACGAATCGGTAGAAAATGATATTTATGAAATTGTGACAGCCACCAATTCCATTGAAGACTACACTGGTTTTCTAAAAAAATATCCGAACGAAAAATTAGCCCGAAAAAGCATTCCGAGGCTTTACCAGCTGTTTAAGGAGAAATATCCAAATCAAGATTTCTTTAAATACTTTAAGTTTCAAACGGCTAAAGATTCGATTGAAAAAGTGAATGCACTCGGAGCGGGCTATTGGCTTCCTAAAATTGAAGATGGTAAGATCAACTTCATTAACGCCAAAGTTGAAATAGCACTTAAGGCTAGTTTTGATAAAGTAGATGCCGATTGTCTTTGCATGCCTCAGCTCAAAGATTTTGTGGTTGGAGAAAAAGACGGAGAGCAACAAATCATTGCCCGCAACGGCACCGTGATTTATCAAGGTGATTTTGACAAAGCAACTGATCTTGGATTTGGTTACATCCAAATCGAAAGAGAATCAGGTTTTACCATAGTTCATAAATCTGGAGAGTTGATTGTTGACCAGCCTATGTCGTCCATAACCATACTAAATTCGCATTTTATCAGAACAGAGCAGAACGGTTTTTATGGATTAACCACCATCAATAAAAAGCCCATTCTGGACCATGTATTTATAGATATCGATACCATTGGAAATTTCATTTGGATCCAAAAAGAGGAAGGAATTGCTCTGGTAACTCCCGAAGCGCTTTTTCCAGCTGCAAATGGGGAGAAAGTTGACCTCAATTTTCAGTATGAAGAAGTAGAACTTCTGGATGATGGAAATTTTTGGGTGGTTAAAAATGGGCAAGAAGCTATTTTAGATGTCAATTTGAAAACTAAAATCCCATTCGGGGCTTATAAAATCTACCCTAAAACCTACGGTTGGCAACTAAAGTCTGCCAAAGGAATTCAGCTTTTACACAACAAGCACTTATCCTTAAAAGACCTCTATTACGAAAAGGTAGTTGAGAATGATCGTTGGCTTGGGCTAAAAAGAGAAGGTAAATGGACTTTGCTTGATCAAGTTGGAAAATTTCAACCTATGTATAATTATGACTCTCTAGGGCTTTGGGGAGAGAATATGGTCATGTTGAAAAAAGAGACGCAAACAACCACCCTATTCGCCAACGGAAAACAAATAGAGATTAAGAAAGGATGGGAGCCCAAATTATTGATCCCTCAGAATTACATCAGTACAGGAGCAAAAGCAGCGTTTGACTTTTTAATGCTTACAGGCCCAAAGAAGGCAAGAAAAATATACAACAGTTTTGGAAGAGAAATTCTGAGCAACACATTAGAAGATGCAGTGGCGCTTGGCCCTAATTTAATCCGTTTACAGAAAAATAACGCTGCCCTTACTGATAGCACTGGCAAATATGTATTGAACTTTATTTATGACGGAATAGGCTCCAACACAAATGGTTATGTAAGTATTCTGGATAAAGGAAAAGTTGGAGTCATCAATATTGCCAAGCAGATAAAAATACCACCTTCCTATGACAAACTTATCGAGCCTTATTCTGACACCGTTATGGTGGCCACTAAGGGCAAGTTAAAAGGCTTTATCTCATCCAAAAACCGTGAATTAAGTGCTTTTGATTATGACGAGATCAAATTCTTTACCGACACAGTGGCCTTGGCTAGAATTGAAAACGAATGGTTTTTACATGGCATCAAAGATGAATCCTTACGCTATGAGGGAATTTTAAATTTTGAAATACTTAAGGACAATTCTCAAGAGAAAAAATTATTGATTACGACAGAAAAAGGAAAGGGAGTTTACAGCAATATCAAGGGTGAAATTATTGAAGCGACCTACGATGAAATAAAAGTACTAGGCACAGTAGATGATCCTATTTACTTTGCCGTGAAGATTGTAAGAGAGGCCAACATTTACGTGGTAATCTACTTCGATAAGAATGGTAACAAACTGTTCACACAATCCTTTAAACAGGATGAATATTTTAAAATAGCTTGCCCTAAAAATTGAAATTCAAGAAAATGAAGAAGTCTTCTTATTTTATTCTGACGCTCGCACTACTGTCGATTGTGCAGTTAAAGGCGCAAAACGTAACCGAAAAACCCAAGCTCGTTGTCGGCATTGTTGTCGATCAAATGAAGCAAGAGTATTTAACCCGATTCTACGGGAATTTTGGCGAAGGTGGATTTAAAAGATTTGTAGAAGAGGGATTTATGGCCAGAAATGGGCACTACAATTATTCTGCTACAAGCACTGGGCCTGGTCACGCTTCCGTTTATACGGGCACAACGCCAGCGGTACACGGCATTGTAAACAACAGTTGGTACAGCAGAAGTTTAGGTAGAAGTGTTTACTGTGCAGAAGACACCACCGTATTGGCGGTCGGAGGCACAGACAAAAACGGATATATCTCTCCAATAAACTTATATTCAACCACCATCACTGATGAATTGAAACTTTCTACCCAGAAAAAAGGAAAAGTGATTGCAATGTCTATTAAAGATAGAGGATCTGCTTTGCCTGGTGGTCATTTATCAGACGGTTCTTATTGGTATGATTCAAATACTGGAACCTTCATGACTTCTACTTATTACATGAATGATTTACCCAATTGGGTGAAGTCTTTTAATGCAGCCAATCATGTTGACAAGTATTTGAACATGACCTGGGATACTTTTTTACCAATTGAAAAGTACACTGTTAGTGGTCCAGATGATTCTAAATATGAGTCGGGTTTCAAGGGAAAAGATACTCCTACATTTCCTTATAACTTAAAAGAACTAAGAAAAGACAACGGTAATTTCTCTTTGATTTCTAGTACGCCATTCGGAAATAGTTTGTTGACCGAATTAGCACTTGCAGCTTTGGACGCTGAAAACTTGGGACAAGACAATACACCTGACTTCTTGGCGGTAAGTTACTCTAGCACAGATTATATTGGCCATAATTTCGGCCCTCAATCGAAAGAAGTACAAGATACATACATCAGATTGGATCGTGAACTTGCTACACTATTTGATGCCCTCGATAAAAAAGTAGGTAAGGGCAACTATACAGTTTTCTTAACTGCCGACCATGCTGTTGCTGAAAATTCAATCCAAATGAAAGATGATGGATTTAAGATCGACAACTTCAGTAATGGAAATGCTAGAAAAGCTGTTACAGCGGCCTTGAATTCAAAGTATGGAGAGAAAGCTTGGATTGAATCTTTTTCGAGCAACATTCATTTGAATCATGAATTGATCGAAGCTGAGGGAGTAGATCTTTATGAAATGCAAAACTTTGTTGCAGATAAAATGATGGAGCAAAGTGGTATTTATATCGCTTTAACTGCGCATGATTTGGTGACCAACAACTACACTAAAGACATCAAGAATTTATTGCAGAACGCTTATCACACAAAGGAATCTGGCGATGTATTGGTTGTAATGGATCCAGGATGGCAAACTGGAGGAAGTAAAGGCACAGGACATGGTAATTCATGGACTTATGACACCCACGTACCAATTTTATTTTATGGTTGGGGGGTGAAAAAAGGAAATTCTGTGCGTGAAATTCATATTACAGATATTGCTCCTTCGGTGAGTATGTTATTGAATATGAGACTTCCGAATGGCGCCACAGGAACACCAATTTCTGAAATATTTAAGTAAGAAGAACAAAGATTAAATTTGAAAATACCCTTGGAGAGATTTACTCTTTAAGGGTATTTTATTTTAAAGGCATCCTGGTTACACCCCCTCTTTATCACCGAATCAGGTGCTAGTTATAATAGCACACTACCCTATCTCTCTTAATTTTTTTTTGAAATAGACTTCTTTTTGTTGGTTATATATACTCCAACAAAAATAGCCAGCATACCTATCACTTGCCCCAAGCCTAGATCTTCTCCATCCCAGAAGCCCCAAATCAAAGCCACAATTGGGATAAGGTATGTCACGGTACTCGTGAACAATGGATTGGTAATTTGAACCAGCTTATTAAAAAGAATCAGCGCAATTGCGGTACCCATAACTCCTAAAAGAGAAATGTAACCAAAGGCTTCTAGTGCACCTTCTTTCGTGGCCAGCGTAACTGAAAAATCAGTAAAAGTAAGCAAGTAAATACCGGCCAAAGGCCCCATAAATAGCAGACTCACCGATGTAATCACTAGCGGTTTTAAATCTGCTAAATAATATTTTATCACATTCAGGTTTACACCATAACAGATGGTAGCTAAAACAATGAACAAGGCATAAAAATTAATACCACGGAGGCCACCAACACTACCAGCTGCCAAGAGAACCACCGTACCCACAAAGGCAGTGATTAACCCAAATGTTTTCCTTTTTGTAATTTCTTGTTTGAAGAAAATTACGCCCATAATTAAAACGAAAATCGGGGTTAGCGCATTTAAAACACCCGTAACCCCGCTAGGCAAACGGGTTTGGCCAATGGCAAAAAGAAAGGCCGGGATGAAGCTCCCCACCAAACCAATAATAAAAAGCAGCTTCAAGTGTTTAAAAGAAAGCTTACCTACTTTAGGAATAGAAACGGGGATTAAAAACAGACAAGCAGCCAAAATACGCAAAGCACCAACTTCGCCAGCATTAAAAACCGCAAGACCTCTTTTAATAAGAATAAAGGAACTTCCCCAAATCAGGGCAAGAAGGATGAGTAGCGTCCACGCTAAAACGTTCGTATTTTTCATTCAACCAAAGCATAGGCATCTTCGAACACGGTAGAAATCTCATCCAGAATTTCAAAAAGTTCTTCTGGATTTTCGGATTCAACCAAGCGTGCTCTGTACGGCTTGAAGTTAGGTATTCCCCTGAAATAATTGGTGTAATGTCTTCGCATTTCAAAGATGCCTTGAAGCTCATTTTTCCATTCCAGCGAAAACTGTAAATGCTTTTTGGCAGTGGCCACCCTAGTCTTCATATCCGGAGCAGCCAAATGCTCTCCTGTTTTCATGAAATGCTTGATTTCGTTGAAAATCCAAGGATATCCAATAGCAGCACGGCCAATCATAATGCCATCTAGCTCATATCGATTTTTATAGTCCAAGGCTTTTTCGGGAGAGTCAATATCTCCATTTCCGAAAATCGGAATATGAATATCGGGATGATGTTTTACCTCAGCAATTTTAGTCCAATCGGCTTCGCCTTTGTACATCTGCGCACGGGTTCTGCCATGAATTGTCAGTGCTTGAATGCCTACATCTTGCAATCTTTTGGCAACTTCCAGAATTCTAATGGTGGAATCATCCCAACCCAAACGAGTTTTTACGGTAACGGGCAGGCTCACTTGCTTCACAATTTCCGAAGTCATCTCTTGCATTTTAGGAATGTCGAGCAAAATGCCAGCGCCAGCTCCTTTACAGGCCACCTTCTTGACAGGGCAACCATAATTGATGTCGATAATTTCAGGCTGTGCAGCTTCAGCAATCGAAGCCGCTTCTCGCATCGACTCTATTTTATCTCCAAATATCTGAATCCCTATAGGGCGCTCGTAATCGTAGATATCGAGTTTCTGCATACTTTTTTCCGCATTCCGAATTAAGCCTTCGGAAGAAATAAATTCTGTATACATCAGGTCTGCCCCATTTTCTTTGCATACGGCCCTGAATGGGGGATCACTTACGTCCTCCATCGGTGCTAATAGCAACGGAAATTCACCTAATTCTATGTTCCCAATTTTAACCATGCCCATTTCGAAAAATCGCGTAAATTTACGTCATTATGGCGAGAATCGACAATGGGATTAATATTTCCTTGAGAGGGGAAAGAGTAGACGTAATTAAAGAACTCGAAGACGGAGAAATAACCACCGTTACTACCTACAACGAGAACCCTCGAAAGACTTTTTGGGTAGTATTTGGGCTTTTATTTGCTGGATTTTTTGTTGGCCAATTTGCAGCCACAATTGCCATACTAATTTTTGTAGTCGCCAATGGAGGTGGAATGGAAGTTCTTGCTGACCCAGTTGCCATGTTCGAACTAATAGGCCAATCGCAACTCTTGATTTCTCAATCATTATATACCGTTGTGTTTACTTTTTTGGTGCCTTGGTTTTATATGAAAAACCTAGCGCGAAAGCCCATGAATGTTGTTTTTGGTGAATCCAAAACCGAGTCTTTCCCTTTAGCTTTAGCCGTTTTTGTTACCATTGCTTTTGTGTTTGTCAATGGTTTTATCATTGAATGGAATGAAAACATACAACTTCCAGAATTTATGGCAGGCTTTGAAAGGCTCGCCCGTCAGATGGAAGATTCAATGAAGGAAACCACTGAGATGTTTACCACCTTCGATAGCTTCGGCACATTTCTATTGGCTTTCGTTGTGGTCGCTATTTTACCTGGAATAGGCGAGGAACTTCTTTTCAGAGGCCTATTGCAAAACTCATTGCACCGATGGTCAAAAAATGCACACATCGCCATTTGGGTTTCGGCATTCATATTTTCAGCCATCCACATGCAATTCTATGGTCTTTCCCCACGTATGGTGCTTGGAGCGTTATTTGGCTATTTATATGTATGGTCTGGTAACCTGTGGTATCCTATTATTGCCCACATCACTAACAATGGTTTTGCGCTTATTGTAGCTTATATGTATCAGGCCGAAGTAACAGAGATTAACCCTGATGAGCCCGATACAGTACCTGGCTATGCTGGAATAGTTGCGCTGATCGTAGTTTCCTTTTTGCTGTTCGTATTCAGAAATCACTACCTTAAACCAAAATTAATAAGATGAGCAATTGGAACTCTGTTTTTAAAACTAGCATGCAGCACCAAGCCGAGATTGTAAAGGATGTTTTGTTAGATAATAATATTGAAGCCGTGCTGCTCAATCAAAAAGACTCTTCATATCATTTCGGAAGTATGGAAGTAAAAGTGGAACAATCTAATGTGATTAAAGCGCTAAAGATTATTGGTGACTTGGACTTTAGCTAATTATGAGCAACCTCTTATTAAGAATTATTACTGGTATTGTCGGGGTTTCTTTGATTATAGCGGGTATAGTATTTAGTTCATGGACTTTCGCCTTGATTTTTTTAGGTATCATGATTCTCACCCTTCGAGAGTTCTATGGTTTGATTGTCGCCTCGGGTAATACGCCTTTTAAAATCTGGGGATCATTTTTTAGTGTCTGCCTCTTTGTGTTGGTTCACCTTAGTGCTGCAGGAATTATAGCTACCAAGTACCTTTGGATATTACCTTCTTTATTAGTCATCTGTTTTATGTTTGCCCTTTACAAGCAAAAAACACATCACCCTATTATCTCCTTAGGGCTTACATTATTTGGCGTAATCTATATCGCTTTTCCTTTGAGCATGGCGAATTTGATTGTGTTCAAAAATGAATCCTATCAATATGCCATGATTATCGGAGTACTCATTGCCCAATGGGCGAATGACTCCGGAGCCTATTTTGTAGGCAAGAGTATGGGTAGAACAAAACTGTTTGAAAGTATTTCTCCCAACAAAACATGGGAAGGTACCATTGGTGGTACACTGATTTCTTTAGGAATTATCTATATCTGGAGTTTATACTTTACCGACCTTACCACAATTGAGTGGCTTGGACTTTCAATAATTGTGAGTGTTTTTGGCAGTTATGGAGACTTAATTGAGTCGTTATTTAAGCGCCATTTGGCCATTAAAGATTCTGGGAGCGTACTTCCAGGGCATGGCGGCTTTCTCGATAGATTTGATGGACTACTGTTCGCGCTTCCGTTCGTTACGCTATACTTGATGGTCATCACATAATATCTTAAATAAGCATCAAGTATTAGGCCGTATTACTTTAAAATTTCCTTAATTTTGACCAAGTTTTTAAACAAAGATAGATTTCTCTATGGGTTACATTGAACCGGCTCCGATTAAGGATAGGGCTAATCCTTTCGAGTCAATGATGTCCAGATTCAACATTGCTGCTGAAGCACTCGGATTGGACGAGCAAGTATATAACGTGCTCAAATCTCCCTCAAAACAAGTTTCTGTGTCACTTCCTATTACTATGGATAATGGCTCTATTCGCGTTTTTGAAGGTCACAGGGTAATTCACTCGAATATCCTCGGCCCATCAAAAGGCGGTGTTAGATATGCCATGGACGTGAACATTGACGAAGTAAAGGCACTCGCTGCATGGATGACATGGAAGTGTGCCGTAGTAGACATCCCCTATGGTGGTGCCAAAGGCGGCATCAAATGTAATCCAAGAGAGATGTCTGCTGGTGAAATTGAAAGATTAACTAGAGCATACACTAATGCCCTGCTTGATGTTTTCGGTCCAGACCGAGACATTCCTGCACCAGACATGGGAACAGGACCAAGAGAAATGGCTTGGATGATGGATGAATTTTCTAGAGCACATGGTATGACAGTAAATGCCATGGTCACTGGAAAACCTTTAGTACTTGGTGGTTCACTGGGTAGAACTGAAGCCACAGGTCGTGGTGTGATGGTTTCTGCTTTGGCCGCCATGGAAAAACTCAACATCAACCCTTACCATGCTACTGTAGCAGTACAAGGCTTTGGTAATGTTGGATCTCATGCAGCTTTACTTCTTGAAGAAAGAGGCGCAACCATTATTGCGATAAGCGATATTTCTGGTGCATACATCAACGAAAAAGGAATTAATATCAAAGCAGCTGTTGCTTACCGCGATGGTAACAATGGCACATTAGAAGGCTTCAAAGGAGCTGAGCTAATGGACAATGCTGCTGAATTGTTAACTCTAAAAGTAGATGTACTTGTTCCTGCTGCTGTAGAGGATGTGATCCACTCTGGTAACGTAAACCAAGTACAGGCAAAACTTATTGTTGAAGGCGCTAACGGCCCTACTTCTGCTGAAGCGGATAAAATTATCAACGAAAAAGGTATAATGGTTGCTCCAGACATTTTAGCGAATGCTGGTGGTGTAACTGTATCATACTTTGAGTGGGTACAAAACCGTTTAGGTTATAAGTGGACACGTGAAAGAGTAAACAGAAGGTCTGACAGGATCATGAAAGATGCTTTCGAGAAAGTGTATGAAACATCGCTTAAATATAATGTACCGATGCGTATTGCAGCGTACATTGTTGCGATTGATAAAGTTGCTTCTACCTATAAATACAGAGGTGGTTTCTAACCAGAAAATTACTTAATGAATATTCATAAAGAAGGAAGAGCACTGCTAGCAGTGCTCTTTTCCATATTACTAGGTTTAAATTTAGGGCTGTTCTTTTTACTGAACATTCCTTCTCACTGGACTGGAATTATTGGTGCAATAAGTCTAATTCTTTTCCTTTTCTTTCTTCAATTTTTCCGTAATCCATCACGTAAAATTGAGATCAATGAAAAACATATTATAGCACCAGCCGATGGTAAAGTAGTGGTGATTGAAAAAACCACTGAAGACGAATACTTTAGAGGAAAGGAAAGAATTCAGGTTTCAATATTTATGTCACCAATTAATGTGCACGTGAATAGAAACCCTGTAACTGGCCTGATCAAGTATTTTAAATACCATGAAGGCAAGTACTTGGTGGCATGGCACCCAAAATCAAGCACGGAAAATGAAAGAACTACTTTGGTGTATCAAATCCATAAAGGGGTAGAAATTCTAATCCGTCAAATTGCTGGCGCAGCTGCACGTAGAATTAAATGCTACGTACAAGAAAATCAATCTGTGATTCAAGGTAAGGAGTTCGGGTTTATCAAATTTGGTTCAAGAGTAGATCTTTTTTTACCACTAGATGCAGTGGTAAAGGTAGAAATTGGACAAATCACCAAAGGTGGCCAAACCGTAATTGCAGAATTGGCTTAAATTAAGCCCTCGATTATCCGCATTAACTTCTCTAAATGTACCTGATCCACCTCATCAAAATCGTTGAGTTGGTCCGAGTCCACATCAAGAATTAAGCTGACTTCCCCGTTTTTCATGGCAGGTAATACGATTTCCGATTTGGAGTCAGAACTACAAGCAATGTGACCGGGGAATTCATCTACATTCTGAACCACAATTGTTTTTGCCGTTTCCCAGCTGGTACCACAAACTCCTTTTCCTTTACGAATACGAGTACAAGCAATTGGTCCTTGGAAGGGGCCCAGCACCAATTCGTCCTCTTTTACTAAATAGAAGCCTACCCAAAAGAAACCCATCCCATACTTTAAGGCAGAAGCAATGTTGGCCAAGTTGGCAGTTAAATCTGGTTCGCCAGTAACCAACGCTTCAATTTGCGGAATAAGCGATTCGTATTTTTCTGCTTTGCTTAAATCGTTTGAGATGATGAGTTCTTCGGCCATAATTTTATTTCTGAAATGCGAATTTAAAAGAGAATTGCGTGAATGTTGGTTCCTTAATGTCGGTAAATTTTAAGCACATCGGTTTGCAGATGAATCATTTCTGCAGACGCATCTTTTAGGCTTGGTGCCATAATGCCTTCATTGAATAATACTGGGCACTCAAACACACGCGCTTCGTCCCATAAGCCCAAAGCCATTAAAGAATTGAGTAAGAAACTCCCTCCTTCCACCAAAACGGATTGTACTTTGCGTTTATGTAAATCTGCCAGCATATTTTGGAGGAAGTCTTTTTCTCCAATCTTAACGAAGTTGAGGTGATCCCTTTCCTCATTCTTTTGTGTGTTATAAATAATAGTAGGCAAACTCCCATCAAACAGGTTAAGATCAGTAGGCAAGCGTAGATGCCTATCGATCACTAAACGAAGCGGTGACTCACCATGCCAATCTCGAACATCTAGCCTGGGGTTATCATATTGAGCCGTATTGGTACCCACTAGAATGGCATCTTCTTCAGCCCGCCATTGGTGCACCATCATTCTCGATTGCTCACTGCTGATCCATTTACTATCAAAATTATTTCTAGCAATAAAACCATCAGCCGTTTGCGCCCACTTTAGTAAAATATAAGGACGTTTTTTTTCAATCATGGTGAAAAACCTTCGGTTCAGGTTTCTCGCTTTTTCTTTCAGAACACCAACACTTACTTCGATTCCAGCATTCCTGAGTTTTTCAATGCCCTTGCCTCCAACAAGTGGATTAGTATCCATGGAGGCAATGACTACTTTCTTGACCTTTTTGGTTACTAGTAAATCAGCACAAGGCGGAGTTTTACCAAAGTGCGCACAAGGCTCAAGGGTAACGTAACAAGTGCTTTCAGGAAGAAGATCAGGATTCATTACTGAATTGATCGCTTTTACTTCGGCATGCGGGCCGCCATACTTTTGATGATAGCCTTCGCCAATGATTATATTGTTATGGACGATAACGCAGCCCACCATTGGGTTCGGACTGACATGACCTCGCCCTAATTCGGCCAAATCTAGCGCACGCTGCATCCATTTTAAATCTTGCTGATCATTCACCCGCGCAATTTAGGCAATGTGATATACTATTCCTTGTCCCTTATTCAATTGGCAGGGATCCGTATCTAAAAACTCACCAATCTGACTTACAAACAAATCCTTCTCACTACTTTTGTTTATGCCTTTTGAAAAACCGAAAGCCAAAATTCAGTCGCTTACCCAAGCGCTGAAGGCCATTTATGATGAACGCGAAGCTACCAACATGGCCCATTTACTTCTGGGTCATTTTTATGGTTTAGATCGAATGGCAATCATTTTGAATAATGAGTTTTCATTGGTTGAAAGCACAGAAAGCGCACTGGACAAAGCAATTGAAGAGTTAAATCAGCAAAAGCCTATTCAGCATATTTTAGGAAGCGTGGAGTTTTATGGCTGCGAACTGAAGGTAAATGAAAGGGCTTTGATTCCCCGTCCAGAAACGGAAGAGTTGGTGGATTGGATTGTAACGGAGAATATGGTTGAAGCTCCATTCATTGTTGACATTGGCACCGGAACGGGCTGTATTCCAATAGCACTTAAAAAGACCATTCCAAACGCACAAGTAGCTGCCGTGGATGCAAGCGAAGGCGCCCTTAATTTGGCGCATGAAAACGCAAACCAAAATGGAGTTGAAGTTGATTTTCGGCATCTAGATATTCTTGAAAACAACTTCCCTTTTGACCAATTGGATATTGTGGTCAGTAATCCGCCCTACATTCCTGAAAGTGATAAGGCCAAAATGAGCTCGAATGTATTATCCTTCGAACCACATTTGGCACTCTTTGTAGAAAACCACGATCCGTTGATTTTCTATAGAAGAATAGCCGAGTTGGCCATCCAGCATTTGAAGGTTGGTGGAATGCTCTATTTCGAAATTCATGAAAGATTTGGGAAGGAAATGATTAAACTGGTGGAGGACATTGGTTTTACTAAAGTGCTCCTCAAAAAAGACTTACAAGGAAAAGACAGAATGCTACAGGCACAAAAATATTTGAAATGAAAAAATTGATTCTATTACACGGTGCATTAGGCAGCGCCTCAATGTTTGATGGCCTAACCGAGAAACTAAAAGGAGATTTTGAAGTACATGCTTTCAATTTCTCTGGGCATGGCGGTGCACCTGTGAATGAAGAAGGTTTTGGAATCGAAGTTTTTGCCGAAGAACTCCAAGCTTTTATTACCAATAATAAATTGGAAGGCGCGAATATTTTTGGTTACAGCATGGGCGGTTATGTGGCACTTTACTTGGCGGCTTCTCAACCAGATTTGATGAGCCAAATTATCACTCTTGGCACTCAATTGACATGGACAGCTGAAGGTGCAGATGAAGAAACTGCCCGCTTAAATCCAGAAACGATTAAAGAAAAAGTCCCGCAATATACTGCGCTTTTGAAAGAGCGACACGGTAAGAAGCAATGGAAACAAGTGATTTGGCAAACCGCAGGCATGATGCTGGAATTAGGCGATGAGCCCCTGCTCAACATGGAAAACCTTCCTTTAATCACCAATCAAGTCACTATTCTCCTCGGTGCTGATGATAATATGGTAAGCAAAGAAGAAAGCGAAAATGTGGCTACAATTCTTCCCAACGGAAAGTTTATCTCTATCCCCAATATGCCACACCCTTTAGAGAAAGTGGATTTCGAGACTTTATGTGAAACGCTGAAAAACTGTTTGAATTAAAAGTCTACGAGTATTACACATACAAAAGGATAGTTGCTCGAAAAACCCTTTGTCCTATTCTACAGAAGAACTACTATTTATTTAGTCTATTTACTATGTTTATAGTAAATACTTATTTCAACAGAATAGTAAAATGATACGGTTCAAATCAATCAGCTCTAATTTTTCCTTTCTTGCCACTTTCATAACCCTATTTACTTTCTCTTCTTGTAGCAATGAGAAAGAGATAGAAACCGGACTTACCACTATAAACTTGGTAGAGGCTTACAATAACTCGGCTCCAATTAATCTGAGTGACTTTGCCTCAGATATTGAATACATTCCCTTAGAAACAAGCGAAGAAACCTTTTATAGATGGGTCAGACTTAACAGTACACTTGGGGACTCAATCATCTTAATGAAATCCTCCGATCGAATCTCTTTATTTGATAGAAAAACGGGAGCTTACCTCAGAGATATTGGCCACAAGGGCGATGATCCTGAAGGTTTTACAGACGCTAGGACTGAACTTGGGGTCAATGCAAAGAACAAAACCGTTTATGCCAAAGGGAAGCGCTTTGATTTATATGAATACTCTTTAAATGAGGGGCTTTTAGTTAACACTATTCCTGGGCCTAAAATCGAGGCACTCGAAGCCACTTTGAATTCAGGTTCATTTACCGATGTCAGTTTTATTACTAGTTACGGGATCATAAAGGATGGATTAATTGCAGGTTATTTTATGAACATGAAGGGTGATGAACCATATAAGCTGGTGGTGTATGACATCAATGGTGAGATTCTGAAGTTTCACCCAAATTACCTGAGTTATGAGAAACAAGGGATATCGATTCGTGTTGAATACACAGATTTCCACAACTACGACAATGGATTATTCTTCAAAGAAAATTTTAACGACACCGTTTTTAACGTAGGTGTTGACACTTTAAAGCCTGTACTTCTCTATGAATTGGGAGAATACAGCCCTCCCTATGCCGAACAAGAAAGCATGAGCATTGAGCAAAGAAAAGAATATATGTTTGTTCGAAACACTCTTCAAAACTCAAGTTTTATATTTTACAATCTTGGCTTTAAAGGGATGGAGGCTTATGGCTATTACAATAGAAAAACCAAAGAAGCTTTTCTTTCCGACCCTTCCACCAGCAATAGCAAAACTGGCTACACAAACGATATTGACAATTTTGTGCCTTTTTACCCTACTTCAATTAATGAAGAGGGAGAAATGATGGGTGTAATCATGGCTGAAGAAGTTTATGAATGGTTTCAAAATAACCCTGACAAAATCGCTTCTCTGCCTACAAACCTGCAAGCACTGCAAAATATTGAGCCCGAAGACAATCCTGTCGTTATGATTGCCAAGCTAAAATAGAGTCCCCCAAAAGTTCTGACTACTATTTTTATAGAAGTAATACTATTTATTTAGTTTATTTACTATATTTATAGTATGAAAGAACTTACTAAGGCGGAAGAAAAGGTAATGCAGTTGCTTTGGCAGCTAGAAAAGGCCTTTACTCGTGAAATTCTGGATCAATTTGAAGGTACACCACCAAGCTACACTACCGTGGCTACCGTACTTACCGTGCTTGAACAAAAGGGCTTTGTCGATTTTGAGAAGCTCGGCAACAGCAAACGTTACTATCCTCTAGTTAGTAAAGAAGCCTACAGTGAATTTGCTTTAAGCAATGTGGTGGGAAAATATTTCGAAGGCTCTTTAAGTAAACTCGTTTCCTTCTTTACCGAGAAAAAGAACATCGACCTAAAAGAGCTCGATGAGATCATTGATGTAATTGAGAAAAATAAAGAACAGAAATAATGTGGAACCCTATACTTATCTGGAGCCTAAAAGCGGGCTTATTGTTAAGCCTCTTGTATGGCGTTTATTTCTTCTTGTTCCGAAATAATACGCAGTTTCATCTGAAACGAGTATTGCTCTTATCGGCCTTAGCAATAGCTTTACTTTGGCCAGTGATAAAGTTCAGTGCAAGTGAAAAGCCAGCTTCCAACACTCAGGTGTTCCAAAAGCTTGGTGAATCATTGCTCTCTCCGGTAGCCGAGGTTGCTCCTAAAACAATTGAAACTGGTGAAGTCCAAGTGACTGAAACCTCAAAAATGACCAGTGCTCCA
Organism: Roseivirga sp.; assembly: GCF_034669765.1. GTDB lineage: Bacteria > Bacteroidota > Bacteroidia > Cytophagales > Cyclobacteriaceae > Roseivirga. The sequence goes on from NZ_JAXMOQ010000001.1 coordinate 47,918, forward strand.
GAAATTATTTGGTGGGTGTACTTAACAGGTGTGGCCATAAGTCTTTTAGTCTTCTTTAGTGAATTAGTAAAGCTCACCTATTGGCGATTAACAGGTACGGAGATGCGAGATTTGGGAAAGAACGTGATCAGCCACCCCTCAGTGAAGTACCCTTTCTCCTTCTGGAAGTGGATTTTCATTCCCGAGTCAGTAGACTATTCTGAATCAGAATGGATCGTTATTCAGGAACATGAAAACCTGCATTTAAATCAGAAACATACCGTTGATATTCTTTGCGCTGCCTTGGCTCAATGTGCACTTTGGTACCACCCAGCAGTTTATCTTTTTCAAAAAGGGATGAAGTCCAATCACGAAGCTTTGGCAGATTCCGCAGTATTAAAGTCCACCAATTTTGGACGCTATACTGAAATTTTATTGGCCCTGAGTTTAAGAACCAGCTCGGTTACACTTGGACATTCCTTCGCTCTGATTTCTTCACTTTCTAAACGACTTAAAGTTATGAAACTCAAAAAAACATCGAAACGAAGTACCTATGCTTCAATTATTTCCTTTGCAGTATTGGCATTGGTTATCGTCAGCCAAACGGTGAGTTATGGACAAGAAAAGGTTAAAAAGGGTGAAACTGGACAAATCTCCATATCCTTTATTTCAGAAGAAGGGATTTTTACATTTAATACTGCTGAGGTTTTCAAAAGGACGGGAAAATCCCCAGATTTCTGGGTAACAAACGTAGGGCTGGTATCAACAATACCCTATTTGCTAACCCCAAAGTATAAGGAACTAATTGAAAGGATTAAGCAAACTTATTATAGCAATGATAAGGATCAGAAAACCACATTTATGTTCCAATTGAGTGACGATCGAAAATCGCTTTACGATGAAATGATGAAACCCGCTGGCCTAGCCCTAAGGAAAACCGAGTTCATTGCAGAGTTGACAGTTGAAGATCGCATTGAACTCTATGAGCTTTCTAAGCAATGGGCAGAGGAAAATATTAAACCAGTTTACCCTAACTATAAGATCATCAGTGAAATGGATTTTATAGAACAGAAGTACCTGATTATACAATCGTATACAAGAAGAGAGAATGATTCAAAATATCGAATGACTGATATATTCACTTCGAAACAAGTCGATGAAATTGCCGAACCTGTTGGTGGAATTAACCGATTCCTGAATAATGTAGCGCTGAATACTAAAAAGGAAGAAGGCCTTACTATCGAAGACATGCCAAAAACCATTGATTTTGAATTTGTGGTCAATAACCAAGGGCATGTTACTCAAGTAGACCTGTTAAGCAAAGTAAAAGGTGACGAAGTAACTCAGGATAAGATATACCAGCTGCTGCGCCAGTTGAATGATAATATTATGAATGTATCTGGAGTTTATGGCTGGAAGCCCGCGTTGAAAGACAATGAATTTGTGTCGAGCAAATATAAAATCGAAATACCAAAATCACTTTTGTAGTTCTAGTTTTACTACGCTTCACAAGATTCAGCCGGCAATTGTCGGCTGTTTCTATTTATAGCTGTCGGTGGTAACGGCTTCTACTATCCAAAGAGGCTTTTCGTTGGTTTTGAGTTTGATTCTCCCAGTGATCTCGGCAGTAAGCTCAATCGGTTCCAAAAGCATTTCATTCTCATAATCACCATAAAACCCTTCGGAAGTAAAAAAGGTATTTTGCGCTACAGGGTGAATACCGAAATGGTGACTGACCATCACCCATTTTTCAAAATGTCCGCTCGAAACGTAAGTCCACTTTTGGTGAATGGCAAAAACGATACTGTCGATTTGCTTTGAGAATTCTCTTACTGTATCGAGCACTGTGGACTGGTAAATATCAGCCATCACATTTACTGCAGGGTATTTATGGTCGAGCAGAAAGATATAAGCACAGGCGAGTAAATTATCGTCTTCAAAGCCCAATAACTGCACTGGAGATTGTTCCGCAAGCCTTGGCTTGAGCGTTTGCAGGTTGGTGATATTGGCCACCACCACATCAATTTTAATTCCCCATTTTAGCACTTCGTTGAGGGCCTTTTCGGTAACAATAACGGTAGGGCTCCATTCCAAAAGTTGGTCTACATCCTCTATTGTTAAGGCTTGCGGATCGTCAATGAGTAAAGCTGGCTCTTGTTCGTCTCTAACAATATGGTGTGATGACATGCGGTGGATTTCCTTGGTTAAATACGGTGTTCAAAATTGCAGCATTTTTAAGGAATCAAAAACGATTGGTCAGAGAATTTTGATAAAGTAGTGTAGTACTAACTATAGATCCTTCCTTCGTCAGGATACAAAACTATAAAACAGGCTTTCTCTGTAATGCTATCCTTTGAGCCCTACATAGGTAACCTTAAAATCAAAAAACCCTCAGCAAACTAATGCCGAGGGCTCTTCGAAATACTAAAAAATCTATCTTTAAAACTTCAAGCCTAAGGATAACAAGAAGTTAGTGCCTGCTTGAGGATAAAGGTAATTCTCCCTTACCTCGTAATTAGCACCACCAAAGTAACCAAAGGTGTATCCGTTCGATTCGTATTCAACATTGAAGATATTATTCACCAATAAATTCAGCGTTAGCTCTTTTACGAAACTCGGCTTAATGCTGTAATTCACTCTAAAATCATTGATGAAGAAAGCATCGATTTGACGGTTTTCATTCGAAGTATTGTCCAAATACTGATCGCCTACATATTTAGAAAGAAGGCTCAACGACAAGCCAGAAGTTGGCTTATAAGTCAATTGCCCACCTGCAATCACACTTGGAGAATATGAAATATCGGCATCAGTATAGTTGTTTCTGACTTCGTTGTATTCGTCAAAGGCAGCACCGTAATCATACAGTACTTCTTCAAAATTCTTGATCTTATTTTCGCTTAAAGTAAGGTTCGCGTTTAACTCCAAACCTCTAGCCAGCTCTACTCCTGCCTGAAGTTCAATTCCCATTCGATAGCTATTGGCCACGTTGGTTCTGATGCTCGACCCTACATCGTTCACCTCGCCTGTCAATACTAATTGGTCTTTATAGTCCATCAAATAGTAATTCGCTTCAAAAGCAAACTTTGACTTGTTCAGTCTATAACCTACTTCAAGGTTGTTTAACTGTTCCGCCTTAGGATCCGCTCCAGTCGGTGCATCAATAATGTCTGAACGGTTTGGTTCTTTGTTCGCCCTAGCATAAGAAATGTAGGCGTTTGCATTAGCGTTTACTTGGTAAGTCAAGCCCAATTTTGGGTTGAAGAACGAATAATGGTTGTCGAAATTGAAAGCCTTTAAATCGTTATCGTTGCCACTGCTGGCATAGTTTACTGTCCTCACCTGCAAGTCGCCATAAAGGTTAATCTTATCATTGGCTTGGTAGTTTACCTTCACAAAATTGTTGAAGTCGAATTTCTCTGAAGTGCTTTCGTAATACCTGTCTCCAATGCGGCTGTTGCTTGCATACTCGGCCCAAATAATTTCACCAAAGTGATCGCCTTTGTATTCATTGTAGGCTCCACCGAAATTAGCTTGTAGGTTTTCGGTTTCGTAGTTCAAGCCATAAGTCACTCCGTAAAAGTCATTGTCCAACCAACGTCTTCTAATCAAATCTGTAGATTCAATGGTGGTTGCGCCTACTGTTACATTGTTCAAACCATAGTCTGCGAAATCTTCATCTGCTTTATATTCTTCAAAAAAACCAGCACCCTTGGTGTAGTGTAATGAAGTGTTAAAGCTCAATGGCTCATTAATCTTATGTGAGAAATGGGCTTGATAATGGGCTTGCTTGTAATCGTCTACTTGATTTTGGTAGTCGTAGAAATTATAAGTTCTGCCAGAATTACGAAGATTAGCGGCCTGCTCGGCTGACAAACCATTGTTGGCAATTACCGCATCAATTCCTGCGGCATCGTTCTTGATTTTTGCTTCTGGCGTTCCATACCAACTTTGATAGGTGCGCTCTTTACCCGCAAAGGTGATCAATTTCAGAATTGATTTATTGCCATAATAACCGCCAGACATGTAGTATGAACTAAGGTCAGAAGATGCCCTGTCAATGTAACCATCCGATGAAATATTGGACAACCTACCTTCGAAAGCAAAGTTGTTTTCCAACAAACCAGTCTTAAACACTCCGTTATACTTTTGGGTGTTAAATGAGCCCACTGAAGTGTTGATACTCGCCTCCGCATCTTGGCTCAAATTGTTGGTGGCAATGTTAATTGAACCGCCAAAAGCACCTGCGCCATTGGTTGATGTTCCCACACCACGCTGCACTTGCACATTGTCTGTCGAAGTAGCCAAATCAGGCATGTTCACCCAAAAAGTACCCTGCGATTCAGAGTCATTTATAGGAATACCGTTGATGGTTACGTTAATTCGGGCGCCATCGCTACCACGAATTCGAATGCCTGTATAGCCTACGCCTGCACCCGCATCAGAGGTTACCACTACAGAGGGAGTCCAGTTCAGTAAAAAAGGCAGGTCTTGCCCTAAATTCTGTTGCTCTATTTCTTCCTTCGATACCTCAGAAAAAGTAGTTGGCGTGTTTTCACTTGCCCGAATTCCCGTCACCACTACCGACTCTAACTTGGTTAAATCCGACTTCAGCTTGAGGTCAAGGTTCATACTACCAACGACTTCTACTGTTCTGTTTAAGGTAGTATAGCTGACCATACTTACCTTGACATTGTAAGTGCCTGGAGGAATATTGTTCAACTCAAATTTACCTTCTGCATTGGTAGAAGTGCCTTTTTGAATCGATTCAATAGTCACATTGGCACCAAAAACTGGTGATCCGGTAGCGTCATCCACAACCGTTCCTTTCAGGGAATGTTGCGCGAACACACCCGTTGCTGTCAGCACTAAAGCCAACGTCAAAATTAATTTTTGCATTTTGTAATTTTAAATGGTTCACAAACGAAGCGCCAGGGGAAGCGCTCCCTTTTTAAATGTTTACCATACCTCCCTTCGGCAGCATTACCTGCATCAGGTTCAATGGGTATAATCTCAGCCCGTTGTTATAGGGCACCCCTTAATTCGCGACAAAGGTAAAATAGTTTTTAACTATAGCAAGGCGCCAATTGCTTTCTTGGCTTGCTCCAAGCGCGTTTGCAAATCACCTTGCGCCACAATGAAAGCTTTGTCATTGTCTTTCATCAAGTTGTGATAGATATCGAAAAAGTGAGGTCTCATTTCTGGATTTTCTCTCAATGGATCATCTTCATAGGGAACATCGAAGAATGTGAGAATGTACAGATCATAATACTGCACCTTAAGCTGGTTCAATATCCATGGGTCACAAGTCCCATATTTGTGTTCACTCCACACTTTAATCACGTGTAAATCAGTATCACAGAAAAGAAGTTCTCGCGCTGCTTTTTTCTTTAGCTTTTGGCTGTCAATCTGCCCTTTGGCTATTTCCAAAAGGTCGGATTGCACATAAGGTCTGTCGAGTTGGTTTAAATAATCTCTCGCATATTCAGGCACCCAAACGGTATTGTATTGATCTGCTAGAACTTTTGTTAAAGTAGTTTTTCCAGTACTCTCTGGACCAATAATCGCTACTTTAATCATGCTGTTTTTGTGGTTGATTCATCATGGTTTTTTTCCAAGCCATGTATCCTGCAATGGCCATCCCAATGTATAAGAAGTAAAGAAAAGAGTAAAAATATAGCTCTTTGTAGAAGTAAACGCCTGTGGCAATGACGTCTACCGCAAACCAGTAATACCAGTTGTCAATTTTTTTTCTGGCCGTTAACCACATTCCAGTTACACTCAAAATAGAGGTGGTACTATCCCAATAAGGCAATGCTGCTGGCTCCACTCCTTCAAAAATGGAAGGAATATTGATTAGAAATTGACCGAAGGTGAAAATCCCAACAATGGTGAGCAAGAGAAAGATGATACTCCGTTTTGAGTTGGTATGGGTAATAACTACGTCTGGCTCCTTGTCTCCCTTCCCTTTTACCCAATAGTACCAGCCATAAATATTGAGTACAAGGAAGAATATGTGCAGAATGAAGTCTCCGTATAATCGTGCTTCCCAAAAAACAAAAAAGGAAACAATGACATAAGCAATTCCTGCGGGCCAGGTCCAGATACTTTCTTTGATTAAAAAGAGTACAGCCAATATTCCAAAAACTAGTCCGGAAAGCTCCCACACACTAATTTCTTGTGCATAAGAAATGATGTCTTGCCAGATGTCGTTGAGTTGCATGTCGCCAAAGATATAATTTTGTGGTATATTTCGTTTGTTGATTTTAAACAGAATGGAGATCATGAAAGCGATTATTATGTTAATGGTGATTCTCGTTGCCTTCCCTTTAGTAATGAACGGGCAAGAGACGGAATACAATGTAGAGACCAAAAGTGTGTCAACCCGTGTAGATAAAATATTGAATGGGCCAATCACCAAAGAAGGGCTTCAACAAATGCCTTATAAGCTCTGGTTCAACACCAATTATAAGACCTATAGGGTTAACGCAGAACTACTTAAAGACGCTAAGAAAAAGAAGATCAAAGACCTGAAAATACTTGCCTTTATGGGTACTTGGTGTCATGATAGTAACCGAGAGATACCTCGTTTAATGCGTATTATGGATGATATGGGAATTGCTGACCAGTTAGAGATATATGCACTGGATGTAGATAAAACTAGTTTGAAAGGAAAGGAAAAAGGCTACGACATTAAGAACACACCTACTATTATTTTTTACCTGAATGGAGAGGAAGTAAAGCGCGTGATTGAAGAGCCTGAAGGTACTTTTGAAGAAGAGTTGGTACGCATTTTAAAATAGCCATGCTCCAAAACCAAAGTCACCTTTTTAATTTACCGCAAGACATTACTTATCTCAATTGCGGTTATATGTCGCCTATGCTCAAATCGGTGGCGGAAGTCGGAGTGAGGGCTGTGTACGGAAAGGAAGACCCGACCACAATTAAGCCCGAAGACTTTTTTAAAAATGGCGAATTGCTCAGGGCAGAATTTGCCAAACTGATCAATGTAAAAAATGAAAACCTTTGTGCCATTACGCCTTCAGCCTCTTACGGCATGGCCAATGTGGCCAAAAACCTTCAAGTAGAAAAAGGCGATAACATCATTATTCCCGAAGGGCAATTCCCCAGCAATGTGTATGCTTGGAAGGAACTGGAGAAGGAAAAGGGAGTGAAATTGCGTATTGTGAATGCTCCGGAAACCGCAGAAAATCGTGGCAAACTTTGGAACGAACGCATTCTAGAAGCCATCGACAGTAAAACCAAAATGGTAGCCATTGGCCATATTCATTGGGCGGACGGCACCAAATTCGACCTGAAGAAAATTAGGGAACGAACCAGGGAAGTAGGCGCACTTTTAGTGATCGATGGCACACAATCCATTGGCGCTTTGCCTTTTGATGTGCAAGAATTTCAACCCGATGCTGTAGTGGCTTCTGGCTACAAATGGCTGATGGGGCCTTATGCAACAGGCATGACTTATTTTGGTGAATATTTCGAAAGCGGAAAACCCATTGAGAATAATTGGATGAACCGACTGGACAGTCAGAATTTTGCCAATTTGGTGAACTATCAGGATGAATATCAGCCGGGGGCTATCCGATATGAAGTAGGCGAAAGTGCCAACTTTATTCTTACCCCAATGCTTACCGAAGCACTGCGTCAAGTAAATGCCTGGGAGCCAGAAAACATTCAAGCCTATTGTAAGTCGATTGCCCATGAAGCACAGCAAGCGTTGGCCAAAATGGGTTTTCAAGTTGAATCTGCCGATTATCGTAGTGAACACCTTTTTGGAATCCGATTGCCAAAAGGGCTTGATTTAGAGATGGTGAAAAACCGTCTGGCTGGCGACAAGGTTTTTGTTTCTGTACGCGGAAATTCCATCCGAGTGTCACCCCACGTCTATAATACCAAAGAAGACTTTGGTCGCTTACTTCATTCACTGAAGCAGGTATAAGCCTACTGAGACGTATTAAAGTCGAAAGAAAATTAATATTCAGCGCATAGTTTTTTTAATCAGTCAATCTCCGTAATTTTGTCCGGCAAATAAACCCTGTTTTTATTTGCCATGGCTCTCGACACAAACAAATTCCTTTTTGAAGCACTGACCTACGATGATGTCCTGCTTCTCCCTGCTTACTCTGACATTTTACCCAGAGATACCAACACAAAAACTTTACTTACCAGAAACATTCAGTTGAATATTCCATTGGTTTCGGCCGCTATGGATACTGTAACCGAATATGAATTGGCCATTGCAATGGCGCTGGAAGGTGGCTTGGGCTTCATTCATAAAAACATGAAGGTGGCTGAACAAGCCCAGCAAGTGCGAAAAGTAAAACGTTCGCAAAGCGGAATGATTTTAGACCCAATTACCCTAGATGTAGAAAGTACGGCAAGAGATGCGGACAAAATCATGCGTGAGAATAAAATTGGTGGTATTCCTGTGGTGGATAAAGATCAAAACTTGGTCGGTATTATTACCAACCGCGACATGCGCTTTATCAAAGACATGACCAAGCCGGTGCGCGACATCATGACCGTTGAAAACCTGATTACCGCAAAAATGGGGATCAGTTTGGGTGAAGCCGAGAGCATTCTTCAAGAGTTCAAAATCGAAAAACTTCCGATTATAGATGAGCATGGTAAGCTGAGTGGCTTGATTACCTACAAGGATATTCTGAAAAACAGAGACAGACCCAACGCTTGTAAAGACGAATACGGTCGTTTGAGAGTAGGCGCTGCCGTTGGGGTGACTCCAGATATTATCGAAAGAATTGATGCATTAAAAAATGCAGGTGTAGATGTTATCTCTATCGATACGGCCCATGGTCATTCTAAGGGCGTGATTGATATGGCAAAACGCGTGAAGGCTGCTTATCCTGACATGGAGTTGATTATGGGGAATATTGCTACGGCTGCTGCAGCAAAAGCTTTGGTAGATGCCGGTGCCGATGGCATTAAAGTGGGTGTTGGCCCAGGTAGTATCTGTACAACGCGAGTAATTGCGGGTGTGGGCATGCCACAGCTCTCGGCTGTATATGAGTCGGCTAAAGCCATTCAAGGCTCAGGCGTTCCGATCATAGCCGATGGCGGTATCCGTTACTCTGGCGACTTGGTAAAGGCCATTGCTGGCGGTGCAAGTACAATTATGATTGGCTCTTTGCTTGCTGGAACTGAAGAAGCTCCGGGCGAAGTAATTCTTTACGAAGGAAGAAAATTCAAATCGTACAGAGGCATGGGGTCTATAGAGGCCATGGAAGATGGATCGAAAGACCGTTACTTCCAAGATGCGGAAGATGACATTAAGAAATTAGTACCAGAAGGAATCGTAGGCCGTGTACCTTACAAGGGAACGGTTCAGGAAATGCTTTACCAATTAACAGGTGGTTTGAAAGCAGGAATGGGCTACTGTGGTGCGGGCACTATTGAAGATTTGCAAAAAGCGCAATTCGTGAAAATCACCAATGCGGGCATGAGCGAAAGCCATCCGCATGATATTATGATTACCCGCGAAGCGCCTAACTACAGCAGAAGGTAAATCTGATTTACTCAGACTGATAATATTTAAGCCACTCATTTGAGTGGCTTTTTTGTTTGAAATGAACCGTCACTCTGAGTGTCTTGCCATTAAGGCAAGACCGCGAGAGTCTGTTGAATGTACCTCCAAGTTAATTTCCATGAAACGTAGAATAGCCCTTCACTTTTTCATAGGTGTTATGGTCCATTTCGGCTAGTTTTTCGATGTTATGGTTTTTGTAGAAGTGTTCTCTGATTTCCAGCATTTCATCATAAGGCCCACGGCCAGAAATTAGTTTGGCTACAATTGGGGTACACTCCAATAGAATGAAAAGCAGCATAATAAAAATATTAGCGAAATGAATGGCTGTGTTTTCTTCTCCCAAAATTCTTAAGGCTTGTAATTGAGCCGCCATGCCATTCCAAGGATTACGCTTGAGGTTGGTGATTTCAGTTTGCTTGGCTGCGAAAAGGGCATCCCATTCTTGCTGTTTATCTGCTATTAGGGGTAGGTTGGTGGTTTGTAATTCAGTCAATTCCTTTTGTGCCTGATCGGCATCTGCTTTTTTGAGTTGGTAAATAGGACCAGCATTTCTTTTTCCAGAACCACCAGTGCCATCCGCTTCTTGCTGAGCCGCTTTGGCTAACTCATCACGCTTTTCAGTTTTGGCTACGATTTCATTTTTTAGACTACCAATTTGTCCATCTATTGTTGCCAGTTGCGTGGTGTACCTACGCTCTAAATCAATAATCTCTTTCTGATAAATTTCTTCTTCCAGCGTAATCAGTTTTCGATCAATTTCTTTTGAGAAAATTCGTAATTCTAAAGGTTTCGAAATCACGATGGCCAGCATAATGGCCAATAATATTCGGGGAGAAGCGGTGAAGAATTCGCGTGCAAAACCTTTTTTATTTTTCCGCATTGTAGAAACAATAAAGCGGTCGAGGTTGAAAATAATGGTGCCCCAAAGTAGGCCAAAGGCCAGTGCCCACCAAACGTTTTCGAAAACGGTATGAAAGGCATATCCGCCTGAAAGTGCAGCTAAAACGCCAGTGAAGAAAACGGAAGCGCCTATTCCTGTGTATTTTGAAGCATCGGTGGGGCATCGATTCAATAATGAGCGGTTGACCCCCGCACAGAACCAGAAAAATTCTTTGAGTTGTTGCATGTTGTTTGTGTTGGTGACCTTTGGACTATTTGACCGTCCGTTTTTAGGTTGTTGGAAGAACAACGTAATGAGTATCAAATATGTTGTGTTAACCAGTACCTTTTAATACAAGGTAGTGATCTCAGATATAAATCACTAAAAAACAGGCTGCATCAAAAGAGTCTGTCAGATGAATTCTCAAAACCATCGGTAACCGCTGTCCCCCTCAACCTGAAATAGATAGATTGGAGTAGCGAAGTTTTTTGGAGAGGGAGGATTTCAGCTGTGATAGAAGAAACCGCTACTTTCAACGCTTTACACTAGTTCACAATGGTCTTTTCCTAATAGAAGCAATGCGCTACAAGCGCAAAATAAGATAGGCACTCGCCACAGGCCAGCACCAGTTTCGGCAGTGGACAAGTAAGCGCTAGTTACAGCTATAGTTACTTTTGATCCGCACCATTATATTCCTCTAAAAGCAGTTTCATCATTTCCTGGGCGCTTACTTTGCCTTTCTCTTTGATCAAATCTCTAGGGGTGTCATCGCCAATTTCATAGGTAATGCCTTCGGCTTTGAACTGGCTATAAAACCAGTTTTTTGAAACGGCTGAACCCACTGCTGCGGGACTGATTCTGCCTTGGTCTTGCGGAACACGGGTGAAAATACTTTCAATCCACTCCTTAGCAAAACCTTGAATGACGGATTCAACAGTATCGTGATACGTATAATAGACATCGGAAAAAGTAGAATGGAAATCGAGACCGAGTTTTACGTCACCACCAGAAGCATTTACCTTTTCAACAATATCAGAACAGACCTGCTCAATTTCTGGCTGTCTGTAAAAAGCCCAATCGCGGTTTAAATCTACTCCGCCAGTACTATGCCTCCAATGCCCTAAGTCTACACCATCGGGGTTAAGCATTGGGTAAACGATCAGTCGGTACTGGTCTAAGAATTTATTACTAAGCTCGCTATCGTTCACGATTTCTTCAAGAAAAGCCATCATGGCCAAGTTGCCGGTTACTTCTGGCGGGTGTTGCCTGCTGAGCACCACCACAATGTCTTTGCCTGCTGCGCTCCCATTGGTAATGTCCATATTGAGCAAGTCACGGCCCAGTTTAGATTTCCCAATGACCTCGTGTTGAGTTTTTGCAGAAGTAAAAGTCTGTGTCCATTCCAGCATATCGGTAGAATTTATGATTTCCTGAGCTGCAATGTACAGCGTGTCTGCACTAAGGTTTACTGTCATGGTGGCACTTTGACGATCTTCTGCCACGGTAAACTTGGTGCTGTCCAACGCGGTCCAATTTTCTCTATCGGTACTGGTTTTTGGCCAGTAACGATGTCTGCCAAACCCGTATTTCAGTGTAATGTCAACGGTCTTTTCATCTTCGGAATAAATTCTAAAAGCATACCAAGCGCTGGGGTTTATGGGCGTGTTTTCTGGACTAATTTCAACTTGATAATGGTTTTTACCTACTGAACTGAAGTTGTTCATTCGGGCACCGTCAAATAGATTATCGGCTGTTACGCCTTCCCCCATAAGGGTGTAACTGCGCTTTTCCTGCGGGGCTATTTCTTTATCGTTAGTGTCGTTTTTTTGTGCGTAATCAAATTCAGTAAGTACATATTGAGGTTTGGTGTCACAAGAAACGAGGAATAAGGCCAGAAAGGCCAAAGAAAAAAATGCTTTCATTCTTCAATATGACTATTGAAATGAAAGCATACAATTAAGTTCGTATAAGTGGTGTGGCTAGTCTTTTGCGTCTTGTACCTCTACATCGTTGAGTATGTACATCAAGCGCAAAGGGTCATCTGAGTTTAAGGTAAGTACTCCCGTTACTTTAACTTTCTTTTCGGTGTACTTTACTTCCTTTTTGCTAAACACTTCGGCTACTGTTTCTGGACCAGCGCCTCCACAAAAAAAGCAATTGGCAAAAGGCAAAGACGATAATACAAAGTAGTTTTCACCCCTTAGTTCATCCAAAGGAATCATCCAGCCTTCAAGACTAATTTTCTTTCCGTCAAGGGCTTTTACCTGACTAGCAAAATCATAATGTTCAATATCGATACTCAAGACTTCATCAAAGCTCTTTTCAACAGTTACGTGCGAAAGTGTCTTCCACATGTTTTGCTCTTGAGCAAAGCTTGAAAATGAAATACTTAAAACGAAGAATATGAAAATAAGTCCTTTACGCATTATTTTATCAAATCAAATATTCTATTCCAACGAATGTTTTCGAAGAATCCAGCATCTGGATTGGTTCTATCAATAGACCAGAAAATGAATAAAGGTTTACCTACAATATGATCTGCGGGTACAAAACCCCATGAGCGAGAATCCTCAGAGTTGTGTCGGTTATCGCCCATCATATAGTAATACCCTTGTTTGAAGGTGTACTCCGTAATTTTCTGCCCTTCGATAAATACTTCACTTCCTCTAATTTCTACATCGTCATTCCCTTCGTAATGCTCTATTGGAGTGCGGTATAAATCTACGTTCTCTGGTGTCAGCTGAATGGTTTGTCCTTTTTCTGGCATCGCCAAAGGGCCAAAAAAGTCGATTGTCCAACCAAAGTCCGTTACAGGGTTATAGGCAGTATATTCCGCCCCTAAGTATTGTTGTGATTCAGGAAAAGCAGTATAACCTTCACCCTCTCTGTAAACTACTTTTTCAACACTCTTAATGAAGTTCAGTTTGGCCAGTTCATCGGCCTGTTCTTGGCTGGTGTTCATATAAAAGCCCAATTTTCCATTGTATTGATAATTGGAAGAAGCTGAAGTAGCATAGGTATCCATTGGGTTGTCATCGGTATAGTCGGTAATACCCAATTCCCTCATGAATTTTGCATGAACGCCATCAATACCATTTTGAGTTTCAACAAAATAGCTGGTTTGCATGTGTGGAGGGTTCTCCATAGGATCGCCATTGATGTATACTTGTTGGTTTCTTACTTCCAAAGTGTCGCCAGGAATGGCTATGCAACGCTTTACGTAAAACGTTTTAATGTCGGTTGGGTACTTTAAATCTGGTGGGTAGTTAAAAACCACAGGCTCCCCTCTTCTTACTTTTCTAAAACCCGGTAGTCTGTATTGTGGAAGTTGGATACCGTCCCAGTAAGATGGAATTCCAGATCCCCAAAAGTCTTGATGCGCCAAAGGAAATTTTATAGGTGTTTTTGGCGTTCGGGCGCCATAGTGCAATTTGCTAACAAAAAGGTGGTCGCCAATGAGCATGGAGTTCTCCATGGATCCCGTAGGAATGGCATAGGCTTCGATAAATAGACCTCGGATAATAGTGACCGCTATTAGCGCGAAAAGCACGTCATTGAAGAGTTCTCTAAAGAAACCCTTCTTCTGTTTTGGCGCCTTGTCTTTTTTCTTTTTAAAGAAATCCAACATATAAATCTTCAATTTTGAGTAAGCTGTAAAGGTATTATTTATTCTTAAAAATTCGAGACATTCAAAAGGGGAATGACTTTCATTGAAACGAAGGAGCGCTATAATGGTTATTCTGGCTAGAAATCCACCATCGGTTACCGTTTTAAGGCACAAGTTGGTTACTTAGCATTTGAATTTTTGAAAGGGATATGATCACCATAGAAAACCTAAATTTCGGATATTCAGAAAAGCGAATTCTGTCCATTTCCCATATGGAAATAAAGGAAAAACAGCATCTGATGATTCTTGGTAAGTCAGGAAGCGGAAAAACGACCTTGCTCCACATTCTTGGTGGGCTATTAAAACCTGCTCAGGGCAAGGTGCTCATTGACGATACCGATTTATATGGTCTTTCAGGCACTGAAATGGACAAGTACAGAGGTCAAAACATTGGCCTTGTTTTTCAAAAAGCACATTTAATTTCGGCACTTACCGTAAAGGATAACCTTTTACTGGCGCAGTATTTTTCTGGAACGACTCAGGATAAGCAGCGTATCAAAGAAGTTTTGGACACCTTGAATTTGGGCGAAAAACTGAATTCTAAAGTAAGACAGTTGAGCCAAGGAGAACAGCAAAGGGTGACGATAGCCAGGGCTTTGCTGAACAAGCCTCGTTTGGTTTTGGCCGATGAACCTACCGCAAGTTTAGATGATGACAATGCAAACAGTGTAATTCAGCTGCTGAAAGAGCAGGCCGAAAATCACAATGCCTCATTGATTATTGCCACGCACGATCAGCGTGTGAAGGCTGCTTTTGATTTACAACTAAACCTGGACGAGCAATGAACCTGTTTTTACTTAGTTGGAAATACATAAAGGACAAACCCCTCAATACATTTTTGAATGTGTTGCTGATGGGTTTAGGGATTGCAATCATTTTGGTATTGTTGATTCTCAATTCTCAGTTGGAGGAAAATCTTTCCAAGAACAAGAGAGGAATTGATTTGGTAGTTGGTGCTAAGGGTAGTCCCTTGCAGTTGATTTTGGCCAATGTATATCACATTGACTTCCCTACAGGCAATATAAAATTAGATGAAGCCAAAGCTTTGACCCGAAATCGTCAGGTGAAATCTGCCATTCCTTTGGCGTTGGGTGACAATTATCAAGGTTTTAGAATTGTGGGGACTAACCATGACTATGTAAAGCTTTATGAGGGAGCTCTATCGGAAGGAGCTTTATGGAAATACAATTTAGAATGCACCATTGGACCCAATGTAGCCATGCAGTTGGGACTGAAGGTAGGTGATGTGTTTTTCGGAGCACATGGTTTAAGCGATACGGACCTTGACCATGATGAGGCCAGCTATAAAGTAGTGGGCATTCTCGAACCTAGTAACACCGCCTTGGACAACCTAATTTTGACCAATATTGAAAGCATTTGGCAGGTGCATGATCATACAGAAGAAGAGGGAGAGAAAGAAGCAGATCATGACCACCAACCTGTGTTAGGTTCTGCTTATGAAACGGGCATGCCAGAAGGTGGACCTGATGCTGAAATTACTTCTATGCTGATTCAGTTTAGGTCGGCCATGGGGGCAGTTACCATGCCCAGAATGATTAACAGCAATACCAATATGCAGGCTGCTTCACCAGCTTTCGAAACCCAAAGGTTGTTTTCGTTAATGGGGATTGGTGTAAACATGATCAAAAGCTTTGCGTATATTATCATCGTTATAGCGGGATTGAGTATTTTCATTTCCCTTTATAATGCCCTGAAAGACAGGAAGTACGATTTGGCTATTATGCGATCGTTGGGTGCTTCAAAAAGCAAGCTGTTTGTACATGTTATTTTTGAAGGCATCATCATCACCACGATTGGTGGAGTTTTAGGCTTTATTCTCGGTCACGGTTTGGTAGAATTCTTGACGGGACTTTATGAGAAATCCGATGCCATTGGTATTTCAGGAATGGTTTTGGTGAAGGGTGAATTCTACGTTTTCTTAATTAGTGTTGGCATAGGGGTTTTGGCTTCAATTCTGCCAGCGTTTAATGCATACAGAACAGATATTTCGAAAGTATTAGCACAAGAGTGACATGAAAAAATTATTGACAGTACTATTAACCACAGTTGTATCGGTTGGGCTTAACGCTCAAGAGGTGAAAATTTCTGGAGCGAAACTATGGAAAACCTTAACAGAGGTAACCTATGAAATCTCTAAGGATGAATATGGCGATGTGTACCTTCCTGTATTTAGCAAAGAAATTCAGGCAGTAGAAGGTCAAGAAGTGGAGATTGACGGTTATATCATCCCTTTTGAGGGGATGTTTAAACCCACCCAATTAATTATTTCATCACTGCCCATAAGTGAATGCTTCTTTTGTGGTTCTGGTGGCCCAGAAACCGTAATGGAAGTGACTATGAAAGAGCAAATCAAATACACCACTAAACGGATTAGAATTAGGGGTAAACTGGCATTGAATAAGAAAGATCCTGACAAATTGATGTACATCTTAACAGATGGTGTTTTTGCAGGTTTGGCTTACGATAGTTACTAGCTTATTCTTCATGAAATTGCTTGGGGCTTCACTTGTCAAAAGTTAGCTTTACGCAAAATTATTCCCTGTTATGAAAAGAGTTGTTTCGTTATTCGTAATTGTATTGTTCGTTTTTGCTTGTGCCAAGAAGGAAGACAAGTTTGAAACGCTGAAAACGGAAGTTTTTGCCATTCACGATGAAGTGATGCCCAAAATGGGTGAGTTAATGTCACTGAAAAAGAAGGTGCTTGATAAAGTTGAAGGCAGCGAAAACCCTGATGAACTTAGAGATATTGCCTTGAGCTTGGAGAAAGCGCAGTCAGGCATGATGAAATGGATGAACGACTGGGGCACCAACTCTACTCCGCACGTCAATAATGAATCTACAGAAGAAGCGAAACTAACCTTTATTAATGCTGAAATAGAAAAAGTGAAGAAGGTGAGAGAAGAGATCAATAGTAGTATAGCTGAAGCCAAGAAAGCCTTAAACAACTAAGATTACTCTTTTTCTGAAAGACTACTGATCACTTCTTCAGTAGTGAAACTTCCAACCTCATTTCCCCAAGTATTCCCTACATAGGTAAGTATTTCGGCCACTTCAATGTCAGTTAATTTAGGATTGGCTGGCATTGGCTGATTAAACTCCACCCCATTTACCGAAATTGGGCCATGCAATCCGAACTTTACTATGCGAGGTAAATCGGCTCTATTATTTTTCAGAAAATCAGATTTAGCCAAAGGCGGAATTAGTCTGCCGAGCCCTTCTCCATTTTCCATGTGGCAGTTTTGGCATATGGTTTTGTAAAGCCTTCGCCCATTGGAATAGTACTGCGTCTCCTTTTGATCAAAGCCGCTCAGCGTACTACTTGGCGTTTCGTTATCTGCTGCTTTTTTACTGTCTGAGCAGCTCGTAGCCAAACCTACAATGAGGGAGAATAAGAATAGCTGCTTTTTCATTCGTCTTCGTATTCCTTTAGTAATCGGTCGATGTCATTCATCAGAATATCGACAGATGAGGCTACAGTGCCATCATAAAAACCTCTGACTCGTCTTTCTTTGTCTATCAAAATAAAAGCACCACTATGGATGTATCCGCCTTCTGCTGTTTCATCTTCGCCCACTTGTACCATGTACCCAGCTGCAGTGCCCAGCTCATAGATTTCGGATTTATTACCCGTTACAAAGTGCCATACTTTGTTGTCCATAATGCCAAGTCGCTCCGAATAGTCTTTTAAATAAGCAACGGTGTCATGGTCTGGATCGATGGTGTGTGATATAATTCCGAACTCAGGGTTTGATTGGAAGCGGCCGTAAATACGAAGCATTTGCTGCTTCATAATAGGGCAAATGGTTGGGCAAGTACCGAAGAAAAAGTCGGCTACATACACTTTGTTTTCAAAGGTTTTAGGCGTTACCTCTACACTATCCTGATCTACAAAGCTGTAATCTGGAATGGTGTGGTAAACCGTGTCTATTGTTCCGTTGGCTTCTATATAATCTGTTCTTCCTAAAATAGGGAGTTTAGATTTTTGCTGAGAGTTACATGCCGAAAATCCGAATGCAAACACTAAAATGATCACTGCCAATTGCTTTTTCATACCTACTATCTTCCTTCGTTTTGATTCCTTATTCTTTTGTAAATTCTTATGCCCAACATTAAAAGTACTGCTACCAATACAAAGCCTATCGTCCCCTTAATCCAGTTGAGTTCATTCTTCAATACGATTAAAAAGACGACTGAGATTAAGATAATTGTGGCGATTTCATTAAAGATTCGCAGTTGGATTGAAGTGTATTTTATAATGTCGTTTTGAAGCTGTTTATAGAGCTTATGACAAGCGAAATGATAAACATATAACAGCAGAACAAAGCTGAGCTTAATCTGCATAAATGGAAGCGAGAGCATAGCGGGATTACTGATGATCATCCAACTTCCGAAAAACAGTGTGAGTATTGCTGACGGCCAAGTGATAATGAACCACAATCTGTTGGACATTAACTTCAATTGAGTGCCAAGAATGGACCTGTCTGGCTCTGGCTTTTCTGAAGCTTCAACTTGATAAATAAAGAGCCTCACAATATAAAACAGCCCTGCAAACCAGGTGACTATAAAAATTATGTGTAATGCTTTAATGTAAGGATCAGCCATTTCACTTGTTTGTGCAAAGGTAAACCTAAAACGTTTTCGACCTAAATATTATACTAAGAAAGCGATCAAAATGGTTTACGCTCGGCAACTATTTTCGAACGAATGTTTAACTTGTTTGAAATGCAGAAATTATGAAAACGATTTTAACGCTGGGGATAACCTTTATCATGTTGGCCTTTACCCAAACTACACCACTAAAAGCACAGTCGGATGAATCTATGATCAAAGAGACCATCATGGCCATGTTTGACGGAATGAGAAAAGGAGATAGTACTTTGGTCCGTTTCGCTTTTGCAGATAATGCCATTATGCAAGGCATTGACAAAGATAGAACAGGGAAAACAGTAGTGAGAGATGGCGGAGGCTTGAAGAATTTTTTAAATGCTGTAGGAACTCCGCATGATCAGGTTTGGGATGAGCAGATTGAATTTAGCAGCATTTTGATTGATGGTGCAATGGCATCCGTTTGGACACCCTATGAATTTCATCTTGGTGGAAAATTCTCACACTGTGGAGTCAATTCTTTTCAACTTTATAAAGGAGAGAAGGGCTGGAAGATCATTTACTTGGTAGACACCAGAAGAAAGGATGCTTGTAAATAGCGTATTACCTACTTCGCTTATAATGGGCGTCAATAATATCTTGAACAGATACTCTTTTATGTGCCATTGTTTCGGTAGATAACGGCTTACTGTAATTTTGAGAAGTGACTTTTACTTTTTCTCTACCAGACTCATTCTGCTTGTGGTTTGGGCTAAATTGTTCCATTAGTTTTTCTTTAACTATTGCTTAAAATTTAACAAACGGGTTGAGTCTCTAATGAATGTATGAAATTAGAAGCGGCAATCAAACTTTGCTGACAATAGTGCTTTATGATCTTCGATCAGTTTAAAAGGCTAAGCTTGCTTTCTCCAAACTACGTTATTAATAAGGTTAGCTTCGTCAACACCCTATCAAAATTTATTGGGCGTAAATACCTTTGAGGCCTAACTCCTCAATGTCTACCAGTTGGAATTCGATAAATGGAGCAACTATGAATTTTTTATCGAACAGCTCTCCAACAATGTAATAGCTGATCCAAAATTCATTTTGAAATGAAAACACTTCAGGGCTTATCATTTCAATAGGAGCTGTGCTTTGGGCCTCGATGGTTCCTAAAGTATGCCTTAGTGTTGATGTCTTCCTTCCTTCGCCATTTGTTTTTTCTAGTCCTTTGGACACTATGAGCACATCCGTCAGTTCAATCAGGTTTTTGTTAATGACATAGGCATGCCATTCGCTTTCACCTAAACTGTTTGTGCTTTTGGCAATTGCTATTTTAACACCGGTTACTTCAGGGAATAAGATGTCTTTTTTCATAACAAGTTCTTGAAGGACTTTCTTTTTGAGAATGCAAAACTAATAATCAGGAACTAAAACCCGTAGGTTATTTGAATTTCGAGAAGGAATCGATGATGACTTGTTCGGCTTGTTTCTGTTGGGGGGTGAAATCGATATTGAATTCGCTAGAATTCCTAGAGTTCGTATAGTTTGGGTACCATTTCCAGATGTGTACCCCCGCAAACCAAGGTTTATCCATTACTTCATCAAAAAGGGCTTGATAAGCATTGGCCTGAGTTTCTTCTGAAAATATCTTTTCCCGCTCTTCAGCATTGATTCTTTGTGGCCATTCCCAAGGATCGATGCCAGCATCTTTGGTGCTTTTATAGCCTACTTCGGTAAAGAGGATGGGTTTATTATACTGAATTGAGAATTCCTCCAAATCCTTAAGTGGTTTTGCCCAGCCTTTTCTAAGGTCTTCTACAGTAGGGTTTTCCTTGTCTGTTAGTGGAAAGTAGCCCTGAACCCCTATATAGTCCAGTGCATCCCAAAATTTAACATCTTGATATTCGTCCGAAAAGTTGGCAGCATAAGTAAGTGGGCCTGAATAAATGGTTCTTATTTTAGCAATAAGCTTTCTCCAATCATCTTCTCTGTCAATACAGGTTTGATGTAATTCAGTGCCAATACAAAGCATTTCCATTTGAGCGTCTTCCGCTACTTGAGCATAGTGAAGTATAAATCCCTCATATGCCGAAAACCATTTTAGCCAGTCTTCTTCGGTTTTCATTTTGATTTCGCCTCGCCATTTCCCCTCTTGATCGCGAAGCCATATATGAGGCTTTAGAATGGTTTTAATACCGTTTTCTTTGGCGTATTGGGTGGTCATTTTGAGTCCTTCATCCCTTTCTCCCCACCATCCATTTTGTTCTCCTCGGCTGTGGTTTCCACCAATTTCTGGATTGTCATATCCGCTTTGCCAGCCAAAAGGTGTTTGCGAAATCCAGTTAATATTTTTTTTAACTAATGCTTTTATTTCAGATTCAGCAACTTCTCTTGAGCTACCCACCCAGCAAACGCCACGGTGTTTTTCGTGTTTAGCAATATTGATTAATGATTTGGGAGTGAAGTAAGAACCTGAGAAAACAAAATAAAAAGCCGCAATCAAAAGGATTGGGGTAATTGTAATGCCAAGTTTTTTGTAATGCTTTCTCAAAGAATTTCCATTTGGAATACTTCAGCAATATGGTGAATTAATTTTTGCTGAATCTCTGCCATATCTACGTTATGGCCTAATTCTTTGTTTAGAGAAGTAACTTCTTTGTCGTCTATGCCACAAGGAACTATGTGGCTAAAATAGCTTAAATCGGTGTTAACATTGAGGGCCAAGCCGTGCATGGTTACCCAGCGGCTTGTCTTTACCCCCATTGCACATATCTTACGCGGATTTTGGGCGCCTTCTTCAAAGTCTACCCAGACCCCTGTAAGCCCATCAATACGGCCCGTTTTCAGGTCATATTCCCGTAGAGTGAGGATTACTGCTTCTTCCAGATATCTCAAATATTTATGAATATCTGTGAAGAAATTTTCGAGATCAATTATCGGATAAGCAACTAATTGACCGGGACCGTGATATGTAATATCACCGCCTCTGTTAATCCGATAAAATTTCGCAAAATGCTTTTCTAATCCATGCTCATCTAAGAGCAGGTTTTCCATAGACCCACTTTTGCCAAGAGTATAGACATGAGGATGTTCACACAGAATAAGATAGTTGTCTGTAAGAGTTTGTAATTCAGCTTTTTCAAGCTTTCTATTTTCAATTTTCCGATCGACTGTTTTCTTAAAAACAGTTTCCTGGTAATCCCATACACGTTGATAATCCTCTGCACCCAGATTGATTACCTCAACAGCCTTATTAGTTAGAATATTCATGTCTTACGCGAACAGCTTTTTTACACACAATTTATTGAGCTGATACTTCAGTAGCCTCTACTTGATCAACAGATAAAACACGAACATTTTTCGTGATCAATCGGTTCGCCTTACGTAGGGCTGAAGTATGATTTCGCGCTGGAAACTCTTTCTTCACCACAGTCTCATCCTTTAGGTTTAAGAAGGTGGCTTCGAAGTTTTTCATATTCTTTTTTCCAGCCATTGCCAAAAGTAGCTTAAGGGAAGAAGGTTTCCAACATTTTAAAGCCAGAATTTGTTTTAATGTGTACTTCTGGAAACTTTTGTGGCACTAAAACTGCATTTCCAATGCTAATTTTTGCTGTATGACCCAAAGTTGTGATTTCTGCTTCACCTTCAACGCATACATATATTACGAACGAGTCTTTGTTGTAATGCTCGCGGATAATACCAGTTGAAAAATCTAAAAGGTTGGTTTGGAAGTATTCAGATTCCACCAAAGGAACCACCTCGTTGAGGCTTTTTTTAACTTGAATTTTGTAGTTGGAATATGCATTATAATCTAAAGCCTCAATGGCCTCTTCCCTATGTAGTTCTCGTTTGCTTCCTTGCTTATCTATTCT
The DNA here is from genome assembly GCF_034669765.1 of Roseivirga sp. GTDB lineage: Bacteria > Bacteroidota > Bacteroidia > Cytophagales > Cyclobacteriaceae > Roseivirga. The sequence goes on from NZ_JAXMOQ010000001.1 coordinate 70,483, forward strand.
GTCGAAATCATATATTCGATAGGTAATATCTGAAGCCTGCTGAATCTCAGCAATTAACAGCCCTTTACCAATGGTGTGCACCCTTCCTGCGGGTAAGTAAAATGCGTCTCCAGTCTTAACTGGCTCTTCATTCAGAATATCTAGTAAGCTACCGCTATTCAAGTAATCTAAGTATTCTTCTTTTGAAGTATTCTTGCTGAAGCCACTAATGAGTTTAGCGCCTTTATCGGCTTGCATTACATACCACATTTCTGTTTTTCCCAATGAGTTATGTCTTTCCTTGGCGAGTTTGTCATTCGGATGAACTTGAATGCTTAAATCCTTAGCAGCATCGATAAACTTGATGAGTAATGGAAAACTATTGCCATACTTCTTGTAAACTTTCTTGCCAACGAATTCTTCTTTAAACAAGGCAGTTATTTCTGGGATAGTCATGCCTTGAAGCGGTCCCTCGCTTACTTTAGATAGATTTCCTTCAACGCCTGATATTTCCCAAGTTTCACCACAATTTTTAAGAGGCGAAAAATCTTTGCCTAATACATCTCTTATTTTTGTCCCTCCCCAGATTTTCTCTTTGAAAATGGTATCGAACTTTAATGGGTAGAGGTATTTTTTATCAGCCATCATCTCGAATCATTAATTTGTATGTGTTGATCAAACCATTGGTGGAACTATCATGGCTTTGTACGGGACTTTCATTTTGTAGTTCAGGCAGAATCTTTGATGCCAACATTTTGCCCAATTCTACCCCCCATTGATCAAAACTAAAGATATTCCAAATAATTCCTTGCACGAAGATTTTGTGTTCATAAAGGGCGATAAGGGAGCCTAGTGTTTTTGGGTTGAGTTTTTTGACCAGAATTGAATTGGTGGGATTATTTCCTTCAAACACTTTAAATGGTGCTGTTTCTTTAATTTCAGTTTCTGATTTTTCAGCTTTGGCCAACTCATTGGCCACTTCATCATACGATTTACCATTCATGAGTGCTTCGGTTTGCGCAAAGAAATTTGAAAGCAAAATGGAATGATGATTACCTATTGGATTTTGGCTAATGGCTGGAGCAATAAAATCGCAAGGAATTAATTTTGTGCCTTGGTGAATAAGCTGGTAGAAGGCGTGTTGGCCATTTGTGCCAGGCTCTCCCCATACAATTGGACCTGTCTGATAATTGATTTTCTGTCCCGATCTATCCACCGACTTTCCATTACTCTCCATACTTCCTTGCTGAAAATAGGCAGCAAAACGGTGCATGTATTGATCATAGGGTAAAATTGCTTCAGTGTTGGCCCCAAAGAAATTGGCATACCAAACACCAAGCAAGGCGAGAATGACTGGAGCATTTTTTTCGAAAGGTGTCTTTCTAAAATGTTCATCCATTTCGAAGGCACCAATCAATAACTGCTCAAAATTATTGTATCCAATGGTGCAGGCAATGGAAAGCCCAATAGACGACCATAAAGAATAACGGCCACCGACCCAATCCCAAAAAACAAACATGTTATCTGGGTCGATACCAAAATTCACCACTGACTCTTCATTGGTGGAAATGGCAACAAAATGTTTGGCTATATCAGTTTGATTTCCTCCTTGTCTTAAAAACCATGCTTTTGCCGTATTGGCGTTGGCCATGGTTTCTTGAGTGGCAAAAGTCTTTGAGGCAATCACAAACAAGGTTTCTTCTGCATTCACCTTCTTTAAAACCTCAGAAATATGAGTGCCGTCTACATTTGAAACGAAATGTGCCTCAATACCAAAAACATTATAACTCTTTAGTGCTTCGGTAACCATTACTGGCCCCAAATCTGAGCCTCCAATGCCTATATTAACAACATACTTAATCGGCTTTCCGGTATGCCCAATCCATTTGCCTTCGGTTACTTTATTGGCGAAAACCTTCATTTTGGCCAAGGCACTTTTGACTTCGGGCATTATATCCTTACCGTGTACTAATACTGGCTCCTTTGATTGGTTTCGAAGCGCAGTATGGAGCACTGACCTGCCTTCGGTTTGGTTGATGGCTTCTCCGTTAAACATTGCGTCAATTGCATTTTTCAATTGACATTCTTCTGCCAAGCTAAGCAGTAGTTTTAGTGTTTCTTTAGTAATTCTATTTTTAGAATAGTCAATTAAGATGTCGTTAAATCGAATGGAGAATCTCTCAAAACGTTTAGGATCTTTAGAAAACAATTGCTTCATGTGCGTATCAGCCAATACACTATAGTGCTCGGAGAGCGCTGTCCACGATTTAGTTTGGGTAGGATTAATGGATTGAAGCATCATTGTGTTTTTGAATTGACATCAACTATATAATCCCTAAATTAAGGAGGACTTGTTTCGATACAATGCAATCGTTTGGAAAAAAAGGAGAAGATTTAGCCGTAGCCTTTCTGGAGAAGAAGGGCTATCAAATTTTACATCGGAATTTCAGACATAAAAAGTCTGAAATTGATATTATTTGCTCAAAGTCTGGGCTGTTGGTTTTTGTAGAAGTAAAATCTAGGTCGAGTAAAGCTTTTGGCCCGCCAGAAACCTTCGTTTCAAAGCGCCAAGAGCAGTCGATCTTAAAGGCCTCTGAGGCTTTCATATTGGATGAAGACTGGCATGGCGATATTCGCTTTGACATTATAGCCATTTATAAAAAGGGAGCCACTGAAGAGGTTGAGCACTTTGAAGATGCCTTTTATTAGACGGTAGGACTTATTTTATTTTAGGAGATTCGTAAAGCGGATTGGCAAACCTATCCCATTCTTTTCGAACATACGTTCTAAAACGCTTTTGATAAGGATCGGGAGCAAACTGGATTTCGCGTTTGGCAATCACCCGTGTGGTATTATAGTACTCTGTCCAAATACCTATTTTCTTATCAAACTCATAATAACCACGCACTGCAACACGCCCATTTTCATAAAAGTAATAATAGGTGCCCTCTTTCTTTCCGTACTGAATAGGGATGACTTCCTTTACCTTGGTCTTTTCAGGATCGTAATAGGTAATCTCTGAGTCTCTATACCAGCCTTTTGAATAATGCTCTTTGTCAGTTAGCATTTGATCTCTTGTTAGGTTCAGCCACCTTTCATGCTTTACTCCGTGAAAGTACATGCCTTCTTCCACCACTTTGTCGTTGATGAGTCTTTTATAAGGGCCATGTAACACATCTTCTACCAAACCTGCCCGTGTTTTCGCATTTACAATTTGCCTTTTATCGTGATCATAAACATATACATTGGGAGCGTATGCATCCACCTCAACAGCTTCTTTTAGGGTATAAAAATCTTCGATTTGAGTACGTCCTTGCACATCCGCCACAGTCCATCTCCTTTTGGTTTTTTCACCATAGAAGGTGTTTTTTTTAACTTTCAAGTCTACATCGGCCAGTGTGTCTTCGGGGGCTAAGTCTATTGAAATATCGGGTTTGTCTATTTCTTCGGTTTTCGCCTTTTCATTCTTTTTTTCCTTCGCATTTTGCGCAACGAGGAGTACCGGGGAGGCAATTAAGAATATGAAAAGAATGATTTTTTGCATCGCTCAAAAATAACGAAAAAAATATGGGAGTATTTCTTTAGTCAGGGCTAAAACAAGAAAAGCCAATTAAGATGAATGTATCCACAAAAGAAAAGGGTCAACATTGCTGCTGACCCTTCTGATTTTTAAGCTCCTCCTCTTGGACTCGAACCAAGGACCCTCTGATTAACAGTCAGATGCTCTAACCAGCTGAGCTAAGGAGGAATTTCCTGGTTTGTCTCACTCTTCTTGCGAAACGGAGTGCAATATTAGTGCTTGGTTAAATATATTCCAATACCTTATTGACTTTTTTTTCAAGATTATAAAAAGAAGTACACCACGATATAAATGATCGCAAAAACGGTGAGGAAGACAATGCCACTTTTGGCCAGTAAAAGCAGTTTCTTCCCTGGTTTATAGTCTTCTGGAACCTGCTTGGAAGTAATTACTCGATAATTAATTATTGCGATAATAGGAGCGATAACAAAAGATAGTGTGGTGGCGAGGTCAACCAAGTCTTTTAAATTGGATGACAGCAGCAGAATAAATAGAAAAGAAATGGCCGAAACAATAATCATCATCCATGTATAAGTGCTTTTAGCATCTGCTTTTTTGAAAAATAGCAATCGCGTAGTCTCTCCCATGGCCCTACCAAAGCCATCCACAACAGTGATGGTAGTACTGAACATCACACTAAAGGCTGCAATGGCAATGATGAAATAAGCCCAGTCGCCTAGTGCTGAAGTGTAAAGCGTCACAACTTGGTCTGAGAAAACAGTTGAGTTATCAGATAACTCTACGCCAGTTCCATACATTACTTTTGCCCCTAATGTCAGGAAGCAAATGGCTAAGACTGCCGTAATGATGTATCCAAAGTTGAAGTCGGCAAGCACTTCTTTTAACTTAGGGATGTAGCCTGTTTGCTTCATTCTTTCAATCGTCCAAAGGCTATTCCAAGTGGAAAGATCGACTGCGGTTGGCATCCATCCCATCAGGGCAATAATGAAAATAATACTGTCGCGTTCAAAAATATCTTTTGGAACAAAATTCTCAACAGGAGTAACTTGTCCTTTAGAAAGCGCTCCAAAAAACGCAACCAAGGTTGAGATCAATAATACTGAGCCTATTACTTTAAGAAGTGTGTCGAGTATGCTGTATTTTCCCAATGCTAAAATCAGGGTACAGATGACCAAGATGATTCCCGAAACATAAGCAGGATTTAAGATCACTCCAGTAAGGTTGTTAAACATACCAGCCGTAACAAAAGTAACTGCTGCGGTAACGGTGAACATGGAGGCCAAGCTCAAAATGAAATACACCCACAATACCCATTTGCCCTCGGCCAAATAACCTTCGAGTAGGTTCTTTTTTGTGGCTGCCGCAAAGCGGGAACCGAATTCGAAGAAGGGATATTTAAAAAGATTAGCCAACAAAATGAAGGCTACCAACTGGAAGCCAAAGTCGGCTCCTGCCCTCGTTGATTGAACCAAATGAGAAACGCCTATACAGGTGCTGGCAAAAAGTATTCCTGGGCCAAAAGCCTTTAGCTTGTTACTAAGTTCTGATTTCATAAACTCGCAAAAGTTAAAAATAGAGATTCTTTTCGTATCAACATAACCGCCTAAAAAACTATCATTTCAAGACATTATGTCTTATAAATAAAACCAAGATCAATTAATTCGGACATAGTGGCGTAAATTTAGGGCAAAAACCGATTGGTACAGTTTTGAATTATAGGAGAGAAAATGAAACATAAACTTAAAAATATAAACGATATGAACTTAGTTAAGAGAAATCCAGAATGGTTTGGTCCGGCATCAGTAGATCTTCTTTTTGATCGATTCTTTAATGATTCCTCACAGAAAAGCCCGAATGCTTTTTCCCCAAAAGTAGACATCGCTGAAACAGCCTCGGCATTTGAGATTCAGGTAGCAGTACCTGGTTTTAGTAAAGGCGATTTCAACATTGATTTGAAAGAAGGAAAGTTGAGTATTGCTGGTGAGCGTAAGCTAGAAAAGGAAAACAAAGAGAAGAATTTCATTTCTATTCAAACTGAATATGGAAAGTTCTTTAAGAGCTTCCAGCTTCCAGATAACATTGATGAAAAAGGAATTGAGGCTGCTTATGAGAATGGAATCCTAGCGTTAAGAATCCCTAAGGATGAAACAAAAAAAGTAGAGTCTAAAATAACAGTGAAGTAATTGAGTTTGGTTGTGTAGATTGAAGAGCCTCAATAATTGGGGTTCTTTTTTTGTTAAAAGGGGTTAATTCTTGCTTTAAATTAAATAAATTAGAACACCTGTATTCAGATTGCGTTAGTGATTTTGGAAAAGGTAAATCTTAAAGTCATGATTTTATGAGTAAGAGACAGTTTATTCTGGGCATGTTGGCCTCTTCGCTACTAGGCGGCCTAGTTGTTTTGGTAGGGATTAGTTTTTTGGGCGGTGGTGATGGTATTAATGGCTCTTTTTCATTAAGCCGTTCTAATTCAGTAGCGACTAGTTTTGGTACCATCAGCGATGAGCCTCACGATTATTCGGTGCCAGCTGGGGTTAATTTTATTGAAGCTTCTAGAAAAATTGTTCCAGCTGTAGTTCATATTACCAATCGAGAAGAAATTAAAGGAACATCCAGTCGCTGGAGAAGATTGCTTAGGAATGGAGTTAAATTTAGAGAATCAACAGGCTCAGGCGTTCTGATTTCAGAAGATGGATATATTACCACTAATTATCATGTAGTGGAAGGGGCCGATGAGCTTGAGGTTAGGCTGGACGATAATAGAAGACTTAAGGCTGAAATAATAGGCACTGATCCTGATACTGACTTAGCGCTTATCAAGATAAGGGCGGAGAATATGCCCTATATAGATTTTGGTAATTCAGATCAACTGGAGGTTGGAGAATGGGTTTTGGCAGTGGGCAATCCTTTCGATTTGAATAACACAGTGACAGCAGGCATAATTAGTGCCAAGGCAAGAAATATCAACCTGATTTCAGGAGTAGAGAATCAGAATCGTTATGGAATTGAGTCTTTTTTACAAACCGATGCGGTAGTAAATCGCGGCAATAGTGGAGGAGCATTGGTAAATTTACAAGGAGAACTTATTGGTATCAATACCGCAATTGCTACAAATACAGGTACGTTTAGTGGCTATTCTTTTGCTGTTCCATCCATTCTAGTCAAAAAAGTAATGGATGATTTACTTGAATTTGGAGAGGTGAAAAGAGGACTATTGGGTGTTACCATTCGAGATGCAGATGGTGTAGGTACGGTAGAACTTTCGGGTGTCCGCATTATGGGGATTTCGCCTGGAGGAGCGGCAGATGAAGCCGGTTTAAAAGAAGAGGATGTGATTACTGGAGTAGATGGGAAGCTCGTGAAAACCACAAGTCAGTTACAGGAATTAATTGCTAGAAAACGACCAGGAGACGCGGTTTCTATTAGTTTTAAAAGAAAAGGTGACGACAAGGAAACCTCTCTTAAACTTCAGAATAGAGAATCTTTAGCGGCCATAGAGCTTAATGAGCCAGAGTTGGTTTTAGAAAAAGAAGGAGATTTTTCGGAAAACACATTAAAATACGAAATAGAAGGAGCCGAATTTAAGGACTTGACCAACGAGTTGAAACGGAGTTTGAAAATTGAGGCTGGTGTTCAATTATCAAAACTGGAAGAAGGAGCTTGGAAGGCAAGTGGTGTGAAAGAAGACTTTATCATAACTAAGGTGGGTGATGACGACATAACAAGCTTAGAGCAGTTTCAGAAAATTATTGACACTAAAACAAAAGACTTCTTTGTAATGGGTAAATACCCTAACGGAGAAAAAGAATATTATAGAATTACTTGGTAAACGTTAATGCCAAATATTCAAAAGCCAAGCCTATCTAGGTTTGGCTTTTTTGTTTTATTCTGAATTAGTCGAGGCCTTTTTTGCAGTCCTTTGAAAATTCCCGTAACTATGGATTCTATTAATTGACAGATAAAATATTATGAATATTCAAACTGAATTTGGTCTTACTGAGGCCCTAAAAAACCTAGGTGTAGCAGCTGAAAACAATGGAACCTCTACAGGCTTGCAGTCTCATGGCGGAAATGATTTTTTAGAATCTTATTCCCCTGTAGATGGCGCGCTAATAGGTAAGGTGAGTGTGACAACACAAGCTCAGTACGATAAAGTGATTGAAACAGCTCAGGCTGCTTTTAAGAATTGGAGAGACGCTCCGGCACCTTTAAGAGGAGAAATTGTTCGACAATTCGGTCAAAAATTAAGAGAGCGTAAAGCGGACTTGGGTAAGCTAGTTTCCTATGAAATGGGCAAATCTTATCAGGAAGGTTTAGGCGAAGTACAAGAAATGATCGACATCTGCGATTTTGCCGTGGGCCTTTCTCGTCAGTTGCATGGGCTTACTATTAAGTCAGAACGACCATTGCACCATATGCAAGAGCAATATCATCCACTTGGTATTGTAGGGATAATTTCAGCCTTTAATTTCCCTGTAGCGGTTTGGGCGTGGAATACCGCTTTGGCTTGGGTTTGTGGAGATGTATGTGTCTGGAAGCCTTCAGAGAAAACACCATTAACAGGTGTCGCTTGTCAAAATATAATTGCTGAAGTATTAAAAGAAAACGATTTACCAGAAGGTATCAGCTGTTTAATTAACGGTGACTACAAAGTAGGCTCATGGATGACACAAGATGGGCGTGTGCCATTAATCTCGGCAACAGGATCAATACGTATGGGTAAAATCGTAGGTCAGACTGTAGCGGCTCGTTTAGGGAAGTCTATTCTGGAGTTGGGAGGTAACAATGCAATTATCGTAACACCAGATGCTGACATTAAAATGACGGTAATCGGTGCTGTATTTGGTGCTGTAGGAACTGCTGGTCAAAGATGTACTTCAACTCGTAGATTGATTGTTCACGAAGATATTTATGATAAGGTAAGAGACGCTGTTGTTGGTGCTTACGGTCAGTTGAGAATTGGGAATCCATTGGACGAAAAGAACCACGTTGGTCCTGTTATCGACAAAGATTCAGTAAATAATTATAATAAAGCCATTGAAGCAGCAAAAGCTGAAGGCGGCAAGGTATTGGTTGAAGGAGGAGTGCTTTCTGGTGAAGGTTTCGAAAGCGGCTGCTACGTAAAGCCATGTATCATTGAAGCTGAAAATAGCTTTGAGATCGTTCAGTCAGAAACCTTTGCACCCATATTATACATCATAAAGTACACAGGTGATGTACATGATGCCATTGCTATTCAAAATGGAGTCTTGCAAGGATTGTCTTCAGCCATTATGACCAACAGTATGCGTGATGCACATCAATTCCTTTCTGCGGTAGGTTCCGATTGTGGAATTGCCAACGTAAACATTGGTACTTCGGGTGCCGAAATTGGTGGTGCATTTGGTGGTGAAAAAGAAACTGGCGGAGGACGAGAGTCTGGTTCAGATGCTTGGAAAGCTTACATGCGTAGACAAACCAACACGTTGAATTATTCTACTGAGCTACCTTTAGCGCAAGGCATTAAGTTCGATTTATAAGGGCTTAGAAGTTTAAATGTATTGACCCTCGAAAAGAGCAGCCAATGGCTGCTCTTTTTTTGTTTGAGTGGAGAATAATGAACTCTTCTCTCAAGCATTAAAGTCATAAACTCTCTTTTCTGAGACCTTTCTGTAAATTATTCTTATTTTGAAAAAAAGAATTTAACCATGAAGTCATTCCTTTACACCTTCAGTATTTGCCTATTCCTGACCTTTCAGACAACATCGGTCCTTGCTCAAAGAACGGTAGAGAAGTATGAAAATGGTGAGAAGAAGTACCAGGGCAGAATGGCAGACGGAATAAAAATTGGCAAGCATTCCTTTTGGTATGAAGACGGTTCTAAAAAACGAGAGGAGAAATATAACGATCGTGGGATATTAGTTCAGTTAAAAGAATGGGATGAAAGCGGTGAAGTTATAACCAATGAAAACCCAGAAGAAAAATTTGAAAAAATAAGAGAATATCAATTTAACAGCATGACATGGATTGAGGTTAAAAATAACCTGGGGCTTTCGAAAGTGAAAGGAGAAATCTATACTGAACCTATATTAGAGCCCAGTGACATGGTTTTACATTACGCTACTTATTTACTGAATGGGAAAGAGATTGACAGCTCTTTTAGAACAAAAAGGCCAATCGGCATCAACCTAAAAAAGAGTGACTTGATTGATGGTTTTCAGGACGGTCTCAAATATTTTCAAGAAGGCGACAATGGGTTTATAAAAGTGCCTGCAAGAATGGCCTATGGCTCAGAAGGCACTCGTGAAGTACCCCCAAACGCTACACTTATTTTTCAGGTATACATTTTAAAACGGTAGAGGCTAAACAACTTCTTGAATTTTCATGGAAACCGTAATTGAGAGAAATTGTGCTTGTAAAAGCAAGGTTTAATGACGGGCCATTTCCACAGGAACGATAATCATTTTTCCCTATGCTTTCAATCGTTACTTTCGAATCTTAAAATATATCCCGATGTATAGATTAGTCGTATTATTTATCGTTTCTACAGTGTTTGGATGTGCCCCGAAAGCGGAAAAATTTACTCTGGAAGAGCTACCAATAGCCATACCAACCAAAGGAAACACTTGGATTGATGGACTGGAATCAGAGCAAGACAGGCAATTACTCAATGATGGAGTAAAGGATTGGAACCCAAATGGTGCCTCGGCCAAAACCTATTTTTATACGGCTGAAACAGGCGAAATAAAAATTGGAATGAGAGCAAAATCGGCCAGCGCTACAACTTTGAACGTCAGTTTTAATGGTGAAAAACAAAGTGTAAAGCTCTCTAATACTGAACTCGATTTGGTTTCAATTGCCACTTTCAACATTGATAACCCTGGCTATCATACGCTCAAAATTACAGGAGAAGACAACGCTGCGTCAATAGATATTTCGGAAGTACTCATCGGTGGTTCAGCAACCGAAGACAAAGTCTATTTCGCGAAAGATGATTTCTATTGGGGCAGAAGAGGACCATCTGTTCATTTGACTTATCAAGTACCGGAAGCAGCATCTGATGTGCTGTACTTTTATAATGAAATTAATGTGCCCAAAGGCGAAGATGTATTGGGCAGTTACTTTATGGCCAATGGTTTTGCTGAAGGTTACTTTGGCATGCAAGTAAATGGCGCTGACGAAAGAAGAATTCTTTTCTCAGTTTGGAGCCCATTCAAAACCGATAACCCAAAAGAAATTCCCGAAGACCAACAGATTAAAATGCTAAAAAAAGGAGATGGCGTTTATACAGGCGAATTTGGCAATGAAGGTTCTGGCGGACAAAGTTACCACAAGTACATGTGGAAAGCCGGAACCAGCTATCGTTTCCTTTTAAAAGCCGAACCAGCAGGAAATGACAATACTGATTACACGGCTTATTTCTTTGCTCCCGAAATAGGCAGGTGGGAATTGATCGCCTCTTTCAGAAGACCCAAAACCAACACTTATCTAAAAAGGCCTCATTCATTCTTAGAGAATTTCCATACCGAAACGGGCAACCAGACCCGCAAAGGACTCTATACAAATCAATGGGTGTACGACACCAATGGTAACTGGCATGAAATGACCACCGCGAAGTTTACAGCTGATGCTACGGCCAGAAAAGAATCTAGAATGGACTATGCAGGTGGTGCTGAAGGCACTTCTTTCTTTATGCAAAATTGTGGCTTCTTTAGCGGCTGGACAATCATTGACAGCATGATTGAACGTGAACCGTTGAGAGTTGCCCCTAAAATTGACTTTAGCTTATTGCCTTAGAAAATTGAGACATAAAAAAAGGGCTTAATAAGCCCTTCCTTCTTTTCCTTCAAAGAAATTCATAAACGATTTATTCACTACTCTATGCCCACCTTGAGTTGGATAGTTGCCAGTGAAATACCAATCACCAGAATTATCTGGGCAGGCTTTGTGCAAGTTTTCAACCGTTTGATAAACGACTTCTAGTTCAGCTTTCATCCCTTTTGGCCTCACAATTTCTGTGATTTTAGCCGAAATTTCATCGTCAGTAAACTGATCATAAAGCCCCTGGATGTAGTTTGTCTGCTCTTTATTATTAATGTTTTGAGCCGCTATATCGTATGCCTTTTTTAGCTCTTGATGACCTTTCCCATATTTCTCATCTAACAATTCCAGCATAGCCCTAAAAGCCACAAATTCCTTCATTTTAGACATATCGATTCCGTAGCAATCTGGGTAGCGAATTTGCGGAGCCGAAGAAACAATCACGATCTTTTTAGGCTCTAATAAATCGAGCATTTTCAGAATACTTTTCTCCAAAGTAGTTCCTCTAACAATCGAATCATCTACCACAACGATAGTGTCTATCTTCTTTTTAATCACTTCGTAGGTCGTATCGTAAACACTGGCCACCAACTGATCACGGCTTTCATCACTCGCAATGAAAGTACGGAGTTTAGCGTCTTTAATTACCAGTTTCTCTACCCTAGGCTGAAAGCTCAAAAGCTCTTCTACATCATCAATGTGAGGTTTCCCGTCAATAATAATGTCTTTCCTTTTGCGAAGTAGGTATTCATCAACTCCCTGCATCATTCCCAAGAAAGAAGTTTCAGCCGTGTTTGGTATATAAGAGAAAACGGTATTCTTTAGGTCGAAATTTACCGCTTTCAAAATTTGAGGAATCAACAGCTTACCAAGCTCTTTCCTTTCACGATAGATATCTGGATCGGTGCCTTTCGAGAAATAAATCCTTTCGAAAGAACAAGCCTTAAGTTCACGCTTCTTCATGATCGGCACTTCGTCCCATTCACCATCCTTGTGCACAATTAGCGCGTGGCCTGGCTCTACTTCAGAAATGTCGGAATAGTTTACATTGAAGGCCGCTTTGATCGCCTGCTTTTCAGAGGCCACCACGATCACTTCATCGTCAATATATTTGAAGGCTGGCCGAATTCCGTTAGGGTCACGCACCACAAAAGAGGCTCCGTGGCCCAACAAGCCTACCATGGCATAACCACCATCAAAATCTTTGAATGAACGTTTCAGCACGCGCTGAATATTCAATTCATTTTCTATAATCTCCGTAATTTCAGCGTTACTTTTTTTCTTTTTGTACTTATCGAAAAGGCGCTGATTCTCCTCGTCCATAAAGTGCCCGATTTTTTCCATTACAGTAACGGTATCGGTTTTTTCTTTCGGATGCTGCCCAAGGCTTACCAACAGATCGAAGAGCTCGTCTACATTGGTCATGTTGAAGTTGCCCGCCATGACAAGGTTACGGCTTCTCCAATTATTCTGTCTTAAAAAGGGATGGCAACTTTCTATGCTATTCTTGCCGTGCGTTCCGTATCGAAGGTGTCCTAACCAAAGCTCTCCAGTAAAACCCATGTTATTTTTTAACCACTGGGCGTCCTTAAGATTGTAACCTTCTTTCTTCTTCGCCTTCTCAAATTTCTTATTGATTTTCCCGAAAATACTAGTGATTGGCTGTTGCTCGATCGTCCTATAACGACTTATGTATCGAATTCCCGGGTCTACTCCTAGCTTGATGTTCGCCACTCCAACCCCGTCTTGACCACGGTTGGCTTGCTTTTGCATCATGATGTAGAGTTTGCTTATGGCGTAGGTGGCTGAGCCATACTTGTCGATGTAGTATTGGAGGGGTTTTCGAAGACGGATTTTAGCAATCCCGCACTCGTGTTTAATTTGTTCGCTCATTTAGTCGATTCAAGGGGCAAAGTTAATACTATTCAAAACGTTCAACAACCAATCTGATTTAAAGAATAACAACAACAGGGGCAAGACTAAAATAGTGCCCAAGATTTTGTCAGTCAAATTTCCTGATACTGGGATCTCAACTTCTTCTCTACCCTTAAAAAACATGTAATAAGGTATTTTTAGATAGAAAAAGAGCGAAACCGCGGTGTTCAACAAGCCGAAAATAAAGACCCAAATTAAAATGTTCGAACCCATAATTTGCCAAGATTCCCACAGGCTTGAGAAAATATAGAGCTTGGCATTAAAACCAGCCATAGGCGGAAGACCTGTCAGCGAGATCATTACAATGAGTAGCAATACGCCCAAATAAGGCAGTTTTGTTCCCATTCCTCTCAATGAATTGAAGGACGTTTGCCCTTCTTTATTTTCGAAGACTTGAATAAGGAAGAAAGCCCCAAAATTCATTAAGAGATAAATACTTCCGTAGAATAAGGCAGAAGTTGCACCGCTTTCAGAAAAAGCCAAAACCCCAACCAAAAGGAAACCCGCGTGGGCAATGGAAGAATAAGCCAACATTCGTTTGACATCCTTTTGCCATAAGGCGGAAAAATTACCCACCGTCATGCTGGCAATGGCAATAATACCTAACCACAATTGCCAATCAACTAATGCTAAATCAAGGCTTGCTACAAAGCGGAATAAAATAGCCAAGGCCGCCAATTTCGGTAGCGAAGAGAATATGGCCACAATAGGTGTTGGGCTGGCCTCGTATACATCGGGTGACCAAATATGAAAAGGGAAAGCGCCCAATTTGAAAACGAAACCACCAATAGTCATGATCAACGCCAATGAAAGCGGAAACACAGCCACTCGAGAAATCCCTTCTGCAAAGGCTATTGAAGTAAAATCTAATGTGCCAGTAAAACCATACAGCCAGCTCATCCCGTAAATCATTACGGCAGAAGCCACTGCGCCAAACAGCAAATACTTCATGGCTGCTTCAGAATTTCTTTTGCTTTTAAAAAGCCCCGTGAGCACATAAGAACAAATAGAAACCAGTTCGATGGCCACATACACCATTAAAAAATTAATGGACATGGTCATCAAGAATGTGCCCAAAACCAAACCGAAGAACAGCAGAAGCATTTCGCTTGATTTAAAGAATTGCTCCTTTTTCTTAGAACGAAGCATCATTACTAAACCGATCAATCCACCAATACTGAAAAGTGCTTTTAAGTAAACGGCTGCTCCATCCAGACGAATCATTCCGCCCATAAGCGTTCTACCATCCCCAACATTTCCCCAACCAGAAAAGAGTAAAGCCAAGGTGAAGGCCATTCCTACAAAGGCAATCGCAGCCAAGCCAACAGACTTATTTTCTTTGAAAATTAGATCGTAAATAAGCAGAAGCACTGCGGTGATGACCAAAGTGATTTCTGGTGCTAACCAAGCAATATCAGCCGAAATGCCTTGAATTTGCTCCTTCAGCCCGAGTGCCATATTGGATTGCAGCAACATCATTCAACCGAAAGGATTAAGAGTTGTGTGAAACCTTCCACTGAATTATTAATGAGATCGAGCAGGGTTGCTGGGTAAATACCAAACCAAATGATCAGGATTACCAACGGAATCAGCATCACATATTCTCTGGCATTCAAATCTACCAAAGTCTCTCTCCATGCCTTGTCCTTTACCCAGAACTTACCAAAGAACATTCGCTGGAGTGTCCATAAATAATAGCCTGCGCCCAATACTAAACCTAAAGTAGCCACCACTGGCATCCAATATGGAATGGCACCAATTACAGTTGAAGATTTGAAGGCTCCGATAAACACCATAAGTTCGGCAATAAAGCCCGAGAAGCCTGGCAAGCCTAATGAGGCAAAGAAAGCGATGGTAATGAGAATGGTAAATTTAGGCATTTTAGAAGCCAAACCTCCATAGTTTTCGATTCCACGGTCATGCGTTCGATCGTATAAAACGCCCACCAAAAGGAAGAGCATACTTGATATTAATCCATGACTGAACATTTGATAAATAGCGCCAGTGACCCCCTCCACTGTCATAGCGGCTAAGCCAAGTAGCACAAAGCCCATGTGAGAAACAGAGCTGTAAGCGATCAATCGCTTTAAATCTTTTTGCGCCAAAGCGTTCATGGCGCCATATAAAATGGAGAACAAGCCAAAAAAGCCAATGAGCCAAGCATAGTGAAAAGCGCTATCCGGGAAGAAACTAAAAGCCGTTCGGATGATTCCGTAACCTCCAATTTTCAAGAGGATGCCTGCCAGCACTACCGAAACTGCGGTTGGTGCTTCTACGTGTGCATCGGGTAACCAAGTGTGGAAAGGGAAAGCTGGCAGCTTAATCGCAAAACCGATCAACAAAGCTAAAAACGCCATCCATCGGGCAGATTGGCCGAAAATTTCGCCATAACTATTTTTACCCAAAAATGAATCAGGCAAGTAATTGGCATCATCCGCCATTGAAATCATGTTAAACGACTTCACAATATTTTCACTTTCTATTTGACCCGATTGCACCGCAAACTGAATATTACTGATCACCTCTGGAGAAGCCTCAGAAACATTTTCAATCACTCCCGCTTCCATGCCGGTTTTTACTGGGTCATAAACCGAATTGTAAAGACCAATCATAACGATCAGGATCAGGATGGAACCGACTAGGGTATAAAGAAAGAATTTAATGGCAGCGTATTCTCTTCTCGGTCCGCCCCAAATTCCGATAAGGAAATACATGGGCAAAAGCATAAATTCAAAAAAGAGGTAGAAAAGGAAGAAATCGAGGGCAACAAAACAACCTAAAACCGAAGTCGAAAGCAGTAAGTACAATCCAAAATAGCCCTTCTGTTTTTGCTTAATTCCAAAGGAAGAAATAGCGCCAATAAAAAGCACAATAGCCGCTAGGAGCAGTAAAGACAGATTTAATCCATCGACACCTACAAAATAATCGACAGAGAATTTACCGAGGGAACCCAGTTCAACCGAAAACCATTTGGCTTTATCCACCAGCTGAAGCTGATCTTCGGAATTGGTAAGACCTTCTACTGAAGCATCGAAACTAGTAACTGCCAATACGGATAGTACAAGCGTAACACCCAATGCGCCAAGAGCCACCCATTTGAAACTACTGGTTTTAGACTGTGGTAAAAACAAAACCACAAGTGCGCCAAGCAGCGGGGTAAATATGATATAGGTTAAAAGATTTTCTATCATTTCACTAAAATAGAAGCCAGATTAACATGAGAATTAAAAAGGCCAAAGCAGCCATAATATATGCTTGTACATTGCCAGACTGCACCGAACGCGTCAGTTGCCCAACGCGCCCTGTGGTATAAGTCGTCAAATGTACGAATCCATCAATGATATTCCTGTCGAACCAAGCAATGAGGTGCGCAAACACCACCTGAAACTTGGCGATAAAGTTGATGAACCCATCTAAAATCACGCGGTCGAACCAAGCAATGCGCCTCGCCTTCCAAATTATAAATTTCAATATAACTTTTTCGTAAAGCGCATTCTGATACCAGTGGTAAAATGAAATCTGACCAACTAAACCAATTGGTTCGCGCTTTTCTGCAAAAGAAGCCGAAAACTTTGCTCCTGGTTTGAATAAGAAATAGGCAATAACTAGCCCCGACAATGCCAAACCAATTGAAATAACTACCACCTGGGAATGCAAATTCTCGAACCACTCATGAGGCAAATCCATCAGGTTGAATGCCGCATAACTTTCGGGCACCAAGAAAATTGGATCTTGAATTAATTGATAAAACCATGTGTTTTCTGCCTTCATGGTAAAGCCAAAGATTATGCTCAGAGAGCCAATGGCCAATAGCACCATTGGCAACTTCAAGAAAACATTTCCTTCCTGTAAAGGCTTTAGGGTAGCACTCGCTGGAATAAGTTTAGGTAACCTGAAATCGCCAGTGAATACCAAGAAGATCATTCTGAAGGTGTAGAAAGCAGTGATCAATACCGTAGCAAATGCCAGTACTTCAATAAAATAGAAGCCTCCACCCTTTTCGTCAATCCACACCGCAGTGTTCAATAAAATGGCATCTTTGGAAAGGAAGCCAGAAAAACCTGGTAAACCCGCCAAGGCCAATGCACAAATCATAAAGCAGATGAAGGTGACTGGCATGTACTTCCGAAGTCCACCCATCACGCGCATGTCTTGCGGATCGAAATTGACATCCTTGCCCTCAAGCTGATGCAGTTGGTGAATGATGGTTCCAGCACTTAAGAAAAGTCCAGCCTTAAACATGGCGTGTGTTACCAAATGAAAAAGTCCAGCCGTATAAGCGCCCACTCCCATGGCCAAAACCATATAGCCCAATTGTGAAATGGTGCTGTAGGCCAAAACCTTTTTAATGTCGAATTGTGAGAAAGCTGCAACGGCAGCCATGAAAGCAGTAATGGCACCAACAACGGCCACAACTTCCAAGGCCTGAGCATCTAAAATCACAAAGATTCGTGCGATCATAAACACACCAGCCGCCACCATGGTAGCCGCATGAATCAAAGCAGAAACTGGCGTTGGGCCTTCCATCGCATCGGGAAGCCAGACTTGTAATGGGAATTGAGCAGATTTACCTACAGCCCCACAAAACAACGCAATTCCTGCTGCACTGAGCCATCGGCCATCGAGGCTATTTCTGACCAGTTCACCATTTTTAAAGTATTCTGCTACCCAATTTTCGTCTTCAATACTGCTGAGTACCGTCAATGATTTTATGCCTTCTAAATCGAAAGTTTGAAATTGCGAATAGAGAATCATCAAACCAGTGATGAAACCTAAATCACCAATGCGGTTCATGATAAAGGCTTTGTTAGCTGCCAGAGACGCTGATTTCTTTTCGAACCAAAAACCAATAAGCAGGAACGAAGACAAGCCCACCAGTTCCCAAAAAATGAAAATGAAGAGCAAATCGTAAAAGAGAATAATGCCCAACATGGAGAAGGTAAACAGCCCAAGCAAACCAAAATAGCGGGATTTGTTCTCATCATGGCGCATGTATTCCATAGAAAAGAAATGCACCAATACTGAAATAAAATTAACCACCACCAGCATAATCAGCGCCAGTTGGTCGATCAGGAAAGAATAGGTGAGTTGCGTATCGCCAATGCTGAACCAATTGCCGCGAATGGATACTCCCGTAGTATCCCAGTATTGGGAAGCTAGATAAATGGAAATCGAAAGGTTAATTCCCAATAACAGCGTGGCCCAGACAGGCGCTATTTTCTTTAGAAAGGTGGTTGTGAAAAACGACAGTAACGGAATGGCCATCAAAGCGATGATCCAGTAGATCAAAGGATTAAATTCCGTGGTCGATATGATGTCGTTCAAATCAATCATCCTTTCAGTTCATTGATTTTATCCAGATTGGCCGTTTGGAAATGTTGATAGACTTTGATCACAATCGCCAAGGCTACTGCGGCTTCGGCAGCGGCCACGGTAATCACGAAAAGCGCAAAGACCTGGCCTTGCAACTCTACTGCATCAAAACGACTAAAAGCAACTAAGTTTAAGTTGGCAGCATTCAGCATAAGTTCGATTCCAATCAAGACGGCAATGGCATTTTTGCGGGTAACCACAACGGCCAAACCGATACAGAACAAGGCAGCGCCCAAAAGCAAAATGGTATTAAGCGGCATCGACTCCCTCCTCTCTTGTATTTCCTGCAATGCGCACAGCGCCAATTAAAGCCAGTAAAAGTAAAATACCAATGACTTCGAAAACCAGTACATAATCGGTCATGATTTTCATTCCTAAATCTCGAACACTAGAAGGTGCTGAAGGCGCATTTTTCATCCAGCCAATATTGGCGAAATCGGCCATACCAATGGCTTTGGCCAAAATATAAAACAGCCCAGCGGAGATCAAAATTCCAAAAAACTTATTGTACACCTCTGTCTCCACTTTGGCTTGTGACAAGCGATTGGTGAGCATAATGCCAAATACCATCAATATGAGGATGCCCCCTACATAGACTAAAATTTGGGTGATGGCCACAAATTCAGCACCGAGTAAAACGAAAATGCCTGCCATTCCAATAAAGGTCGCGATCAGCGCAAATGCCGAATACAGAATATTCTTCGACAAGAGAATAAACAATGCCGACAGACCCGTAAGTCCTAAAAACGCATAAAATATGATGTTCTCTATTGGCATCCGTTAATCGTTTGTCTCATTTTCATCTTCATCATCCTTTTTCTTCGGCTGGATTTTTGGCCGCATTATCGGGCGAGGTTTTGGCTTGGCTTCTTCCGAAGAACCTTCCTCCTCTTTCTTTCTCACATGAATTTTAGGTCGAATGACCACACGCTGCACAGGCTTTTCTTCTGAAGTCTCCACTTTTGGTGCCGCAGGAATTTTCGGCTTCATCGGGATTTTCGGTCTTGCAGCATTCGGAACGCCTTCTGCTTTAGTTTCTTCCTTTGGCTCCTCTGTTTTCTTGGCCTGAATTTTCGGTTTCATCACCACTTTTGGCCTTACTGACTTAGGCGCATCAT
Organism: Roseivirga sp.; assembly: GCF_034669765.1. Taxonomy (GTDB): domain Bacteria; phylum Bacteroidota; class Bacteroidia; order Cytophagales; family Cyclobacteriaceae; genus Roseivirga. The sequence continues at coordinate 90,229 of NZ_JAXMOQ010000001.1, forward strand.
CCGATTTTTCTTCAGTAGAAGTAGCTGCTGTTTTCGGTTTCATTGCTTTCGGCCTAAAAACTGGCTTTGCACCCGCAGGTTTTGCATCCGTTTCAGTGGCAGGTTTGCTTTTGGCAAAGGCCGCCATTTTCTCTTTCTCTTCTTCCTTCTTTTTGTTGAATTCTTCTAAGGCCTGTCTTTTTTCAATGATTTCCAGCGGTGTCATTTCGCCAAATACAAAGTTATGCTCTGCGAAATCGAAAGCGCTGAAATCGTATTCCTTGGTCATGGTCAGGCATTCCGTAGGGCAAACAGTAGTACACAAACCACAGAAGCAGCATTTCGCCATATCGATATCAAACTTGGCGGCATGAATCCGTTTTGGGGTGCCATCGGATGTTTTTCCAATCTCTTCTACTGCCCTCACTGGCTCAATGTCAATACAGTCTACTGGGCAAATTTTAGCGCACTTGTCACAGACAATACAGTCTTCAATTTCATTGTGAAGCTTATAGCGCCCATTGTCTGGCACAGGAATAATTTCTTTAGGGTATTGTGTGGCAAAAATTCCGTTCTGTTTCTCGAAGTAATTTTCATCGTCCACATACAATGGATCGCGCTGAGTAGTAGCATCCTTCATATGCTCAAAAGTAACCTTGAGCCCTTCTTTCAGGGTTTTTGTAGCAATGGCGATATTTTTCCAGTACTTACTCATATCATCAGCAATCTCCACAAAGCACTCACCAAAACCAAAATTATAGCGCCCGGAGTCAGGTATTTCCAGCTCAAATTCATGAGCTGATCTAGCCTTAATCTAGGGTAGGTCCAACGAATCCAAATCTGCAAACCAACGGTAAGCAAAGCTTTCGACACCAACCAAAATGCACCCCATAAATGCCCTGCAATCGTACCCGGTTCACCACTGGTCCAATCGGCCAAAGCTACCGAACCAATGTTGGGTAGTGGAGTATTCCAACCACCCCAAAACAGTATCGCTCCTAAAAATGAAATCAAGAGCATCATGCCATATTCTGAGAGCATGATCATGGCCCATCTGAAGCCTGAATATTCTACATGGAAACCAGCGACCAATTCCGATTCTGCAATCGGAATATCAAATGGAGCACGGTTGGCTTCGGCCAAAGAGGCAATGAAAAAGATCAGATAAGCCAAGAAGAAAAATGGAATTCTGAATATGTTCCAAGTCAGGAAGCCGCCAATGTTGGTGGTTTCAATTCCCAAAGCCTTAATGCCGAAAAGGAAGTTCTGAGCATTCGGGTCGATGGCATTGATAAATATCCCTTGCTGATAAACAATCTCTTGTAAGTTCAGCGACTGTGAAACCATGATGACGCAAACCACGGACAGTCCCAACGGGATTTCATAAGAAATAATTTGGGCCACAGAACGCATGGCACCCAGCAAGGCATATTTACTGTTAGAACCCCATCCTGCCATCAAAATACCAATCACATCTAGCGAAACGATGGCTAATAGGTAGAAAATTCCCGTTTCGATTTGAGAACCGCCAAAATCCGAAGTGAGTGGAAGCACGGCAAAACCAGCAAATACCGAAGTAAAAATAATGAGTGGAGCTACTTTGAAGATCCTTTTATCGGCTGCTAAGGGAACGATATCTTCTTTTTGAAGCAGTTTGAGCAAATCGGCCACGGTTTGAAGTAAACCATAAGGGCCTGTTTCCATTGGGCCATACCTGTCCTGAATGAATGCAGAGATTTTTCTTTCCGCATACACCGCAAAAATGGTATAGATGAGCACAAAATTTAAAAAGAATAAAAATGCGTACACGATCCGAATTTCCCTTGTTCACTGCAAAGAAAGTATATAATTCGTTAACTCGTAAAGTAAAGTCTACAAGTTGTGTAGGATAAAGTGTGTCAGTTTGAAACGAAAGTAACTCAAAGGAGTATTTAGCCCAGTTACTCCCACAAAACGTGTTTCTCCAATTTAATTTCTTCTTGAAAGAAGAGTTCGGCAGCGGCCTGAAAAGAAGGAGTAAAATCAGAAACTAAGAACCTGTTCTTTCCTGAACGCTCAGTGGCAAGTAAATCGCTTTCCAGAAGCATAGTTTGCAAAGCATGAGCAACTATGGTGGAAGAATCAATCACTTCGATTTTATCCTGGAAAAATGCCGACACCTGTTTTTTGATCAAAGGATAATGTGTGCAGCCTAAAATCAATGCTTCGATACCTTCAAGTTCTTCCCTTCCTAAGTACTGATTGATGATTTGCTCTGAAATATCATTTTTGTAAAAGCCCTCTTCGATCATGGGCACCAAAAGCGGGGTTGCTAAGGCTCCAAAATTGATCTTCGGGTTTTCGTTTTTTAGTTTTCGTTCATAAACGCCAGAACCCACCGTCTGCTTTGTACCTATCAAACCAATGTTTGCATCAGTACTGTATTTTTCAGCCACATAAGCCACCACAGGGTCGATAACATTAAGCACTTGAGCCTTGCTGCCCACATAAGCTTTAACAAGCTCATAAGCGGCCGCAGAAGCCGAATTACAGGCGATCAAAATCACCTTACAGCCTTGCTGCAATAATACATCGCAAATTTTGACAGAATAGGCCTGAATGGTAGCCGCAGATTTATCACCATAAGGTAAATGAGCACTGTCACCAAAATAGATGAGTTGCTCATTCGGAAGCAGGTTTTTTACCGCATGCGCTACGGTAAGGCCTCCCATTCCGCTATCAAAAATTCCTATGGGTTGATTTTTTGTCATGTATAACTGCTAAGGTATTTGTTTCGAATAAAAACTTAACGCAGCAGCACTAAATTATTATTGGCTTTTCAGAATGAGCGAATCCGTGCATTTATTTTTTTACCTGCCGTTAAATAATGTGAAAGGCGAGTAGACTGCCGTTTGACCTTAGTATCTTTATGGATGCTAAATCATGGAAAAAACACGAGTGTGAAGCAAAAAAGTAGAGGCATAAAAAAAGTCTCAACTTTCGCTGAGACTTTGGAAAGTGATCTGGCTGGGGCTCGAACCCAGGACCCTCTCCTTAAAAGGGAGATGCTCTACCAACTGAGCTACCAAATCAAAATGTTTTTCTTGTTGTATTAAGGACGTTTTCCTTAATTGCGACTGCAAAGGTAAGAGGTAAATAATTAAATGCAAGAACGAAATTTTAAAATTCTGATATTCATTTTTCTGGGACTTTTATGCATCCAAGAACCCTCTTATTCTCAAGGGGTTACAAATGACTTAAAAAGTGCAGATTCTTTGTTTCAAAAGAAACTATATACGCAATCACTCACGCTCTACGAAAGAATAGCACGCGAAGAACAGGTAGCATCACCTGCAATGCTCTTAAAGATGGCATTTGTATACGAAAGTTTGGAGGATTTAGGGAATGCACTTTACACTTTGAACAACTATTACAAACTCACTTCGGATAAAAAAGTGCTGGTCAAAATGAATGAAATGGCGCAGCAAAATAATCTGGAAGGTTATGACACAAATGACTTCAACCTCTTTTTAAAGTTCTTCGATGAAAACCGAAATTACTTTGTGTTGGTGTCTATTGCACTGGGCGTTCTTATTCTCAGCATGATTTTAAAAAGGAAGAAAAAGCTAGAGGAAAAATCGGCTGGGCTGACCATAGGCTTGGTATTCACCCTTCTGCTTGCCGTCTATTTGCTTAATTTTTCGCAATTGGCTACCAAAGGAATTATCACTTCGGCCAATGCTTATTTAATGAGCGGCCCTTCGGCTGGTGCCGATTTAATCGAAATCACTGGAGAAGGCCACAAAGTAGAAATTGTGGGTCAGAAAGACATTTGGGTAGAAATCAAATGGAAAAACACCAGGGCTTATATCAGGGAAAACAACCTTAAAGAATTGCCTTAGGGGAATAAATCATCCTTGCAAATTTAAAACTGCACTTTAAATTTGCAAGGATCGTCTAGCGATCTACTTCTCCCAAAACAATATCAATTGAACCGATTACGGCAACCAAATCTGAGATCAAACCGCCCTTGGCGAGTTCGTTGATAATGGAGAGGTTCACGAAACTTGCACCCCGTGCCTTGCAACGGAAAGGCACATCAGACCTTCCATCGGCACGGAAGAAAAAGCCAGTTTCACCTTTTGGATTTTCGGCTCGAATGTAGAAATCTTGTGCTTTAGGTCTGATTTTCTTTGGCGCTAAGGCTCGCGGATCGAAATCACGGGTTCTCTTGTGCTCAGTCTTCAGTTTTTCTAAGCATTGCTCAATAATCTTTATCGACTCGTAACACTCTTGCACACGCACCCAAGTCCGGTCCCAACAATCACCTAAGGTTCCTGCTTCGCCCTTGCCTACTGGGATATCAAAATCTATTTCAGGATAAACTGAATAGCCATCCACTTTTCGCAGATCATACTTTAAACCAGAACCACGCAGCATTGGGCCAGTGATGCCATAGTTAATCGCTAAATCAACAGGTAAAACACCCACATTGGCAGTTCTGTCAATGAATATTTTATTGTCAATAACTACCCTTTCTAGCTCCTTAATTTTAGGTTTTAAATAGGTAGTGAACTCAAGGCATCTTTCTTCGAAACCTACGGGCAAATCGTAAAACAAGCCACCTACCCAAATGTAATTGTAGAGCATACGCGCACCAGAAGCCCATTCCAATAAGCGAACAATATGCTCTCTGTCTCGGGTCATCCAGAAAAATGCGGTAACGGCTCCAATGTCCATTCCGTAAGAGCCCAGCGCAATAAAGTGAGAGGCCAATCGGTTCAGTTCCGCCACCAAAACCCGGATATATTCTACCCGTTTTGGAATAATTTTATCGATGCCCAACATGCGCTCAACGCCCATGGCATAAGCATGTTCTGTATTCATAGCGGCCAAATAATCCATTCGATCCACAAAAGGAATCACTTGATTATATGGAAGATTTTCAGCGTGTTTTTCGAAGCAGCGGTGCAAATAACCCAAGTGCGGAACCACTTCAATGACCTCTTCACCTTTGGCCAAAACCTCTAAACGAAGTACCCCGTGGGTGGAAGGGTGTTGCGGACCAATATTGATAATCATCTCCTCTCTTTTCAAATCTTCAGACTTGAATTTTTGAGGAGCCGACTTGCGCAAATTCTCCTTATCGAAGATATATTGTACCTGATTCGCCACTTAATATTCTACTTTAATTCCGCGATAGTATTCTTGTTCTTGGTAGTCTTTTCTGAGCGGGAAACCGTCCCAATCTGCTGGCATTAAAATCCTTCTCAAATCCGGATGATTATTGAAATGGATTCCGTACATATCGTACACTTCTCTCTCTTGCCAATCGGCCGTTTTCCATAAACTACAAAGCGAATCGATCACAGGTTTCTCCCTTGACAATTCTACCTTCATCATCAAATGGTGATCGTAAGGAATGGAATAGAGGTTATAGATCATTTCCATTGTATTTGATTCTGGGCCGTTGTCTAGGCCAGTAATACAGGAAAGAGAATCGAAATAAAGTTGATCGTCTTTCTGAAGGAAACCCATTACCTCCACCAAGTTTTCAGCATTAATAATAATGGCTTTTGGTGAGGCATTCTCATCCGTAGAAAGAATGATTTCTTCTCCTAAACTAGTTTTAATATTGCTTACGATTTGCTCGAAATTCATGCGACTTTAGCTTTCTCTTCCAACAACTTTTCAATGGCTTTTGGCGCCACAATAGTTTCTCGTCTTATTTTTTCTTGAAGCTTAAGCAAACCACCAATCAAAGCTTCTGGCCTTGGTGGGCAACCCGGCACATAAACATCAACAGGAATTATTCTATCCACACCTTTTACCACGTGGTAGCCGTGTTCCCAATAAGGGCCTCCACAATTTGAACAAGAGCCCATGGATACCACATAACGCGGTTCGGCCATTTGCTCATAAAGTCTTCTTACACGGTCGGCCATTTTGAAGGTTACGGTACCCGCCACAATCATTACATCAGCTTGGCGCGGACTAGCAAAAGGCACAATACCGAATCGATCTAAATCATAGGGCGTGGATTGAGCACCCATAAATTCAATGGCACAGCAAGCCGTCCCGAAAGCCATAGGCCACATGGAAGACAGTCGTGCCCAGTTGATGAGGTCATCCAATTTTGAAATGACAATTCCACCCTTTTGTATGTTTCGATCTAAAAGCCCCATTAGTCTTTATACTTTTGATATGCTTCTGTAGGTATTGGCGATTTGAAATCGGAAACTCGGTTGACAGGTTTTACCCAATCCAAATAACCTTTTCGCCATGCATAGGCCAAACCTAAAGCCAATATAAAGATGAAGATGAACATTTCTGTAATCGCAAACCAAGCCCAGGCATAATCAGTACCTTGAATCAATTCCTTGTCGCCAAAAATGACAGCCCACGGAAATAGATAGATAATTTCCACTTCGAAAAGAAGGAAAATAATGGCTACAATATAAAACTTGATATTGAACTGACCCCAAGCGCTACCGATGGTTTCTTCACCTGATTCGTAGGTTGTGAGTTTTTCGTAATTGGGTTTTTTAGGACGAACAATACTCGCCACCAAAAGCCCCACCGACACGAAGGTGATGGCACCCAAAATAAAAATCAATACCGTTCCGAATTCTGTAAGGTTAGGCTCTATCATTCTAGTTTAAAACTTCAATGGGTCGATATGCTGGAAATGACCATTCAACTGAATTCGTTCCTTGGCGCGCTCCATTTCTTTCACAAAAGGAATGGCACGTTCCATATGGCTGATCAAATATTCGTATCGCTGCGACTGGTTTTCCATCTGCAACATATCGTATTCTTGTTCCAAAGATAAGCCCAATTTATGAGCCAGTTGATATTCCTCGGTCAAATCCGCAACATTGAGTTTGTGATCCATTCTAAGCAACTCAATCAATTGTTTAGCTAATTCCTTCAAACGAGACCATTGCGCAGCTTCACCATCTTTATTGTTCTCAATAAAAGTAACCTTGCCACCAGCGTAGAGTTTTCCCTCCAGCATTTCTTGAAAAGTAACCAGTTCAAAAACCCGTGTACAACGCGCCACAATGTCCATTTCTCCATTGGGGTAAGTTTTGACCACCTTCTCAACGATCATTTCAGAGCCAAACTCCATAATACCTGTATCGAAAACAGGGATCCCAAAACTTTTACCTACGGCCACACATTCACTGATTAGCTGTTTATAGCGAGGTTCAAAAACGTGAAGGTTGAGTTTTTCGTCAGGAAAAACGACAAGTTTTAAGGGGAAAAAGGGGAGAAATTCTTCCATTACTGAATGGGTTGGTATGAAAAACAAAAGCCCCTTTCGGGGCATTTTGTTTACATATTCGTTATAATTTCATCTCCAAATTCAGAGCATTTAAGGAGTGTTGCTCCGTCCATCAGTCGCTCGAAATCGTAGGTTACACGTTTTTTAGCAATTGATGCTTCAAGTCCTTTGTAGATCAAGTTAGCAGCTTCTTGCCAGCCAAAATACTCTAACATCATAGCACCAGAAAGAATTACTGAACCTGGGTTCACCTTGTCTTGACCAGCATATTTTGGAGCAGTACCATGAGTAGCTTCAAAAATTGCAGTTCCTGTCAGGTAGTTAATGTTTGCCCCAGGAGCAATGCCAATACCACCAACAATGGCAGCCAAAGCATCAGAAACATAATCACCATTCAGGTTCAATGTTGCGATGACAGAATACTCAGCTGGCCTTAAAAGAATTTGTTGAAGGAAAGCATCAGCAATCACATCTTTAATGATCACTTTGTGTCCATCCTTCTCAATGATTTGCCAAGGGCCACCTTGGTAATCTTTGGCTCCGTAGGCATTTTTAGCCAATTCGTAGCCCCAAGTTTTGAAAGCACCTTCAGTATATTTCATGATGTTACCTTTGTGCACAAGGGTAACTGAATCTCTTTTTTGCTCGAAAGCATAATCGATGGCACTTTTCACCAAACGATGTGTTCCTTCTTCTGAAACTGGTTTTAAACCATAACCTGAAGACTCTGGAAATCTAACTTTCGCGAATTTTTTAGGGAAGTTTGACTTTAAAAAGTCATTCATTTTCTTAGCATCATCAGTTCCCTGTTCGAACTCGATACCCGCGTAAATATCTTCCGTGTTTTCTCTAAAAATCACCATGTCGCAAAGACCTGGCTCCTTTACTGGAGAAGGTGTTCCTTCGAACCATCTTACCGGGCGAACACAGGCGTATAAATCCAATTCCTGACGAAGGGCAACATTCAATGAACGAATTCCGCCTCCTACTGGAGTGGTCAATGGACCTTTAATCCCTACTAAATATTCTCTAAAAGCATCTAACGTGGCAGCTGGCATCCACTCACCTGTTGCGTTAAAGGCCTTTTCTCCAGCCAATACTTCTTTCCAGGCTATACTTTTTTCACCATTGTAGGCTTTCTCAACAGCGCTATCCAATACTTTTTGGGCTGCTGGCCAAATATCTACACCAATGCCATCTCCTTCAATAAATGGAACTATAGGGTTGTTGGGTACATTTAGAACCCCGTTACTAATGGTTATTTTTTGTTCGCTCATTTCGTTAAACGGTTATGTGATTCGTAATTCGAATTAATAGTGCTAAGGTAAGAAATTATCTAGGTTGAAAGTTCCTCAACTTGGACTTTACCTACGATTTCTAAACCTCTGTATTAAGCTGCTTCAATAGCTTTCTTTCTCGTTGGGGAAGTCTTTAGCTTTTACATCTTTAACATAGTTTGTCACCGCGTTTTTAATAGTGGTTCCCAAATCGGCATATTGCCTTAAAAAGCGTGGTTTAAACTCCGTAGTTATGCCCAGCATATCGTGAATTACCAAAACCTGACCGTCAACATGTGGCCCAGCACCAATACCGATGGTTGGAATATTAATTTCCTCCGAAACACGTTTGGCGAGTTCAGCAGGGATTTTTTCTAGCACGATTGCATAGCAACCACAAGCCTCTAAGAGCTTTGCGTCTTCAATGAGCTTATCGGCTTCGTCTTCTTCCTTTGCCCTTACGGAGTAAGTCCCAAATTTATAAATGGACTGAGGCGTTAAGCCCAAATGCCCCATCACCGGCACACCAGCACTTAAAATTCTGGTCACTGACTCTTTGATTTCGGCTCCTCCCTCCATCTTCACACTGTGCGCACCAGACTCTTTCATTATTCTGATGGCAGAACGTAAAGCTTCAGAGCTGTTTCCTTGGTACGAACCAAAGGGAATATCTACGGCTACAAAAGCGCGCTTGACCGCCCTCACCACTGAACTGGCATGATAAATCATTTGATCGAGTGTGATAGGCAAAGTGGTTTCGTGCCCAGCCATTACATTAGAGGCTGAATCACCCACAAGAATTATATCTATACCCGCTTCATCCACCAAAGAGGCCATTGAATAATCATAAGCCGTTAGCATGGAGATCTTCTCACCACGGTCTTTCATGGCTTGAAGCTGGTGCGTGGTAATTTTCTTTATTTCCGATTTGTGTATTGACATGTCGATAAAATTAAAGGGGTAAATATAAACATTTACCCCTTCTTGTTTTGTAAAGAATAGCGATGGCTACTTACAGTTATTTTTCATTGAAGATGTGTACATCTCTTTGTGGGAAAGGAATTGAAATTCCTTCGGCATCAAATGCTTTTTTCACTTTCTCAATCATGTCCCAGTTCACGTTCCAATATTCTGGAGTTTCTACCCAAGCACGTACCGTAATGTCTACACTGCTGTCCCCAAGATTACCTACCCTTACCATTGGTGCTGGCTCTTGTAAAAATCGGCTATCGCTTTCAATAATTCTAAGGATAATGCCTTTGGCTTTTTCGAAATCATCTCCATAACCAATCCCAAAAACTTTGTCCCATCTACGATTTTCCTCCATAGAAAAGTTAACAATATTGGCTCCCGCCACTTTCCCGTTTGGAAGAAAAATAGTTTTATTGTCAGGTGTTTTCAAAACAGTATTCATAATTGAAACACCATTTACTGCGCCCCCTGTACCATCTATTTCTACATAATCACCTGCCTTAAAAGGCTTCAGCGTTAAGACCAATATTCCGCCAGCAAAATTGGCCAAACTGCCTTGAAGGGCTAAACCAATAGCCAAACCAGCCGCACCAAAAACAGCTAAAAAGCTTGCGGTTTCAATTCCAATTTGATCAATAACTGCAAAAAGCAAAACAGCATATAAACCAACTTTAACCACTCCTACAAGGGTAGGAATTAATATCGGATCGGTTTCTCTTTTAATGAGTGCTTTATGAGCAAGCTTTACAAGTCGTTTGATAATCCAAACTCCAACTATTAAGGTTATTAATGCCCCCAACACTTGTAGGCCATAGCTTACCACATAACCAACTAAAAGATCCCATACACCTTCTACACTTTCTTGTAAATCAGATTCCATTATATTTTTTATTAATCGTTTAAGGTTTAATTCGTCTGGTATTAGGCTAGCCCTAATAATAAAAATCAATACAAATGTGCGGAAAAATCAGAGTCCGTCAAATTCACTTGTATGTGCTCTTGAATGGTGGTGGCCAATTCTAGGCCTTTATAATCTACCGAAATTGGAAAGCGTTTGTGACTTCTGTTTACCAATACCGCAGTTTGTATTTTTTTTGCCCCCATTTTCAAGAAGGGATCAAGGGCATAGATCATGGTTCTCCCTGAATTCATCACATCATCAACAAGTACCATGGTAAACTGCTCAATTTTGGGAAAGTCCGAAAACTCTACCTGAGGCTGAACTGGTGCGTCTTTTTCTACATTTAATGCTGCTATGTGCACCTTAATTGATGAAATTGCCTCAATTTCTCTTTTCAATATTGAAGAAATTTTCTGCCCATTTTCTGCCACTCCTACTAAAACAATCTCATTGAGCTCATGATTCTGCTCATAGATTTCGTAGGCCATTCGCCTGATTTTTTGTTCAATCTGGCTTTTATCTAGAATCTGCTTTTTCTTTTTCAACATAAACTTCTGCCTACACCCCAGCGGATAGTGGCATTACTTTGCTATCCTTAAAAGTAGAGAGTATGACCATAGACTGCAAGTTATCTACCACAGATATGTCACTCACTTTCTCCAACATTAGTTTTTGATAGGCCGAAATATCAGCAGCAATCACTTTTAACACAAAATCGCCAGAGCCAGTCACGTGATGACACTCGATTACCTCATCTATTTTGTTAATCTCTTCTAAGAAAATATCAATATTTCCTCTGTTATGCCCTTTGAGTGTAGCATACACAAAAGTGCTCACCCCAAGGCCAATCTTATCTGTATCAAGCTTTGCATGATAGCTTTTGATGATTCCTGAAACTTCTAATTTCTTTACACGCTCTAAGGTTGGCGCTGGAGATAGCCCTATTTCTTTCGAAAGTTGAGCATTAGTGATTTTTGCATTTGACTGAAGAATCTCTAAGATTTTTCTGTCAATTTTATCAAGTTTGATATTCTGACCCATCTTTAAGTTTTTGACGAAATAATATTCTGTATACTAAGCATTTATTAAAATAAAAACAATATGAAATTACTGAAACGGAGTACTTTCAACGTTTATTCTTCTTAATTTCTTTTTCTAATTCTCTAGCCTTTTTATTTGTGTCTTCCCTACGCTTGGTGTTGTCTCTTATCTTATCGAGCATCGGTGAAGCCTCATCGTAGCGCTGTTCTTGAACGTAATATTCTGAGAGGTGAAGTAACGAATAGATGTAATATCCAGATTCTTCAAGTTCTAATGAGTTTGAATAGGCAATGGTCTGGAGATAATAATCTTCTGCTTTATTCCATTCGTTCCTTTTCCTATTAATATCAGCTAAGAAAAAACTGGCATACCTTCCGCTCATTTCCTCATAACCAACAGCCCCAGCCTTGATTCTGTTCATAATTTCCAGCGAGACTTTCTCAGCACCTTGAAATTGCCCAGTAGTGTATAACATTTGAGCATAAAAGCGATGAAAATATGGGTTATTTGGGTATTGTTCATTCATGTATTCTGCCCACCTCAAGGCATCAGAAGTTTCGTTAAGCTCAAATGCTTTAATTTTCATTAAAAAGTAAATAGCTTCTACTCTGGTATAAAATGCATTGGTAGCCACTGTCTGCATTTGCTCCACCCCAAGTTTTTTATCTCCTTTAGGGAAGAAAAACAAAACAGGCCTCAGAAGAGGGTATTCTTCCCTAATCCAAATCGAGTAATAATTAAAAAGGGCATCGCCAAAGAGGATTTCTGGGCTAAAGCTTTCGTTGCCGTGTGTTCTTTCCAAATACTTCAGCGCCAACCTTCCTGTGTTGGTTGCTCGCCCCCAATTCTTTTTTTCAGAATGATATCGGCCTTGAAAGCCATAAGAGCCCGCCAAGAAGAAATTAGCCTCAATATTATCCTTATCAATGTCTATCATGGCCTCTGCCTTTGTAATGGCGGTATCCATGTAGGCTAAAAACTCCTCCCCTAACGGAGATTCTTTTTCCAAATTGGGCATCATTTGCCACCAAGTACTGATACCATATAAAAAGTAACCAAGGGGGTGTTCCGGAAAGTTGTACTTTATCCAATTGAATTCAACTTCTGCTTTACGAAAATCGAAGTTGTACATGTAGTCAACTGCATCTGAAATCTCTTTTTGAAGATTCATGTTGAGCAAAAGATACTTGGCAGTATCGCCCAAAACCTTGTCCTTCTGTACCTGTGCGTTCACCACATTAGGCACGAATAAAAACAGCACAAATACCCCAATAATTACCTTCTTCAAACCCTTCAATTGATTTATGTGCAACAGAGGTGCAAAAGTACTGCCACACAGCCGATTCACAATACGCTTAACTAATTTTATTATTGCATTTAGCCATTAATCGTAGATTTGTCGAAATTGTTTTGCTATGCCAAGAGAATACACCCCGTTAGAAGCTAAAATGAAGGAGTACACTTCCATCAATAAAACGGTGGTGTTTATACTTATGTGTATCATCTCTACTCTGCTTCTATACATTCAGCAAACTTTTATTTTATATGAGATTACCGCATTTAAATTCATGGACGGGGTTGACCTAATGATTTTAAAGGCAATTTCCGGACTAAAATACCTTGGGATACCAATAATGTTTGCCTTGAAGTTTACCGTCACTGGTTTCATTTTATGGACAGGCTGTTTTCTTTGGGGCTACAGGGTAACTTATAAACAATGTTGGCAGATTGCCATGTTTGCTGAAATGATCTTTTTTATTCCTGAAATTCTTACGATTCTCTGGTTCTTTTTTATTGATGTCGACCCAACCTACCAAGATTTCCTTGCCTTTGAGCCTCTTTCGTATATGAACTTCTTCAACCATGAACAAGTCGCGGAAAAATATTGGTATGTAAATTCTTCTCTTAATGTTTTTGAGATTGGCTATTGGATATTGCTTACTTATGGAGTGAACTTTGCTGCACGAAAAAAGAAATCCATCGCAAATGCCATTGTCTTTACTTCTTATGTACCTCTATTCTTACTTTGGCTTTGGTTTTACTTAGGTGTCTACAAGTAAAGGTCATAGAAACTCCTTCGATTTTCTGTCAGAATTTAACACTGCAACTCGCCTTTCACCGTATTAATAAAATTTAACCCTTGTTCAATCTAAATTTTACTAATTTCACGCCCTGCAAATAGGTTTACAATTGCTCATGGTATCCCGTTCGTTACTGTTTTTTAAGGAATGAACCTACCATTAAAAATACTGAAATGACAGACTTTAAGAAATTCAATAATCTCACCGGATGGGCGGTTTTTATAGCTTCGCTGATTGTCTACATCTTGACCCTCGAAGAAACCGCTAGTTTTTGGGATTCAGGAGAGTTTATCGCCATTGCCTATAAACTTGAAGTATCTCACCCTCCAGGCGCACCTCTTTATATGCTTATTGGGCGTATGTTCTCACTTTTTGCCTTTGGTGATGTGACTCAGGTGGCCTATTGGATCAATATGGTGAGTGCGGTATCGAGTGCTTTTGCCGTACTTTTTCTGTATTGGACCATCGTAATGTTGGGTAGAAAATTAATCAATGCTGAACTTGGTAACGAAACCAATATTCAAAAAATACTACTTGCTGGAGCGGGTGTGGTGGGGGCAATGAGTTTTGCCTTTACAGACTCTTTCTGGTTCTCTGCTGTTGAAGGCGAAGTATACGGAATGTCTTCATTCTTTACCGCTTTTGTGTTTTGGGCCATGCTCAAATGGGAAATTGTGGAAGATGAAAGCGGGAGAAACAAATGGATCATATTGATCTTTTACATGCTCGGTCTTTCTACAGGAGCCCACCTTTTAGGTTTGGTTACTTTGCCTGCACTGGGCTTAATCTACTATTTCAAGAAATACGAGAACCCAAATTGGAAAGGCGCTTTTGCCGCCATGGGTATATCACTCTTTTTAGTGATGTTGATTAATTCCTTTATCATTCCTGGCTTACCCACCTTGGCTGGAAAATTTGAGATAACCTTTGTAAACACCCTTGGTTTACCTTTTGGTTCAGGCGCCTTATTTATGATTGCCTTGCTGATCGCGGCAATTGTATTTGGGTTAAAATGGACGCGAAGAAAAGAATTTGTTACCCTAAACACTTTGATGCTAGGAATCACTTTCGTGTTGATCGGATATTCTTGTTATGCTGTAATTCTAATTCGCTCTAAGGAAAACCCTGCCATTGATCAAAACAACCCAGAGAATGTAATGACATTCATCTCTTACCTAAAAAGAGAGCAATATGGTAGCAGACCACTTCTATACGGTCAGTATTATAATGCCCCACAGCCAGAGCAGAAACAGGGGGCTCCAATATATTATAAAGACGAAGACGGATATAAAATCTCTGATTATAAAGTAGAAACCACCTATGACGATGCTTGGTCTACATTTCTACCAAGGATGTACAGTTCTTCTCCTGCCCATATTCAAAAATACATGGCTATTACAGGCCTAAGAGAAGGAGAAAAACCGACATTTTTAGACAACATGGCTTTCTTGTTCTCCCATCAGATTGGCCATATGTATGTCCGCTATTTTATGTTCAATTTTTCAGGTAGAGAAAGTGATATTCAAGATGCAGACTACTTAACAGCCCTAGATGGCAATAAGGATGTTCCCGACTTTATTAAAAATAATAAATCACGGAATCAGTATTATATGATTCCATTGATTCTTGGCTTAATCGGGTTCTTCTTCCAGTTTAATCGAGACCCAAAACGTTTTTCAGCCACACTCCTCTTCTTTATTCTAACAGGCTTGGCGTTGGTCATCTACCTGAATTCGCCACCAATAGAACCAAGGGAGCGAGACTATATCTATACTGGATCATACTATGCATTTGCCATTTGGATCGGTTTTGCTGTATTGGCCATTGGCAGTGCAGCGATGAAGCGTGGTAAGGCATTGGCTTACGGTGCTCTGGCGCTTTGCCTAGTTTCGCCAATCATATTGGCCTCTGAAAACTGGGACGATCATGATAGAACAGGCAGATTCTTCTCTGTAGATTCTGCAAGAAACTTCTTGGCTTCATGTGCTCCAAATGCTATACTATTTACTGGGGGTGACAATGACACTTTCCCGCTTTGGTATGTACAGGAAGTAGAAGGCTTTAGAACCGATGTGCGAGTAATTGTTCTCAGCTATTATAATACAGATTGGTATGTAGATCAAACCAAGGTGAAGATGAATGAATCTGATGCCTTCCCTTACACTCTGGGGATTGAGAATTACAGACAAGGCACAAATGACTATTTATATGTAGATGAACGCCCTCAGTATAAAGGCAAAGCCATTGGTCTTAAAGATTATATTTCTTTGGTACAACGCAAGAGTCCGGCTATCCAGAGACAGCTTGGTTCAGGCACCATAATCAATACTGTACCAGCCCGTTCATTATTCCTGAATATTGATTCAGCACAAGTATCGAATCTTGGAGTTATCCCGAATAGCCTTAAGAAATATGAGACCAATCGTATTACTTTCACCTTTAAGCAGGGAGAGAACTTCTTAGAGAAAGCGCATTTGATGATGCTTGATTTGATTGCCACCAACAACTGGAAAAGACCAATCTATTTCAATTATACATCAGTGAGTTCGATACCTTTTGATTTGGATGACTTTTTGGTGCAAGAAGGAATGGCCTATCGACTTCTTCCAGTTCAAAAACCTGGAAGCATGAGAGAAATAGTGAATACAGATTTGATGTATGACAATGTGATGAACAAGTTCCAGTTCAGGGGATTAGACAATCCAAAAGCCAACCTAAATGGAGATTATAGAGGTTTTGCTCAAAATCACAGGTCTATGTTTACCACCTTGGCAGATGCATTAATTACTGAAGGAGATACCGTCAGGGCCAAAACTGTTTTGGACTATGGTATGGAGGTGATGCCAAAAGAATCGCTTCCATATGATATCGCTTCTGTGAGTTTTGTTCAAGCTTATTTGAATATTGGCGAAGAAGAAAAAGCACTTGCTATGGGTATGGAGATTGCAGAAATGTTCAACGACATGGCTACATATCAGCAGAAGAAAATGCGATACGATTACGAGTTCAGAAAGTACTTAAATGGACTTCAGTACTTGCAATCAATCTTTAGTCAATATGGTCATCCTGAGCAAGCAGCAAGACTTAGAGAGATGCTCGATGGACAGAATACCATGCTGTCCATTGACCGAAGTAATTTCTAAATGGAGAGTATTGAGATGACCGAGGAATCGGTTATTTCTCTAAAATCAAAAATAAATCTAATGCAGCATCTGCATCATCAGTCAGGAGGTAATCTTCCTGACTGATTTCATTTACAAGCTTTGTGTTGCCGTCATTCAGCTTATTACGGTTGAGCCTGTTTAGAATGTCGTAGGGAATTCGGAGCAAAGGCGCAGGTAAATTGTATTGCAAATTGAAAATATCGAAACGAGTAATTCGCTGCACCGATCGCTTATTCTCTTCGTAATAAGCCATTACTTTTTCATTGCCCGTTACCCCCTTCATTTCCACTTTAGTAAAAATTTCTGAAGCCAAATCTGTCAGCTGCTGAGCAGTATATTCTCTAACGTGCCATGGGTTTCTGGTCAGTGTTTTTTTAATATTCGGAGTGGTCAAAATGGCTTTGCCCCCTGGCTTTAGAACACGATAAATTTCTTTCAAAAACTCCTTATCCTGCTTTACATGTTCAATCACTTGAAAAGAAACGATAGAATCGAAACTGTTATCGGTTAAATCAGAGAATGGCGGAAAAACTGCCTGACGAAAATCCAGATCAGAATATTTACTTTTCAGCTCATCAATTACAGATTGAATTTTATCTAAGGCCACATAGCTATCTGCCAAAGGCGCTAGTAGTTCTACACCACGTCCCTCGCCACAGCCCAGCTCTAATAAATCCCCCTTTACATAAGGTATAGCCAAATAATAAGCCCTCAATAATCTTTGATGTATTGGGTTATCAGAGGCAATTTTGTCCGAAGCGATTTCTGTAGTGTAGGTAGCCATTCTTAACTTTTGCCCAAAAATAAACCATTTAGCTTACAATGAGCTAATCAGGACAGCATTCCCTACAATTTGATTACATTTGTTGTCAGTTTTGCTTCGCATGAAAAGGCTAGTACTCACATTAATTCTTACCATTTGCACTCAATGGCTGTTTTCACAAAGCAGAATGAGCTCTGCGGATGTTAGTTTTCTTTACAACCAAGACCATGAATTTCTGATTGACCACAGGCTTGCCCAAGATGGCAACCGTGTAAAGGTATATCTTCGTTTTATACTGAACAGTGGCGTGGTTAAAATCAGCGATTACGAAATTCAGTATGATATTCGCAACAGCTACATTGATGAAAAGCACGTAAATGCTTCTATAAGACTAGACTCTGCCGCATTGATTGCAACTGGCTTTCGTGAGTTCATTTACTTATTTGAATTTGAAAAAACTGTCGACCAAAGTCTCATTGTGATTGAGGTCAACAATGTGTTACGGAATAGAAAGTTCTTAATTGACATTCCAATTGAAAAGAACAAAACAACCAAAAACCAGCCTTTCCTTATTTTTGAGGCGCAAAGAAATGTACCTTATTTCTCTCGCTTTATTAACCTAGATCAATCTGTTAGATTAGTAAATGTTTTTGGAAACAATGGTAAATATCAAATTCAAGGGGTTCTTAACAACCAATCAGTAGCCATTCCTACTTTTGACGATTCGAAAATAAAAGCGCCCGCTAAAATCGAAATTGATACGCTCTATAGCCCAGTAGAAAACGAGATTATAAAATTTTCAACACCTGGGTATTATGTTATTAATAATGCTACAGAACCATCAAATGGCCTTGGAGTTCTAGTGACAGATCCCCTTTACCCCTATTTTGGGCAGTTTGAAAAAATGATTGAACCGCTGATTTTCATTTGTACAAACGATGAGTTTAGAACCATGAAAACAGCTTCTGATTCACGCATGGGCTTCGAAGACTTTATAACCAGCCGTATTTCAAATGGAGGAAGAGTAGCTCAAGATTTTGTGAAATATTATTATGGGAGAGTCAGGAAATCGGCACATCTTTTTACCTCTAATAAAGACGGCTGGAAAACCGACCGAGGAATGGTATATCAGATTTATGGAAATCCCTTACAGGTATTCCGTAATGAAGAACAAGAGTTATGGGTATTCGCTGCTCCAAATGGAGGGAGAATACGCTTTAACTTTGAAATTATTTCAGAAGAAAATAATCTTTTGAAATATAGTTTAATAAGAGAAAGTAAGTACAAAGAATCGTGGATGGACGCTGTGACCAGTTGGCGTAGTGGAAAAGTAATTGAATGATGATAAGCCAACCGAAAGAGGACTTCATTTATGGAAGTCGAGCAATAATTGAAGCCATAAATGCTGGGAAAGAAATAGATAAGCTGCTTTTACAAAAGGACGTTAAAAACGAGCTTACTACTGAACTATTGATCGCAGCGCGCGACTTTAATATTCCAGTGCAAAAAGTACCTATTGAAAAACTCAACCGCATTACGCGAAAGAATCATCAAGGGGTAATTGCCTTTATTTCATCTGTAGAATATGCTTCTTTAGACAACATTATTTCCGAAGCCTACAGCAAAGGCGAGGTGCCACTATTGATTGTGTTAGATCGTATTACTGATGTGAGAAATTTTGGTGCCATTGCCAGAACTGCCGAATGTGTTGGTGCTCATGGTATCGTGATTCCATCTAGGGGAAGTGCACAAATAGGTAGCGATGCAATGAAAACTTCTGCAGGCGCTTTAAATTTCATCCCTGTTTGCCGTGCAGATAATTTAAAAACCACCCTGAGAGAAATTCGAGATAACGGCATTACTATCCTGGCTTGTACTGAAAAAGCTACTGATTTGGTTTATCAACACGACCTTACAGTGCCTATTGCTTTACTAATGGGTTCGGAAGAAGATGGTATTTCGCCTGAGTACCTAAAGCTTGCAGATCAACTTTGTAAACTTCCTATTAAGGGAAATATAGAATCATTGAATGTTTCGGTAGCTACGTCAGTGGTGTTATACGAAGTAGTGAGACAGCGCAGCTAAAAAAATCAACTATAAAGCAAAAAGTGGCTACCCTGATTTAGAGTAGCCACTTTTTGTTTGGTCTTAGTGCTTAAATCTAGCTAAACTCTTCTCCTTTAGCTTTGGCATCGTGTAAAAACTCTCGGAATTTTTTCTCGGCATCTTTCTTACAGATCAGAACCACATTGTCGCTTTGAGTAATTAGATATCCGTCTAGATCTTGAGCCACAATTAATGTATTGCTCGGGCCTTTTACATAACAGTTCTTAGTGTTATACAATAGCGCCTTTCCATCCACTACATTTCCTTGATCATCCTTGGCCTTAATCTCATGTAAGGAATCCCAACTCCCTAAGTCTGACCAATCGAAAGTACCTTTCACCATAAAGACATTACTCGCTTTTTCCATAATGCCATAGTCAATTGAAATGCTCTTGCACTGAGCATAAGCGCCATTGATAAACTTTTGCTCATCTTGGGTATAATAGGCATCATTACCCTCTTCAAAAATCACTGCTAAATCAGTAAGGTGCTCATGCAAGGCCGCAATAATGGTTTCTACAGACCAAATAAAGATCCCCGCATTCCAGACAAAATCTCCGCTTTCAACAAACTTTTGAGCCAACTCAAGCTCTGGTTTTTCAGTAAATGTTTTTACTCTTTTTACCTTTTTCAAAGGGCTAGAATGGTACTGAATATAGCCGTAACCCGTCTCTGGTCTTGTTGGGACAATCCCTAGCGTAATCAACTTATCTGAGCCTTCTGCTGCTTTTATAGCAGTGTTCAAGTTTTGAGTAAACAAGCTTTCTTTAAAAACAACATGGTCAGATGGAGCAACCACCATGACTGCCTTAGGGTCTTTCTTCTTGATTTTAAACGCTGGATAAGCTACAGCAGCAGCAGTATTTCTTCCTATTGGCTCTAGAAGGATTTGATCCTCAGAAAGCATAGGAAGCTGCTCTTTGACTAAATCGTGGTATCGGTTATTCGTAACTATGTAGAAATTCTCTTCTGGGCAGATGGTCAAAAAACGATCGTATGTCATTTGGAGCAAAGTACGCCCAGTACCCAAAACATCTAAAAATTGTTTTGGCTTTTCCGCACGACTATAAGGCCAAAAACGACTTCCAATGCCGCCAGCCATAATCACTACATAATGATGTTTCATGCTATACTATTCCTTCGTTAATCAAATCCTGGATATGAATAAAGCCAACTATATTTTCATCGCTATCTAAAACCACCAAATGATTGATTGAATACTCTCTCATTTGGTTCATAGCTCGCAATGCAAACTCTCCCTTTAGTATTGTCTTAGGGTGCTTAGTCATTACCTCTGCCACGGTCCTTTGCTCAAAGCTCATGTCTTTTTCGATCATTCGCCTAATATCCCCGTCAGTAAAAATCCCTGTTAACTTCCCAGTATCATTGACAACGGCTGTAGCGCCTAAACGGTTTTTCGAAATTTCAAGAATACTCTCTTTTACTAAATCTGTTTGCTTAACAATTGGCAAACCGTTCTTAGGATAAATGTCTTCTACTTTCAAGTATAGCTGCTTGCCCAATGAACCTCCTGGATGATACTTGGCGAAATCCTCGCTGGTAAACCCTCGGCACTCTAGGAGGCAAACAGCCAAAGCATCACCCAATGCCATGTGAACAGTAGTGCTTGTAGTAGGGGCTAAATTATTTGGATCTGCTTCTTTGTCAATGGTTGCATTTAATACGTGATCCGCTTGCTTAGCCAAGTCCGAATCTAGGTTACTCACCAAAGCGATAAGTTTGGCTCCTGTCCTTTTAATTAGCGGAACCAACACTTTAATTTCAGGGGTATTTCCACTTTTCGAAATACAAATAACTACGTCATTTGGCTGCACCATTCCCAAATCACCATGAATGGCATCTGCGGCATGCATAAAAAGTGAAGGAGTTCCCGTTGAGTTTAGGGTCGCTACAATCTTATTTGCCACAATTGCACTTTTTCCTACCCCTGTGATAACTACCCTTCCTTTCAATTCTAAGATTAATAAAACAATCGCTTCGAAGCTCCCGTCTATGAATTCAGAAATCTGTCGAATTGCATCCGCTTCTTTGAGAAGTGTATTTTTGGCTGTGGTTTGAATATTTTTTGCTAATTTCAACTTAATGGCGTTTGAAGCATACGCGACAAAGATAAGGATTCGCTCAAACGTTTTTGAAAACTGGATATATTTATAGGAAGTGTGGAGGAATTAAGAAAAAAATTAAAGGAAGTATTCGGTTACGATACCTTTAGAGGCAACCAAGAACCAGTCATAAAAAATATTCTCGCAGGTAAAAATACCTTCGTGATTATGCCCACTGGGGCAGGTAAATCAATGTGTTATCAGTTGCCAGCGATTGTTAGGCCAGGAACGGCCATCGTAATATCGCCTTTGATTGCCCTGATGAAAAATCAGGTAGATCAGATGAATGCTGTAGGTATTAACGCCCGTTTTTTGAATTCGACTTTAACCAAGAGTCAAATCAACAAACTTAAAAAAGCAGTTCTCGCTGGAGAAGTGAAACTACTATATGTTGCACCAGAGTCGCTCACCAAAGAAGAAAACGTAGAGTTTCTTAAGCAGGCAAATATTTCTTTTGCAGCTATTGACGAGGCTCATTGCATTTCTGAATGGGGGCATGACTTCAGGCCAGAGTACAGAAGGATTAAAAGTATAATCGACCAGTTAGGGAACTTACCCATTATTGCACTGACGGCTACGGCTACTCCAAAGGTACAGTTAGACATTCAGCGGAATTTGCAAATGGAAGAAGCCGACCTTTTCAAGTCGTCCTTTAACCGTGAAAACCTTTATTACGAAGTTAGACCCAAGAAATCGATCAAAAAACAATTGATCAAGTTCATGAGGGAAAACAAAGGTAAGTCAGGAATTATCTATTGCTTAAGTCGTAAAAAGGTAGAAGAAATTGCCAATTTCCTTCAAGTAAATGGGTTTAACGCCAAGCCCTATCACGCAGGCTTCGATCCAGATGTTAGAATCAAAAATCAAGACGATTTTCTGAACGAAGAAGTAGATATAATTGTGGCCACCATTGCCTTCGGAATGGGGATTGACAAACCAGACGTGAGATTTGTTATTCACTACGATGTGCCGAAATCACTGGAAGGCTATTATCAAGAAACGGGACGTGCTGGCCGAGATGGACAAAAAGGACAGTGCATTATGTTCTACAGCTATTCAGATATTATGAAGCTGGAGAAATTCAACAAAGACAAGCCCGTTACCGAAAAAGAGAACTCGAAAATTCTGTTGGACGAAATGAGCTTTTATGCCGAGTCCACAGTGTGTAGAAGAAAACAGCTACTACACTATTTTGGAGAAGAATATGATGACACTGAATGTCGTGAAAGCGGCATGTGCGACAATTGTAAATACGAACGAGAGGAGTACGAAGCACAAGACTATATCAAAACAACCATTCAAGCCGTAACAGAAACCGATGAAAGGTTTGGCTTAGGGCATATTGTGAATGTCATTCGCGGATCTCAAAACCAATACATCAAAAGCTATAAGCACAATAAACTTCCTGTTTTT
Organism: Roseivirga sp.; assembly: GCF_034669765.1. Lineage (GTDB taxonomy): Bacteria > Bacteroidota > Bacteroidia > Cytophagales > Cyclobacteriaceae > Roseivirga. The sequence goes on from NZ_JAXMOQ010000001.1 coordinate 113,316, forward strand.
GGAGCTGGTAAAACGGAAGAAGAAAGCTTTTGGAAATCTGTAGTTCGTCAAACTTTACTTTATGAGTTTCTAACCAAAGACATTGAAAATGTTGGCGTTTTAAAGCTTTCTCAAAAGGGTAAAGACTTTCTGAAAAAACCTTACTCCTTTAAGCTTACTAAAGATCATGACTTTAGTGATATTGATTTAGGAGAAGATGATGGTAATGAAGTAACACATCAGTCAACAACAGGACAGTCTTTCGATAAAACCTTATTCGATTTACTGAAAGCAGAACAAAGAAAAGTCGCCAAAGAACACGATTTACCTCCTTATGCGATTGTTCAGGAACCATCACTTCAAGAAATGGCCACTACTTACCCAACTACAGAAGAAGCCCTGAGCAATGTAAATGGCATTGGAATGGGCAAGGTTCAAAAGTTTGGAGCACCGTTCCTTAAAGTCATCAGTAAATATGTTGAAGACAACGACATTGATATCGAAGATGTGGTAGTGATAAAATCCTCTGGGTCAAAATCCAAAAACAAAATCTACATCATTCAACAAATCGATAGAAAAATTGACTTGGAAGAAGTAGCGGAAATGAAAAGTTGGACGATGGATACTTTATTGGACGAAATGGAAATCATCTGTTTTGCAGGTACCAAACTCAATCTCGACTACTATTTAGAGGAAATTATGGATGAAGACCGTGAGGAAGACATTCTTGATTACTTCTTAAATGCCGAAAGTGATGACATTCAATTGGCCTTGGAAGAGTTCGCGGATGAGGATGTTTCGGAAGAAGATCTCCGATTGGTCAGAATAAAATTCCATTCAGAATACGCAAATTAATTACCTTTAGCGCTTCAAAAATTTCAAATATTCATGAATATTCTTGTGTTGGGCAGTGGCGGACGCGAACATGCTTTTGCTTGGAAAATTTCGCAAAGCCCACGATGTAATAAACTGTTTGTAGCTCCTGGAAATGCGGGCACAGCAAACATTGCCGAAAACGTAAATATTAAAGTAACCGACTTTAAAACCATTGGTGAATTTGTAATTACCAACCAGATCAACTTAGTAGTCGTTGGACCAGAAGACCCTTTGGTAAATGGCATTCGTGACTACTTTGAAAAGGATAGTCAACTAAAGAATGTGCTATTGGTTGGCCCAGGGGCAGCGGGTGCTCAATTGGAAGGCAGTAAAGATTTTTCGAAAGACTTCATGAACCGTCATGGAATTCCAACGGCAAAATCCAAGACCTTTACCATTGACACCCTAGAAGAAGGGCTCAATTATGTTTCAAGCCATCCAACACCTATCGTTTTAAAGGCCGATGGTTTGGCCGCTGGTAAGGGAGTAATTATTTCCGAAACCGCAGAACAGGCCCGCGAAACACTAAAGGAAATGCTGGTAGACGCCAAATTCGGGGAAGCCTCAAGCCGTGTGGTGGTAGAACAATTCTTAAAAGGAATTGAGCTTTCTGTTTTTGTATTGAGCGATGGTTCTAACTACAAAATTCTACCTGAAGCCAAGGATTATAAACGTATTGGAGAGCAAGACACAGGCTTAAATACTGGAGGTATGGGCGCCATTTCACCAGTGCCTTTTGCTACACCAGCGTTTTTAGCCAAGGTAGAAGAAAAAGTAATCAAGCCTTCAATCGATGGTTTGAAAAAAGAAGGTATCGACTATAAAGGATTCCTTTTCATTGGCCTTATGAATATGGAAGGCGAACCTTTCGTAATTGAGTATAATGTCCGAATGGGCGACCCTGAAACACAATCAGTTTTGTCTAGAATTGACTCTGATTTACTAGAAATTTTGGAAGGTTCGGCCAATGGAACCCTCAATAAAAAAACCTTTAGTGTTAGTCCGCAAACGGCCACTACCGTGGTGATGGTGGCTGGCGGTTACCCTGAAGCTTATGAAAAAGGCAAAGAAATTACTGGAATTGAGAACGTAAATGAGGCCTCGGTATTTCATGCAGGTACTCAATTGAATTCTTCTGGTCAAACGGTAACCAATGGCGGTAGAGTATTGGCCGTTACAGGCATGGGGGAATCAGTAGAAAAAGCACTTGAAAATGCGTATAATGGGGTGAAGAAAATTTCTTGGCAGGACGAATATCATAGAACAGATATTGGCCAAGATATTTTGAGATTGTTAAAATAACGATTTAATGGCCTTCGGGTCTTAAAAATAAAATATGAGCTGTAGTTGTGGAGTAAGTACCGAAGGGGAAGTCTCTGGCTGCAACAATAACGGAGGCTGTTCAACCGGAGGTTGTAACAAAATGAATGTCTTCGACTGGCTGTCCAATATGGACATGCCCGCTGTGGACACTTTCGATATTGTAGAGGTTAGATTCAAAAACGGCAGAAAAGAATTCTTCCGTAATACAGATAACATAGATTTTGTTACTGGCGATGCCGTCATTGTAGACGTACCAAGTGGTCATCATTTGGGTTATGTTTCTATGCAGGGCGAACTGGTTAGGCTCCAAATGCAAAAGAAAAAGGTAGCCAATAACGATGAAATCAGAAAAGTATACCGTCAAGCAACCATTAAAGACCTAGAAAAATATGACAGCGTAAGAAAGCGCGACATGCCTACCATGTTTCGTACGCGCCAAATTATTCAAGATCAACAATTGAATATGAAACTCACTGATGTTGAGTATCAATCGGACAATACAAAAGCCACTTTTTACTACTCTGCAGAAGACCGTGTTGACTTCAGAGAACTCATCAAAGTGTTGGCGAGCGAGTTCAAAATCAGGGTAGAAATGAAACAAATTAGCCTTCGACAAGAAGCTGGCCGCTTAGGCGGAATAGGTTCTTGTGGAAGAGAGCTCTGCTGTTCTACTTGGCTGAATGAGTTTAAAAGTGTCAGTACCAGCGCAGCCCGTTATCAAAACTTAAGTCTAAATCCTGGTAAACTTTCAGGCCAGTGTGGGCGACTGAAATGTTGCCTAAACTACGAACTGGAAACCTATATGGATGCTCTAGAGGACATTCCGGAGGTAACTAAACTGAAAACCAAAATTGGAGATGCCAAGCTTCAAAAAACAGATATTTTTAGAAAAATTATGTGGTTTGGCTACGATGGCGAAAACACTTGGCACCCTATTGATGCCTCAAGGGTAGCTGAAATTAAAGCCATGAATGAAGAGGGTGTAATTCCAGAAACCCTTACCCTAGATGAACTTGAGATTAAAGACTTGAGCGATGTAGGTATCAACCGTGACCTTGAAAAAATGGACAAGAAGTTCAAGCAAAAAGACAAGGGACAAAATCAAAGTGGGAAGAAAGGTAATCTCAATTCCAAAAACAGGAATAGAAGTAACAAGAACAGAAACCGAAATAATCGTAACAATAAAAACAATAGGCCAGAGAAATGAAACGAGTACAATGGCTTTCTCTGTTAGCTCTGGTGATTACACTATCCGCTTGCGATCCTCACAAAATCTATGAAGATGTATATGATTTTGAGGCTGCAGTATGGAACATGGACACCATACCTGAATTCGAGTTTAATATTGAAGACAGCCAACCCAAAAGAATACTGTTGAACGTTCGCAATACAATTGACTTTAAATCTCAAAACCTATACCTCACTTATTACTTACTGAACAAAGAAGGCGCAGAAATCAAGTCTGAGTTGATCAATATTCAATTGTTTGACCCCATTACTGGAAAGCCATCAGGCAAAGGCAATAGTATTTTTCAACACGAGGTAGAAATTCTTCCTTCCTATACTTTCCCAAAAACGGGAGTATTTAAAATCAGAGTAGCTCAATATATGCGCGAAGCTGATTTACAAGAAATTCCGTCTGTGGGCATTCGGGTAGAGGAAACTTCGAATTAGTTAGCTTCCTGAACCGTTTCTACCAAACGGCCAATATTTTCCTTTACAACTTGAGGGGTTTGCCAGAAATTTCGGCTATGAACAAACCTGTATTTCCATTCTTTTGATTCCAATAGAAACGGCTTATAAACGAAACTGTCCTTTACCGTGGAGCTTTCATAAAACACATTGTCGTCTGTCATTAAAACGCCCTTGTATTTCCCCCGCCACTTTAATGAAAGATCTGCAAAAGGAAGTTCTTCAGTGAATTTTATGGGGAAGTCTTTCTCCCAATCCTTCAGCTTATTTTTCAAATACCAATCTTGTCCAAAGACTTTCGAGACACTAACAGTAGGCTCATATTCGCCTTCCGACACCTTTCGGGCATATTCCAAATAAGATTTGAGCAACTTTGGTCCTTCATTCTTTAATTGACCTACCTTCATTTCTTCAGGCAGCAAAGAGGTCACAATCATTACCTTTTCCTTGGCTCTTGTAATGGCTACATTTAATCGATTCTCTCCGCCAGCCATGTTCAAACTACCAAATTGGAGATTGATTTTACCTTTGGCATCACGCCCATAGGCCGTAGAAAAAATGATAATATCGCGTTCGTCCCCCTGAACGTTTTCAATGTTTTTTACAAAAAGCCCTTCCCAATCACCAAGCGCGTTCTCGTCAATTTTATCTTGAATCAAATGCTGTTGGCTTACATTGAAAGTGACCACCCCTACGGATTTTGACGTTTCATTCTTCTTGAGTTGAAGAAGTAATTGAATTACTTCTTCCGCTTCTAATATATTGGTCTGCTTTTCCCAAATCCCATCAATCTTTATAAAATCAATGGCGGGTTTTGAATCATTGATTTGATTGAAATGGGGAAGCATTTGAAGTTTCCCTTTATAAAAATGTTGGTTCGAAAAATCGATTAAGGCCAAAGATTGACTTCTATAATGGCCTTGAAGCTCAACTTGCATTAAGAACTTACTCGCCAGCTCCAATAGCGATTCTACTTCCAGCGCCATCTCCTCCGACTCCTCTTCCCACTTCACCCGATACAAATCATTCGGCCTCAGTTGCTGACTGTCACCAGCGATGACCAATTGCTTACCTCTGTAAATGGCAGGTAGCCCTTTCTCTGAAAAGCACTGACTTGCTTCATCAAAAATGACCAAATCGAAGAAACTTTCCATCGGAAAAATAGCCGAAACGGATTCTGGTGATGCCATCCAGCATGGTACTAAAGAAAATATATCTTCCGAAAGATGGTTTATCAGTTTTCTCAAAGGCCAAATTTGTCGCTTCTTATTTACCTGATGTTCAAGATCACGGTAGGTCGTCATATTATTGAGGCGATTGTATTCGGCAGGTTCGTAGGTTTTTTCTCTGGCCTTTTGAAGTAAAATCTGAGCACTCGTTTCTAGTTTTTGCGCCTCAGCATCCTGAAGATCGCTGATCATTTGCTCAAACTTCAAAGTAGATACAGATCTCAATATTGGGTGCTTACTTTCAATATGATCGATCCAAGCCAAGCGTAGGCTATTATCAAAAATGGCAATGTATTCTGCGGTTGTTCTTGCTCCCAATTCTTCTAACCTTTTGAGTCCTGAGAGTCTATCTTCTGTGAGAGAACTTTTGATTTGGTCCATTTCGCAGATAGAATCGAAATCGCGTTTCAGTGTCCTTTTCAATTGTGAAAGAAAATCCTCAGAAAGTAGCAATTGGTCTACCTGGACAGGGAGAATAAACTTATTCCACACTTCCCTCTTCTTGGGTAAGTCCTTTAAAGTTGTACGAACGGCACTTATTCTTAACTTTATTTCTTTGGCCGTCAATTTATTGACAGGGAAATATTCTTTGAAATTAGTGAACGAAGCAAAAATCAACTTAGCCTTAAGGGCCATTTCAAGCTGATCAACCCAAACATTTAAATCTTCCTGTTCAAAAGAACTCGGCACTTCATTGATCCAAATCACTGATTTAATTTTTGTAATCTGATGCTGCAGATTCAAACGGTTATCAATGCGTTGATCTAGAATTTTGAAATCCTCTTTGGTGTTGGAAAGACTATTCGCCACAAGAATTCGAGCCAACCTGATTTTCTCTTTGGAAAAACTCCACTTGATAGACCTGACAAACGATTTTCGAGCGTTCGCTCTTTTTTTCAATAGCGTCTGAACTTCTCCTAGTTCCTTAGTTTCCAAACTCTTCTCAACCCCTTCGTCTTCAAAACATTTATTGATCAATACCCTACTATTGGCCAACCAAAGCAGGTCACTATCCCTATTCGGAACACCGATCATGGGTTTCAGCAGGGCATAAATTTTTTCATTTTTTAAATACTCATTAAAACCTTTGAGTTTGTCTAGGTTCTCGCCCATTCTCCGACAAGTATCGTAATCTACCTTTTCATCCAGAATTGAAGAAACTTCTGTCGCCAATCGGCTTGTCTCTACGGGAATCTCATCTAGATACTCCAGCATTTTCTTGAGGTCCTGAATCTTGAAAGAAGAAAAATCCACCCTTTCTGCCCAAGGATAACCCTCCACATTTAATTTCTGAGCATACTCAAAATAGCGCGTCATTTCTTTTTCAAACTGATTGCCTCTAAAGTCAATTTGATTGTATTCTTGTACCAAAGAAATCGACTCCATTTCTGGGTCAGATGTGAGGTATAATTCCTTTACAGAAAGGCCACTTTCTGTATCATCAAACAATGCCTTTTTATAATCTTCCAGTGTTTCGGTTACATCATCAATGGTTCGACTGGCCTGCTTAAAGGCACGATCGAGCTGAATGGCATCCAGATTGGTATTGTTCCTTTTGTACTCATTCAACCTAGAGATTTGGTTCGAAATTTTTGAGTAAATCTCCTTCCGGTCATTCTTAAAATCATGTACCAAGCCTACAAAATCACTGATGTCTTTAGATTTTAGACGATCGTACACCACATCTAAAGCCGCTCGCTTTTGGCTTACCAAAAGTACTTTCTTCCCTCGGGCCATATAATCAGCCATGAGGTTACATATCAGCTGGGATTTTCCTGTGCCAGGAGGGCCTTGCACAACAATCGAATTTCCTTTTTTAACTGCCTTGATAGCATTCTCCTGAAAAACATCTTTTCTGAAAGGTGTGAAAGTTTCTTCTTCTTTCACCTTGTCTAAAAAGTATCGGTAAGGATCGAAATCAGGCCCAAAGTCATTTTGTTCCGAAAGGTTTTTCTGGGCAAAGAATTCTTCCAACGAATCCACCTTTAAATTAGCCAGCATATGATCATAATCTGGCATTAAGTAAGAATCGGCCTGAGGGAAAATGCCCAACACGGCTTCTGAAACCAGATTGAGTTTACCAATGTCATTCTCCTTTTCAAATCCAGCCTTCGAGAATTCAGTAAAGCGATTTAGCTTATCTGCATAAATGGCACTTCCAAATCGGATACTGATTTTGCTTTCTTCCAGCAAATCATACAGACTTGACCTGAACACTGTACTCCCCTTTTCAAAATCATCAAAAGATCTTTCCAACAAATCTTCATCAAGGCTTACATTATTGAAATGGGCATAGGCCATCAAAAAGCTCTTGTTGAGGGTTACGTTCACATCCGTTCTTGGCTTTAAGCTCCATTCATTGTCATTCATTTCCAGATTAACTGGGAAGAAAATAAGAGGAGCCCGAACAATAGAGCCATCGTTGAACTTGCCATGCACAAATGGCCAACCGACATACAAATCTTTGCCTCCTGTTTCTTCAAACAGGAATTGTTCCCTTCTTTTCACTTTTCTCAATCGGGTAGCCAGTTGGTTAGAACGTGCATCTCTAGCATCTGAATTTGGAATCAGGGGAATAGAAGCTTTCTGTGCAATAATATCTTCTATTATCCGAAAAGACGGCTTTAAGTCCATATGATCGAAATCGTGGAGATCGATGAACTGATTGGACAAAAGTTTGAGCAACACCAGCGAGCGGTTGTTCGCTGAAAGGTTTGTCAATCGCCTGAGGTAGGATTGCAAAATGTGTTGCATAGTCGAATTTAGGAATTAGTCTTCGGTTCGAGTAAAATCAGTGGTTGTTTATTATTAAAAAGAATGCTGGAAAAACCATTTTATTTTCTCCAGCATCTATAAAATTCTAACTAACGAATGACTTACTTCTTATAAACCTTCCCGTCTTTCATTACGAATTTAACATCCGTCATTGTAGAAATATCTTGTATTGGGTCACCGTTAACAGCAATAATATCTGCCATTTTTCCTGATTCTATTGAACCATATTGCTTCTCGATTCTTAATAATTGAGAAGCAGTCATAGTAGCCGTTTTGATGGCCTCCATGGGTTTCATTCCAGCTTTTACCATGTAGACGAATTCTTTACCATTGTCGCCATGAGGAAAAACACCAGCATCTGTTCCGAAGGCAATTTTTACTCCTCTCTTGTATGCTTTACTAAAGGTGGCACTTATCTGTGGTCCTACTTCCAAAGCTTTCGGCACCACCACGTCAGGGAAGAAGCCTGGTATTTTTGCCTTTTCTACCACGAACTCACCTGCCGAAATGGTAGGCACATAATACGTTCCCTTTTTGATCATCAAATCCATGGTCTGATCACTCATAAAAGTACCATGTTCGATGGAAGTAATTCCGGCCTCTACTGCTCTTCGCATTCCTTCATCACCATGTGCATGTGCGGCACTAACCATTCCGTATTCATTGGCTGTTTCGATAACTCCTTTGAGCTCGTCCATTTTAAACTGAGGGCCTTGGCCATCTTTTGCCACAGACAATACACCACCTGTCGCTGTAATCTTTATTACATCTGCTCCGTTTTTATAACGTTGACGCACGGCCTTTCTCGCTTCTTCTTCGCTATTTATTACTCCGTCCAGTGGTCCTGGGTCTCCCATTAGGTGATTACTGGCTCCGTTTGTTGGGTCGCCATGGCCGCCAGTGGTGGCTATGGTTTTTTCTGCTGTATAAATCCTTGGGCCAACTACTTTTCCTGCATTAATGGCATTTCGCAAGGCCACATTTACGCCTGAGCCGCCCAAATCTCTCACGGTAGTAAATCCAGCCATTAAAGTTCGATTGGCATATACTTGCGCGTCATAGGCAATGTCGGCCTCGTTCATGATATACCCAGCGAGCTGTGAACTTGGGCTGCTTTGAGACTCAATATGAACGTGCATGTATGAGCCCAGGCATCACTGTTTTGTCCTTTAAATCAATCACTTGATCCTCATTTCCCCCCTTAGTATATCCTCGGTCTACAGAAACAATCTTATTTCCTTCAATCACAATCGACATGGATGTCATTACTTGATCGGATTTACCATCAATTAATTTTCCTGCATGGATAATTGTTTTTTGGGCGTTTAGGCCTAATGAGAGTAGTACTAAAAGTGATAGTGTAAGTATTCTTTTCATTTGATCAGGGTTTTATCATTGGAAGATACGCAATTCTGTGACTAGAATTCAAGCTCACAAAAGGCTTACTTGTACTCCTTCGGAATCATTCTCACCAAATACTGATCACTTTTATCTTTATGGAGGTAATACAGAAACCAACCACATTCTTCAGCAATGTCAGCAAGGGTGTCTTCATCAATATATACCCAATCAAACCACTCCCCTTTTTCGCCTTGGTATTCGTATTGAAAGCTTACTTCCCCATAATATTTGTCCGTTGGTAAGTCTTGGCCTTCATATAAATACTTTATGTCTGAAGTGTCAAAAATCAACTGTCCTTCGGGTTTCAAGAGGGTTTTAGCATGATCCAGAAAGGTTTTAAACCTGTTGAGTTTGCCCACCATACCAATGCCGTTCATTAATAGAATTATGGTATCGTATTTCTTTTGATTGAATTTAAAGTAGTCGGCCTTGATGGCATTTTTCAGACCATCTTTTTTCATTAAATCAACGGAATCGCTAGAGGTATCAATTGCAGTGATCGATTTTCCCATTTGTTGTAACACCAAGGCATGACAGCCAGCCCCAGCGCCCACATCCAAAATATCGCCATCGGCAATAGACAGTGCCATTTGCTCCATTTCCGGCATCTCATCATAACCTCTAAAAAAATACCACACTGGCATTTCTTCAGTACCACCATACGAGGTATTTAGCATGAGTGATTGATCTTCTATTCCAGCATGAAAATCATTGAGTGCCTTTCCGTAAACATCCATCGTGCAAAAGTACGTTAAGAAAATGAAAGGGTGGAACCTTCGGAATTTCTCAACAATAAAAAATGCCTCTCCCAATTCTTCTTTACCTACCGACACACACCACTATAGATTCATTTTGGAAAGTCATGATTCCAGATATCAATATTTTAAAGTGTAATAATTATATATTATTAAACATAGGAATTAGTGTACCAAAACCATTCACACTAAAAAAGGAGGTACGTAAATAATTTGAATTTATAAGTCTTCCAACAATACCCACCTTTGTCTGTTATAACACACAAACAAAAAAGCATTGAACTTCAATAAGTTAACAATCATACTTCTGGCATTAGTTTGGACGATTAGTGCAAATGCTCAAGACGAACGAAAATCGTTTGAAGCGGTAAGAACGAATGAGAAAATCACCATAGACGGTGTAATGGACGAAGACGTATGGTGCCTAGCCCCTTTAGTGACTGACTTTATACAAAATAGCCCAAATCCAGGCATGGCTGCCACTAGAAAATCAGAGGTTAGAATGCTTTATGATGATGAAGCGGTATACATCGTTGCGCAACTTTATGAAAAAAAGGAGGATGTTTTTAACATCTTGACTAATCGTGATAACATAGGTAATTCAGACTATTTCGGTGTGAGTTTTGACCCTTATAATGCGGGACTCAACGGTGTGGGTCTTTTTGTTACCGTTGCAGGTGTTCAATATGACACACGTTATTCAAATGGCGGCAATGAGAGCGTATACAGAAACGATTCAGGCTGGAATGCGGTTTGGCTCTCTTCCGCTCAGGTCAAGGATGATTATTGGGTTGTTGAGATGAAAATACCTTATGCTGTTTTAAGGTTTACTTCAAAAGATATTCAAGATTGGGGTATTAATTTTTTTCGAAAAAGTGTATCCATCAACGAAGACTCATACTGGAACCCTGTGGATCCTGAAATTCCAGGTTTCCTAAACCAAGCGGGAGTAGTAAGGAACCTTAATAACTTAAAACCTCCCACACGACTATTCTTTTACCCATACGTATCAACCGTAATTAACCGGGCCACAGGAATAGGTGCTAGCAACCCAAGGCTCAATGGAGGTATGGACATTAAGTACGGAATCAATGATGCCTTTACTTTAGATATGACCCTAATTCCAGATTTTAGTGGAGTGAGATCTGACAGACAAGTACTCAACCTCAGTCCTTTTGAGGTGAAGTTTGACGAAAACCGAGCCTTTTTCACAGAAGGAGTTGAACTTTTTAACAAAGCAGGTTTATTCTATTCTAGAAGGATTGGTGGTATATTTGGCAATCGAACCAGAGCACTAAACAGTAACGAATCTGTTACCTACTCACCAGATGCAGCACAATTAATCAACGCCAGTAAAATCACTGGCCGAACGAATAAAGGTTTGGGGATTGGTTTTTTCAATGCCATAACGAAACCCACCTATTTAGAAGTTGAAAATACCGACACCGGAGAAACAACAGAAGTGGAGGCTGACCCGCTCACCAATTTTAATGTAATTGTTCTTGACCAAAACCTAAAGAACAATTCAAGTGTAACACTGACAAATACCAATGTAACAAGAGCTAAAAATGGAGATGATGCCAATGTAACGGCATTTAATTTTTCACTCAATGATGCCAATAGAAATTGGCGTACCTCAGGTTTTTTTGGCTATAGCAATGTAGCTTCTTACACTGATGACATTAAGAACACCAAAGGAGGAATTAAATATAACATTGGAATAGATAAGAATAGAGGGGTATTTCGGTATGGTATCAATCGAAATGTTGAGAGTGATACCTACGACATTAATGACTTAGGTTTTCTTCGTCAGTCAAACCAAATTGAACATAGGGGAGACTTCTCGTTCAACCAGTTTCAACCAATTGGTGCTTTTAACAATTATAGTTTTAGGCTGAATGCAAATCATGAACTGCTTTATGAGCCAAGGGCATTTTCCACTTGGAGATATAGCGTGAACATCAACGGACAACTAAAGAATTTCTGGAGCTTAAGTACTGAGTTCAATAATAGCCCTGGAACAAGTAATGACTTTTTTGAATCACGTGTTTCAGGTTACATATTCAAAAAACCTAGCAGCTACAGCACAAGACTAAATGTGAATACAGATAGTCGCAAGCAAGTAAGGCTATCTGGAAACTTTAGGTTTGGAAAAAGGCCTGATTGGGATCAGACTGATAAGTCAATAAACCTATCCGCTAGAATTAGAATTGGAGAAAGAGCAGAAATTAGCCATAATATAGAAGCCAGCAGCCGAGACAACGAAAGAGGTTATGCCAGAAGGCTTTATGACAGCGTAACAGGTGATTTGGAGTCTGTCATTTTTGGAAGAAGAGAAGTAAGAAACTTCACGAATACCCTAAACGGAAGTTACATTTTTTCAAACAGAATGGGAGTTACACTTAGGGCTAGACATTATTGGAGTCGCGTAGACTACAAGGAGTTTTATGAACTTACTGAAGACGATGAACTGGTAGCGACAACTTATGATGGTATAGATTCAGGCGAAATGGCAGATAATAGAAACTACAATGCCTTTAATATTGACATGGAGTACAATTGGCAATTCGCCCCTGGCTCTGAAATTAAGGCCATTTGGAAAAGAAGCATTGGAACAAATGATTACGATACTCAATTGCGCTTTTTAGATAACTTCAACAATACTTTTGGAGCGCCAAACGTAGATTCAATTACCATTCGAATGGTTTACTTCATCGACTACCTCAACATTAAAAATATCTTCACCAGAGGCTAATTGTAATTCAAGTATTCAGTAGTTACCTTACTGACCTAATATAAAAGGTCATCAATTATTTAGCGCATTTATATCTCTCAGGCCAACACTCCAAAATAGCCATCGGCAATTTTTTAGGTGATTTTGTGAAGGGAAATCAATACCAAGATTATGAGCCCGATGTTGCCAAAGGTGTGCTGCTTCATCGTGAAATTGATCGATTTACCGATACGCACGAAGTGGTAAGTCAAAGCAAAAAACGTCTTTCTGACAAGTATAGACACTATTCTGGCGTAATTGTAGACATGTTTTATGACCACTTTTTGGCCAAGAACTTTAGTGAGTTTCATTCCGATGACTTAAAAACCTTTTCTGAAAGTCATTTCAAAAAGCTGGTTGCTTTTCAAGATCAAATGCCTGCGAGAGCACAGCACATGCTACCCTATATGGTGTCAAATAATTGGTTAATGGCCTATGCCGAATTAAAAGGGATTCATAGGGCACTTTCTGGCTTATCAAGAAGAACCAAATTCGACTCGAAAATGGATGAGTCAATACAAGATTTAACTCTACATTATTCGTTGTTCGAAGAAGAATTTCGACTATTTTTCCCCGACATTCAATCACACATTAGCGAATTCAGAGAAGATTTGATTAATTCGTAGCACATGATTATTTCAAAACCCAAACGTAAGACCATCTTTTCCCTAACGGTTTTCACTCTTGTTTCTGTTATAGGGGCCCTCTACTTTATGCGTCAAATTTTAGCAGAGCCATCGGGTACTTGGCGGTATATTCTGCTTGGCTTTTTATTGGTAGTTTGCTCCATTATGCTCTACAAACTCATTTTCAACTATAAGGTATTGAAAATTGGCTATGATCAAATCCATGTTTACTATCCTTTCCGATTTTTTAAATCCGTTCAAGAAATATCTGAGCTCGGTGCTTGGCAAGAGACGATTATTAATACCAATAAAACTGAATACAAGCAATTAAAATTGGTGTTTCTAAATAAAGGCTACGTAAAAATATCTAATCAAGAGAACAGCGATTACGATAAAGTATACAAATACATTAAAAAGAAAGCTCCCAAAAAGGAGGTAAAAGAATGATAAAAAATGCATTCATTGTTGCTTTAGGTGGCGCAGTAGGAAGTGCCTTGCGGTATGTAATTCAGCACACCATTCATTCCAAATACCCTAACCTATTTCCCTATGGTACTTTTGTGGTAAATATTGCTGGTTGCCTTCTCATTGGGCTTTTGATGGGTTGGGCCACACAAGAAAAGTTATTCTCACCCCAAATCAATCTATTGCTCATAGCAGGGTTCTGTGGTGGGTTCACTACTTTTTCCACCTTTGCTTACGAGGGCAATACACTTCTACTTGAAAACAAACCACTCCAAGCACTATTATATATAGCAGCCAGCGTTGTTGTTGGAATGGTAGCTGCTTACTTAGGCTATAAATTTACGAGGGGCTAATCAATTGGCAAACAAACCCTTAGAGGCTAATATATTGATAACAAATCAGAATCAAAAAAGCATTCGACTCCATCGGGGTCGAATATCTTAAAATCCTTAAAACCTATAAGCATTGAATTCCTTCGGGATTAAAACATAAAGTTAAACTCAGATTAGTAGACGCCTTTAGATGTAAATTAATGACTCCAATCATACGTATCCAGTCTCATTAGGCATGCGATCAATAAATCTATCGATCCCTGAATATCATCTTTATGTGCCATTTCAATGACTTGATGTAAATGTCTTGTTGGAATGGAAACCGCTCCTGAAATTGCTCCGTTTTTACCCATGCGCTGAAGACCAGCGGTATCGGTTCCGCCAGCCGTAAGTATTTCTGGTTGCCATTTAATGTTCTCAGCATTGGCCGTCTGCTTCATGAACTCCACCATACGGTAATCGCAAATGGTTGAAGCATCCATTATTTTAATGGCCGTACCCTTCCCTAATTCTGTGATCATTTCGTGTGGTTGAGCCCCCGGTAAATCAAAGGCGATAGTGGTGTCTAATCCAAAACCAAAATCAGGATTGATGGTATGAGCAGAGACGTTTGCTCCTCTTAAACCCACTTCTTCTTGCACAGTGAATACTCCGTAAACATCATAAGGCTGATCTTTCAAGTTCCGCAAGGCCTCAATCAAAATAAAAACTGAAACCCGGTTATCAATAGATTTACAGTTGACGCAATCTCCCATTTCAATCAATTCCCTTTCTCTGGTAATAGGATCGCCAATAGAAATCAGTTTTTCTACTTCTTCTTTCGACCTACCCAAGTCAATAAAGTAATCGGAAATCTTGGCAACTTTAGTTCGCTCTTCAGCCGACATAACGTGGATAGGTTTACTACCCATTACACCGATAACATCTTCTTTGCCGTGAATAATTACCCGTTGGGCAGTGAGTGTTTTGGGATCGAAACCACCCAAGGTATGAAAACGCACAAAACCATTATCGTCTATATGGCTTACTATAAAGCCAATCTCGTCCATGTGTGCAGCCACCATGGCCTTTTTTCCTTGTGGATTATTCACTCCTCTTTTTATGGTAATTACATTACCCATATTATCGATGGACAACTCATCAACTAAAGGAGTAACTTCCTTAATCACCAAATCACGAATTCTCTTTTCGAAGCCAGGTGCTCCAGCCTCTTCGCAAATTTTCTTCAGAAGGGATATATTGATGCTCATATGACGTACAATTTTATACGAATATAGGGCTAAATTAAGAACGCCCTTTACTATTAATAACTATCATCTAGGGCGAAAATAGGTTTTCGATTTATCCATCTACCTCGCGTAAAGTCTGGAAACTGAACTGGTTCTCCACCTTGTAAAATAGATTGTTCAGAGAGCGCAGTCACAGCCATCCAAGCGGCACCGTCATACACATCAATTGGCATTGGTGCATCTCTTTTTAGGGCTTCAATAAAGGCGTGGAATACAAAGAAGTCCATACCGCCATGGCCAGCACCCGAAGCTTTTTCACCATACTTTTTCCAAAGCGGATGATCGTATTTCTCCATCATCTCTTTGTCCGACTGCCATTGATGCGGTCTGCCTTGTCCTTCTACATAAAGTGATTTATTGATGTCCATCCATAGCCCTTTGGTTCCTTGAAAACGGAAGCCTAAAGAATAAGGTCTTGGAAGGTTAGTATCGTGTGTAAGGTTTATGGTTTCACCGTTTACTGTTCTAATCATTGTGGTTACCACATCACCCAATTTGAAATCGACTTTAGCGTTCGGGTGGTCTTTTCCTCCTTTTGGATGGTTCACTATATAATCGTGCAAACCTCTACTTTTCGAACTCATCGAAGTAAGGTAAGCCATTCGGTTACCTCTGTTCAGGTTAATGGCCGTAGCCACTGGGCCTAAACCGTGTGTCGGATAAAGTTCTGCATTTCTATGTACCGAATGAGTCGTTCTCCATTTCGACTCGCTATAACCATTTTCGCCAAACTCAACGCCTTGACCGTAAGCCGACTTTCCATCGTTCAATTTTACTGCCCTAAGGTCATGCTGATAACCACCTTCCAAGTGAACCATTTCACCAAAGAGGTCATCGCGCACCATATTTAAAACCGCCATTACATCTCTTCTGTAACAAACGTTTTCCATAAACATTAAAGGCACACCCGTTTCTTCTTGTGCGTTCACCAAGTCCCAGCACTCTTCAATATCAGTTGCACCAGAAACCTCAAGGGCAACAGCCTTTCCAGCCTTCATGGCCGCAACGGCCATTGGTACGTGCCAAACCCATGGGGTAGCAATGTACACAGCGTCTAGGTTGTCCATTTCGAGCATCTTGTGATAGGCTTCTCCATCACCGTCAAAACGTACAGGCTTCTTGCCTCCGCTTTTCGTAATCATGTCTTCGGCTTTTTCCAAAACCGCATTGTCCACATCACAAATGGCGACTACTTCAACATCATCTCTTAACAAAGCCACGGTCAATTGGCTTCTGCCCCTTTCGCCAGTACCAATAAAGCCCATTCTGATTTTGGCTCTCTTTTGATCTGAAAAAAGCATTGTAGGGGACATAAAAGGCAAAACTGCTCCAACAGTTGCCGTATTTCTAATAAAGTTTCTTCTGGAAAGTGGAGGTGTCATAGCTGTAAAAATTTGATCTTCAAATTAAGGTATTTTTTTGAATGATATAGCCAATAAATTTAACCCACTCATTTTCAATATTTTAAACAAATCCCTATGTTAAGTCTTTATTAATAAAGCCTGTCAGTCTAGTTTCAACCATTATTTTACTACCTTATATCAACCTTTCTACTTAATTATTGACCAATCCGATATGGCAAGAGCTAAGACGCTGAGTGAGAAGAAAATTTTCGTACTTGATACTTCCGTAATACTTTTTGAACACATCTCCATCATGAATTTCGAGGAACACGATATTGGGATTCCCATTACCGTGTTGGAAGAATTGGACCAGTTCAAAAAAGGAAATGACACCAAGAATTTTGAGGCCCGCGAGTTTACCCGTTTACTCGATAAGCTGGCGCAGGACAAATCTTTACAAGACTGGATTCCCCTTAACGGGAAAACCCGTGGTAGTCTGAAGGTGATCATGGAAGCTGGTTCGGGTAAAGGAGAACTGGATGCCAATGAGGTTTTTGGAGAAACGAAAAACGACCACCGAATTCTGAATGCTGCCCTGCGCATGCGCGATGAAAACAAAGGCCGAAAAGTCATTTTGGTCAGCAAGGATATTAATCTTAGGCTCAAGGCTAAATCGATGGGCTTGGCGGCTGAAGATTACGAGACTGGAAAGATCAAAAACGTTCAATCGCTGAGGAAAGGAATGATTGAAATCGAAAAGGTAGATTCGGATTTGGTGAATCACCTTTACGAAGACGGCACCATTAGCCCTAAGGAAGTACTGAAAAGAAAGAAGGCACATCCGAATCAATACTTCATTCTGAAAAGCGATAAAAACTCGGTGCTTGCCCGTTATAACTCACAAGAGGACTGCATTCACAAAGTAGATAAACGACCTGTTTCTGGCATTAAACCGCGTAATGCAGAACAGACTTTTGCCATTGATGCTATCATGAATCCCGATGTAAAATTGGTAACCATTCAGGGGGTGGCAGGAACAGGAAAAACCTTGCTGACTTTGGCGGGTGCTTTAGAACAACGCAGAGAATACAAGCAGATTTATTTGGCCAGACCCATTGTACCTTTAAGCAATAAAGACATTGGTTATTTGCCAGGCGATATCAAATCAAAGTTGAACCCTTATATGGAGCCACTTTGGGACAACCTGAAATTCATCCAAAACCAATACAAGGAATCTGATAAGGAGTACAAAGCCATCACGGAAATGGTGGCCAAAGAAAAGTTAATGATCACGCCATTGGCCTATATCCGTGGGCGTAGTTTATCAAACATTTTCTTTATTGTGGACGAAGCCCAAAACCTAACGCCTCACGAAATCAAAACGATCATTACCCGAGCAGGTGAAAACACCAAAATCGTATTTACGGGCGATATCTATCAAATCGATACCCCTTACCTAGACTCGCAATCGAATGGACTTTCTTACTTGATCGATAGAGTAAAAGACCATCCGCTGTATGCGCATATTACCCTAGAAAAAGGCGAGAGATCTGAGTTAGCGAATTTGGCCAATGAGATGTTGTAATAGTATAACTTAGTCGAATGAAGAAAATTTTTACTGCACCAAAAATCATTGGTACCCTTCTGCTAGTGATTAATATTTATTGGCTCTACTTATTTGCTGACTTGTATTACCTATACCACTTCACTAATGCTCGGTTTCCGTATATGATTCCAGACTATGTGCTCTTTATCCATATAGTTATTAGTATTATTGGTATCTATTTAGGAACGAAAGTGTTTTTGAAAAAATTACCCCCTTTTAGATGGGCCGCCATAGATATTCTATTAATAGCCATGGGGCTCGTGCTTGAAAACTTTATAATGAATTGAAGGTCTTTTACATTCAAAATTCGACCTATATCTCCTTCGAAATATGAGAGCGCCTCTAAACAGGCAGAATTACATAAATGACAAGGGCGTAAATCGCATACACTAGACCAAGGACTTGGCTGATGTTTTTTTCACGCTTTGGGATGCCCATTTTCTTCACAATGCTCACATTCATGCCGATTGCAAAAAGAATAAGCCCCAACGAAATACCCATCATTAAAGAATGATCTTCCGAAGTGATTTTATCCGTTCTCATCCCCGCTTCTAAAATAATAGAAGCCAAAAAGAAGACGAATGAAGTACGTTGAATATGGTGATGTTTCATGGAATCCAGAAGTCAAAGATGATGTCGTTCATGCACTTGAAATGTCCTTTCGGGCATTTTTGGAAACCGATTTTAGAACAAGGTCTACAATCCAGTTTCTTGTTTTCCAAAATGGTGAATTTTGTTTGATAAGGATACATCCCAAATTCAGGAATGGTATTTCCCCAAATGGAAAAGACGTTCTTTTTAAAGGCCGAAGCAATGTGCATTAAGCCCGTATCGTGGGTGAAAACATGGCTCGCGCCTTTCAAGATGGAAGCCGATTGATTGAGGTTGAATTTTCCACAAGCATTATAAATATTGGCTTTCTTACCCAATTCCTCTAAAGGCGAAATCATATCCGCCTTGTCGTGTTTTCGGTTGAAAAAGTCTTCGAGTCTTTCTCCATTTTCTATATCTTCTTTTCCGCCTAAAACCACAATCGGTTTGTTGATTTTATCGCAAAGCTCAATCATCCGATCGATGGGTAGTTTCTTAGTATTGAGCTGGCCACCAATGGCAAATGCAATGTATCCGTTACGGTGCGTCTCTGGAAGCCAGTCCTTCTCTACTTCATCCTTTTCAGGAATAAAATAATCAAGCCCGAGCATGTCCTTCTTAACGCCCAAAGGTTTTACCGTCTCAAAATAACGGTCTACAATGTGCACGTTCGGCAGTTTGTTTACCTTGAGATTAACGATGAGCCATTTTTCCCAATTCAGCTTATCGAATGCGTTACTCGGTTTGCCCAAACGGGTTTTAATAATGCGGGTGCGGAGGTTATTGTGGAGGTCCACAATGTGATCGAAGTTCTCTTTCTTCAGTTCAGCAATCAAAGGGTTTAGATCCTTTTCCAGCAAATGCACTTTATCAATGTAAGGGTTGGCCTCTAAAATTGAAGCAAAACTCGCCTTTGTACAGAAGTGAACTTCGGCATCTTCCAATTGAGTCTTCAGCGCTCGCACAATGGGGGTAGTGAGCACAATATCTCCAATGGACGAAAACCGCAATACGAGAATTTTTTGCTTAGACATTCGCTGCGATTTTTCGTTTGCGCTCGGCAAAGTATTTCCCGATTTCTTCAGCGCTTAATGCATTAAATGTCATGTCGGCAGTGAGCCCACCTTTGCGTCCGGCCAGCAAACCATAAACCATGTGTTGGTAACCATCCATTTCATGCGCATCGGGATTAATGGCCAATTTTACGCCTTGCTCTAAAGCATAATGTACCCAGCGCCAATCCAAATCTAATCGCCAAGGATTGGCATTGATTTCAATCACCACGTTATGTTTTGCACAATGGTCGATTACCATTTTATGGTCAATCGGATAACCTTCTCTTCTGAGCAATAAACGCCCTGTCGGGTGGCCTAAAATGGTAGTGTAAGGATTTTCAATGGCCGTTAAAAGTCTTTGAGTGGCCTTTTCAATGTTCATGTTCAGCACCGAATGCACGGAAGCCACAATGAAATCAAAGCTGGCCAAAACATCATCGGTATAATCGAGTTTGCCGTCATATAGAATATCAGACTCAATGCCTTTGAAGATTTTAAAAGGAGCTAGTTTTTCGTTCAGTCGATCAATTTCTTCTTGCTGTTGAATTACACGATCTTCCTTAAGTCCGTTGGCATAAAAAGCTGATTTGCTGTGGTCGCAAATACCGAGGTATTCATAACCCAAATCTTTACAATGTTGCGCCATCTGTTCCAAACTGTGCTTTCCGTCACTGTAAGTGGAGTGGTTGTGCAGAATACCTTTCAGGTCTTGCATTTCTACCAGCAGAGGCAGTTTTCCATTTTTTGCAGCTTCAATTTCGAAGGTCCCTTCGCGCATTTCAGGGACAATTTCACCCAAACCAGCCGCAGCATAAATTTCCTTTTCCGAAGCGAAGCTTTGCTGTCTAACAATGTCTTTTAAAGTCAGTTTGTCTTTTACTTCTAAGCTGAGGTGCAGGTTGCTTCCCGTTCTTAAAAACTGCTCTTTTACAAAGTCTTCCTTTTCACAGAAAGAAAGTTGAATCGGAATTCTGAGTGCCTTATAATTCCCTCGCCAAGTAATTGGCCCTGATTCTTCAATGAGTTGTTCAAAGTTTTCAGCATCGTCCAAAGCATCTTCAATGGTTTCAATGTCATCGATGGCCACAATCAGGTCGATGACTTCGATCACCTCCATTTTTCTTCGCAGGGCACCCGTCACTTCAATTTTAATGTCGGGAGCAATTTCTAGAATTTCAGCTATGACGATTTCTGCCAACTTTTCGGCTTCCGCAAAATGGAGCTTATGCGCGTTGGCTTCTTTAAACTCTAAAGCATTAATAATGGCTTGCTGTGTTTTTTCACCAAAGCCTTTCAGCTTGGCCACTAAACCAGAATTGGCGGCTTCTTTCAGTTCATGGCCACTTTCAATGCCCAATTCCTTCCAAAGCACTTTGATTTTTTTTGGGCCGATGCCCTTCATGTCGAGTAATTCGACAATGCCTTCTGGCGTATTTTTCAGGTATTCTTCTAAAGCAGTAGAGACACCTCTTTGGTTGATCTCATCAATATTGGTAGCTATACTTTTTCCTACACCGTCAATTTTTTCGAGTTCGGCCAAGGATAAGTTGCCCAATTCTAGGTCAGTTTTATCGAGATTGAACACCGCATTCTGGTAGCCTCTGATCTTAAAACTGTTTTCATCGTGCAGCTCCATAAGGGCAGCCTGAAGCTTTAATTGTTTAAGGATCGTCTTGTTGTCCAAAGCGGCAATTTTTAGTTCGAAATAAATTGAAGAAAATGTTCTACTTTTTTAATCATTGAACATTTCCTAAATTCCATCGAAAGCTAATTCAAAAATAAGTCTTTATGAACTATTGGTTGATCAAATCGGAACCGAATACCTACGCTTGGGATGATCTGGTGGCTAAAGGTACCGACCATTGGGATGGTGTGAGAAACTATGCAGCCCGAAATAACATGAAGGAAATGAAAGTGGGGGATTTGGCTTTTTTCTATCATAGCGTAAAGGAAAAGGCAATTGTGGGCATTGCTGAATGTGTTAAAGCGCATTATCCCGATCCAACCACTGATGACGATCGCTGGGTGGTGGTAGATTTTTCGCCCAAACAAAAGCTGAAAAAACCAGTAAGCTTAGAAGACGTAAAAGCAGATGATCGACTTCAAGACATGGATTTACTGCGGCTGTCTCGTCTTTCGGTTCAGTCGGTTAAAAAAGAAGAATTTGACATCATTATAGAAAAATCTCAATCCTAATGCGCCAATTCATTCTTATATCGATACTGTTTGCTTTCTCTCAATTTGCGAAAGCGCAAATAGAAAACAACAAAAGATTTGAGTTGGAATATGAATGGCGGGATGAGGACTATCTGTTAATCTCGAATGAAAAGTTTGGTTTGACCTTGGTACAGGCCGACTATAGAGGAATCACTAAAGATTACACCCTTGCCATTACTCAACTGGATACCGATTTTAACCAAAAATGGGTGAAGGAAGTGGCTATAAAAAGAGGCTTTGAACTGTTGGGTTACCACTCTGTTCATGAAAAAACTTACCTCCTCCTTCAAGAGTTTCCTGGCAGGTTTAAAATAAAAATACTTAGTGTCAATAATCGAACTGGAGACGTTCAAGAGTATAACCCCAAAGAAGTACTTGAGTTGGATATTCAAGAGTTTGAAGTAATTCAAAACACGGCTATCATAGGTGGGTACTTCGAAAACAGACCAGTAGTTTTTGCCTTTGATTTGGAGAATGATAAAATCAAAACGCTATCCAATGTTTATCAGAACGAATCAAAACTTCTTGAAATACGGATCAATAGCGACAGCCTCACTTTTAATGTATTAGCATCTGAATTCAATAGGGACCGTGATCAAACCATCATTGTAAATACTTACGATTATTTGGGAAATCCCATTCGAGATTATGCGCTAGAAACGAATAAAGACTACCACCTTACATCAGCAATTTCTTCTTCCATAAACGATATTTCGCAAGTGGTTGTAGGCATATACTCGTACAAAGCCACTAATAGCCCAGCAGGTATCTTTGTAAACCATATCGATAGAACTGGGCTTCAAACCATGAAATATTATGGCTTTGGTGAATTACAACACTTCTTTTCCTACTTAGGAGAAAAAAAGGCAACACGATATCGCGAAAAAGCAGAAGCTGCTAGAAAAAAAGGTAAAGAAGTACGGTATAGAGTTCAGCCTTTGTTTTCAGAAATGATTGAAGACGATGACCAACTAGTCGTATTTGGAGAATTTCTAAGAAGCTACAATCATGATACCGGCAACTATCCATGGGCCGGAACCAATTTTCCAACGGGTTTTAGAAGCCAAAGTGCAAACAATGATGATAACTCACAACAAAGAGCATCATTCCAGTTCACCCACGCCTACACACTGGTTTTGGATAAAAAAGGTAACATCCAATGGGATGACTGGATTGAAGTTCCCAAAGATGGAAAGGGAATTCCTGAACCATATGGTGCCTTTATTTGGGATAAAAGTCAAGGTGCATATGCCTATTATTTTGATAAAGAGGTACATGCAAAGATGATGGATAGTGAAGAAGATACTGAAGAGGTTGTAGACAATTTAGAATTGAGTGACCCAGAAGACAAACTAAGATATGAGAGTGAAAACAGCTCAGGAACATTACGTTGGTACGACAATTATTTTATCGTTTATGGCGTTCAAAGCATACGCTCTGGAGATAATAATGGCGACTTGAGAAAGGTTTTCTTCATTAATAAAATTTCATTAAACCCAAACCTGAAAGGAGATGGGCTCGATTAATTGACATGAATCGTTCCAGTAGCCAATCCTTTTAGTATCTTTGACACTTGAAATGCAACGCAGACTCCTTTTAGGACATCCACAACTGGCCATCACCATCGGCCGCCTCTGTCAGGAACTGATAGAAAATCACGAGAATTTTGATAATACCGTAATATTAGGTCTTCAGCCGAGAGGTATATTCTTTGCCGAGCGTATTAAGGAACGACTTCATGAAATCACAGGTGCAGAAGTAGAATTAGGTTACTTAGATTCTACCTTTTACCGTGATGATTTCAGAAGAAGAGACTCTCCCAAGCGGGCCAACGAAACCAAAATCGACTTTTTGATTGAAGGCAAGAAAGTAATTCTGATTGATGATGTGTTTTACACAGGCCGTTCCATCAGGGCGGCAATGGATGCCATGATTGCTTATGGTCGCCCAGCCAAAGTAGAATTGCTGGTTTTAGTGGAAAGAAAATACTCTAGGCATGTACCTATTAAGCCCGATTATGTGGGTCAACAAGTGAATACACTTGATTCCCACAAGGTTTTGGTGGAATGGAAAGGGCAAGGCGTTGATGACGACAACATTTGGTTAATCACTAACGAAGAAGAATAATGCAGGAACAGTTAAGTGTCAAACATCTTTTGGGAATCAAGGATTTAACGCCTGGAGATATTGAGCTTATTTTTGAAACTGCCGATGAATTTAAAGATGTCATCAACAGGCCGATCAAGAAAGTACCCTCATTGCGCGATGTTACGGTTGCGAATGTGTTTTTTGAAAACTCTACACGTACAAAGCTGTCATTCGAATTGGCAGAAAAAAGACTTTCAGCCGATATCGTCAATTTTTCTTCTAGCAATAGTTCAGTAAAAAAAGGAGAAACCCTACTCGATACGGTTAACAATATTTTGTCCATGAAAGTGGATATGATTGTAATGCGACATGCCAGCCCAGGCGCACCACATTTCCTTTCGAAACACATCAGTGCCAACATTGTAAACGCAGGTGACGGTACTCACGAACACCCTACTCAGGCTCTACTCGACACCTTCTCGATTAGGCAGAGACTAGGAGAAGTGGCAGGAAAAAAAGTAGCCATTATTGGAGATATTCTTCACTCACGAGTGGCCCTTTCCAACATCTTTGCCTTACAAAAACTAGGAGCGGAAGTAATGGTATGCGGCCCCATAACTTTACTACCAAAACACATTGCTTCCTTAGGAGTGAAAGTAGAATTGAATGTAAGGAAGGCCCTAGAATGGTGCGATGTTGCCAACGTATTAAGGATTCAGCTAGAGCGCCAACAGATCAAATATTTTCCTTCGCTGCGCGAATACTCGCTCTATTACGGCATCAATAAAAAGCTTTTAGACTCGCTCAATAAAGAGATTGTGATCATGCACCCTGGACCAATCAACCGAGGGGTAGAACTAAACAGCGATGTGGCAGATTCAGACCACGCCATTATCCTTGATCAGGTAGAAAATGGTGTAGCCATAAGAATGGCTGTTTTATACTTACTTGCTTCGCTCTCAAAAAATTAAAATCATGAATAGGTTTTTCAAAATCATGATCATTGGCCTTTTGCTAGTGATTGCAGCATTCTATTTTTTGGTATTGCCTTACACCGTGAAACTGATTACGGATTACGGCCGCTTCACTTTTGATTATGTATTGAGTGACACCGCCATGATTTCGAAGTTCGGTATTGGTGAAAACCGTGATCCTGCTGATTATGGCTACCCTAACTTTGAAGAAGTTGATTTTGAAACATTGACGGATGGCTTAAACCTTAACGGCTGGTATATCGCTGCCACCAAAGAAGGCATTACTCAAACCTTGATGATCAATCATGGTCGTACTTCCAACCGACTGAAAACCATGAAGTATTTGGCTTTGATTAAAGAAACTGGGCTTGATTCATTGTACAATGTTTTCATTCCAGATTTGCGAAATTCTGGCAAGTCTGATGATGCCCAAACCGCCCTAGGTTATGAATTTGCTGAAGACATAACGGGTGCCATGAAAATGCTGAAAGCCAATTATGGCCAAAACGAATTTGTGCTTTGGGGTTTTTCAATGGGCGCAATGGCCAGCGCCATTACAGTCAACCGACCCGATTTGGTTGAATATGCACAAAGCGAAGGGCTAAAAGTCGACAAATTAATCCTTGACAGCCCTTTGAGTAATATTTATGCGACTTCAAAAGTAGCAAGTGAAGAGATGGGCATACCGGGCTTTATCTTTGATATGTCCTTCGATAAGTTCGATCATGTAATTGATGACTGGGGAGACAATATGAAATTTTCTTTCCTTTTGAATAACAATCCACTCCCTACCCTAATTCTTTATGGGAATGGAGACTCTACCACACCATCTTCAGTTTTAGAAAATGAAATTATGGGGCTCAACAACGTCAAGACTGAGCTCTTTGAGGGTGCAGACCACGTGCAACTCTATACTCGCCCAGAATACAGAGACCGATACACCCAAGCGGTGAATGATTTCTTGAGGAAGTAACAGCTTCGTGAAACGCTAAGACAAGGCCACCCTGAATTCATTCGGTATGCCTGTTTCAAAGGTCATTTCTTTTTTAGAATAAGGGTGAAGAATAGTAAGGCTAGCGGCATGGAGGGCCAACCTTCCTTTCACTTTAGGATCTTTACCATACACTTTGTCGCCTACAATTGGGCAGCCAATATCAGACATGTGCACACGGATCTGATTCTTTCTACCTGTGAACAATTCTATTTCCAGCAAGCTATAGCGACTGTTACTTTTAATCACTTTATAACCCGTTTTAGCAAATTTTCCATTGCTTGAATCTTTGGTAGAATACATCCTGTACGCACTATTTTCCATTAAATAGGAGGTGATTTCGCCTTCCATTTCCGGTGGCTTTCCAAGTACTATGGCATAATATTTTTTATTGAATTGGCCCCACTCTTCTTGCAAATAGGCTTTTGCATTCTGGTTTTTTGCGAAAACTAAAACGCCTGAAGTATCTCGATCCAAGCGATGCACAATGAAAACCCGATCACGGGATTTTGGATTGCCTTTTTGAACGTAGTTATTGAGGAAAAAATGAGCGGTTTTATCTTTGACCTTATCGTTACTAATGGTCAAAAGACCTTCCGATTTGTCTACCACAATAATGTCCCTGTCTTCGTGAAGGATTTTGAGCCCTGGTGGTTTGTGTTTTTTCGATGGCTTTTTTGACTTGGGAGTACCTTCGGACATATTAGAATTGAAATTTAAAACCAAAGATATAAAAAGAAGAATGGTGTTCCACAATTCATATCATTGAGTTCAGCAAAGAACTTATGTCTAACTGCGGTAGACTCTCTTGAACATGAAATACCTTATCTTAACAAAGGTTTAAAAACATGGCTTAGGATTGAGCGATAGAAATCGTAATTTTGTCAAAACTTTTAAAAAATGAAGTATTACAATTCGATCATTGAAACCATTGGCGACACGCCTCTTGTAAAGTTAAACTCTGTAACCAAGGGTATTCCGGGCACTATTTTGGCCAAAGTGGAATATTTTAACCCTGGCAATTCTATGAAAGATAGAATGGCGGTGAAGATGATTGAAGATGCGGAAAAAGCGGGCATACTTAAGCCAGGAGGTACTATTATTGAAGGCACTTCTGGTAACACAGGAATGGGCTTGGCGCTAGCGGGTATTGCAAAAGGCTACAAATGTATTTTCACTTTAGCCGATAAGCAGTCGCAAGAAAAGATGGATATTTTGAGGGCAGTGGGTGCCGAAGTAATTGTTTGCCCTACCAATGTTTCGCCTGACGATCCACGCTCATATTACTCAGTAGCGAAAAAATTAAACGCTGATATTCCTAATTCATACTATCCGAACCAGTATGACAACATGTCGAATACTGCGGCCCACTACGAAACTACTGGTCCAGAAATTTGGAGAGATACTGAAGGAAAAATCACACATTATGCAGCTGGTGTTGGTACTGGTGGTTCAATGTGTGGTACTTCAAAATTCTTGAAAGAACAAAACGCGAATGTGGTCACTGTAGGAATTGACACTTACGGTTCTGTATTCAAAAAATATAAAGAGACTGGTATTTTCGATGAAAAAGAGATTTACTCTTACTTAACCGAAGGTATTGGCGAAGATATTCTTCCTAAGAATGTAGACTTCGATATGATCGATCACTTTGTGAAGGTAACAGATAAAGACGGTGCGATTATGACCCGTAGACTGTCGCGCGAAGAAGGTTTATTCTGCGGTTGGTCTTGTGGTTCGGCTGTGGCTGGAGCATTGGAGTGGGCCAAAGAAAACATGAAAGAGGACGATGTAATGGTGATTATTTTGCCTGATCATGGTACTCGCTACTTGGGCAAAGTATACAATGACGAATGGATGAAAGCCCGTGGTTTTATTGAAAACCGTGCTTTCGAAACTGCTGCTGATATAATGAGCCAGCAAAATGGAAATGGTAAATTAACTACCATCGCTCAAACTGCTACCGTTGCCGAGGCCATTAAGCTAATGACATCCAAAGGTATTTCTCAATTGCCAGTTATGAATGGCAATGAGTTTGTAGGAAGTTTAGTAGACTCTAAAATTTTAGTGCACATGATTGATGACGCAGATGTTAAGAGTAAATCAGTTTCTGAAATAATGGACAAACCATTCCAGTTTGTTTCACCTGATAATACTTTAGATGTGTTGTCTTCGGTAATCACTAAAGACAATCCAGCGGTAATGATTAGAGACAAATCGAACGAAGTACACATCATCACAAGACACGATTTGCTGCAAGCCATGGCTAGCAATTAAGACTCCGATAGAACTTAAAAATGAGAGGCTGACTTAGAAATGTTCTAAGTCGGCCTTTTTATTTCCTCAAATTGAGGTCAAAATTAAGTTCATTGACTCCCACAATAAAAATTCGAGGAATCGGTTTTTCTATTATATGGTATGGCAGATACTGTATGTTTTGGTTGAAGAAAGGGGTTGTCCGAAGGGCAATCCCTTTTAATTTTAATCCTAGCCAACCACTGTAACAACAGAAAATAAGCTGCGCTCTCTTCAAAATTTCCGTTCTTGAATTATGAATTGGGGATTTATAGGTTTTGGCAGAATTGCCAGAAAATTTTTAAGCAGTTTAACTTCTGTTGAGGGAGAAACGCCTTATGCTTTTGCCTCGCGGTCTAATGCTACTGCGCTTGAGAAGGAATTCCCTGACGTTAAGGTTTATGATAGTTACGAGGCACTTTTAGCTGACCCCAACGTAGACCTTGTCTACATCAGTACTACACACAACTTCCATTGCCAAAATGTAATTGATGCGCTGAATGCTGGCAAACATGTGCTTTGTGAGAAGCCCATGGCCATTTCTTCAGAGGAAATTCGTAAAATGACGGAAGTGGCCAGAAGCACTGGCAAATTTCTAATGGAGGCCATGTGGATGCGCTTTTTACCCGCTTACCGAGAGGCCATTCGCAGAGCCAAAACGGGTGAAATTGGAGCGATTCAGTACATCACCGCAAGCTTTGGTTTCAATTCACCCAATTTAAAGCCAGACGGACGGTTACTTAATCCAGATTTAGCGGGAGGTGCTTTGTACGATGTTGGCGTTTACCCACTCACCATAGTCTCAGATATTTTTGGATGGGAGCCCAACAGCTTCAGTGCAGATGCAGTACTTTCAGCAACAGGTATCGACCAGAGTATTCAAGTTCAACTTTCTTACGAGGGCGGAGAAATGGCACAAGTGTTCGGGAGCATAGCCATGAACACTAATAAAGAAGCCTGTATTTACGGTTCCGAAGGATTTATCAAACTTCCACTTTTCTGGAAAGCAGAAACTTTTGAAGTTCACAAAAACGATAGTATTGAAAAAGTAGAACTTCCTTTTAAAAGCACGGGGTATGTTCATGAAATAGAAGAAGTAGCGAAATGCATCAAAGAGGGTAAAACGGAATCTTCCTTATTCACACTTAACGATAGCTTAATGAGTGCAAATTTGGTAGAACGTATTCTATCATCAATCTTTAACCAATCATAATTCAAATCACTATGCCTAAAGGATTTCTAATAGACCAAGACGGAGTTATATATGTCGAAAACAGAATGATTCCGGGTGCTGACAAGTTCGTAGAAATGCTTCAGAAGGAAAATATCCCCTTCACTTTTATGACCAATAATAGCCAACGAAGCCCTTTGGATGCCGTCAGGAAATTAGAAAAGCTGGGCATTCATGTTGAAGAAAAAAACATATACACCAGTGCCATGGCAACGGCTCATTTTATGGGGCAGCAATTCCCAAACGGGACGGCCTATGTATTGGGTGAAGGTGGTTTGATTTCAAGTTTGCACGAACATGGATTTACCTTGGTTCAAAACGACCCTGACTTTGTGGTGGTGGGTGAAGGCATCAACTTCACTTTAGAAATGGTAAGAAAAGCGATTGATTTTATTTTAGGCGGCTCCAAGTTTATCGCCACTAACCTTGACCCTTCCCCCCGAAAACCGGGTTGGAACAACTTAGGCATTGCCAGTATTGTGGCCATGATTGAAGCAGCAACAGGAAAAGTGGCCTTTACCGTTGGCAAGCCTAGCCCAGTAATGATGCGCCAAGCCAGAAAACACATAGGGTTGGCTACGGAAGAGGTAACCGTCATTGGAGACACACTAGCCACTGACATTCAAGGTGGCGTTCAAGTGGGTTATAATACCATCCTAACTTTGTCAGGGATGTCAAAAAAAGAGGACTTAAACGATTTCCCGTTTAAGCCCGATATGGTTGTTAATTCGATTGCTGATATAAAATTGCCACTTCCTTGGTGGAAATAAGCGTATTTAAACTTATCCAGGCATAATCATTAATGGCATTGGAATATCCATGACCATGCGTTTGGTCTCACTACCGCGGGCAATTCTGTCAAGGAAGCTATGATGGCGTGAAATCATTACGAGTAAATCGATATGCTCTTCTTTCGCAAAGCTTAATAATCCTTCTTCTACATCGTAGTCTCTTTTGAAGTGAAAAGAGTGATTCACCTTTTTCAAATACTTCTCTAAGCTTTTAGCGATTTCAATTTCATTATGCTCCAAATCTTTATCTTGATCGATATGAATGATTGATAAATGAGCGAAAAACGCCTTCGTTAAAGCAATCACAGGTTCAATGGTCTGTGCCGCAGGTGCGTGCTTATAATCACCCGACATTGCAATTCTTTTCATTTTGGTAATGTCTGCATCTTCTGGGAGCGCAATTACTGGGCAGTCAACATTTTTAATTACCGTATGGGCATTGCTTCCCATAAATGCTCTCTTTAAACCAGAAGCACCATGAGTGCCCATAATCACATAGGCAGTATCGTGCTTTTCAAGCACATCATTTAAACCATTCAAAAGCAAACCAGCCGTTACTTCTGTGCTGTACTCCACGCGCTCAAGCTCTGGGGTTTTCTTCACAAAACTAGCCATGTTCGACTCAGATGCCTCTTGTAAATCGTCAATCATAGAGCCCACCATTAAAGGGGTTCCGTCTGTCGTGGCCATTGGCAGCATAAATGAATGAAGTAAAACCAACTCCATGTTCATGCGTTCGGCTACAACAATAGCATTGGTTAAAGCATTTTTAGAACAGTCGGAGAAATCTATAGGAACAATAATCTTTTTCATAACAATGTCTTTTTATAGCTAACACGCTAATTATTAAATCGTTTTAAAAATCTAGAACTGATCGTCTGATAATTAAATTACAGGCCTTCTAGATTTCATATCCAAGGTATGTTGGTATCTTTAACTTTGGCCTGACAGGCATCAGTAACAAATATGATCCTCGTCATCATTTTAGCAACGCATGGAGATTCCCTTCTTAGACCTTAAGCGACAATACCTTTCCGTAAAACCGGAAGTTGATGCTGCGATTCAAACTGTAATTGATGAACATCGTTTTGTTGGTGGAGAAGTTGTTTCTAGTTTTGAAAAAGCCTTTGCCAAAGCCCATAAAGTGAAGCATTGCATTGGACTAGGAAATGCCACGGATGCCCTTTTTGTTATTCTGAAATCTTTAGGAATTGGGAATGGAGATGAAGTCATTGTTCCAGCCCACGGTTGGCTCTCTGCTGCCGAAATGGTGTCACTTAGCGGTGCTACACCCGTCTTTGCTGATGTTGAATTGCAGCGATTTGGCCTAGACCCTAAGAGTGTTGAAGAGAAAATTACAGCGCGAACGAAAGCCGTTATTCCCATTCATTTGTATGGACAAATCTGCGAGATTGAAGCTTTGGCTGAACTCGCAAAAAAGCATCACCTGTACTTGATAGAAGATGCAGCTCAAGCGCACTTTGCAGAGAAGAGTGATAGTATGGCAGGCAGTTGGGGCATTGCTTCAGCATTCAGTTTTTACCCCAGTAAAATCCTCGGGGCCTTTGGCGATGGTGGTGCAATACTCACCAATGATGACATGTTTGCAAAGCAGTGCAGAATGTTTGCCAATCATGGTGGCCTATCCAAGAACGACCATCAGGTAAAGGGCATTAATAGTAGACTTGATACACTTCAGGCCGCTGTGCTCAATGTAAAACTCAATTATGTATATGAATGGATTGAAGCCCGAAACCGAATTGCGAATAGGTATTCCGAAGCATTTGCAGCTATTGAGGGAATCATTACCACAGAAGTAAATGAAAGTGAAACACACAACTTTCATATTTACTGCATCCGCACGAAAAAAAGAGATGCCCTAAAAGCACATTTGCAGAATGCCGGAATTGCAACTGAGATCCATTATCCGTTGGCGAGCCCGTTAACACCAGCTTTTAATGCAAATTATAGTTCTAAAAATTTCCCCAACAGTTCTCAACTTCAAAACGAAGTGCTTTCATTGCCCATTTACCCAGAATTGACAGAAGCTGAAATAGCGTATATTATTGAAAAGGTAAAGGAGTTCAAATAACAAAAAAGGATGCCCATTCGGACATCCTCTCTAATTTCTAAAACTCCATTGGGACTTCAATGACCAGCACTTCGGCATAAGATTTTGCCTTAATTTCGAAGCTGTTGGTTTCGGTAACCGCCACGGCATCTCGTGTATCTAGGTTTTCATTGGCGGCAGTAAGCTCACCGTTCAATACGAAAACATAAACTCCATTTCCTGGATGCTTTACTTCATAAGTCAATTTTGTACCCGCATCTAAATTGGCCAAATTGAATTCCGCATCTTGGTTAATCCAAAGTGCATCGCCACCATTTGGAGAAACCACCGTTTGAAATTTGTTCATGCGGTCTTCCGCCAAATAAGTTTTCTGCTCATACCTCGGCTCAATGTTTCTTTCCTTCGGGAAAACCCAAACCTGAAGAAAATGAACTGCCTCATCTTTATTATGATTAAATTCTGAATGTTGAATTCCTGTTCCAGCCGACATGATTTGAACATCGCCTTGGCGAATTACCTCATTACGGCCCGTGCTGTCTTTGTGTTCCAAATCACCTTGCAACGGAATCGAAACAATTTCCATGTTATCGTGAGGATGGGCACCAAAACCCTGACCCCCATCTACTTCATCATCATTCAACACCCTAAGTGCCCCAAAGTGAACGCGTTCAGGATTGTGATAACCCGCAAAACTAAAAGTATGACGGCTCTTTAACCAGCCATGGTTTGCTGAACCCCTTGATTCTGATGTATGTACAACGGTTTTCATAATGAATTTCCTTTCTTGTTTAAATTGTATGTATGTACATGAATTAAACTGAATCCGATCTAAATCAGTTCCCAATTTCGTTTTTAAAAACATAATATCAAGTCATGTTCGGGCTAGATATCCTTTTCGGGTCGCTCCTACGGAGCTTACGGATTAGGGTTGGGGTATTGGCTTTTCTACAACCTGTTCGCCCCGATGGGGCTTGGATATGAGAGCCTCCTCAGTATTCATTGAAAATTATTTAATGAACTAAACTTCATAAAACCGATTCGATGAATCAGCTTATTGATTCAATAAATTTTCATTTCAATTATCCATACTCCAATAGACCCAATTGCCCTAGTCATTAAAAACAAGCCATTAGATTTAGGAAAACCATAAGTTTTAATAACCCCAGAGGGATACACCGTTTGTAGCCTTTCCGAAAAGTTCAAACACCAAGCCCCAGCGGGGCGGCCTGAATACATGGAAACAGAGAAGGAATATAAAGCCATCATTCCATCAAAAAAGCAAAGCTTTGGTTGCGTAGAGCTCTTTAGCCCAACTTGATATACGGTACAAAAAATGAGCTGCCTTAATTAAAGCAGCTCATCTTTAATGTTAAAATAGCATAACAAAAATATTAGCTCCCAGTGCTTTGTTCAATCTTGGTTATAATATTCGTGCTAGGGTTGTAACGAACAACAATAACAGCCTCACTCAGTCCAAACCTCAAAACGATAGCACCATGATGGTTTATTCGATTCGCATAAGATGTAGGAAAACTAGACTGTAATGTACTTATATTCTCACCTGGTTTAATATACACCAAATGGCCTACCTTACCGATGTAAAAATTGCTGGTAAAAATTTCAATAAGCCTTAGTTTGCTGTTTTCAAATGTGAAAGTAGCATCAGTGCCATACTTATATACGTTAACATTCACATCACTCATCTCCCAGTATTCAGTACTGGTGCTAGAATACTGACCAAAAGCCGTAACCATGTCTTGTACGGTACTGCCATAAGTTATATTATTGGTCATTGCCAACCCAGTTTTTCTAATAATTACATGGGATGGATCAATTATATCATAAGTGTTGGTCTGAGCAAATACTTGAACAGTTGATGTAAGTATGAATAAAAGAATAAATATATTTTTCATGGTTATTGAGCTTACCCCTTTAAGCTGGTCTTAAAAAAATAGCTTGGCTTCTTTTAGGCCAAGCCATTTTAAATACTGTGGTTATCCAGGGTTATGGATTATTTCTGTAATAATATTATTTGAATCATATTTGACAAGGAGAAATTCGGCTATCCCTATAAAAATATAAATCTTACCGTCTGCCCTTTCAGCGTAAGCCGTTGCGAATTTTTGCTGTAACGTGGAAGTATTCTCTCCAATTTTTATATACACCAAATGACCAACCTTGCCAATATAGAAGATGCTACTATACAAATCTATTGTACGGAGCTTTCCATCCTCAAAAGTAAAAGAAGCATCCGTCCCGTAATTGTACACATTTACCGTTTTTTCAAGCATTTCCCAATATTGGGTATTGGTACTGGTAGGCTGTCCAAAAGCCGTAATCATTTCTTGTACGGTGTTCCCATACGTGATGTTATTGGTCATGGCCAATCCCGTTTTCCGGACTATAATTTCGCTCGGCTCAATATCAATTTGAGCATAAGCCAGTGTTGAAGAGAACATCAGGCTCAATGATAATAATACTATGTTTTTCACGATTGCTTTTTTAATTGTTACTGTTGGTGGGCTCCTCTTTCTTCATAACGCGGTCAAGTGTATGAGGTTCTAATTTCGTTTTTAAAAATAGAAAGTCAAGAATTGTATTGGTCGGGTAGAGCACCTTTTGCCAAACGAATTTGATAATAAAGGAACTAATGTGTCAATCGAGGCCTTCCTCTTATTAATATTTTTAATTTTGTCCGTGAACGAACAGGTGAGGCCGAACATCAAAGTGGTAATACCCGCATACAACGAAGAGCAATCTATCGCGCATGTGATTTCAGATATACCAAAAGACTGGGTAAGTGAAATTATCGTGGTGAATAACGGTTCTACCGATAAAACAGCTGAAGTCGCTGCAAAAGCTGGCGCCACCGTACTTCATCAACCCAAAGCAGGTTATGGAAATGCCTGCTTAATGGGTATTGAATACTTAAAAGACCCCAGCAAAAGCCCTGATATTTTAGTGTTTATGGATGGCGATTATTCCGACTATCCACAACAATTACCAGAAGTCGCAGGGCCTATTGTAAAAGGGGAAGCAGATTTCGTTATTGGTTCTAGGGCTTTGGGAAATCGTGAAGGAGGTTCAATGACCTTTCCCCAAGTATTTGGCAATTGGCTGGCCACTTCGATGATGAAATGGTTTTATAAGACAAATTATACCGACCTTGGCCCTTTCCGCGCCATCGCCTTTCCTCAGTTAGTGGCGCTCGACATGAAGGACAAAACCTACGGTTGGACGGTGGAAATGCAATTGAAGGCCGCAAAGCAGAAATTACGAATAACAGAAGTGCCTGTAAACTATAAAAAGCGAATTGGGGTTAGCAAGGTGTCGGGTACTGTGAAAGGCACTGTTATGGCAGGCTACAAGATTATCTTTACCATATTTAAATACCTATAAATGTATTGGCTGGAGCTGATCATATTAACATTATACACTGGAGCGCTGTCGTTTATTTTCGTCTATAGCATTTCACAACTGAACCTTGTTTACAAGTACCGAAAGGCAAAAAGAAATAACTTACTTCCTCCAATCCCTGAAATTCCAGCTGATTATAAGCACCCTGTAGTTACTGTACAATTACCGGTTTACAACGAATTGTATGTAGTGGAAAGGCTCATCGATGCCGTGGCTTCACTCGATTGGCCTAAAGACAAACTGGAAATTCAAGTGCTGGACGATTCGGATGACGAGACCGTTGATTTGATCACTGCAAAAGTAGCCGAGTGGCGAGCCAAAGGAATTGATATCACTCAGGTAAGAAGACCTGAACGTAAAGGCTTTAAGGCGGGGGCGCTGCAATACGGAATGAAGATCGCCAAAGGGGAATTCATCGCCATTTTTGATGCTGACTTTGTTCCAGAAAAGGACTTCTTGAAAAACACTGTTCCTCATTTTGCACAAGACGAAAAAATTGGAGTAGTCCAAAGCCGTTGGGGGCACATCAATGAAAATTACTCCATGCTGACCAAACTTCAGGCCTTTGGCTTGAACACTCATTTCTTTGTGGAACAAAATGGACGTTCCAGTGGAGGTCACTTCCTTAACTTTAACGGTACCGCTGGTGTTTGGCGAAAAAGCTGCATTTCTGATGCTGGTGGCTGGAAAGCCGATACGCTGACTGAAGATTTAGACTTGAGTTACCGCGCTCAGTTGAAAGGCTGGCAAATTTTTTATGTATCGAACACTGTGGCTCCTGCGGAACTTCCTGCGGCTATGGGTGCTATTAAATCGCAGCAATACCGCTGGACAAAAGGCGCTGCTGAAACCAGCAAAAAGCTATTACCGCAAGTTTTAAGATCTAACCTTTCTTTCGGAACAAAATTTCATGCGGCTTTTCACTTATTGAATTCCGCCATTTTCATTTGTATTGTGGTCACGGCCATTTTAAGTGTGCCTGTTCTGTTTATTCGTAACCTATCTACAGGCTGGGTAACCCTGCTGAATATTTCTAGCATTTTCTTATTGGGCTATATCTTTCTGATCATCTTCTATTGGAATGGTTTTAAAGAAAAGCGCGAAAGTTTCTGGAAAACGCTAAAGGAATTTGTGCCACAGATGTTTATGCTGCTTTCTGTATTTCTAGGCTTGAGCATTCACAATGCTGTGGCCGTTTTCGAAGGTTGGATTGGAAAGAAAACCCCTTTCGTGCGTACACCAAAATTCAACATTACAAGTAAAAAAGAAGGCTGGAAAGGCAACAAATACTTTGTGAAGAAAATCAATCCGCTAACCGTGGTAGAAGGCTTGCTTTCGCTCTATTTTATGGCTGGTTTAGGCTTGGCCTTTTACTTTCAGGATTTTGCTTTACTCCCTTTTCATATTTTGCTTAGCTTAGGCTTTCTGTTGGTATTCTATTATACCGTGCAGCATACGCGAAATGCCTGAAAATAATAACCGACTCTCATTTGCCTACATTCTATATGCTCTGCTCATTCTTGTGGCGGGCTATTACTTAGATCGTGCGCTGACCATTCCCTTACTATCGTCTTTTGTATTGATGGCCATAGCCATGATTTATATTATGCGCTGCACGCAAGAGCGAGAAGCAGATTTACCCTTTTACTGGGCCATGTTGCTCAGGCTGCTTTTGCTCTTTTCCATTCCCGGTTTGTCCGATGATGTGTATCGCTTTATTTGGGATGGCCGATTGCTGACCCAAATGGTCGATCCATACAAAGAGCTCCCTACCACATATTTAGTGCAAGGCATCGAAGGCATTAATATTGGTTTATTTGCCAAGCTTAATTCCCCCGAATATTTCTCGGTGTATCCGCCTTTCAATCAGGTGTTTTTTTTTCTTTCCGCTTTGCTTAGCCCAGGCTCCGAATTCTGGTCGATAGTAGTTTTACGCGTGATTATTCTGGCCTTCGAGTTTGGTAATATTCGTTTGATCAGAAAGCTATTACGCCATTACGGTTTGCCTGAAAGGTATGGTCTTTTCTATGCGCTTAACCCTATGGTAGTCCTAGAGCTAACCGGCAATCTGCATTTCGAAGCCATCATGATTTTCTTCCTGCTTCTAGCGATTTGGAGTTACGAACAGGAGAAGCTTCATCAGTCGGCCATTTGGTTTGGACTCTCGGTGGCTACAAAGTTTTTGCCGCTGATTTTCCTTCCGCTACTGATCCGGAAAATCGGTTTTAAGAAAACAATGATCTACGGCCTTATTGTGGCTGGAGTACTTATAATTTCTTTCCTGCCATTGATCAACACCGCTCATATTTGGGCGATAAAAGACAGTTTAGAGCTTTATTTCCAGAAATTCGAATTCAATGGCAGCATCTATTATTTAGCCCGTTGGTATGGTTTTGAAACCGAGGGACACAACATTATTGCGCAATCGGGGAAATGGATGATGGCGGCTACTTTTATTGGCATTGTGCTGTATTCACTTTTGCCGTCAAAAAAAGAACTGCCTGTACGAATGCTCTGGGTTTGGACGATCTATTTGCTCTTCGCTACCACGGTTCATCCATGGTATGCCATTCCTTTACTGGCCATTAGTGTGTTTACCGAAAAGCGATTCGCCTTTTTATGGACACTGCTCATTTTCTTTACCTATGCCAACTATCTTAGCGGTAATTATTTTGAATGGATTGAAGTCGTAATCATCGAATACAGTCTGGTGGCAATTTTTGCCTTTTACGAAGCCACAGGCCGCTCATTGCAAAGGTGGTTTTTTTGATGCTAATGATTACTAAATTGGCGTCAATGTTCAGGCACCTTTCCCTCATTTGCGTTTTTCTTATGCTTAGTTTCTTGGCCAAAGGTCAAGAGGGTTTTAGGGTGATTCTATCTTCTGGAAAAAACTACAAAAAGACGGAAAAGGGCTTTTTTGAGTTGAAAAACGGAACGCCACTCAACAAAAAAGATCGAATCGAAGTGCTGCCCAACGGCTTGGTTATTTTGATGGATAGCGAAGGGCGGTTATTAGAAATTGAACTGGAGGGCCAGTATGATATGGCCACGCTTGATCTTAAAGAACTCTATCCTCCTTCAGAATTAATTTATACCGAGTGGGAAAATTTTTATAACCCAAAACGAAATTTAGAAGATTGGGCACCCAACCATTACGTAAAAGAACCATCCAGTTTTGTTGACCTCCACCTTAATTTTCCTTCTTCTACTGAAGTTTATGGAAGGTATATCCAACTGGACTGGGCTGACATTCACGATGAATATCAAGTACGATTTTGGAGCGAATACGATAAGATTTTTGAAACGCATGATGTCGATTCCACTCATTTCAACATTGACCTTTTGAGTGGTAGCTTAGCATTTAAAGACATCTTTGGGGTGGAAGTATTTGCTAAGAATAGTAAAAGATCGACAGGCGTATATTTTCTAGATAAGCTCTCTCCACCCGATAAAGAATTACTCGATCAAGCCTTCCGTACTTTCCCAAAAGAAGGCACTATGCTGACCGATTTGACCAAGGCCATAATGCTTGAAAATAGGGGTTTATTTGCCGATGCCGCCACAGCCTATAAAGTGCTCATCGCCAAATATGGCAACCGTATGATTCCTTTCTATCAGTCCTATTTAGATCGGTTTGGGTTTTAACCTATTTCAGGGCCAGACAGGTGCTTTCGTTAATTTATACAGGTCTGACCTTCGGTACCGAACCTCTTTTAAAGTCGGACGGCACGTCAGACTTGTGTGCTGGTAATGAACTACGACTACTTCTGCGAAAAACTTGAGGCTTTTAGTATTATCAAATCAGGTCTGACCTTCGGTGCCGACCTGAGAGTGGCTCTTATGTAATCGGTCGGTACCGAAGGTCAGACCGTACCCTAAAAGAAGATTGAGATTGCTTAACGTATTCTATAATTCATAGATGAAATTCTCTATGGAGAATTAATTCACCGAAAGCTCCGAAACATCGCACTACGCAAATTCAATGATTTCCTTATCTCGCTTGTCCATTTCTTTAAACTATAGCTCACTCAAATAATGTTTATAGATCAAGACAGGAAGGTTTTAAGCTTGAAATGTTTTTCAGATGAGCTACAACGTCCAACTATCATCCCTGAGCTGGACTTTTCAAATTTCTACTAAAGTATCCGATTGCACTGGCCTTTGCAAATGCCTCAGGTTGCTCATGGATAGTGTTTGTTAGATGCTCTAAATGTTGTTTATCTGATCGATTTTTGTGTTAATTCCGTTGAAATATTCAGCATAAGTTGATAAATCTGAGTCAATCCAAGAAAGCATTTCAAATATTTCATCGCGTATATCTTCAGCCTGACTAAAGTCGATGTTCGGGCCGTTGAAGCAAATAGGTTCATTGTGATATACACGATTTCTAAATTCTCTTATCCTATTTAATTTCTGAGAGATGACGCTTCTATTTACGTTATTAGGTTTGTTCGGAAAGCAATGGATTATAACTCCTCCAATTAATCTGTAATGATGAGTTTCGAATAATGATGTCCAAAACCCAAATGATTGTTCAGATATGACCTTCCCAGAAGAAATAGCACCTCCTTTTCTTCTTATCGTTCTTTCGGCCTTTTCCACGGAATTTTTCAAAAAGAATTTTGAGTGCCTTAGTGAATTATCGTTCATAAACCCGTGTTTTTCCGAAACTATCCAATTAGGGTTGGCAAAATGCGAAGTGATTTGGTAATTCACGGTATTCCGTATGAAAATTTCGAAAAGGTTGAGGATTGGATAAAAAGCTTGACTTACTCTGAGATTAATTCTGTAAAGTTGTTGAGCCTTAGATTTGGAATTCCCAGCGGCTATCAAAAACCTCTGGATTCTTGGTTGCGAGATAAAATATTCAAGTTTGCTGTATTCCAAATTTTAGAGAATTAAGTAACAAAATGTAAATATAGGTCGTATATTTACATCGTAATGCTTGATCAAGCCTCTTCCTTTGGAACGTAATCAAGTTTAAGAAATCAGCCTCTGAGAAATCAGGGGCTTTTTTATTGCGCTTCTACGACTGCATCTAACGCCAGCGTATATGATGTGGCGCTGATCAAATATATAAATAATCAAAATCATTCAGCGCCATAGCATATACGCATTGTTAGCGGCTGGCATTTTTGCCTTACAGCCCTTTTTTATACCCACATAAGTTCAAGTTAATATGTTTAACCAGTCCAATTGATTTTTTCCAGAAGAGTTAAAATGCCTAATAGAATTAATGCCAAAGCTCCTCCAATTCCCTTTATTAAGTCATAACCACTTAATCCACTTTTATCTTTTATAAAGCTTTTGACGCTGTAGAGTATCCAGCTAAAACCAATTATAATGAAAAGTACCCCTAAAAAATTATTCATTTTCTTCTCTACTATTGTTCCTTTTCTTGATGGCTTTTATTGCTGGCTAATGGTTTTTATTAACTAGGTTTCCAATTCCCTTATTCTTATGTGTCCATTGTTAGCGGCTGGCATTTTCTACTCTGCCTATTTTTTTGTGTCTCCATAATGCAAATACATTACAATCCGCGTGATGTTCTTCTGGATTGTTTGCAAATAGTCGGTCACGTATGTCGTATGCTTTTTCAAAAGTGTCTATTAGACCGTATTGGTTTAAGTCAGACGGTAGAAATGTCTCATCAAAACCACCACAATTTGAAAGCGCACTTGTCGAGTAATCCTTGTCAAGCAAATCGTAGCCAACAAATTCAAAGTCCAAAATTTCTATTTTATCACACTTCTCAGTCGGTTCTTTAACAACTGTTAAAAGATTGAATCGTTCTTTATCTTTTATTTTTTTAATTACGTATTCCAACGAGTTAAAGAGTCCAGTTTCATAAAGGTTGTCCACGATAATGAAGTCCCAGTCTCCATTTTCTCCCCTGTCCGGCTCAAAGATCAATTCATTAAGCATTCCGTCTAATGACACTAACTCAGTCAAATGAGTCAGCTTACTAAACTCTATGTACTTTGTCCACGATAACCCATTGTCATCAAATTCCTTGTCGTAGTTTTCTGTCGCAGTGTACCAAAAGTCCATTTAATAATTTACTCTACTGTTGATCAAAAATGCTTGCCGCTAACGGTTCCGCTATGAAACGTGTCCCGAAGGGCATGTTTTTATAGCGATTGTTGTGAGCAGTGATTTTAATTTCTTGTTGTTGTTTCATTAAGTGAAATCAAATCATCTAATATGCGTAAAGATTCTACTTGTAGGCCTTTATATTCTTTATGGGATAAATAGGACTCACTTACATGAAGTTCCCTATTTATTATTTTTAAAATTTCTCTGATTCCGTGTCCCATAGCTCTTTGTAGGATACGCTGGTCTTCTAATGACCTTGTTAGCAAGTAAGGTGAAGAAAGCCTTTTCTTTTCTGGTAAGTCTAAATTGGAAGCTAGTTCTCTTAGCTGTTCTTCAATTTTAATTCTAATTAGTAAGAGATTTGACTTGGTGTCGTGTCCTTCAATCTTTAGTCTATGAGCTAATGACCGAATTTCCTTTTTCTCAGAAATCTCAGAAAGTTGAATTCCAATTTGACCAGTTGGTGTAATTGACAGAGTTATTTCCTTTAATCTCTTAGCTACGCTAATTATTGAAATCACACTAGTTAGTATCGCTAGAATAACTGCTAGAATTTCAACCAATTTCATTTCTATTTGAACTTTCTCATCGTTAGATGCAAGTTCAAGCTTGGGTTCAGAAATTCCAATAATCCGGGCATTTACTGTTAATGGAATATTCGGTTTTTGCGAGTCAATTATAAATGCTAAAAATGTGAATCTATCATTAGGGTTTAATAAAAGGGGTTTTAGGAAATAAATCGAATCCGAAACATTTGAAATAATTGGGTTGAGGTTTTTAGGTGAGGACTCAATGGAACTAAGTGGGATCTGGGTATTGGATTGAAACTCAAATGACAGTGGTGATGAGAAGTCGTCTGCTTTAATCGGTTTATTACCAGTGTTTGTAACAGAAATTTGTAAAACTTCCAATGCATTGATTGGGTTGCTTTTATAGAAAACCTTTATGTCTTTGGAATACTTTTCATTTAGTTCAATGACAGAGGTCCGTGAATTAATTGTGACTTCAATCTCCTTGGTTTCTCTCTGAAAATAATAGTAGATGAAAAACGGAGGAATAATGGCGAGTGCTATTATTAACCAATTATTTGAAATAAACTTGACTAGTTTTTGTTTCATGCACTTATTTTTTCATTGCTCACAACGTTAGCTATCGATCACAAACGTGGCGTATAGCAATATATAATTGTTACAAAGTGAGCGTTAGCACCCCAATATGGTGTGCTATACGCACCTTTTAACAAGCAATAAGTTTAGTGAAATTAACTGATAGAACAGCAATATTTGTTGTCTATTTAGCATTTAAAAATCCACGAAGCTGCAGTTAGGCAACCTTATAAAACGCTAAATCCTTTGTGGTTATTCATCCGCAAATTTGCTTCTCTTAGGCGCTTACGCTCCGATAATCGTGAGCTGATTCGCAACGCTTGCGCCAGAGCTTTCTCGGGTGGGAGGTACAGTTCGAGCAAAAAAGTAGCAGCTACTAAACAGCAAGCTCGTAAGTGATGTGCTTTTTCCCTGGCACTGCGCCTAATGCTTTATGAATAGCAATCATTTTATCATTGAAATCGCCTACCCAAGAGAGTTCGCCTTCTACATAATGACTTTTCATGGCGCCTTCAAAGCATTTGTAAACCAAGACGGATTCTAACCCAGTATTTTGGAATTTTGGGTGTGTACCCATCGCCCAAACCCTGAGTCTAGTGATTGTCTTTTTCCTCTTCAACATTACAAATCGCAGCTTGTTCCAAAGGTTGATTTTACCCTTAAAGTGCTTTAGGATTTGATTTACATCGGGAAGCACCAAAACGAAACTAGCGGGTTGCCCATCAACATAAGCAAACCAAATATAGTTGGGGTCGTAGAATGGCTTTACTTTCTTGAAAGTCTCTTTTACGTACTCCTTTTTAATGGGTGTGAAGTTCTCGTGATGTGCCCAAGCCGCATTATAAATTTCCATGAAATCTTCGGCACATTCATCAAACCTATTGGCATCCAGTGGCCTTAAAGTAAGGTTGGGCTTTTTTGTAATTGCATACTCTGCAATTTTCACAAAGCGCTCTGGCAAACCATCCGTTATGTTGAGGTGATTCGTCAGTTGCTCCATCTTCTTTTTGAAACCATAGGCTTCGAAAAAATCACGGTAATGAGGTGGGTTATACACCATGCCGTTCGATGGGTGCGTAAAGCCTTCCACCAAAAGGCCCCAGAAAGAATCATTCTCGCCAAAATTAATCGGCCCTTGAATCGTATT
This sequence comes from Roseivirga sp., assembly GCF_034669765.1. Classification (GTDB taxonomy): domain Bacteria; phylum Bacteroidota; class Bacteroidia; order Cytophagales; family Cyclobacteriaceae; genus Roseivirga. The sequence goes on from NZ_JAXMOQ010000001.1 coordinate 157,853, forward strand.
CACCTTTCGTTCAACCAACCATTTCTTGGCGGTATCAAAAATCTCAAAGGCTATGGATTTATCATTAATGGACTCAAAAAAGCCAATGCCACCAATACGTTGATCGCCAAAATTGGCTTTGTTTTCATTAATAAAAGCGGCAATTCTACCAATCAGATTCCCTTGATCGTCTTTGAATACCCAACGTGCGGCTTCTCCATTTTGAAAGAAGACATTTTCTTTCGGATCAAAAATATTGTTGATTTCTTGATCCAAAGGACATACCCATACAGGATCATTCTTATAAATGACTCTGGCGGTATCCAGAAAATCCTTACTATTCTTTTTGTTCTTAACCTCGATGATTTGCATTGACCTAAGCTTATCCCTGATTGTTACAAAGAAATCTGATATTTAGTTCTGGTTAAAATCTTTAATCCTTTTTTTTCCAACAGCTTATTCTTCCATCAACTTCAGAAGAATTTCCTGAGCCGCTTTTGCAATTACTGTCCCTGGACCAAAAATGGCCGCAGCTCCAGCTTCTCTCAGAAAATCGTAATCGGCTGGAGGAATTACACCACCTGCAATGACCATAATATCTTCACGGCCTAGACGCTTTAATTCGGCAATAAGTTGTGGAATTAAGGTTTTATGTCCTGCAGCCAAGCTGGAAGCGCCAATCATATGCACATCGTTTTCGGCTGCTTGTAATGCCGTCTCTTCTGGGGTTTGAAAAAGTGGCCCTATGTCCACATCAAAACCTAAATCCGCAAAGCTGGTTGCGATTACTTTAGCACCACGGTCGTGGCCATCTTGCCCCATTTTCGCCACCATAATTCGTGGTCTTCGACCGTCCATTTCGGCAAACTTATCGGCCAGCTCTCTGGCCTTTTTAAAGTCTTCGTTGTCTTTCACTTCGTTTGAATATACACCAGAAATTGATCTGATCACAGCTTTGTGTCTTCCAAAAACATTTTCCAATGCGGTAGAAATCTCACCCAAAGAAGCCCTTAGCCTAGCGGCATCCACCGCCAGTTCGAGCAAATTACCTTCGCCAGAACGAGCGGCATCTTCTAATGCTTTCAAGCTTGCTTCCACTTTTGCAGTATCTCTGTTGGCTTTCAAAAAGGCCAGTCTTTCCAATTGTGATTTCCTTACCGAAGCATTGTCAACTTCCAGCAAATCGAAATCTAAGGCCTCGTCCACTTTGTATTGGTTTACACCTACAATAATGTCTTTTCCAGAATCAATTCGGGCCTGTTTACGGGCAGCGGCTTCTTCAATTTTCATCTTCGGAAGGCCCTGCTCAATAGCTTTGGCCATTCCGCCTAGCTCCTCCACTTCTTCAATCAGCTCCCAAGCCTTTTTTACCAACTCTTCGGTAAGGTATTCCACATAATAAGAACCTCCCCATGGATCAACCACGTTGGTAATGTCGGTTTCTTGCTGTAGGTAGATTTGTGTGTTTCTGGCAATTTTGGCCGAGAAGTCAGTAGGCAGGGCAATGGCCTCGTCTAAGGCGTTGGTGTGTAGTGATTGCGTATGACCAAGCACGGCAGCCATGGCTTCCACACAAGTTCTAGTAACGTTATTGAAGGGGTCTTGTGCCGCTAAACTCCAGCCGGAAGTTTGGCTGTGCGTTCTTAGCGCCATCGACTTTTCGTTCTTTGGATTGAACTGTTTTACGATTTTAGACCAAAGCAAACGACCCGCACGCATTTTGGCAATTTCCATAAAGTGGTTCATGCCAATTCCCCAGAAAAAAGAAAGGCGTGGGGCGAAGGTATCAATGTCCATGCCCGCGTTAATACCTGTGCGGATGTATTCCAAACCATCAGCCAAAGTATAAGCCAATTCAATATGCGCTGGTGCACCGGCTTCGTGCATGTGGTAGCCCGATATACTAATAGAGTTAAATCGGGGCATGTTGTTGGACGAATACTCGAAAATATCGCCAATGATTTTCATGGAAGGCAAGGGCGGATAGATATAAGTATTCCGCACCATAAATTCTTTCAGAATGTCATTCTGAATGGTTCCACTCAGTTCTTCTTTCGCTACACCTTGTTCTTCTGCTGCCGCAATGTAGAATGCCATAATGGGCAAAACCGCACCATTCATGGTCATCGAAACCGACATTTTATCGAGCGGAATTTGATCGAAAAGCAGCTTCATGTCCAAGATGGAATCAATGGCTACACCTGCTTTACCCACATCGCCCACCACGCGTGGATGATCGGAATCATAACCTCTGTGGGTGGCTAAATCAAAAGCAACGGACAATCCTTTTTGCCCTGCGGCTAAATTTCTTCGGTAAAAAGCATTTGATTCTTCGGCCGTAGAAAAACCCGCATATTGGCGGATCGTCCAAGGGCGTTGAGTGTACATTGAAGCATAGGGCCCGCGTAGGTAAGGAGGTATTCCTGCCTCAAACTTTAAATGCTCGGCATCTTTAATTTCGGAAAAGGAGATCGTTGAAGGCACTTCAATTCCTTCTGCAGTAGTCCAATTTTCAGCAGCCTTAGTTGGTGTACTTTCAGCCGAGATGTTGAGTGGTTTTAATGTCGGTCTCATAATTTCGGTTTAAAGGGCTAAAGCGTTAATGTCATTTTCAGAAAGGTTTTTCAACCCTCCTTTTGCTTCTATTTGTTGAAGAGTCGCCCAGGTTTTCTCCACCAATTGGGCGGTCAGTGATTCTATATAATAGGATCCAGCAGAGGGATCGAGGGTCTTGTCCAAATACGATTCGTCTTTAAGAATTGTAGAAATGTTTCTAGCAATGCGCTCGCCTTGGGCTGGGTTTTTCGGGAACAAATGATGGAAAGGTTGAATGATCACAGCGTTTGTTCCTCCGATAATGGCGGTCATGGCTTCCGTTGTTGCGCGAAGCAAGTAATTATACTCATCCTTGGTGGGTTCATTCCATTGGCCAGAACTTGAAGCGATTTGAATGTCATTCAATGCTAATTCAAAACCATATGAATTGGCCAGCTGTCCAACCAAAATGCGCAATGCACGATGACGGGTGATCTCCAAAAAATAGGATTCACCTACATTGAGGTTAAACTGTATTCGCTTAAACCAAGCCTGAACCTCTTCAATTGTGGTCGTACTGGCATCCACAAGATCGATGGTTTTGGCAAGAAGAACAGCCAAGCCTAGATTGACATTGTCGTTTTTCTCTTCTGAAATGAAAAACCTGAAATTGGGCAGTTTACTTAAAAAAGACTCCTCATGGGAACGGAGAAAGCCCCTGACCTCCTTTTCATCAATTCCCTTTGCTTTAACATAAGCTTCATAGGCACTTACCAATGATTGGGCTTCCTGTTCTATTTTAAAACTTACATGGCAATAATGGATCAGTATATCTTTGAGGAGCAAATCAAAGTTTGGAACTGTTTTCAGCTGAAATAAGATTCCTGTAGCACCACTATTCAAGGCCAAAAGTGCCTTTTCATTGGCCTCTTTTTCTGAACTCACTTCAATCACTTGGTAGTTGACCCAATTTCTTATCCCAAAAGCTTCAGACTGATGATTGGGAATTTGTAATTGTGGTAAAGGACTTGGTAAATCTTCTTGGGTATAAAAAGGTTTTCCTTCTGCCCCTGCAATTTCCCAATTGAGTTCTTCAATAGGTTTGCCCTTCAGTTCTTTAATGATTTGGTTCTGCCAAGCCGTGGATGCTGGCTTTTTAAAGTCATCGAAAAGTCTTTGCTCCATACTCCATCAATTTATTGACACGAAAATAAGGGATTTCAAATCGCCATGCTGATTTAAAGTGAAATTCGCCTTTATAAACTGAATTTTGAACATCCATGTGCCATTTAACAGGTAATGAGGCATATAGCTGAGGCAGCGAGTTTTAGCAGCGAAATTATTTTCGCCTCTCTTGCGAATTCGCCTTTCATGTTCGTCTTATTTTTATCATTTTTGTCGTCCCCCAAAAATCACTTGGGGATTTTTTATCCAATTTGCATAATCAATTAATGGTAAAAGATTGCGTATCGGTTTGGGAAGACTGTCTCCGATTCATTAGGAGTCAGGTGGGCGACCAAAGTTTTAAAACTTGGTTTGAGCCTATCGTCCCGCTTAAACTGAATGAAGGCATTCTCACCATTCAGGTACCTAGCCAGTTTTTCTACGAGTATTTAGAAGAACACTATGTGCAGCTGTTAAGGCAAGTGATTCATGCAGAACTTGGCCCTCATGGTCGCCTTGAATATTCTGTGATTGTGGACAGTGGAAGTGCGCAGAATCAAGCTTATTCTGTTACACTGCCAAACCAGACACCAAAGAATAAATGGGAGCAAGACAAGCCGGCAAAAATTCATAGCCCCTTTGATATGCCCTCTGTTGAGGAAGAGTTTAGACACTCAAACCTCAACCCAAATTACGATTTCGAAAACTATATTGAAGGAGACTGTAACCGTTTGGCAAGATCTGCCGGTATCGCTGTAGCCGAAAAGCCGGGCGTTACTTCTTTTAATCCATTGATGGTTTACGGTGGTGTGGGTTTGGGGAAAACTCACCTGATTCAATCCATTGGAAATAAAATTAGAAGAGATGATAAAAAGCATTTTGTGCTTTATGTGTCTTCTGAAAAATTTACTACTCAGTTTACGGATGCGATTAAGAACAACAGCATTCAGAGCTTTACCAACTTCTACCTACAAGTAGATACTTTGATTATAGATGATGTGCAGTTTTTCTCGGGCAAAGAGAAAACACAGGAAATGTTCTTCCATATTTTTAATCATTTACACCAAAGCGGTAAGCAAATCATTATGTCGAGCGATAGGCCACCAAGAGATTTGAAAGGCTTGCAGGACCGATTGCTTTCTAGATTCAAATGGGGGCTTACGGCAGATTTGCAGATGCCTGATTTTGAAACCAGAATTGCCATTATCTCCAGAAAAATGGAATCGGACGGAATCTATATTCCTGATGACGTAGTGGAATATTTGGCCTACAGTGTTGATACAAACGTGCGTGAATTAGAGGGCGTTTTGATTTCCCTAATTGCTCATGCAACACTAAACAAAGCAGAAATCAATCTAGAACTGGCCAAGCAAACACTGAAAAACATCGTGCACGACATTGAGTCGGAAGTGGGCGTTGATTATATCCAAAAATCTGTAGGTGAATACTTCCAAATTAGTGTGGAAGACTTGAAGGATAAAACCCGAAAGAAAGAAATTGTAATTGCACGACAAGTAGCGATGTACTTGTGCAAAGAATATACAAACCACTCATTAAAATCTATTGGTTACCATTTTGGTGGCCGTGATCACTCTACCGTAATTCACGCGGTGCAATCTGTCAGCGATATGATTGAGATTGACAATAAGTTCTGTCATAGCATGGACGAGCTTAAAAAGAAAATGAGAATGAAATCAGTGTAATAAAAAAGGGGCTTAAAGCCCCTTTTTTATTACCTCTTCAATTGCACTATTACTGAAATCTATACCTCAGTGTATTCTGTTTTCCTTTAGCATCGAGAATATCCAATTGAATTCTTCCTGAATAACGTTCTAGATAATTGGCAACTGCTGTTGGGTCGCCCGCCCATTTTTGATTAATGGCTACAATGATATCTCCTTCTTTAATATCGCTGAGCTTTCTCATAAAACCAGTGTCCTTGTTGATTTTGGTCACCTTCACTCCATATTTCAAACCATTCTTTTCTAGTTCCACTTGGGTGAGTTTTCTCATTTCGGCCCCCAAAAAATCAGAGAAATGAATGTCTTCTTCACTGAGTCCAGATTGGCTATCTAGGATGTCCGTATTCCCCAAAACATTCTCTAAAGTTACGTAGGTTTCCCCCACTCGTTGGTTTCTTCTGTACTCCACCAATACCTTGTCGCCTGGCGACATATAAGTGAGCAACTCATCAAAAGTAGACTTGCTATTGATATGCTTTCCATTCAAACTAAGGATCACATCGCCAGCCTCAAGTCCAGCCATATCTGCTGCGCTTTCCCTTTTAATGGACTGAATAAATACCCCTTTTAGATCTTTTAGATTTTCACGTTTCGCTAGTTCTTCATTGATTTCAGCTACATCGGCACCTGTATATGCTTTTTGCACATATTTATATTTCTTCAAATCCTCCACCGCTTTCACCACAATGTCTGAAGGCACGGCAAAACCATAGCCTGCATAAGAACCTGTTTTTGAAATAATAGAAGAGTTGATGCCAACCAATTCACCATCGGTATTGACCAATGCACCACCGCTGTTTCCGGGGTTAATGGCGGCATCGGTTTGGATATAAAGTTCTAGAGGGAAGTTCTCTCTTAAGGCAGCCGTTTCACTACCAATTGCACTTACGATTCCAGCCGTTACAGTAGAAGTTAAATTAAAGGGATTGCCCACGGCCAATACCCAATCTCCAATTCTTACATCGGAACTCTTACCAATTTCAACTGCTGGTAAGTCTTTCGCCTCAATTTTCAATACTGCTAGATCAAGGTTAGGGTCGGTACCTACCAAAGTTGCACGATAAGTTCTTTTTTCGTGCATTACCTCAATTTCATCCGCTCCTTGAATCACGTGATTGTTCGTAATGATGTATCCATCCTCGGAATAGATCACTCCCGAACCAGAGCCAATGGCCACTTCGGAACCAGCCCCCTCACGCCCATAGATGTAATCATAAAATGACATACTCCTTCTGTTGCGCTGTAAGTTCTTAATGTAGACTACACTACGAATAGATTTATCGGCAGCCGTTCTAAAGTCTGCTGGCGCTTCAAATGGCCGACTCGTCATTTCGTCATTCGACCGATCATCGGTATAGCTCGCCTGCCTGAAATTGGCGGGCACTTCTCTTATAATTTCATTTACTTGAGCTGGGCTCAAGTATTGTTGGAAAACAAAGGCTCCGGCCAGTCCGGCCACAAAAGCCAGAAGAATCATCTTTGCTGCGCTTTTCATATCTGTATCCTAAATATTTATTTTATCTAAATTCGAAAAATGTAAGAGAGCAGAATGTAATTCAGGCTGAATTCTCTTTACACTATTCAAACATACGTAACACAACAATTGTTGATAATCTGTCCATTGTTAATTAAGGTTAAAAGCCAAAACAGATTCTATCGAGATTATTAGATTTCGGTGTTTCAGCATTCCAAAAAACATATCTTTGCCTCTTATGGGAATACGGTCAATACTTAGCAAACCTTTGGCAGCCTACATGGCAGCGCAACAGCGTAGGTGGTCAATGAATCCGAGCGCTTCTCAGGCCAAAGTTTTTAAGCAAAACATCAAAGCTGCAAGCCAAACGGTTTTTGGTAAAGACCATAATTTTGAAAGCATCAAAACCTATGATGATTTTAAGAAAAATGTACCCATTCGAGACTACGAAGAGCTCAAGCCTTATGTAGAAAAAATTCTTCAGGGCGAAGCTGATGTACTTTGGCCGGGCAAGCCTGCCTACTTTGCGAAAACCTCAGGCACCACTTCGGGCACCAAGTACATTCCTATTACAAAAGACTCCATTCCCAACCATATTGGCAGCGCACGAGATGCGATATTGAGCTATGTGGCCGAAACGGGTAAATCGAAGTTTCTAGACAACAAGCTGATCTTTTTATCGGGTAGCCCAGAAACCTATAAAACTGCAGGAATCAATACAGGGCGACTTTCAGGAATTGTGAACCACCACGTACCAAGCTATTTGCGTAGTAATCAAATGCCGAGCTACGAAACCAATTGCATTGAAGATTGGGAACAGAAATTGGACGCCATTATTGACGAAACACTTGATCAGCCCATGAGCTTAATCTCCGGCATTCCACCTTGGGTACAAATGTATTTCGACCGAATTCAGGCCAGAACTGGAAAGAAAATAAAAGACATTTTCCCTGAATTCGACCTCTTTATTTATGGTGGAGTAAACTTTGAACCTTACCGCCAAAAGTTGTTCGAAACGATTGGGAAAGAAGTGGATAGCATTGAGCTATACCCTGCTTCCGAAGGCTTTATTGCTTATCAGGATTCTCAAAAGGAAAAAGGCTTATTGCTGCTGTTAAATAGCGGCATCTTCTTCGAGTTTGTTCCAGCCGATGAATATTTTAACGAAAACCCAACCCGTCTTTCCATTGACGATGTAGAGCTGGATAAAAACTACGCACTCATTATCAATAACAATGCTGGACTTTGGGGTTATTCCATTGGCGATACCATAAAGTTTGTGTCGAAAGATCCTTATCGCATTGTGGTGTCGGGTCGAATCAAACATTTTATCTCTGCCTTTGGCGAACATGTGATTGGAGAAGAGGTAGAAAAAGCCATGCAATATGCGGTTGAACAACAGCCAGGAACTGAATTAGTGGAGTTTACAGTAGCGCCTAACGTATCTCCAAAAAGCGGTTTACCACTGCACGAGTGGTACATAGAATTTGCCAATGAACCTTCTGATTTGGAGGCCTTTGAAAAAGACCTAAATTTGCAGCTTCGAAAACTGAATTCTTACTACGATGATTTAATTTCGGGGAGCATTCTAAAAAATCTGGAAGTAAAATCATTGTCGCGCGATGCTTTCAGAAATTACATGAAATCGCAGGGCAAGTTAGGTGGGCAAAATAAAGTACCTCGCCTTTCAAACGACCGTAAACTTGCAGATGCACTTTTACATTATCTGAAATAGTTAAGCAATACGTGGAAGAAATTAAAAAGAAGCACATTGCCATTTTGGGCTCAACTGGCTCTATCGGCACGCAAGCCTTAGAGGTAATTCAAGCCAACCCAGACCGTTTTCAGGTGGAAGTGCTTACCGCACAAAACAACTGCCATTTACTGATTGAACAGGCCATTGCCTTCAAACCGAATGCGGTAGTCATTGGCAATGAGAATCATTACGATAAAGTTTTTGACGCTTTAGATCGCCTTGACATAAAGGTGTACGCTGGCGAAAACGCACTGTCCTCTGTCGTGCAAATGGACTCCATTGATTTGGTGCTTACCGCTTTGGTGGGCTATGCGGGGTTAAAACCTACCATCAAAGCCATTGAAAGTGGAAAGCCTATTGCCTTGGCCAATAAAGAAACCATGGTGGTGGCGGGTGAACTGGTGACCGCCTTGGCCGAACAATATGGGGTGAATATTTACCCAGTAGACTCCGAGCATTCGGCTATTTTCCAATGCTTGGTGGGAGAATTTCACAACCCAATCGAAAAAATCATTCTCACCGCTTCCGGTGGACCATTCCGAGGAAAAGACACCAACTTCCTTAAAACGGTAACGAAAGCACAAGCCTTGAAACACCCAAATTGGGACATGGGCGCAAAAATCACAATCGATTCTGCTTCATTGATGAACAAAGGGCTTGAGGTAATTGAAGCCAAGTGGCTCTTCAACCTAAAGCAAGAGCAGATAGAAGTCATTGTGCATCCGCAATCCATTATTCATTCGATTGTGCAGTTTGAAGACGGCAGCATGAAAGCGCAAATGGGTTTGCCAGACATGAAACTGCCCATTCAGTTTGCCATGACTTATCCTGAAAGAATCAAAACGAACTTCCCAAGATTCGATTTTTTGAATTATCCTGCCCTTACTTTTGAGCAGGCTGATACAAAGACTTTCCGTAACTTGGCGCTGGCATTTGAAGCCCTTAAACAAGGCGGAAACATGTCTTGTATATTAAATGCTGCCAATGAAGTGGCAGTAGAAAAATTCCTTAAAGATGAAATCAGCTTCCTAGGAATGTCCGATGTAGTTGAAGCTTGTATGCAAAAGGTATCTTTTGTTAAAAAGCCAACGTATGAGGACTATGTCTTTACCGATGAGGAGACGAGAAAAATAGCATTTGAACACATAATTTAATTAATGGAAACTATAGTACAGATTGCTCAGCTATTGCTGGCCCTATCAATTCTGGTAGGAATTCACGAAGCAGGCCACATGCTTGCCGCTCGTTTCTTTGGAATGAAAGTGGAGAAATTCTTCATTGGCTTTCCACCAAAAATATTCAGTTTCAAAAAAGGAGATACAGAATACGGTTTAGGTGCTATTCCATTGGGTGGCTTTGTTAAAATATCTGGGATGATCGATGAGTCCATGGATAAAGAGCAAATGAAACAAGAGCCTCAGCCATGGGAGTTTCGTTCTAAACCAGCTTGGCAGCGCTTAATCGTGATGCTGGGTGGTATTATCGTGAACGTAGTTGCCGGTATTATTGCCTTTGTCATTCTTACTTACAATCAAGGCGAAGCTTATATTCCTGCCAAGTTCACAAAAGATTACGGTGTAGTGGCTGGAGAAATTGCTCAAGAAGTAGGTTTCCAAACGGGTGATAAGGTCATCAAGGTCAACGGTGCCGATTATGACCGTTTTGGCGACATCGCCAGCGGAACAACTTTGCTCACCACCGATGGCTACTGGACCGTTGACCGTAACGGACAGCAACTTGATATTCCAATTCCAAAAGGCTTTTTGAACAACTTGAGTGATGAAGACTTCCAGTTGAAATTCTTAGAGCCAAGGCAGCCTTCAATAGTAGGCGGTTTGCAAAAAGGATTTGATATTCCATTACAGGAAGGCGACAGAATTTTAAAAGCCAATGGCGTTGAAGTTCAGTATTTTGACCAATTGAGGTCTGAAATGGCAAACTATGCTGGGCAAAATGTTGCCTTTTTAATCGAGAGAAATGGTCAAGAAATGACGCTAAACCTTGATGTTAATGAGGAGACTCAAATAGGCATTGCATTGTCATCTCCTTTCGAAATAGACGAATACACTTTGGCCGAAGCCATTCCAAGAGGCACCTCTAAAGCATTTAGTGCCGTAATTCTTAATGCCAAGGCCATGGGCAAAATGTTCAAGTTCAATGGCGAAATGTCTGCTAGAAATATGAGTGGCCCAATCGGCATCGTCAACATGTTCCCTAAAACTTGGGACTGGAATGCTTTCTGGGGAATCACAGGCTTTATTTCTATGGTATTGGCCTTTATGAACCTATTGCCGATTCCAGCATTGGATGGCGGACATGTAATGTTCTTACTCTTCGAGATGGTATCGGGCAAAGCGCCTTCAGACAGATTCCTTGAAAATGCCCAAAAAGTGGGGATGATCATTCTTCTTTTACTGATGGTATTTGTATTCGGAAATGATATTCTAAAGCTTTTCGGAATTTAAACTGAACCAAAAATTTTATTGAAGAAGGTGCTTGAAAAGGCACCTTCTTTTGTTTCTACCCATAGGAGAAACCTGAACAATGAGACAAGCTTTTATTAAAGGATCAGCTTTAAAAAGGAGTGCTTGATTTCATGCTGTCACGTATCCCCCTCAAAAGAAACCAAAAGAGCTACCCCACACAACAATTATCATAGTATTAATTCGAGGTTAGTAGCTTTTTTCACTACCTTTCTCGAAATATTACTAAGCTGAACGCAAAAGAATATATCACATATTTGTCCTCCCATGAGGAGTACTCCTTCTCACTGGAAGAGATAGGAAGCAAAACAATAGGAACAGAAACTTCTTTAAAATTTGAGTTACGAAGACTGGTAGAGAAAAATGAAATTCTAAACCTTCGAAAAGGATTTTATCTAATTATACCACCTAGGTACTCCTCATCAGAAAAACTTCCTATTCAACTGTATGCTGAAAAGCTATTCAAATATCTTAATCGGAAATACTATGTTGGGCTATATGCCGCTGCAAAAATTCACGGAGCTAGCCATCAGCAGTCACAACGGGATTATCTAATTATAGAAACTCCCAAACTCAATACCATTAAAAAGAAAAGCTTTGATATTCAGTTCTTAACTACGGGTACTTGGCCAAGCAGCAATATTGAAATGAAGAAGTCGGATGCCGGAGAGTATAAGATATCCTCCCCCACTCTCACTTTTATCGATCTGATCCATCACCACACGAAAATTGGTGGACTCAATCGCATGTTGGCTTCTTTAGAAGAACTCACGGAAGAAATGAATGAGGTAGACTTAAAAGGACTTATCTCTTGGTACACTCATAAGAGTACACTTCAAAGAACAGGTTTTTTACTAGAGGAGCTGATGGGAGAAAATGTTTTAGCCGACATCATCTATGAAAAGCTAAAAGAACAGCCCTACTTTCCAGTATTATTGAGTCCCAAGAAAACCCAAAAGCCCGGAGCAGTTGATAACAAATGGAAAATAGATGTAAACATTAAACTGGAGAGTGATTTGTAATCCCCTGCATAAAACTTTGTCTCATAAATGATTGCAAAACCTTACATAGCAAAATGGCAGGAACATGCCCCGTGGAAAGAGTTTTCTCAAGTAGAGCAAGACTTAGTGATCAGCAGGACATTGGTGGAAATTTTCTCTGATGACTTTCTCAGGGAACACCTAGCATTTAGAGGAGGTACAGCCTTGCATAAACTCTATCTCAATCCAGCTCTGCGATATTCAGAAGATATTGACTTGGTGCAAATTAAGCAGGGCCCCATCAAACCAATCATGGAAAGACTTGGGGAGGTGATCACCTTCTTTGAGGAAGACAGAAAAACGCAAAATAGAGGGCATGGTATTAAGGCACTGTATCGATTTACTTCTGAGTATGAAGCAATACGAATGCGATTGAAATTAGAAATCAATTGTCGGGAACATTTCAACGTATTGGATTGGGTGGACTTCCCTTATAAAGTACATAGCGAATGGTATGAAGGGAGTTGTGAAATAAGGACTTATAGCATAAATGAATTGCTCGGCACCAAACTCAGGGCATTGTACCAAAGAAGTAAAGGGCGTGACTTGTTTGATTTAGATTATGCTAGGCGGAGTATGGACATCAATATTGATGAAATTCTTGAGTGTTTTCGACAGTATATAGAGTCTGGCACTGAGAAAAAGGCTCCGAGCCAAAAGGAGTTTTTACTGAACATAGAGGCTAAAGAAAATGATCCAAACTTTACAGGAGACATGGAGGCTTTATTAAGACCAGAGATAGCATATAATCAACAGGAAGCCTTTCAATGGCTGAAAGATGAATTAATAGTAAGAATGTAAATGATCACTAAAAACAATTTCAATAAAGAAGGTGCTTGAAAAGGCACCTTTTTTTGTGTCCATTTTTGGCAAAACCTGTTCAGATACAAAATGGATCAAGTCTAATTTAGATGAAGTAACAGCCCCACTCATCCTCGATTGTATCGAGGATGCCTTAAAGGCGGTTTCAAACCGATAACCCACTGTGCTAATGTATTAAGCCTCTCTAATTCCCGTCCTCCTCTTGAGCCTCTCTATAAATTTCAAACTCTACCCTGCGGTTCACTGCTCGGTCTTCATCCGTTTTTTCCTCTTTAACAATCGGTCTTTGGCTTCCGTAACCAATGGCATTAATGCGTTCGGCACCTACTCCGCCATCCACAATCCAAGTCTTAATCGATCGGGCCCTTTCTTGTGAAAGGGCCAAGTTCAATAGCGCATCGCCACTGGAGTCGGTATGGCCAGATACATTCAATTTAAATGAGGGATGATCAATTAAAAAGTCAACCACTTTCTTCAGGTCACTTTCCATGTTGGGGAGAATGTCTGATTTTCCATTTTCAAACTCTAAAGAGGCAAATTCAATTTTACTGGCCACGCGCTCCACAATGCCTTCATATTCGGTGTCGCCATCCAGAAAAAACATCTTTTCTAAGCGGAAAAAATCATCTCCTTGAATTACCACCAAATAATTTCTTTGGTTGATCAAATCGAACTCAAAAGTGCCATCTTCTCTGGCGAATTTTGGGGCCACTTCCACGCCATCGTCCAAATCAATAATCGACACTACCATGTTTTGGGGGATCTTCCCTGTCACGCTTTGTATTCGACCCATAAAGCGGGTGGTGGCCAAAGGTTGCCCACCCATGGGTAAGGGAAAAGAAAAGAGGTCTAGGTTCTTCATGCTCTTTTCCTCTGAGCGCGAGTAAAAAATATCTTTCGAGGCCTTGTCAATCGTAAAGTAAAACTCCGTTCCTGGCCCGTTCACTAAAGGACCAATATTGATCGGTTCCGAAAAGTTGATTCCTTCTTTATAAGTTTTGTAGATGTCGTAATCTCCGAAATTCAACAAGTGCCCATTGCTGCTAAAGTAAAGCACGCTGTGTTCTGGGTGATAAAAAGGACTTACTTCGTTCTGACGCGTATTCACAATGGGTCCTAAATTCTGAGGCTGGCCCCATTCATTCTGGGCATTTTTAAAAGTGTAGTACAGGTCTGCCAAACCAAAACCACCTTGTCTGTCAGATGAAAAATAGAGTGTGTCTTCCGTAGGCGAAAGTGTAGGGTGCGAATCCCAACCCTTTGAGTTAATCAATTCCCCCATGTTTTTGGGCTCCGTCCAAAGGCTGTCGCCCTGAAAAACAGAAGTGTATAAATCGCAATTGCCAAAACTATCGGGCGCAGCGCAACGCGAAAAGAAAATCGTGTTTCCATCCTTGGTCATCGCTGCCGAACCTTCGTTGTATTCGCTGTTAATAGCGTCAAAGGGTTTGGCTTCGCCCCAGCCATTTCCAGTACTCTGAGCAATAAAAATATCCTCATTACTGATTACTTTAATGCCCACATTGCGCGCATTTCTTTTGGAAGTAAGCAGTAAAATCTCATCGCCTTTGGCCACGCTTGGCGCATAGTCCTCAAATAAAGAATTGATTTGATTGCCCATGGTGGTGAGCACACCGCGCGGTGGAAGGAGTGTATCCACTTTTCTTCGGTATTCCACCAGCTCGTAATAGTATTCCAATGGAACATAATACTCTTTCTTATTAGGGTTGATGGAATCGTATCGGGCGAGTATATCTTCAATAGGAAGCCCTCTTCGGTGATGTTTCAATACAAGGTTGTAAAGCGGCCTGGCCTGATCTACGGTTCCTAAAACTTCAGTCAGTTTCGCCAACTTCCAGAGGTAATAGGTTTGATAAGCGAAGTTCTCAATCCCAAAGTTGGACACATAGTCCTTCAGCTCAGGATACAATTCCTTCCAATTCTTCTCCTTATCTAATTTGTCTATTCTTTTAAGTTGCTTATCGTTGGTGTAAAGCCCAACCTTGTTTATATTCCTGAAGATGATGTCTGTAATTTCAACTGATACCGAATCAGAATTCAATTCTAAAAGCTCGGTTTTCTTGTTGTCTTCCTTCTTTTTGAAAAACTGCCCATGTACTGTAGAGCTACAGCATATCAGTACGACCGCAATGAGGAATATCGGTCTCATATCTTTCAAGTGTTTTAGTATCTTTTTTGGCAAAAGATGTACCAAATAACGTGTATTTCGCCACAATTAAAAAACCGTTCATGACACATTGCTCTTTGGCACAGGGCTTGCAATTTAGGACGTCCAAATTTATTTAAGCACAAACGTGTCATTCTGGCACTTTATATATGAAAATTAATAACCAAATGTTCGGATCCATGATGGCTAGCGATATCGATGACGATGAAGCTGGAGATCTTATTCAAGTAATTGGTGGTGAAGATGACGAGGAGTTAAACGAAGCCAACCAACCAGATGAATTACCGATTTTGGCGGTACGTAATACAGTATTATTTCCTGGGGTGCTGATCCCCATCACTGTAGGTCGCCAAAAATCCATCAAAGTGGTGAAGAATGCATATAAGGGAAACCGTCTTGTTGGGGTACTTGCCCAAGAAAACCCAAAGGTAGACGACCCTACACAAAAGGATCTTTTCAGGGTAGGAACAGTCGCCAAGATTGTGAAAATGTTGGTGCTGCCTGATGGAAATACCACCATCATTATTCAAGGGAAAAGCAGGTTCGAAGTAGAGGAATACACTGCCGATGCGCCTTATATGAAAGCCAAGGTGAAGTATTTGTCCGAAAACTTTCCAAAAAGACTGAGCAAGGAAGTAAAAGCACTGATACAATCGGTGAGGGATGCGGCCAATAAGATTATGTCGCTCAACCCTGAGATTCCGAAGGAGGCGCAAGTGGCCTTGGACAACATAGACAAAACCAGCTTCTTGATTCATTTCCTTTGCAGCAACATTAACACTGAAGCCAAGGAAAAACAGAAGCTTTTAGAAATCAACGATGGTGTTGAAAGGGCTACGGCATTACTTCAATACATGTTGAAAGAAGTGCAGTTGCTTGAACTGAAGCATGAAATTCATAGCCGAGTGCATTCTGACATCGATCAGCAGCAACGCGATTATTTCTTGCGTCAGCAAATGAAAGTATTGCAAGACGAATTGGGTGAAGACGGCCCAGAGCGTGAAGTGGAAGCACTTCGTAAAAAGGGAGAAAGCAAAAACTGGCCAGAAAAAGTCGGTATACACTTTAACAAAGAGCTGGATAAAATCCTTCGGATGAACCCAATGGCAGCGGAATATCCGATTACCATGAACTATGCCGAATTGATGACTGACTTGCCTTGGGCTGAATATTCAAAAGATAATTTAGACCTCAAGCGCGCCAAGAAAATTCTGGACAAAGATCATTTTGGTTTAGAAAAAGTAAAGGATAGAATTCTTGAATACTTGGCCGTACTTAAGCTAAAAAATGACTTAAAAGGTCCAATTCTTTGCCTTTATGGCCCTCCGGGCGTGGGTAAAACCTCTTTAGGAAAAAGTATAGCCAAGGCCTTGAACCGCCAGTATGTCAGAATGTCTTTGGGTGGAATTCATGATGAAGCCGAAATTCGTGGACACCGTAAAACCTACGTGGGTGCTATGCCGGGCAAAGTGATCCAAAACATTAAAAAATCGAAAACTTCGAACCCAGTATTTGTACTGGACGAAATAGATAAGGTAAATTCTAACTTCCGTGGCGATCCCTCTTCAGCTTTGCTGGAGGTGCTTGACCCTGAGCAAAACGCAGAGTTTACCGACAACTACCTAGAAGTTGAATACGACCTTTCTAAGGTGTTATTTGTAGCCACAGCCAACTCCTTAGACACCATTCAGCCAGCATTGCGCGACAGAATGGAGATCATTGAAGTGTCGGGTTATACGGTTGAGGAGAAAATGGAGATTGCCAAAAGGCACCTTGTTCCGAAGCAAAAAGAAGAGCATGGCTTGAAGTCTACCGACTTGGTTTTCGATAAAAAGACCATTCAGAAAATAGTAGATGAATATACCCGTGAATCTGGGGTTCGAAACTTGGAAAGGAAAATTGGTTCGGTTGTACGAAGTGCTGCTAAATCAATTGCTTTAGAAGAAGAGTATCCTAAAAAAGTGACGGCTGAGTTTATTGAAAAAGTGCTTGGCGGCCCAGTTTTCGATAAGGAAACTTACGATAACAATGACTTGGCTGGCGTGGTCACTGGCTTGGCTTGGACATCCGTTGGTGGTGAAATTCTTTTCATCGAAACCAATTTAAGCCGGGGCAAAGGCAAGTTGACGCTTTCGGGTCAGTTGGGTGATGTAATGAAAGAATCGGCCGTAGCTGCGCTTTCTTACCTCAAGTCAGAAGCGCATAAATACAATATTGACTACCGTGTTTTCGATAAATACGATTTACATATTCACGTGCCTGCGGGTGCGGTGCCCAAGGATGGCCCTTCTGCGGGAATCACCATGCTTACTGCCATTACTTCGGTATTTACGCAGCGCAAGGTGAAGAACAAATTGGCGATGACAGGCGAAATCACTTTGCGTGGTAGAGTGCTACCAGTTGGTGGTATCAAGGAGAAAATTCTTGCTGCACGAAGAGCGGGAATCAAAGAATTGATTTTAAGTAAAAAGAATGAGAAAGACATTCTTGATATTGACGAGCGTTACACCAAAGGCCTCAACATTCATTATGTTGAAACGGCCGAGGAGGTATTAGAATTGGCATTAATGAAGCAAAAAGTAGCCAATGCTATTGATCTAGTAGTAGAAGACTAAAATTCAAACTATTTTAAGGGGAAGAACTTCGGTTCTCCCCCAATTAATCCCGAAGTATTGAAGCAAATTGTCCGTATTGTTTTGGTTGCTGGGCTTTTCATTCCCCAACTATTGACTGCCCAATTGGGTGGGCAAAGGGCATTTGAATTTCTAAACCTTCCAAACAGTACTCGGCAAGCCGCTTTAGGGGGAGTGAATCTTACCTCTGGTTGGAATGACCCAGGCATGTTAGCTTCTAATCCTGCACTACTGAATAGCGATTGGCACAACCAATTGGTGATCGACAGGCTGGGCTATTTTGCCGACATTGCTCAAACATCAGTTTCCTATGCCCGAAACATTGAAAAAGCTGGGCTTTGGGCAGCCAACCTTACTTACCTAAACTACGGCACCATTCAAAGTTATGATGAAAACGGTTTTCTGAATGGTGATTTCAACGCTTCAGAATTCGTTTTTGGCTTAAGTCATTCTATGGCATTTGGTCCTTTTCAAGCGGGTTCTACCTTGAAAATCGCTGCTTCCGATTTAGGCTCATATAAAGCTTCTGCGTTGCTAATCGATTTTGGAGGCACCTTCAAACATCCAGAAAAAGATTTGACCGTGGGCTTAGCGGTTAAAAATTTAGGCGTGCTATTGAGCGACTATACGGAAGACAATCAAAGCGAATTACCCTTAGATGTTCAGTTAGGAGTGACTTACAAACCAGAGTTTATGCCCTTTCGGTTTTCCCTCACGGCTCGAAATTTAAATCGTTCTGATGTAGTTTTTTTCGACCCAAAAGCCAATACACTCGTTGGAGCTACAGAAAAGGAACCGGGTTTTAGTGAAGAGGTGTTTAGAAGACTGGTCTTCGGTACAGAATTACTCTTGAGCGACAATTTTCAATTGCGCTTTGGTTATAACCATTTACTAAGAAAAGAGCTTAAACAAGATGCCACTTCGGGAGGTGCAGGCTTTTCATTTGGGCTGATGTTTAAAGTAAAAAGATTTGAATTTTCTTATGCCAGAGCACTTTATCACTCGGCAGGAGGAAGCAACACCATACAATTGACCACCAATTTGAGTGGGATCGTAAAGAAAAAGAACTAAGATGTTAGACACACAATATTTAACCCCAAGGCAGATTGTTGCCGAACTAGATAAATACATTATTGGCCAAGCGGACGCTAAGAAAAACGTGGCCATTGCACTCCGTAATCGTTGGAGAAGAATGCACGTGAAGGAAGAAATGCAGCGTGAAATTGTGCCTAATAATATCTTGATGATAGGCGCAACGGGTGTGGGTAAAACTGAAATTGCCCGAAGACTGGCCAAAATTGCAGACGCTCCTTTCACTAAAGTGGAAGCTTCTAAATTCACGGAAGTGGGTTACGTTGGGCGCGATGTGGAAAGCATGGTACGCGACTTGGTAGAACAGTCTGTCAACTTGGTGCGCCAATCCAAAAAAGAAGAAGTTAAAGGCAGGGCCGAACAAGCCGTTGAAGATGTAATTCTTGACGCATTGATTCCCCCGATCAAAAATACGCGTCCTTCGGCTACTGTGGTTGAAAACGGAGAAGAGCCCGATAAAATGTCGGATGCGGAATTGAATGAAAGAACCCGCGAGCGTTTCCGTGAGAAAATTCGCTCTGGCGAAATTGACGACCGCAAAATTGAAATCAATATTACCTCTTCTGGTGCAGGAGTTGGTATGGTAGGTGGCGGCATGGACGAAGTTTCCATGATGAACCTTCAGGACATGCTGAGCAATGTGATGCCGAAGAAATCGAAAAAGCGCAAGGTGACCATTGGCGAAGCGAAAAAGATCCTATTGGATGAAGAAAGCGCCAAGCTCATCGACATGGATGAAGTGAAAGAAGAAGCCATTCGCAAAGCGGAAAACACGGGCATTATCTTTATCGATGAAATTGATAAAGTAGCTGGCAGTTCTAAAAAAGGTGGTGGCGGACCCGATGTAAGTCGCGAGGGTGTGCAGCGCGATCTTTTACCTATTGTAGAAGGCAGTTCTGTAAACACCAAACACGGCATTATCAATACTGACCATATTCTGTTTATTGCTGCTGGGGCTTTCCATGTAGCGAAACCTTCAGATTTGATTCCTGAGTTGCAGGGTCGTTTCCCTATCCGTGTAGAGTTGAACAGCCTTACGAGAGATGATTTCTACCGCATTTTGAAAGAGCCAAAAAATGCCCTTACAAAACAGTACGAAGCTTTAATGAATTCTGAAGATGTGTCTTTAGAATTTACCGATGAGTCCTTAATGGAATTGGCGGATATTGCCTTCAAGGTAAACGAAGAAGTAGAAAATATTGGCGCCAGACGTCTGTACACGGTAATGAGCAAATTGCTCAACGATATCCTTTTCGATATTCCAGAGAAAATCCCGAATAATGCCAAGGTGCTAGTCACCAAAGAATTGGTGCAAGAAAGACTATCGGGCTTGGTACAAAGCAAAGACTTGAGCGAGTTTATGCTGTAACTCATATTGAATTACTAATTTCGCTCCAAAATAGAAACACATGAAACTCTGGCAAAAAGAAACCCGCGTATCTGAAATTGTAGAACGATTTACCGTTGGTCGCGACCTGGAGTTTGATATCCATTTGGCGCCTTATGATGTGTTGGGTTCTTTGGCCCATACCGAAATGTTGGCCAGCATTGGCTTGCTCACCGCAGGAGAAAAGGAAGCCATTCATGTGGAGCTTAAAAATATTTTCAAGTCCATTCAAGCAGGAGATTTTTCGATTGAAGAAGGCGTGGAAGACATTCATTCTCAAGTGGAATTTATCCTTACGGAACGACTGGGCGATGTAGGAAAGAAAATCCATAGTGGCCGTTCGCGCAACGACCAAGTTTTGGTAGACATGAAGCTTTTCATGCGTTCTGAAATCAAGGCTTTGGTGGAAGGCGTGAATAAGCTTTTCGATCGCTTGATGCACTTGAGTGACCAGCACAAAAACACTTTAATGCCGGGCTATACGCACATGCAAGTGGCCATGCCATCGTCTTTCGGGCTTTGGTTTGGTGCTTATGGCGAAAGCTTGGTGGACGATCTATATGCTTTAGAAGCGGCTTATAAAGTAGTGAACAAAAACCCTCTGGGTTCTGGCGCTGGCTTTGGTTCTTCTTTTCCTCTAAATAGAAAAATGACTACGGAGCTTTTGGGCTTCGAAGACCTGAATTATAACGTGGTTTATGCCATGATGGGTCGAGGCAAGGCCGAACGTTCATTGGCCACTGGAATGGCGGCTGTAGCAGCCACTTTGGGCAAATTCGCCATGGACGTATGCCTCTACATGGGCTCCGATTTCGGCTTTATCGGTTTCCCCGATGAACTGACCACAGGCTCCAGCATTATGCCGCATAAAAAGAACCCTGACGTTTTCGAACTGATGCGTGGCAAATGCAATAAGCTACAGGCTGCACCGAACGATATTGCCATAATGACCACCAATTTGCCTGTGGGTTATCACCGCGAAATGCAGC
Source organism: Roseivirga sp. (assembly GCF_034669765.1). Taxonomy (GTDB): domain Bacteria; phylum Bacteroidota; class Bacteroidia; order Cytophagales; family Cyclobacteriaceae; genus Roseivirga. Next base: position 179,137 of record NZ_JAXMOQ010000001.1, read on the forward strand.
TGATCAAGGAAGTGATTTTTCCTGCCATTCAAGATTTGAAAGACTGCCTTTTCATGGCTGATTTTATGTTGGAGAAAATCACGATTAACGATCAACTGATTCAGCAAGAGAAATACAATTACCTGTTTACGGTAGAAGAAGTAAATCGCTTGGTGCTTTCAGGCGTTCCATTCAGAGATGCGTACAAGCAAGTCGGAATGGCCATTGAAAGAGGCGAGTTTCAGCCCGAACGCAGTGTAAACCATAGCCACGAAGGCAGCATTGGCCAATTAAATCATGCAGAAATCAAAGCCATGATGAACAAAGCCACCGCCAACTTCAATTTTACTAAATGGGAAAAGGCTTTTGAGGGGTTGGTAGGTTAAAATAGTTTAGGGTTTAAATTTTATGAAGTTCAAGGGTTGAGGCTTATCGAACAGGTTTATACACTTCCCAGAGGCTTTCCTCATCCCAAAAATATTTATTGAGTTTAGCCTTGAAAACCCTCTTAACAATGAATCTATTGTTGGTGAGTTTTTGAACTTTAATATAACCACCAAAAATACCATCCGTTAGTATTTCTTCTCGCTCACTAATTAGGTAAATAATGCTGTTATTGAATTGGAAGCTCCATTTCCCTTCATCTAACACTCTTGATTCGCGGTATATTCTATACTTTCCTGTTTTGTCAAATTTTAGAATGAGAGAATGGTTATCAATATCTTCTTGAGAAATAAGCGATGTGCTATCATTGACATAAGCTTCTCCTTCATCCAGAAGGTAAGTACTGAAACCAACCGAACCTATAAATTCTACTGTGTCTGTTGGTAAAGGGGTTGCCTCCTCCTGAATTCTCCAAGGCTGACGTGTGAGGTTTTCAATATCCTTCCTTTGAACCCTAGAAGTTTTCTTTTTCCATTTTGTGGCGGTAAGCTCAAATTCTTCTCCCTTATACCAATAAGCAAATGTGATTTTTGTCCGGTCAACATTTTTCACCAATAACGCCTGAAATTCATCAATCATTCCTGTTCTATTTGTCATAGGTATTGATAGAATAGGGGTTCCCCCATGGTTTGCTAGACCCCAAAAGCTTCTATCCAAACCTAAAGGACCATTAAGTCTTGCCGAGTAGGTTTGATTGTAATATTCACTAAGAACAAAAGAAGAGTCTTCTAAGGAAGGTAAAAAGTGTATATCATATTTTAGAGGGTAGGGATGATCACTCGTAAAGGTCCAAGTTTTTCCGAAAAGCATGCCTTTAATAGCGCCTGAGTTTGTTTTGTCTTGAAAAGAAGGAACAGGTATAAAGGTATTTACTTCGTTAGAGTCAATTACCATTACAAGTCGATCATCGGTCAACTCAGCTATTTTGGCATAAACTCCCTCCAAGCCACCTATATTTAAGTTGAGAGAATCAGATGTTGCGATAGTATAAGTGAAGTTCTTTTTCACGGTTGTTCCAGGACTAATTAAATAACCATTTCTGTTTTCATTAAAGCTCCAAAATGTTATAGAACTAGAGGTTATGTAAGCCAGCGTATCTCCTTTATAGTTTTGAGTCATAATCGGCATCCACGTTTTCAGTAATTCCTTGGGAATATCTTGCGCTAGCACACTAGCTGACGTACACAATAAAAGAGATAGAATGAATAACCTTTTCATCAGCTTCAATATAAACATTGAAACGATGAAGTAAATAAAAATGTAAGGAATTGGTATTGCTTGTCTAATTGGGGACTCAAGAAGAAGTGTTTCAACTAAGCTGTTTGAGTTGATGGACTAGTTCTTCAATATCATCTTGGATTATTGACCAGACTATTTCTAAATCAATGCCAAAATAATCGTGCACAATTCGATTTCTAAAACCGCGCATTTTTGTCCACTCAATTTGCGGATTTAATGATTTAAAGTCGTCTTCAATTCTATTTGCAGCCTCACCTATAATCTCAAAATTCCGAATTACAGCATCAACTGTTTTGTCATCTGCGCCAAATTGATCAAAGCTCAATCCCTCTGTATACTTAATGATTTTCATTGCTGATTCCAGCATGTCTTGAATAAGAGCCGAGTTGTCCCGCTTAGACATATATCAAGTCAGATTTGATCTTCTGAAAATAGCGATCTTTTATTCCTTTTCTGGAAACAAGATCTACTTTGAAGCCTAAATAACTCTCTAGCTCTTCTGCTAACAGGATAAAATCAGAACCGATTTTATCATTGAATTCTACGACCAGATCGAGGTCGCTATGATCATTTTGTTCATTTCGAGCGAAAGAACCAAAAATGGCCAAAGACTGAATAGGGTACTTTTTGAAAAGAAAAGTCTTTCTTTCTGCTAAGGCTGCCTTTATTTCAGTCAAGGATTTCATATTTCAAATATATTGATTCCTTAGGACATATTGAATTGGAAAAATACGCCTACTCGCTTACCTCAAACAAGTCTGTGCTAGGCCAGCTTTTGATTTGCTTGAAAGATTCCCGCATGGCCCAACGGCTGGTGCTCCAAAAGCTACCTCTACGCGGTGTAGTGTTTGAGATGACCACCCATGAAACTCCATTCAGGTCGCGGGTAAGTAAGGCTGAGGTGCCTGAAAGTGTGCCAGTGCGCCACCAATGCTCACCACTTACGCTACGCCAGCCCAAAGGCTGATTTACGCCTCCAACTCCCTTGATCATTTTATTCATGGAGTCTTTGCTTAAAATATCTTTGTAACGTTTAGAATAGCCGTCTACCATCACTAAAAGGCGCATCATGTCTACCGAATTGGCTACCCAGCCGCCAGCAGGCGCAAGCATCTTCACATCATCGGCACCATAAGGTTTGTCTACCATTTTACCAGAACCAGTGTAGGCCAATTGCTTATTGTCTGGGCTGTAGTCGTAATATTTTACTTCGTTCTTGAGTCGGTCACTTTCAAAATTCCCGGCAATTTGCATATGGGTGATACCGTTCGGCTTGAGAATGTTTTTCTGCACCCAGTCTTCGTATTTTTCACCCGTTTTTTCTTCTATAATTCTACCTAGCAAACAGTAGCCAAAATTAGAGTAATTGTAATGCGTGCCAGGCGTATAAGGGAGGTGGCGTGTAATTACAAAACTGATTACTTCGTCAAAATCTATTGGATAAGCTGCCTTATCCATTTTATGAATTTTAGCAGGAATAAACATGGGGTCGCCATAGGTAATCAAACTCCAACCTGCAGTATGGTTAAGCAGGTGCTTGACCTTTATTTTATAAACATTACGGTTGGTAATTCCTTTGTACTTGGCTCCTTTGAGAATGCCATTATCTCCAAAAACAAAATCATCTAAGCCAATTTTTCCATCGTCTACCATTTTTAATATGGCCGTTGCAGTCACCAGCTTTGAAACACTTCCGATTCGGAAAAGATGAGAAGGTTCAACAGGTATTTTATTGTCTTTGTCTGCATAGCCAAAGCCCTTGGCATATACCAATTTTTCATTTTTCACCACTGCCACTGTAGCTCCCGTTAAATTTAGGCTGGTCAAAAGTCGCTCAGCCATTTTGTCTATGGCCTCTAAAGCAGGGATGTCAGAATCTTTATTGGTGAGTGCCCGCTTTGCAGGCTTATTTTCGGCTGGAATTTTTGGTTCTGAGGGAGATAGTGAAAGCAAGGATACAAGAATACCCATGGTAAGAACAACCAAAATAGCTTTGCCTTTATACTGCATATATTAAGTAACGACCCTTTACGAAAAGCAATTATAAGAAAACTAAGGTTAAACGTAAAGGCCAATAGACAGTCTCTTTGAGTTAATCCAAAATGAGCCTCTTTTTTACGCTAATAATCGCATTCGTCAGACGGTTTTAGAGGCTTGGGGTTTAATTTTGGGGCAGTTACTTTCTTGAAGCATCATTCAAACTCCATTGGTAATCCATAAAATCGACTTCCGCATTTTCGTCAATCTTCACTTTGGAATACTTATTAAGGAATTGAATTAAGCTCTGCCCTTTTTTAAAGTCTCCGCCAAACCAGCTAAAAATCTTTGACAGCTCTACTTTGTTTTTGGTGACTTTATTTCGATTCGGATCATTGATAAAGGCTCTTGCCTGTTCCGCCAGTTGCGTTTCAACCTTATTTGCTGTAAAAGCTTCTGCCCTTAAAACAGGACAAGAAAATGAAGCACAGTTGATCGCAAAATGAATTCTGGGTTCTGCAAATTCCTTCCGGAGAATATCATGTTCTACCCGATCCAAGTTAAAGTCTTCCCCTCCAATTGTGAAAAAATCCTTCGTCCAAACCGTGTTCACGGTTGGAACGCTCAATGTTGGGTTCAGGTCTTTAATACTCACCAAAGGGTAATTATCGATAATCAGTTTTACGGTAAACGCATTATACACATTGATCCAATAGGCCAGCTTTTCGTCTTCACTCCAACTATCGGCTGGGGCATTATTGCTGAGCAAATCAAGATAACTTTCAAACTTGTCTTTTTCAGAAATGATGCCTTTGTAGTCGATAAAGCCCTCTTCGTTCACATACTCTTTTAGAAGTTCATCCCAGGTCTCATGATTTGGAGCTGGGCCATTGCCCTCAAAACTTGCTTTGTCATTGGTACAAGAAACCAATACAAAAAAGGCCAACACAAATAGTTTCTTCAATGCTTTCATCTTGGAGTGCTTAGGTGCTTAACCCGAATCGGCTCATACATGTTCCGTTTATCTCCAACGCATGGTATTGGCCACGACAAATCTTGAATGTATTCGTTATAGCAAATCTTGAAACCAGTAAGTTACCTTTTCATTGGTCTCGGCAGACAAAGTGTATTCTTTTGGCACAACCTCTCCTTTTTCGAATGCCACGGGATGATCGAAGATTGGGCCATCAAAAACAAAGCTGTGGAACTCTCCATTTTCCCCACAAGGGTCTACGTTTTTCGGTAGCTCTTTAAGCAAATCATGGTCTATGATTTGGCCTGCAAAAGATTGATCGAGCTTACTACCATCTACCGAAACGAGCATGGTTTTAAAGCCCAAGTCAATGAACTCTCTTACTAAGTCAGCCGTGTTTCTTTTCCATAACGGAAAGTGCCCTTTAAGTCCCACTTCAGCCAATCTCTTTTCTCTATATTCCTTTAAGTCTTCCAGAAAAATATCACCGAAAATAGAATGCGTTATGCCTTGGGCTTTAAAGCCTTCCATCTTCTCTGACATTAAGTGATCATATTCTGGCATCGTCACTTCACCAGGAATGGACAGGATTGATATAGGCAGGCCAATGGCTTTGACTTGGCGTTTCAGCAAATCTTTGTGAACTCCATGCATGGAAATTCTTTCCAATTCAGCATTAACACTGGTCATCAATGTCACTACTTCAAACGCATTTCCTTGAAGCACATAATGTAAAGACAAAGCACTGTCTTTACCTCCACTCCAATTGAAAATTGCTTTCTCCTTTTTTTCGGTCTTCATCTTCTGCTCAGTTTAGATTGTCCTATAAAAGCCAAATAGCTGTCCTTTTCCACTCCAAGAGCAAAGAAAAGAACAGCTATGATTTGGTTTGGTGTTTTTCAAATCCTTAGAAGGTACCTGTTACACCAATCGTAAAGTTGGCCGGCCGAGTGGTGAAGCCATAAACACCTACAAAGTCTTCGTCTAATAAATTATTGATCGTTCCTGAAAAAATGACTGCTCCGTCCAATACCTTGTGCGAAAACGATAGGTCAACCATGTTATAGGCTTTGAGTTTCACCAAGTACGGATCAGAGAAAATGGCAGCTTCGCGTTCGCCAAAGCGCGTGTAGTTTACCGCTACATTCGTGTTCGAAGTAATGGCATAATTCGTATTGAAACCAAATTTCAAGTCGGGAATTCTATAAAATTGAGCCGGATTGCCAAATTGGTAGGAGGCCAAATTTCCGCTGAAAGAAAGTGGCTCAATAATTTGCCACTGAAAGTCAATCTCAAAACCTTCGATTTCTCTTGTTCCGCTCACGTTATCGTAACCTCCACCCACATAGTTTCCTGCATTATCGAATCGAGACACGAAATCGATTGCGTTTTCTTCTTTACGCGTAAAGTATTCTGCATTTACAGTAAAATTTCTACCAAGGTAAAGCGACAGCCCAAATTCAGTCGACTGGGTTTCTTGTGGTTCCAATGCCGTATTTCCATAGAATGGAGCAAATAATTGATATAAACTAGGTGAAATGAATGCTGTAGAATAGGAACCGAAAACCTTCAAATTACTTTCGCCACCAAGGTTGAATAAGTAAGAAGGGTTAAGGCTATACACGAAGTTTGAGCCGTATTCGCTATTGATATTGAGCCTAGCCCCTGCGTTTAAAGTGAGTGCATCGGTTGCCTCCACAGCCAAATTGAAGTAGGGGTCAATATTGGTCGCATCTGGCTCTTCATCACCAGCGACAAACTTATAGCCCTGATAATGCACCCCAACAATGGTTTTTATTCGGCTACTAAATATGTACTCATTGGTCAAATCGGCTTGCGTGTTTTCACCTTCACTTTTTGAAGGATAAGCAGAAACGAAATCTCTTTTGATTTGATTATGGTTGAACTTCAACTGTAAGTTTCCTTTGTTGTATTTAAACTTTGGGTTCAAGCCAAAGCTCGTTTGCTTCAACGTGAATTCATTATCCGCATCGGCAAAAGCGCCATCATCGTAATCTGATCTTAATTTTTCATATGAAAAGTTCGCTCCTAAATTAAAGGCTTCAGAAAAGTCATAGCCGAATTTTGTTCTTCCCGAATAACGGTAAAAGCCGTCATCACCGAAATCGGTGGCGGGGTCATTGTCTTGTGCTGCTGAGATGCCTTCGCTGATGGCGAAAGCGCCAGCCGCTAAATAACTGAGTTTCCCTGCCTTTCCTTGTACATCGGCATTAGTATTGGAAGTACTGAACGAACCAATGGACTGTGATAAAGTCACTTTTGGTACCTCGGAAGTTGAGGCTTTCATCTTAATATTGATTACACCAGCCACAGCCCCTGTTCCGTACAAAGTACTCGCAGCACCTTTCAGTACTTCGATGTATTCAACAGCCTGTGCATTGAGCAATCTCAAATCATAATCCATTGCAATGCCAGACGGATCGTTGATAGGAAGTCCATCAATTAATATCAAAGTATGAGCGTTTCTTCCTCCGCGAATATTATAATCTAGGTTGGTGCCAGGAGTTCCAAAAGCCCCGTCAATATTTATTCCGGGCAGTTGATTCAAAAGATCGGCCACTGTTCTTCCAGGTGAATTTCTAATTTCATCGGCAGTAATTTTATAAATCACTTTACCTGATTTTTCAATGGGTGTTTCAAACTTATTGCCTGTTACTACAACACGACCTAGGTCTCTTACTTGCCCTTCCTCTTGAGCAAATAGGTTGAATGAAGCGGTCAAAATCGTTAGTGCAACAAGACTAAATTTTCTAAAAATGATTGTCATTGAGTGTTTAGTTGAATTAATAATTCTTGAATAGTTTTATAGGTAGTATCGTTGTAATTCAGGTGCCAAAGCGGTGCTTTTAGGCTGCCTGAAATTTTAATTTCTATATCAGATGCGTTTGGACTTACTTCGAAACCTGCCCTTTCCAAAGCACTTCTCGTCCAGCGCTTCAAGATCACATCACCTTCGAGCCAGACCTTTGTTTTGCTTTGGGTCGAAGTCCTTTTAAAAGTCCCCAGTTCGTAATCGAATTGAAGTTGATCTCTTTGGAAAGCTTCCTCCAGCAGTCCGTTTAATACCAAATCTTCAGGCAATCCTGAGTCTATTGATTGATTTTGATTGATAAGCCATAAATGATCGGCATTGGCCAACGCCATATCTAATTCATGTGTGGTAAGTAAAATGGCCTTGTCTGACTCAACAGCTAATGCACGCAGTAGGTGGAAAATTTCAATGCGGTTGGGTAGGTCTAAATGGGCGGTGGGTTCATCCAGAAAGATCACCTCTGTGTCTTGCGCTAGTGTTCGTGCAATCATTACTTTCTGCCTTTCTCCATCGCTCAATTCACCAATGTGCTTGTTGGCAAATTCGAGTATTCCAGTGGCCTCCATGGCTCTGAAAATTATGTCTTTGTCTTTCTGGCTTAAAGTTCCCAACCAGCTGGTATAAGGAAAACGGCCTAGGGAAACCAAAGCATAAACGGTTAAATTTCCTGGGGCAATTCTATCGGTAAGCACTAAACTCAGTTGCTTCGAGAGCGTTTTGGCATCAATCGAGCGAATGGGTTTCCCTTGCATGGAAACTTCGCCCTCCAATGGTTTTTGAATGCCTCCAATCGTCCGCATCAAGGTAGATTTTCCTGCGCCATTAGTGCCTAGTAGGCAGGTAAGTTTCCCTTTTTCCAGGTTTAGGTTAAGGTTGGATAAAACAGGCTTTGTCTCCTTTTTATCCTTGTAGCCTACCGTAAGGTTTGTGGTGCTGAGTATCGTTTTTGTCTCGTTCATCATTCTACCTTTAAAAAGAAGCTTTTAGGTTCTTGCGTTTAACAATGATCCAGATGACAATAGGTGAGCCAATGAGGGCCGTTATGGCATTAATCGGCAGCACCGTTTGACTGCCCGGCACTTGAGAAATGATGTCGCAGACGAGCATGAGGATTCCGCCTACCAATGCACAAGTAGGCACCAAAGTGCGATGGTCGGAAGTATTTAAAAAGCTACGCGAAAGGTGTGGCACGGCTATACCCACAAAACCGATAGGCCCACAGAAACCTGTAACAGCTCCAGCCAAAATACTGGTGGTGGCGATAATGCCTACTCTTGCCCATTTTACATTGAGTCCCATGCTTTGGGCATAGTCTTCTCCTAAAAGCAGTGCATTTAATGTTTTCGAAAGAAAGAAGGTGAGGATAACGCCCGTGAGTACAATGATGGCCAAGGCACCGAGTTGTTCGTTGGTCACGCCTCCCAAGCTGCCAAAAGTCCATAAAATGTATTCCTGAATTTGCTCGGGATCGCTAAAGAACTGCCAAATGCTCACCACGGCAATGGTGATATTTGCCACCATCAAACCAACAATCAGCATAACTACATTGTCTCTGATTTTGAAAGAGATTCCCAGAATAAGCATGAGCACCAAGGCGGCACCTAAAGTAGAAGCGATGATAATCAACCAGCTTCCGTCTACCCCCAATTCACGAATTGAAAAGGTGGTAGTAACCGTGCCCGCGGCCAACATTACTGCGGCTACACCCAAACTAGCCCCGGCCGTAATCCCCAATACTGAAGGCCCAGCGAGTGGGTTTCTGAAAAGTGTTTGCATTTGAAGGCCGCCCAATGACAGGGCTGCTCCAGCCAAAATTGCAGTGACCGCTCTCGGAAGTCTAATTTTCAGAATAATTCCTTGCCAGCCACTATTGTCGATTTGTTGCCCCAAAAGTGTTTTGATCACATCGCTCACAGGGATTCGTACCGAACCCAAACCGATGTCGAGCAAAAAAAGCAGGATAAGCGTGAACCCTAATAGGGTCAACGACTTCGCTCTAAGGCGTTTTCCTTGAGTGATTGCATTCATAATAGAAGGGATTTAATAGCTTACTTCAGCTGATTGTAGTACACCAATTGGTGATCGGGGAGAAGTTCGGGATGAAAGATTTTCACCACGTCCTTCAAAACAATGTGCGGTTCTATTACACCGGTTTCGTAATAGTCATTGCCACCGCCTTCGGTATTTCGGCCAAAGACATTGTAAATGCCTCGGTTTTTATAGGATTTGAAATCCATATAACGCGGATCTCTTTCTCTTATATTCTGCAAGCTGCTAGCACTGCCTGGCGCAATCCAGAAATCGGCATTCAACCCAACTTCATACACTGCTTCAAAACTTAGCTTGATGCTACCAGTAGAATTATCATCTTTCCATGGGTAATCGGCCTTGGCTACTTTCAAAACGTTGTAGGCAAAGCTTTTTCCACCAGAAACCTGCCAAGCATCGCCTTGAGCAATACCCGTGATGGTCAGAGGTGCATCAATCACTTTTTCGGCAATCAAGTCTAAAACGCTCTGAAACTCGGCTTCAATAGTGCTAAATTTTTCGTTGACTAGCTTTTCTTTATTTAATAAAACGGCCAATAGCTTTACCCATTCGGCACGCCCTAATAGGTCAACCTCTTGCCAATCGGCATTGAGCACCACAGGAATATTCAAGCGTTGAAGCTGCTGAAAAGATTCGTTCTGTGAGTTTGGATAGCCTACACCTAAGACTACATCAACATCCATTTCGATAATGGTCTCCACGTTTAGTGTTCCAGCAGGCTCTACTTCTATGACCTCACCAGAGTCTACCATACTGACCACCTTAGGACTGCTCACATATTGCCTCCTTTCAATTCCCTTGAGTTCACCAAGCGCATTGAGCAATTCAAACATAGCTAAATGTGTGGTGGACAATGAAACGGCTTTCTCAATAGGGACAGCAATAACTGGCAAGTCAATACCTTCTGGAGCTGGGGTTCCTTTTTGAACAAGCAGAAAACTCACGGTATCTGCTACTTCATTGTAGTGCCTAAAAAGGTGGAGTGTTTTGTAGTTGTTATGGTATTCAACATCAAAGCCAATGGAATGATCGATCGAGACCTTCTCTGGAAAATAATCCTTTTGGGGATCGAAATCTGGAAAATCAGATTGATTTTTGGAATTGGATTGGCAGGCCGAAAAGCCAGCCATTAGGAAACACAGCAGGGTATATACCGCCCAGCGGTGCGCATTGCGTTTTTCAGTTTTCTTCATGCTATTGCCCTTCCTCAGAGGGTGGTTTAGTTGAACTTTGCAATGGCAGGTCTTCTGACTCTCCTTGTTTATTGCGCCTTCCCATTCCGAATTTCGAAACAGTGGCAAAGTGCAATACACTTTTTTGTAGGATTACAGCAGCTGGGACTGTCCGGGATTTACACCCGATTCCCTTTTAATTCCGAAAACCGAAGCTTTCAGGAAACCCTTGCGGTAGCGCAAATGTAGAGAATTAAATTTTGATTGGAAGAATGAAATGGGAAATATTGGTTCCAACCTGAAACAACAAAAAAGCCCTCTCGAATCATCGAGAGGGCTTCCAAAATCTTAATTTTAGCAAACTACTTAATCTCTAGCAATTCGATTTCAAAGATTAAAGCAGCATATGGAGGAATTGCACCGCTAATGCCTCTTTCGCCATAGGCTAAGTCAGATGGAATGTATAATTCCACTTTGCCTCCTATTTTCATTAGCTGAAGACCTTCGATCCATCCAGCAATAAATTGATTTACAGGGTAGGTTAATGGATCGCCACCCACAGAACTATCGAATACTGTACCGTCCAAAAGTTTACCTGTGTAATGAATAGTTACTGTGTCCTCTGCTTTTGGAGATGCGCCCGTTCCTTCTTGAACAACCTTGTATTGCAAACCAGTAGCTGTAGTTTGAACCCCTGCTTTAGTAGCGTTTTCAGCTAAAAATAATTCGCCTTCTTCTTTTGCTCCTTCCATTGATCTCTGTTGATCGGCAATAAGAATTTCTTGTGACTGGTCTAAAGTCATCTGAGCAGTATCAGATAGAGCCTCTCTTACAGCAGCCGCTACCATATCAGCGTCTAAGGTTATGTTCTGTTGCTTTAGCATTTCTGCAATCTGAACTCCATAAGCATAGCTCAGGCTATCTTGTGGTGTTTTCATTTGTGCAGTAGAAGTATTGTCATTGCTGCATCCAATGGCAGTGGCCAATAGAATTACCAAGCCAATAGAAAGTATGTTTTTCATAATCGTTTAGTTTTTAAAGTCAGGCGCAAAGGTAAAAATTAAATACACGTTTAATAATCTAAGCCTCAACTCCTTCAAGAATTGGTTCAAAGTTAATTTTCAGCTTGTTAATTACTTATTATAGAACATCCAGCTACTTTCGAAGTCCTTTTCTAAGCGCTGATCAGTCAGTATGGCACGTACCATTTCTACAGGCATGCTATTTTCTTTTAAAACAGCATCGTGAAATTCTTTAATGGTCATTTTTCCACTATCAACTAATTCCTTTTTAAGCTCATAAAATTGGAGGCCACCCGTCATGTAGGCCAATTGGTAAAGTGGCCCGTAGTTGCCCTCAAAAGAACGTCTCACTTCACCTTCGGCATTGGCGCGTTCATGCCCCACTCTATCCACCAAGAAATCGATACATTGTTGAGGAGTCCATTCGCCTAAGTGATAGTTGAGCGAAAATATGATTCGAGCCGAACGGTGCATTCTCCAAAATAGCATGCCTATGCGGTCTTCTGGCGACTGCGGAAAGTCCATATCCCAAAGTAAAAGCTCCCAATAAAGTGCCCAGCCTTCGGTCCAAAAAGGAGTGCCATAAGAGCGATACTCTTTATTTCGGTTGTTCATAAAACCTTGGAGATGATGACCAGCGATTAATTCGTGGTGTACCGTTGCACGAGAGAAATGAGGGTTGTTACCTCGCATGCTCATCAATTTATCCTCATGGTTCATTTCGTCAGTTGGGTAAGAAATTTGAAGTGTTTCACCCCCTAAAAAGAAAGGACTGATCAATTGTCGTGCTGGCGAAATCATGCTCATTCTCCAAGTTTCTTCTGCGATTGGGGGAATGGTAAGCAGGTTGTTCTTTTTCAAGAAATCCACTGACTCATTATATAATTTTAGCATGGCTTCTGGTTGGTGTCCTTCAGGCACGAAAGACATTTTCACCTTTTCTTGCGCGGCTCGCCAGTCATCACCAAAGCCCATTTCTCTTGATGCTTTTAATAATTCTGCATCTGCCCAAGCAAATTCTTTGTTGGCAATTTCTACCAATTGCTCAGGTGAATAAGGAATCATTTCGTATTTCATCTGTCTAATGAGTTCCTCTCTTCCAATCGGATTTCCTATAATTCCGCTACCATCATCTTTCGGCAATGTAGATTTGTCGACTTGCGCACTGAGTACTTTTGAGTAATCATCCAAAGCCTTATCCAATACTTCATATGGTTTTGTCACCCACCAAGTAAACAGCGGATCGTAACCTTTGTAAAAATCATAAACACTATTGAGCGCACGCTTTTGTCCACGAATTGTTCTTTCTGCTCTCCGAGTTAGTTCTCTAGAAAAAGTTGGATTCTCCTTTTTCAATTCAGCAGTGGCCACTTTCAGCTTTTTGGCGATGTCATTCAAGTCAGCCGCCACTTTTTCGCTGTCCAGGTGCAACCCTCTTCTTCTCTTCTTTTCCAGATCATAAAGAGGTACGGCTGGGCTAATCCATCTTTTCAGCTGGTTTACTTCTTTTTCTTCTACCGATAACTCAAACAGGTTTTCATCTATATATCGTTTCTGAAGTAGGTAGTCTACTTGGCCTCCAGTGGACAGTTTGTTGAAATTCAATTTTTCAAGTTTTGAAAGTTGGTCCTTGAAAAAACTTTCAAAACGCAGCCTTCTTTCAGGTGAGTTTTCAATAGAATAGAAGCGAGAAAGGCTTCCGTAATCTGCTCTTAGGTTGACAGAAAAATCGTATAATTCGGTAACCCCTGATTGATTATCAGGCTGCTGAGCAATTGTCAAGTGCCCAATTGTCAAAAATAGGCAAGCAATAAAAAATAACTTTGATAGCTTTTTCATTTGTAGAACGAGTTTAATCAAAAGGTAAAAATAGAAGAGAAAACCGAAGTTCATCAGTGAAGTTGCTATGATTGTCAGTTGGCCTGATGAATGGTTTGCCTCTATCTATTTTAAACTGCCTTTAGACTTCTTGGCTAAACTAATCAATTCTTCTTTTTGTAAAGCCTCAAAGAAATCTTGGTAAAAGATTGTGTCATGTTTAGAGGTATAATTCAAGTTGAATCTGAAAAATGGTGCATTAATTAGAAAATCGTCAGTACTTTTGCCTTTGTCAGCCAATTCTAAATATCTAAATAGCGCATCAATCCCCTGACCTTCAAGAGTTACCTCTGAACTATTAATCTGGAATTTACTTGGCTTACCATCATAAAAAGGTACCTGCTCATAACTGAGTATACCATGTTCCGTTTCTTTAACTACTTTGTTGCAAAAAGGAAATTGAAGAGCGAAAAACAAAATGGTAAATAACATGAAATTCCAGCTCATATGAATGTATATGGCATTACGAAGCTTAAAGTTCAGGCAAATCCAGTTAAAAATTAGGCCTGCACCTAATTGTATAAGGACAAGGAAAGTGTCAATATTCAACCCAAATTCACCTTCACTTAAATGGACTAAAGCGAATAATACTGAGTTGAGAATAATGTAGCTAGGCAAAAACTTATCACGACTTAGACGTTCAGTTCTCGATAAAAGAATGACGATAATCAAGGCTAAACCTAAAGTGAAATTGAGCCACTCAGAATACTGACTAATCGTCAATAGAATGATGGCAATAAGACTAACGATTTTGATTGTTCTATTTGACGAGTGCTGACCACGGAAAGTTGTTTCTTCAAGAAATGGCGCGATAAATACAGCCATAAAAAAGATCTGCTCAAAGCTCAACCCGCCAAAGCCCTCAGGGGTAATGTCATCCGCAGAAATGAAAAGAATTATGAATCCTAAAATTAATGAGAGAGTACCCAGCTTCAATACCCAATTAAAATTCCGCTGAGAGAATATTTGCCTTATCAATATTGTAGAGTTAATCTACTAAAGTAAATGAAAAAGATTATAAAAAACACCTTGCAATAGGGTAATAAAAAAGGCTTACCCTTCTCGGGTAAAACGGTCAATAACTTCAAGTATTTTTAGTCAGACACTACTTCATTTCGTTCTCTGAAACAAACTTAAACTTTTGTCCTCCAACAGAGGCTTCATACATTAATCCGCCTTTGTCTTGGGTGAAAACGGCTACTCCATCGGTATAACTTGCATCTGCCGATATTCCTGACTTTAATGCTACAGCCGAAGCTTGAGCTGCGAACTGGTATTTATTATTGATGAATCTATTGTAACTATCGGCTGTCTCAAAGAAGATAACTTCACTGTATTCTTGCCCTCCCAACTGGAAGCCCACAGTGATTTGAGTCATATTAGATCCTCCAATCATTTCTCCCTGCTTAAACACCACCCCTTTTCCAGCCGCTCCTCCAATACCAATGCCGCCTTTTCCAATTCATGGAAACACCGCATAACCAAAGGAATTATCAAAGAACCCCTCCAAGCCGCTATCTACTTTCTTGAACTCGGTGATAGTTTTCTGCGCTTTCTTTATATCATATTTTTCTTTCCTCTGGGCCATCGCCTGAGTTGAAATGAATACGCCTAAAACTAAAAATGCTGCTATTAGACTTTTGATTCTCATAATACGATCCGTTTTTGCTAATCTCTCTTCATCAATTGTCATTCCAATTTTTAAAACCTCTATTTCCTGAAATATACATCTTGACCTTCTTCCGGTTGTATTTCCAATACGTTTGCAAGTACCAATTTTATCAATGTTCGTGAAGCGATAAACTTTGAAAGCTTAGCAGCCTTTGCAAACTCAATAAGAGAAATGGTCCGGTTGTTCTCTAAAAGCTCCATCAACGTTCTTTCCTTTTCACCAAAGGTGAATTGTGTGTCTTTTGCTTTAACACGTCTTCTTAAAATTTCACGCATTTCTTTACTTGCTTGCAGACTTTGTTCACCCACCCTAATATATGCTTTTCCCGCTTTGGTATCAGACTTTTCTCGTAACTGTAAAGGTAATTTCTGACCTTTTTGAATTTCAAAAACCGCTACTCCTTTCTTCTCATTAAGTTTAACAACCTTCAACGCGTAATCGAGTTTTGGCCAAATTAAATTTCCAATGGCCTGCTCCATCACAAATACTTCCCCTTCTATGTTGCGAGTGCCAGATAATGTACCGTCATCATCTACACCAAGTAGAAGTATACCTCCTTGGGTATTGGCAAAAGCAACCAACTCTTTGGCTATCTTATCTGGAAAGTTAGCTTTCCTTTTAAATTCAAGGTGAATACCTTCTCCGTTTTTGGTGAGCTCGTTTAACCTTCGGATACTCCAGTTTTCCATACTTAGTAAATCAAATTGTTTCTTCTCTCCATTTGTTTTTTCCAGTCAAGAGAAAAAAGAAACTTCCTTTTTAATTACACTTCAAATTGAAGAATCAAATTTAGAACAAGAATATTCAATTTGTACTTCTTCTTCATTTGATACATAGACAAAGGCTGAAAGCATTCTAAAGGTTTCGAAATAGTTATGGATGCTCAATTATTCACCAACAAGGCAAATGCCATGAGTATTGATTGCAGATATAAAAATACCTAAAAGAAGGGTCAGGAAGGGGGTATTTCCCGATTTCTGGTGAATCGGACTTGTATCACCAAGCTTGCTTCAATCTGTGACAGAAAACGAAAAGCTCATAAAAGCAAAAAACGTCTCAAAATAAATTGAGACGTTTTAAAGTGTGTGTATATGTGTGTATATGGAATTCTAATTTATCCTAGCAAGAAAGCGTAACCTTTACCACGCCCTTTTTTACCTCTGGTTAAAATGATGCATTCAATCATATCCCCTTCTTTAAGATTCCTTATTGGTCTATCATTGAAGAAACGATACTCCTCCCCATTATTGGGATTCACAACTGTTCCAAACTGTACTTGGCGCTGGTCAACAAATGAACCATCGGGAACATTAGTACCTAAGCCTCCAGACTCATCACTTTCTGGCCTCGTGGTAGTTTCAACTACAATAACAGGGTTAGTTTCACCTAAACTCTTCAACCCAAATTTCTCCTTAAGTATCTCCAGACTCTTCTCTTTATAAGAATCGCCTTTAACACTTAGATCAACAAGGTTAGACAATGCTTCATCAGTTGCTCCATCTTTCAAAAGAGTAAGTGCTAAATACCATTGGGCTTGTTCAGCATATTTTGAGTAATTATTAAGAACAACATTTAAATCATTTTTGGCTGCTTCGGTATCTCCTGTCTCAATATGGGCAATACCCAAATAGAAATAGTTGTCGGCATTCTTATCCGTTTCTACCAATTGAGCAAGTCCTCTTTCTGCTTCTTCATAGTTACCTAAGTCATAAGCATAATAAGCTCTGTTTTTCAAATTTGTAAGGTCAACAGCCGTCCCTCTTTCAATACCTGATGCAATGTTAGTATACGCCTCATAGTATTGTCCGAAAACTTTCGCTCCATTAACTTCTGATGTACCGCTAAAGAGACCAATGTAACTCAGCGAAACTATCAAAAGCAGAGTAGCTGCAATCGAAATGTATTTTTTCATAGTGGTGTGGGTTTTAATTGTTTGACGTTTTTCAATCGAGGCTTCTTGGTTTTTTAAAGATTGAAGTACTTTAAGTTTAACTTCTTCTCTAAGAATATTTTTAATGAGTTTTGCTTCTTGAAATTCCAATTGAAATTCAGGATCACTCTTTAACCTATCATCAAAGTCCTGCATCTCGTTTATTTCGAGATTGCCATTCAAATAAGCATCAATTAAATCTAAATTCTCTTTCATCGGAATTTACTCTATTAGTTTCTTTATTCTTTGAATACACTTGTATTTCAAGTTTTTTACTGTGTTACCGCTACTATACCCCATTATTTCAGCAATCTCATCAGTGGAAAGCTTGTTGAAATAGAATAGCTCTAAAATTCGCTTGCAAGGATCTCCCATTGAACTTATAATTTCTCTGACTCTATCATACTTTTCGATTTTCTCAACTTCGAAATCATCGTCTTCAAGTATAAGATCATCATCATTGAATTTTCCTTGAAAAGTGATTTTGTTCTTCTTCCTTAAATCACCAAGCAACTTATTTTTTCCAATAGAATAGAGATACGTCTTAATCCCAGCAGCATTCATTTCCTCAAAACTACCATCTACGACATTTTCATAGAAAGATAAAATGGCATATTGATAAATATCAACAGCTTGTTCTTGTGAACAATTATGAGTGTTTGTGATATACGCAATAAAGCTTTGCCTATAGTCAGAATAAATCTGTTCAAGTGCTTGCTGATCACCGCGTTTTAGTCTCACAATAAGACTGCTCTCGCTCATGCCTTCTCTTATTAATGATTAAGAACCCTAAAGGTCACCCTTGTAAAGTGATTTTTTTTATTTTTTTTCAAAAACCCCACCTTTTTAGGGTATAATTAGGTAAATAACCTACCATTGGCTTCTGTATTGTACACCCAAGAACTATAACTTTTTTCGATTTTAAAGTGATTTTTTCTGAAAATATAAAATTAATGGTTTTCCGAGGGTGACATTTGCCATTTTAAATCATTAAAGCTATAAAGAGACATTTTGCAATTGAAAGGGACATCATACTATTTAATAGACGATAAGATTCATTTGATGGAGGATCGATTTTCCAATGAGCCTTCGTTTATTGTGAATAAGTCTGACTGGAAATTACTGGAAGGTATCAACATCCTGGTAGTTGACGATAACCCTATTAATCTTACAGTTGCAGACAAGACTCTAGCCAAATTCGGAGGCACTTCTTTCAAATGCCTTAGTGCAGAAGAATCTTTAGTAGCTTTCAAGTCCAAGCCAATACAGCTAATTTTAATGGATTTGCATATGCCAAACATAGATGGTTTTGCTGCTACAAAGTTAATTAGAGAAACAGAAGAATATAAAAACAACCCAATTCCGATATTGGCATATACTACTTATAGCTACAATGATGTTAAACTTGAAATGGAAGATTGCGGTATGAGTGGTTATATCGGAAAACCATTCACTCATATTCAGGTAATAGACACCATTCTAGAAGCTGTTGGTGTTCAGAAATAAGATTCCCCTTTCTTTTTTTATATTCATTTGCTAGACTACCTTGGTTGGTAATTAGAACTTGTTACCCTATTTTTGGCGAAAACTACACCCATTGCCATGCAAAGAGACCAACTCATTTTCGATCTTATTAAAAAAGAACGTCACAGGCAAACCGAAGGGCTTGAATTAATTGCTTCGGAAAACTATGTATCTGACCAAGTCATGGAAGCCATGGGTTCAGTGCTAACAAATAAATACGCAGAAGGGCTCCCTGGCAAGAGGTACTATGGTGGCTGTGAGATTGTAGATGAAGTTGAGTCATTGGCGATTTCAAGAATTAAAGAATTATTTGGGGCTGAATGGGCCAATGTACAACCACACTCAGGCGCACAAGCCAATGCTGCTGTAATGCTCGCATGCTTAAAAGCTGGAGACAAAATTTTAGGCTTTGACCTATCCCATGGAGGTCACCTTACTCATGGTTCTCCGGTAAACTTTTCGGGTAAATTGTACCAACCATCCTTTTATGGGGTTGAGCAGGAAACTGGATTGATCGATTGGGATAAAGTTGAGACCATTGCTTTAGAGCAAAGGCCACAAATGATTATATGCGGTGCTTCTGCTTATAGTAGAGATTGGAATTATGAACGTCTACGTGAAATAGCAGACAAAATTGGGGCCCTTCTTTTGGCCGACATTTCTCATCCATCTGGTTTAATTGCCAGAGGAATATTAAACGACCCATTAGAACATTGCCATATCGTTACAACGACCACGCACAAGACTCTTAGAGGACCAAGAGGCGGTTTAATCATGATGGGTGAAGATTTCGAGAACCCTTGGGGTTTAAAAACTCCAAAAGGTGAACCTAGAATGATGTCTCAACTACTCGATTCTGGTGTTTTCCCTGGTACACAGGGCGGGCCATTGGAGCATGTAATTGCCGCCAAAGCAGTTTCTTTTGGGGAAGCTTTGAGTGACCAATATATGGACTACATTCTTCAAGTGAAGAAAAATGCCCATGTCATGGCAAAAGCATTTATGGACTCAGGTTATAAGATTATTTCTGGAGGTACCGATAATCACATGATGTTGATTGATCTTAGAAGTAAGGGACTTACTGGAAAAATAGCCGAAGCTACATTAGGAAAGGCAGACATCACGATCAATAAAAACATGGTTCCATTCGATGACAAGTCTCCATTTATAACATCAGGAATGCGAATTGGAACCGCTGCAATTACATCGCGAGGTTTAATTGAATCAGATATGGAACGAATCGTTGAAATGATTGATCAGGCGCTTATGAGTCATGATAATGATTCAAAACTTAATTCAATTCGCGCTGATGTTAATTCATGGATGCGAGATTATCCACTTTTTCAGGTTTAACTAATTGGCACTAGATCAGTTAAATGATAAAACCGAGATGGGCTTTTTAGACCATCTTGAAGAGCTTAGATGGCACTTGGTGCGATCCGTGATTGCTATTTTCGTTTTCGCCCTCTTAGCCTACTTATCAACTGATTTTGTTTGGGGTACTGTAATTTTAGGCCCTACTCAACCTGACTTTTGGACTTATAGAAAGCTCTGTGAGCTTGCGGAAGTGATTGGCTCCCCTCAATTATGCATCGATACAATTCCCATTTCTTTTCAGAATAGAGAAATGGCAGGGCAGTTTATGATGGATATTATGTCTTCAGCTGTTATTGGTTTGATATTGGGCTTTCCCTATGTGTTTTGGGAGCTTTGGAGGTTTATTAAGCCAGGATTGAAAGGCAGTGAAAAAAGCGCATCGAGAGGAGCTGTTTTGGTTGTATCCTTCCTTTTTATTCTAGGAGTGTCTTTTGGGTACTTCATCATCACTCCACTTTCTATAAATTTTCTAGCCAATTATAGTCTATCCGATCTGATCAAAAACGATATTGATATTAAGTCTATTGTGGGAATGTTGACAATGCTCACCTTGGCTTGTGGCTTTATGTTTCAACTGCCCGTGGTATCTTATTTTCTATCTAAGGCAGGTTTAGTTACGCCAGCATTAATGAAAAGGTATAGAAAACACGCTTTAGTGGTTATACTTATTCTATCAGCAATACTTACCCCCCCCGATGTAATGAGTCAGGTTTTAATTTCTTTACCAATTATAGTACTTTACGAGGTAAGTATCATCGTCTCGAGAAGAGTAGAAAAGAAAAGTCAGAAAAATCAATAAAATGAAGAATATAGGAATTGGTGGCGACCACGCAGGTTACGAATACAAAAGTGAAATCATACCTTATTTAGAGGCCTTAGGATTTAAAGTGACAGACTTTGGACCTAACTCGACAGATTCGGTAGACTACCCAGATTACATCCACCCAATGGCCTCTCAAGTTGAAGCTGGTAAGCTGGATTTAGGGATTGCCATTTGCGGAAGCGGAAATGGTGTTTGCATGACCGCTAATAAACATCAGGGAATAAGAGCTGCCTTAACTTGGAATACAGAATTGGCTTCTTTGGCACGCCAACACAATAATGCAAATGTTGTTTGTATCCCTGCACGATTTGTAGATTTAGACCTAGCAAAAGAAATGACAAAAGTATTTCTTGAAACTGATTTTGAGGGTGGCAGACACCAAAAAAGAGTTGATAAAATCAATTGCTAGTTGTCCACCTTAATCAAGGTGTGAACAGAAAAGTGATTGAAGAGACTACAAGAAGAAAAAATACAATTTCCGCAACCCAGCGTTTTCCTCTTGTCAGCAAAAACTGAGTGGAAAAAAAAGTCAAGGGTATAATTATGGTTTGTGCTGTCAATAGTGTTAACTGATTATCTAATCGAAAAATCACAAAAGCGAAGATTAACATCCATAACATCATCCTTTGTATCAAAATTTGATGATTTATAAGCCCAACCCCCTGAAAGCTTTGAGCTCCAGATAAAACACTCAGAAATAAAGGCAAACCAAAAATCAATAGCAGTTCATTAATTACTCCGCTGTCCATTTCATTTATCTGAAACAGACCTGAAAAGTAATCTCCCAGAAAAACTCCTCCTTGTCCGGAGTATAAATAATAAATCCAGAAGATTAGAAAACTAAAAACAAATCCATATGTCATTAAGAAGTACCTTCTAACTAAAGTACCCGAATAGATGACGTAAATAATAATGGCGAAAATCAAGAAAATAAAGTACGGAGCATAACACAAAGCGCCCAAGCCTAATAAGAACCCTGTTGTAAGAATATTCTCTTCTGATCCCCTAAACTTCAGATGAACAAGAATTTTATCCATAGCTAAAAGCAAAAAGGTATTGGCCATTAACGCTGGACTTAAGAACAAAAACTCTTGATTTGAGCTTAATATCAAGGCGTAAAGTATACCAGGCAAATAAGTATTTTCTTCAAAAGCTGCATTCCTTTGAAGTGTTGAATTAAAAATTAGCGCTTGTATAAAAACAAGT
Organism: Roseivirga sp.; assembly: GCF_034669765.1. Classification (GTDB taxonomy): domain Bacteria; phylum Bacteroidota; class Bacteroidia; order Cytophagales; family Cyclobacteriaceae; genus Roseivirga. Next base: position 201,235 of record NZ_JAXMOQ010000001.1, read on the forward strand.
ATAGTTGACACCACAACTGATACCAACACGGAACTATTAAATAAAAATGTAAGTAATCCGTAAAAAAAGACATACAATGGCCCAGCAGAAATGGAATTGGATATTATCATCCCTGGGTTTTCGTTTAAAGAAGAACCCAACAAGTATGAGTCATTCAGAATAGTAGATTCCTCTATGCCCATAATGAGCAAAATGACCCTGGTAATGATCAAAAAGGCAGCTATAAACAATAGCAAGTAGGGATCGTTTTTTCTGAAGAATCGAAGCAATTTGAATGTTGTTACAATGAGTTGCTAAAATAAGCCAAAAAAATGGCAGGAAGGAAAATAGATAAATTAATAAGATATTTGCAGCATGACCCAAAGTAAAAGACAGCTTAAATTTTCTAAACTCATTCAAAAAGAGATAAGTGAAATATTTCAAAAGGAACACTCCGCTAAATTCATCGGCTCATTGGTTACCGTATCTGATGTCAGCATGAGCCCTGATCTCGGTTTAGCCAGAATTTACCTCAGTATTTTCCCAGTGAAATCCTCTGAAAAAATTATGGAAGAAATAGAAGCAGCCAAAAGCAAAATTCGTGGAAGCCTAGGAAGACGTATTGGCAAAGAAGTACGAATCGTTCCACATATCGCTTTCCATTCAGACAATACTGCCGAGGAAGCTGAGAAAATGGACCAAATTATTAACAAACTGAATATACCGCCCACTCCAAATAACGATACTGAAGAATAAATTTTGAACCTCTCCAGTTTCATAGCAAAGCGTTATTTCGCTTCAAAGAAAAAAAAGAACTTCATTCAGGTACTTTCATGGATCTCCGTGATTGGCGTGGCCATAGGCACAGCCTCCCTAATCGTTGTACTTTCGGTTTTCAATGGCCTTCAAGATTTTGTTCGCTCAATATACAACTCCTTTGATGCTCCATTAACCATTCAAGCATCAGTAGGAAAATCTTTCTTGATGACACCTGAGCTGCGCTCAAAAATAGAAACCATTGATGGTATAAATGTTGTGACTGAGGTGATTGAAGATAACGCCCTCATTCTATTTCAGGACCAACAAGTAGTGGCTAAAATTAAGGGGGTTGAAAGCAACTATGCTACCGTAAACCGACTCGACTCTTTTTTGGTGCGAGGCAAATTGAAGTTAAAAGAAAACAACATCAACTATGCAATTTTAGGAACAGGTGTGGCCTATGATTTAAGCCTGAGGCTTGATGTAAACCCCTATGGAATGCAAATCGTTTACCCCAAAAAACTCAAACCAGGGGTAATCGTTACCAATAGTTCAATCACTCGAAAAAGTATAGTACCCACTGCCATTTTCAACATTGAACCCGTTTATAATGAAAGCTATGTATTTGTTCCATTGAGTTTCGCCCAAGAATTAATGGATTATGGGGATAAGCGGACTTCCATTGAACTTTACCTTAATGAAGGGGTAAGCATTAAGAAATTAAAAGAACAGGTCAAAAATACACTCGGAAGTGAATTTAAGGTCCTAGATAGCGATGAACTTCATTCTAGTTTATTAAAGGCCATAAAAATTGAAAAACTTTTTGCTTACATCACACTATCATTCATTATGGCTATCGCCTCTTTCAATATTTTCTTTACCCTTTCCATGCTGGCAATTGAAAAGAAGCGAGACATCTCCGTGCTCTACTCCTTTGGAGCTACAGCACCGTTTATTCGACAGATTTTCCTTAAGCAAGGCAGCATAATTTCTCTGGTAGGTTCAGTAATCGGCTTATTAAGTGGATTGGCCCTTTGTCTCTTACAACAGCGGTTTGGCTTGGTGAGCATGGGAATGCAAAGTGCAGTAATGAATGCCTATCCTGTTAAATTAGAGTTAACGGATTTTATTATGGTGGGCGTTAGTATTTTTCTGATTACCGTTTTAATATCCTACCGCCCCGCAATTATTGCATCACGCGTAGAAACCATTAAAAATCTCAATTGATTTTCAAGTAGTTATATTTTTTACTTGGCTTTTTGTTCAATTTCGGCCAGCCCTTCTCAAATTAATAATTAATTTGCGGGTCGCATTTTTTTGAAATGAAGGTATCAACAGGCAAACCGTTCCAATTAATCTATTCGCTTTTTCAGCACGAATACTTAGGCTATCTCTTTGAGTCCTTTGTAATTCAGTTGGATGACAAAGGGCGCTTGACCCTGCAACACCAAAACATATCTTCCAAAAACGCTAAAGAATTTGGGGCCAAAATGGACGACCGTGACTTTGAGCTGATAAAGCTCATGGACCAAATGCAACAAGAAGCCATCACCCTTAAGTTCTACAAGAAAAAAATCAAACCCGCTGATTTCTTTTTCAAAGTATATGACAAAGAAAAAGGCGATGTTGAATTACAAAACACCATTGACCACTACCTAGAAGTAAGGCGTTCGAGAATTCTGGACCTTATGGAAGGGAAAATGATTTTTGAAATGGGTCGCGATGGTGAGCCCGCTTGGCGGCAAATTCACTGGATGGAACAAAAGGCCAGTGTGCTTTTTCATTTCAGAAGAAACGAGGATAACACTCACTACTTCCCTACCATTAAACACAATGGCGAAAGATTAGAATGGCAGTATAATGGGTCATTCCTCATTTGTAATCAGCCAGCCTGGTTGGTGGTAAATGATCAGCTATTCCGCTTCGAAAAAGGAGTTGATGGGCCAAAGCTGAAACCCTTTTTGAATAAGAAGTTTGTTGTAATCCCTAGAAAAGTGGAAGCCACTTACTACGAAAAATTTGTCAGTAATTTGGTGGCTTCATTCGATGTATATGCCAAGGGTTTTGACATTAACACCGAAAGGCATGACCTGATAACAGAAATTACTTTCTCGGAATTATCAACGGCTCAAACAGCAACACCAGACCTTTTTGGGTCTAGTAAAAGCAATGGAAAAGGGGATCTAGAACCCGCCAAATTGCTATTTAAAATTGGCTTTAAGTATGGCCCATATACTTTCCCATATGATATAAATGCAGCCTCATCAGTAAAGCTTGAGCAGAAAGGCGAGGATTACATTTTCCATAAAGTAAAGCGAAATCTTGACGCTGAATTATGGATCATTAATAAATTAGCAGAGAAGGGTTTAGTGCTAAAAAATGGACGCCAGACCTTAACCCGTGGAGAAGGCTTTGCCTGGCTTTCAGAGAAAAAAGAATTTATTGACAACGAAGGTATTATCGTACGCCAAAGTGAAAAAGACAGCAAACGCTATTTTGTTGGCGAAGCCCATATTGATATCAAAGTGAATGAAAACATCGACTGGTTCGACATTCACGCCATCATAAAATTCGGGGATTTCGAAATCCCCTTTGAGCAATTAAGAAAACTTATTTCAGGCAAAAAAAGGGAAATCATACTTCCAAATGGTGAAATAGCGGTAATTCCTGACGCATGGTTTGTCAATTATGCTGAGCTCTTCGCCTTCATGGATCACGAAGGTGCTCCACGACTTAAAAAGCATCACCTGTCGCTTATTCAAGATTTACAGAACGGACAACTGGCTCAAGTCAGTATGGACAGGAAGCTTAGGCAGCTCGAAAACTTTGAGGAAATTGAAGATTTCGACATTCCGCCAAGCTTTATTGGGGAGCTAAGGCCTTATCAAAAAGCAGGGTATAATTGGATGCGTTTCCTTTCTAGCTATAACTTTGGAGGTTGCTTGGCAGATGACATGGGTTTGGGTAAAACCGTCCAAACCTTGGCCATGCTTCAGTCGGAAAAAGACAAGGGAAAGAAGAATGCATCGCTACTAATCATGCCTACTTCCCTAATTTACAACTGGGAAATTGAAGCCTCAAAATTTACTCCTGACCTCAAAGTATTGGTGTATACTGGTTCTGGAAGAGACAAAGATGTAGCAAACTTTGAAGGCTATGATTTGGTGCTTACTTCTTATGGCATTACAAGAATAGATATTGATATTCTGAAGGGTTACTACTTTAACTATGTGATTCTAGATGAGTCGCAAGCCATCAAAAACCCATCTTCCAACATTGCCAAGTCCGTCCGTAAGCTAAAGTCTAAATACAGACTTATCCTTACTGGAACTCCACTTGAAAACAGCACTTTAGACTTATGGTCTCAAATGAGTTTTGTAAACCCTGGACTATTGGGTACGGAGAGTTACTTTAAAGATGAGTTTCAAATACCTATCGAAAAGAAGCAAGACCAAGAAAAAGCCAAAAGGCTGAACGTAATCATTAAACCGTTCATTTTAAGAAGGCAAAAATCGCAAGTGGCCAAGGACTTGCCCGAAAAGGTAGAAAATGTGAAATACAGCACAATGACTGCCCAACAGGAAGAAAAATATGAAGAGGTAAAATCGTATTACCGAAACAAGATTCTGGACAACATAGAAAAAACTGGCGTTAAAAAGTCCCAGCTGCTACTGCTGCAAGGCCTCACACAACTCAGGCAAATTGCCAACCACCCTAGAATGACAGACCCTGAATATACCGGTGATTCTGGAAAGCTGGAAGATGTAACTTATATGATTGAATCTGCCTTGAGTAAAGGCCATAAAATCCTTATTTTTAGTCAGTTTGTAAAGCATTTATCCATTGTGCGGGAGTATTTCGATAAAAACGAAATGACATATGCCTATTTGGACGGAAGTACCAAAAACAGACAAGAACAAGTAGAGCTTTTTCAAGAAGACGAAAGCATAAGGTTATTCTTGATTTCTCTAAAAGCTGGTGGTGTAGGTTTAAACCTCACCCGAGCAGATTATGTATTCTTACTTGACCCTTGGTGGAACCCAGCTATTGAAGCGCAAGCCGTAGACAGAGCCCACAGAATTGGGCAGAAAAACACCGTGTTCACCTACAAATTTATCACCCGAAACACGGTAGAGGAAAAAATTCTGGCCCTACAACAAAACAAAATCAAGTTGGCCTCAGATTTAATCACCACAGAAGAAAGCTTTATCAAAAAGTTAGAAGCCAGCGATATTGCAAGTCTATTGAGTTAATCTGATTTGCGCCCAAAAACTGGATTAATAAACCAAATATTACTGTCTCTAATTGTACTCATTTATATTCAATACCACTATAAGAGGAACTTTACATTTTTCAACTAAAAAGTTAATCCAAAATGAATCCTTTTTGCTCCAAACCCAGTATGCAAAGGAATTAACATTCATTTTGAAATACTCTCTTCATAGTTAGTAAAAAAAAGATGTTGATAATTCGATTGAAAAGCGGGCGCAGAAGGTGCCCGCTATTTTTTTATACTCCCTTTCCATTTAACTTGCCCATGGTATGGCGAAGATCAAATCTGTTTACGTTTGTCAAAATTGTGGAGTCCAATCTGCCAAGTGGGTTGGCAAATGTAATTCATGCAATGAATGGAATACATATGTTGAAGAACAGGTAGGAGCACCTGAAAAAGAACTCACCAATTGGAGGGAAAAGGATTCTAAATCGCCTACTTCAAAACCCATTCGTCTTAACGAAATTGAGAGCAATAGTGAAAAGCGAATTGTCACTTATGACAAAGAATTAAACCGGGTTTTAGGCGGAGGAATAGTATATGGCTCATTGGTGCTTATTGGTGGCGAACCGGGTATCGGCAAATCTACTTTGATGCTTCAATTGGCCCTTTCATCTAAAAGATTAAAAGTACTTTATGTTTCTGGGGAGGAGAGTCAACAGCAAATTAAAATGCGGGCGCAGCGAATTGGCCAATCGTCAGACAATTGCTTTATTCTAGCAGAAACTTCTACCCAACACATATTCACTCAAATCCGAGAAATTCAACCTGACATTCTCGTTATCGATTCGATACAGACACTCCACACGCCAAGAATCGAATCTGCAGCAGGCAGCGTATCTCAAGTGAGAGAATGTACTGCTGAACTGCTCAAGTTTGCGAAAGAAAGTAACACTCCCGTCTTTTTAGTAGGCCATATTACCAAAGAAGGAAGTTTGGCTGGCCCAAAAGTATTGGAGCATATGGTGGATACCGTCCTCCAGTTTGAAGGTGACCGCCATTTAGCCTATCGAATTTTACGGACAGTAAAGAATCGTTTTGGCTCTACTTCAGAATTGGGAATTTACGAAATGCAGTCCACTGGGCTTCGCGAAGTTTCAAACCCGTCTGAAATTCTAATCAGTCAACGCGAAGCTGATTCGCCAGGAGTAGCCATTGGTGCATCTATAGAAGGCAATCGACCACTTTTGATAGAGATTCAGTCGCTGGTGAGCACAGCTTCGTACGGCACGCCTCAAAGAAGCTCTACTGGCTTCGATGCCAAAAGGCTCAACATGCTTTTGGCTGTGTTGGAAAAACGCGGTGGGTTCAGGCTCAGCAGCCAAGATGTATTTTTAAACGTGGCAGGCGGAATAAAAATTGAAGAACCCGCCATTGACCTAGCAGTTTGCGCCTCACTAGTAAGCGGTTTACACGATGTACCCATATCCGATAAAACAGCTTTTGCTGCCGAAGTAGGTTTAGGGGGAGAAGTTAGGGCCGTAAACAGAATAGACAACCGAATTTCTGAAGCAGAAAAGCTGGGCTTTACTGAAATCTTTATTTCTAAGTACAATATGAAAGGGCTCGATCCCAAAAAATATGAGATCAAAATCCGACCTTTCAGCAGGTTGACGGATGTTTTTGAAGACCTGCTGGGTTAAGTTCTAAAATCAAACCCAGCATTTCCTTGAAGGCCGCCCGTATGCAAAGCCATAATTACGGTTCCTTGTTCAAAGAAATCATTCCTAATCATATCGAAAAGGCCATAGAACATTTTACCTGTATATATGGGATCTAAAGGGATATTATAAGCGCGCTCAAATTTCTGGATAAAGTCAATCAAAGCGGGTTTTACCTTTGCATAGCCGCCAAAATGATAATCAGTTTGGATAGACCAATTACCAAAATTTTCAACATCAGCCCCTTGCAGAAGCGTGTGAACTTCATCTTTCAAAAAGTCTCCTTTAAGTGCCGAAAAGCCTATTATTCGTTTCATTCCATTTAAGCCTGCAATCAACCCTGATACGGTACCTCCAGTGCCTACTGGGCAAGTAATCACATCAAAATCCTGATCTATCTCGCTGATGATCTCCACGCATCCTTTTATCGCCAAAGCGTTAGTGCCTCCTTCGGGTAATACATAGCATTTACCAAATTGGCTTTCGAGCTTTTTTAAAACTTCGGGCTCCCCTTTTCTTCGGTAATTTTCCCTGTCCATATAATGCAAATGCATTCCTTTAGATTGCGCAAAAGCCAAGGTTGGATTCAGCGTTTCGTGCGCCTCGCCTCGAATAACACCAATGGTTTTAAAACCAAAAGAAGCACCCGCACCAGCTACCGCATAAATATGATTGGAAAAGGCACCACCAAATGTCAAGAGCGTATCATGTCCCTTCAGTTTTGCTTGCTCAAGATTATATTTCAGTTTTCTGAACTTGTTACCCGAAACCACAGGGTGATTTAGGTCGTCTCGCTTCACTAAAAATCTAACCCCCTTTTCATCGAAAAGCGGGTCTTTGATTTCTTGAATAGGGGTTTTAGGCGATTGCATGATTGAAGATAGATGAGTTTCAAAAACTATTCGAATTATAAGGAACATTTGATTAAACAGTAGGAACAAAAAAAAGATGCTGCCACTTTCGCAACAGCACCATCTTCAACCAAAAACATTAAAACCTCAATCTAATCTGTCTCTACTTTTAACTTAAGTATTTACCTAACACTCAAAGTTACCAACACGATTTTAACATTACCTTTTCTAGCCATGGCTAGTCATTTCTTTATTCATTTTTTTAACGATAAGTCGTTAAACAGTATTACAAATTCTTCAGACTTTCTTTTAAACCTTTGTTCATTTATTTAAACCATACGAGCACATAATCGTTCACTTATTAACTATTATTAACATATGGACCCTTTTAAGAATCTCCACCTCGACATTCCTCAAACCCAAAAGAAAAGAGTAGTAATTATTGGCGGGGGTTTTGCCGGAATTCAAATGGCCAAAGGATTAAAAGGCCATGGTTTCCAGGTAGTTTTATTAGATAGAAATAACTACCACACCTTTCAACCGTTGCTCTATCAGGTAGCAACAGCCGGCCTAGAACCAGACTCTATTGCAGGAGCCCTCCGTCAGCTGTTCAATAACTATCCCGACTTCTATTTTAGAATGGCCAAGGTGACGGAAATTCACCCAGAAGAACAGAAAATAAGGACGCTTATTGGCGATTTAAATTATGACTATTTGGTAATTGCAAACGGCTCTAAAACCAACTATTTCGGAAATAAGGAAATGTTTAATCTCACTTTTCCCTTAAAGCAAATTCCCCAAGCACTTAATTTAAGAAGTCAAATGCTGCAGAATTTTGAACAGACCGTTTTGACTAGAGATCATCTTGAAAAAGACAAACTGACTAATTTTGTGGTAGTTGGTGGAGGGCCAACAGGAGTTGAAGTTTCGGGCGCACTTGGAGAATTGAAAAAGCATGTATTGCCGAAAGATTACCCAGACATCGACTTTAACATTATGAACCTGCATTTAGTAGATGCGGGTCCACGACTTTTGGCTGGAATGTCTGAAAAGGCAAGTGCAAAAGCCTTGAAATACTTGGCTGCCTTCGATGTAAATGTGAAGCTAAATACCTCGCTCAAAACCTATGACGGAGAAGAAGTGACTCTTTCTGATGGCACAGTGATTCCAGCGAAAACAGTGATTTGGGCAGCTGGTGTAAAAGGGAATATCATTAACGGAGTTCCAGAAAATTCGCTTGAGCGTGGGCGTATTTTAGTAGATGAATTCAACGCGGTGAAAGATCTAAAGAATATTTTTGCCCTTGGAGATATTGCCTTTATGAAAACGGAAAGATATCCAAAAGGCCAGCCCATGTTGGCTCCAGTTGCCATTCAACAAGGGAAGCTTTTAGCTCGAAATCTCATTCGGCAATCAAAAAATGTAGAAATGAAGCCCTTTGACTACACAGACAAAGGATCAATGGCCACGGTTGGGCGTAATAGAGCAGTCGTGGATATGCCTAAATTCACTTTTGGTGGTTTCCCTGCTTGGTTAGTTTGGATGTTCGTTCACCTCCTCTCAATTATTGGTTTCAGAAACCGTCTTGTGGTTTTCAGTAACTGGGTTTGGAACTACTTTACCTATGACCGAGGAACCCGTTTAATTATTCGAACTTTTGTTCGCGACAAAAACTACAAACAAGGAGAATCCTTATAATTAGGATTTATTTCTGCCTTTTATAAAATCCAGAGGTATGGAATGATTAAATATTCTTACTTTTTGGGGTGCGGAAGAAGAGGTTATACTGGACATTACAAATTGTTGGATGGGCTTTACCAGCCATCATCAACTTGATTTTTATTTCAGCACTTGGTGAAAGCTCCGAACAAATGCAAAGGCAGCAGTTTGAGGCCGTTACTCAAAGTCTTATTCCCTTTCTAGTTTCACACTTTGTAATTCGAAACATAATAATCAAATACAATTGGCTTAAAGTAGATTTAGGTAAAATTGTTTCTCGAGTATTGGGCCTTATATTGGTTGTGGCTGTACTTACGGGCTTACTCTATCAGCTTTCCTATTTAATATTTAGAAGCACTGACTACACTAATGGAGATCTCTTTCTTCAACTTACTTTCGATTTTCTGGTAACAGCCTTTCTTTATGTTATTTGGACTACGATATACTTCCTTTACCATTACCTAGAAAGTAACAACCGCTCACTTAAATATGAGGCAGCCATAAATGAAATGCAGCTGAACCAACTTAAATCTCAGCTGAATCCACACTTTATTTTTAACGCTCTTAATAGTGTAAGGGCTTTGGTAGATGAAGAACCCGCCAAGGCAAAAATAGCCATTACTCAACTGTCCAATATTTTGAGAACCTCCCTCATTATGGACAAAAAAAGAGTCATTAATTTTAATGACGAATTAAATACTGTAAGGGCTTATTTGGCACTTGAATCCATTCGGTTTGAAGAGCGGCTTAAGATCAAATATAACATTGATCCGCGCTCCAATCATTTTCAGATTCCACCGATGATGCTACAAACATTGGTGGAAAATGCAATTAAACATGGGGTTTCGAACTTGGTAGATGGTGGAATAATTGAAATAAAAAGTATTACCGAAGATTCTGTGTTGAAGTTGCGGATAAAAAATAGTGGTCAGTATGTTCATGTCGCCAAAAAACCAGGGAAAAAGGGAGGTTATGGTATTAGCAATACCAAAGAAAGACTAAAACTTATCTATGGATCGGAAGCGACATTCAATATTTACAATGAAAATGATAAGTTTGTAATTACAGAAGTTAGAATTCCACAGGGAATTTAACAGTTAGCCCATAAATTATGAAAGCACTTATAATAGATGACGAGAGATTAGCCCGAAAAGAGCTAACCAATTTGCTTCAGGAATATCCTGAAATCGACATTGTAGGAGAAGCAGTAAATGCTGAGGACGCCTTGGAAAAGATTAATTCACTAAAGCCCGATTTGCTATTTTTGGATATCCAGATGCCAGAGAAAACAGGTTTTGAGCTACTTGAATCCTTGGACAATGTTCCAGAAGTAATTTTCACCACGGCCTACGATGAGTATGCACTTAAGGCCTTTGACTTTAATGCGCTCGATTATTTATTGAAGCCTATCGAGCCAGACCGTTTAAAAGATGCTTTGAATAAGCTATTAAAACGTGCTCAGCCTGAAGAAGTTGGTGAAGTAGAAGATAAGAAATTAGGTCCAAACGACCGTGTTTTTGTTAAAGATGGTGACAAGTGCTGGTTTGTAAAACTAGAAAACATTCGTTTGTTCGAATCTGATGGAAACTATATCAAAATCTATTTCGACAACTTTAAGCCAATGATTCACAAGTCATTGAATGCACTAGACGAAAGATTAGACGATAGGTCATTCTTCCGTGCCAGTAGAAAACACATCATCAACCTTACTTGGGTTGAAAGTATTGAATCATGGTTTAATGGTGGTTTAATGGTAGTTTTACGCGGTGGCGACAAAGTTGAAGTAAGCAGAAGACAAGCGGCTCGCTTTAAAGAGATGATGAGTCTCTAAATAATTGTTTCTTAAGCTGAAAACTATTATCATGATAATGCGTAGCATTGTTCCAACATGAAAATAGTTTTCAGCTTTCTTATTTTAATACTTTCCTTTCAGGGGCTTAGAGCTCAGGTAGAAACGGATAGTATTACCCAAATTAAACCTGCAGGCTTTCCTGTAATTGCAAAAGACACTCTCTTTTATCTTCAGCAAGGTATTGGCCCCTTTTCTGCAGAAGAAAGGGTGAAACAAATCAATCGAAAAATAGCCAATTTTCTTTCTAGCGATACACAAGTAGCTGACTCTCTAAAGGTTTTGAAAAATAATATGACCCAAGACATTATTGTCGAAGGGACCATTATTATGTCTGTTACGGAAAAGGATGCAATTCAATTAGGACTCAACCTTAACCGGACCACTATTTATTATTACGAGATCCTTCAAGAAGGACTTACCAAAGAGACAGTATTTGATTGGCAAGGTTTGGTAATCAACATCCTGATTGCACTTCTAATTGTTGGAGTCTTCCTTTACGGCTTAAAATATTATAACCGTTTTTTCAGAGTCATTTATATTAAAATACATGCCCAAGAAGGAAAGCTGATTAAAAGTATTTCCATTAAAAACTATCAACTTCTAAAATCTGAAATACTTACTCGCATTATTGTTTATGCGACAAAAGGCCTTAGAATAGTAATTTTGGTGCTTGTAATTTATTTGCTGCTCCCTATACTCTTTAGCCTTTTTCCTTGGACCCAAGGCATTGCTGACACTTTGTTTCAGCTGATCCTTACGCCACTTAAGAAGCTTGGGATTGGTCTTTTGAGTTATCTGCCAAATTTATTGACCATTGTGGTTACCGTGGTCGTAACCCGTTATTTCTTAAAGTTGATAAAGTTCTTTAGAGTAGAAATAGAGAATAGTAGACTAATTGTTCCTGGTTTTTACCCTGATTGGGCACGGCCAACTTATAACATCCTTAAAGGAATAATTTTAGCCTTAGTGCTTATTGGTATTTTTCCACTTTTACCTATGGGGGAATCCGAAAGCTTCAAAGGTGTTTCGGCTTTCTTTGGACTACTGATCGCTTTAGGGGGTGCCTCTGCCATTTCAAATGTTATTGCTGGGGTAGTAGTTACTTATATGCGATCTTTCAAAGTTGGAGATCGCGTGAAGATTGGTGATGTAATGGGCGATGTAAAAGAGAAATCACTCTTAAATACTAGAATCAAAACAATCAAAAACGAGATCATTACTATTCCCAATTCGAACTTGCTCACGAGCCATACTATAAACTATACTACTGCCAATGATGAAGATGGGCTTATTTTACACACAACTGTCACTATTGGTTACGATGTGCCTTGGCGACAAGTACACGAGCTATTAATTGAAGCGGGGCTTAAAACTGAGTTTGTAAAGAAGATGCCGCATCCTTATGTCTATCAAACTAGCCTAGATGATTTCTATGTGAGCTATCAGATCAACGTAAGGACACGAGAAGTACAAAAAATGTCTAAAATCTATTCCGACTTACATCAGAATATTCAGGACGGGTTTAACGCTGCTGGAGTAGAAATTATGTCACCACATTATGGGGCTCACCGCGATGGAAACCAAAGTACGATTCCTCAAGAGAATTTGCCAGCGGATTATTTAGCACCTTGGTTCAGAATTAAGAAGGATTAAAAGCCAATTTCAAAACCTATAGAATAGAAAAGCCCTGAGTAAAAAATTACTCAGGGCTTTTAATTTCTTACTGCTAAGCCATTATATCTATGCAAAACCTTGATAGAGAAGTGACAGTACAAAAAGAACGATGAATATAAAGAATAGAAACTTGGCAATACTAGACGTTACCGAAGCAATTCCTCTAAATCCGAATAAAGCTGCAATGATTGCAACCACGAAAAATACGATTGACCAGTATAACATGATTTTATATTTTTAGTGAATACTTATTTTAATCTTATTGACTATAAGACAATTTGGTATCCAAATACTAAAACACTCATCCTGAGCCAGAATCGCTGTTTTTGTTCTTAAGTAGTTCTCTTTTGTAGAAAATAATCCACGTTATTGCCTTTTGAATTGTGGCTATTTTCACCATGAATACAACACAAAAAAAGGATTCATCTTTTCAAATGAACCCTTCCTTCTTCAAATCAACTCTACTTGTTAATTGATAATGTATTTAATTCCTATGGCTGGATCTGGTGCGCCATAAAAATTCCCATTAGTATCTATTTCTAAGAACGGTTTTAAGCCAATGCTAAACGCAAAGGGAACTTCTCTAGGTGTGAATTCCAGCCCAATAATGCCGTCAATACCAAAGCCTACCGTGGAATCATCGTACCTTCTATCGCCTCTTCCATAATTCGCTCCTGGGTTTCCATTGTTAAAAAAAGCAATATGACCACCGTAACCGTAAAACCAATTCAATTCAGGTGTCTCAAAAGCAGTTGTGTGCTTTTCATGCAGGGCAGTAACACTAAATCCATTGCCCCAAAAGCCTAAAATTCCCTCAAAATTACCTTTGTTAAAAGTTAATCCGCTAGTTCCTCCAAAGCGGAGCCCTAATGCTGTGTTATAATTCTGCGCCTTTGCCTCGTTTGAGACTGTAAATAATAGTGCGAATATGAATGTGCTTACAATAATTTTTTTCATCATCATTTATTTAAATATGTGTTGTTTACTTATTCTCAAAAAGGTCTTGAATATTAGAATTTATATTTTCTAAACCCTTCGTTACATCATCGTAAGTTCTACTTACTCCTGATTTCGTTGCTTCCCATGCTTCTTCCGTGGCATCGGCAACATCATCTGCAGCTTCTTCAAGTGCAGACTTCTCGTTTACTAAATCTTCTCTGATTTCTTCTAACCTGTCTTTTGTTTCATCTCCTGCATTTTCTATTCTTTTGTCAATATCTTCAATGGCCTTATCAATATTGGCTTGGGCCTTATCTAGACGTTCTGTCAATTCCGCTTTTTCATCAGCAAATGATGCCCCATTTTGACAACTCAATATTCCAAAAACTGAAAAAATGACAATTAGATATATCGCTTTATTAATAGTTTTCATGACTGTATTATTTTAATGTGTTTTCCTGAATTACTAAGCCTTTGGTAAAAGCTTAATTTCTTTTGCTTTCAATTGTTCTGAGAGTTTTTCTCCTCCTTTAATTCCAAAATCCAGTGTTCTGATTGGGAAAGGAATCGTAATATCATTTGCATCAAAAGCCTTCTTAATGGCTCTAATTGCCTCGCTTCTGGCTTCTAAATACATTGGGTTCTTAGGATTATAGTCAATCCAAAACATCACCTTAAAATTTATTGAAGAACTACCAAACTCTTGATACACCAGTTTTATTGGTTCACCGTCCACTAAATGGGAGTTGGAAGCAATGGCCTTTTCAACTACTTCAGATACTTTATCCAAATCATCCCCATAAGAAACACCTACTTCTAAATCAATTCTTCTGGTATGCGTGCGTGTATAATTGGTAAATGGGTTTTGGAAAATATCTTTATTAGGAATGATTACATGTAGCCCTTGAAAGGTTCTGATTACGGTTGACCTTAGTTCAATTCTTTCTACAAAGCCATTGTATCCGTTGGTCTCAATAATATCGCCCACCACAATTGGCTTCTTAAAGGCCATAATAACTCCAGAAATAAAATTGGCTGAGATGTCCTGAAATGCAAATCCAAGTGCCAACCCAATAATTCCTGCACCAGCCAACAGAGAAGTAACAGCTTGCGTAAGTTGAAGTACATTTAAAGCTACCACCAACCCGACCATAATGGTCAGCAATGCCATAATGGTTGAAAATAAACCTATAATGGCTGGCTGATCCGAAAATTTGGAAATCAATTTTCTGAACCCTGCTTTTACCACCCTAGACAGGGTATAGAAAGTAATAAGCACCAAAATAGCCACTACAATATTGGGTAGCATAGCGGTTAGCGCTTCCAGCCAGCCTTTTAGCTTGGTGGATACAATATTAGCGGCATCATTTATTCCGAAATTCATTGGGTCACTTGGTTATAATGGTTTTGAGTTCGGCAGTGATTTCACGTTTCGTCTTGTCTAATTTTATTTGTAGTCTGCCTATTAGTTCTTCTTCATACCCCTCTACATACTTCAGATCCTCTTCATTGAGCTCTTCATATTTTTTCTTTAGCTTTCTCCTGACCTGATCCCAATTACCTTGAAGAAATCTTTTCATATGTGCTGTACTTTTGTTGGTTCTTGCCCTTGTAAAGAAAGAATTGTACCAAGCTTTCACGCCACAAGAAACAATGTTTAAAGCCCTTTAAACGTATATTGTATATTGAACACGTTAAGAACGTAGAAAAAAATTCACAAAAAAGGGTGAAGAAAAACCCCACCCTTCATTACACATACACCAACTTCAATTTATTTTTTAGAAAAGGCAGTAAGCATCCAATGTTTTTTCTCGATGTATTTTACCATAGAATTAAGCATATCTACCGTTCCGCTGTCGCCATTATTGAGGGCAACTTCAATTCCGCTGAACATGTGTTCCAATAAAATTTCATAATCCTTCAGTACTTCTGAAACCATCTCCATCCCACTAAGGTCTGTACTTGACTCTTTGATGTCCGAAGTTTCTAGGTAATCCCGCATAGTACTCAACGGAGTTTGCCCAAAAACTCTTATTCTCTCGGCAACATCATCAATCGCTACTTTAGCATCATTGTATTGTTGCTCAAACTGCTCATGAATATCGAAGAAATCTGAGCCTTTTACGTTCCAGTGAAAGTTTCTTAATTTTTGATAATGGACACTATAATTCGCCAATAACTTGTTCAATGCATCTACCAACTCCGCTGTTTCCATCTTTGTATAACCTAAACGAGCGAAAGCTCTTTTCTGTAATTTTGCTTTAGGTTTCTCTGCTGTTTCTCTATCAGTTATCATATCCTTTTGTTTAAAGTTTATCAATTCTTATGAAGGATAAGCCAAAGTCATTCCAATAGCCTCAGGGCTCTAAAAGCAATTTTTATTAAAGATTGTGAGCAATTTGATCTACAAACCTGGGGAGGTCCGCCCTCAGTCTACACTAAAAGAAATCTGGAAAACCGTGCCCTCACCAACTACACTGCTGGCAGAAATTTGTCCCATATGACTTTTTATTATATTCTGAACCGCTGTTAACCCCAGCCCCATACCTCCAGTTTTTGCAGTAAAAAAGGGTTCGAAAAGGCTATTGATATTTTCATCTGAAATGCCAATACCATTATCGGCCACTTGTAAGAAGATGGTGCCATCCTCCAAGTAAGTTTTTATCGATAATACTCCCTTACCTGGCTTCATCGCTTCAATGGCATTGACAAAAAGATTAACCAAAGCGGTTTTCATTTGATCAGAATCTAATGGAATCAAAGGAATAGAGGGGTCATAATCCTCTTCCAGCGTCATTCCTTGAAGCTTTAATCTATCCTTTACTAGGCCCAATGTATCTTCTACCACCTCGTTCAGTAAGGATTTAGTCAACTTTAACGACTTTGGCTTAGATGACTCAAGTAATTCAGTTATCAGATTACCGATGCGCTTTGAGTTGCGCTCAATAATATCAATGTATAAATCGGCCTCTTTAACTTCTGCCGGAATCTCATCTTTGAGTTGCTCCAAAGCCAGAGATAAATTTGTGAGTGGATTTCTCACTTCGTGCGCAATGCTTCGAGCAATTTTTCCTGTCATCGACAACTTTTCGGCCCATATCAACTCGCGTTCTGACATTTTCTTCCGAGTAATATCCTTAATAATACCTTGGTATAACCTTAACCCCTCCTCAGTCTGACTCAGTTCAACTATATTGATTAAGCAGATTCCTGTTTTTCCATTACTCAGCAAAAGTTCCGCTTCAAACTCCTCTACTCTGTCATTCTTATAGAACTCTTTATTAAAGCGAATAAAGTCCTCCTCATTCAAAAACAAGCTCTTGAAGGTTAAGCTCCTCATTACCGCGCGCACATAGCCAAATGTCTTGAGCATGGCGTCATTTGTTTCCAAAAAAAGCAGCTCGTTATTAGTAATGAAAATAGCATCAATTGATTCCTGAAAAAGTTGTTCATAGCGGACCTCTGACGCCTTGGCCTTCCTTATGGCTCGTTCATGCTCACTGATGTCTAGAAAACTCACGGTCAATCCATCGGCTAATGCAGAAGCATGAATCTCAAACCAATTATCGAAGTGCTCTCCTTCATAGTGTTTTTTGAAACTTACCGGCTCTCTAGTTTCTACCACTTTACAATAAGCATCAAATAAGCCTGCTTCTTTATTACCTGGCATTGTGTTTAAAAGCGTATTCCCTATCATTTCACTAGAAGGAATTCCGGTAACCTTCTCTGCTTTTGGATTAATAAAAAGGCACTCAAAATCTATAATTTTATCTCTCTCATCACGGATGGACTTAAATGAAATTATTCCATAAGGAGCATTTTCAAAAATGGATATTATCAGGTCTTCGAACTCAGGCTTCAAACTCATATTTTCAATTAATTGTAGGGTCGGTTTTACTCACAAGGGGTTTCAATTCCCCAAGAAAAATGTTGTAAAACAGTCCAATCCCCTTTCTGGCGAATGGCACAACCTTTTCTAATTCACTGTGCAAAAGCACATAACAATTAAACTAGAAAGTCATGAAAAAGATTATTATAACAAGTATTTTTTCACTGTTGAGCTTAGTGGCCTTTACAAGCCAAAGTCAAGCACAGGAATTTAGGTCAGGTATAAAAGGTAGTTTTAACCTTAGTAATTTCTATTCTAACGACATAGACGACAATAACTTAAGACCAGGTTTCAGTTTTGGTGTATTCAATGAAAGCCAAATTGGTCCAACTGCGGCCATCCAAACCGAGTTCTTGTTTTCCACAAAAGGAAATAGATCAGAGTACCGTTCAGGCCCATTCAATGGTGAAGCGAAATTCAACCTTAATTATTTAGAGTTACCCGTCATGCTAGATTTAAAGGCTGGTTCTGCTCTTGATATTACCTTTGGGCCTTACGTGTCCTATTTAGTAAGCGCAAATGTGACAACTGAAGGTGATTTCGGAAGTTCATACAGTGAAATTGACAGGGACGAATTAAAGGCTTTCGACTTTGGTTTCTCTGGCGGACTAGGGCTAAATTTTGGGAACACCGAACTTGGCGCACGATATAATTTAGGACTTACAGAAATAGCGAACTCCAATAATGCTAGGTCCGTTATGGGAGATGCCAAAAATTCAGTCATCCAATTTTACATTGCTCTGGGAATGTAAGGAACGAATTGTTAAAAATAGAATAGTAAAAAATGCCCAGCGATATCGCTGGGCATTTTTGTTATTCAAGTTACTGAAGCCACTGAATTAGGTGTTTATTCCGTATGCCTTCAATTTATTATAAAGCGTTTTCCTATCCACTTTAAGTAGATCGGCTGTTTTACTTTTATTATTCTTCGTGCGTTTCAACACTTCAATAATTGCCCGTTTTTCTGCCGCCTCTGCCACCGACTTTAAGTCTGTAGGCATTTCTCCGTTGAAAGATACTTGCAATGATGAATCAGCTTCTGATAAGTCTGGAGTCACAATTTCCTGTGGTAAATGAATGGTTTCTATAAGCTCTCCCTGACAAAGTAAGACCGCTCTTTTTATCACATTGCTTAACTCCCTTAGGTTTCCATGCCAAGGGTACTCGCTCAGTTTTTCCTTCGTTTCATCTGTAAAGCCTTTCACGTCTTTCTCCAATTGTCTATCAGCCATTAGTAAGAAATGCTCAGCATAAACGATAATATCATCCGGTCTTTCTCTTAACGGGGGTACTTCTATTCTAAACTCATTTAGTCGATGGTAAATATCCTCACGGAATTTGCCTTTTTTGACCATCTCCTTTAAATTCTCGTTTGTCGCCACAACTAAGCGCACATCCACTTCAACTTCCTTGGTGGCACCTAAAGGCTTCACTTTTCTTTCTTGAAGCACCCTTAGAAGCTTCACTTGGTTTTCGTATGTCAGGTTCCCAACCTCATCTAAGAAGAGGGTTCCTCCATTGGCCAATTCAAAACATCCTTTTTTATCGGCAATTGCACCCGTAAAAGCTCCTTTCTGATGACCAAAAAGTTCCGAACCTGCCAAATCTTTGGGTAGAGCACCACAATCAACAGCTTGAAAGGGCTGATCAGCTCTTTTGCTCTTCTCATGAATTGCGGTTGCAACAAATTCTTTCCCAATACCTGTTTCGCCCATAATAATGACTGACATATCAGTAGGAGCGATCAACTCAATGTGTTTGGCCAAGGTTTGTGCTGCCATGCTCACACCTTCTACAAACTCATTCCTAACCTGTTTCTTCTTGATTCTTGCCCTCGGGTGATTTTCTTCCAACTTTTGGTTCAGTGCATTCTGTATGGTCAAGAGAATTTCATCTGGGTACAAGGGTTTGGTTACATATTCGAAAGCCCCCCTTTTTAAGGCCTCCACTGCAACCCGAACATCTGAGTAACCTGTGATGATTATGACTTGGATATTGGAGTCTATGATTTTAATCTTCTGCAGAATCTCTAGACCAGAATAATCTGGCAACTTAAAGTCGCAAAGCACAAGATCTACTTGGTTACTCTTCAGCCATTCTTCAGCTTGTTTTCCGCTGTAGACCACATAAGTTTCATATCCTTTTTTCGTAAGATATTTTTGGAGGAGCAGGCATATGTCCTGATCATCGTCAATTATTAAAATTTTCTCCATTTTATCTTTTTACGGTATTTAGTATTGACTGCTTATTGAAAGGTTTGTGAATAAAGTCATGGACACCAAATGCCTTAGCTCTGCTTAATTCTTCATGTCCATCATGCGCACTAATGATAATTATTTTCGCATTTTCTGCCCTCTCTTGAATTAAAGGCACCAGATCGAAGCCTGTTCCATCCGGAAGATTCAAATCCAAAAAATAATAGTCATATACGGTGTTTAAAAAGTTCTCCTTTGCTGTAAGCATTCTATCAAAGTAAGCGGTTTTTAACCCTTCTTTCTGTAAGAATTTTGACACCATGTGCCCGATAAATTCCTCATCATCTACAATTGCTACACTCTTCCTTTCTACCATGGTTTCTTTCTACTGTCTGAATATACCCCTTGTTGGGGAATAAACTACACAGAATATTTAATAAAGTCTAGTTATGCTCACTTTGTTCACAACGGCACGGAATTTTCACTATAAGTAGATGACATGAGCTTTAAAAAGTGTGATTGAGCTAAAAGGTTTACAAATCAGGCAACCAAAGTTCAAAATGAAAAAGCTATTAATAATTAGCAATACTTTGTTAAAACACAAATTTATGAAATCATTACTGTTAAATACATTTGGCTGGAGAAAGAAAATCCCAGAAGAAATTAGAACACCCACTCTTATTGCGCTTTCGCATTACCCCGAACTAAAAGGGGTGAAGATCGAGTTTCGTTTTGCTGAGAATAAAAGCAAATCAGTTATGAGCGCTAGGCCTTCATTTCGCACTGTATTTAGTATTTTAGAAGAACGATCTTATGTTATATATGTTAGAAGAAGGTTTGTTATTGAAGGTAAGTTATTGCGCATAGAAGAGCTTCCTCAGAACATTTTAGTAGGCTGGATTGGACATGAGCTTGGTCATATCATGGATTATAAAGATCGCTCAGTACTCTCCCTTTTGGGCTTTGGTCTTGGCTACCTTATACTGGGTAAATATATTCGAGCTGCAGAAAGAAGAGCGGATGAATTTGCTGTTAGACATGGTTTAAGGTCAGAAATATTAGAGACTAAGAATTTCATCCTTAACAACACTCACCTTCCTGAACGCTATAAGAATAAGATCAAAAGGCTATACCTATCGCCAGAAGAAATTATGGAGATTGTAAACACTGATGAGGAAGAAATTCCAAAAAAACTAGCTAGCGTTTAATTTCAGAAAATCTAAAAATGCCTTCATTTCCGATTCCTTCATCATTTGTGGAATTTTAATTTGACCTCCCTTTTTCTTGGTTTGCTCTGCCCAGTCATAAAAAACTTCCGAGGTTATCAATTTTACCTTAACACCCTTAAGGGCCTTACTTCTGGCCACCCCATAATTTTTATTTGCACTTTGTAAAGCTTCATCCAGCTTGTCAGCCAAAACCTCTTCATTCAAATTGGAGCCATTTTCCGTTCCGATTACCCATTGGTGATAAAACTCACCATCGTATTTAACCGCGGCTACAGTGAATTCAGAGATTGCCATATCAAACTCTTCTTTCAGCTTCTGAATAGCATCGGTCATTTTGTGTACCGACAGTTGTGAACCAACTACATTCATAAAAAACTTTGTTCGGCCCGTAATCTTAATCTCGGCCTTTTCTCTATCTGTAAACTTTACCGTATCACCAATGCTATATCGCCAAGCCCCACTCACAGTAGAAATTAGCATTGCATATTCGTTACCTTCTTCCACTTGAGCCAGACTCAGGGATGGAGCACCTTCAAGTGGAGCTCCGTTTTCATCAAAGTATTCCGGTTCAAAAGGAATAAACTCAAAGTAAATACCGCCATTGTATGCCAGTTGCATCGACATATCGTCATTCGGGTTTACCTGGAGCGCTATAAAGCCTTCTGAAGCCAAGTAAGTATCTAAATAGAGTAATGGGTGATCGAGTAATTTTTCAAAGCTCTCTTTATGAGGTTCAAACGGAACTCCACCGGTAGTAAATACGGAGAGTGAGGGCCAAATCTCATGGATATTTTTAAGGTTATTGTATTCAATCACCTTCTTCAGCATAAGTTCAATCCAAGAAGGTATTCCTGAAAGGGCACCTATATCCCAGTTGGGTGCTTGTTCAGCAATGCGCAGCACACGCTCATCCCAATCTTGAATTTTAGAAATCTCTTCTCCTGGCTTATAGTACCCTTTGAACCAAAACGGAATATTGCTAGCACTTATCCCGCTAATCTCTCCTTCTAAATGACCGTCTCTTTCTTCAAGTTCAGTACTACTTCCTAGCATAAGTATTCCTTTCTGGAAAAACTCATCAGGCAAGTCATAGTCTGAAAGGCTCATTACCTGCTTAATTCCTGTGCTTCGAATTGCCTCAATCATTTCATTGGTGACAGGAATACGCTTGCTTTGCGACCCTGTGGTGCCTGAGCTAAGTGCAAAATATTCTGGACTGCCAGGCCAAGTAACATCGGGAATTCCCTCCACAGTCTTATGCCACCATTCCCCAAACATTCGGTCGTAGTCAAAACAAGGGATGGATACTCTAAATGATTTAGGAAGGTCTCTTGATTTAAGTATTTCGTTAAATTGATAACGCTTCCCAAAATCAGTGTTCTTTGCTATTTCCAGCAAGTTTTTCAACACTTCAGCTTGTGCTTCAATTGGATTTTTATCCTCTTCTAAAAGGTCGCTGGCGACATCGATTGATTTCTTTATTAGTTTTCCTAACAGTGGCATTTGGCTCATTTAGATGATTAATGAACTCAATATTGCAAGAGCTTTGCCATTATTAAACGCTTGGGTAAAAAAAAGAAGCCACCCGTATGGTGGCTTCGTAGATTGACTACACCTCAACCAAATAGTCGTCTACTAAATTCTTATATCCTTTATAGCAATCTTATAATTGGTAATAACAAAGAAATAATCATAAAAACCAACCCTAAGACCTTAAAGCTAGTCCCTTAAATTCCTTTAGAAAATAGACCTTAAGGTCTATTTTTATAACTGCAAAACAGAGAAACCTGATAGATCTCTCCGTTTAAATGCAGCTTAAAACAAGAAACCCACTTCTTGAATTCAAACAGAAATAGTCTTAGACTATATTATTCAAATCTATACCCTTTATTAATAGTAGTAAATAGACCTCATGGTCTAAATTAATTATCAAGAAGCATCCTATTAAAACCAAAATGCATTAGAACTTCAACTGATTCTTGTTTTGTAGCACCCAGCTCAAGAGGGAATGTGTGGTATGGGATAGTTTGAGCTTGACGCAAATATTATGTCGATGATTCTTAATGGTACTTACACTTAACTTAAGCATAGCTGCAATTTTTTTTGAGGTAAGTCCATTTGCAATTTCCCTTAAAATAACCCTTTCCATTGGTGTAAACTCTAGAAGTTCTTTTTCCTCAATTTCGCCCGACTTAGGCAATGGTCTATAACTAGTGAAGGCGGATTGTAATGTGGTTTCTAAAGAAAAAAACTCATACGGCTTTGTTAAAAAAGCAAACGGATTAGTGGCCTTGACTTGCGAAATGGACGCCCTATCTATGGAGCCGGAAAGATAAATAAATGGAGTGTTAGAGTTCTTCTTAATGTATTTAGCTACATCAATTCCTGTTCGCTCATCCTCGATACAGATATCAAGGGTAACAAGATCTGGAGTATAGGTTTCGAAATAAGAAATTGCCTCGTCATAAGATTTCGCAACAGGGCAAGTTTGGTAACCGCATGATTGAAGCGCCTCGCAAAGGCACTCAGCGATTTCCGCATTATCTTCAACGACCAAAATTTTTTTCTGCTCCAAAATAAATTTCTTTAAGTTGATATTCTAAAGCTACGCTTACATTAAAAAACAGTAAATAGACCTAAAGGTCTAAATTGATTAGTTCAGGATTGAGCTAACTGCATCAATTAGTTCTTGATTTATGAAGGGTTTAACTAAGTAAGCAGTAGGCTGGGTAAGCTCAGCTTGAGGCCTAATTACTTTACCCCCAAGAACAGTGATATAAATAATTGGCGTGTTAAAACGAGAGCGAATCCATGTAGCAAACTCAATTCCTGTCTTCCTCCCTTGAAGACGAATGTCAATAATTACCAAATCAGGATTGTGCGTATTGTAAGAGTTTACTGCGCTATTATAGTCAAAAACAGGTTCAAGCGGATGAAACCCCATTTTGGCTACGGTCATAGCAATATCATCAGCAATGATTATTTCATCTTCAACGACAAGTACTTTTCTAATTGCCGACAGGGTTTCGGCTCCTACCATAACCACAAATCTATTGCCTAACGATAGAGAGGTAAATAGACCACAAGGTTTATATTGTACTATTATGTATGGGCTGAAATCGATTTAGGCGTTTAAAAATTTACTTTGAGTGAAGTAAATTTTAAAAATGGCTCCATCATTGTATTCATACTCATAGTGGCCATGAAGTTGAAGTACCAACCTGCTAATCAACCAAATACCCGTGCTTTTGGCCGTCTTTACATCAAAACTTGAAGGTACCCCTGGGCCGTTATCCTTAAATGTAATCACATTATACTCTCCCTCTTGGTGAAGACTAACATGTAATCTTAATTGGCCACCAGCATTGGTTCCATATTTAAAAGAATTGGTGACAAGCTCATTTGCAATAAGTCCCAATGGCACCATATTATCTATATCTAGCGTATACTCAGCATCAATATCCATGTTAATCTCAGAAGTTTGACCTTCAAAAGATTTCTGAATTTCATTGATAAGATTTTTGAGATACTCTGCTAAATGTATGGTCAGACCTTCATTATCATAAAGTTGACTATGTATCAATGCCATTGATTTAACCCTACTTTTACCTTCAGAAATACGATCTTTTGTAGCCTGATCATCCACCCCTTTGGCCTGCAATTCGAGTAAACTGGAAAGAATCTGAAAATTGTTTTTTACTCTGTGATGAATCTCGGTGAGAAGAAGCTCCTTTTGCTTCAGTTCAATTTCTACTTGGTCACTCTTCACTCGAAGCAGCCCCGCTAACTTCCTTTGCTTTATAAAACTGTAGTAGATAACACAGGCAATAATTAGTACACCAATACCAACAAGCAAAATCATGAGTTTTGAACGCTTTTGAAGCGTGGTCTCATATTCAGACTGTAAAAGTTTTTCTTGATTCCTTAGGCTATCAGTAATTTGCTTTTGGCGAAAATCATAAGATAATTCGAGCTCCTTTACCTCTCTTATTTTTTCTTCGCTATACAATGAATCCCTTAAAGCAGTATACTCATGTAAGTATTTGTATGCATTAGTGTAGTCTTTTTGACGATTGTATATATCATTTAATAACCACGCAATGTCCATTTGATCCTTCCGCTTGCCCAGTGCTTCCCAAATATTGTAGCCCTTTATAAAATAGGGAATGGCTTTTGGATCATTACCAACATAACTCCAATAAGAGCCTTGAGCCACACTGACTAACCCTGTAAAATCTGGTTTGTTGATTTCAGGAAGTAAAATCTCTATCTGTTCTAAATAATACCTAGTACTGTCGAATTCTCTCGCATCCCTGTAAGTATCGGCCAAATGTTTATAGGCAAAAGCTTTACCATAGGTGAAATTCGCTTGTTTTGCGTAGCCGATTGACTCCTTAAGCACTTCCTTCCTCCTGTCAAAGGAAACGCAGTTGCAGAGGGAGTAAACACTGGCCAAATTGTTCGACCAAATATTTAGTCTCCTTGCATCTCCTTCGGGCTTTAATATCTCAATAATTTGATTGATCCTTTCAGCACTCTTATCATACTCACCCAAGGAGTAATAGATAAATGATTCTCGGTTTAGAATATCAGTAATTACCGACTTATTATCAGGCGTACTTTCTGCCAAAATCTTACTTTTATTCAACTCTTGCAATGACTCAGGGAATTGAGTCAAATGATTATAAACTGACGACAGCATTAATCGCCCTTTAATTATTGAGATTGTATCACGGGATTCTTCTGCCAAAGACACCAAATTTTTGGCAAAAAATAGGGTGCTGTCATAATCGTTTTGAAGCTGTTTTGAATAAGCCATTTGATAGGTGGCTTCAATCATGTTTGACGTATCTTTAGCGGTACGGTAATAATTAAGAGCACTTTTGGCGTACTGTTGCATTTCGATCCCATCGTAGCTAGAAACCTTGGCCAGCCTAAGCTCAACTTCGGCTACTTTAGGAGAATCACCCATTTGCTCAGCCAATACTATTTGAGCAGAGAACAATTCAATCAGCTTATCTTCAGATTTAGTTTGGTTAATGATTAGTTCCAAACTGTCCATCTTTGCTTCCTGTTTATCTTGGGCAAAGGGCTTAAGTGGTATCAATACCAAAATGCCAACTACAGCAATGTATCGAATTACAGAAGTGGTGAGGTGGTTAGTCATAATTACTGAATATACTGATTATTCTCCATTACCCATTTAAGAAGTGAATGGGTTCCTGGTGCCAAATCTAGTTTAACACATATGTTATGTCGGTGATTTTTGACTGTGCTCTCACTGATAAACAGCTGTTCAGCAATTTCCTTTGTGGAAAGGTTTTCTGAAATTTTCCTAATCACCACTTTTTCCATCGCGGTAAGGGAAGGAATCTGCTCTGTATCAATGTTTCCTTTGTTCTCTGAGTAACGTTTTTGGTTATTAAAAGCAATTTCAATAGCCGCCATTACATCGGATGCTCCATAAGGTTTAACCAAGTAGGCATAGGGCATTGTGTTCTTGGCCAATTCCAAGGTCTTTGTATCGGTATGAGAAGACAAATAAATGAATGGTATTTCCAACGCTTCCTGAATATATTCGGCCACGTCCATTCCTGTTTTTCTTCCACCCAAATTAATGTCTAAGATTGCCAAATCTACGGTTTCAGTAGATAGCATGTCTATGGCTTGTTTGTATGAAAGGGCAGGCTCTAATGCATCATAACCAAGCCCATTCAATGTGCTGCAAAGGTCATCTGCAATAATGACTTCATCATCCACAACAAGTATTCTCTTCTTCATTCAGTTTTAGTCAATAAGTGTTATTCTCATCTCTTCATCGGCAAATACAATAGTAAATCTATTGCCGCAATCATATTCGTAACCAAGTTTCCCGTGTAATTGTGTCGCCAAGCGAGAAGCTAACCTCAGGCCAAAACCCTTCTTTGTCATTTCTTCAAATGTATCAGGTATAGGAGCCCCATTGTCCTGATATGTCAAGTTAAACATTCCATCTTTCCTAGAATGAAGTTTAAGCATTAATTCTAGTTGATTATTTTCATCAATCATATGTTTATATGAATTGGTCAAAAGCTCATTCAAGATTAGCCCCAAAGAAATAGAAGTATCAAGGTCAAAATTAGGCTGGCTATCAAAGTCCACCACCAATTCATAACATCCCTTTTTTGTCTGGATACCATCAATTTTCTTAACCAACTCGACCACATAATCCTTAAAATCAATCGTGGCAATGTCATCCGTTCGGTATAAGAACTGATGGATCATTGACATAGCCACCACCCTGCTTCTGCTTTCCTCTATCGCCTTAGCAGAATCTTTAGTTCCGCTCCACTCTTGCTGCATATTCAGTAAACTTGAGATGAGCTGCAAGTTGTTTTTTACTCTGTGGTGTATTTCTTTGAATAGTGTTTCTATTCGTTCGTTTCTTTCCTTAAGAACAACCTTTTGATCTTCAATTTCCTTAGTTCTCTCAACTACCTCGTTTTCAACTCTTTTATTTTGCTCCTTCAAAACAACATTCAACTCGTTTAAGGCAATATTTTTTTCTACCTCGTGCTGACGCATTCTAATACCAATGGCAATAGAAAAGATTAGTACCTGCACCAACGAGCCCAGTGAGCTGGTATACAAAAGCACAATTGACTTAGAGACGAAGATGTATTTCCATGTGAAAGAAGCAATGATTAGTGTTGCACCAAATATTATAAGCCCTATCAAGAACACTTTTCTGCTTCTCTCTACCTTTTTCCATAAGGCAAAAAGCAGAACATGAAACAGAGTAATGTCGATCATGAGCAGCTTAATACTCATGTCAGTCATTAAGCCATAATCTTGATAGACTGAAGTAAGAACTACGCCTGCAACTGTACGTAACAATGTGAGGAGAATCAACCCAATAAAGACCTTATACCAAAGCGGAAATTTTGTTTTTAACTCCAAAAAACTAATGGCCAAAAACAACATTCCTAAATGGCCAAACTGAGACCAGGGCATAGTGAAATTAAGCGCTGTTGTAGGCGAGTTGGGTAAAATCCAGTCCACAAAAAAGCCTTGGACAGAGAAAGCATACATTCCCATTCCCAATGCAAACATGGCCAACCAGAGGTATGGCATATAACGATAAACGCCAAATTGAATCAATGAGTAAATAACCAAGATTAGACAAGCACCAAAAAACAGCAAATCCTGTACTTGCCCCCGTAACTGCTTAGTCCGAAATGTTTTACTGTCCATAAAATTGGCACTGAAGGCCCTTCCATGAACTCTAAAATAAACATCCTGTGGTGCTCCTGCCTTTAGAGCGAAGGAAACATGTGCTCTACTATCTCCTTGGT
The DNA here is from genome assembly GCF_034669765.1 of Roseivirga sp. Taxonomy (GTDB): domain Bacteria; phylum Bacteroidota; class Bacteroidia; order Cytophagales; family Cyclobacteriaceae; genus Roseivirga. Next base: position 229,589 of record NZ_JAXMOQ010000001.1, read on the forward strand.
TAAGTCCCTTTTTCTTTTGAAACGCTCCATAGGGTGCATTGAATAACTCTCCGTTTGACAGTACTTGAAACAACTTGCTATTGATCGTTCTAAAACCCGTAACCACCACTTCCAAGTCATTAATGGTAGTGTTCAAAAGGCTTAATTTTATCCAGTAAAACCCTGTAAGGTTATTTGGGCCAGTCACTTCACCATTGAATGGTGGGTTTTCAATAATATCATTGAAGGTTAAGCTCGCAGTGGTGTCTTCAAAAACAAGTAGCGATTTTCCCTTACCCACTGAAAAGTCAAATTGAGGTGAATCAATTGAGATTACCTCTTGGGCTTGTAATGCTGGGTTAAAATTAATGAGTACAAGTAGAAGTATGCCCCAAACACAACCAGAATGCTTTTTCAGAATATTTAATTGAAGCATTATTGATATTAATTGTTTACTAAAAAACTATTATATATACAGTGAGGTAGGCCGATTGATTAATTCAACCTTAGTTCAATTTGCTATAATAATTTAGTTATACCTCTTATTTACTTCAATTAAGTATTAAGCAGAAGGTGGGTGAGGCATAAAAAAAGCGACCCTCTTTCGAGGATCGCTTTGAAATTTTTGTTCCGGAAGAACTATCCGTTCATTGAAATCAAGAACTCTTCGTTGTCTTTCGTTCCTTTCATTCTGTCTAATAAGAATTCCATGGCTTCGATTGAGTTCATGTCCGACATGAATTTTCTCAAGATCCAAACACGTTGTAATTCCTCTTTGCTCATCAATAGGTCTTCTCTTCTTGTACCAGAAGCAGGAACATCGATAGCAGGATAAACACGCTTGTTGGCCAATTTTCTATCCAATTGAAGCTCCATGTTACCCGTACCTTTGAATTCTTCAAAGATTACTTCGTCCATTTTAGAACCAGTTTCAATCAAGGCAGTAGCGATAATTGAAAGCGAACCTCCATTCTCTACATTTCTTGCAGCACCAAAGAATCTCTTTGGTTTGTGTAGTGCATTTGCATCAACACCACCAGAAAGGATTTTACCAGATGAAGGAACAACGGTGTTATAAGCCCTGGCCAAACGCGTGATTGAATCCAAAAGGATTACTACGTCATGACCACACTCTACCATTCTTTTCGCTTTTTCTAAAACGATGTTAGAAACCTTCACATGTCTGTCGGCTTGCTCATCGAAAGTAGAAGATACTACCTCAGCTTTTACGCTTCTGGCCATATCCGTAACCTCTTCAGGTCTTTCATCAATCAATAAAATGATTAGATAAATCTCAGGGTGGTTTTCAGCAATCGCGTTAGCAATTTCTTTCAATAAAACAGTTTTACCTGTTTTAGGCTGCGCCACAATCATACCTCTTTGCCCTTTTCCAATTGGAGCAAACATGTCCAAAATTCGGGTTGAAGTAAGGCTAGGCTTAGTACTTAAATTGATTTTCTCCTCTGGGAAAAGTGGAGTCAAATACTCAAAAGGAACTCTATCACGAATTTCTTCAGTAGTTTTTCCATTTACAGACTCTACTCTTAATAAAGCGAAATACTTTTCACCTTCTTTCGGAGGTCTGATTTGTCCTTTTACAGTATCTCCTGTTTTCAAACCAAATAATTTGATTTGAGAAGGAGATACATAAATATCATCTGGGCTGGCCAAGTAGTTGTAATCTGAAGACCTTAAGAAGCCGTAGCCATCTTGCATAATCTCCAAAACACCTTCGCTTTCAATTAAGCCATCAAAATCTTTGATGCTTTGATTGTATTGCTGCTTATTGCTTTTTCTGTTATCTCTGCGGTCACCGTTATCTTTACGGTCGTTATTTTTTCTAGCTTCTGGCTTTGCATCACTTGCTTCGCCTTCTTGCTGTTCTCCCTTTACTTCTTGCTCGACCTCTACATTGTCAGAAGATTTTGGTTGCGCATCTTTGTTAACAGGACGTGGCCTTGGGCGTGGTCTTTCTACCTTTGCTTCAACAGCTTTCTCTTCACCGCCTTCAGTTTTCTTAGACTCTTCTTCTTTTTTGACTTCGGTTACGTTTTCACGCTTCACTTTTCTTGGTGGGCGCTCAGCTCTCTCAGGTCTTTCTACTTTTTCTTTAGGAGCTTCGTCCGTAGTAGTTTCTTCTTTCTTAACTGCGGTTTTCTTTGGTAAAGCCTCGTCTGGAGTTCGAGCTTGTTGATCGAGGATAGCGTAAATAAGTTCTTGTTTTCCGAGCTTCTTATAGTTCTTTAAGCTCATTGCCTCTGCAATTTCTTTCAATTCTGAAAGCAGCATTAGCTTCAATTCTTCAATGGTGTACATAGATTTATACTTTGGGGGAATCCCTTATCCGGATGGGTGGGAGTTAATTAAAATTAATGAAATAATTATTTGAGTATTTCTCGAGATGATGTGCAGAAAAAGATCACTCTCATCCTAGGAACACGCAAGTATAGAGCATCTCTTGCTACTTATCAAACATTGAACGGTAATTTTAACAAAAAGGATATACTTAGCTCGTTTTACACCCTCTTTTTTATAGGAATTGATTTACTTTGCCGCTATAAACGAATATTAAGTTATGCTGCAAATCAGCCAAATAGTTACGGAGAAAGAAAGGGTCATCGAGGGGTTGAAGAAACGCAACTTCCCTAATGTTGAACAGGTTTTGGATCAGGCCATTGCGCTTGATGACAAGCGTAAATCCTCTCAGCAGAGCCTTGACTCCAATTTGGCGGAAGCAAATGCGCTTGCCAAAGAAATTGGCGGCTTAATGAAAGCGGGTAAACGCGATGAGGCGGAGCAAATCAAAAGCAAAACGGCCGAACTGAAAGCGGCCAGCAAAGAATTAGCAGAAGTTAAAGACCAAGTTGAAAAGGAACTATTGGCTTTGTTATACACCATCCCAAATGTGCCTCACCCTTCTGTTCCGTCAGGAAATACAGAGGAAGACAATGAAATTATAAAAACTTTTGGTGAAGCTCCTAAGCTGCACGATCAGGCAGTTCCGCATTGGGACTTAATCAAGCAATACGACATTATTGACTTTGACCTCGGCATTAAAATTACTAGTGCTGGCTTTCCTGTCTACAAAGGAAAAGGTGCTCGTTTGCAGCGTTCCTTGGTCAACTTCTTTTTGGATGAAGCAGTAGCCGCAGGTTTTTCAGAGATTCAGCCTCCAATTATGGTCAACGAAGCCTCGGGTTATGCCACAGGCCAATTGCCTGATAAAGAAGGTCAAATGTACCATGTAGGTATTGAGAACTTGTTCCTTATTCCTACTGCCGAAGTGCCTATTACTAACTTATATAGAGACGTAATTATAAACGAAGACCAATTGCCTATTAAACACACTGGTTTTACGCCTTGCTTTAGAAGAGAAGCTGGAAGCTGGGGTGCACACGTTCGTGGACTAAACAGATTGCATCAGTTTGATAAAGTAGAAATTGTTCAGGTGTGTAAGGCCGAAGATTCGTACAAAGCACTTGATAAGATGTGTGATCACGTGGCCAGCCTGCTTGAAAAGCTTGGGCTGCAATACAGAGTTTTAAGGCTTTGCGGAGGCGACATTGGCTTTACTTCTGCCCTTACCTTCGATTTTGAAGTATATTCTGCTGCACAGGAAAAATGGTTAGAAGTAAGTTCAGTAAGTAATTTCGAGACTTTTCAGGCCAACCGATTAAAGTTGAGATACAAAGACGAAAACAAAAAAATTCAGTTGTTGCACACCTTGAACGGAAGCGCCTTGGCCTTGCCTAGAATTATAGCTGCCCTTTTAGAGAACAACCAAACACCAGATGGAATCAATATTCCAGAGGTGCTGGTGCAATACACCGGCTTCGATAAAATTTAATTGAAAACACAATGGGGCTTAGGCCCCATTTCTTTGATCCCTACCATGAGCATTACCATCAGAAAAGGAACAGCAAAAGATTTAACTCAAGTTTTCGAACTGGTTAAAGAATTGGCAGAATACGAAAAAGCACTTCACGAAGTAGAAAATTCTGTAGAGAGAATGACAGAAGATGCCTTTGGTGAAAAGCCCATTTTTGAATTTTTTGTGGCCGAAGAAAATGGTAAGATTGAAGGTACAGCCATTTTCTATTACCGTTATTCTACTTGGAAAGGTAAAGCCGTTTTTCTTGAAGATTTGGTTGTAAGAAAAGAAAAAAGAGGAGCCGGTATTGGTAAAAAGCTTTTAGACGCCATTGTGCAAGAGGCCAAGGATGTAGATGCCCGCCAAGTGATGTGGCAAGTGCTCGACTGGAACGAACCTGCTATTAACTTCTACAAAAAACTAGGCACCGATTTAGACGAAGGTTGGATCAACTGCAAGCTAGAGTTCAAGCAGATTCAGGAGTATAAGATGGGTTAACTAGAGAGGTTTTTACCTTTTTTATTTCAGTTCTAAATCACTCCACCGCCTGCAGCAAGGTTCTAAAAGCAGCGAATTTACCAGGGAAGGCATCGCCTGCTTTCTTTTGGAGCCCGGGGGCATGCTGGCCCAAATATAATTGAAGCTTACTATGATTTTCAGCAAAATATTGAATGCTGTAAGATGAAGATTCCTCTTCTTCCTTCATTACTCTAAAAAATTTATGCTCAATAAAAGCACCTGTAGCCATCACTTCAGGAATATGAATATCACGCATCCACACTTTCCAATCTTCCTCTACAGTTTTTTCAATTGCTACGGTTACGTTATATAAGATCATAAATATTAGTTTTACTGCAAATCTAAAACAATCTGCTTGAACCTTGAAACAATAAAAGGGACTTCGGGTTTTTTCAAACTATGCTAAAGCAACTTCTCTCCACAGGTAAACGAAACCAACGCATTGCTTTTATCCTTCTCATTGCCATGCACACTGCTGGGATATTGGGTTTGTTTTTTGAAGAAAGCCGTGCGATTTTCCAATCGCTTACGCCTTTTAACCTACTGCTTACGGCAGCCATTATTTTTCATTTCGAAGTAGACAAAAGCACGAAGTACTTCATCTTTATCATTTTCACCTTTCTATTCGGCTTTTTTATTGAAGTAGCTGGCGTTAAAACTGGGGCCATTTTTGGTGAATATACCTATGGACCAACTTTGGGTTTTAAGCTATTTGATGTACCTCTTATTATTGGGCTTAACTGGGCGATACTGATTTATATTACAGGAATTGCGAGCAACAAACTGTCAAGCAATTTTTGGGTGCGCTGTATTTACGGAGCAATAATGATGGTCTTTATCGATGTATTAATTGAGCCTGTTGCAATACGCCTCGACTTTTGGCAATGGGTAGGCTCTAGTATTCCAACTCAGAATTACCTAAGCTGGTTTTTAATTGCCTTTCTTCTCCACATTGTTTTTCAGGAATTAGACTTTTCTAAAAACAATCCGCTTGCGATTAAGCTTCTTATAATAGAAATGGCGTTTTTCGTAAGTCTTAACCTAATTTAAACTTTTGTTAAACAAAGCATCAAACATTAAGTTATGCCGCTGATGATTAAAGCTGTGTTGTGGTTAGTGGCTGGTTTCGTTTTAATGGAAACTTTCTCATGGTGGATTCACAAGTACATTATGCATGGCGTTTTATGGAAAATTCACAAAACACATCATCAGCATACAAAAGGTTATTTTGAGTTGAATGACATTTTCACACTCATATTTGGAGGAGCAGCTGTAGTGCTCATCTTCTTAGGAGTTGAAAATTTAGATTATAGGTTTTGGTTAGGTTGCGGAATCAGTCTGTATGGAATGCTCTACTTCGTTTTGCACGATGTACTCATTCATAAACGATTGAAGCTATTGGGAAGACCAAAATTGAAGTACTTGAAAGCCATTACAAAGGCGCATAGAGCACATCATAAATCGAAAGAAAAGGAGGATGCAGAATCTTTCGGACTATTTTTGATTCCAAGAAAGTATTTTAAAGAAGAAGATATATAGCCGTGGCCAATTATTCAATCAAAGATTTAGAGCATTTATCAGGCATTAAAGCCCATACTTTGCGCATATGGGAACAGCGCTATAATCTCATTAATCCAAAGAGAACAGACACCAATATTCGGTTTTATGATCAAGATGATCTGAAGCTCATCCTCAACGTTTCATTGTTAAAGGATAACGGCATTAAAATATCGAAGATTGCAGAAATGACTCGGGAACAACTGAACGAAGCCATTATCAATATTTCCGACAGCAGTACCAACTTCGCGGATCAAATCTATGCCCTTACCCTATGCATGATTGATTTGGACGAACAGCGGTTCGAAAAAATAATAAACTCAAATACACTTAAGCATGGATTTGAGCGAACCATGATGAACTTGGTTATTCCATTCCTATCTAAAATTGGAGTAATGTGGCTTACAGATGCCATAAACCCAGCTCAAGAACACTTCATAAGCCATTTAGTGCGGCAGAAAACGATGGTCGCTATTGATGGCCACCCTACGAATGTAGACAGCTCAGCAAAAAAATACATGCTATTTTTACCTGAAGGCGAACTTCACGAGCTAAATCTACTTTTCGCTAACTACCTAATAAAATCTAGAGGTGGAAGAGTAATATACCTGGGCCAAACTTTGCCAATTGATGACTTAAAGATGGCTCATGAAATCTATGAACCTGAATACCTAATTACTGTACTCACTGGTAAACCGCAAAAATCAACAGCCACAGAATACATTGAAGAGCTATCAAACCTTTTCCCTACTTCTAAAATCTTAGTAAGTGGAAGGCAGGTGGTCGGTCAAGACCTTCAGCTACCTGACAACGTTACACCCCTCGCTAGCCTTAATGACTTTATCACTTTTGTGGAAGAGAATTCCACAATCACCGCCCCATAGGAGTAATTTTCTCTACAAGGAAAGCTTCATCTTGAAAAACAAGCTACTTTGAGTAGAAATTATTTTTCAATTAATTAAAATATTGTAAAACACGCTTCTAATACAATCAAGCCATTTAATGATCTCCTTACCCCTGATTTCCACATTGGTGTAGACGCTATATTCATATCTTTTTCAAAAAACTTCACGGTTTTTGTTTGTCTTTTGTTTAACCTTTACTGATATTTGTTCAACAAAATAAAAAGATAGCCATGACAGTTCTAGAATACAACCATGAGATTGGACTAATGACTAAGTCACTAAAACCTTTTGCTCTAAAACTCACTAGAGATTCAGAAGACGCTAACGATTTGCTTCAAGAAACTCTGATGAAGGCGTATAAGAACAGAGATAAGTTTTCGGAAGGAACAAATCTCAAGGCTTGGTTATATACCATTATGAAAAACACCTTCATCACCAATTATCAAAAAATGATGAGAAGAGGTACTTTCATTGACACCACCGATAACCTCCACTTTATCAATTCTTCAAGCACTAAAATTGAAAATAGCGCTTACGGAGATTTTACTCTGAATGACATCAATATGTCGATTGACCAGCTTGATGATGTTTATAAAACTCCTTTCATGATGTATTTCAGGGGTTTTAAATACCAAGAGATTGCAGACAGAGAGCAAATCCCAATTGGTACAGTAAAAAACAGAATTCACATTGCCAGAAAACTTTTAAAGGATAAATTAAGCGTATATAAATCACGTTAATAAAAAAATCCTCAATGATAAAAGGCAAGGTAGTGGTAATAGGTGCTGGATTTGCTGGTTTTTCAGCAGCCATTTGCCTAGCCGATAAAGGATTTAACGTTAAGATATTAGAAAAAAATACCTCCATAGGAGGGCGAGCCCGACAGTTTAAAGAGTCGGGCTTTACTTTTGACATGGGCCCAAGCTGGTATTGGATGCCCGATGTTTTCGAATCATTCTTTAATCAATTCGGAAAAACCACTGCCGATTATTACGAACTCATTCGGCTCGACCCTTCCTATCAAGTAATCCATGGTAAAAATGATTTTATGCCTATTCCTGCCAATATGCAGGAGCTCGAAAAGTTATTTGATTCCATAGAACCTGGTGCGGGAGAACAACTCAGAAAATTTCTCAAAATAGCCGAGTACAAATACGAAGTAGGGATCAATAAATTTGTTTATAAACCTAGCCGTTCAATACTTGAGTTTGCAAAGCCGAAACTCGCCATTGATGCCGTTCGGCTTCAGATATTCCAGTCGATGGCCAAGCACGTTCGAAAGTTCTTTAAGAACGAAAGGCTTATTCAGTTGATGGAATTCCCTGTCCTCTTTTTAGGTGCACTTCCTGAAAACACGCCTGCCATGTACAGCCTAATGAACTATGCAGATATGGCATTAGGTACCTGGTACCCTAAAGGCGGCATGTATAAAATCATAGAAGCCCTGGAGAGTTTGGCCAAAGAAAAGGGCGTTGAAATTCTCACCAATCATGAAGTGACTTCCATCAATTATTCTGGAAATAAGGCCACAAGCGTAAGCACAAATCATAGTGATTTTGAGGCAGATGTTGTGGTTGCTGGAGCTGATTACCATCATGTAGACAGCATGTTGCTCGATAGCAAGACCAGAAATTATGATGAGGTCTATTGGGACAAGCGAGTAATGGCGCCCTCCTCACTATTATACTATGTAGGGGTGAATAAAAAACTAGATGGCCTTCTTCATCATAATCTATTCTTCGATACAGATTTTGGGCCGCATGCGCATGATATTTACACTGAAGCAAAATGGCCTGAGAAACCACTCTTTTATATTTCGGCACCTTCAAAAACGGATGATACCGTTGCGCCAGAAGGCAGTGAAAATATTTTCATGCTCATTCCAGTGGCTCCCGGTCTAGATGACACCGAAGTAATTAGAGAGCACTATTTCGACCTCATGTTAGAACGAATGAAGGATAAAATGGGACTTGATTTTAAGGAAAATATAGTGTTTAAACGATCCTTTGCACATAAAGACTTCGTAAAAGACTACAACGCATTTAAGGGAAATGCATATGGTTTAGCAAACACCTTAAACCAAACTGCGATTTTAAAACCGCAGTTGGCAAACAAAAAGTTAAACAATCTGTTTTACACCGGTCAACTGACTGTACCGGGCCCTGGAGTACCTCCAAGTTTGATTTCTGGACAAGTGGTGGCAAAAGAAATTATTAAGGACTTTGCCTAAATGGGCAACAGATTTTGTAAATTAAAATGATGGACTTATTCAATCAAACCTCATTGGAGTGCAGCAAGCTGATTACTCAACGCTATAGCACCTCCTTTACATTAGGGATAAAAACTTTGGATAAGAAATTCCATTTGCCCGTTTACGCTATTTATGGTTTTGTGCGTTATGCCGATGAAATTGTAGATACATTCCACGATTACGATAAAAAAACACTGCTTCAGAATTTTAAAGCAGAAACCTATAAGGCCATTGAAGATGGCGTAAGCTTCAATCCTGTTTTACATTCCTTTCAATTGATGGTCAACAAATATCAAATTGACCATGATTTGATCGAAGCATTTCTTCATAGCATGGAACTGGATTTGGAGGAAACGACCTATGACCAGACTGGCTACGACCAATATATTTATGGGTCAGCCGAAGTGGTTGGTTTAATGTGCTTAAAAGTGTTTTGTGAAAACAACCAAGCACTTTACGATTCTCTTGTGGGGCCTGCTAAAAAGCTTGGGGCGGCTTTTCAAAAAGTCAATTTCATTAGAGATATCAAAAGTGATTTTGAAGAGAGAGGAAGAGTTTATTTTCCTGGGGTTGATTTCAATGATTTTACAAAACAAACGAAAAAGGAAATTGAAGAAGACATTCAGCGCGACTTTGATGAAGCTCTCGAAGGCATTTTAAGATTGCCCAAAGGAGCTAAGCTGGGAGTTTACCTGGCTTATAGATACTACTTAAAGCTTTTTAGAAAAATAAAAAGATTACCTGCTTCACGCATAAAAGAGGAAAGAATAAGGATTAAAGACAGCATGAAAATGGGAATTCTAGTGATGACTTATTTTCAGCATAGAATCAAAGTGCTCTAGTTTTCGTTAGAACAGGCAATCCAAATAGTAGTTAGAATTTTAAACAAAATAGTTAAACACTTGTTTGTAACCGCATGTTTGACCTCACTGTAGAAATTGACCCTAGTTCAGGCTTCTGTTTCGGAGTTGTTTATGCCATTGAAATGGCTGAAGATATTCTGGACGAAAGAGGCACGCTCTATTGCTTGGGTGATATTGTGCACAACGATGAAGAGGTTAGACGACTTGAATCTAAGGGATTGAAGATCATTAATCACGCGGAACTCAAAGAAATCAAAAATGCACCTGTCTTAATTCGTGCCCATGGCGAGCCGCCTTCTACCTATCAACTGGCTTTAGAAAATAATATCGAACTGATAGACGCTTCATGCCCAGTCGTTTTAAAACTTCAGAATAGAATCAAAAACTCATTCGATAAGGAAGAAAACATCTATATCTATGGCAAACACGGCCATGCAGAAGTAGTAGGCTTATTAGGTCAAACAAATGAAGAAGCAGTGGTTTTTCAGAATTTGGAAGAACTCGATTTGGCTACCATGCCTAAAGAAATAACGCTTTATAGCCAAACCACGAAAAGCACCGACAGCTTTTATGAAATCAATAAGGTGTTAGCGGAAAACGGAATTACGGTAAATACCAATGACACCATTTGTCGACAGGTTTCTAATCGTGATAAAGAACTGCGCAATTTTGCTAAAAACTACGATCGCATTGTCTTTGTAAGTGGCACCAAGTCATCTAATGGGAAGGTGCTTTATAATGTGTGCTTAGATCAGAACCCGAATACTTATTTCGTTTCTTCAATTGCTGATGTAAAATCGGAATGGTTTGGGAAAAATGAACGTGTTGGCATTTGTGGAGCTACGTCTACGCCAATGTGGCTTATGCAAGAGGTTCAGCAACACTTGCAGCATCTCTAATTGATTATTCCTTTCTTTGTAGTATGAATAGCATCAAAAATCATTTGGGGGTGATTATCGCGCTAATCATTATTATGACTTGGGGAGTATGCCTTGCCATTGGCCTGAATTTCAATGTCAACTTTTCTTCTCCGTTCACTTATCTGCTCATCTTGTTTCAAATGCACTTATATACGGGCCTTTTCATTACCGCCCATGACGGAATGCATGGTACGATTTCTAAGAATAAGCAGACGAATAAACTAATAGGCACCATCAGTGCTTTGCTTTTTAGCTTCAATTTCTATTATAAGCTCAACCCGAAACACCATGAACACCATAGGTTTGTAGCAACAGATAAAGATCCTGATTATCACCATGGAAGCTTTTTTCCTTGGTATTTAAGTTTTTTGAAACAGTATATTACTTGGCAGCAAATTGTGCTAATGGCCATTAGCTTTAATATTCTTAAACTCTTTTTTCCGGTGGAAAACCTGATACTCTTCTGGATGTTGCCTGCTATACTCTCTACTTTCCAGCTTTTCTATTTTGGCACCTACCTACCACACAGAGGCATTCATGCGCCAGATAATAAGCACTTTTCACGAAGTCAAAAGAAGAACCACCTTTGGGCTTTTTTAAGCTGTTATTTCTTTGGCTACCATTATGAGCATCATGATTCTCCAGGTACACCTTGGTGGCAATTATATAAGGTCAAGGGAAAGGTTTAAGCAACAAGCTACATTCATTAGATGTAAAAACTATAATGATGAAAGTAGACATTGAAAATTTAGCATATCTTGAGTCCATAACTTAACCCGACTATGGAAGCAAATCCATTCCCCTTGATCTTAGAATTTGATCAAGTCGACCTGACTGATCTCAAGGTAGCCGATGTCAAAAGTCTCTTACCAGCCACTTCATTTGATTCTGTAAAGCAAAAACTAAAAAACGGAGATATTAAGATATTTGTGAATCAGGATATACCTCTTGAAAATTTTGAAGAGAGTTCTTCCATTTTGGAAAGAGCAGTATATGTATCATTAAATACAATTCCCGTAATCTTACTTTTAACAATTTTTGCTAGTGCTTTAATTATAAGCCCATGGAACTTACTTGCTTTGCTTTGCTTCCCAATAGCTCTTTTAGCTACACCTTTCACCTATAATTACAGACATTTAGTTTATAGCATACTCTTTGCCGCCTTAGTTTATTCTGTAATTATTGAATCAAATTTAAATCTAGGGCTAAACATCGTTACTCTTCTATTCACCTTAATTTGGTTTCATTATCGTGATCAGAAAAAAATAGATGTCATTTATAGAGCAGCTTTAGAAAACGAACAGACTTTCCTAAACAGCTTCCTAAGTAACAAAGTTATAATAGCCAATAATGACAGAATTTTCAACTCCATTGATGTAGCACAGGAGGTTCTAAAAAAACACCTCTTGGAGCAACCAAAAGAACTTTCACTTGATGACAAACTATTTTTTTGTAAACAATGTACAAACCGATCATTTGATAAGTATCAAGGGGTTGTTTGCGGCTTAACTCGAAAAAAGCCCACATTTATTGCTGACTGCCCTGAATATAGTCTGAACAAGGACTATGGATTGAAAGAAGCCCAAAAATATCATAGGCGAGAAAATTTAAACAGTAAAGCCTTATTTTCAACAAGGCTTTCATTCATACTTATTGATATAATAATTCTTGGAACAACCCTCTCTGCATTGAGCGTCATATTCAAAAATGAACCACTAATATTCCTTAATTCTGGAACGGTTTACCTCTTGTTGGAATCCTTTGAAGAAGCGCCATATTTTCAATACTTTATGTTTCCGGTGTTATTACTCATTTTTGGTTTTCTTGCTAAACTAAAGCTCAAACAAGCGCTACTAATCACAACGATTATAGTAAGTATTGATACTGTTATGTTAATATTCTATAAACAGTTTTTCTATGAGCCACACATCCGAATCGCGTTAGTAATGGTGATTGGAAATGGGTACCTTAATATTGAAAATGCCAAAACGTATTCAAAAAATCTGGCAGGCTCAAATGCCTTTTTAAGGTTCTATTTTAAAGAAGTAAACGATGAATCTGAGAAATAAAAAAAGCTACACTTAGGTAGCTTTCAATTTCAAAGAGGGTTTAAACTTAATGCGTGTCATCAGTCTCAATGGCACCATCTACAATATTGATTGTACGCTTGCCATAAGACGCGTTTTCTTTTGAGTGTGTAACCTGCACAATCGTCATTCCTTCACTATTTAGTTTTTGGAAAAGCTTCATAATTTCTTCGGCTTGGTCCGAATGAAGGTTACCAGTTGGTTCATCAGCCAAAAGCAATTTAGGCTGACCAATTAACGCACGGGCTACGCCTACTAATTGCTGCTGTCCACCCGAAAGTTGCTCAGGGAAAAGATCTTTTTTGGCTACCATTTGGAAACGGTCTAGCATTTCTGCCACCAAACTTTTTCTTTCAGAAGACTTAACCCCTTTATATAAAAGTGGGGTTTCAATGTTTTCGTAAACCGTTAGCTCATCAATCAAATGATAAGCCTGAAATACGAATCCGATATGATGTTTATGCAATTCGGAACGCTTTCTTTCTTTCATTTTATGGATAGGCTCATCCAAAAAATAATATTCACCTTGAGAAGGCTCGTCAAGCATTCCGATAATGTTCATTACCGTGGATTTTCCAGCACCACTGGGCCCCATAATGGTAACAAACTCGCCTTGCTTAATCTCTAGATCGATACCCTTGAGTATGAAGGTTCTCTGGTATTTTGAATCGATGAATTTATCGACATCATTTAGTTTAATCATTGTGGTTGATTTAGATTCTGACCTTTCTGCATTTACCAATTAACATGCCAAGGCCTAATTTATTCATACTAAGTAGTTAAGCAAAGCAAACGCCTTTAAATATGTTCGGTAACGATCATATGCGTTCGATTTTGACACTGAAATCAGTCAATTCTTAATGCTTTTACTGGGTTTGATCTGGCCGCATTAAAGGTTTTATAACTAATTGTGCCCAGTGCGATCACCAAGGCTCCCAAACCTGCCAATATAAAAGTAAAAGCACCTAGGTCTACTTTGAAAGCAAAATTTTGGAGCCACCAATCCGACAGAAAATAGGCGGCAGGTGCGGCAATCAAAAAGGCAACTATAATCAAGATCATAAAATCCTTGGAAAGTAGCAGAAGCACTTGGGCTACCGAAGCTCCTAGCACCTTTCTCACTCCAATTTCTTTAATGCGCTGTTCTGTAGCAAAAGAGGCCAAACCAAATAACCCAAGGCAGGCAATGATAACGGTCAGTATGGCGAAGAAAATAACAACCTGACTAAGTTGTTCTTCCGACTGATAAAGTTGATTCAGGTCGTCTTCTAAGAATGAATACTGAAAGGGTTGCTGAGGGGCAAACTGTTCCCAGGTGGCGCGGGCGGATTCAACCGATTCTACTACTCTATCGGGGTTTACTTTGACGTATATATATAAGTTAGACCCGAAAAGTGGCCCATACATAGTTGACTCCGTTTTGCGCTGCAGGGGTTCAAAGTTGACATCTGCTACTAGCCCAATCACTTTTTTGTTCACCCAATTCTGACCTTGATTGATTTGTATGATTTGACCGAGAGGATTCTCTAGAATATTGAGCTCTCTGGCGGCTTGCTCGTTTAACAAAATATTTTGAGTAGAATCACTCGGTATCGATCTGTCGAAGTCACGCCCTTTCAGGATTTCGATACCAAAAGTACTCATGTAATCGAAATCTGTACTAATACCTGCAAGGTTCAAACTACCCTCATCGTCTATTACAGTTTCAGATTTTATGAAGATAATAGGCCTTAGTCCTCCCGGCTTACTCATAGAAGAAGTCACAGCCTCGATGGAAGGATTTTTCATCAATTCATTCTTGAAAGCATTGAGTTGAGGTGTTACGGCATTCCGCGTATTCGAAATGACGAGCATATTCTTCTTCTGAAAACCTAGCGACTTGTTCTTCATATAAGTCAGTTGGTTGTAAACTGTATAAGTGCCTATCATAAGCATGATAGAAATGGCAAACTGAAAAATGACCAAGCCCTTTCTTAAAATACCTGAGCTGTTCATGCCGGGTGTGAGCTTGCCCTTAAGCACTACAACGGGCTTAAAGGATGAAAGAAAAAGAGCAGGATAAATTCCAGAGCCAAAGCCAATAAGGACTACCACGATTAATAGCACCCCAATAATTCTGGGCTGAAAGAGCATATCAATGATTAGTGCTTTGCCAGTAAAATCTGCCATTAAGTTAATAGTAGCACCAATTACCGCGATGGACAGCAGGGCAGAAATAACTACTAATACTACTGACTCTCCCATAAACTGGGCAATCAACTGTTTTTTATAAGCGCCCAATACTTTCCTAACCCCAACTTCCTTTGCCCGTTTTGCTGACCGTGCAGTAGCCAAATTCATATAATTGATAGCGGCTATCAAAAGGATAAAAATGGCAATGGCAGAAAATACATACACCACCTCCATACTACCGTTGGGTTGCATTTCATTTCTTAAATTGGATTTAAGGTGAATATCCGTCATGGCAATCAATGATGGATTAACCCGAATACTATTGCTTTCTTCAACATACTTGGCCTTTAATTCAAGCATTTTCTGATAGACCAACTCTGCTGACTTTGGTGAATTCAGTTTTACGTAAGTAAAGGCTCCACCACCATTCCAGCTATTGAGGTTTGAAGGATTATTGGGATTGCGGAGCGTTTCTAATGAGAGCAACAACTCAAAGTTCATGTGGGAATTGGCAGGTACGTCAGCCATGATTCCACTGACTAAATAACGTGCATCCTGATTTCCCTTTAGGGTTAATATTTCTCCTACAGCATTCTTTTTTCCGAAAAATCGTAAGGCAGCCTTTTCTGTAAGTACTGCCATTAAGGGTTCATCAAGTACTTCCCTGCGATCTCCAAAAGTCAGTTTAAAGTCAAAAAACTCGAAAAAGGTAGAATCGGCATAAAAAGCATTTTCGGTTTGGTAGAGCTCATTGTTTACTTCAAAAATCCGCTGTTGTCCATTGCCTGTTAACCTTGTAAAGGCGGTAACTTCAGGCACTTCAGTAACTAAAGAAGGGCCAATGCCACTCGGGCCATTTGGGTATTTATATTCTCCACTGCTTAACTGCAGGGCGTTATCAACCCGATAAATCAAATCAGCATCTTTATGAAATCGATCGTAGCTGAGTTCGTATTGTACAACCAAAAAAATAAAGAGAAAACAGGTAATGCCTAGGGTTAATCCAAAAATATTGATACCCGAATAACCAGGGTTTTTCAGAATACTTCTAAAGGCTATTTTTAAGTAATTTTTTATCATTCTAATGACTTTAATAGTACGGAGCAATGCGCTAGAAGACCTTTGCGAACTAAATTACACATTGATAAATTACGTTAATTACCGAACTCATATATGCCGCTCAAAAAATAATTACTGATAGACAAGCACTTAAGTCAATCACCTTTCAATAAGCAGGCATAAAAAGTACGATCGTTTTAACCTGGTAAAATGGATCACAGAAATTCCAGAAGCATCAAACTGTCAATTAAAGGACTTTTAAAAGGTATAGAAGCTTGGCGTGTCTTGAGGTGGAAAGAAGAGCATAGCACACAAAAAGGCCAAAATAGAAAGTACAAAACCAATCATAAAGGTGGTATAAGCAATTCGCAACAGCTTATATTTCTTACCAAGTACAACTCCTAAAAAATAAATGTCCTTGGTAAGGCTCCCATAAAGGTACTCGCTGTCTTTCATCATTTCGCGCATACCCCATTGGTAGCGGTCTAGTTTCATTTTATGAAAATTCCCAAAGAAAAGCAGGTTGGTTTTTTTGTTCAACACATCTTCATCGGTAAACACACCCGAAGAAACATTAGGCCTAGTGGCCAAAATGGCTAAAACTATGGTAAACAAACAAACCACTACGAGCATCATGGTTGGGATGACCAAGTTTGGGTATTCATAAAGCTTTCTGACCAAAACGGAAACCACCACCGAAAGAATAATGGTGTTTACGGAAATCATAATGTTGGCTTTGTTATCGGCCATGGCACTTAACTCTAAATGGTTTTTAGAAGTGGTTCGAAACATGGTTTCAATTCCTCGATCCGGCTTTTGTGCTGCTTTACTCTCTAGTTTTTCAATCTTTCCCTCAAGCTTTTTGATATAATTGTCATTTTTATTCTGCCCTTTGCTCTTCTTTTTTATCGACTTGAGGTTTTGCTTTTTAATCGGCTCCAAATATTGCTGACCATAATTAGTAAAATATTTGTGGTCTTTAAAGAAGTTGAAATTCATGGAGTTCCATTCTTCCATTTTTATCTCATGCCCTTTGATTTTTTCGATCTCCGAATGCATCTTCTCAGCCGTCACACTGTAATCGGTACAAGCGAGGTGATGCAAATCTGCATCGCACAAAACCTCTTCCAATAAATTTTTTGGCGCCTGAGGCATTTGGGTAGCCATAATACAGCTTTCCACCTTTATAATTTTCTCTTCAGGGTAACCTTCTTTTAGTAAAAATTCACGCGCCAATTCGGCACTCGCCTTTTCATGCTTAACACAACCAAAACGATAGCCCAAATCATGAAACCAAGCGGCAATGGTTACAATTTCAAGATCTTGAACAGACAGCCCACTTTCTTCACCAATCATTTGTGCGGCCTTCACTACTCTGCTTGTGTGGTATAGGTCGTGATAAACAAAGTCAGAAGAAATCTCATTTTCGAGGATTTCCTTCGCATACAAGACTACTTTTTCTATTATCGACTTCTGATCAATCATTGCTTAAATATAATCTGCTCATTTCACATAACATAAAAGTATTGCTCGGGGTGAATTATAAATTCTTTATTTTTGTTCGAGTGAGCATGAAACGAACGCCCTTTCTATTCATTGTTGTGTGCCTGTTCACTTTACCCTATTCGGTTTGGGCTCAAGACAAAGCCAGCTTTCCCTATAACCTCGAATCACCTTCCGAAAGCTATCGACTTCCCTCAATATTAGAGGAAATATCTGCACTCAGTTACTATGGCCCTAGTCAGTTGGCAACACTCAATGATGAACAGGGTAGGGTTTATATCTATGACCTTAATGAAAAGGAGATTGTTCAACGCATTCGGTTTGAAGGCAATGGCGATTTTGAAGGCTTAGAATTAGTTGGTAAAAACATGTATGCCATTAAAAGCAATGGAAAGCTATATAAGTTCAATATTGATATTGAAGGTGTTGTAGAGTCCATTGACACCCCTTTCAACTCTGAAAATGATGTTGAAGGTCTGGGTTATGACAAAAACAGCAATAATTTACTGATCGCCCTAAAGGGAAAAGGGGATATTGATCATGTCAAAGTAAAAGGCAAAGCAGTGTATGGCTATAACTTGACCACCGAAAAGTTCTCCAAAACCCCACTCTTCATCTTACAAGACAAAGACCTCGAACGCGTGCTAGGCTCTAACAGCTCAAAATTTCGGCCATCAGCCATTGCTGTTCACCCCATCAGTGGGGAAATCTATATGATTGCCTCAGTAGGTTCTGCTTTAGTTGTTTTTAACAATGACGGCAGCCCTAAAAACTTAAGTATTTTAAAAAGAAGCCTTTTCCCTCAACCAGAGGGCATTGCTTTTATGCCCAATGGCGACTTATTTATATCAAATGAAGGGGATGATGGTGGAATAATTCATCGTTTCAATATGAAACAAAATTAAGTACCCTGATTTGAATAACTTAATTTGAAGCAGTTTTACAGCTCTATGAAAAGCATTTTTATTGCCATTTTTAGCTTTTTTATATTCGGAACATCGGTATATGGTTTTCAGCAAAAGGAAGCGCCCATTTATTCTGTTTTTCTAATAGGCGATGCTGGCGAACCTGGCAAAAACCCAGTATTGGACTTACTGAAAACGGAGCTGGACAAAGTTGGTGATCGAGGAACTGTGCTCTTCCTTGGTGATAATATTTATCCGCAAGGAATGCCGCCAAAAGGACATAGACTGAGGGCCAATGCTGAAATTGCTATTGATGGACAAATCAATGCTGTAAAAGACTTTAAAGGAAAAAAGTTCTTTATTCCTGGCAATCATGATTGGGCGCAAGGAAGATCGAACGGTCTAGAATGGCTATCTATTCAAGAGAAATATGTGGAAGATAAGCTCGACAGCCAAGATGTTTGGATTCCCACCAGAGGTTGTCCTGGCCCTGTTGAAGTAGACCTCAATGAAAACATCACGTTGATCGTAATGGATACCCAATGGTTTTTGCACCGAGGAGATAAACCTAGAGAAGGCTCTGACTGTGGAGCTTCTACGATTGTTGATGTGATGGCCAATTTTCAGGATGCGCTAAAAAGAAATGCCCATAAAAAAGTGATCGTAGCTTCACATCACCCAATGTACACTTATGGAATTCACGGAGGGATTTTTAGTCTGAAGGATCACCTTTTCCCACTTACGGCATCAAGTAAAACAAAGAACCTGTATCTCCCTTTGCCAGTTATTGGTTCTATTTATCCCCTCTATAGAAAGTGGCTCGGCAATATTCAAGACACTGCCCACCCGGTCTACCGCCAATTTAGAGATGCGATGGTTTCCCTAATGAAAAACCACCCTGATATTGTTGATGTGGCTGGACATGAGCATGCCCTCCAGCATATTCAAAAGGAAGGAATGGACTTTGTTGTAAGCGGATCAGGTTCTAAAAACAATGCACATGTAAAGCAAAAAGGCGATGCGCTATTTGCCACCAACACCATGGGTTATGCCCGTCTAGATTACTATGCAGATGGAAAAACAGAATTAAAATTTATTACGCCAGAAGATGAAAAGTCTTCTGAGATTTATACCAAGATTCTTTCTGAGAAGCCATTTAAGCCAGCCCCAGAAGATTTGCTGAAAACGTTTGCCAACCTTTCTTTCGCAGGCAAGGACACTGTTTTTGCTGCAAGTGAACTTTACCATGAGCGTAGTAATTTCCATTTAAAAATGTTTGGTGAGAACTATCGCAATGAATGGGCAACAAAAGTAAAAGTCCCTGTTTTTGATATTGGTAGTGAAAAAGGTGGCTTAGAGATTCTGCAAAGAGGAGGCGGGCACCAAACCATTTCGCTTAGGTTAGAAGCGGAAAACGGAAAACAATATGTACTGCGGTCGATGGATAAAAACCCAGCGCTTACTTTGCCTCGAGAGTTTCGAAAGACTTTCATAAAGACGATTGTTCAAGATGGAATTTCGGCATCTCATCCTTACGCGCCTTTCATTATTCCACCTTTGGCCGATGCCGCTGGGATCTTCCACACCAACCCAAAAGTGGTTTACATTCCTAACGACCCAAGGTTTGGACTTCACATGCAAGATTTCGCAAATACGCTGGCGCTGTTTGAAGAAAGGCCAAATAAAGAAAATATAGAAGAGTCCTTTTTTGGAAGCGGAGATGACGTATTATCAAGTCCAGACTTGTATGAAAAACTAAGGAAAGATAATGACAACCATGTAGACCAAGTTTTTGTGGCTCGAAACCGCCTCTTTGATTTCTGGATAGGCGATTGGGATCGCCATGACGACCAATGGCGATGGGTTGAATACGATAAAAAAGATGACGAGAATTTATACAAACCGATCCCAAGAGATAGAGATGTAGCCTTTTTTGCCGGAGAGGGACTCTTTAAAAAAGTAGCCTCCTCAAAATGGGCTCAACCTGCGCTAAGGGGTTTTCATGATGAAATTGATTACTTGCCAAGCATGGGGTCTTATCGTATTCGCTATTTTGACCGCATTTTCATGACTGAGGTTTCAATGGAAAACTGGATAGCGCAAGCCCGTGAATTGAAAGCCGCACTAACCGATAAAATCATCGAATCGTCCATCAGGCAATGGCCTGATGAAATTTATGATTTGCACGGAGAAGAGATTATTCGAAAACTGAAAAACAGAAGAGATAATCTCGAGAATTACGCAAAGGATTATTACCTCTTGATTTCAAAAGAAGTAGATGTTTTGGCCAGTGACAAACAGGAACTTTTTAAAGTGGAAAGGCTGGATGATGAACACACAAAAGTGACGGTTCAAAAGATTTCCAAAAAAGGAAATTTGCAAACCATTTATGAACGTACTTTCAAAACTTCGGAAACAGACGAAATTCGCCTTTTCGGTTTTGATGGAAACGACAGATACGAAATTACGGGAGAAGTAAACAAAGGCATTAAAGTAAGAATTATTGCTGGTGACGATAATGATGTTATCGTTGACAACAGTAAAGTGAGAGGCCTTGGGAAAAAGACAATTATTTATGACACAAAGAGCGGAACTGATTTAGAAGTGAGCTCTGAAACCAGAAACTTAACTACCGATACAGACCCAAATATCAATGCCTACAATCGTCAGGAGTTTGATTTTAACCTTTTGGCTCCATTAGCATCGATAAACTACAACTCCGATGATGGCTTGTTCTTAGGAGGAGGCGTATATATAAAAACGGATGGCTTCAGAAAGACTCCTTACGCCACCAAACATAAGATTTTGGGCAGTTATGCCATCGGCACTTCTTCTTATCAATTCTCATATGACCTTGATATCATTGATGCTTTTGGGAAATTGGATTTCTCACTATCGGCTGAAGCCAAAGCACCCAATTTTGTAAACAACTTCTTTGGGATGGGTAATGAAACTCCCTACAATAAAGATATCGAGGAGCGGTATTACCGTACCAGGTTCGAAGAATATGCAGTAAAACCAACATTGACTTTAAACCTCGGAAAGAATACTTCTCTTAATTTTGGGCCAACGTTCAGAACGGTGGAAGTTGAGGAAAGTACTGATAGGTTCATCAGTGATTTTGCCAATACCGACCCGCTAGGCGTCAACGTTTTTGAACATAAAACTTATGCTGGCGGAACTGTTGGCCTTCACTTTAATGAAACTTCAGATCAGCTAATTCCTAAAAGCGGATTAAACTTCAATGCCGTTTTAGACTACAATGCTGGTATAAACAAACTTTCTGGCAATAGCGCCCATTTCAAAACCGATGCTTCTTTCAGATGGAGCTTCCACGAGCCTTCTAGAACTATATTTGCTACAAGGATGGGTTACGAAAAGAGCTTTGGAGATTTTGAGTTTTTCCAATCCTCTCAACTGGACGGTTTTAATACTTTAAGAGGTTATAGACGTTATCGCTTTTCGGGCGAAAGCAGCTTATATCACCAAGTAGAAATGCGAGTGAAACTGTTCGATTGGAGGTCATTCTATCTTCCTTCACAAGTAGGGATGATTTTATTTAATGACCTCGGCAGGGTTTGGGTAGATGGAGAGGAGTCTAATAAAATTCACCACGGTTATGGCGGTGGGTTTTATATTACACCATTCAACTTCGCAGCCATTAACATTCTGCTAGCGGTTTCTGAAGAAAGCGTACTTCCTTTGGTCAAATTTGGTTTCTATTTTTAGCTTTCGAAACTGTTCAACCACTATACATCAGGTAAATTAATGTAGAATGAGGTACCCTTACCAAGTAAGGTTTTATAAGTGACAGTGCCTCCATGAATCTCTACAAACTGCTTTACAATAATGAGCCCCAACCCTGTTCCTTCAATGTCGCCAACATTAGTCGCACGCGAAAAAGATTCAAAAAGCCCTTTTTGGTCTTTCTCTGGGATTCCAATTCCATAATCTTTTATTTCCACACACACGCCTACCTTCTTGTAGGTGACAATAATTTCTGGATCAGGTTTGTTCTCAGAGTATTTTAGCGCATTGCTAATTAGATTCGAGAGCGAGTGACTTATCAGCTGGCTATCCAATTCCACTTGCCTTTCTTCTCCTTCAATATTGATCTGGATACTTCTTGATTTATGCTGTACACTATTCTCTAAAACCACTTGTTTTATAATACCTGTCAAAGAAGTAATATCTTTTTTGATTATGGTTTTACCCACATCTAATCTGCCTAATGTAAAAACATCCTTAAGCAGGGAATTCATTCTTTCCAATTCGGTTCTAATTCGACCTACGTGCTTTTTAAATTTGACATTAGGGGTTGGGTCTGCATCCAAATACATATTGATCAGTTCATTACTAGACTGAATAGTCGTCAATGGCGTTCTAAACTCATGCGAAGCCATAGAAATAAAGCTTGACTTCAGTTTTCCTAGTTGCCTTTCTTTCTCCAAGGCCTTTATTCTCTCAGAAATATCACGGGTGGAAGATTGTAAGTATAAAAAATCATTGTTAGGGCTCTCTATCGAACTATATGACGACTCCACCCAAATCCATTCTTCATTTTGAGTTTGAATTCTATAGGTAACCTTAATATTCTTACTCCTATTTTGGGTTACTTGATTAATAATAGACTGAACAAATGGTTGCTCGTCTGGATGAATTAAATCAGAGTAAAAAGTATCTAACAAGGCTTCCTGTTCATAGCCCAGTAAAAATTTTGATGACGGAGAAATAAAGGAAATTCTACCTTCGAAATCCTGTAAAGCAATTACATCGCCAGAGTTCTCAGATACCAGTTTATATTGCTCTTCCTTTTCTTGAAGTTTTTGTTGGGTTAAGATTCTATCAGTAATATCTCTTTGATTAGTCCTTATATAAATTATCTGATCGTTATCATCAAGTATAACCCCTTCCTGGGCCTCCATCCATCGCCAATCTCCTTCCTTGTTTCTATACCGAAAGGTCATCTTATGGTCTTTTAGCTTTTCATCGACAGTTTTATCCAGCTCTTTTACTACTTCATCTAAGTCTTGTGGGTGAATAAATGAGGAAATTTTCTTTCCCAATACCTCATCGACTTCATAGCCCAGCATTTCCTTAATCGATGGTGACACAAAATCATAAACACCCTCCACGTCCATGAGTGTAACAATATCATGTGAGTTTTCGGTAATGAGTTTATATCTCTCTTGACTTTCCTTTAGTTTTTGAGCGGCAATAAACCGCTCTGTTACATCCCTTGTTGAGGTAAGTAAATACAAGGGGTCTCCTTCCCCATCTGTAATTAACCCACCTCTACTTTCTAGCCATACGTCATACCCTTTTTTATGCTTGGCTTTAAAGGTTACACTCGCCATTTTGGTCTCTTGATTAATTACGCTTAGCATAGCCTGAGACACCTGAATCAGCTCTTCCTTTTCTATAAACTCGTGTAACCTCAACTGCTCTAGCTCAGAAGCATCATATCCAATGATATCTCTGGAAGATGGACTTACAAAAATAAATGCTCCATCAGGAGTTTGTAGACAAATACAATCACTAGAGTTTTCAGAAATCAACTTATACTTGGCCTCACTTTCTCTCAGTTTCGACTGCGCTTGTTTTAAGGATGTAATGTTGGAAAGCGAGCCAACAATCCTTCTTGGCTGGCCCATTCCTTCACTGTATAAAATTTTTGCTTTTACAAAAAGCCAAAGAATTTCCCCATCCTTCCCCACCATTCTGGTTTCCAGTTCCAGTTCTTCATTCCTTGTTTCGAACTTATGATGAATAAGCTGAAGAAATTCGACCCTATCTTCTTCTTGAATGAATTTGGCTAGTAAATTTTTGTCAAGCGGATTCTTCTTAGGTTTTAAGCCCATGGCTTCCCAAAACTGAGGAGAAAGATAAGAGGTGGATTTTTTGAAATCATATTCCCAAATCACATCATTGGTTCCCTCCACTGCAAGTTGGTAGCGGTCATTGCTTTGCTTCAACTCCCTTTCAAGTGACTTTCTAACTGTGATATCCTGAAGAATGGTAATGTAACAAGGCTCATTTTGAAACTCCAAGGGCATTGTCGAAGCACTAACCCAATATGACGCTCCCTTATTGTTTTGGAGTAGAAGCTCATGGTTTTGTACTGATCCATTATTCGCCAAAGTTTCTAGATATGACTTTCTCCCCTCAAAGTTTTGATAGAACTGGACTGCTTTCTTTCCCAAAAATTCATCGGGCTTCATTCCATAAACTTCAAAAAGCATCTCGTTGGCAAAAATTGCCTTTCCCGTGTCTTGTGTTGAAATAAAAACAGGGTCTGGTAATGCTTCTACAATACTTCTGAGCCGCTGTTGACTAAGCTCCAAGTCTCTTCTGGACCTTCTGATATCGTCAATATCTGTGGTAATACCATCCAAACGAACGGGCTTCCCATTTTCATAGAACACTTTCACCCTGTCCCTGACATAGCGGTAGTTGTCTTCACCTCTCAGGGCCCTATAGGCATAATTACCACTGCCTATATTAAGAACACTCACTACTTCATCAAGAATACGTTCTTGATCCTCGGGATGAATTGTGTTTTGCCATTCCTCAATTGTGGCTGCTGCTTTTTTATAAACTCCTCCTGGTGTTCTAGTCAGCGGATCATTAAGGTAAATAATTTCATACGGCTCCATCGACATATTAATGCTCCAAACGACTTCAAAGAGATTCTTAACTACAGACTCATAATTGATACTTTTTTCACTTGTATCTTGTATTTCGTCTGTAGAATCCTCGAAAATGTTTTGCATAACAACTATGGCCTCTGTGAATTAATTTGTCTAAATTTAAGATAGCATATTCAGTAATTACTGACAAAAAAACAATTCACCCAACACCCCTAAATATAAATTTAAAATGGCTGTAATCAACAATGACTATGACCAATCGCCAAGAATTCTCATAGTTGAAGATGAACCTTTTATTGCGGAAAACCTTCAAGAAATGTTGGCCATTTTCGGTTATGAACAAACCGAAATAGCCAACTCAGCAAATCAGGCGATCAAAGCAATTAAAGCTTCCTTACCAGAACTTATACTACTCGATGTAAAAATCAAAGGCGATCAAGACGGAATAGAACTGGGAAGCATTATTCATGAGCAATATAAAGTACCTTTTGTTTACATTACTTCCTATTCCGACAAAGAAACCGTTAATCGCGCTAAGCACACTCGCCCTTTGGGTTTTATTGTAAAGCCTTTTACCAAAGATGACGTTTATGCTGCTATTGAGGTAGCGCTATTTAATAAAAATCGTATCGCGGTAAACTCTGGGCAAAATTTATCCAATTCAAATCCAACCACTTATAACAATGATTCCATCTTTATTAAGAAGAAAACTGTGCTTGAAAAAGTAAAGTATTCGGACTTAATGTGGATAGAGGCAGACGGCAACCACATTACCTTACATGCAACAAAAGATAGAAGCTACACCGTAAGAAAATCACTCAAAGAAATTACGGACAAGCTTCCTAAGGATAAATTCCTCAGGGTACATAAATCGTTTGTTGTTCAAGTTGACGCGGTTACTGCAATTGACACTAACCATGTACACATGGAGGATAAGAAGATTCCGATTGGAAGATCGTATTACAATGCTTTTACTGCAACCTTAAATACGATTAGCGCCAGTTAATTTCTCCTATAAAAAAATATAGAAACAGGATCCGCAGAATTCTTTTCACTTACAGTATAAAACCCAGAGCCATCTGTTGAAAAGCAGATGGCTTCTCCTTGTGATTCAGGTGTGTAAATCAACCTACTTGGTTTTCCAGTGAGGGCATCCTTAACAGTCACCCCATTGGTCCGAGTCCAGTGATAAATTTCAGAATAGGTCTTGATCAGAATTTCAGAGCCATCTAAAGAAATATCGCCTGCTACAAATCCAGTATAAGGCATACTCATTAAAAACTCTGCTGTGTCCATTTCTATTAATGACTGAGGATAGGGCAATATATAAAGCCCTACTTGAGACTCTCTTTTCGAAAGGACATAAATGTCTTTGGTTACTGGATCAACCATCAAGCTTTCGGCATCTCTAGCTCCATTAGAGTAAACATAATTAATGGCATCAACATTAGATAAAGTCTGCTGATTTGGAATATCTAGTACATTTAAGTCAGGTTCAGCAACTCGGTATATGGTTAGATTAGACCTCCTGGCACTGTTATCACCAATGTCACCCACATATAAGTATTGAATGGCATCATCAGGGCCTGGTCCCATCGCAATGTCTTCCCAGTCTGTGTTCCGCGCTCCTTCAAATCTTGCCTGGCTAGAATCTGCTCCCGCCTTAGACATAAGGTAAACGATAGGTTCGCCCCCACTATCATTGTGCGTCCAAAGGTAGTTGCTGTTTGACCGACTGGCTACAAGACCAGATGCCTCGTCAATATCTTCGGAGGCAATTGTACCCACTTCTTGAGCGGCAGCAAATAATTCGCTGATTGGACTATTGTCTATTGGATCATCATCTCCAGAAACTTCTTTGCAGCCTGCCGCCACAAAAGTCATAAGCGCAAAAAGTAACAATCCGCTTTTTAGAGTTTTCATTATAGGCTTAACGCTCATTTTCTGAAAAGTATTTTTACTTCGATAAAAAAGACTGGGAACAAATAAAAATAGCCTCCAGTGAGGCTATTAAATTCTGTGATTATTTTTTCGCTCGAACCTTGGCTACTTGTTCTGTAGTTACTCTATCACCTTTATTGCCCCATGAGTTTCGGACATAATTAAGTACATCTGCGATATCTTTGTCGTCCAAGCCGGTGGCTGGCATGGCTCCTTTATATTTTTTCCCATTTACCGTGATCTCCCCTTGTTGTCCTTTAATCAATACGTTAATTGATCTATCGAGGTCTTTCATTAAAAAATCAGATTTAGCCAAAGGAGGGAAAACACTGGCAATTCCTTGTCCTTCATTCATATGACAAGCCATACAAAGACCTTCATAAACATCCTTTCCTTCAGTCATGCTCTTCTTCAA
Source organism: Roseivirga sp. (assembly GCF_034669765.1). GTDB lineage: Bacteria > Bacteroidota > Bacteroidia > Cytophagales > Cyclobacteriaceae > Roseivirga. The sequence continues at coordinate 257,186 of NZ_JAXMOQ010000001.1, forward strand.
GGCGGCATCCTGAACGGTAGTGAAACTGAATGAAATTGTGGCAACCGCCAGTACTGCAAATAGAATATGTGTTTTTTTCATCTCTCTTAGATTGTGTCGTTAGTAAAAGTATGAGAATATTTCCGAAACCCGTAGCTCATAAAATAAAAAAGCCACAACATTAATTTCAATCCGTACAGTACAGAAATCGAACCAAAATCGCTCAGCTTAAATGTCTACCTCAATCTGGTTACGAACCAAATCCTCAAAAACTTCTCTTTGCCTTATCAATTTTGCTTCGCCTTTATGGATTAGTACTTCCGCAGGCTTTAGTCTTGAGTTATAGTTTGAAGCCATACTAAAAGCATATGCCCCAGCATTCTTGAAAGCAATTATATCACCTTCTTTTACCTCATTCATTTTCCTATCCAAACCAAAAGTATCGGTTTCACAGATATAGCCCACTACGGTGTATATCCGCTTTGTTCCATTGGGGTTTGATAGGTTCATGATTTCGTGATAAGAATCGTACATCATTGGACGAATCAAGTGATTCATTCCAGAATCAACACCAACAAATACCGTAGCAGGAGTAGTCTTTACCACATTAGTCGTGGTAAGAAATACCCCTGATTCACTCACAAGAAATTTACCTGGCTCAAACCACATTTCTAGTTCTCGGCCATATTCCTTACAAAAATCCTTGAAAGCTGCACTTAATTTTTCGCCCAGCTCTTCAATATCGGTTACGATGTCGGCCTCTTTATAGCCCACTTTAAAACCGCTTCCGAAATCGATAAACTCCAAATCTTTAAAGCTTTTAGCGGCATCGAATAAAATTGCAGCTGCTCTTAGAAATACTTCAGCATCCAATATATCAGAACCCGTGTGCATATGAAGGCCTGTAACATTGAGGCCATAGGTATTTACCACCCTCACAATATGTTGAAGCTGGTAGATGGAAATCCCGAATTTAGAATCAGCGTGGCCAGTTGAAATTTTCTTATTTCCGCCTGCCATAATATGAGGATTCAGACGGATACAGACTGGTACCGTATTATGGAATTCGTTTCCGAATTGTTCTAGAATGGAAATGTTGTCGAGGTTAATCATAACCCCTAATTCAACCGCTTCCTTTATTTCCGAAATAGAAACACAGTTTGGCGTATACAGAATTTGACCTGGCTCAAAACCAGCCTTTAGCCCCATTTGTACTTCCTGAATGGAAACACAATCAAGCTCTGATCCAATGTTTTTAAGCAACTTAAGAATAGAAATATTGGTAAGGGCTTTAGTGGCATATTTTACCTTCATTTTAACTCCGTTAAAAGCAGAAGTAAGCTTTTTAAATTGAGTTTCTATTTTCTCGGCATCATATACATATAGTGGAGAGCCATACGCTTCGGTAAGCTCCACTAAATCTACACCTTGAATGGTGTATCGGTCATTCACTAAATCCATTTCGAATAAATTAAGGGGCAAATATACTGTGTAGAAAAATAAAAAAGAGGAAGATTGACCAAACCTTCCTCTTAGAAAATGAGAATGAATATTTATTACTCAATAATTACTCGTTTTGTAAGCGTTTTATTGTTCTGAATTACCTGTAAAATGTATACACCTTCTCTTTCGTCTGAAATATCGATTTTGAAGTTATAAATTGATGCCCCAGTAGAATCTGTTTTATCGTAAACTACGTTTCCTATTGGACTCACAATTTTTACTTGTATAGGGCCGCTGTCGGTAGTTTCTATTTGCAAATCAAACCTACCGTCACTTGGGTTGGGGTAAAAACTGATGTCCTTAATTTCAAGTGGTTCCATCTTATCTGCCCCAACGATCTCTTTGTCCTTGTCTTTTGCTGCGCGAATAAAGACTCTTGCTCTTGAAATAACATGGAAGCCGTCATCATCCTTGTCGTCCCCAAAGCTCCAAGATTTAAAATTTCCATCTTCACTACCGCTGTCAAAATCCATGTTGCCAAATCTGTTTTTCAAGACTTCTCTCAACGAATCCATGTCCATAATCTCGTCTCCATTCTGAAACATTTTTCCATTCTTAAAATGAAAATTCAGTTGATTTTGGAGCGAATCCATATCCATGAAAAAAGGATCGTCATTATCGAAGTTGAAGAAGAAGTTGTTCGTCCCAAAGCCTCCTCGCATCATCGATTCCATGTATTTGCGCATATTATCCATGTCTAAATCAAACATAGAAGAGGGTCCTTGTCCCATTTGGAAAGCCCCAGAAGAACCAAAGGCTGAGCTCCCCCCACCAAAATTCCAGTCGCTCAAATCAATACCATTTTTCTCTAAATCTGGGTCACCGTTAATTTCATCATAACTATCATAGGTCTTTTCAAAAGTCTTGGTATCATCTCCTACTTTTGTCACTACTTTGAGCCTTACTTTACCATCTTCAGTGGTATTTACGGAAACCGACTTGGACTGACTGCGTTCTTGTGTTTGTGCAAAGCCATCAAAACTGGTGGCCATTAAAATGATCATGGCAAGAAAAGCCATGACTTTTAGCGTTTTTTTATTCACCGACCTTTTCATCTTTTAAACCTTTAAGTTGTTGATACGAAAGTATTTAATTAACAAAAACGACATTGTTAAAAGGCGGTTAAATCATGTTAATTTTTGTTAAGCCCACAGCCATGACCATTTTATTAAAGTACTTTTGAGCCATGAGTATAATGAAGATAAGGTGGTTGATAGGATTGCTGAGCATAGCCATGCTCGGTTTGATCGTCTTCCAGTTTTATTGGATCAAGGAAGTAACCAAAGTAAACGAAGAACGTTTTACCCAGAATGTTCAGACGGCTTTGAATGAAGTCACAAATAAGCTGGCCCGTCAAAATGACACCAACTTTTTGCAGACAGACATTAGTCAAATGATGCCGAGTCCGCCAGAGCGAATGCAGCAAGGAGATAGCTCATCAAATCCATACCCTCCTCAAAACAGGCGTCCAATGCCATACCTTGACCCAACGCTAATCACCTACAACCTTGCTGTAGATGAAGCAAATAACAAAATTGATTTTAACGTAAACCTTGGGTTAATGCTCCAAGATTTTTACTCCCAAACTAATCCTAATCTCGACCAAGAACGTTTTCAGTTGGAGCAGCAAATGAAGAATAGATTGAGGTCTATACAGAGAGACTGGGCTGAGCATTTAGTAGGAAGTAACAACCTCTTTTCAAGGGTCAATCCAATAGAATTGGATACACTATTAAAAAGAGAAATGAGGAATCGGGGTATTGATTTGGACTACAATTATGGAATTATTGAACGTAAAACAGGCAAGACCAACCTGATTAATACCCCCAACGCAGACGATTTAGATAATATTAAAAACTCAAATTTACAGGCGAATTTATTCCCTACAGATTTACAGCCAAAGGACTATTTTCTTAGTGTTTACTTTCCAAGTCAAAAGCAGTTTTTGCTGAAGCAAGGCTTACTGCCACTAACAGCTTCTGGGCTTTTAATGCTTATTCTGATTGGCTGTTTTACCTATGCCGTTATGGTCATTCTTCGACAAAAGAGAATTTCTGAAATCAAGAACGACTTCATCAATAACATGACGCATGAGTTCAAAACCCCGATTGCTACAGTTTCTTTGGCCACCGAAGCCCTTCAAGATCCAGACCTTAGAAAGAATGAAGGCATCGTAGACCGATATATTCAAGTCATTCGGGACGAGAACAAAAGGCTTGGAATGCAAGTGGAGAAAGTACTTCAGATTGCTAGCCTGGATAAAAAGGATTTTAGGTTGAAATTTGAAACTTCCGATGTGCATGATATTATAGAGAAGGCATTGGTTAACATTGACATCTTGGTACAAAAACGTCAAGGTTCTATCACCAGTCAGCTGTTGGCTTCAAACCCAATTATTGAAGCCGATAAGGTGCATCTCACGAATATCATTTATAACCTATTGGACAACGCCAATAAGTATTCTCCAGATCCTCCAGAAATACATATTAGAACCGAAAACATTTCAACGGGTGTCATCATCAAAATATCAGACAAGGGTATTGGAATGGCGCGGGAAGACATTGAAAAGATTTTCGAGAAATTTTACCGTGTTTCCACGGGCAACGTTCACGATGTTAAAGGATTTGGTCTTGGCCTATCCTACGTAAAAAACATCGTTGAAATGCACAAAGGGACCATCTCAGTGAAAAGCGACCTAGGAAAAGGGAGCACATTTAAAATTTATTTACCTTTCAATCATGGCTAGTTTTAAAATATTACTTGTAGAAGACGACCCCAATCTTGGGCAAATTCTAAATGAATACCTTTCGCTCAAAGGGTATGAAACGAAACTTTGCCGCGATGGCGAAGAAGGCGTTAAGGCATTCAAACGCGAAGCTTTCGACCTTTGCCTTTTTGATGTGATGCTTCCTAAAAAGGACGGCTTTTCTATGGCCAAAGAAATAAGGAGAGACGATAAAGTGACTCCAATAATTTTTCTAACGGCCAAATCGATGAAAGAAGACACCATTGAGGGCTTTAAGATTGGTGGTGACGACTACATTACAAAGCCTTTCAGTATGGAAGAATTACTGCTCCGTATTCAAGCTATTCTGAGAAGAACAGCTGAAAAGAACCCTCAAGTTTCCGACCAAAAGATTTTTGAATTTGGCTCTTTCCATTTTGATTTTGACAAACAAATTCTTTCATGGAATGGAGGCGAAAACAGGCTCACTTCTAAAGAGTCTGAGCTTTTACGCCTTTTATGTTTGCATGAAAACCAGCCTTTGGATAGATCAACAGCATTAAAAATTATCTGGAGAGACGATAGCTATTTTAATGCCCGAAGCATGGATGTCTATATTGCCAAACTCAGAAAGATGCTAAAAGAAGATGACTCTGTTCAGATCATCACTATTCACGGGTCTGGTTTCAAATTGATTACCGAAAGCATTGCAGAAAAGTAATCATCCAATTTGGGATATTGACGTTCAATAGTTTGAGATTTTATAGCCACCAAATTTTGAATACTGGTGTAAAAAGGCTATTTTACTTGGCTTGAATTCTAACATAATATTAATATAGATTTTTTCTTTTTAGTGTTAGAAACTGCTAATTTTGGCTCTATAAGCTTTATACACCTACTATATGATAAGAATTGTTCCCTCTATATCGATTATCAACGGAAAAGTAACCCGTTTAAAACAAGGTGATTACGAACACGGCACAGTATATAAAGATAGCCCTGTTGATATCGCTAGAAGGTTTGAAGATTGCGGGGTAAAGAAAATCCATATTGTTGATTTAGATGGCGCAAGAAGTGGCACTCCTGTCAACTACGATATATTAGAATCTATAGTCGGTTATACCAAACTAAAAGTTGATTATAGCGGAGGTATTGCTACTGATGGAGACATTAGTAAAGCTTATGAGTACGGAGCCAATTCAATTACTGCGGCATCCATTGCCACTTCGGATAAAGAACAGTTTGGCTCTTGGTTAGTATCTTATGGAAGAGAAAAGATCATTCTTGGTGCGGATGCAAGAGATGGGAAAATAGCCATTAGGGGTTGGCAGAAAAATACCGATATCGACCTATTTGACCATATTGATTACTACTACATGAGGGGACTTAAGTACGTGAAGAGCACCGATGTAGCCAAAGACGGTATTCAAGAAGGACCAAATTTTGATATGTACAAGGAGATTGTATCTCGCTTTAAAGGAATTCACGTACTGGCCAGTGGTGGGGTAAGGAACATAGACGATATCAAAAAATTAGAAGAAATTGGAGTTAAGTCCGTGATTTTCGGAAGGGCATATTATGAAGGTAACCTGACCTTAAAAGACATTGAGAAGTTCATTGTCAGCCAATCTAAATAAGCTCCTTAAAAACTGTAATTCAGCTTAATACTAAAGTTTCTACCCACCTCATCCGAATAGTAGCGTAATCTATTCATGTAGTCGCGGTAACTGTTATTAAACATGTTTTCAACAGAAGCATATACTGCAATATAATTTGCAGAAACTGGCACTTTAAATCCAACACTAAACCCAAAATTGGTGTAGCCAGCAGGAGCGGCCAGAAAGTCAAAAACAGTTTGATTACCTGTGAAGAGGTCCGTATTGGTCTCATTGGCCTCAATAACCTCAGAAATGCTCACCACCCTAGGTGCATTCCTTTGTTTATCGACCATATCGGCCGACAATGAAATATAAGGGTCTTTTAACCAGCCATCATTAAAATTGTAAGTAATACCAGTTGAGAGTCTATTCGTAGGGATATTAATCAACGGCCCATTATTCAACTGATCTTCAACTTTAATCAGTGATAGCTTACCAGTGACATCAAAATGTTCATCGAGGTGATAAGTTAAATCTGTATCGAAGCCAATAAATGAAGCATCCGTTTGGGTATAACTGAGCAACGGAAAAGCCCCTTGAATTGTAAGCTCAACATTCTCAGGTCTCAGGTAGATATAGTCGTAGATGTAATTGTAGTAAGCAGCTATGTTCATATCAAACTTCTCTGAGGTCTTTTCGAAGCTACTGATCCACTTAATGGCCTTTTCGCTCAAAAGGTTCTCATTTCCCATTTCAATGGCTGCAGACCCATGGTGAAGCCCTCCACTGTACAGCTCATTAATGTGAGGTGCACGCCAAGCGGTCCCTAAATTAGTTCTGAAATTCCATCCCGATGGAAGAAAGAATACAGCTCCAACCGACCCTGTTACATTATTAAAGTCGAATTCAGGTTTCAGCAAGTTGTTTTGCGAATCGAAACGCTTGACCAGGTAATGCTTGAAATCATAGCGAACGCCTCCTTCCAATTCATATGAATTTTGAATATATCTCCAGATGGCATGTACACCCACAGTCCAATTGTCAAAGTTGGGAATCAATGGTTGTATTCCCGTTTCTGGATCGTTGGAATTTCCTTGATAAAGAAAGCTTGCACCTATATCTCCTTTAAAGTCACCCATAGGCTTCATGTCCAAGTCCAGTTCAACGGTATGTGTAATCAACTCTAGCGAAAGAGCAGGAGTGGTAGATCGGCCTCCTCGTCTGATATCAAATTCTTTCCTTAAGTTTCGCTGAAGTCCGTATTGCACAGTAACTTCACCTAGGTCTTTCCAATCCAAATGCCCATTTACTTTCAGCAATTGATGTTGAACCCTTTGCTTTGGGTTATTAATATCATAACTAAAGTCGCTGATAAAAAGAGGGCGGTCACTTCCAATTGCTCTTTCTAAATCGGTAAGATTTCCTGTATGAGCACTTCTTAGCACGCCCATTTCTGCATCAAAACTGCTGAAGAATAATTCGAGCCCACCTTTTTCCTTATGATAGCCTAATCCTATAGAAAAATTCCTTTCTAAAGTTCCTGTATTGGTTAGCCTGTAATTAGGCGCTTTAGAATCGCCTGCCTTCTTATAACTACCCTGAAGTCTCCAACCAAAACCATTCAGGCCTTCAACTCCTCCTTCTACCATGGCACTACCTGTGTACATACCATTGTTAGAATTACCAACGGCATTCAGTGAACCAGAAATTCCTGCTGTCTCTGGTAAATCTGGTGGGTTTACTAAAATAACACCACCAATGGCATCAGACCCGTACTTTACTGCTGCTGCGCCTTTTATTAACTGAAGGTTAGTGGCTACAAATGGGTCTATTTCAGGCGCATGTTCTTGACCCCATTGCTGGCCTTCTTGCCTGATCCCATTGTTCAAAATCAGAATACGACTACTGTGCAATCCATGAATTACTGGCTTAGCAATATTGGGGCCTGTTTGAAGCATATTTACTCCAGACATTGTAGAGAGTACCTTGCCTAGTGACTCACCACTCTTTCTAAAAAGTTCTTCTTTCTTTATTTCGAGCTGTTTTAGCGTAGCAACCTCTTCTGCTTTTTCTCCTTCAACCGTTACTTCACTCAAATCCGTAATCTCAGGAACCAACTCCACTTGAATTTTAGTGGTTTTTGTAATGCTAATGGTTTCTTTGTAAGGTGTATAGCCAACAAATCGAATTAAAACTTCATAGCTACCAGCACATAGATTTGCTATTTCAAACTCCCCCTTTTCGTTTGCGACTGCCCGATGTTGGGTATGGGCTATTTCAATTGTAGCTAAAGGAATTGTCTCGCCACTATCTTTTCCAATGATAACTCCAGATAGCTTCAAATCACAGCTGGTTTGACCAAAGGCCGCTACGCTAAATAAGGTTAGTAATAAAATTAAAAAAGAGAGACGCTTTAAAATCATGTTGGCAAGGTATGCGTAAATGCAACACCATTGCAACAATGAATTTTCAAAAGGTCAAAAGAAGTTAAAGAAGGTATTTATTTCTTCTCAAAAACGTCAGAAGGCTTAAACTTGTAAAAGATGTAATAGAGGAAATTAAACGAAAGAGCCGATTGGTTCTCTTCTTTGGTAGTAACTTTTGGTTGGTTGTCCTTTCTTTCTGAGGGTTTTTCTAGATTAACAGAATTCAACTCGCTCCCTAAAATGGCGGCCTCAGAAGTGCCACGAGGCATGTCACGCTTAGCTTCAGAATGAAAATCTACTGGGATGATGCTATCTTGAATAACTGTATTTTCGTGTCTAGGAACAGGTAAGAGCACTTCTTCACCCTCTTGACCCAGGGCACTCATAGAATGCATGGACATCCCTAAAATTCCGAAAGTGAAGATACGAAGTAGTTGTCTATTCATAGTATTTATCTCATGGGGGGATAAAATTAATAAAAAATCTCAATTATCTAAACGGTAGATATTTTATTTTGTTTAGTTTTCTTACCTAAGTGCTAACTTAGTGTTAAAACTCTGTAAACAATAAAGATACATGAACAATCTTATCAGCTGGTCCGATTTCGAGAAAGTTGACCTTCGGGCAGGCACCATTGTACAGGTAGAAGATTTTGAAAAAGCGAGGAGGCCTGCTTGGATACTTTATGTGGATTTAGGATCAGAATTGGGCATAAAGAAATCGAGCGCCCAAATAAAACACCATTATGCTAAAGAAGATTTGCTTAACAGTCAAGTAATGTGCGTGGTGAACTTTCCAGCCAAACAGATCGCCAATATTAAGTCCGAAATTCTAGTGACAGGCTTTCCCGATCAAGATGGAAATATAATATTGGCAAGACCAGATAAACCCGTGCCGAATGGTGCTAAACTTTTCTAATTTTAAGGCTTGAAACTCTCACAGATTTTTGATGCAATTGATGGCGAGTATCTATCTCAAGGAATAGATAACGATATCGCTCATTTAATGACGGACAGTAGAAAGGCTTTTGATTTAGAGTCGGGGCTTTTCTTTGCCATTGATGGCCCACATCATGATGGTCATTCTTTTATTCCTGAATTGATAAAAGCAGGCTTTCAAAATTTTGTGGTGGAAAAGGAAGTAGGACCAATTCATAAAAACACAAACGTCATCAAAGTAGCCTCTTCCGTTAATACCTTACAGCTTATAGCTGCTGTGAAAAGGGCTGCATTTAATAAAAATGTGGTGGCTATCACTGGTAGCAATGGAAAAACCATTATTAAAGAATGGCTGGCACAATTGCTTTCAGAAAAGCTAAATGTATGTAAAAGTCCCAAAAGCTTTAACTCTCAAATTGGTGTTCCGCTTTCGGTTTGGCCTTTAAACGAAGCGCACGACCTAGGAATTTTTGAAACGGGTATTTCCGAGCCTGGCGAAATGATTTATCTGAAAAAGGTAATTCAACCTACCCACGGCATTCTTACCAATATTGGTTCGGCACATGAGCAATACTTCGCCTCCATCGATCAAAAACTGGATGAAAAACTCATTCTCTTCGAAGACATTGACCAGCTCTATTACCGCAATGACAACCCGCTGATTAATGAAGGTATAGCACGGATGAAAAAGCCACCCAAGCACAAAACTTCTTGGGGCTTTAATTCCAAAGCAGATCTTCAGGTTGAAAAAAAGGAGGGTTCGTTTTTTAGGTTGAAAAGTAAAAGCGAGTGTTTCACCCTTAAGCTTCATTCTGTTAACGAGACTTATGTAGAGAACATAATGCATTGCATTTGTTTCGCCTATTTCAATGGCTGGACGCCCTCAGAAATTCAAAAAGGAATTGATGCTCTGCGACCTATAAAAATGAGGCTGGAATTGAAAAAGGGCATTAACCAAACCTACATTATAGATGACACTTATAACAATGACTTGGCTGGGTTAGAAATTGCGCTCGATTTTTTAGCACAACAGAAGCATTACCCCAAAAAATCACTGATTCTTTCCGACATTCCACAGTCTGCTCCGAAAGAAAGTACCTATGCTCGTGTGGCCGAACTGGTACAAGAAAAAGGCATTACGCAATTGTATGCCATTGGAAATGAATTGACGGACTTTAAAAACCTGTTTCCTTCTTCAACCAAGTTTTATCCCTCCACTGAGGATTTCCTTCAGCATTCATTTGATGATTTTGAAAAAGAAGTTGTCCTCATCAAAGGAGCAAGGAGTTTTGGTTTCGAGCAAATTGCCAAAGAGCTAACAGAGCGCATTCACCGCACGGTGCTTGAAATCGATTTAGATGCTGTCACACACAATCTTAATGTGTTCCGCCAGCAGTTAAAGCCAGAAACCAAGCTGTTGATTATGGTGAAGGCTTTAGCCTATGGCAGTGGAGGTACAGAAATCGCTCACCTTTTACAGTTTCATAAGGTAGATTACTTGGGCGTGGCTTATGTAGATGAAGCGGTGCAATTGCGAAAAGCAGGAATCAATCTTCCGATAATGGTGATCAACCCTTCGGAGGAAGATTTACCCAATTTGGTAACCTACGACATCGAGCCTGAAATTTATAGTTTCTTACAGCTCAAAACTTTTTCTGAATTCTACTTAAAAAAAGGAATTGAGCTCAAAGGTCATTTCACCATTAATACCGGAATGAACCGCTTGGGTTTTGACCCTGAAGAATTAGCTACATTAATGGCGCAGCTTCATGCTCAGCCCCATATTAAAGTACAGAGTTTGTACACGCATTTGGCCGCTTCGGACGAACATGAGCACAAAGAATTTTCGCTTCAGCAATTGCAAAGTTTTAAAGGTTATGCTGAAAAGGTTGAGCAGCAACTGGGCATAAAAACCATAAAACATGCATTGAACTCCGCTGGTATTGTGGCCTACCCCGATTACCAGTTTGATATGGTGCGATTAGGTATTGGACTCTACGGCATTGAACCTAGTGGCAATTTGCAGCACGAGTTGAAGTCGATAAGCACTTTAAAAACCGTGATCTCTCAAATTAGAAATGTGAAGAAGGGAGAAACTATTGGTTATGGAAGAAAAGGAAAAGTGACCAAGAATATGCGTATTGCTACCATTGCGATTGGTTATGCCGATGGCTTCTCAAGAATTTTCAGTAACGGAAATGGCGAGGTAATGCTAAACGGGCAAATGGCGAAAGTGATTGGCAACGTGTGTATGGATATGACGATGATCGATATTTCTACTATTGAAGCCGAAGAAGGGGATTCCGTGATTATTTTTGGCGAAAAGCCTACCATTTCCGACTTGGCTAAAAATGCGAAAACGATTCCTTACGAAATACTGACCAATGTGAGTGATCGCGTAAAGCGTGTCTACTTTGCCGAATAGGCTAATCGTGATGGCTGTATTTGGAGTATAGCTTATTGATTTTCTCTTTGGCCCTTGAAAGCCGCATTTTCACAGCGCTTTCCGAAATGCCCATGGTTTGCTCAATCTCTTTAATGGAGTGTTTTTCTTTGTATTTGAGCAGCAGAATCAACTTTTCCTCAGGGGTAATGTCTTCCAATAATTTAAACAAGGCATTTTCCATGGCCTCTTTGTCCAGCACATCGTCATCCACCAAGTCGATCATTTCGTCCATCAACTTTTCAGAAATCACGGTGTGCGTTTTCTTTTTCTCCTTCCGTAAATAATCAATGCAGGTGTGATGAATAATAGAATAGAGCCAGGTTTTGAATTTTGCATCGCTGCGGAAATTCTTGAGCTGCATAAACACCTTGATCAGAATCTCCTGACAAAGATCTTCCGAAACGTCTTCATTCTTTACATAGCTGCGACACTTCTTAATAATATAAGTCTCATACCTTCTGGTAATGATCTCGAAATAGCGTTCGTGGCCTCCCGCTTTCAAGAAGGCAACTACTTCCTCGTCCGATAAGTTGTCGTTTTTCAGCATAAAGCTTTAACCCAATGTTCCTTTCTTAAGCCTTTGGCCAAAGAAATACAAAGGTAGAAAAATACATGATCGCTTTTTGGTAAAGGTGTGGTGTTTAAATCCCCCTCCCAAACGGAGCAAAGGCCAAGCCTGCGAGTTTGAAGTGTTGCATACCGAAAGGAATACCGATAATGGTAATGCAGAAGATCAGCCCCCAAGCCAAGTGCGTAAGGAAGACCCAGAAGCCACCGAAAATAAACCAGATAATGTTTAAGGGAAGGGAAAGGCAACCGGTAAGCGTTCTGCCCCCATCAATTCGTTGACCAAAAGGCGCAAAACCTACAATGGCCAGTTTAAAGCACTGAATCCCAAACGGAATTCCTACAATGGTGAGACATAAGGCAATGCCACCAATAATGTATTCCAAGGCGATCATCCAACCCCCAAATACGATCCAGATTATGTTTCCGATTAAACTCATATAATATCTTTAAAAGAAAGCACCTCTAAGCTCTCGGTATTTAATTCAAAAATCGTGGTAATGCTTTGCGCTTGGTTAAGTTGGTATTGGTGTAAATAAAAAGTAGATGCTTTTCCGCTAAGGTCAATATGATAAGCAGAAAGGTTAAAGTGGCTCAGGGCATTATTAATATCGAAAAGCTGGTCGGTGAAAAGCTGCTGTTGTGCGCGATAATTTTCAGGAAGTGGCTTATGATCCAGTTTGGACTTTAGCGCATTGTCCAATTTGATGTTCTCCAGAATTAACTCATCGATCAAGTCGATTTCAAAATCGTTTTCCATACCAAGAAAGGCCTTGATCACAGGACTTTCAAATACCACAGCATTGCCTAAAGCTAAGTTCATCTTCGTTCTCACCGTATCTTGAATGGCCAAAACGGAAGTCATTAACTCTACATCAGACGACAGGAAATTATTGTCGATACGTTGAAAACGAATGGGGTTATAGGCAATGTCATCTTCTAAATGCTCCAATATGAAATAACGGATTTCGGCCTGAAACCTATCTTCATCGTTTCTTTGGTCGCAAGCAGTTAAGCCCAATGCCAAGAGCATTACGCCTAAAACTCCATTCCATATTACTTTTCTTTTCATTCAGGAAGGTATTGAGATTCAACCAAATATAAAATCAATGTTAAAAGGTATGTTACAGGTCGGTACATTTTTTTAACTTCCTAAAATTTTTACCATGAGCAATCGAAGAAAATTCATAAAATCAGGCATATTAGGTGGCCTTGCTGTTACTACTGGAAGCTTATCAACCATGGCTTGTGCTACTCCAGCCAAAGCAGGTCAGAAGCCAATTGTTATTTCTACTTGGAACCACGGAATGCAGGCGAATGTAGGTGCATGGGAGGTTTTATCTAAAGGAGGAAAATCGGTTGATGCTGTAGAGCAAGGCGTAAGAATTACCGAAGCCGACCCCAACAATGCCACTGTGGGCATTGGTGGTTTTCCTGATCGTGATGGTTTCGTAACGCTCGATGCTTGTATTATGGACCACAATGAGAACTGTGGCTCAGTTGCTTTTTTGCAAGACATTATGCACCCTATTTCTGTTGCCCGAAAGGTAATGGACGATACACCTCATGTAATGCTGGTAGGTGAAGGCGCCAAGCAGTTCGCTTTAGAAAAAGGTTTTAAAGAAGAAAACCTACTCACTCCCAATTCTGAAAAAGCTTGGAAAAACTGGCTGAAAAATCAGGACTACAAACCAAAAATTAATGTAGAAAACCACGACACCATTGGTATGTTAGCCTTGGATGCCGATGGTGATCTTTCTGGTGCATGTACCACCAGCGGTGCAGCTTGGAAAATGCACGGCCGCGTGGGGGATTCTCCTATTATTGGCGCTGGCCTTTATGTTGACAACGAAATTGGAGCAGCAACCGCCACTGGTTTGGGTGAATTTGTAATTAAGATTTGTGGTTCACATATGATTGTTGAACTCATGCGCCAAGGTTACCCTCCACAAGAAGCTTGTAAAGAAGCTGTGGATCGGATTGTCAGAAAGTACAAAAACAACTACATGGATTTGCAAGTTGGTTTTTTAGCCCTGAGTAAAACCGGAGAGTATGGAGCTTATGGCATCCACAAAGGATTTAATTTTGCGGTAAAATCAAATACGCAGGATGAATTGATAGATTCTAAATCTGCTGTTTAATCCTATTTTCTTATGGGCTGAGTGCGCCCGTAACTTAGCGAGCGCCAAGCCCATTCAAACGGCCCAAATTGGAAATAGCTTAACCATATAGCAGAAAAGACAATCTGAAAAACCCAAAGTGCTAATACCGCCACCACTTGAGCTGAACGGTCTAAATCACCATAAAGGCTCAGGCCATGTCCGTAAAATATAAAGCTGCATATAATGGACTGCATCAGATAGTTGGAGAGGCTCATTCGTCCTACATAGGATAGGCTTTTGGCAATAAAACTTCTAGTCGAAATTTTACAGAGTAGAACAATAAACCCGCAGTAACCAATTGCCATTAAAACGCCTCCCCAATAATTAAATTGAGAAAAATAAAAATAACTCAATTCAAAACTCCAACGATAGTGAAAGTCGAGTAAAACACCCGACACCACCAATGGTAAGCCCAAACCTATCCCGTAAATGAACATTTTTGATAAGTATTTTTTGGACTGTTTTCCAATTAGGACTCCTTTCTTATAAAAAGCCATTCCTAACAACATTAAGCCACTCACTTTCCAAAATACTTCTGAAAAGAAGATTTTGGTTTGCATAAAAAATGCATCAGGAACTCTATTCAGCATTTGTTGTTCCCAAGTGCCCCTGTAATAGCTAATTTGATTGGTGATTTCCTGAGCGCTAGGGTTCCATAATTCCGATTCTAATAATTGAAATTGACCTGGCTCCCAAAATGGAATGCTATAGGCCAACATAAGTTTTAAGCCTGAACCAACTACCAAGAATATTATCCCCGACTTAAAGAGATAGGCTTTGCTCTTGCTCCGAAAGGCAAACATAAAAAGACCACATATAGAAAATGCCATCAAGAGATCCCCGAACCAAAGAAGGTAAGCATGTAAAATTCCAATAAGCAGTAACACAAATAGTCTGCGATACTGCAATTTACTCGACCTCATATGTTCCTTTCTCGCCTTCTGTGATATCATTATTATGCCTGCTCCAAATAACATGGCCAGCATTGCTGAAAATTTTCCGTTGGCGAACACATGGCTTATCAGCCAAGCATATAAGTTAAGCCCTTCAAGGTTTTCAAAAGAAAGAGGATGCAAGTAGGCCGAATATGGCATCGAAAAACTCTGAATACTCATGAGTAATATTCCGAGCACTGCGCAACCTCTCAAGATATCTAGAGTTATAACTCTATTTTTAGTACCAATAGGCTGTAGAATATATGATGTACCTGCCATAACCGCATTAATAATAACTCATTAGTTTTCAATCTGAAAATCAGTCGTTCACTTGCAAAAAAACACCATCACTTTCAATTTTTAAAGCATGAATTTTCAATGGCTTGGTTCGCTGCTCACATTCGCTTCCATCCTTCAAGCTAAAACGATACGAATGAAGTGGGCAAACTACTTCGTTCTTGTAATTAATTGCTCCTTCTAACAAAGAATGTTGATTATGGGGGCAAAGATGGTCAAACGCGTGAAATTCTCCCGCATTTAAAACGAGACAAATCTTATGATCCCCAATTCGAACAATACTGCGCCCATTCACTCCTATTCTTTCCAGCAGTTCTTTCTTTGAATCAAAGAGCTTAAAGGATTTCATTAGTTATTGATTTGCTTCATTACCTCTTCAATCGCTCTATCGAGTTGTGGATCTTTTCCGCTAAGGCGATCTGTAAAATTCATATTCACTAAAATATCCGGACTCACGCCCTCACTTTCCAAGTTTTTGCCATCCATGGTATAACAACCCCACGAAGGTAGTCGGTATGAGGAGCCATCTACTAATCTTGCCGAACTCGTGAATATAATCCAGCGATACGTTTCGGTTCCAATTATTTTACCCAAACCCAACTCTTTAAAGCCAGCCGCTGTCATTTCTGCATCACTTAAAGATTGCTCATTAATGAGCAATACCATCGGTTTAGCACCAGCTCCAAAATTGGCCTGAGTGGTCAATTTTCCTTCACGGAATTTCCATTTCAAGTAAGGCTTTTGAGCAAGGAATTTAAGCACTTCGTCATGAACATTTCCACCAGTGTTATATCTCAAATCCAAAATAAGTCCATCACGATTATAACCTTCAGAAGTCATCTCAATTAAAAAATCCTCTAACGAACCCGTGCTCATATTCTTCATATGCACATAAGCCACTTGGTCTTTTGTGGCTTCATCCACCCGTTTTTGATTGTCAGCTATCCATTCATCATACAGGTTATTTCTCAGTGCGCCCATACTCGATGGATGTACTTTTACTTCTAAGTCTTCCTTCCCTCTTTTTATGCCCAAGGTAACTTCCTCATCCACGGAAGGCTTAGAAAGGTAATATTCCCGATTCATTTTCGGGTCAATGACTTCTCCGTTGATAGATGTAATCACATCCCCTTTTCTGATGTTTTTATTCGAATAATCGACTGGCCCTTCACTTACCACTTTTGTAATTTCATATGGATTCTCATTAGAGAAAAGGACGCCAAGATTCAAGCTTTGCGTGTTGTAGTAGGTGCGCTCCTCAGCACCGCCAGAATTAAAACCCATGTGAGAAGAATTCAATTCACCTAGTAAATCATTGAGGAGCACGCGTAATTCAGCTCTACTTTTTACATGAGAGAGAAATTGGGCGTATTGAGTTTTAAGCTTAGCCCAGTCAGCCCCATGAAAAGTTTCGTTGTAGAAATTCTCTTCAATACCTGCCCAAGTTTCATCATACATCTGGTCGAACTCGTTGCGAAGTGATTTTCTGAAAGTGAAATCAGTTTCGATGTCTGTGAGCTTATTTTGGCTCAAATTGAGTTTACTGATGGAACCTCCATTGATTAAATAGTGGTTCTTTTTCACCGTTAGAATTTCGCCACTTGCTCTATTTGAACCGGCTATTTTCTCCGTTTTATTTCTTTCAAAATCTTCTAAGGTAGTCATCCAAAGGGCGCGTTGGTTTTCATCGTGGTTAGAAGAGTAAATCACATAAGTTTTGTCGCCAGACTTGATGACATTGGGGTTGCTTTGAGTTCCAAAATTGGGGCTAATACGCTCTAAATTACGTAACCAGTTTTGATCGAAATCAATGTTGACAACCACTTTAGTACTGTCTTTCTTCTTGTCGCTCTTTTCAAAAACCTCATCTAGTTTATCGGTTTTAAAATCGGTTTCCTGACGGGAAAGAGGTGCACGATACACCCTTCCATCTTCCAAACCAAAAGGATAACTCGGCTTGGTTCGGTTGGAAACAAAGTAGAGGTATTTGCCATCTGGCCCCCAAAACGGACTGGTTTCTGTTACGCCAGTTTGGGTGTAATTGGTTAATTTTTTTGTAGGAAGGTGATAAAGGTAAACATCATCTTCAAAATCATTTTTTACAGTAAAAGCAATGTATTGGCCATCTGGCGAAAACCTTGGTTGCGCATTATAAAGTCCCCAAAGTTCTTCGTTGGCAATCGTTTCGCTCTTTAATGTGTTCAAATCTAGCAGACGCACTTCGTTGATTCCACTGTAGTAAACGGCTTGGGTTCTATGTGCATTAAACTCTAAATTTCTATTGGATTGATCGTCTTGCGTCAGTTTCCTTTCCTTGGCTTGGTCATCAGAAGCATCAATGGTAAAAAGGTTGGTATAGCCCTTTACCGTTTGGGCATACAATAAAGTTTGGTTGTCCTTAAGCCATTTTACTTCCGTTACTCTTTCCCTGTCATTGGTTTTAATCTGCTTGATGAATTTTCCGCTGATGTCAGACACAAAGAGTTCGCCCCTAGAAACAAAGGCCATTTTCTTCTCATCGGCCGAAACATCAAAAGCAGAAATATTTCCCTTTGTATTGAAATTGGTGGTTTTGGCCAGTGTTGAATTCTGGAATATAGAAATCTTCACCTTTTCACTTTTCTTACTGGCTACATCATAAACGTATAACTGATAGTCTTTTTCAAACACCACCTTACCCCCATTAGCATTTACCTGAGGGGTTTTTATGGAAGTATTAAAGCTGGTGAGTTTGGTTTTGCTTCCGTTTTGAAAAGCATACAAATTGTACTGTTCGTTCGATTCATCCGACACAAAATATAGGTTGCTCTTGCGGTCAATGGTAGCCCACATATCTTTACCTATATAGTCAGTATGTATTTTAAATTCTTCCGTTTTCGGGTTATATGATTTAATATCTGGGTTGAAGGCCCCTTTATAGCGTTTACGCGCCACTTGATTACTGCTTTCCCAGCTTTCATTAAAATAAATTGAACCATCAGGATGAATGGCCAAGTTGTGTGGCCAGTTAAAAAAATGTTCGAAAATACGTTTTGGCGTACCACCCTCAATACTTACCGAATAGGCTGAGCGGCTGTTGTATCTGCTCGATTGAAAGTAAATGGTTTTACTATCCCACGACCAAGTTTCCATTTGATCACTTGAGGAATTAAAGGTGAGTTGCCTAATTTCTCCTCCTCCATATGGCATCAGGTAAATGTCTGTATTTCCATATTGTTCCGAAGAAAAGGCAATCCACTTACCATCTGGGCTTACGCGTGGATAACTTTCATTCCCGTCCATGGCCGTAATTCTAGTGGCGGTGCCACCATTTGTAGCTACTATCCACAAATCACTATCATAAGAAAAAATGATTTCGGAACCATCAGGGTTTAAACTTGGAGTTGAAGCAAAGTAAACATCGCTTTGCGCATGAAGTGTCGTTGCAAAAATCAGTAAAGCGAGTATCGAGTAAGCCTTTTTCATACAAAATTGATTCATAATGGAAACGTATCACATGGTATAACTGCAGTTGTACCATGTGACTAGTTATTAAATGTATCAGATTTGTACTTTACTTTCAAACGTCCGCCTTGAATCGTTTGGCTTTTGAATCAAAATACCAATTGAGTTTAAAAAACGAAACGTTAATCTTTAGCGAATAACTGATCGATATTTTTAAATGCTTTAAACTCTAAAGCGTTACCGTCTGGGTCTAGAAAAAACATGGTGGCCTGTTCTCCAGCCTCCCCTTTAAAACGGATATAAGGTTCTATAATGAAATGAATTCCCCAAGTCTTTAACCTTTCTGACAAATCTATCCATTCACCCCAACCCAATACTACTCCAAAGTGAGGAACAGGAACATCATGCCCGTCTACTGGATTGGATTGAGCTTTGTCGACACTTTGGCTTTTAGCAGTTGTGTGAATGACGAGTTGATGTCCAAAAAAACTGAAATCAACCCACTTTTCAGCGCTTCTTCCTTCAGCGCAACCTAAGGTTTGACCATAAAATTCTCGGCATAGCGCTAAGTTCTGCACGGGAATAGCCAAGTGAAATGGATTAAGTTTTTTCATATGTTTCTCTTTTTCCACAAATATCTTTTGAGATAGCTTCATTCTAAAATTGATTGAATTGTCTAAGTTTGATATTTCCATTTTATGAATGGTTTTATTAAACAAAAACAGTTGATTCAATGATTGATGCTTTAGATTTGAAAATCCTGAAAGTTTTAGAGAAAAATTCGAGGCTCTCCTTTGCCGAAATTGGAAGGATTGTAAGCCTTTCTCCGTCTGCCACAAGAGAGCGGGTGCAAAAGCTAGAAGAGAAAGAAGTGATCTCTAACTATACAGTAGAAATCAACAGTCGGTTACTTGGCTATGATATTGAGGCCTTTATCTCTGTAAAAGTATTCCATGGAAAACTCAAGCCTTTTCTAAGCATTGTAGGAACATTTCCAGAAGTAAAAAGAGCCTATAGAATAACTGGCGGGCAGAATGTTCAACTGGAAATCATTGCAAAGGACAGACTGCAACTACAGAAGCTCATCGATAAAATTATGGAATACGGTGATACGCTCACTCAACTCATATTATCCGAAGTAGAAATCGACAAAGAAAAAACCAGCTACACCATCTCGAAGTAAGTAACATCGAACCCCTATAAACAAGGCCGAGAAGTATTCCCTAATCCACAAAAAATCCGATCTTCGAGTGTGGAAAGTTACATGTCAATGGTTAAAGAAGTTTGCAGATCAATAAGAAGTATGAAATTCACTCATTTGGTATTAGTGCTCACCCTATTAAGCATTAGTTCCTTAACCAAAGCCCAAACAGGAATAATACTCTTAGGTAAGAATGCTGAACCAGTAGAGGGAGCCTTGGTATTTGTACTGGGCACAAGTCAGGTCAAGGTAAGTGATCAGCGAGGCATTGTAATTTTAGAAATTACGGAAAATAGCAAAGTCAACATTACTCATGTAGGTTTCAAAACTACAGAAATTGAAGTAGCGGTCGACTCTTGGCAAACCATTACACTTACACCAAACACCACCAATTTACAGAGTGTAAAAGTTGAGGGTTTTTTAGAAAACACTGACCTCCGTGAACAAGCCGGTGCCATTTCAACCATTGGCCTCAGAGACTTACAGCGCTCCGATCGAAGTTCTTTGGTACAAGCCGTAAATGCTATACCAGGGATTCGTTTTGAAGAAAGGGCTGGAGCAAGCTACCGTATTTCGATTCGTGGAAGTTCAGTTCGTTCTCCCTTTGGTGTGCGAAATGTAAAGGTCTACTGGAACGACATTCCCTTTACAGAGCCTGGAGGAAACACCTTCATCAACTTACTCGACCTGACGAATATTTCAGGAATTGAAATTATAAAAGGCCCTGCAAGCAGTATTTATGGTGCAGGAACAGGCGGAGTAATAAAGCTGAAAAGTACGGTACCGGGCGACTTGAACAATAGTATTCAGGCATCGGCCACAGCGGGTTCTTATGGAATGCAAAAAGCTGATGCCATTTTCAATCAGCTAAGCCAAAAAAATAGCCTTACCGTAAAAGCGGCCATTCAAAAAGCGGATGGCTATAGAGAGCACAATGCAATGGACAGACGTACTTTGGAAATGGATGCCTTATTCTTTCCAAGTAACAAGCAAACCTTATCCGTTTCATGGCTATACTCTAACCTATTTTATGAAATACCCGGGGCACTCAATCCTTTACAACGAAGTGAAAACAGAAGACAATCAAGACCAGGAAGTATTGACAGAAATGCTTCTGTTGATAATCAGTATTGGCTTGTAAAACTGGGGCAAGAGTTAGAATGGGGAAGAGCTTGGAAGGGTAAAATGTCAATTTTTGGTTCGAAGATGAATTTTGAAAATCCTTTCATTCTAGACTATAAACAAGATGAGCAAGATATTTTGGGTGGAAGAATGGAGGTGAGCCGGAATGTGATTTTGGCTGGAAAACCTGCCTCTTTTGTAGTGGGGACTGAACTTCAGAATTCTTCCTTCTTAGGGAAGAATTTTGGCAATGTGATGGGTCAGGCAGACACCATTAATTTTGAAGATGATATCAATTCTAAGCAATCCATTCTGTTTGGATCATTTAAAATAGAACCCATAAATGACCTTTTTGTTACTGCAGGCCTTAGCCGAAATACATTGAATTACGATATTAATCGCTTGGTGGATAAGGTAAACAACAACCCCACTCAATTTAACAAGACTTTTGAAACTGTATGGTCGCCAAGGCTTGGCGTCTCTAAAAAGTTAAATGAGGATCTATCGATTCACTTTAGTGTTTCGCAGGGCTTTTCACCTCCAACCACCACAGAAGTACGCACCAATGAGGGCAGTATTAACCGCGATATTCAACCCGAAAAAGGCACCAATTACGAATGGAATGTGAGGGGCAATTTACTGGATTCGAGACTCTCCTTTGACATGGCCATTTTTAGATTCGACCTAAAAGAATCTATTTCATCATATACCAATGGTGATGGTGTGGTGCTTTTCAGAAATGCAGGGAAAAACACTCAACAAGGTTTAGAGTTACAGGTTATTGGTGAATGGATTAAAGATGAAGAACAGCCTGTGCAAAACTTAAGTACTTCAATTTCCTATACTTTCCATGACTTTGAGTATAAAAATTACGTGAATGATGGGGATGATTTTTCAGGAAACGCCCTTCCAGGTACGGCTAAAAAAGTATTGAACCTACAAGTAAACGCCAGTTTTATTTATGGTTTGGATGTTAAGCTGAGTTATCACTATTCAGACGCCATTCCACTAAATGATTCAAACACCGTGTATTCAAGGCCATATAACCTTTGGAACATAAATTACAGTTACCTCATCCCGAAAAAGAAAAAGATGCAATGGGAATTGTTCGGAGGAGTGAATAATCTTTTTGATGTGGATTATAGTTTGGGTAACGACCTTAATGCATTTGGCAATCGTTATTTTCAACCTGCACCAGGAAGGAATTATTACTTTGGTGCCCGATTGAAATTATCTTTTAGAGACTAAAGACCTTTTTCCAAACGATCGATACGCTGATTTACAGACTGGAGTTCTTTTTGAATATCAGCCAAAGCCCCTTGTAGATCGGGATTTTGTTTTGTTTTCACCTTGTATTCACCCACAGAGTCGGCTACCATTGATTGTGATTCATCAAGTAGCATTTCACCCTCCCCAGTAATTAACCAGTTCAGATTTATGTTCTCATATGATTCTTTCAGTTTTGCATAGAAATCATGACTGGGCGAAGTACGTCTGCCATTCTCAGAAATGATATTATGAATTGTAGTACGACTGAAATCCAATTGTTTTGCCAGCGAATTCACGGACAAATCAAAATGCTTCATTAACAATTCTAAACGATCGTTTACTGACATATACAAAATATTGTTCTCATATGTTTGATATTGTAATCAAATGATTACATATTTGTTAACTCAATGGCCATTGAACCAAAACATAGACTCAAACATAGTTAAAAGCTCGGATAAAGAAATACGGCAAAAGGTTTAAGACACTTAAAAGGAGTCTGAAACCGCTTGTGCTATGCTTTTGTGCTAACCAATAACTCCCTAACATCTACATCCAATGTTTCAGCAATAGTAAACAGGGTTTCCATGGTGGGCTGCATATCGTTAGTACACCAGCGTGATACAGTAGTAATGTTCTTCCCAGTATGCTCAGAAAGCCAATTGTTAGTTTTTCCTTTCTCCGCCAATACTGCCTTTATCCGGTTATAGGTTTTTTTATCAGCCATAAAATTATCGTTATACACTAATTATTGACTAAAATAAGAAAATAGAAACTACTTTTTGACAACTACAATTATCGTATAAATAAATTATTATATCGTATAATGAACTATTAATTGTGTTTAACGATAATAATTTTAAATTTGATTAAATATTACAAACGTTAAAGCTAATTGTTATGGACAAAAAAGCCCTTGCCCTTCATCTCATAAAACAAGACCTTAAATACCGCCAAATGGTGGTTGCCCAAAACAGCGTTGGTATTCAAATAGAGTTTCACCCTGATTTGGTACGTGTTATCCGTGCTTTAATGGGGCATTCCAATGTTAAGACAATAGACGATTGGGTAGATGTTTATGTGCAAGGAATGGCCAAGATAGAAAAGATAACTTGGGGTAATGAGGCAGGGATTTATATTGTAGCACTCAACATTTACAAATCATTAGAAAGCTTTAACTGATTTGTAAACAAACATTTTATGCAGCGGAATTAAAACTTAATACCTACCTCCAATGCAAATAGTCGGTTTTTAAGGATAAGCTCATCGTAAGCTTCATTTTGGGTTTTCACCTGATTAATAAAACCGAGATTAGAGAAAATACCAGCATACACACGGGTATTCACCCCAATGTTACGCTCTAAGCCTCCACCAAAATTACCTGCTAAATCAAAACTTCTAAATTCACGGATGATATCAGAATTAGTAGATTTCGGAGAACTGCTCAAACGTACTTCGGGTACAATACCAAAGTTGAAATAAATCTTAGTATCAAGAATCACCTCATTGGTGTATAGCTTTAGCAAGACCGGAACCTGCAAAAACTCTTGGTTAAAGCTGGCTGCCCCAATCACACTAGCTATACTATTAGTTGATCTAGCAGTTATCCCAAAATCCTTGGAGGCATAGTTGATCCCAGTACTGAAAAAATAGTTTTCCTTAAACTGATAATCTACAAAAGCACCGATCAAAAACTGAACGGAAGAACCGTCATCATCATAGTTTGTGCTTGTCCCGTCTGTACTTGGCTTTGAATACGTTAGGGTTGGCCCTAATTTGATGCCAATATTATAATCTTGCGCTACAGCTGCCACGCTAAACAATGATAACAAAACCGCTGCTAAAGTGAATTTTCTCATGGGGAATAAAATAAATGAATACTTTTGTCATTTAAAATTAAGTATGAACAAAAGCTGGATTATTAGTTTCGTTTTCTTGTTGGTAATGGCTTGTGGCAAAGATGACCCTTGCATAGACATCCCAAATATAGCCCTTGATTTGGACTATACGAGTTTAGTAGACCAAATTCATTCAGTAGAAGATACAGCGGCTTTAAATGATTTTTTAGAAGCCAACCCTGTTGTACGTGATTACTTCTTTTTAGCGGCCGATTATCCATCTAAAGCTGAGATGCTTACCGAGGTTTTCAATTTAATAAAAAACCCATTTGTTGATACCCTTTATCAACAAACCAAGCAGATTATAGACGAGGCTCAATTAGAGCAAGATTTAGAAACAGCCTTTAAACGTATAAAATCATATTACCCTGAATACAAGGTGCCTAAAGTTCAAACGGTTTACTCGGCTTTTGGTAACGATGTATTTTTCTCTGACTCCCTAGTCATTATTGGTATTGACTATTATTTGGGCCCTAAGGCCTCTTACCGACCAAACGTCTATGACTACCTATTGGTAAGGCTTACTCCGGAACACCTTGTTCCACACATTGTTCAGTTCTCTTCTTTAAAATTCAACGATACGTTTGACAATGGTGAACGCACTATTTTAGAGGAAATGGTGTACTACGGAAAGGCACTTGAGTTCACAAAAACCATGTTACCTTGTTTGCCAGACAGTTTGATTATGGGCTATGATGGTGAAAGCCTGGCCTCGTCCATTCGAAGTGAAGGTTTTCTTTGGTCGTATTTTGTGGATAATGCTTTATTATACGACAAGAACCCACTCAATTTATCCAAATACATTGATGAGCGCCCAGGAATTCCTGAAATTGATCCGATTTGCCCTGGCAGAATTGGCCAATGGATAGGCTGGCGTATTGTTCAGAAATATCAAGAAGAAAAGGATTTGGACTTTACAGCATTGATGAAGCTGACAGACGCCAATGACTTTTTGTTGCAGTCGAGGTATAGGCCTAAAAACAACTAGCCTCCCTTGATTGATTCTAAAACTGCAATCAATTTTTGTACTTGTAATCGCTTCGAGTAAAGTTTTTCTGCAACAATTCGCGCATTGTTTTTATAGGTATCTAGTTTATCTTTTTGTTCAATAAATGGTGTGATCTTCTGAATAAAATCATTTGCGTCTTCAGGGTTAGTATAGAAACCGCACTTATTTTCCTCCACCAAATCCTTTGTCCAGCCAAGTGAGTTCACAATCGTAAGTTTACCTGCCGCTAGACTATCAAACATTTTATTGGGGCTATTGGTGCTCAAAACAGGGAAATTGGCAAAAGAGACATAAGTCGCATCAGTTACATTAAGTATTCTTCGTACCCCTTCTTTATTCTGATGGCCATAGAACTCCACATTGTTCAGTTTTTTCAGATAGGCCTCTAGTTTTATTCGCTGCAGTTTTGCTCCTTCGCCCACAATTTTGAATTTGATATTCAGCCTCAGTTTTAAGCATTTTTCAGCGACAACCAACAAAAACTCAAGGTGATTTGTAATTCCAATACTACCCAAGTAAGTAATCACAAAAGCATTATTCACATTATAAAAAGAAGTCAGCTTTGGGTCTTTCAATTCCTTGCTAAAGAACTCGCAATCTGCCATGTTCGGGATCATGTGCACTTCCTTTTCAGGAACCACTTCTCTAATCCAATCTTCCATACCGGGGGAAAGAGCGATGATTTTTTCCGCTTGCACATATATTTTTTTCTCAAGCGCGTAAAGCCACTTTTTCAGCCAGCGGGACTTAATTGCACCAATCTGAATAGGAGCGGTAGGCCACAAGTCACGCACTTCAAAAATATAGGGTTTGTTCAACCTCTTCTTCAGCCAAAGACCGACCAAGCCAACAGTTAGGGGTGTGGAAGTCAAATAAGCCAAGTCAAAACTTAAACCTTCTTTTGAAATCAGTTGCTTTGCTTTCTTTTGAAACGAGTAGAAAGAATAAATGCGCTTAAGAAAGCCTAAGTCGTTGCTGTAATAAACAGGCAAGTAATGGACTGTGATTCCATCAATTACGGTTTTTTGATAAATACTCGCATTGTGGCTGGTAATCATTTCCACTTCAAATCCCTGGTCCACCAAGCCTTTGGCCAAGTAGTAAGAGCGAATAGCTCCTCCTTCTTGAGGCGTTTTAAAATATTGGTGGATATACAGAATTTTCATGGTAAACAATCAGCTGACTTAACGCACAATCCCTTCCTTTTTTTCGAAATAACGGCAAAAAGAAGTTAAAGCACACGATTCGCACTTTGGCGTTCGCGCTAAGCAGGTATAGCGTCCATGCAATATGAGCCAATGATGAGCTAAAGGAATTACCTCCTTTGGAAGGTGGCTTACCAACTGTTTTTCTACGGCCAATGGAGTATTGGCATTCTGATTTACCAAACCCAATCTTTTAGACACCCTAAACACGTGTGTGTCTACCGCCATGCTGGGCTGATTCCAAACTACGGAGGTAATTACGTTGGCCGTTTTTCTTCCCACACCGGGTAGTTTCTGTAAGTCCTCAATGGTTTCAGGAACTTCAGAATTAAAATCTTCCACCATCATCTTTCCCAAGCCCAAAAGGTGCTTGGTTTTGTTGTTGGGGTATGAAATGGTTTTTATATAGGGAAAAAGTTCGTCAAAATGAGAAGCCGCTAAATGGGCTGGAGTAGGAAAATCTTGAAACAATTTGGGTGTCACCAAATTGATTCGTTTGTCAGTGCATTGTGCACTCAAAACCACAGCCACTAGCAGCTCAAACGGATTGCCATATTGCAGTTCCGTTTCGGCCTGTGGTTGGTTTTCACTAAAGTATGCTATAAAAGCCTCGTATCTCTGCTTCCTCGTCATGCCCCTAAATTAGGCTATTTCAAGGAATGAAGGTCATAGGATTTAGAGTAACTCAGTATTTTGTCGATTATCGATTCAGAAGGCACTCGTTCAGCTGCCGTTATTGACGACACTGTCTGCTCAAGTTCATGCAACTCATGCGCCAGTGCGCCATTTAAAATGGCGGCAGTTTGAATTTCGATATTTTCTTCTGTGTCGGTCTCCTGATATATGTATCTGATCAGGTCATTCTGGGTAGATGTTCTTATCATACGCAACGTTCATTTTGTCCATCTTTTTTCTAAGATTGATGAGCGCATAACGCATACGGCCAAGGGCGGTGTTGATACTAACATCTGTTACTTCAGCAATTTCCTGAAAGCTCATTTGCATGTAATGCCTCATCATAAGAACTTCTCGCTGTGAATCGGGTAGTTCTTTTATTAACTCCCTAAGTAACGCATGTGTATCTTCTTTTATTTGACGATCCTCGATAGATTCTTCCGAAAACTCTAAACTATTGAACACATTGCTTCCGTCTTCCATCACAATAGTTGGGTATCTCTTGGCCTTTCTAAAGTGATCAATCGCCAAATTATGTGCGATTCGGCTCACCCAAGGCAGAAACTTACCTTCCTCATTGTAGCGTCCAGACTTTACTGTATTCACCACTTTAACGTAAGTTTCCTGCAACAAATCTTGTGCAAGATCATGGTCTTTCACAATCATAAAGATTGTAGTAAAGATTTTATTTTTGTGACGAGAGACTAATTCCGCGAATGCGTCTTCATTACCGTTTTTGTATAGCGATATCAATTGGCTATCGCTTACTTCATATTTCCTCATGTTAGTTATTGTTAGGTCTAAGTAGAGGTTTATATCATACGGTAATGTTTAGTTTTTAGAAATGGATTAATAATAGTAACGATCTCAAATGTATTCAATCAAATATAGATTACAAATATTTGATCGTGATTTTTAATTTTCAAGCTTTAGGCTAATGCCATCAAGACTATCGCAAAACTTTACTCAAGTATAATGCCAGAGTTTAGAATTTAATTCTGAAAAAGGTAATTATTCTCAATTAACAATTAGTTGCTAGCTCTGTTATCTTTGCAATCTTATGAATTCAACAACACTTAACCGCCCTACCCCTATTGACGACCTGAACCCGAGAGAGTTCATCATCATTAAAGGTGCTAGGGTAAATAACCTTAAAAGCATCGATGTAGCCATTCCAAGGAATAAATTGGTGGTGGTAACAGGCCTTTCTGGTTCTGGCAAATCATCGCTAGCTTTCGATACGCTTTTTGCGGAAGGACAGCGGATGTATGTGGAAAGCTTGAGTTCTTATGCGCGTCAGTTTTTAGGCAGAATGGAGAAACCTGAGGTTGACTACATCAAAGGGGTTTCACCCGCCATTGCCATTGAGCAGAAGGTAAACAATAGAAACCCGCGCTCTACGGTTGGGACTACCACCGAAATTTACGATTACCTAAAATTACTCTTCGCCCGTATCGGTAGAACTTTCAGCCCAGTGAGTGGCAAAGAGGTAAGCCGTGATAGCGTTACAGGTATTGTAGAGTTTTTAATGGCCAAAGAAGAAGGCACTAAGTTGATGATTCTTTGTCCGCTTATTCAGAAGGAAGAAAGAAGCGTTGTAGAGGAATTGAATTTACTACTGCAAAAAGGCTATACCCGTGTAGTGGCCAAAGGCGAGCCTTATTTTATAGAAGATTTACTCAAGGACGGAAAAGACATTGTTTCAAAAGACTTAGAAATCCTGATTGATAGAGGGGTAGTAGCCCATAACGAAGACACCCAATTCCGTTTTTCAGATTCAGTACAAACCGCACTTTTCGAAAGTCAAGGGGATTGTATTATTGAAATTCCAGGCGAAGGTCGAACCACTTTTTCGGATAGATTTGAAGCAGACGGAATTCTGTTTGACGAACCAAGCGTTAACCTATTCACCTTTAACAACCCCTTTGGCGCTTGTAAGCGCTGCGAGGGTTTTGGGAAGGTCTTGGGCATCGATATCGACTTGGTGATCCCAGATAAATCGCTTTCCGTGTATGAAGGTGCTATTGCTCCGTGGCGCAGTGAAACCATGAATAAATGGTTGCAACCACTATTAAAGCACGGAATAGAATTCGATTTTCCCATTCATAGAACCTTTGCGGAACTCACCGACAAAGAGAAGCAGCTACTTTGGACAGGCAATAAATTCTTCAAAGGACTGAATAAGTTTTTTGAGCACTTAGAATCGAAAACGCACAAAATTCAGTACCGCGTAATGCTTTCGCGTTACCGTGGCCGCACCGACTGCCCAGAATGCAAGGGCACCAGATTAAGGAAAGATGCAGCTTATGTAAAAGTAAATGGCAAGAGTATTACCGATGTTGTACTAATGCCAGTGAAGGATGCCGCTGTATTCTTTGAAACACTTCCGCTTACTGTGCATGAAGAAAAAGTGGCAAAAAGGCTACTGAAAGAAATTCAAAATAGGCTCGAGTATTTGAGCCGTGTTGGTTTAGGTTACCTCACCCTAAATAGATTAACCAGCACTTTATCGGGAGGCGAGTACCAACGCATTAAACTTGCCACGTCTTTGGGCAGTGCCTTGGTGGGTTCCATGTATATTTTGGATGAACCCAGTATTGGTCTCCATCCCCGCGATACCGACCGACTGATTTCTGTTTTACTTACCCTTCGAGATTTAGGAAATACCGTAGTGGTGGTAGAACATGAAGAGAAAGTAATGCAAGCGGCAGATCAGATCATCGACATTGGTCCAGATGCTGGTACGCATGGTGGTGAGTTGATTTTTCAAGGCACAATTGACGAATTGATTCAAAATGGCACAGGTCATACCGCCAATTACCTAAGTGGAAGAGAGGGTTTGCCAATTCCTGAACAAAGAAGAAAATGGCGTGACGCACTTAAAATTAAAGGCGCCAGAGAAAACAACCTCAAGAATGTAAATGTCGATATTCCATTGGACGTGCTTACCGTAATTACGGGCGTAAGTGGTTCGGGGAAATCCACCTTAGTAAAGAAAATTCTATATCCTTCATTGGGCAAAATGTTGGGTACGGTTGGTGAACAGACCGGGAAAATGGATGCACTGGAAGGCGACACCAAAAAGGTAACTCAAATCGAGTTCATCGACCAAAACCCGATTGGCAAATCATCCCGATCGAACCCCGTTACCTATGTAAAAGCCTATGATGCCATCAGGGCATTGTATTCCAACTTACCACTATCGAAACAGCGTGGTTATAAGCCTGCGTTTTTCTCTTTCAATGTAGATGGTGGTCGTTGTGAAACTTGCCAAGGGGAAGGTGTAGTAAAAATTGAAATGCAGTTTATGGCCGACATTCAGTTGACCTGCGAAAGCTGCAAAGGCAAGCGCTTTAAACAAGAAATTTTAGAAGCGACTTACAACGATAAGAGTATTTCCGATGTGTTGGACATGACGATTGACGATGCCATGGACTTTTTTGCCAACGAAAAAGCGGTGCATAGCAAGTTGAAGCCACTGCAAGAAGTAGGTTTGGGCTACATCCGTTTGGGGCAATCTTCGAACTCACTCAGTGGAGGTGAAGCACAAAGGGTGAAATTGGCTTTCTACCTAGGAAAGGGCAAATCGAATGACAAGGAGCACATCCTTTTCATTTTTGACGAACCGACTACTGGCCTTCATTTCCATGACATCAGTAAACTAATGAAAGCCATTAATGCACTAATTGAGCAAGGCAACTCGGTAATTATTATTGAGCATAATACGGAAGTCATCAAACTAGCCGACTGGATTATTGACCTTGGCCCAGAAGGTGGACAAGAAGGCGGAAACATCACTTTTACCGGCACCCCAGAAGAAATGATAAAGCTCAATGACAACTACACTGCACAGTATTTGGCTGCGGATATGAGTAAATAAACTTTTCCAATTATACGCTAGCCAGTGACTGTAATACCTGATATATCAAGTATTATAGTCAGAAAACTCAATATATTTATGGGTATACGTCATAAATGTGACTGATAAATAACGTGAGCCAAAAACTGAAAATACTGCACGAAAAAAACTTATCGACACAAAATAACCTTTCCACTTCAAGATTATTTTGAAACAAACTTGTATAGTTAGGATTCCTTACTATATTTGCATTGCAATAGTGCAAAAATCAAATTCTATTAAAA
This sequence comes from Roseivirga sp., assembly GCF_034669765.1. Classification (GTDB taxonomy): domain Bacteria; phylum Bacteroidota; class Bacteroidia; order Cytophagales; family Cyclobacteriaceae; genus Roseivirga. The sequence continues at coordinate 288,728 of NZ_JAXMOQ010000001.1, forward strand.
TGAAAAAATCAATTTTTTATCACGCAGGATGTCCAGTATGTGTAAGCGCAGAACATGACATTGTCAATTTAGTTGGAGCTGACAATGTTGAAGTTGTCAATATTGGCGAAAACCGAGTAAGAATATCAGAGGCAGAAAAAGCAGGTGTTAATTCTGTACCTGCATTGGTAACACCAAACGGTAACACTCTACATATCAATTTCGGTGCATCTATGGCAGATGTAAAAGGGTAATATTTTAATTAAAATAGTTAGGATTCCTAATTTATATCGATATTCTAACTTCTAAAAACAATTCATGATGAAATCAATACTGATATTACTGTTAACCACCTTACTATTAAGCGCAAAATCTTTTGCGCAAAAACACCAATACAAAAATGACGACTTCAACATTAAAGAAGTAAGTGTAAGTCACGAACCCAAACTCGGAGTTACTGTTTGGGAAATAAGAGTCAATGGAACAGCAGGAAAAACAACACCGACAAAAGTTGGACAGCTTGATGGCGCACCAGTTTTAGGATATGTGTTTCCCACCAGTTTAAAACCAACTGATGTAGGTTTTAATCAAACAGACGGTATTGTGGCACTTGCCCTAACATCTCATCCCGATTTTGACGATACACCTCTGTGGGACGAGAATAACGACAAAGTGTATGATAACGATGGCCTTGTTTGGCATCCGCACTGGGTAATCCTACACGAAGATGAGCGAGTAGCAGGTGGTCTTTCTGTAAAACAATTTAAAAAAGCAGATGAAACAGTTGTATTGCCACCAACTAACCCAGGAATGCCAATGTATATGGATTCACCAGGTTATCCTGTTACCGCTAAAAGCAATACCATAAAAGTTATAGTCCCTGATTACCGAATGAACAACAAAACGGACTTCAATTATGATGGTGTAACAGCATTTATGCAAGTAAACACAAGCAATGAAAACCTACCAATGCTAGGCGTTTACGAAGTTTTTAGTGTAGCAAGTGGAGATTTGTCTCTACCGTATAAAGTCAAAAAGTGATACTATGAAAATAGCGATTTGGGACACATATGTAAAAAGGGAAGATGGCAAGGTTATGCATTTTGATATTTTAGTACCAAACAGTGTAACGGATGAAAAAACCATATTTGCCTATGGTAAGGCTTATCTAAAAACCAAGCCTTTTCCAACTAATCAATTATCTGCTGATGAATGTCGTCTTTGCCACATGGAGCAAGCTACCAAAGATACTATCTTGTCAATTGAACAAAAAGGATATTCAATTATAGAAATGGAAAATTGCAGTTAATTTAATTAGGATTACTAACTTTGCCTGTCGAACTAATCTCGACAGGCTTTTTTATGAAAGAAAGTACATTTAACCCGAATCAACAGGAAAAGGATATTTCGAGTAAAATCGTTGCAGGGTTGGAACGAGTTTCGGAAGTATTTAAAATCTTGTTATGGGAGAAAGCCAAAATGGTTGGTTTAAGTCCGATACAAATTCAGATACTTATTTTCATAGCATTTCATAAACGGAGTTTATGCAACGTTAGCCATCTTGCAAAAGAGTTTAACGTAACAAAACCAACTGTAAGTGACGCTGTTAGGATTTTGGACAAGAAAAGGCTTATCATAAAGGACTTTTCATCATCAGATAGTCGAAGTTATTCAATATTATTATCTGATTTAGGCAATGATATAGTTTCTCAAACGAATGACTTCTCAAATCTGTTAAAAAAGGAAATTAATGGTTTTTCGCAATCCGAATTAGAAAGTTTGTTCGGAACTTTAAGTCAACTGATTTTCAAATTGAATCGTAACGGAATATTAAGCGTTCAAAGAACTTGCTACGGTTGTAAGTTTTATGAAAGAAATCATGAAGTTGATTATTGTTACCTACTTCAAAAAGAATTATTGAACAAGGAAATCCGATTGGACTGTCCAGAATACGAAGAAAAAGCCCGTGGTTAACAATGTAAAATTATGGCTAAGTGCTTAACCAAAAAGTAATCGCTTACAAACTACCCTACTTTTCATATACTAACCGTTACTCTAGCAATTTTTCACCATTCTCCACTCAGACCATTTTCAATTTAGTAACCCTTATTCTCTACTCTAATCCCTTGCATTTCAAAATTACATTTTCACCAATTTCTTAGAGAGTCAACCCCCTCTAAACAACTTCTTACATTTCAACGCCCACTATTAAACACCCGAATCAGTTTGCCGTCTTCTTCGTCAGAAAGCAAATAGAGTTGCCCTCCAGGTGAAACAATTGCTTTTCTTAACCTCACCCTGCTATTGATGAATAGTTCTTCGGCACTTATGATTTTATCACCATCCACCACCATTCTCCACAAACTGCCTTTGCTCAACCCAGGCACAATCAAATTCCCATTCCATACTGGAAATTCTCTTCCTGAGTAAAAGGTCAGTCCAGTTGGCGCAACAGTATGGCCCCATGAATATAATGGATCGGTGAAAGTGGCTCCCGAAATGGCTTTTGGTTGGTAATCCGTTCGGTAATTGCCCGTAGTAACATTCGGCCATCCGTAGTTTGCACTAGGCTTCAGAATGTTCAATTCATCTCCTTGATTTGTACCGTGTTCACTAAACCAAATATCGCCCGTTTCTGAGTGAATGGCCAAGCCTTGCGAAGCACGAATACCAATGGCATACAACCCTTGAACTGCATCTGATCCAAAATCGGGATTGTCATTTGGAATGCTTCCATCAGGATTAATTCTAATGATTTTTCCACGCTTGTCTTGTACATCTTGCGCAACTGGAATTTCGGGGTTCATGTACTCAAAGAAGTTACGCTCGCCAATGGTAATGTATAGCTTGCCATCCCTGCCGAAGATCATGCCGCCTCCATAGTGATAGAGCCCATGCACATAGGGTTCTGCAACAAAAAGTGTCTCCACCTCCTTCAGTTGATTATCCATGAGCTTTCCGCGAATAACTTTGGTCGTGCTGGCGCGTGCTTTATTCTCCGCAGCATAGGACATATATACATAGCTATTTTGGTCAAAGTCTGGGTCGAGGAGCACCTGAAACCAGCCAGCATTAGCGCTTAGGGTTTGCCCATGTAGACTATTCGGAAAAATGCCTTTTTCGAATTTCGTAGAATCAATTTGCACGGCCCTCGCTATATCCTTGGGTAATCCTGAAATAGCTTTCCGTTCTTTGGTTTCCAAATTAACACGAAGAAGACTGCCATCCTTTTCAGCAATAAGCACATCCTTTTCTGAAAGGAAAGCCATGCTCCAAGGCTTGTTGAGCCCTTTCAATATAACTTCCTTTGCTGGGCTGGGCGTAAACTCTTCGGCCGCTTTAGGAATCGGTTCGGCTGAAGTGGCCTTGCCCACAATTTTCCAATGACCAAGGATCTTTTTAAGCAACAGTAAATCATGATATCGATTCCCAAAAGATGGAATATCAATCTCCAATTTGGCATAAGCCACATCTCTCACAATCTCAATGCCGATGATCTTTGATGGCCGATTATTCAGTGTGCCTGGCGCTTTACGTCCATACAATCCGGCATAATTTTCAGAGGTCATATAATAGGCCGAGTCCGTTCCATTATAAAGAAACATACGGGTGCCCGGATGGAAAGCCGTGGCTATCGAATCTGGATAGTTATACTGGGTACCCACAATAAACTGGTTGAGTATTTTCGTGATTTGTTCGTGATCTGTTTGGGCAAAACACGGGCTGATACTTATGACTACGAGAAAGATGAATGCTTTAATTTTCATTGGATGAATTGATTTGTTCAGCCAAGATTACGAGCAGTGCCGTCAAGAAATCGAATTAATTGGAGATAAGAAGTCCAGAATGATCATTCTGGAGTGATTTGTAGCTTATGTCACCAGCTGCTGAGTCTTTCTATACTCCGAGGGGGTGGAATTCGTGATCTTTTTGAATGCATCAAAGAACGATGACTTGGAGCTAAAGCCTGCTTCAAAGCCGATGCCTTCCAGCGAAAGTTCATTTCTGGTGTGAATCAATTGCTTCGCTTCTTTCACCCTAAACTCCTTCACATATTGCGCAAAGCCATATCGGTACTCTTCATTCAATAACTTGGACAAGCTGTGTTTTGAAAGCCCTGTCTGTGCGGCCAGGTCGTCCAGTTTAAGTTTCTGATTGATATATGGTTTTTGCGTATCCATGAGGACATTCAGTTCCTCCAGTTTTTTTGAAGCATTAGCAAGAGGTTGGTCGGTAGACTTGGGTGAAAAAAACTTGCTAGAAAGCAGCATCCTTCCCAAGAGAAAATATAAGGTAAAGGAAAAAATGAGTGCCCCCCAGATGTAGGTAAACAAACCATATAGTGCCATCTGGTAGGTCAAATTGATGATGAGCATGGCAATGGTGAGTATGGCCAAATGTTGCTGTGGTTTGCTTATTGTGGAGGGTTTGAGTATTACAGGTTTCAGCATTTTGACAGCGTAGTACAAACCCATTAATGTGAATAGGCCCCAGTTGATATAGATCCTATAAATGACATAGCCATTCCATATGGAGGGCTGCGTTCGGTATGGATAGATTAAACCGATTGTTACAATAGATACCAAAAGGAGCATGAGCAGCATAACATCCTTGGTATGAATTTTCCGATGCTGCCTGTAAATGGCTTTGGTATATAAATAAAAGAATGGCCCAATAAAAGTACAGGCCGAAAGCCCAATTTGAAGGATCAGTAAGTCTACATTCTCTTCAAAATAATAGAAAACAGATTTACCAATCCGTAAGCTCAGCGCCAATAGCAAACCACCCAGATAGGCATTCGCGACTTTGTTCTGGTTGCGAAAAACCAGAAAAACACCAATCAATAATCCGTTGATTACCCCCAAACTGGAGAGCAAATAAAGTACTGACATCTTGAGGTTTTAGAATGATAGGATAAAGATAGAAAAAGACTCTGTTTATCTAACGGTTCGATTCAGTTCAGGTTGATGTTGTGCTTAAGGAAGAGAGCTAAAATCCATAAAATTCAATAAATTTATGACTGATCACTAACATTAGCTATAATTAATATAATATGAAAAAACAGAATAGATTAGGGATGGCAATTGCATTAGGTGCTGGAATAGGGACTGCAATAGGAGTTGCAACTGAAAATACGGGACTATGGATTGCCGTAGGAATAGCAATTGGTGCTGGAATTGGAACAACCTTAACGCAACAACGAAGCAAAATGGAAAATGATGACAATCCTAATAAAAATGGCTAGCAATGTATATAGCACATTAAAACGTGCCATATACTAACCATTCCATTGTACTGACCTCAAAGCTCTCCCATTTCTACTCCGACCTCAACGCATTTACTGGATTGCTTTTTACTGTTTTCATGGAAATAAGTGTGATGGTAAAGCCAATTAAGAATAACACCGCTATCGCAGTAAGCACATAGGCCAAAGGATCTATTCCAATTTGGTACGTGAAATTGCTGAGCCAGTCTTTCATAAAATAGACGGAAACAGGCACGGCAATCAGCAGCGAAACGCCAGCGATTAAGAGGTACTTAAAGTTCATCAGCCATAGAATTTGAGAAGCCGAAGCGCCCATAATTTTACGAATACTGATTTCCTTTACGCGCTGCTTAATTACAATGGAGATTATGCCCAAGAGTCCACCGCAAGCCAATAGAATGGAAATGGCCGAAAGCAAAGTAATGAGCTTGAGCGTGCGTGATTCTTCCTTGTACAAGTCCTGAATTTCGGTGTCCAGAAACTGATAACTGAACTGACCATCCGCAATGATCTCCTTATAATCAGCTTCAATTTTCGATACCGTTTGACTGAGGTCAGTTGGGTTTACCTTTACCAACATGAAGTTCGAGTTCAGCGGCTGCATCAGCATAATCATCGGTCTTATCGGCTCGTGCAATGACCTGAAATGGAAGTCTTCTACGGTTCCTACAATGGTGCCCTTCACTAGGTTTTCATTGTCTTGCCAAACCAATTGCTTACCAATCGGGTCGGTCAAGTTCAGCTGGTTGATGGCTGACTGATTCAGCACAAAAGAACGCCCTGCCGAATCAGCAGCATAGGCTTTACTCAACATTCTGCCATCCGATACCTTCAGTCCAAGTACTTCGGCCACATCATCATCCACAAACATTTCAGAGGCATCTACTCTTTCAGAAGGGTTGTTTTCAGCATAAATCGGGTGTTGGTTAAATTGACCACCGGGAATATTTGAAACCGCAGTGATTCCTGATACAGCCGAATTTTTCAGCAATTCCGTTTTAACTAGTTTAGTTCTTGGGTCATAACCATCCACTTCCAAAACCATCAGGTTGTCCTGCTTAAAGCCAAGGTCTTTTTCCTTTAGAAACGTGATCTGATGTTTGATCACCAAACTGCCGCTAATCATCACGATTGCCGCAATAAGTTGAACTGCCAAAAGCCCATTTCTAATATTATTACCACCCAGTTTACTGAGTTTTAATCCTTTCAGAATTTGCCCTGCTTCAAAAGAATTAAGGTAGAGCGAGGGATAAATGGCCGATAAAAGTGCGGTGATAATGGCAATTGAAAGCAAGAGTAAAATGATATCTGCCTGATATAAATCCGCCACCGAAACGTTTCCATTGACCAATTGATTGAAGGGGGCTTCCAACATATACATGGCCACAAAGGAAAGTACGAGGGCCAAAAACGTAGTGAACAGCGCTTCGAAAATAAATTGCGAAAACACCTGAGATTTGTAGGCGCCTAAAGTTTTCTTCACGCCAACTTCCTTTAGTCTTTGCGCAGCTTTTGCCGTGTTCAAATTCACGAAATTAATAATAGAGATCAGCAGAATGAACAGAGCACTGATGCCATAAATAAGCAGATAGCTGTAACTTCCATTGGCTTCCAGTTCCCAGCGAATATTCGAATGCAGGTGAATACTTTGGACAGGCTGTAACTCAAACTTTAAATCACCAGCTTTGAGAGAAGCCAAGCTTTCTTCTCCCCAGTCTAAATACTTAGGTGCCCAATCAGGAATTTTCGCTTCGAAAGCTTTTGCCTCGGTTCCGGGCGCAAGTTTCAAATAATTGAAATGCCCAAAATCATCCCACGACATCCACGGATCGTTAAATTGTAACGACTTTAATGTTACATAGGAGATGATGAAATTATAATGGAAATGTGAGTTTTTTGGGGCGTCTTCAACTACCGCTGCCACTTCCAGCATATCTGGATTTCCCATAAAAGATAGCGTTTGACCCACCGCTTCTTCATCTCCAAAATAGCGCTTGGCCATAGACTCGGAGAGAATTATTCCGAAAGGCTTTCGCAATGCTTTGTCTGCATTGCCTTCCACCGCTTTAAAGCTAAAAACATCGAAGAAGGTACTGTCGGCAAAATAACCATTGGGTTCGCTAAAGCCTACGTCTCTTTTTTCGTTCCGAAGTGGAATGGTAGTTTTAGTCAGCCCAGGGCCATAAATTGGCGAAATACTGACCGCATCAATCACTTCAGGGAAATCGTTGACCAAGGCCTGGGCCATTGGATGAGGCGTTCTGGTTTGAGGGTTTTCACTCATCCATGCTACGCGATAAATGTCATCAGCGTTATCGAGAAAAGAATCATAAGACGACTCGTATTTGATGTGCGAGTAGATGAATCCGCAAACGCAAAAGGCCACAATAAGTCCTAGTAAATGGAAACTGGTTTGCAGTTTTTGGCGGAGCATTCCGCGCCAAGCAAATTTAAAATAGCTTCTGTACATGATGATTGTATTTGAGTTTTGACCGAGTTTTTTGATGGCAAAGGGTCGGATAAAATTGAACATGTGAAACCAATAATGGAGGTTGGCTACTCGCTTCGATTTTTCTTCCCTTTGGGACTGATAGTATTCGTATAAATCGCCCTCTATTTCTTCAAAAAGGTTATTTTTGCAGACAAGCGAGAGCAGCTTGACAGCAATTTTTGGTGGTTCATATGTTGGTTGTAGGCCCAAGGATTAGACTATTTTTAAGGCCATTTCTGGAATTTGGTTGAAGAGAGTGTTTCTCAATTCATGATTTCTTTCAAGGGCTTGTTTACCGCTTGCGGTAATCTTAAAAAGGCGCTTTCTTCTACCTCCGCGTTCGTGAGTTCCTTCGGCCAATTCAGATTCTAAAAATCCTTTTTCGTCCAGCCTACTAAGTGCAGAATGTACTGCGCCAATCGCTACCTTTCGTTTGGTTTGATTAATGATTTCCTCGCGGATATTTAGGCCGTAAGCTTCTGGAAATAATACGCCAACCACCAACAATACCAGCTCTTCAAATTCACCTAATTGCGTTCCTTTCATTCTTCAAGTTTCGTATTTGTAGAACAAACATAATCAAAATCTACAAATATGAAACTTGATTTGTCAAAAAAAAATTTATTGGAAGAAGAGTTAGGCGTTAAGCCTTAAGGCTTTTTCTGCGCTTCATTCTGCTGATAAATACGGCAAAAACATTGGCAGAAATGATGAGACTTGCCCCCACGATTTTCTGAGTAGGCATAGCTTCGTCTAAGAAAATAAAACTGGTAATCATGGCAATTGGAGTGCCCAGATAGAAAATAAGACTGGTGTTGGTGGGCGGTAAAACCGTGGAGGCCCTCAGCCATAAAGTGTGTGCGCCTACCGTACAAACTGTTCCTAGAATTGCCAGGTAAACCCAATCCTGTTGGGTCAAATCCCAATTGGACTGGAATGACATGGGCAAGAAAACTATAAGCGCAAAACTGTATTGGCCAAAGGCCCGGGTCATAGAGTCTAGGTGCTGATTCCTTTGTTGGATAAAGGGAAGTATGGCAAAAAAGGCTGCGCTGACCAGTCCGACTAAAATACCTGTGGTGAGATTATTACTTAAGTCAAAAGCAGGGACGATGAGGTAAATCCCGAAAAGGGCAATCAGTACCGCGATGATATCATAGGGTGACGGCTTCTTCATATTGATGATCCAATTGAGGTAAATCATGTGCAGCCCAAATGACGAAACGGAAAGAATGGCCATTGACGGGGTTGCGAGTTTTACACTCATAAAGTAGGTGATCCAATGCCCACCGAAAACAATACCAATGAGTACAAGTGCCTTCCAATCCTTTTTGGTGAGCTTTTTTAGATTCTTATTTCCCGCTATGAAAAAGAGAAAACTTGCGCCAATTACTAACCGCACCAAGCCAATGGTTACTGCATTGGCAGAAACTTCCTTGATAAAAATGGGAGTAATGCCAAAGAGAAAAACGGCAATCAACCCTTCGATGTAGTAGCGTGATTTCAACTTTCTGAATTAGAAAACAAATAACGCAAAAAAGCACGGCTATTGAATAACCGTGCTTTTACAAAATTCTTAGCTGTGCTTATTTTTCTATTTGTTGCTCTTTCTTCTCTTTGATCAATCCCTTGCGCCTCATAATCGTCTCCACGAATTTTATTTCGTTTTGAGTTTTGAAAACGGTGAAAGGGAACATCATCATTTGGGCCTTGTTTACCACAAGCACAAATTGCTTTTTGTCCATCCAAGCATATTTGATTTGCTCCCATTTCATGGGCATACCTTGCTTAGAATTCATTTTGATCAAAATCTGACGGCTGTCAATTTCGTAAGAAAGCTTATCGAAAAGCATTTTACTTTGTTCTAGCTGGGTTACTCCCGTAAACTGGATCAACCAGAATAAAAGATAAAGTACATAAGCGATCAAAGCGCCAATCCACCACCAATTTGAAGGAATGACAAAGGCCATGGACGAAATGCCAATAGCAATTAAAACCACCCACCATTGCTCTTTAAGGATGTTTCTCATCCCCGCACGGATGTAAGCTTTTTTGTCTAAAGCGTATTTTTTTGTTTTTACAATCATGATAATTTACCTGCTAACTCGCACAGTGTCGAAAAAGGAACACAAACATAATGATCAAAACCAAGGCTTCAATCATTAACACTAAAAAATTGCGTTTCTTAACTTTCAAATTCTTCTGCTTTTAGACTTATGTCCAGGCTTTTTGCCGAATGGGTAAGTGCACCAACGGAAATATAGTCTACTCCAGTCTCTGCCACCGCCCCAATGGTCGATTCGGTAATGCCACCGGAAGCTTCGGTTTCTAAACGGCCATTGATCAAAGCCAAAGCTTCGCTCATTAATTCCGGGCTCATGTTATCGAGCATGATTCTATGTACTCCTTCCAAGGTCAAAACCTCTTTAACTTCCTCTAAGTTACGGGTTTCTACTTCGATTTTAAGGTCACGGCCAGTGCGCTTTAAATAGTCTTTTGTTGCTGAAACTGACGGAGTAATTCCGCCAGCAAAATCATTGTGGTTGTCTTTCAGCATGATCATATCATACAATCCAAACCTGTGGTTTACGCCTCCCCCAATAAAAACCGCCCATTTTTCCATTAACCTAAAGTTAGGGGTGGTTTTTCGAGTGTCTAAAAGTTTTGTTGAAGTATGAGAAATAAGCAAATTCAGTTTATTGGTATAAGTAGCAATGCCACTCATGCGCTGCATGCAGTTAAGCATTAAGCGCTCACCAGACAAAATGGCCCTTGAACTACCGTGGATCCGCATGATGATGTCGCCCTTTTTGACCACATCACCATCTTTTACCAAAGGTTCTACTTTAATCGAAGGGCTCAATTTTTTGAAAATGATTTCGACCAATTCCACCCCAGCAATAATGCCGCTGTCTTTCATCAGCAGATAAGCTGAGCTTTCAGCATTTTCTGGAATAGACGCTAAAGATGAATGATCGCCATCGCCAATATCTTCGGCTAAAGCACTTTCAATAAACTGATTGAGAGATTTTTCTGTAATGTATTTCGGCCACATGGGCCAAAAATACTAAATAGATTGCAAGGGCTTAACGGTCTTCGGTAAATTCCAGTCGATAGATTTTATAGTCCGCTTTATATTTCTTCGCCCGAAGTACAACTCTGTATTTTTTATTCCCAGAAACATAGGAACCAATGGCATATATAATACCGCCATCTGAATTTCCTTCATGAATGAATTCCGTGGAATCGGCAGGGTTTTTTTGAAAAAATTGCTTCAGAACAATTTCTGCCTGATTGGTGCTATAGTCCTTTTTTTCATTGTCGAGTTTGATCTCTACCCTGTCATGCAGATATTTCACTAACTCTCTAGAACTCGAAGACTTTAATGCCTCTTGAACATTTTTTATCAACTTTTCCTCTGGCGTCTGAGCAAAACCTGACAAGGAGCTCAGCATCATCAAAAGAGACATGAAAGTAATAACAATATTTTTCTTCCTCATTTTTAGTGACTTAGCCATTAGTTTAACGAAAATAATGCCAATTATTACTCTCCTTAGGTTTAGTTCAGAATCAAATTAATACAATCGCTTTGGACTTACAAACCAGATCATAATAATATATATTTGCCCCATGGAAAAACGCGTTCTCTTAATGATCTTGGACGGTTGGGGTTTAGGTACCGATTCCAACGTTTCTGCCATTGATCATGCCAAAACTCCCGTTATTGATTCTCTCTATCAAAAATACTCTCATTCTAAACTAGAGGCTTCTGGCTTAGCCGTTGGTTTGCCCGCTGGTCAAATGGGAAACTCAGAAGTAGGCCATATGAATATTGGTGCTGGTAGAGTAGTTTACCAAGATTTAGTGAAGGTAAACAAAGCAGTGGAAGAGAACACTTTGGCAGATAACCCAACATTGAAATCTGCTTTCCACTACGCAAAGACGAATTCTAAAAAAGTACATTTTTTAGGTCTGCTCTCCGATGGAGGAGTGCATTCTCATATCAATCACTTGAAAGCATTACTTAGCATTGCGCACAATGAAGGATTGAACAATGTTTTTGTGCATGCCTTTACCGATGGCCGAGATACTGACCCAAAAGGAGGAATAAAGTATATGGCAGACCTTGAGGCACACATGGAAAAAACCACTGGAAAAGTGGCTTCTGTGATTGGCCGCTATTACGCCATGGACAGAGACAATCGCTGGGAAAGAGTCAAATTGGCTTACGATGCCATGGTGAAAGGAACCGGAGTAAACTCAGAAAATATCACAGAGAGCATTGCTAAATCCTATATCGAAGGTGTCACGGATGAGTTTATTATTCCAATAATTCATTCTAAGAATGGTGTCCCATTGGCCACTATTGAGGAAGATGATGTGGTGATCTATTTCAATTTCAGAACTGACAGAGGAAGAGAAATTACCCAAGCCCTTACGCAGCGTGATTTTCCTGAACAGGAAATGAAAGCCATGAAGCTTTACTTTGTTACCCTCACGAATTACGATGATTCATTTAGTGGCGTAAAGGTAATGTTTGACAAAGACAATCTTAGAAACACCTTGGGTGAAGTAATTGCCAAAGCAGGCAAAAGGCAAATTAGAATAGCTGAAACAGAGAAATATCCGCATGTAACTTTCTTCTTTAATGGTGGAAGAGAAACGCCATTCGAGGGGGAAAAACGAATTTTATGTCCATCTCCTAAAGTGGCCACCTACGATTTGCAGCCCGAAATGAGTGCAAATGATATTAAGGAAGCGATTGTTAAGGAGCTAGGTATACAAGAAGTAGATTTTGTATGCCTCAATTTTGCCAATCCAGATATGGTGGGGCATACTGGGGTTTTTGAAGCTGCAGTAAAGGCATGCGAAACCGTAGACAAGTGTGCTGGAGAAGTAATTGATTCGGCCTTGAAAAATGGCTATACGACCATCGTAATTGCCGACCACGGTAATTCCGATGTAATGACAAATCCAGATGGCAGCCCAAATACTGCCCATACCACGAACTTGGTGCCTTGTATTCTCGTTGACAATGAATTGAGACCTCAAATGAAAGATGGTAAATTGGGCGATTTAGCCCCTACTATTTTAACATTAATGGGGCTTAAAATTCCTAAAGAAATGGGCGGAGAGATACTCTTATGAAATTGAAAAACTTTATGTTCTTACTTGCTCTATCCCTTGTCAGCTGTACCGAGGGACAGAAATCTGAGCCGATTAGAACAGGTACTTATTTTGACCTTGTCGAGCTATTAGACGAGCAAATTGCTGTGTTTGAAGTGGAAAAGCCAATCCTCACTAAGGAACTAAGCGTGAATGGCGAAACCGATCAAGTGATAGTTCAGTTTGATTCTGCAAAACAATGGAAAGAAGAGCTTGGTCTCTTTTATCAGGCTGACATTAATAAGCTAGGACTGGAAACATCCTACACTACAGAAGAGCTTTCAACCGGAACAGATATCAAAAAAGTCATTGATTCGGCCAAAACAGATAGGCCCGCTGTTCGCTCCATTGAATATAACTATAAGGCAGACCAGTTAGAAAGCATTCGAATCATAGTGAAGGACGAAAATCCAGTGTATAAATTCGAAAAAGAGCTCAACCTCTATTTCAATGTGGTGCAAGGAAAGTCGATTTTGAGCTCTTTTACTATTTCTGGAGATCAGAGCATGATCTTAAAAGACGAACTGAATTATAGCTTAAAAGCCACAATCGGAAAATAGATTACAAACGGAATAATGCCTCAAGTAGGCTAAGGTTCTCTTTTCCTTTCTTTACCAAAAATAAAGGAATATCTCCACTTTCATAAACAAGCTTTTCGGCTACGCTACCAATTAAAAATGCAGCAGCGCTGGTTCGGCCTTTCGACCCAAGAATAATCAAATCCACTCCTTTTTCAGAAGCCGTCTTATAGATTTTGTCTGCTGGGTGTGGGTCATCGTCAAGCGCAAAAGTGTGTTCAAATTTCACATCACCAGTATCCATTTTCTTAAAGAACTTTTCAGAGTCTTTCTTAGTGTTTTCGAGCATAATCTCAGAAAACTCTTCATAATTCTTCCCTGATTTATGATAACCAGTCGGCACTCTATATATATGATTACTCATCAGTTTCGCTCCTGTTTGCTTCTGTAGAGCCAATCCAATCTCAAAAGCCATTTGAGAGTGCTCTGAATAATCAATTGGTATAAGAATCTTATTCAGCTCCAGTTTTGGGTTTTCAGGAACATACATTACGGAAGAAGGAGAGCTCTTGGCGATTTTGCTAGAATTCAAACCAGCATTAGAACGGTGATGCTTTCTCCCCAAAACCATAAGGTCTATTACCTTTACTTTGGCCATTTTTATCACTTCTTCGGTCACTTTCCCAGTGGCTACCTTGATTTGGACATCGCAACCATTTGGCAGCACAAAGTTCTCATCCACCTTAGCCTTTATTTCGTGCTCAAGCGTTTCGTCTAGCGGAGCGATCAAATCTGGGTATTTTTCTTGAATTTCAACAGGTAGCTCCAATGATTCGGCCACATGTAAAAAGTAAACAGAATCAATTTCAAAAACGCGCGCTATCATAGACGCATACTGGATAAGCCCTTTATCCATTTGGGTAAGGTCTAAACAGACCATCATTCGCTGAAACTTGCTTAAGTCGTACATCTTCAATCAGGAAATTTGTTGATGTAATTTATTGAAATAATTAGCCCATACCCACGCATTGAAGTTTTTTTTGATAAGGTTTTATTTAGGGTTGGTGATTGGTATCAACATGCCTAACTTCGTGCGCTTTTAAAAGGTAAAAAATTTGGCGAATACACAGTTTTTAGAGAAAATGAAGGAGCGTTGGAATCTCAACTCGCTCATTCAGGTGGTTTTGGTGTTGGTTGTGTTCTCACTTACTGGAATGTCAGTGGTGTTTTTAAAGCCCTATGTTTTTCAGCTTTTTGGTATTGAAAGGCTTACAGGCATAAGGGGGATCTTTCTTTATTTGCTCTTAATTCCGCCATTATACCAAATCCTTTTAATGGTATATGGCACCTTACTTGGGCAGTTTTCTTTTTTCTGGAAGTGGGAAAAGAAAACTTTCAATTCAATAGGGAAGCTTTTCCGAAAGCGGAAAAAGAAGGATTAACTTCTTTTGAAACTCTATCCACGAATACAAGGAACTAATAAACCCTGTGTAGCATTCTTCTGACGAATAACTATCTTTATTTCGTGGACAATCATATTAAAGAACTTTTAAGAGATCACACATTAAGACTAACCCAAGGCAGGGCTGATGTAATTGATGTTTTTCTAAATCACGAAGTAGCGGTTTCTCATGCCGACATTGAGGTGGCTGTGGATGGAAAATATGACAGGGTTACAATCTATCGAACGCTTAAATCTTTTTTAGACAAGGGATTGATTCACAAAATACTCGATGATAAAGGAGGAATACGTTATGCCCTCTGTGCCGATGCCTGTTCCGAAGGAAGTCATCAACATAATCACATCCATTTTAAGTGCAACAAATGTGAGCAAACCACTTGCTTGGAACATGTTGAAATTCCCATGGTAAAACTACCTAGGGGATTCACTGGCGAAGAAAGTAATTTTTTGATTACTGGTATTTGTGATAAATGTAAGCAGCATTAATTAATAGGCTTTTTCAGCCTTTCTCTTTTTGAGTAAAGGGGAATCAGGCCAAACTACACCAGGCGGTAAGTCTATATTTGGAGGTGTAAACTCATGAATTCCTCCCTCGTCATCATCTTCATGATTATTTACCTTTCGGCTTTTCATCAGTTGAAAAGTCAAGTAAGTAAGAATCACGTAAGTGAGGCCGCTTAAAATCAAATCTAAGTAAATGCTATCCATTTCAAAACTTCGGAGAAATGAAGTTACAAAATGTTTCTACACAAAATCAATTAAACGAAGGCTTTCCTTCTTTGATTCAAAATTTAAAAAGCGAAGAAAACAAGCCAAATAACAAAGAGAACTGGCAATAGAATAGGAATGGAATACCTCAATATATAGCCAAAGAACGAAGGCATGTGAATTCCCATTTGCTCAGCAATAGACTTCACCATAAAATTTGGCCCATTTCCAATGTAGGTCATGGCACCAAAAAACACTGCACCAATAGATATCGCCATTAGCATGAACACGGAGTCATCATAAACGCCACCTATCGCATAACTTTGAACATCGCTAATTACAGCAATATCTCCGCCCTGCGAAGCCATGGCAGCCGCTAAGAAATTCAAGTAAGTAGGTGCGTTATCCAAGAATCCAGAGAGAATCCCCGTACCCCAATACAAGGTATTGTGCGTGATTAGTGCACTACCAGCTTCAGACTGCGCAAATTCACTTACCAAGGCCAGTGCAGGCATCATCGTTCCGAAAATCCCAATAAATATAAATGCCACTTCCCGTATGGGCTCAAAATTAAATTCGTTCCCCTTTATCGCACGCTTATCGGCAAATCTAAAAGACAGGAAGCCTACAGAGAACATAATTAATTCTCTAATATAGGAGAACTTCATTCCGTCATAGTGAATTGCTGGAACCCCTTCAATTACATTCGGATCAATAAAAACAGCAGCAATTATAATGGCCAACCAGATAAAATTTCTTGACCCAAGAATTTTGGTTTTGTTGGAGAAAGTTGAAATTTCTTCCAAATCTTCATCCGTATTCCTTTTATCAAAAATGTAGAATACAAAGGATAAGATTCCCACTCCAGTAATCCATGGTAAAAGATTATGCTCTAAAGTCCAAAAGAATGGTACTCCTTTCAAAAAGCCTAAAAACAATGGCGGATCACCAATTGGGGTCAGTGCGCCACCAACATTACTCACTATAAAAATAAAGAAGATAATATGGTATGGCTGAATTCTACCTTTATTCAAACGAACGAAGGGTCTGATTAAAAGCATTGAGGCTCCAGTTGTTCCAATTAGGTTAGATATAACAGCTCCAATAAGCAGTAATCCTACATTGGTTAGTGGTGTAGCTTTTTTGTCCACATCAATCATTATCCCTCCAGAAGCAATGTATAAGGAAGATAATAAGGCAATGAATTGAACGTACTCTGCTAAAGCATGTACAGGATGGTTAACGTCACCAACGACAAAGAGGTAGTATATAACCACAATTGCCGCTAAAGACACCGCAATTATTGGATAGTTCTTATGCCAAAAATGCTCATAGAACAAAGGCCCTGTGGCAATCATTACCAATAACAAGACAAATGGAATTACGGACCAACCCGCAGGAGATGGATGCTCTTCGTCTGAAGAGGCGGCAGCTGAATCATCATGCGATTCAATAGATATCTCTTCGGAAGTCATAACCGTAACTGAAGTCGTTGGGGCAATCCCGTTGATATATTCAGCTTTGGCTATAAAAACCATAAACAACATGCACAATGTTAGTAGGAATCTGTTTTTCATTAAAGTCGCTGTGTGTCGCTAAAGTATACTTCTGATTCGAGAATACAAATTCGCTTTGCAGATTTTGGGCTAAGATAAGCATTAGCGGTAAAACCAATGTTAATCAAAAATCAAATTCAGTGGATTACACGAAATATTAAGTTCTCATTTAATTTTAAACCCTCCAAAACCAACTCGTCTTGAAATGCTTTAGAATTTTTAAACTGTTGTTCAATTTATAAAGTCAATTTTAGACTATTGATTGACTGACCAAAGAATATTTACTCGAAAGGCAAAAATTAAAATCAGAGGGTTAACCAATCCCTTAAGTGTTGACCTCAATTGCCAATGGATTAGCCTTACGAAATAAAGATTCTTTAAGTTATGAAAACTTAAGCGCTTTGCTCTGGAAACCGGTTTCCCATCACTTTGAATCGAAGCCTAACAAAAAATAACAAAGGAGCATTGCCATACTCATTTTTATCAACTAATTTTATAGTCATATATAAATTCAATTTGTCTTTATTTTGAAACGGTAATGGTCTAGGCCTTTGTGCTTATTATGACGATACCGAGTCAAACTTTGAGCTATGGTTAGATCTTTATAAATGTATCTAAGCGTGGGATTAGAGGTAATTCTCACAATTTTGGTTAAAAATGTCTGATTTTAAGCGGATTATTGGCTTACCTTTTTTAGAAAGGTTTGAAACTAAAAGAAAAGCTGACATATTTGTAACCCTCAAATTAGTGCTCGTTGGACTGAATGTGTTTAGGTTAAGTAATGCTCAAAAATATCATTAAATATTCGGCCCTTCTTGGGGCATTTTTATTCTGTACCACTCTTAAGGCACAGTATACTCAAAGTTCTTATTCTGCTTTTGGAGTAGGGGATGTAAACTGGGGAGGTTATTCCCATAATGCTGGAATGGGAGGATTCGGTATAAGTTATAACAACAGGCTTTACCTCAATAATCTTAATCCTGCTTTAATCGCCACTAACTTCGAGGCTGTATTTCAAATTGGTACTTCCTTTGACTCAAGAACTTATAATAACGGTGACCAGAGCTACAGCTCGTTTACGGGTGGGTTCAAAGATTTTGGTTTTTCGTTACCCATAAAATATGGAAAATGGAATATGGCACTGGGTCTTAGTCCATATACTTCAGTGAACTACGGTATTCTCCAAACCTCCACTGGCCCTGATAACTCAATTCTATTATCTCAATTAGACGGAAATGGGGGGATAGACGAAGCTTTTATGACCCATGCTCTAAGACTTGGTAACTTCATGGTTGGCCTGAAAACTTCATATCTTTTTGGCTCGATTGAAAGGGATACAGAATACCTTCTTTCAGGTATTCCAACGATCACCTTTAGTAGCACAATTTATAATGAAAGAAGAAGTTTTTCGGATGTGACTGCCAATATTGGTTTAGCATATAAATTGAAATTTAATGACAAGCAATTCCTGAATTTTGGAGCATTCTATAATTTGGAGGCAAATATAAGAAGCAGGAATCTGACCAGGCTAGAGAGTCAGGATATCAACGGAAACGTTCTTTCGAGTGATACGCTAAAAAATAATTTAGACACCCAAATATCTATTCCCAAACGTATTGGATTTGGTATTTCTTATGAAAAATCGCAGAGATTTGCCATTGGCATAGATGTACAAACTCAGGCATGGAGTCAGTATCTTGACGAATCTGGCCAAACCAGTTCAAACTTTGGAGATGCATTTAGAATTGCCGTTGGTGGAGAATTATTACCAAACTACGAAGTTTCGAAGGCTGGCCCGAGAATAACTTATAGATTCGGGATTCATTATGAAAGGACTCCTTTTTTAATCAATTCACAAGAAGTAAACGACTTTGGTATAAATATTGGAACGTCCTTACCGTTGAACGGAATTGTGGGTGTTTCAAATATAAATTTAGGAGCTACCTTTGGAAATAGAGGTAACGTAACCGATGGGTTAATGAGAGAAAACTACCTCAAGTTGAGCATTGGATTTAGCTTGCAAGACCAGACATGGTTTGCGAGACAGAAGTATAATTAAACTACAGTATTATGAGAATTAAATTTTTATTGACCTTTATCATCATTACCTCTGGGTACTCTGCTATGGCTCAATTCAAATGGCCAGAACCACCAGAAGAAAGAAGCGATGCCCAAACAAAATGGACCTTGTTTAGCGATACAGAGAAGTCTGGTAATTACGATGCAGCCAAAGGTCATCTAGAATATATCTTGGAGCATTTCCCTGATTTAAGTGAGTCAACTTATATTAAAGGGATTGCGATCTGGGACGAATCTTGGGAAAACGGAAAAACCGAAGCTGAAAAAGAAGCAGCAGCCGCTAAAGTGATGTCACTCTACGAGATGCGCTTTAAAATGTACCCAGATTCCAAAAAGGAAAACATTGGTCGTCAGGCTATTTCTGCCTATAAGTATTATATAACCGATGCTACCAAAACTCAGTATTTGCTTGACCTATTTAAGCTGACCTATGATCTTGAAGGAAATGAAGGTTTCTACTCAACGGGTCGTTATTACATGCAGACTGCTGTTTTAGGCTACACACGTAATATAGGTCTTACTGACGAGCAAATTCTTGAGGTTTATAACAGGTGTACTGAGCACATTGATTATCAAATCAAAAAGGCGAAAAGTCAGAATAAGAGCACCAAGAGTATGGATGCAGTAAAAGAGTTTGTCGATAAAAAATTGGCTGACCTTAACTTAATCGACTGTACCTTTATTATTGAAAAACTTGTTCCTCAGTTTAAGGCAAACCCTAAGGATGAGGAGTTGGCAAACAAAATATTTGTTTATGCTTACGATGGTGGATGTACCGATGCTGACTGGTTTCTTGATGCCGCTAAAACGGTTCTCGAAACAAAGCCACAGTACGGTGTAGCTAATTTATTGGCCTCAACATATGTTAAAGAAAAAGACTATGTAAATGCCAAACTCTATTATGAGAAAGCTATAGAAATTGCCGAAGACAATACTGACAAAGGAAAAGCCATGAAGCAGATTGTGTTAATGGAACGTCTTGAAGGAAATAAAGCGGAGGCCAGAAAATTGGCCATTGCTACTGTAGAAATTGACCCTACTTTAAAGGAAGAGATGTACACATTGATTGGTGACATGGTGATGCAAAGTACAGAGTGTGATCAGCAGAAAAGCCAAGTGGATGATAGAGCAAAATTCATTGTTGCCTACGAATATTACGTTAAAGGAGGTAATCAACTGAAAGCAAGCCAAGCTAAGGCGCAATTTCCAAGTGGTGGAGAAATCTTTACCGAAGGAAAAGAAGTTGGTGACTCTGTATCAGTAGGATGTTGGATACAACAAACTGTTAAATTGCAGAAAAGACCAGATCAGCAATAGTTGATTCCCAAATGAAAAATAATAGCGGTCTTCTCTCTTAGGGAAGACCGTTTTTCATACAATGACATTGAAAAAGCTTATACCTCTTATATTTATTCTGGCCTTTACTGCCTGTTTTTCTGAGCCAAAAAAATTGGCCGAAATGGAAGAGTATAAAGGCCCTATTCTAGAATCGGAGAATGTAGAAATCATTATGACCGAAGGTTCTATCCGGAAATTGGGAATTAAGGGAAATAAACAACTAACTTTCTCCAATGGAGATTTAGAGTTTCCTGAAACTATAAGAATTGACTTTTTTGATGGCGAGGGAGATACTACTTCAGTGCTCACTGCATTGGAAGGTTTTTATGATGCTAAAACAAAGCTTTATAGAGCAACTGGTGACGTAGTAGTTATAAACCTAAAGGAAAATCAGACCTTAAAAACTGAAGAGTTGTTTTGGAACCCAAATACAGAAAGAATTTATACCGACCAGTTTTTTATTGTGACTACTGAAACAGATTTGATTCAAGGTACGGGTATGGATGCTCCTCAAGATTTTTCAGAATTTAAGGTTACGAACCCAAAGGATACGGAATTCTTAATTAAAGAGACAAATGAGAACAACTAGTGGCACCATAATCTTTTCACTTTGTGTAGTCACATTTGTGATTGGCGTACATCAGACCATGACCTATGGCATTGCCTATTCCTATTTTATTTTTATGATATCAATAGGTCTGTTATTTTTATACAGATATAGGAAAGCAAAACATAAAGAAAAGGAAGAACAAACAAAGTCGACTCCTAAGCGGAAAAAGAAACATTAATGGACTATTACCAAGGTACGGTTATCATCATTGCCCTAATTTTTTCAGCATTTTTTTCTGGAACTGAAATCGCATTTGTAACCTCGAGCAAGCTCCAAATTGAGCTTCAGAGTAAAAAAGGAACACTTAGCGGGAAAATTCTAGCCTTCTTCACCCAAAAGCCTTCCCGACTTATCAATACCGCTTTGGTGGGGAATACTATTGCACTGGTTATCTACGGCTATTTTATGGCCTTAATTCTGGAACCATTAATCATGGATGTTCTGCCAGAATACTTAATTAACCCAGGGGCAGTGCTTATCATACAAACCATTCTATCTACCCTGTTGGTTTTATTCACCGCTGAGTTTACACCTAAAAGTATTTTCCTAATTAACCCTAACCGGTTATTAAGCATTCTTTCCATTCCAATCATGCTCATCTTCATCATCATGTTTCCTTTGGTGTGGGTAATTGAGCAAATGTCTCGTTTTATTATCGTTTATATTCTAAGACAGAAATTCTCACAAGATCGTCCTGTTTTCGGGCTTACTGACTTACGTTCATACATTCAGCGCAATACCCATAAAGACATTAAAGAGTCCAAAGTAGAATTGGACACCAAAATTTTCAACAATGCACTGGAATTCAAAACCGTTAAAGTAAGGGAATGTATGATTCCTCGAACGGACATTGCCGCAGTTGAGCTTGAGGATTCTATAGAAGATTTAAAAAATGAATTCATTGAAAGCGGTCACTCCAAGGTGTTGGTGTACCGAGATAATATTGATGAGGTAATTGGGTATTGTCATGCATTGGCCTTATTCAAAAAACCGCAAGACATTGAGAGTATCCTTACACCAATAATCATTGTGCCTGAAACTATGTTGGTGAATGAGCTAATGATCCAGTTTATTCAAGAAAGAAAAAGTTTGGCCCTAGTAGTGGACGAATTTGGAGGGACTTCTGGCTTGGTAAGTCTAGAGGATGTAATCGAAGAGATTTTTGGTGAGATTCAAGATGAGCACGATGATGAAGACTGGGTTGAGCAAAAACTTGACGACAACAATTATCTTTTCAGCGCTCGCCATGAAGTAGATTACTTGAACGAGAAGTACCATTTCAATATTCCAGAAGGTGATTACGACACGTTAGGCGGATTTATCCTGTCAATCACCGAGAATATCCCTCAAGTAAATGAGACCATTTCCGTTCCACCGTTCAAAATAAAAATAGTGGCAATGGAAGATGCTAGGATTGATACCGTAATGCTTAGCATCCTTCCAGACAGAGAAGACTGATTAACAGGGCTTTTTGTCTGTATTTTCTTTTGCTAATAGGTCATAAATCAATTATGTTTGCGGCTATTTCAATTAATAAGTACAAATGGCAATAATTAACACGCTTCGTGAAAAGATGGGACGACTCTTGGTAGTCGTAGTAGGGGCATCGATTTTAGCTTTCGTTTTAACCGATGTATTAAGCAGCAGATCGTCCATTCTTGGTAGTGATCAACAAGAAGTTGGTGAAATTTCCGGAGAATCCATCAGTCAGCAAGAATATGCTAACCTAGTAGAAAGTATCAAACAAAATTACATGGCTCAATACGGTGTTAACCCGAATGAGTTCTTAATGCAAACCATAAGAAATCAGGCATGGGAGCAGTTGATAGCTCAAATTGCTTATACCAAACGATTCGATAAAGCTGGCATTGCAGTTTCTGGCGATGAAAGAATCGATATGGTTCAGGGCAAAAACATTTCACCTCAAGTAATGCAACAATTTGCAGATCCTCAAACAGGTGAACTGGACCGTCAGTTTTTGAACCAAGTTTTGGTCAACAGTGATTTAGACCCTCAGTCTAGACTGCAATGGCAAATGTTCGAAAACAGCTTGGCTGAAAACAGACGTATGGCAAAATATCAGAATCTAATTCTGAAGACCAACTATGTAACCTTGGCCGAAGCACAGCAAGAATATATGGAGCAAGAGGGTGGAGTCACTTTAGATTACCTTTACATTCCTTTCTTGGCTGTAAATGATGACCAAGTTGCTGAAGTTTCTGATGCCGATTTACAAGCCTATTTAGATGAGCACAAAGATGAATATACTGTAGAAGAGAGTCGTTCAATCGACTACATCTCTTTCCCTGTTATCCCATCAGCTGCCGACAGCGCCTATTATACTGAAGAACTAAATCACCTTAGAACTCAGCTTGAAGCTGGAGACAATGACTCTACTTTAGCCGTGATTAATACGGAACAGGGAATTGGTTTTGGAACATTCGATCCATCAGCACTTCCTGATGACATTGTTAACAACCTATCGAACCTTAAAAAAGGTGATGTAATTGGCCCAAAATTAACAAACGGAATTTATACACTTTTCAAACTATCGGATGTTATTAAGAGCGAATCCGAATTTGTAAAAGTAAGCCACATCCTACTGAGAACAGAAGGAATGTCAGCAGCAGACAAAGCCGCAGTAAAAGCAAAGGCTGAAGGAATTTTACGTGAAGCAAGAAATGGAGCAGATTTTACCCAATTGGCCATACTAAATTCTGAAGATTCTTCTGGCCCTTCAGGTGGAGATTTAGGTTGGTACAGAAAAGGTGGAGATGCGCAAGGTCAGTGGGCTGAGCCTTTCGAAAATGCTGCTTTCTCTGTAAGCCGTGAAGGCGTAATCAACCGTCTTGTAGAAAGTGATTTCGGTTTCCACATTATGAATGTGACTGGAGCACCAAGCAACAACAGATATAAGGTAGCCATGATTCTTAAAGAATTAACCCCATCAGATGAGACCATCGATGCGGCATACCAGAAAGCTGGTCAGTTTGTTTTAGAAACTGACTCATATGATGATTTCGTAAACAATGCATCTGCAAACGGATACTCTGTTTTCAGTGGTAACAATATTAACTCTAACAGCTCAAGTATTGGTAGATTAGAAAGTGCTCGTCAGATTGTAACATGGTTATATGGAGAAGCATCTGTAGGAGACGTGAAAGACTTCGACCTTGCCGAAGAATATGTTGTAGCTGTTTACAGAGCGAAAGTAGAGGCAGGTACTGCTAAACTTACTGATAGTGGGGTAAGAAGCCAGATCAAACTTAAGGTTGAAAACAATAAAAAAGCAAAATACATCACTGATAAAATTTCAGCTGCTTCAGGTTCATTGTCTGATATGGCTGCTTCATTCGATGCCATTGCACAAGTATACACAGATACTCAAGTGAAATTAAACTCTAACGCTTTGCCTAATGTAGGCGTTGCTCCTACTGCTGTAGGAACAGCATTTGCACTCAAAAATGTAGGCGATAGATCTAAAGCAATTACTACCGATGTAGGAGTTGTGATCATGGAGTTAAAAGCGAAGAATACGCCAGCTGGCATAACGGATTACACTACTTATGTGAATCAAATTCAGCAAAGAGCACTCAGCAACGCTCAACTGAAGATGAATCAAGCGGTAAGAGATAAAGCCGAAATTCTAGACAAACGATATAAATATTACTAAAAATATTAAATCGGCCTTCGGGCCGATTTTTTTTTGCCCCTTCCTACCTTAACTTAGCGTGATGCAAAAATTCACTTCAGAGAATTTTAAGGAAAAACTAGAGAGCACCCTTAACTTTCCAGCTTTATACATGTTCAAATTTATCGTGGAAGACGAGAAGCAAGATGAAGTAAAAAAGCTTTTCCCCGGCCATGATGTAAAAACGAAGGCTTCCAGTAAAGGGAAATACGTAAGTATTACCGCCCAATTGATGATGCCTTCTAGCGATGCCATCATTGATACCTATCTCGAAGCAGCAAAAATTGAAGGAATCATAGCCCTATAACTTTGAGGTCATTGTCCTACATATCGCTCATTTTTTTACTCTGGTCTTGCTCTAGTAAACCCAAAGAAAAAAGTGTAGACTCTCCGGTATTGCAGCAAGAAGAACTAGTGCCCGAAGTTTTAAACGAGCATCAAGAATCATCTGAATTACAAGAAGATGAAGGGAGAACCGATTGGCAAAACCCAGAGTTTGTAATCAATCTATTGGGTGATTTGACCAATAAAACAGTGGCAGATGTTGGAGCTGGAGCTGGGTATTTTACATTCAAAATTGCCAGAAAAGCGAAAAAGGTGATCGCACTAGACATCGACCCCAATTCACTGGAGTATATCCAAAACCAGAAGTCAATTGTGGGCAAGTGGGCTGATAATATTGATACACGACTGACCCCAGCCGATGTGCCTAATTTACTCGACAATGAGGTAGACGTTGTGTTGATTGTAAATACCTATGCCTATATTCCCAACAAGGATGAATATTTAAGCCGACTCAAAAAAGGAATGAAGAAAGGCGGGACTTTGCTTATTATCGATTTCAAAACGGGCGACATTCCAGTGGGCCCCTCAGATGAAGCCAAGGTTTCGAGCAAAACATTAGAACAATCTTTGAAAAAAGCAGGTTTCTCAAATACAGAGACTGACAACAAGAGTCTACAATATCAATACATTATTACAGCTAAAAACTAAGATATGTGGGAAGAAAAAGACAATAAGCTCGTTCGCAAATTCGAGTTTACCGATTTTGTAGAGGCCTTTGGTTTTATGACGAGAGTTGCCATTTGTGCCGAAAAAATGAACCACCATCCAAATTGGTCAAATGTGTATAATTGGGTGACCATTGAGTTAACCACACATGACGCTGGGAATACTGTCACGAAAAAAGATCGTGAGCTTGCCAGTTCAATTGACCAATTAATCTAATGTCTGAGATTTCTCTATTCCTTGTACCCACTCCCATTGGAAATCTTGAAGACATCACTTTAAGAGCTTTGAGAATATTGAGTGAAGTGGATGTTATTTTGGCGGAAGACACGCGTACTTCCGGCAAGCTATTAAAGCATCATAATATCACCAAGCCACTCCAGAGTTATCATATTTTCAACGAACATAAAACGGTTGAAAAACTAATCAATAGAATGGAGTCAGGCGAAAAGTTTGCACTCATTTCTGATGCTGGTACACCTTCAATTTCCGACCCTGGTTTCCTATTAGTAAGGGAACTGTTAAAGGCTGGCCTCGAAGTCAACTGTTTGCCGGGCGCCACAGCCTTTGTGCCCGCTTTGGTCAACTCTGGTCTGCCATCTGATCGTTTTGTTTTTGAGGGCTTTCTTCCGCATAAAAAGGGGCGTCAGACAAGACTGATAAAATTAGCTGAAGAAGATCGAACCATAATTCTTTACGAATCACCGCACCGACTGATCAAATGCTTAGAGCAATTGAAAGAACATTTAGGAGACAGAAAAGCCTCCGTGTCGAGAGAAATTTCGAAGATGTTTGAAGAAACTGTCCGAGGCTCTTTATCCGAACTGATTGATCATTTTACCATTAAAGGTGTGAAAGGTGAATTCGTTGTTTTGGTTGAAGGGAAGGTTTAAGCCCTTAATTAACCTCCGCAACCGATGTTTCTTTTTAAAGAAACATTCTTTGGAATCCCTCCAAAATCAAAATCATCGTTTTCAGCATTCTGCGTCTCTTTTTCAACGATTTTAGCATCCTTGTTAGGCGCTTTTTTTTTCTGTTTTGGACCTTTTACCCTTTTTTCTTTCATGATTTTATAACCGAATCTTCCTGTTTAAAATTCCAAATTTTTATAGATTAGAAATATGTTGAATTTCTTTTCCAAAATCATTCAAAAGCAATTCGATCCAGTCGACAATTCTCCGCTCGTATTATTTCGGATGATTTTCGGCTTTCTGATTTTCGCAGAGACCTTTGGTGCCATATTGACTGGATGGGTTAAACAAGCCCTAATTGAGCCCAAGTTTACCTTTACACTTATTGGTTTAGAGTGGCTCCAACCACTTCCAGGCAATGGAATGTATGCATATTTCGCACTAATGGCAATTTGTGGGCTATGTGTTATGGTAGGTTATCATTACAGGCTTAGTCTTAGTGCCTTCACTATTCTTTGGACACTGGTCTATTGGATGCAAAAATCGTATTACAATAATCATTATTACCTTCTTATCCTTCTTTGTCTTTTCATGCTCTGCGTTCCCGCCCATGCCTATGCCTCATTCGATGCTAAAAGATGGAATTCAGTCGTAAGTATGACCTGCCCAAGATGGTGCCTCAGCATCTTCATTATACAGCTCTGGATTGTTTTCACATTTGCCGCCTTCAACAAAATTTATCCTGGGTGGGTAGAAGGCCACTTTATCCAAGTGGCCCTAGGTTCAAAAAATAGATACTGGTTAATAGGCGATCTTTTACAAAAACAGTGGCTCCAAAACCTGGTTATTTATGGCGGAATCGTCTTTGATTTACTCATTGTCTACTTCCTGCTTTGGAAGAAAACCAGAGTTATTGCATTTAGCATTTCGGTGGTCTTCCACATCTTCAACGCAGTGGTTTTTCAAATTGGGATTTTTCCGTTCATGATGATTGGCCTGACTGTGTTATTCTTCGACCCTGAAACCATCCGAAAAACCTTCTTTCCAAAAAAGACTTTAATAGGGCTTTCCAATAATACGCAAACTGAACTCAAAGCTGGCAGACTGGCGTTAGCGGTAGTTTTCTCTATTTACTTTTGCTTTCAAATCTATCTACCCCTTCGGCATCACCTTTATAAAGGCGATGTGTCTTGGACGGAAGAAGGGCACCGTCTTTCATGGCGAATGATGTTAAGGGTAAAGTATGGCAATTTAAATTTTGACATAAAAGACCCAAAAGCAGATAAGATCTGGCGTGTAGATCCGCTGGATTTCTTTACAGCCAAACAAGTCGCAGCAGCGGCATCAAAACCCGATATGATCTGGCAAATGGTCCGATGGATGGAAAAGTATTATAAAAAAGAAGGAATAGCAGACATAGAAATTTATGCCAATACAAGTGTCTCTCTAAATGGAAGTGCGCGACATATTATTATTGATCCTGAAATAGATCTTACCCAAATGAAATGGCAACCGTTCAAGCATTCTGCTTGGATTTTGAGTCCCAAATAAACATTTCTTTTCCTCCTCTTAAAATAGATTAACCTTAAAGGCATCAGTATTTTGTTATGAACACCGTCTCTAGTAAATTGCACCTGTTTATATTTAATCTAAATAAGCATAGAGCCGTGAGAAGTCTAGCAGAGCTAAAGAAAAACGAGAAAGGGATCATAAATGGGTTTAAAGATGACACTCTTTCAGTCAAACTTATTGAAATGGGCTGCTTGCCCGGAACTGAAGTTTCTGTGGATCTCATCGCTCCGTTTGGCGACCCTATTGCTATTGGCGTTTCTGGTTACTGCTTATCGCTCAGAAAAGATGAAGCGGCCTGTATCATGATTGAAGATTAGAGCATGGCAAAGGCGAACAGAATTAAAATTGCGCTTGTTGGAAATCCTAACTCTGGAAAAACAACACTTTTCAACTTACTTACTGGGCTAAATCAAAAAACGGGAAACTTTCCCGGGGTAACCGTAGATAAGAAATCTGGTTTCTCAAAACTACCTGATGGCACCACGGCCGAAATTATTGACCTTCCTGGTACTTATAGTATCTACCCGAAAACATTGGATGAACAGATCGTCCAAGACATTCTGCTAGACCCTGAACATTCGCAATACCCTGATAAAGTAATTGTAGTCACCGATGCCTCAAACCTTAAAAGAAACTTACTCCTTTTTACTCAAATAAGAGATTTAGGTATTCCATTGATCTTGGTGCTAAACATGATGGATGTTGCCCAGCTCAAGAAACTCAATATCGACTTAAGGGGCCTTTCTATTGACTTAGGAATAAAAATTATTCCAACGAACTCACACAATGGCCATGGAGTAGCGGCTTTAAAAGAAGCCCTCACCCAGCCCCTTATAAAAAGTAAGCGGCCATTCTATGATATCTATGATTTAGCTCCTAAAACCATAGATGTAATCAAAGCAAAATTTGACCTGACTGAAAATTACCGTGCCTACCAATACGCACAACAATCTGTGCGTTTGAATTTTTTGACTGAAGGGGAAAAGGAGAAGATCGATAAAATAAAGGCTGAAAATGGCTTTTATGATGTCCCAACTCAATCCCAAGAGACTTTAGGTAGGTATCAGCTCATTTCTGATATCGTAGATAGAAATGTAAAGAACTCACAAGACCCGTTAAAGAAATCCGTTAGCCAGAAAATAGATAGGGTGGTGACTCACCCTGTGTTTGGATACCTCATTTTCTTTACGGTACTCATGCTTATCTTTCAGGCCATTTTCGCTTGGGCAGAAGCTCCTATGAACCTTATTGAAGGATCAATAGCAGAGTTTAGTGGCTGGGTGAAAGATGTGCTTCCTGAAGGAATTCTTTCTGATTTGCTCACCGATGGTGTCCTTGCTGGACTTGCTGGTGTTCTGGTATTTATACCGCAAATCGCCATTCTTTTTGCTTTTATTGCCCTTTTGGAAGAAAGTGGTTACATGTCGAGAGCGGTTTTCCTTATGGATAAACTAATGAGAAAAGTTGGTCTCAATGGAAAGTCTGTAGTGCCATTAATCAGCGGAATGGCCTGTGCTATTCCAGCCATTATGGCCACCAGAAACATTGAAAGCTGGAAAGATCGCCTCATTACGATCTTTGTAACCCCATTTATGAGTTGCTCTGCGAGGTTACCGGTTTATGCTATTCTAATTGGCTTAGTTGTTCCCGACCAACAGGTGATTGGCATATTTAACCTCCAAGGCTTGGTGCTTCAAGCATTATATCTCCTAGGATTTCTTGCCGCCATAGGCTCAGCATTTGTAATGAAGCTTATCCTTAAGAGTGGTGAAAAATCTTATTTTATTATGGAACTGCCTGGGTATAAAATCCCAAGCTGGAAGAATATTGGGCTCACCATTTACGATAAGTCAAAAACCTTTGTATTTGAAGCAGGTAAAATAATCATCGCTATCTCTATCGTATTATGGGTTTTGGCCTCCTATGGTTTCAACGATAATTTCCGAAATGCGGAAACCAACGTTAGGCAAAACATTGGGGCAAATGCATCTCAAGAAGAATATGAAATTGCCCTGAGCTCCTATAAGCTTGAATACTCTGTGGCTGGTTCATTTGGTAAAATTATAGAACCTGCAATTCGTCCACTCGGTTATGACTGGAAAATAGGAATTGCACTGATTACTTCCTTTGCGGCACGAGAGGTTTTTGTAGGCACGATGTCCACCATATACAGCATTGGTGCCAGTGATGATGATGATGTAACAATAAGGGAAAGGTTGAGCCAGGAAAAAAATCCTGAAACAGGTGAAGCCATGTATACTCCTGCTGTTGCTTTTTCACTGATGGTATTCTATGCTTTTGCAATGCAATGCATGAGTACGTTAGCGATTGTTTACAGAGAAACTAAAGGGTGGAAATGGCCTATAATCCAAACCATTTACATGACCGCAGTCGCCTATATTTCGGCACTTATTACCTATAATATTTTCTCCTAGAATGGTAGAATAACGAGACCTAGAGTTATTGGTCTTGCTCCTTTGGTCTAAAGTTTAAAGGCAGCTTTACAGAAAAGCCACCCCATGTCCACCACCCGAGATATAGGGCGGCCCGCTTACTGCTAAAATAGCCTGGAAAAGCAATCAATGGTTGTTTTTCCTGAAATAGGATTACGGACTTTTGAAACAATGGAACGTCACTGATATCCATACCCACTACCTGATAGCTCGTAAGACTCTGATCGTTGCTTAAGGAAATTGTAGATCTCGACTTCTGATCAGTGTATTTATAGTTTCCACTTTTAGACTTACTTCTAAAAAGCTTCTTATACTCTTGGTCTTCAAAGCCTTTCGTATAAGTCACCTCTATATCCGATGATCCTAATAATCTGTATTCTAAATCTTTACCCGATGGTTCAAGCCGGATAATTTCTGATAGTTTGGCTGGATTAAGGGGGGTACTGTATTCTGAAGTAACAGAATCAAATTGAACGGTATTCACTGAAAAACCTTCCTGGGCCACTTTACCTTCGATTAAGGAATTCAAAAAATGGTTGACCGACCCGTAATACGCTTTCCCTCGGGCCTCTTCCCATCTACTGTTCTGCTTTCGCGACTTAGGTTCAAGTTCCGTAAACTGTGCCTTCCCAATGTATGTTTTCGTGCCATTAATAAACGTGAATTCTTCCAGAATGTAACTCACCTGATAACCCAAGGCGTAATTCTCAATATATAACTTATCATTGGCCGTTACTTCATAGTTATTCAGAGAATCTAGTACAAAGAAGTCAAGTACTTCGGGGTTTACAATCCTACAATCTTTGGCATTGCTATCTCTCCCTAAAAAATCTTCCTCAAACCTTTTCAGAAGTCTCCTGTCGCTTTTACGTTGCTTTCTAGTCTTGTTGGCCGAAACCTCAACGGGCTCCAAAGCCACTTCTTCAACATCCATTTCAATAATAAACCTATTATTTTGTAACGGCTGTTTATAATTAAAAGGAATTGTTTTAGGTTCATATCCAACATGAGACACGACAAGATTGAAAGCGAT
The DNA here is from genome assembly GCF_034669765.1 of Roseivirga sp. Lineage (GTDB taxonomy): Bacteria > Bacteroidota > Bacteroidia > Cytophagales > Cyclobacteriaceae > Roseivirga. The sequence goes on from NZ_JAXMOQ010000001.1 coordinate 320,569, forward strand.
ATAAGGGATGTTCTTAATTTCAAAATAGCCCTCACGATTTGTCGCCACTCCAAAGGTGCTATTATCTATAAACACATTGGCATAAGGAAGAGGCGTTTGGGTCTCGACATCAAGCACTTGCCCCTTAATTGTTCGATCCGTGGAAGGCTGCTTGAGAATCACAATCGTGCCATTTACCTCTCTATAGTAAAGGTTGGCTTTAGATAATATATCTTCAAGGATTGATCGCAGTGAGACACTATCATATGTAACCGAAAATTTATCCATTTTCGGAATGATCATAGTATTGTATGAAAAATTGATTTGCGTCTGCCGATTCAATTGGCGTAAAGCAGCACTTAGCGTTACGTTATCAAATTCAACAACGTATTCGAAGTCTAAAATTGAATTAGACCTCTCTTGAGCTTGTGCGTTAATACACCAAAATGCGTAGATGGAAACCAGAAATCCCCTGAGCATGGACCAATTTAATGATCGCAGGGCTTTCCGTCTAATTTTATTTGATTTTCTTTAAGGGATACGAGTTTTACTTCTGTAAAAGTAGCCACAATGGTCTTAATTACATCTTCTATAGAAGTTCCTTGAAATGTTGTAGTAAGAGTACAAGCTCCAATGGCCTCATTATAATCTATATTTACCCAATAGGTATCTTCTAAATCTTTAAATACTTCACTGAGAGGCGTGGCATCGTATTCAAGTTTTCTTGTCCACCAACCGCTAAAGTTGGCATCCTTCATTTCATTCTTTTGAATAATCTTTCCTGCTTTATCCAGTTTCGCACTTTGCCCTTTGGCTACATGCTCCTTTACTCCAGTAATCGATGAAGAGAATTCAACCAATCCTTCCGTAACATCCAGCTCTACGCCATCATCAGCTTCAGTGGCCAAATTAAAACTAGTACCTAGAACTTTTACTGTACTATTTCCTGCCTCAATCACGAAAGGCAAATCTTCATTTCGAACAATATCAAAATTTGCCTCTCCCTTTAGAATCACGTTACGATTACTATCTCCAAAATGCTTGGATAAGGTGAGTTTGGCGTTAGCGTTTAACTTCACCAACGATCCATCTGGCAATGTAAATTCTTTGACTCCATGAGTCACTGAGGCCAACTCAGTGCCATCAGAACCTGTAGTTTTCGTAGAGCTATAAATAAAATATCCGGCAACTGACAATACCAAAAGCGAAGCTGCAATCTTTAAAAAGCTGAATCTGCTCTTTTCAAGCGCAACAACCTTAGTGTCTTTTGTACGTTTACTTACTCTATTCCAAGCGGAATCAGCATTGAAAATTTTATCATTCTCATTGCTCGTTAAATCAAGCACATTAGCGTAGACCTCTAAGTCGAGTCTAAGCTGTTCATCTTGAATCAATTGAGATTCAAAATCGGCTCTTTCACTAGTATCTAGTTCATTGGCCAAATATTTGGCCATTAACTCTTCCATCATTTCCTTCTTTCTGTCAGTTAATGTAACAACCCTGACAATTTATTCCCCTATAACAAAACCACCAAAGGCAGAAAAAAAACTAGATAGTCCTGTAATTGGTTTCTTAATATCTTAAGTGCCTTGCCCATATGCACTTCAACTGTCTTTTTAGAAATGTGTAATTCCTCTGCAATTTCATGATACTTTAATCCTTCTTCCCTACTCATTCTGAAAACTTTCTGACATTGCGGAGGTAGACTATCAAGGGCGTCTTCAATTCGTTTTTGTAATTCAAAATCAGGCTGATGACTCACATAGCTTTGCATGCTGATTTCAATAGAATCTTGCTTATTATTCACATACTTGTTAACCACCTTTTCATGCTTAATATAATTAAGGGCAGTATTGTAAGCAGCTCTAAACAGGTATGATTTAAAATTGATGTCTTCTCGAATCATCTCTCGTTTTTCCCAAAGGTTTACGAAAGTGCTCTGCACAATTTCTTCGCAAGTATCTTCATCACGAAGTATTCTGAAAACATATCGGCAAGCGCCATTGTAATGCTCTTTGAATAAATGCTCAAAAGCACGTCTATCGCCTTTGGCAAATGCAGCAAGAAGTTGATTTTCGTTTAACGACACTCTTTAGGATTTCAGCAGCGATGAAGATAAAAAGAAAAAACATATTCCAATGAATTTACGTGTTCCCATACTAATTAATTGACATTTTTGGTAGAAGTGTAAATTGTGGTGTCTATGTTTGAACATAAGTACGCCTTAATGGTAAGAATGGTTTTTTTATTCCCTTCATCTTATCCAAAGCCGTACCTAAATATTTTATTAACAAAATGGAAAAACTTTTTAAAGAAAGGGCAGAGCAATTTGAACATAGCCTTAATGACCTAAAAAAAAGGTCCCTTTCACTGGCATGGCTTAGGGTCTCTTCTTTTTTTGCTGCAATCATCTTAATCACACTTTTTGCAAACGCAAAAATAACAGAGGGCATAACCGCAACAGTGATTGGTTTTATTCTGCTCTTTTTCTACTTACTAAAAAAACACGTTGCCGTAAAGAAACAACTCGACTTTACAGAAGCCTTACTTAAGGTAAATGAAGAAGAGCTGCAAAGACTAGAAATGAAGCTTTCCACTTTAGATGATGGGGCGGAGTTTATCAACCCACTTCACGAATATCATATTGACCTTGATGTATTTGGGAGACATTCTATTTTTCAATTAATCAATAGGGCTTCTACCGCCTTTGGCCGAGAGACCATGGCAAAATGGTTAAGCACTCCTGCCGATCAGGAAGAAATACTATTGAGGCAAGAAGCAACAAAGGAAATTGCTCCTTTAATTGATTGGAGGCAAAACATTCAGGCCAGTGGAAGGGCTTTCAACGAAGAAAAGGCAAATATTGAACCGCTACTTTCTTGGATAAAAGAACCCAATATTTTATTGACAAAAACATTTTATAGACTCGCTATTTTCATTTTTCCACTGCTTTCTCTCACTTGCATTGTGCTCTCTTCAATAGGCATAGCCCCCATTGGGCTTCCTATTCTAGCCGTATTTATCAACATAGGAGTATTGGCAACGGTGTTGAAATATGCCAGTGAGGTATATCAAAAAACCGTATTTAGCAATAAAATATTAAAGGCTTACGAGTCTCAAATAGCCTGGATAGAAAAACAAGAGCTGACATCTCCATTGATGAAAGACTTAAAAGGAAAACTGAAAACGGACGGTAAAGACGCTTCTGTGGTCATCAACCAGCTCCAGTTTATTTTGGATAATCTGCATAACAGAGCCAACATGATGTACCAGATATTCAATACACTTTTTATTCTTGATGTATATTGGTTGATACAGGCAGAAAAATGGAGGCAAAAGACCAAGGAAGATGTACAGTCATGGTTTGAGGCCATTGGAGAAATTGAAGCCGTGAATAGCCTTGGTGCATTCTACTTTTCAAATCCAACGGCTGTTTTCCCAACCATAGAAACGGATCCTTTCATAATTAAAGCAACTCAAATGGGCCACCCAATGCTCAACGCGAAAAAGAGGGTGAGTAATGATTTTGATTTCTCTGGTAAAGGTGGAATCTGCTTGATCACAGGATCGAACATGAGTGGAAAAAGTACATTCTTAAGAACAGTGGGGGTAAATTCGATTATGGCGCTTATGGGAGCTCCAGTTTGTGCCGAATCCATGAATATCTCTAAACTTCAGGTGTTTACCAGCATGCGTACACAGGATGATTTGGAAGAAAGCGTTTCTTCTTTTTATGCTGAATTGAAAAGATTGAAGCAGCTTTTGGGCTCAATCAACACAGAAATTCCTACACTATTTATGATAGACGAGGTGTTGAAAGGAACCAATTCAGAAGATAGACACACAGGCGCGATAGCTTTAATTAGGCAGCTCAATAAATCATATGCTTTTGGTTTTGTTTCCACACATGACTTAACGCTGGGAAAAATAACAACGGAACTGCATGGCATTAAAAATTACAGTTTCAATAGTGTGATTGAGAATGACGATATCATCTTCGATTATACACTTACCCCAGGACTTTGTAAAAGCTTTAACGCAACTAAGCTCATGCAAAAAATGGGAATAGAAATTATTGACTAAATTTGCCCGCATTCCATTAAAAACAAGCATGTCGGTATTTGATTCTAATTTCAAAATAGGGGTTCTAGGAGGAGGTCAGCTGGGTCGAATGATGATTCAATCGGCCATAGACTTCAACTTTAATGTGCACGTATTAGATCCCGATGCAAACGCACCTTGTAAGGAAATTGCTGCTTCATTTACACACGGAAAACTCACCGATTTTAATACGGTTTACAATTTTGGTAAAGACAAAGATGTAATTACCATTGAGATTGAAAACGTGAACACTGAAGCCTTAAAGCAATTGGCTAAGGAAGGGAGAAAGGTGTTTCCGCAGCCTGAGGTTATTGAGTTGATTCAAAACAAAACACTTCAGAAAAGATTTTATAAAGAAAACGGAATACCCACAGCCGACTTTATTGAAACCGAATCCAACACTGATGTGGCAAAGCATAAAGACTTTCTTCCTTTTGTAAACAAACTGGCTACTGGCGGTTATGATGGACGTGGGGTGCAAGTCATTCGCACTGAAGAGGCATTCAGCAAAGCATTTGATGCCCCGGGTTTTGTTGAAAAACTTATTCCTTTCGAAAAGGAAATAGCAGTGATTGCTGCCAGAAATGAAAAGGGCGAGGTCACCTGTTTTCCAACAGTTGAAATGGTTTTTCACCCTGAATTGAATCTGGTAGAATACCTATTTTCGCCCGCTATCGTGAGCACCAGGGTTGAGGATAAAGCACAAGAAATTGCCAAGACGCTCATCAGTAAACTGAACATGGTCGGTTTACTGGCCATTGAAATGTTCTTGACTAAAGAAGGAGAAATATTGGTGAACGAAGTAGCGCCAAGAACGCATAACAGTGGTCATCAAACCATTGAAGGCAACGAAACCTCTCAGTTTGAACAACATTTAAGGGCCATTTTAAACTTGCCTTTGGGCAGCACAAAAATTGTTCAACCGGCTGCAATGGTTAACCTTTTGGGCGAAGATGGCTTCGAAGGACTCGCCAAATATGAAGGAATGGAAAATGTACTCGGCCAAGAAGGCATCCATGTACACCTTTATGGCAAAAGAATCACCAAACCTCACCGTAAAATGGGGCATGCTACGATTACCGCAAGCAACATAGAAGGTTTGAAGGAAAAAGTTAATTTCGTAAAAGCAGAATTAAAGATAAAAGCATGAGCAAGGCACTAGTAGGAATCATCATGGGTAGTCAGTCAGATTTACGTGTAATGTCTGATGCGGCTTCTGTTTTAGAAGAATTGGGTGTTCCTTTCGAGGTAACCATAGTTTCTGCGCACCGCACACCACATAGAATGGTAGACTATGCTGAGCAAGCGATTGGCAAAGGGCTTAAGGTGATTATCGCTGGCGCGGGTGGTGCAGCTCATTTGCCAGGCATGGTGGCTTCCTTAACTACTTTGCCTGTAATTGGCGTACCTGTTAAATCGAGTAACTCCATAGATGGTTGGGATTCGGTACTTTCTATTTTACAGATGCCAGGAGGAGTGCCAGTAGCGACTGTAGCCCTAGATGGCGCCAAAAACGCTGGTATTTTGGCAGCTCAAATCGTGGGTACTTTTAACGAAAAGGTGGCTGAAAACTTGAAGTCGTACAAAGCGGAAATGCGCAAAAAGGTTGAAGACAGTGTAGAAGAATTAGCCTCTAAAGGTTGGAAAAAATAAGCCAAATGGCTGATTTACATTTATCCCATATAAAAGAAACCTGCCTGTATGTTTCTGACCTAAATCGGACGGAGCATTTTTATCATACCAAACTTGGGTTGTCGGTTGTCGCCAAAGTCGATGGGCGACATATTTTTTTTAAAGTAGGTAACTGTATGTTGCTCTGTTTTCTGCCCGAAGTGAGTAAAATGGAAGAGACTTTACCGCCTCATTTTGCGAAAGGCAAACAACATATGGCATTTGGGATTCCTCTGAAAGAATACGAAGATTGGAAGATGAAGCTGATAGATTTGGGCATTCCTATTACCTATGAACACCATTGGAGAGAAAACATATACTCTCTTTACTTTGAAGATCCAGACGGCAATGTTCTAGAAATTGTTCCGAACGAACTTTGGGATAATTAAATCTCGTATTCTAATTCATGAATTCCAGAATATTGGAAATCGAACCAATACTCATATTCTGAATATTGAATACAATCTTCTAAAACCTGATCCGCCAAATTGAGTCTAACAAAACTCGTTTGCGGCAACCACTCGCGAAGTTTGAACACTTGATCAAATGGTAACCTAGAAACCTGAACATATCCAGTGCCTAAGTCGATGTGGGGCTGTGCTTTCATTTGAATGCAATTTTAATCAATTACGACACACGTAACTTAATCAGCTGTTTATCAGATTATTAAATTTGTGTATCTAAAACAATAAGTCGCCTGCATTTCAAGCGACTTATTGTTAAGATGACTTAATTGAGTAAAATGTTACAGTTGGCTTCAGAAATTATTTCTAATTGCCCCCTCCGCCCTTTTTCTTTTTGAGTATACCTTTCAATACACTTTCAGCCTTCTTCTTAGCTTCTTCAAGCTTTTGTTCAGTAGTATCCTTTTTAACCCCTAATTTACCCGCCAATTTAAGAGCAGCACTGTCGGTTTGGGACTTCAATAATGAGTCGGCTTTAGACTTAAGTTCTGTTTTCTTCGCATCCAAAACTATATTTGCTGAGTCTTTTGCTTGATCAACTTTTACCTGAACTTCTTGCTTTACCTCTTCTTTCTTTTCCTCTACTTTAGCTTTTACTGAAGCAGTTACTGCACTTTTAACGTCCGTACCGTCACCACTACCCACACTTCTAAGTCCAAATTCAGGTTTCGCGTATGTTCCACTCATACCAATATTGAGTCTCACTGTGCTGCTAGAAACTGCTGAACTACCTGTAACTTGAGAAACTAAACTATTTAGCTGAGCTCCAATTTGTCCTGCTTGAACATCCATTCCTAAAGTATAATCGATTGAACCATCAATTCCAGTACTTCCGGCAATGGTGGTTTTATAATCACCAAGGTTCACATCAAATGGCTTGACGAAAAGTCGGCCATCCTTAATTTCGGCCGACATTTTCACTTTATCTAAAGTTGAAGTAGAAATTTTTTGAAGTTTAGTCAGCGAGGTTAGACCTGTTACTATTTTTGAATCTTGATCTAAACTGGCTTGTAATAACTGCAATACTCCACTACCAGATAAGGTACTATAATCAGGCATCATGTCTGCACCCAAGGCTCCTGCCATTGCAAAATCTGTGGACAAAAGACCTTGCATCTTCTCAGCAATTGGAGCTAATTTTTGAATCATCTCGATGCTCTGGAAAGATTGAGGAATTGAAATCTCTTTCACTTTGAACCCAAAGGCAAAGAGTGGTTTTTCAGGTTTACTGTCATAAGAACCTTGCAATCCGACTGTACCATTGAGGGTTTTCATGTTGGCATTTTCAAGGGCTACTTTTCCATCCTTCACGACTAAACCACTTTTCACTTCTTTAAGCTCAAGCTTATTGTATATTACTTTATTGACCGAAGCATTCATGTTGAACTCCACATTTTCAGGAATTCTAACCACCTGCATAGGTTCACCTGTTTCGTCAACGACCTCCTCTTCCGATTCGGTCATCCATTCGTTAACGTTGAGCACATCAGCCGTAGCATTTAAATTACCTTTTAGATTTCCATCATTTAAAGCAAAGCCCAAGTAGTTTTCAATTTTACCAGTAGCACTAAAGTTGGTTTCACCAGCTGAGCCGTTTAGCTCATTTAGGTTAATACTGCTTTTATCAAAAGAAGTGTTTGCAGAAGATATTTTAAAAGTTTTCCCCATGGCTTCATCAGCATATACAAGGTTAGTCACTTTCAAAACCCCTTTAGTATCCAAGTTTTGGTAACGCTCATTTTCTATATCGCTCATTCGGCCTTTTGAGCTCAAGTCGGCCATAATGATTCCAGAGGCCTGAACACCTTCCATCGGGTAAATTTTGAAAATTTTCTCAAGGTCAATCGTTCCTTTTGCCGTAGCATCCCATTCAAAATTATCAGGGTTTTGTAACATCAACTTGGCCTGAAAAGGTTGTCCATCCATCACGAAATCCATGTTTGAAACATTGATTTTGGTGTCCTTCATTTTACCTGTTGGGTTAAGCACTTCTGCCACCACATTGATTTTCTCCAAAGGAATTGGAAACTCGGTAGACTGTATTTTACCATCTTTAAGGTTCATGGTAATGTCTAATGTAGGAATGATTGACTGCAGACTATCATACTTGCCATTTGCCTTTGCATTCAATGTCATTATTCCGTCTAGAACAAGTCCTTCAATAGGCAACATGCTATTTAAATCTTTTAGGTTCAACGTACCATTGATATAGGCATCAATAGGGTAATCCTTTAGGTTAGCCACTTTTAATCGAGCATCAAAAGGATTCTTACCAAAGTCGATGTGCATTTTCTTCAAGTCGATTACCGTGTTTTCGATTACCCCATCTGGGTTGTCTACATTCAAGGCAACCTGAATATTATCAATCGTCTCTGGTAAACCAGGGTATTGAACAGATGCATCGTCAATATTAAGATTAAGGCCAAAGGCAGGCATTTCTGTATCGGAATACTTACCCTTCACCATTCCGCTAAACGAAACATTACCGGTGGCTTTTACATCATCGAAGCTCTCTGTATAAGCCCCAGGAATAAGTGAGAATATTTTCTTGAATTCTGATGATGGAGAGCTAAACGAAAGATCCATACCGTAGGAATCATCGAACATCGTAAATGAGCCGTTGGCAGCTAAAGGAAATTCATTAATCAGGAATTCGTTTTCCTTAAATGTAAACTTCATGTTGGGCAGGTCCATGCTCATCACCAAGTCCATTGTTAGTGTTTTATTGGTTACATATTCTGTTCCGTTATAAGCAAATGTTGCTGCATCAACCTTTCCCTCAGAGACTAAATCGAAAATGTCTTCGGCAAAATCGCCCTTTCCATAAATGTTTATTCCGTTGAGTTGCGTAAATACTTGTGAAGATTGATCGAAATAAATAAAATCTCCATTTGAAACTAAAAAGCTTTTAATCCCAAAGCTTAGAGAGCCTTCTGACTCAGTCGTATTTATCTCTTCAGCGCCTTCCACAACCTTCATTATATCATAATTGGCTGTCCCATCTTCCAAAACAATGATGGTAATATCAGGAGAATCTAGATTCACTCCTTTAATAGTAATTGCATCACCAAAAAGCACTTCTCTCAAATTAATTTGAGCTTCAAGGTTCTTTACGTTAGCTAACGTATCTCCTTCAAAGACACCTTTTCCTATTACCCCAAAGTCGCCAAGGCTAACCGTAAAGTCAGGGAAATTTGTAATAAGCGAAAGCCCAAATTTATCAATATCGAAGTATAAGGTGGCTTCAGTATTCTTGTCAAACTCGGAAACAATCTTATCTCTTATTTTATCTTTGAAAAAGATGGGGATAAGCAGCAACAATAAAAAGACAAATAGAAATACTCCGAGAACAATTTTAAAAAAGCGCTTCATAAACCTTTAGTTTTTAATAATACAAAAGTATAGAATAAACTAGGAAGAAGCCTTGATGTTATGAAAATTGAGATTAAATAATCTTGAAGGATTAAGATTTGAGCTTTCTAATCTTCCTAGGGCCATACCACAACCAAATACCTGATATCGAAAGGATTAAAAGGCCCAATCCTAAAATGTTCATTGAAATCACCTTGAACAGCTCTGAGATTATACTTCCATCATGGATCTGCTCTATCCAATCAGAATTTCGCTTGGCTACCGAATAAACCTCAAGCGTTTTCGCATCTACTTGAACTTCCCAACTTCCTGTATCGAAGATCACTTTCGCAATTCCCTTGGTAGGTCGATATTCAATTCGATCAAAATTGGACGCATCTAAACCCAAACTATCTACGGCCTGAAGTGAGACCTCAGCCAAACGATGAACAGGATGCCAATCGGAAATATTCAATGTTTCACCTTCCTGAGTAGGGGGCTGAAGAATATCTATGTTTTTTTTCCATCCCAAAATTAGCCCTGTAATTGAACTTAAAATCAGAAAAACCACGATGAACAAACCAAGTGTCTTGTGAATTTGACGGTATGATCTTATGCTTTTAACAAGCTTAACAGGAGCCTTGGCCATAAATCAATGAGTTTTGCTGAAAACGCGAATAAGTGGAATTTAACTGGAATCCACAACCAGAATTATATGAGCAAAGCTCTGATTAATGTGAGAAAACGACTGTCATAAATTACGTGAACATAAATTGTGTGTTACGTAATTTGCTATTATGTTACCCGTATGTTAACTTAATGTTACGAATTGAGTTGGAAAGCAGTAACTTTGTACCTAGACAATGAATAAAAGTAGAGACATATGGTGGATAATAATATTGGGATTTCTCAATTTTAACCTATGTGCTCAAACTGGTATTCAAAATAACTCGTTACAGGAAACACTTAGCAAAGCTGATATATTTCTTGTAGAGGCTGAACCGCAGCAAAGAATAGAGGCTCATCAGAACCTTACTCAAATCATTGATAATCTTGAGATTATAAGAAAAAAAGAAAACAATGACGAGACCTTTTTGCGCAAGTTATTTCTTAAAACAAATAGAAAAACACTTCGAAGATATAGTCTCTACTCTGATTTTTCTGAAACCTTACTGAACGGAAACTATGGCTGCTTATCAGGCACAATACTATACTCCATTCTTCTATCGCATTTCGATTTTGACTTTACAGCGATTGAGCTTTCAGATCATGTTTACTTATTAGTAGAAAAAGATAACTCAAAATTCATTTTTGAATCAACCTTGGGCGCTAGGGGTTTTATCGCAAACAAAAAGGACATAGAAAAAGCGTTGAGTGGCTATAGTGAGCGGTCGGTGGTAAATCAATCAATGACGGCCGTAGCTTCATTAAAGAGTAGTGAACAACCCTCATATATTAATAATCAAATTGGCTTAAAAGAGCTGGCTGGCCTACAGTATTATAATAAGGCCATTGAAAGTTTTAAGAACTCTGAACTGATTACTGCGTTAAAATATACTGAGGAGTCTCACAAACTGTATCCTTCAGTTAGAATAAAACAACTTATGCAATTATTAGTAAATCAAATCCTTTATAGCGAGGGCTTAACTCAAGAGGTAAAACAAGATGCCTTGAACAATTACATTTCTCACGTTCGTGGGAATAAGATCAGTCAAACCAAATAATTTTCTCTTTACATACCTATAATGGTGAACTCAACTCTTCGGTTTAGGGCTCTACCCGCATCGGTTCTATTGGTGGCCAATGGCACACTTTCTCCATACCAAACAAACTGAAGCCGATCTTCTTTGATTCCTAAGCCTGCAAGTGCTTTCCGAACAGCCTCCACCCTTCTTCTAGATAAGTCAACGTTATACTCTGGACTGCCATAGTTATCAGTATGGCCGGCCAACTCTACAATGGCCGTTGGGTAGTCGTTCATGAATTTAGCAAGGTTCCTAATTTCTGTCCAAGACCTGGGTTTGAGCAGATCTTTATCAAAATCGAAAAATACGTTTCTTATAATAAAAGAAGCTCCAGGAGCGGCTTTCACCACCTGAGCATTTATGTTTATGACGGGGCTCTGAATATCACTTACCAAAGCATTAGATTCGATTGGTGCCTCATCCAATTCTTTTCTCTGGGCATTTAAAAGTTCAAAGGTGTCTCTCTTAATTTGAGGTAAAGCAAGGTCAATGGCCACCGCCTTCATAATATTCTCTGGGACGCTAATAGGTTCACCAGTAGCCAAATCTGCACTATCAAGGTCTAATTTATCTAGTGTCACTGCAAATACATTGACTTCGGAAATATCCAACAAGTCAACTGTTGCTCCAACTGGAATAAAACCAGGTATCTCGGCTCTATAAGTGTAAATTTCATCTGCTGGCAATTCCGTACAATAATTTCCAGCGGCATCGGTTCTCACTCGGCCTACTTCAACTCCATCTCTCAGTCTAGAAAATACTACTTCGGCATCTAAAGGATCCCCTGTTTCGGGATCCGTAATTGCTCCACATAAGGTCACTAGCCTCAATTGACGTGTTACCAAAGGCAGCGTCATAGAAAAAATATCAAGGTCGTTGCCCTCTACTTCTCGACAGAAATAGGCAAGCGAGCCATTTTGCGGAACGAATAGGAACATATCGTCCTCTTCTGTGTTAATAACTGGCCCTAAATTTTCCGGTTCAGTCCAACTTGTCCAAGTGTTATCTAAGCGTCTGGTTACATAAATGTCTTTCTTCCCATAGCCGCTATGCCCTTCAGAGGTGAAAAACATTGTCTTTTTATCTGGCATTAAAAATTGTCCTTCTTCTTCGCCAGCAGAGTTAACCACAGGTCCCATATGTAATGGCTCCGTCCATAGACCATCTCTCTGTAAAAAACTAACATATAAATCTCTTCCTCCTTCGGTTCTCTTACCTTCTTCAGAAATAAGAAGAACTTCACTGTCTGGTGTAAGCCAAAAGTTCACATTTCTATGAACATTAACATCGTTGAAAATCTTAAGATTTTCAGGCTTGGTCCATTCCTTTTTGGATATCCTCAGACTTTTCGAAATACCATACTTCATTCCGCCAGGCAAATACTTATTGCCCAGAATAATCAGTTCTTCGCCTTCTTGCAGAAATGAGCTTATAAAATTGGGGTCAGGATTATTAAGCACATCACCAATATTGGTTGCCAAACCCCAGTCTAAAGTGGTTGAATCAAAGTCAGCATACCATATGTCTTCCATGTCATCTTCTCCTCCCACATTTCCAGGGTGCCCTCTTCTGCTGAAATACAATGTTTTGTTGTCTTTTGTCAATAAAGGCTTTATCTCCCTATTTGCACTATTCACCAAGTCATTCAATCTTTTGACCTCCAGCTTAGTGTTGATGTTAGGTAATAGGTTAATCTCTGCCTCAATCGGCTCTTGTGAATTAGAAACGCCAATACAGTCAATGGCCGAAAAGCCATCAACCCTTCTTCCATCAATTACAATTTTGATTGCTTTTACATTGTAAGGGGTCTTTTCCAAAAAAATCCTGAACATCCTATGAGGCTCATCAACTGGCCCTGGGATTTGTTTAAACACTAAATGCTCCTTGTTATCATCATCATAAAGAAACACTTCCCTTATGGCTCCTGGGTTAAATGTCTCCCCTATTGCAATTTGTTCAATAGGCATTTCCAAACTGAATTGTACCTTAACAAATTCAACAGTATTGGGGTTGAAGGGTGCCCAAGCACTAGGACTCTCTCCTCCAGCAGGTAATGCATCAGGTTTACCTAGCAACTGCTTGGCCGACCCCTGTAGCTGAGAAATTTCAGAAGAATAATCGATCACACGTGATGCCCACTGAACTGTGGTTTGGGAATAGGTTGCAGGAAAGCAGAACACCCAAAGAAGCACACAAAGGACAATTCTCATAGAAGTGAAAACACGTATGTTATTGAGTTTCAATAATAGCCAATTATAACAAGTAAATAAATATTTAGGTATAGCAAATACCCTTTTTCCTATTCAATTGATCTTTGGTTGAAGATCATATACCCGAATGAGAGCGACAACCCTAAACTGGAAGTTGGGTTCTCTAAATAATTCAAACGAAAAGTAAGTGGCCCCAAAACGGAATTATAAATCAACCCTGCCATTCCCAAAAAGTGTACACTATCAAATCCCTTTTTATCTTGTGCTCCTTGCCCGGTTATTTGTTGAGGTCGATTATAGGCACTGAAACCATAGACTTCGGCTCTTAAAAAGAGGCTATTGGCTAAATGAAAAGAATGAACCATGCCAGTACCAATATAGCTATAAGCCCTATAGTTTGGTAAAAAGTAAGTCTCTGAGTCGAACATTGGGTTAAATTGAGTAGCATAAACCAAACTGGACTGGTAGTTTATAAAATTCGGTTGATTACTATATACCGACTCAAACTTCCACCCGACACGATAATTCTCAGAAATTTTCTTGTACTCCTCAAAGTACAGCTCCAATGAGAGCCAGTTTTTCAATTCCGTATACGTAGTCTTTTCATTGGGCCTATATAAAACAGACGTGCTCCCGGGTGTATAAGAAAGTTGGCCTAACAAAGTATTGGCCGAGGCATATAGCCTTACTCCAGATGTGGCAAATTGCTTCGCATTCAGACTATTCCGTTCATAACTCAGCTTACCCTTGAAAGCCTCAAATCTCGTATGATCTAAACTCTCTTCGACAGATACATTTGAGATATTGCTAAAGTTATCTGAGTTTCTTACATAAGCAGCCTCAACTGCAAATACGCTGCGTTGGCCAGAACCTAAGCCGACAGTCGCCCCAAACTTTCTATCAATTCGATTTAGAATGGTTGGATTTGCCTTTTCATTAAAAAAATCATCTGTATTGAGGTAATCCCATTGATTAAGTAAAAAAGAAGGCTCTACAAACAACCTTGTTCGTGGGTTAAGATTGAAACGGGTACCTAGAAAAACGGATTCATAAAATTTGCCAGTCGAAATTTTCAGTTTATACGAATTCAGATAACGATTAAATGAATTCAGCGTTAACCCGAAGTGAAGGGTGCTCACGCTTCTAGTGGAAAGGTTACCTCCAAAGTCAACCGAAAGTCCATTTCTGGCTGTAGGCTTCAAATAAAATTCCAACACATAATAGCCCTTATCAGAATCAAAATCGAAATTCAGGTATATATTTCTAAAGTAAGCTTCGGAAACTAATTTGAAGTAAGCTTGTCTAATTTGCAACAAGCTTAACGGTCCATCCTTGAACGAAACGAGGGAGTTGATCAATAGCTCCTGTTTGGGCATAAACCCAAAGAGCTTAATCGCCCCAAACTTGTAATCTACAAATTGATCTCTAAATTCAGCTCGATCCAGTTCCACTTCGTCCTTTGCCACCCGCCTAGAAATCTTCTGCTTAATGCCCTCCATTTGACTCATAGTGACATCATACCCTGCTTTGATTAGTTCTGGTACTTTATCGAAAGACAAGGCCGTAAATGGCTTCATATCGGGCTCAAGATAGATGTCGGTACTGTCTAGCTGACTTGGGTCCGTTTTATTCAGAAACAGAAAAAGTAGGGCATCGGTCAAAATTTCTTCATCGGCATCAAAAGGATAAGTCTCTGCCTTTTTGGTGGCCACATTTGAACCAATAGTAACTTCAGGCTTGAAGTCTTCCTTCATAATGTCTACAGGAAAATTATCGTAAACACCTCCATCGAATATATACTGATTCTGAAATTTTATAGGCCTGTAAAAGAACGGTACTGCCATAGAAGAGCGTGTGGCTTGCATCAAAGAGCCCGTGTCTAATCTCACTACTTTCTCTGAAAATATATCTGCAGCAACCGCCTTAAAAGGAACAAAAAGATGGTCGAAATTATAATTGGCTGCTTGCGCTGCTTGACCTAAATACTCATTCAAAAGAAAATTGATGATGATATCATTGGCCAGTGGTGTACTAATGGATGCTTGAAAATCTTTGTCGAAAAGTAAATCTACCGTGATCCATGAAGCATCGTCCAGCGACTTCGTATAATTGTATTGATAACGCTCTGAAGATTTTCCATTAATCCAATCTTCAAAGTTCGGATTGGTTACAATTATCTCGATTTCTTCTGGGCTAAAGCCTGCAGCGTAAAGGGAGCCAACCACAGCCCCCATTGAAGTCCCCACTACATAGTCTATAGGAATATTGTTTTCTTCAAGCGCTTTCATCACGCCAATATGAGCAATGCCTTTTGCTGCTCCTCCACTTAGTACCAATCCTACTTTTTGTGCATGGATGATAAAGGAACTACACAGCAATAGTGTAATAATTAGAGACTTGTTCACTATTCTAATTGGCATAAAAAAAGCAGGAATTAGCCTGCTTAAAAATATAGATTCAATTTCGCTTATCTACTACTCGCAGTTATAACATCTTTAACCCACTCCATGGGTATATCGTTTAGTTTTTTATCCATTAATTCTTTCATGGCTTCAAACTTTACTATATGTTCGGGTGAAAGTGGTTTTTCAGCTGGCAAATCCTCTCTCAAGAAATCAACTTGCTCACCCCTTTTCCAAAACCTGAAGCAAAGGTGATTTCCTGTAGCCAAGCCCGTACTTCCAACATAGCCAATGATATCTCCTTTTTTGACTTTTTGACCATTCTTGTAATTACCAAATTTAGACATGTGTAGGTATCCTGTCGTGTAGGTACCATTATGTCTAATTTTCACGTAGTTGCCATTTCCACCAGTATAGCCTCGCGCAATAATTACCCCATCGGCAGCAGCTTTAATTGGAGTCCCTTTGTCAGCTGCAAAGTCGGTTCCCAAGTGAGCCCTTCTGGTGTTGAGTACCGGGTGGAGTCGACTTTTACTATAGCGGGAAGAAATTCGAGAAAACTCAACAGGATATCTCAAGAATGCTCTTTGAAGACTTTCGCCTAAATCATCATAATAATCTAGGCCATCTCCTTGGTCGTAGGCATAGGCCATGTAGTCATTTCGAATATGGTTGAACTCTGCGCCCAATACTTTTCCAATACCTATGGGCTCACCATTTACTTGTCTTTCTTCATAAATCACCTTGAACCAATCTCCCACTTGTAAAGAACGCATGTCAATCTGCCAACCGAAAACATCAGCCACAGCACTCACCAAAGCAGCTGAACCTCCTTTTTCTCTAATCGAATGATCGAGTGAAACGGTAATTCTTCCAGACATGGTTGTTTCAATTATTTCAACCTCTCTTTCCTCTTTATAGATAGATATCGAATCCTTCAATTGATAAACCACATATTCTAATGGGCTAGGCTCATAAACAAAATAAGCGGCTCGCTTTAGAGAGTCCTCTGTATAAAAAAGGGTATAGTCCCGATTTGGAATAAAGTTGCGCACACTAAAAACGTCTTTGGAGAGACGGTCTATGCTGAAAATATCTTGATTACTGATGTTAAAAGGAAGAAGTATATCCGCAATTGTCTGATTGCGTTTGATCTTCCCTTCGAGTACTTGATACTGATCTAATGGGATTCCAAACTTATAGAGTGGTTCGGGAATATCCGCCACCTCATTCATTGGTATTGTCTCCTCAATATAGGTAGTACTTTCTCTGCTAAAATAGAAGTATAGAACTACCACAACAACTAAACCCACAACACTGGCAAGTCCTAAGTTTCTTTTCATTCTCCGTTAGTTTTCACCTTTCAACGGCAAAGTACTAAAAATGTGTCCCTTTTGTAAGCCTTTTTTTTACACTATATTTTCGAACTCCTTAATCTGAGGCTATTGAGCACCACAGATACGGACGAAAATGCCATGGCTGCTCCCGCAATCATGGGGTTTAAAAGAAAGCCATTGATCGGGAAAAGCACGCCTGCTGCCAATGGAATGGCCACCACATTATATGCAAAAGCCCAAAACAAGTTCTGCTTCATGGTTTTTGTGGTTTTTTCGGAAAGCAAAATAAGCTGGTGTAGTTTAGAAATGTCTCCGTTGAGTAAAGTTACTGACGCGCTCTCTAAGGCCACATCGGCCCCTGTACTCATAGCGATTCCTAAATCCGCTTCGGCCATGGAAGGCGCATCATTAATGCCGTCACCAGCAAAAGCTACAACATTTCCATCAGCTTTGGCCTGTTGTACAATCCTGTGTTTATCGTCTGGCATCAGGTTGGCCTGAAACTTTTTAATCCCTGTTTCACGTGCCACATTAGCACAAATTTGTTCGTTATCGCCAGAAAGCATTTCAATCTCTATTCCACGCTTTTGTAGTTGCGCCACCAAGGCTGCGGATGATTTACGGACGGTATCTTTTAAAGCAATTACGGCCAACACCTTTTCGTCCCGAATAAAGAATACCTGGGTTCGTCCACCCTCATCGTATGATTTGATTAAGCTTTCTATCTCATTTGAAAGTGAGATCTCCTTCAAGCCACTCTTTCCTACAATTTTATAATTATGTTGGCCTAATGTGGTGGCTAATCCAACACCTGCAATGGTTTTCAGGTCTTTGATCTGCACAGGGAAAAGCGAATAATTCTCCTCTAGGTAATCGGTAACGGCACCTGCAATTGGGTGATTTGATGCAGCCTCCATTGCGTTGAGCACACTTAAGAGTTCAAGGTTATTGTCTTCTGTAAAGAAGGTTTTGAAATCAGTAACCGAGAGTTTTCCTTCTGATATTGTTCCGGTTTTATCAACAAACAGCTTGGTCACTTTTGAGGCGTTTTCCAAGGCAACGGCATCTTTAACGAGAATTCCATTTTTGGCTCCTTTACCAATTCCGACCATAATGGCCATTGGTGTAGCCAAACCCAATGCACAAGGACATGCGATAATTAAAACTGAAAAAGTATTTACAAAAGCGTAGGTAAGCGCAGGATCGGGCCCAACAAAATACCATATCACAAAAGTGAGTGCTGCCAAACCCAAGACTATGGGCACAAACACACTGGCAATTTTATCCGCAAGCTGTTGGGCGGGAGCTTTGGAACCTTGGGCTTGGGTGACCATCTGAATGATTTTACCCAAAACGGTATCTTCACCCAGCTTCTCGGTTTTAATCTGAAGGCTGCCATCGGTGTTAATGGTTCCCGCTTTTACTTCATCCCCCTCAGATTTTTCCACTAAAACAGATTCACCAGAAATCATGGCTTCATCTAAGCTGGCTCGCCCAGAAATGATTTTCCCGTCCACGGGAATCTTCTCTCCGGCTTTTACCAAGAGAATATCGCCAAGCTTTACTTCTTCAAACAGAATCTCTTTCTGTTCTTCGTTTTCAATCTTTATTACTTTTTTAACCTGAAGTTCATAGAGCTTTTCAATGGCCTTTGATGTGGAGAACTTGGCCTTTTCTTCCAAATATTTTCCAAGCAGAATAAAAGCAATAATCACTGCGGCCGACTCATAATAAACGTGCACCTGCAAGCCTTGGTTTCTGATTATTTCTGGGAAAATGGTATTGAACATGCTGAACAGAAAAGCCGAGCCCGTTCCAAACGCAATGAGCGTATCCATATTTACGGCTCCACGCTTGATCTGCGAAAAGGCACTTGTAAAAAACCTCCACCCAGAAATAAAGACAACTGGAAATGAGAGGGTGAGTAAAATCCAGTTCTTATCGGGGAAATCGCCCACGAACATGGATAGCACCATGACCACTACTCCAAGAGAGATGGCCAAGGCCAATACTCGTTTTGTTTGCTTTAAGCCTTCTTCGCGCGATGCATCAACTGAGGCTTTGTCCTTTTTGGCTTGCAATGTGTAACCCGCCCCTTTTACATATTTCTGGAGCAGTTTGAAATCAACCTCGGCTTCGTTGTAGACCATACTTACCGCATTGGTCGCATAGTTTACCGAAGCTTCTTGTACGCCTTTGCTGTTCTTAAGGGTTTTCTCAACGGTGGAAGCACAGCCCGCGCAGTGCATTCCTTCAACTGGATATGTATCTTTAATCATGGCTTCTTGCATTGCGTTCAGTCAACACTACCAACGCTCAAAAAGTGCCTTAGGTATGGTATTAGCGTTTAGCAAATTCAGCAAGCCCTTTGTCTAGAAATTCCACAAAGTTGGATACTTCAGCGTCATAAGATTTTGGACGAACTAATGCCTGTTCATTATTATCTAAAAGCACATAGTAGGGTTGAGCGTTGCCATTAAAACGGGTAATCTGAAAATCGAAGTTCTGCTTTCCGATCGTTTTTTTCACTTTGTTGTCAAACTCGGAAGTGTACCATTCTGACTCAGGAAGTTCGGTTTTGTCGTCTACATACAAAGCCACCACTACATAGTCTTCTTTCATTCTTCTGAGCACTTCTGGATCTGACCAAACATATTCTTCCATCTTACGGCAGTTTACACAGCCGTGTCCTGTAAAGTCAATGAAGAGTGGTTTTTTTACTTTTTTGGCATAAGCCATAGCTTGTTCGTAATCAAAAAAGCCCTTGATACCATGTGGCAAATGTAGAATGTTGGAATACTTTACGTTGGTCGGAAAGCCAGTTCCGGCTGTGGAACCTGAAATTTGAGCATTTCCGATTTCCTCTCTGATCATTTCCCTTATAGCAAAATCATGTGTGGTGAGTGGAGGTAAATAGCCTGAAAGCCCTTTGAGAGGCGCGCCAAACATGCCTGGCAATAAATACACAGCAAATACAAAACTGATGATAGCCATAACCAAACGTGGTACCGAAGTTTTTTGAACTTCATCATCGTGTGGCAAGCGCAGTTTTCCTAATAAATAGAAGCCTAAAAGCACCGCAATCACCAACCAAATGGCAATGTATATTTCACGGTCGAGCAAGCCCCAATGATAGGCCTGATCAGCCACGCTTAGGAATTTGAAACCCAAAGCCAATTCAATAAAACCTAAAACCACTTTTACCGAATTTAACCAACCCCCCGATTTCGGAAGGCTCTTCAGCATTCCAGGGAAAATGGCAAACAGCGTAAAAGGAATGGCAAAGGCAATAGAAAAGCCCAACATTCCCACCACGGGCTTAGTTACTTGTCCTTGAAAAGACTCTATTAAGATTGTTCCTACAATTGGTCCTGTACAAGAGAAGGATACCAGCACCAAAGTAAAAGCCATAAAGAAGGTGCCGAACATTCCGCCCTTATTGGCCTTTTTATCCATTCTATTTACCAGCCCACTTGGCAATACGATTTCGAAAAGACCAAAAAAGGAAAGTGCGAAAACCACAAATACCGCAAAGAATATAATGTTTGGAATAGCGCCTGTGGCCAATTCATTGGCAATGCCTACCCCAAATAAACTTGTGAAAAGCAAGCCTATTAGGATATAGATAACAATAATCGAGACCCCGTAAATGCTGGCTTTGGTAATGGCCTGCGCCTTCGACTGACTGCTATTCGTAAAGAAAGCAACCGTCATCGGAATCATTGGAAAAACGCATGGCGTTAGCAATGCAGCCAAACCGAAAAGAAATGCGGTAATAAAAAAGCCCCATAAGGAGCCATTATCTTCGGGTTTTAGTAAATCTTCATAACTGCTTTTGCTTGCTTTACTGCTGGTACCCGTTGCTACTCCAGCTGCTGCGGTAATCTTTTGTGCGCCATCTTCTAAGGCAGAAAAGGCTACATCAAAATCTTCATTCCCATTAATGCAAAGACCTTCTACATCAGAGCAGGTTTGAAAATCTAATTCGCCCTTCAATTGAAAGTCAGGTTTCAGAATTTTAATTCTCTGTTTAAACTCACCTTTTCCAGAGAAGTAGGTCACTTCTTCATTGAAAAAGTTATCAAACTTCTTCTTTGGGTTAGTAGGAACCAATCCTCCGATTACTTCAAAACCGTCAGTTTCTTCAAAAATCACCGTAGCAGGAATTGGCGAGGCATCAGGGGCTAAATCACTAGAATAGATGTACCAGTTGGCATCAACCGTCACATTGAAAACCAAATCAATTTCACTGCCTACTTCAGCAGTTCCTTCTTTGCTGAGTTTCCAAGAGGTAACTTTTCGTATGCCTGGCCCTTGACCTAATAAGCTTTGAGGTGCGACTTGGGTTGGCGATTCTGTTGGTGTTTTTTCACCTCCAGCTACTTTTATAAAGTCAATTAAAAAGTCTTGTTCACCTGGAACACACTGCCCTGTAACATCTGTACAAGTTTGAAAATCAAGTACACCAGAAATATTAAGGTTGCTCTTGAGTATTCTTATCTTCTGTCTGAATTCTCCTTTACTACCAAAATACTCTACTGTATCACCCCAAATAGGATCGTATTTATGCTTTGGATTAACCCCATAAAGTTTACCAATGACTTCGAAAGAAGGATCTGCATTCAGCTCTGCAGTGGCGGGTATCGCCATCACATCTTCCTTCTGATTTGAAGAATAGATATACCAGTCCTTAACGACATTGACATTGAAGATCAACTCAATTTCATCTCCTACTTTTACCTCATTTTGTGAAGCATCAAAAGTCCAATTGGTGGTTTGACGAAACTGAGCAAAAGAACTCAGGGCAAAACCAATAAGGATTAATGACAATAGATACTTTCTCATAAAACCAGCATTTGGAAAATAAATGAGCCTAAAAATTAAGGCTCATGATAAATGTAATTTAGTCATTCAACTCTGCGAAGTTTTTGAAAAACAATGGAATGGTTTCAATGCCTTTAAAGTAATTGAAAACACCATAATGTTCGTTTGGCGAATGAATAGCGTCTGAATCTAGACCGAAGCCCATCAGTACAGTTTTCAAACCAAGCGTTTGTTCAAAAAGTGCCACGATTGGAATACTTCCTCCACTTCTAAATGGCACAGGTGTTTTTCCGAAAGTAGTTTCCATAGCCCTAGACGCAGCAATATATGCTGGAGAATCTGTTGGCGTAACAGCAGGTTGACCTCCATGATGTGGGGTCACTTTTACTTTTACAGAAGGGGGTGCAATCGAAGTAAAGTAATCTTCGAACAACTTCGTTATCTTATCCGGGTCTTGGTTTGGCACCAAACGCATCGATATTTTAGCATAGGCTTTTGAGGCAATTACGGTTTTGGCTCCTTCACCAATATATCCGCCCCAAATTCCATTCACGTCTAGTGTCGGCCTGATTGAAGAACGTTCAATTGTCGTATAGCCTGCTTCGCCTTCAGTAGCACTAAGCCCGATTGATTTTTTATAGTCTTCTTCATTAAAAGGCGCTTTGGCCATTGCCGCTCGTTCTTCTGCAGTAAGCTCAATGACATCGGCATAGAAGCCCGGTATGTTTATTTTTTTATTTTCGTCTTTCAACGAAGCAATCATTTCGGCCAATACATTGATAGGATTAGGAACAGCCCCACCGTATAAACCTGAATGTAAATCTCTGTTTGGCCCAGTCACTTCTACCTGAACATAACTCAAGCCTCTTAGGCCAACCGTAACTGAAGGTACATCGTTCGCTATGATACCCGTATCAGAAACCAAGACAATGTCAGCGGCCAATTTCTCTTTATTTTCTTCAAGGAAAATGCCTAAATGGTCAGACCCAACCTCTTCTTCACCTTCAATTAAGAATTTTATGTTACAGGCAAGATTGTCGGTCTTCATCATGGTTTCGAAAGCCTTGATGTGCATGTATACTTGACCTTTGTCGTCACAAGCACCACGGGCGAAAATTGCACCTTCAGGGTGAATCTCTGTGGTTTTAATTACGGGTTCGAAGGGAGGGGAATCCCAAAGTTCGTAGGGATCGGCTGGTTGAACATCGTAATGACCATAAACCAAAACGGTAGGTAGTTTGGCATCAATAATTTTTTCTCCGTACACAATTGGATGTCCACCTGTTGGGCAGATTTCTGCCACATCAGCACCGGCTTCTAATAATTTTCCGTGTACAAATTCAGCTGCTCTTAATACATCTCCTTTGAATTTACTGTCGGCACTTACCGAAGGAATTCTAAGTAAATCGAGGAGTTCGTTTAAAAAGCGATCCTTATTATTTTCAATGTAATCGTTGATGTTTGCCATGTCTTTTAATTTATGACTCGAAGATA
This sequence comes from Roseivirga sp., assembly GCF_034669765.1. Taxonomy (GTDB): domain Bacteria; phylum Bacteroidota; class Bacteroidia; order Cytophagales; family Cyclobacteriaceae; genus Roseivirga. The sequence continues at coordinate 344,147 of NZ_JAXMOQ010000001.1, forward strand.
ATTGATTTGTAGTGAAACGCCCATTGAGATTATGGGTTTTGGGAAGTTCTAAAACCCATCGCCTTCAACCACTTCTTTCTTTTTAAGTGATTGATCCGATTCGCTGGCCATAAGTAACTTGTAGGGTTCGTCTATGCCGTAGAACAGCTTGCGATAATTCCGTGACCAAGCGATAACTTCTTCTAAAGAGTATGAGAAGACATTGAATTCGCCCACTTTGGGTTTCGATCTTCCCTTCCCGTCTAAGGGATTCCCAATGGAGGCATTGAAGGCGGCATTTGAAGAAAAAGCACCTAAGCTAAACCCATCGTAAGTGAAGTAATACCACGTTCCATCGGTCATCTGAATCAAAACATTTACGATGTCACCCTCTGGGGTTTTCTTAATTTCGACAAAGCCATCCAGCTCCATATTGATGTCGATATTGTTGATGTTGCTAACGCTAATTTTCCCTTCACTATAAAAAGTTCTTAACTGTTTAGACCACCTTAAGTCTACGTTTGAGATGACCAAATTTTTCATCAACTCACCATTAGCTGAAGCATTCACCAAAGGAATTGGGACCGTTTGATATGACTTGTCCCATTTTTTTACGGCTTCATCACCAATAAACTCGGCTGCTTTATAGATTAAATCAGAGCGGTCATCATGGGCTCTTTTTATGCCTAATTTTTCGGCCATGTCCTTCAAGTTTTGAGCCATTAACGGAACACTTGCCACTGGCAAACCAAAATCCATAACCAACATGGCGTTGATTTTAAAGTCAGCAGAATCTAAATTTCCAGTGCCTTTGCCTGCCCCTTGGACGGTCAACCCTTTACTCAGTGGGCTCACAAAATTCAGTTTTCCTTCAAAAGAAACGTCTTGGCTATCTTCGTTGTATGAAAACATATTACCCTTGTAATAATTGGCCGGATCTTCCTGCTTATTGGGGTTTACGATATTGTAAGAGCCTGTATTTTGATCATAGAACAGGTTTCCGCCTTTAGGAATAAAAAAGTCTTCATCGTCTAAGCCTCGCTTTTCCGTTATAAAAGAAAGATAAATAGCTCCTCTATTAAAGTGAAGTCCAGCCGTGAGCGGCTCACCAAACTCTGTTCGGGCTTCATCAAAGCTGAAAACCACCTCCGAAATATCATCATTCGATTCGTATTCAATCCATACGTTTTTCTCTTTCAGTTTCTCAAGGTTAAGCTTTACAGCTCCTTTCAGCTCTAGTGCCTTTCTAAAGGCATACATAAAAACTGTTCCTTTGTAAGTGAATCCTGGCGAAATAATTACACCACTGTCACCGCTAATCTTCCCACTTGATTTAGTATAAAGCCCATGCGCTTGGTCCTCCTCCAAACCGAATTGATCAAACTTAATAGCAAATGTATCCTGCAGAATCACGAGTTGATAGGTACCCTGACCTCTAAAGCGATTACGGGAAATAATTTCAATGTTGGCATCGTACAGACGGTGGTTTGCCTGAGCTGTATCAAATACGACTACCGCATTTTCCAATGCTCCAATTTCGGAATCTCCTAAAATCAATACCTCATTATTTTCTGGAGTGATCAGCGCATCGGCCACAATAATGTATGGAATACCTTCTACTTTTAAGGTCTCTTTTTCAATGTCATAACTGGCACTTGTTCCCATAAACACTAAGGAATCCATACTCTTTTTTGTAGAATAGAAAAATGACTTTTCTAGGGCCACGGTATCTGGCTTTGTCATTGTAATCATATTGTTGGCAATATCCCATTCGGCTGTAGGAATGGATGTTTTGTATTGAGCAAAAGGGAAGGTTAATGCCGCATTACCTTGTATCTCGGGTTGAATTATAGCTTTATTATTGGCCAAATCGTAATTCACTCGTACATCAGCAGAACTCAATATTGGTTTTTTTGGATTTCCAGAACCCAACTCAAAGTCAGAGTTTCTAGATTCAAAAGAGCTTTCTTTCAGCGTATAATTCTCCGAATTGGTTTTAGAACCCAACATCATCATTTCCCCTTTACCATACATGCCCTTCGTAGACAAAGTGAGCATACCGTTAAATGTACCCAAGCTGTCATACATTTTAAATGGGGCTTCTAGGTTGCGCAAATTCATACTATCCTTTTTAGGTAGCCAGTTCAGCTCATACCTAGATAACTTTACGGATGGGTATGAAACCCCATTGAGTGTTCCTGCATCAATTTGTCCTTCAATCCCTTTTTTTGAATACATAGAATCTAAATAAAAAGTAACCGATTCAGTATTGAAACCTCCTGTTAAAAAGTCGATTTTACCTGGAGAGTTTAAGCCGGATTGATCCATGTTTATTTCTCCATACAGTTTTCCAGAAGTGCCATAGAGACTATACCCCGAATCGGGAATTGAATGAATAAAACCGAAAGATCTATCAGGCATAGCTCTTAAGTTTTCTTTGAATTCTGGAAAAATTCCATTTGAATAGAAAGTCCCCTCAAAGGCATAATCAGAAGGATCTGCTCTAGATGCACTGTCGAGTTTGAAAGGAGGTATGTCAAAATATACGGTACTGTCATAAGCACCTCCCAGCACCCCATTTTTGTCAAACATTACACTAGTACTTTCATTCGAAGTAAAAATGGGGTATTCTGGTTTCGAAATTCTTGCCGATTTATTATTAGGGTCATTAATGTTCAATACCCCAGAAGTGTTTACCAATTGATTATTCAAGGCTTCCTTCTTTCCTTCTTCCAGTTCTACTTGGAGCTTAATCGAATCAATTTGGGGTAATTCAACCAAAAAATTATTGTAGTCAAACTTGAATCTTTGACCATTGAACTGAAAGTTTCCTGCTTCCAGTGCGCCATCAAATTCTATCGTTCTATTATTGGAAATTTTAACCACTCCGTTGGTTGGTGTAATCATTACATCGAGCGAATCGCTTACGTAAAATTTCTCAACTCCTCGAACCGTCAAAGTATCATTCACCAAGTTAATGGTGGCGTTGGGGGAAGAGCCGATGACGGAAGGGATAACGAGATCGTCAAAATCAGATTCATCTCGCCCTGAATCGTAATAGTGTAGTCCTTTGGCAGTAATAATTACCTTTCCGGAGTATTCGTTATAAAGCACCAAGCCTTTCGACATTAAATCGTTCATACTCTTTTTCAGAATCCCGAGGCTGATTTTTCGGTCTTCGGAAAGCGATGAAATATAAAACTCATTCTTTGGCTCATATTGCTGAGCCTGCCTTACCGAAAGTATTAAAGGATTAAAGTTGTACAATTGGGAAAGGCTGTAGAATCTTGAAGAGCTAAAGAAATTCTTTGACTCAACAATCAGAGGTACTTCGCTTCGTGCTGAGCCAATAGTTAGATCCAATGAATCAGACTTCAAGTCCCATATCAAGCGATCGCCCGTGAGGTCTACGCCATAAAAAGAAGAGCTAAAAGGTGTAGTTCCATAATCACCTTTATTAGGTTCGAGGTCCAAACGATATTTTCCATAGTTATAGACCATTCCTACAGCAGGGTTATATATAGAGTCTGTACCATGGAAAATGGTCACTTTCGCAACCGCAGAACTCACCATTGAATCCTTTTTGTTAAAAACAAAGTTTGACGCTTCGGCTCTAAACTTCAATTCTCCATTGACAAAGCCCTCTATCCTAGAAAGCTCGTTGAAGGCCGATTTACTATAAAAGTCTCTTCCCTCATAACTTACTCCTCCTCGGTAGGTCAGGTCATTGGTTCCCAAATCATTAATGGGTGCATCGGCAAAATCCGACACGAATTTGGGATATGAATCTACTGTGCTTCTCTGTGGAGCCAAAGTAATCTCTACAGCTCCCACTATGGGCTCATTTAATTTCCCCTGATAATGAAAATAGGCTTCATCAAACTTAATATCAGTCTGAGTAACAGAAAAAAAGTAATTGCGCAGCTTGGCATAAGTGGTTTCGGCAGGCAAACCCACATTGGTCCAGTCAACCGCACCACCTTGCCCCTCAAAATCAAGTGTTTCAAAAGAGAAATTTCCTTGTGTATTTCTGAGGTATATTGTGTCCAGACGATTTACAAAAACGAGATCCAGTTTTCTGAACTCGATTACTGGGCCCATTCGGGTAGGCATGGCGGGCAAAGTTTCTTCTAGTTTAGTCTCATTGTTGATAACTTCCTCCTTGCTAGAGGTTAAACCTTGCTGCTTCATCAATAAAAGCTCAATGGCGTCTGGCCCTTTTTGGGCTTCGGCTACAAAAGGCTCTTCGTCTGAAAGATCTTCAGAACCATTGAACTTCAAATCGAAATCTGCATTTTCTACATAAATGCCATAGCTGCGGTCTTTGAAAAGCGCCATGTCGCCCAAAAAGAACGAAGCATATTGGTGAAATTGATCAATGATTTTCTTGTCATAATTTTCAGAAACGCTAAAGCAAGATTTTATCAAATCGTCAAACTGAGTTTGATTAAAACTGCGTTTTTCTTTGGCCAGAATTAGTGTGTTAAAGACTCCTTTAAAATCGAAACGGGGCCTAAAGCCCTTTTTTTCCATGTTCAAAAGCGTTTGACCTAATTGATTTTTTTGAGCTTGGGTAAAATCATTTGCCTGCCATGCCTCTATAAAAGGCTCGTAGTCGGCTCCAAAACTGGCAGGGTTAGGGGTGGTAAGAATTCTGGCAATGTCTGGGGTATAAACAATAGAGTCCGTTGATGTAGCTTCTTGCGCAAAACTGCTCGGCAGAAACCACAACAAAATCAATAAACAATATAAAATTCTTTTGACCAGAAACTGCATACGACCCTTCAACTGACCATTAATAACGATAAAAGGACGGAAATAATACTTTGAAACTACAGTTTCTTTAAAAGAATAGCCGCCCAGTTTTTCCTTTCGGTTGAATTTAACTTTTCGAAACCGTTTGCACTGGTACACTCAAGTATATCGGCTTCATCGTGGGTATAAAAACCACTTAAGAATAAATGTCCTCCCGGTTTTGTAAGCTTTGCATAGTGCTCCATTTCAGCCAACAACACGTTTTTATTGATGTTAGCGTAAAGAATATCGAAAGGTTCATCAAAAGTGAATTCATCGATAGTGCCCAGCAATACATCCTTTGGCTCAATAGCATTCAATGCAAAGTTCTCCTTAGCGTTATCAATGCACCAATCGTCAATATCGGTGGCTGATACTTCCGAGGCACCCAATTTAGAAGCCATAATCGCCAAAATTCCTGTGCCAGCACCTACATCTAAAACCGTTTTCCCTTTATGGTTTAATGTCATTTCTAGTGCCAACATTTGGTGCGTAGTTTCATGGTGCCCTGTCCCGAAAGACATTTGTGGGTGGATGATGATTTCGTGCTTAAAACCTGGCTTCGATTCATGAAAAGTAGCACGCACAAAGATGTCCGTACCTACTTCAATCGGATCGTAGTTCTTTTCCCACTCTTCGTTCCAGTTTTGCTTTTCAATCTTATTCAATTCATACCAAATGCGGGTTTGCTTTCGATAATTGTTGAAAAGCTGCTGTAAAGCAGGATGGCTAAAAACGTCTTCCGAAATATATGCGTCAAAACCCACCTCGGTTTCAACGAAGGTATCAAAGTCCAATTCGCCCATTTCGGCAATTAGTATCTCACCAAATGGCTGATCGCAATGGACTTTGATTTCTATGTAATTCATTGGTTTCAATTAAAATGACTTAGCAATTTCTACAAAGTCTCTGGCTTTTAAAGATGCTCCGCCAATTAAGCCGCCATCAACATCTGGCTGAGCAAATAGTTCTTTTGCGTTGTCTGGCTTGGCACTTCCTCCGTAAAGAATTGAAATTTCATCTGCCACTTCTTGCCCAAACTGACCCGCCAAGAAATCACGCATCGATTTGTGCATGTCTTGTGCTTGTTGCGATGATGCTGTTTTTCCAGTCCCGATTGCCCAAATTGGTTCGTAGGCAATTACGATTTTCTGAATTTCATCTTCTGTGAGGTGAAAAAGGCTTTCCGTAAGCTGGTTGCATACATAGCTCACTTCCTTACCGGACTCTCTGATTTCAAGCGATTCGCCACAGCAGAAAATTGGGGTCAAGCCCATTTCTAAAGCCAAGTCTACTCGCTTTGCAAGTTGATCGTTAGTCTCATTGTGGTATTGTCTTCTTTCGCTATGACCAAGAATAACATATTCTGCACCAACAGATTTAATCATTTCGGCAGAAATATCGCCTGTATAAGCACCAGCAGTGTGTTCACTCATGTTTTGAGCACCTACAAAAACCTTATCGCTTTCTTGGGCATTTTTTGCTACTTGGGCCAGGTGAATAAATGGAGAACACAAAATGACGATGACGTCATCATTCAGTTCGTCATTCACAATGTTTACCACTTCAGAGGCCAGTGTAAGGCCATCGCTGAAGTTTTTGTTCATTTTCCAGTTACCTGCAACAATCTTTTTTCTCATTATCGGTTTGTTGTGTTTTGCCCAAAGATAATTCATTCTAACTTAGATCGATGGCTTTTCAATACGAAGAACGCAAACCAAAGCGATTAGACCCTAAAGTGGCCAAGCTCAAAGCGGCCGATTTTTGCGCTTATCAGGAGCGTTCACAGCAAGAAGTGCGCGATAAACTTTATGGCTATGGTCTTCATCATGATGAAGTTGAGGAGATTTTATCCGACTTAATTACCGATAATTATATCAATGAAGAGCGTTTTGCCAAAGCTTATGTTGGGGGAAAATTTAGAATTAAGGGCTGGGGAAAACGCAAGATTCTGCAAGGGCTTAAGCAGCATCGCATTTCTGATTACTGTATGAAAAAAGGGTTTATGGAAATTGACCCCGATGATTATTACGCGACACTTATGCGGCATGCAGAAAAAAAACTCCCCACCATTAAAGCCGACAACCAATATACCGTGCGTGGCAAACTGACACAGCACTTGGTCATGAAGGGCTTTGAAGGTGACTTGATCAGAGAGGTAATTGAGGAGCTGCTCAATTCAACAGCTCCATAATTAATAACCGATTAATTTCTTTCCCAGAAAAAAGGAGGTTCGATGTTTAAAGTACGAAGGTAAACATAGCCTTGACCTCTGTGGTGGATTTCGTTATCGATACAGTAAAAAATAAGAGAGTGATTGGTGCCTTCATATTGACCAAAAGCCTTCTCTACTTCTTGAAAACGCTCAGTTTTAATTTGAGGAAATAACTCGTTTAGCTTCTCTGTTGATTCGTCCCATAGCTTGAGAAGTCCTGCTTTAGTGGTGGGTTTTTCTTCGGCCTCGGATTCACCAAAAGTTTTCCATTCTCCAGTGATAATACCTGCTACGCTAGGCACGGCCATATGGATCATTTCTAGGGCCAGTTCTGAAAATGGACGCATTCCACCTACTGAATAATTGAAAAGCTTGTCTTCTGGAAAAGCCTCAATTACTTTTCTGGTCAGGCTGCGGTGACCTTGCCATTGAGTTAATAAGTCGTTTGGACTGATGACTACTGGTGTTAATGTTTCGTTTTTCATAATGTGCGATTTAAGATTATGGCATAAACCTAAAGGGCACTAGTGACAACCCTATGTCAGTAGGTTTTTGGGAAGATAAAATTCTTTTGGGTTTGTGCTTAGCTCAGAAGCAGGAGCGGTCTGACCTTCAGTACCGACCGATCACATTATGCGCTCTACTAAGGTCGGCACCGAAGGTCAGACTTGAATATCAATTTTAACTTATCTCTCAATCGTTCTAAAAGTCAAATTTACCCTTGGGCTATCTACTTTTTTAGTAGGGGGTAAACGATGAAGCCAATGACTTTGGGTAGCATCCTTCATGACCAAGAGGCTGCCATTTTCTAAGAAGATGTCGATCTTCTCTTTGGTTTCTTTGTGCTTGAAGGCAAATTTTCTTTCTGCACCAAAACTCATTGAAGCAATTGCTCCATTTTTCTTTAGGTCCTTTTCGCCATCGCTGTGCCAGGCCATACCTTCTTCACCAGAATGGTAGAGGTTGAGCAAACAAGAGTTATAAGTTTCTCCAGATTTTGCCTCTGCTAAAGCTTTCAATTTGATCAACTCGGGAGTCCATGGCAAAGCATGTTTGGTAACATTAGAATAGCTATACTCAAATCTCTGATCGCCATACCAAGCTACTTTACGTTTGGTGATATAGTGCTTTCCAAAAATTACTGCCTCGTCATTTCGCCATTCAATTCCCTCCAAAAGGGCTTTATAGTAGAAATTTGCTTCTTCAGAAGACATAAGTTTACCATAATAGTTTACTGTGCCCTCTTTGGGGAGCCAGTTTTTGGTTTCATCTATTTCTCTACTGAACAATTCCATTTTTCCAGTACTGATTGAATGGATTAGGATCAAAATTACTCAATTTTAATCACGCTTGGCCGTTTCAGAAGAATTACCACTTTTGCTCTTAACGCCTTCTATCTCAATTCCTTTGTTAACAAAATCATAGGCAGAGTGTACAAAAAACACGGTGTCATTGAGCATCGCAATTGGGGTTTTGAGGATATCAGAGTGTTGCTTTACAATTTTCATCATTTCTTCATTCGAAAAACTTTGGCTCTTTACCTCCTTTAAGTAAGCGTCTGAAGTTTTATCAATCAAATCGAGAATTTGTAATCCCATTTCATTCGCAACTTGGGTAAGCTGCGTTTCGGTCAACGGGTTTTTGTCAATGTCCCTTTCGTTCACCGTGTATTTCTGAACAGCACTTGCATAGCCTAGTACTTTTGCATCTTGGGCTTTTCGGCCATTATAAATAAGAAGAATTTCGTTTTCCTGAGGTTTCATAACGTATGGGTAAAAAGTGAACTAAAGAATAAATAGTGAACTAGGGGATAGATAAAGTTTGGAGCAGTGACTGAGATACAGCACTGCTCCATGATCTATATATTGAGTAATACCTATCGCCTACTGGTGACTCCTCTTAAAAGGGAAACAACAAGCAATACCACGAAAATGAAGAAGACGATTTTAGCAAGAGAAGCAGCACCAGCGGCAATGCCTCCGAAACCAAAAATACCAGCGACTATGGCTATAATTAAGAATGTAACAGTCCAGCGTAACATATCTGTAGGGTTTAAGTGATTAATTGATTTACCCTTGGATATGGGAAAACTATGCCAAGTCGTTTTATTCAGACAAAGCCTGTTTTCATGAAATTTAATGAGACGTTAAGACCCAGCTTGTGGAGATGCTTCCACAAAAAGTTATTTAAATTGAAGGAGTTAAGAAAAGTGATTGGGCTAAGCCAAACCCTTCACCCATAAGAAGGCATATCTCACAGCCAAGAGCAGCATGATTGGAAGTAAAGCAATAGAAAACACCTGAAGCTGGAAAACCCAAATAAAGGTCATTCCTATAAGCATAATAAAGAGTAAGCGAACATATACACGTGTCCACCCTGGAGCTCTTCTCTTGGCTACATAAAAGGCTACAATGAGGTTAGGCGCAAATGCCCAAAGTAAATTTAGGTTTTTAACCGTGGCGGTATGGTCAGTAGCAAACCAAAGCAAGGCTACCACTACCCCAACTAAACCTGTAACGAACAAAATCATGAAATCTAAGTACCTAGCCCTTGTATTATTAGCGGTATCCTTATAGGTGAAAACCACCACAATAATCATGAGGAATGAAAAGACCATCCAAGGCGAAATGGTCTCTCGGTGAATTTCATAATAATCCGCTTCGAAAAGCTTATTCGTTGCTTTTACTGCTGGAACTTCTTCTCCGTCTCTTGTGATAGTAGCATTCGCATAAGCCTTCATTATGTAATCGGGCAAAAACATATGCTCTTCTGGTGTGGCATTAACATCAATCACTGCTCCTAAAGCAATATCAATCCCAAAGTCCCACCAAGGAAAGTTAAAAGTATTCTCTTGAATCAGGTCACGAAAGGTCTTTTCTTCTGTAAGGTGATCGTTGTTGAATTTGAGTTTGTCACCTATAACATTGCTCACCACATCGCGCAACTTGGTGGCGCAGTTGTCATAGAAGAAATCGTATAAATAGTAAGCGTTTTCAGGAATGGCGTTGTTCTCTATAAACTCAAATATTTGCTGTTTTTCTGCCTGGCTAAGGCTCAAAACTTGTTCGGTTACCCATCGGTTTTGGGCTTGATAATTCCCCAAAAAACGTTTGAAATCCTGAATTGACAGTTTATAATTTAACTTACCCTGAGCAAACTTTAAGTAGAAACCGTCTTCGAAAGAATCAAATGTCCCATAGTTATAGACCCTATCAAAACTCAAATATGAATCTTGAATTCGAATAGCACCGTGACCAAAGCTATCATACAAATTAGCCCCTGGGCCAATGGTGATAATACTGATTTCAGCTTGGCCGGAAAGTCGTGGAAACTGCGCCTGCGCACTGAAAACAAAAAGGAGTAAACTGAAAAAAAGTACTAACCGCTTCATTCGTAATAAGATTGTGTTGTACGAAGATAAAGAGACTTATTTGATTAAAAACCCATATCGGTTTTGAAAGTGAACTTTGCCAACCTAATTTGACGCTATGAACAGAAATTTCACCGATGGGCTAAATTATGCATCAAAACTGACGCCCCTTCGGTTATGGAATATGTTCCAGTTAGTGGGTAGCTATTGGCTTTCAAAAATCACAAAAAAGGCAAACCATTTAGGAATGCCCACTAGTATTAGCTTAGAGCCCACCACTTCGTGTAACTTGCGTTGCCCTGAATGCCCGAGTGGAATACGCAGTTTTTCACGCGATACGGGAATGCTCACCGATGAAATTTTCCGAAAAACCATTGACGAACTAGCACCTCGGCTTACCTATCTTATTTTCTATTTTCAGGGTGAACCCTATTTAAATGCCAGCTTTTTAGACCATGTAAAATATGCTTCGCGAAAGAAAATCTATACGGCCACTTCGACCAATGCCCATTACCTCCACGATAAAAATGCAAAGGCTACAGTGGAGTCTGGTTTAGATCGACTTATTATTTCCATTGATGGCACCACACAAGAAACTTATGAGCAATACCGCATTGGTGGGAAACTGGAAAAGGTAATTGAGGGCACAAAGAACATTATCCGTTGGAAGAAGGAGTTGAAGAGTAAAACCCCACATGTCATTTTTCAATATTTGGTGGTAAAGCCAAACCAGCATCAGTTAGACGATGTGCAAAAACTGGCCAAAGAATTGGGTGTGGACGAAGTCGCTTTTAAAACTGCCCAAATTTACGATTACGAAAACGGTTCTGAGCTAATACCTACAATTGAGAAGTACGCACGTTACCGCCAAAAGGCCAATGGGAAATGGGAGATCAAAAACCGATTACTCGACCATTGTTGGAAAATGTGGCACTCCTGTGTAATCACTTGGGACGGTAAAGTAGTACCCTGCTGTTTCGATAAGGATGCGCATTACCAATTAGGCAGTATGCAAGCCGAAAGTTTTGAACAGGTTTGGAAAGGAAAAGCTTATCAGAATTTTCGTCAGTCGCTGATTAAATCCAGAAGTGAAATTGAAATGTGTAAGAATTGTTCTGAAGGAACAAGGGTTTGGGCTTAATTCTTAAGATGCTCAGGCATTTTAAAGTCCAACTTCTTCACCTCTTTAGAAATATCGCATGAGCCGCAACCTTTCGGACAGCCTTTGTCAGATTTATATTGGTGATAAAAGTGCCTCCCAATAAAGAGTACCGCTACTAAAAACACTATCCCTACAATTACCTCTTGCATTTTGCTGATCTTTTGAAAGGTTAACCCAAAACTCGCTGGCGAAGTTCGGTTTTATTTAGAATTATTCCAAATAAAGACATGCATCACTCCTTGTTATCAAAACCAATGCTCTTGAATTAACTGTTGCATGGCAGGTTGTACTTCGTTGCCAGCAATGATTTGCCTTCCGAAAATATAGTCATCTCCTCCCTTAAAATCACTCACCATTCCCCCTGCTTCTTTTACAATTAAGGCACCTGCTGCTACATCCCAAGGCTGTAAATTGTACTCAAAAAATCCTTCGAAACGACCACAAGCGGTGTAGGCTAAATCTACTGCAGCACTGCCCATTCTGCGTAAACCATGGGTAGATTTCATAAATTCATCGAGAATGACCAAATACTGAGACATCTGCTCAAAGTTGTAATAAGGAAAACCCGTAGCCAATAATGATTTGTCTAAAGTCTTTATGGGAGAAACCGTAATAGGAAAGTGGTTTAAAAATGCGCCTTGCCCTTTTACAGCATGGAAACACTCATCGCGGTTGATTTCATACACAACGCCCAATGTTAGTTCATTACGCTTCATCAAGGCAATTGATACTGCAAAAACAGGAATGCCGTGTGCAAAGTTGGTGGTGCCATCTAACGGATCAACAATCCAATTATAGGTATCCGATTTTTTAGTGGAGGTGCCTTCTTCGGCTATAAAGCCAGAACCAGGTAATATTTTACTTAAGCCAGCAACAATTCGCTTTTCCGCCTCTTTGTCTACATAAGAAACAAGGTCGTTCTTCCCTTTGTATTCAATTTTAGAATGGTCAAATTTTCTGGATTCTTGCCGAATGAATTCTCCGGTTTCTTTGGCAAGCACGATAACATCTTGAAGTAGTTGCTGCATGGTCTGTTTTCTTAACCTTACAAATATAGGGGTTTCAAAACGCAGACATTATCAAATTCCATTTAGTATTTAAGCCAGACTACCAGTAAATGATTCGTCTCAAACCATTCCTAGAAATGAATAGATAGCGCCATTTCCATAAAAAAACGGCATTAGTTACACATTATCACTCAAGGCCTTTTAATGCAGGCGAGAGAACACTTTTAACAAAGTCCAACTCCTTATTAAAGAAGAACTTTTGGTTGACTTCGATTTCGATACCTGAGTAGCTTTTAACGCCAAACTTCTTGCGTAAAGTGGTGGTAAAACCATCATCAGTGCCTTTATAAGGCTCGTTCAGGTCGATGGTAAGTAGAGGCGCTAACGCTCTAAGTTTCTCCATTAACTCCAATGCTATTTTATTCTCCAACCTTCTTTTTGGGTCGAAGAGAATACCGATATCGGTGGGGCGTTTTTTGCCTTCCCAAACTGGCGTAAATGAGTGTATGGAAAAATGAACTACTTCATTTTTGGCATCTGTTTCACGCTTAATCCAATCGGTTACTGCATTCCGGTAAGGGCGATAGTATTTATTGAGCAAAAACTGCTTTACCGAAGACTCAAGCTCAATGGTGAATTCACTAAAGAGGTGAGGGTGGTTTAAAGACCGGTTCACCTCTACCAATAACCGAGAAGTGGGGTGCATAAAAACCGGAACGGCCAACTCCACCCCAAGGTAACTGGCAAGAATAGCAGCACCAGGGTCCCAACCCCGGTGCGACTCCAACACCTCTTTCCCTCTTTTAAATAAGTATTTATAACTCTCAGGCAATTCGTTACCCGCATGTTCGCAGCTAATTAAAATGCTCCTTCCAGACATGGATCAAACATTTGGTTGTTTTCCAAACAGTCGGTCAATTCACGATACACCATTTTCAGATTACTGTGCTCGTAGTTTTCGTTGGTGCTGGCCAAAATCCTACTGGCCAAAGTTCCCTGATCTAAAATCATATGGATTTGTTCGTACCAAGGCGCCAGCCTTTCAGGGTACATTACATGTAAATTGATCAGCATTTTCCTCCAGAAATCACCAGCGGTGACTTCCTCATAAGGATTAAAACCAAAAGCTTTTAGGTATTCCTTGTCGTTGATTACCGTGTTTTCACCATGCCTAATTACTCCCTTGAAAATGGCTTGTAAGTCGGTGGTTTTAAATTCATGCTGCACTTCGGTAGTCATGATTTTCTCCTCCGTAAGCATTTGTAAAAAGGCAATGACCAAGTTAGCGATGGCCAAGTCTGCGGCTGGACATTCTTGAATATCAATGATTCTGATTTCAATCGCACCACGATCGAAGCGAGCAATGGCTCCGCGTGAGTTCAACCAAATTGGATCTAAAATTCCATCTGGATCATGTGGAGCAATGTCTTCTTCAATTTGGCTATAAATGTATTTTCTATAGGTCCTTTTAGAGAAAATAGCTTCCGGAATCACCTTCCCCGTAAGGGAAGGAATAATCTTTTGATTGTTCTGATAGTAATCTAAACGTTTGTCTAAAAAGTTGGTAAACTTACCCCCAATAATAGGCGAGCTGGCCGATAAAGCAGGCAGCAAAGGCAAAATCAAACGAATGGCACCATGCAGTTTTGAGAACTCCTCATCGTCATAAAAGGGCAGGTTAATGTGCGTGCTTTGCAAGTTGCTCCAGCCGTGACCTTTACAGTTGAAAATCCTGTCGTAGGCGGCATAGATTTCACCATTGTCATGCGTCCAACGGAAAGATTCCGTTTCAGGATCCATCCAAGGATGGGCAGCCGTTGGCATTAATCGTGCATGAAAAGTGCTCAAGAGCTCGTTCATTTGCTCAATGGCTTCTTGAAAATCTACGCCCAGTTGCACCAAATCTTTGGTTGGGTACGAGCATTTAAGTTCAAGCACGTGCAAAGCCAATTCGTTGGACCAAGTTACTGGCCCCATATTTATTTCTCCGGTGTATTCTCCGGTCAAAGATTTGAACACCTCGTCTGCGATTGGCTTCACATTGAGGGTGTCTATATCCACAATCATGTATTCCAGCTCTATTCCAAATGCTTCGAACAGATGCAGGCGGTTTGTATTGCTCATTTTACTTATTTCATTTTTATGCGCTCCAGCATAATTTCCATTATGCGTTCGTAGAGCTTGTTCTTAATAATCTTGTCTTCCACACCCGAATCAATGTTCGGGTTGTCGTTTACTTCTATGACGTAGAATTTCCCATTCACTTCTTTGATATCCACTCCGTAAAGTCCGTTACCAATCAGTTTTGTAGCTTTTAATGCGGTTTGCAATAAACCTACAGGAGCTTGTTCTACCGCTAAAGTGTCGGCATTTCCAAGTACCTGCTTATCACCTTCTTTCCAGTTTACAATTTGCCAGTGATCGCGCGCCATGTAATAGCGACACACATAAAGCGGTTCGTTATTGATAATCCCAACCCTCCAATCGAAAGGCGTTGGCATAAATTCTTGCGCAATCAGCAATTCTGACCCTTTGAAAAAGCCCTTTAGAAGTGTTTTCAACTCTTCTTTATTTTTCACCTTTTTTACACCGCGTGAAAAGGCACCATCTGGTTCTTTCAGAATGAAAGGGAACTGCAATTTTTCAGTCTCTGGTGTTGAATTATCTCTTGAAATAATGGTCGATTTCGGCACCGGGATTTTATTGCTGGTCATCAGCTCGTTCAAATACACTTTATTGGTGCATCTCAAAATCGACATTGGGTCATCAAAAACCACCAAGCCTTCAGCCTCGGCTTTTTTAGCAAAGCGGAAAGTGTGGTTGTTTACGTTCGTGGTTTCCCTTATGAAAAGCGCATCGAACTGCGTAAGTCTAGCATAATCGTTTTTGGTAATTATCTCAGTATTGAAACCCGTTTTTTCCGCGGCTTTTACAAACTTCTGTAATGCTTTCGCATCCGATGGTGGATTATCATCTTCTGGGTTGATCAAAATTGCCAAATCGAATTTTCTTCTTGGATTACTCGTTCTCACCACCATTTTTTTGGTGAGAAAAAGACCAAGTTGCCCACTTAAAGTGCTGCGTTCTTCTTCGGTTAAGTCATGAATATTGAGCGGCTTAAGTTGTTCCAATGCCCATTTTTCTTTCTTTACAAAAACCACTTTTAAAATTGGCGTTTGAAAAAGGTTAAAAAGCAACAGCCCCAGTTTAGTGGTGTGTGCACTGCCCGTAAAACCGAAATATATCCTAAGTTCAACTTTAGTTTCTGTACTCCCTTTAAAGGTTTTCTGAATCACTTCATCAAAATCCTGCGCATCGTCCTTGATCATGGCCGGGTAGCGGAAGTCTTGAATAGTGGAAGCTTCTGGCAATACTTTATGGCCTCTGGCTTCCGCCAAAAGCGACACGTAATATCCCGTGCTTTGGTACTGATAAGATTTGCAGAGGTTAATCACTTTAACCTTGTTCAGGTGTCTTAATCCTTCGTTTGCAAAGTATTCTCTGGCGGAAATAACCTCTACGCCAGGAATATCAAAATTCCATTTCTTTGGGTTCTCTGTAACTATTAGTTTCGACATTACTGGTTTTTATCTCTTGGTTCAATAATTAATAAATTGGCATCGTAGGTTACTATCCCCAACATAATCGCATTGATCAGGCGATGAATTTCTACTTTGTAGTGTTGCTCACCGTTGTTCATTGGATTGTTCTTTAGTGGGTCGGCAATCGATACCATTCCCGTTTCTTCAGAATAACCATTCAGTACCACAAAGTGACCCACTGGCAAGCCTCTCAAATCGTCATATTCGGTTACCGTTTCGCCAATTTCACGTTTGCTGCCATACAAATAAGTGGCGCTTAAGCCTGTTAAAATTGGTTGCTTAGCGAAGAGGAATTTCTTGATCAAGTCTGGACTCAAATCTTGAAACTTGATTTCCCCTCCTTTTTTCAGAAACTTCATATAAGCTACCGAGGCAAACTGAATTCTGCGTTGCGGTTTGTACTTTTTTTGCAAAGCTAATTTCTGAAGTAAATCGGACGCATCTGCATCAAACCATGACGGATCGAATAGGTTGAGGTTATAGGTATAAAGTGTGGCTTTGTAACCGCGCTTTAAAGCATGATTGCCTAAATTTACCGCCAATGTGCCTCCGCTTTTCTGTTCCTTAACTCCGCCTATAACATCGGTTAAGGAGATGTAGTCGTCATAATATTGATATACTGCTTGCAAGCAAGTGGGCCCACAAGTGGAGTCCGTTGGTTGCGGAAGCATATCAATACCAAACCATGCTTTATCTAAAACGATCATGTATTTTTCTACCTTTAATACTCCTTTGACGAAGGCTTAATCAAAAGTCACTTTAAGGATGGAATTTATGAGACGAGAAAGTGTTGTGTGAATAGCCTGTTTGAAAAAGCACACACATCATACTCAATCTGTTTTCAGTTTTTTAAGTTAGAACGATATGAAATTTTCGATAGAAGAAACCAATAACCTGCTCCGAAACCGCAGATCTATATATCCAGCCATGTATTCCGATGTGCCCGTGGATGACACCATCATTAAAGAAATGCTGGAGAATGCCAATTGGGCACCCACACATAAACTCACCGAGCCTTGGCGCTTTGTGGTTTTCAAGGGCGAAGGCTTGAAGAAACTTGCTACTTTTCAATCGGAGCTTTATAAAGAACTTTCCACAAAGGCTGGCAATTTTGATGCATCAAAATTTGAAAAACTGGCCACCAAGCCATTGATGGCTTCGCATATTATAGCCATTGGCATGAAACGCGACCCAAAAGCCTATGTACCAGAAATCGAAGAAGTTGCGGCTGTGGCCTGTGCCGTGCAAAACATGTATTTAACGGCTACCGCACATGGCATTGGTTGTTATTGGGGCTCGGGCGGAATTACTTATAAAGAAGAAGCCAAAAGCTTTTTTGGCTTGGGTGCCGAAGATAAACTACTCGGGTTTCTCTATGTAGGAAACTTAAAAACGGACAAATGGCCAGCAGGAAAACGCGGCCCAATTGAAGAAAAAGTGAGTTGGGTGGAAAGCTAAATATGTCAACCCTCCAAGGGTTTGAAACCCTTGGAGGGTTCTTTACTTCGAAAACTAAAAAATCAACTGCCACCTAAACGCCCACATCCAGCGCAACTTGAAAAACGGAATCTCGGCTTGATTCATGATTTTCTCTAGCTCTGCTTTTTTGAAGGCCCGCCTTACCGAAAGCGGAGCATCGTTCTTCACCATTTCAGATTTAGAGAAAAAGTGAGTCAGCCATTTGATTAAAAACTCAGCCAAGCCATGGCGATGCAAATCATTAATTACCGTCCCTTTTTTTGCTTGAGTCTTAAACTGATTAAAAATATTGATGAGTTGTTCATCGGTAAAGTGGTGTGTAAAGAGCGTACAAAGAATAACATCGAATTGCCTTTCTTTAAATG
This sequence comes from Roseivirga sp., assembly GCF_034669765.1. Taxonomy (GTDB): domain Bacteria; phylum Bacteroidota; class Bacteroidia; order Cytophagales; family Cyclobacteriaceae; genus Roseivirga. Next base: position 362,120 of record NZ_JAXMOQ010000001.1, read on the forward strand.
TTTCTGAAAAAATATCACACACTTCGAAACGAATATTCGGGTAGGCCTTACAATTATCAATCGCGTATTCCACAATAGCGGGATTGGCATCAAAGCCAACCAGTTCAACTTCTAGCTTTCTTTGCTTTGCCCACTGTGCAACAAGTTTTAGCATATCGCCTCCGCCACAACCCAAGTCGGCAATCACAAGTTTCTCCTTCGTTTTTGACCGAACGAGCTGATCCAAACCATTAATGGTCACAAAATTTCCACCGAGCCATTTATTGATGGTTTCTAACTCCTTTAGCGTCTGCGGAATTACTTCGCCAGAAGCTTCGAGGTCATCCATTAATTCTTCTTCGTATGATCGGTTTTTAAGCACAGGCGAGATTTATTATGAATTAAGATATAATTTATGAGCTAACAAACCTCTAACACCATCGACTCCAAAGTCAGGCCGGGGCCAAAAGCTACGGAAAGACAATGTTCTCCTTTTTGGGGTTTCTCTTCCATCAACTTTTCTAAAACAAAGATTAAAGTAGCTGACGACATGTTTCCATAGTTCTGGAGTACCTCATAGGCATGACGGTTATCGTTTTTGTCAAGATTTAGTTCTTGCTCAATCACTTCTAAAATCCGCTTCCCCCCTGGGTGAATGGCGTATTGCTGAATAGAACTTCCTCCCATTTTCTTTTTCAGTTGATCAATCATTCCAGCAATGCCCGATTCAATAAGCGTAGGCACATAAGAAGAAAGCTTCATTTCGAAACCGAAATCGCCAATGTTCCAAGCCATGTTCTCGCCACCATCGTTCAGAATTTGATTATGAAAAGCGACAGGTGATAATCCTTTATTCCCTTGTTCCGAAGAGGTCATTAAAAGGGCGGCAGCTCCATCGCTGAAAAGGGCGTTTGCCAGTAAATTATCCTCGTCTGGATTGTTCTGAAAATGAATCGTGCAAAGCTCTGTCGAAACCACTAAAACTTTAGCCTTTGGATCGGCTTTGCAAAAAGCATCGGCAGTTCGAATGCCCGTTATGGCCGCATAGCAGCCCATAAAATTAATACACGTACGCTGAACATCTGGTCTTAACTTCAGTCCATTGACCATGTCAATATCCAAACCAGGTGCGTACATTCCAGTGCAACTTATGGTAATTAAGTGAGTGATTTCGTCAAGCTTTACATTCGATTTCTTAATGCAGTTTTTCACTGCCTGCATGGCCAAATCTGGAGCTGTATTTTTGTACAAAAGCGATCGTTCATGAGTCGTTGGAAAAGGACTGAGGTCTTTACTTTTTGGGTAGAAATTCCAGTCTTCCATATTTAGGCTACTGTAATCTGGAATTACAGAATGACGGGTTTGAATTCCGCTGGCCCTATAAAGCGCCTTTAATCGGGTTTTATCCTTATCTTCAAATCCATGGGCGTTCGCCATGAATTCAAAGATTTCACTTTGAGAAATTTTGTTTTCAGGAACTGCTGTGCCTATGGCTGATATGATTGATCTCACGTTCTATATTATCCTTTTTTCCGCTAAATTGTTCAGTATAACTTCCACATATGTTTAAAAAGTCAACTTGGTTACATTTAAGAATTCCATTTAGCTACTTTCTTCTCCCTATCTATTTCTTTGGAATTTCTATTAGCCCCAACCTAAGTGAGCCTAGTCTACTCTGGCTTTTTATCATACTTCACCTTTTTATTTACCCTGCGAGTAATGCTTTCAACAGCTATTTCGATAAGGATGAAAAAAGCATTGGAGGCCTGAAAAACCCTCCTCCAGTAGATAAAAACCTGCTTTATATGGCTTGGCTTTTCGACATTATTGGAATTTCACTTTCCATTTGGCAGTTCAAAAACAACTGGACATTGACCCTAATGCTACTTGTCTATATTCTAGTATCAAGGGCTTACAGCCATCCTTCCATTCGACTAAAAAAGTACGCTTTCCTAAGTTGGTTCATCGCGGGGCTTTTTCAAGGCGCTTGGGTAGTTTGGATCATTTACATTGGTCTGAATAATTTTGAATTCAGCCATATTTTAAAACCTCATGTATTTATACCTGGGCTTTTAGCCTCTGTAATTCTTTGGGGCGCTTATCCTATGACCCAAATTTATCAACATGAAGAAGACGCCAAAAGAGGTGATAAAACGCTCAGTATTAAGTTGGGAATTAGAGGCACTTTCCTGTTCACTGCTGTCTTTTTTGTGATGGCATCAGTGCTCTATTTCGTCTATTTTGATGCCTATCATCAAACCAAATACGGGTGGACGTTTATTCTCGCAATGATTCCGATTGTTCTCTTTTTTGTAGGCTGGTTTTTGGCAGTGTTGAAAAATGAAAGCAAGGCGAATTACAAAAACACCATGTGGCTTAATTTCATTTCGGCCACCTGTTTGGGTGGGTTTTTTCTCTACTTTTTTCTAGGTTCCACCAATATTTTAACGGCAGTCGGTCAATACTAAAACGGTTTTCCGTGGGTGTTTTTCATAATCTTTTTTGCAAGCCATGGTGAGCGCTGCATTACCAAAAGGGCTGCCTTGCTGCTCCATTTTGAACCAAAGAAGGACTGTGTTTTTCTGCCCACCCAAAGCCGTCTTTTGAAAGTCGCATTCCACCGGGCCGTGTAAGCTGCTTCCAGCCCTTGTCTATCCCATTGCTCTGAGCTCGCATGTTCAGCAATCGTATCAGAGAGGATTTTAGCGGAGTGAATTGCCATGGCCATTCCGTTACCGCACAAAGGAGTAATCAAACCGGCCGTATCTCCAGACATCAGAATGTGGTTTTCGATTAACTTTTTGGGACGGAAGGAAAAAGCATTTATGACCACAGGTTTTTCGTGGACAAATTCAGCATTCTCAAAAATGGATTTTAGAAATGGATTTACTTTAAGCACCTGTGCTTCCATTTCTTCTACGGAACCTGCTCTTTTCAAATCTTCTCTTCTACCTAAATAGCAGAGGTTAAATTGATCATTTTCAATGGCAACGATGCCGCAATAACCTCCTTCGAAATTATGCAAGGCCACTAAATCTCTTGGGAAATCCGTTTTGATGTGGTGTTTTACGCCAATAAAAGGAGCTTCATAATTCAAATGATTCCGCTCAAGTTTTTTGTCCAGCACCCCATTTTTACCATAGGCTCCTATCACCAAATCGGCATGGTAAACTTCACCTGAAATAGACTTTAGTTCGAATTGATTTTCTATGAACGCTACTTCGCTTATGGATGTATTCTCAATAATCTGAGCCCCAGATTCTCTGGCATTATTCGCCAAAAAATCATCGAGCACAAAGCGGCTAATACCAAAGCCACCCAAATCAAGTGGCATTGTTAAGGACTGGCCGGCCAAAGCACTGATTTGAAACTTATTGATCTGCGGAAAATCATAGTTTGTAGGCAGAAGTCCTTCCCTATTCATGAAGTCTAGAACCTCGTTTGAAAGGTATTCACCACAGACTTTATGGAAGGGATACTGCCTTTTTTCAAAGAGCAAAACTTCAAAATTCATTCGGGAAAGTCGTACAGCACTCACTAAACCCGCTAAACCTCCACCAATAATTGCTATTTTTTTCAATTTTACATTCCCCTTTTATAATTGCAAAGCACCTTTCAAGTAATATAGGCTGAACCGTATAACATAAGCAATTAGCTTAAGCCACAATTATTAAACCACTAAAGGAATGAAAAAGATTAAAATGATTGCACAAAGGCCGTTTTTGGTTGCTGTGGCCGTCTTATTTTTGCTCACAGGGTTCGCAGATAACTCTTATGGGCAAACTAGGAAGGAAAAAAGAGAAGCAGCTGAAAAAGCAGCCGCAGCTGCCGCTGCGCCAAAACAAGATCCTAAGCCTAAACTTAAAAAAGGTGATCCAAAGCCTTATGATGAGGTAATCACAAAAGATGCCGTTTCAGATGATGGCCTTTTTAAGGTTCACAAAATTGAAGATAAATACTTTTTTGAGATTCCTAATGACCTCTTGAAAAGAGATATGCTTATGGTTTCCCGAATTGCCAAGACAGCTTCAGGCATTGGTTTTGGTGGTGGAAAAACAAGCACATTAATGCTAAGATGGGAGCGTTATGAGAATAAAATTCTCCTCAAAATTATCTCAACTCAAGTAACAGCGGATGATGACCTCCCAATTAGCGAAGCAGTTAAAAATTCAAATTTAGACCCAATCTTGGCGTCTTTCCAAGTTGAAGCTTTATCTAAAAATGGTAACGGTGTAGTGATTGATGCTTCGTCATTATTGACTAGCGACATTAAGCCGCTTGGCATACCTCAGCGTTCAAGAACCCAATACAAAGTTTCAAGAATGGACAACGATCGCTCTTATGTAACTAGAGTGAGCAGCTATCCAGAAAACATTGAGCTTAGACACGTTAAAACATACCTAGCGGGTGATTCTCCATCTTCTAGAGAAGACGGAGCCATTACTATTGAAATGAGTAACTCAATGATTCTTTTGCCTGAAGTGCCAATGCAAAGAAGGCTTTATGATGAAAGAGTTGGTTGGTTTGCTAGAGGAACAACTGATTATGGCTTAGACGTTCAGCAATCAAAAGACGTAAGATACTTGGACAGATGGAGACTTGAAGTAAGAGATGAGGACATGGCTAAATTCCGTAGAGGAGAATTGGTTGTACCTAAGAAACAAATCGTTTATTATATCGATAGAGCAACTCCTGAAAAGTGGGTAAAAGCGATTAAAGATGGTATTGAAGATTGGCAAGTAGCCTTCGAAGCTGCTGGTTTCAAAGATGCCATTATTGCTAAAACACCTCCGACACCAGAAGAAGATCCAGATTGGAGCCCAGAAGATGTTAGATATTCTGTTGTTAGATATTTAGCTTCTCCAATTCCAAACGCAAACGGACCACACGTAAGTGATCCTCGTTCTGGTGAAATTCTAGAAAGTGATATCAACTGGTACCACAACGTAATGACTTTATTGAGAAGATGGTTCTTTGTTCAAACATCTGCAATCAACCCTCAAGCACAAAGCCCAGAATTTGACGATGCAGTAATGTCTCGTTTGATCCGTTTCGTGTCTTCTCATGAAGTAGGTCACACTTTAGGTTTACCACATAACTTCGGCTCAAGTAATGCTTACCCTGTAGATTCATTGAGGTCTGCCGATTTCACCAAAAGAATGGGTACAGCTCCATCTCTAATGGATTATGCGCGTTTCAATTACATAGCACAACCAGAAGATAAGGGAGTTGCTTTAATGCCAGAAGTGGGAGTGTATGATAAATACTCAATCGCATGGGGTTATAGACCAATTTTAGAGGCAAATAGCCCAGAGGCTGAACTACCAACTTTAAGAAAGTGGATCGAAGATAAAAACAGTGACCCACTTTACAGATATGGACGTCAAGGTAACAGCAATGATTACACGGCTCAAAGCGAAGACTTAGGTGATGATGCGATGAAGGCAAGTGATTACGGAATCAGAAACCTGAAAATAATCATGGACAACCTGAAAAAATGGACTTATGTACAAGGTTCTGATTATACAGAATTGGAAGAAATGTATGGAGAGGTTCAGTCTCAGTTCAACCGATACATGGGTCATGTTGGGCGTTATGTTGGTGGCGTAAAAGAAGATTACAAAACAGTTGACCAAGAAGGTGCGGTTTATACGCACGCTCCAAAAGCCAAACAAAAAGAGGCCGTTAAGTTCTTAAACGATCAATTGTTCAATACTCCAAAATGGATTCTTGACAATGAAATTTTGAACAGACTTCAAGATGATGGTGCTGTTACTGCTATGAAATCTATGCAAGTGAGGACTTTAAACTCCGTTTTAGAACCAAGAAAACTAGGTAGAGTTATTGAAAACGAAGCTTTAAACGGAAACGCTGCTTACGGAATGCTTGAATTATTCAGCGATGTTAGAAACGGTATCTGGTCTGAATTGTCAGCTGGTAAAACAATTGATACTTATAGAAGAAACTTGCAGAGTGGTTATATCGACAGAATGGCAACATTAATGAACGATGAGACCCAATCTGATATTAGTTCAGTAGCGAGAGCAGAACTGAAAACTTTGCAGGCTAGAATCAAAACTGCTATTCCAAGAACTTCTGATAGAATGTCGAAAATACATTTAGAAGATGCATTGGAAAAGGTGAGTAACATTCTTGACCCAAAGTAATTCAAATCCGTTATTCTATTTGAATAGGGCTGCCTTTTGGTAGCCCTGTTTTTTTTAAAGTAGTCGCTTGTGTTTTAGGTTGAACTGCATTAGCTCACCATCTCTGCGTATAATTAACTTAAGTCTTTCTCCAGGGGTACGTTTTAAAACAGAAACCACTTCATCCAATTTATAAAAAAAGGCAGGGTTATTATTCATTGCAATAATTTCATCTCCAATCTCTAGTCCAGCTTTATCTGCAGGTGAACCATCAATAATATCATTTACATAATACTCATTAAGTCGCTCACCGAAGGCCATTACATTCATACCAACGGTATTAAATTTAAATTTTTCACGAAAGTTATTGTTTGGCTTTAAGTACATATACCCTTCATTATAATTGAAGATTACATGGAATTTAGAGAGAATGTCGGAACCAATTGTTCCATACCTAATATCTTCTTTCTTTCTTTCAGTGTCAGGTTTAGACAGACCCCAGTTATCAGGATAAGAAGTTAGTACTTTCTTGAATTTATACTTACCCAGTCTTACCTTCTTTACCCTACCTATTTTTCCTTTAACAATTCCTGCAAGCCCTCTTCCAATGGTATGTTCAAGCGTTCTTTCAGGTAAAACAATATCATCATTTGAACCCGCATCAAGGAAAAGAGCACTGCTAGCCCCTGTATCAATAAGCAATTTCACCGTGATGGCTTTTTCTCCTTTTTGCTTTACTGTTACATTTACATATGGACGAAAATTCTCAATCGTGATCGGGATTTTTTTATACTTTTTTAGGCGTTTAAAGTCTTCCGGGTGTGTCAGGTTAATTCTTCTTTCTGAATAATCTATATCCACAACAAAGCGATTGAAGATTTCTGACCCAAGGATTCCATGTGCTTCAACTCCTAGCACGTTTTTTATATCTACAAAATTATTCTGAAGGACTAGCATAGATTGATCTTTTCCATGTACTCCTGCAAAATTTACCCTGATGTCATTCGCAACCCAAAGGTCTGTTACTTTATTGCCATCTGCAGCATAAATTGGAATTGTTCTAGCGTTCACCAAATTGTTCTCTCCTATGATAAGTTTATCAAAAATCATCCCTGATTCAGAGCCTGTATCTAAGATAAAATTGAATGGGCCTTGCTCATTGATTTTAATCGGAACAATCATCAGATTGCTCTCACTCTTGAAAGACAACGAGACCCTATTGGCTCCGTTTTCTAGTCCGAAACCAATTGAGTTCTGAGCATTGATATTTGTGATATGGAAGAGAAGCGCGGAGAAAAGTATAATTGGCAGATATTTCATATGAGTGGGTGTCTTGTGTTCTGAATGAATCAATTAAATAACACTCTGAAAAACGTAAACCCTTACCAATCCAATAAAGGTTGTATTTTCTCAGTTTCTAAACCGCTTTTTATATATTGGTTTTCTATATAAAAATTGCAAGTAAATTAACGGGTATAAGATATAGTTTAAGAATGCAAATGGTGTTGAATATTCAATGTCATCAATAATCATTGACCCCGATTTCATAGCCTTAATTGTATGCCTATGCTTCCATTTCTTTATGAAAGAAGGAAGCGTTCTACCAACATCAATAAATTCAAAGAGCTCCTCAGAGTCGGTTTGCTCTACAATTTCACTTACCCACTCTTGTTTGAATATACCAAAATTAAGTGAGAGTGCGACAATATGGCCTGGCTCACAACCATCATATCGATTTAACTCAACTTTTGGAAAAGGGGGGCTTAAGTTAATAAAGAGTCTTTCGTTAAATCCATCCTTTACATTCGTCAAGTCTTGACCTACCTTTGTGGATATTTTGATTTTCATAACCGATTAACTCTTCTTTAGTCGAAAAGTTTGTGGCTTTCCCCTATTTGGAACTACAGCCTAATCTTCCTATTTTTCATGATATTTACTTTACTCAACACAATGTAATGTCTCCACTAACGAGATGCTATTCTAAAGCTACTCTTCTAAGCTGGCTTTTTCTGATATCTCTTTGCGCCCCATTAGGAGCACAGCAAAGTGATTTTAACAAAATAAAAACCCCCTTTGTACTCAAGAACTCTTGGGTTGACCAACTAAATGAAAAGCTCAAAGAGGATCGACAAAACCCATCTTCCAAGAACGCTAAGAGTTTAGAATATATTCAATCGGTTCTGCCCCGTCTTGAAGAAGAAAAAGATTATGAATCACTCTCTTATCTTTTGGAGCGAAATGCCACAATATTATGGAGCTTAAGAAGGGATTCTTTGGCCTTAGTTTCCGCAACAAAGTCAATTGAAACAGCCAAAGATCATTTACCCACAAATCACTTTTTACTTTCAAGGGCATATTTTAGAAGAGGTTATATTGAACACAAAATTGCCAACTTCTATGCGGCTGGCTCAGATTTAGATTCTGCCCAAGCCGTTTATAAGTCCTCGAATAACTACGACTCTACTTTTTATCATGATCTAATCGAGTATAAATACTATGCCTACAGTTATGGTGAAATGAATCTAGACACTTTAACAAAGTACTTAGATGAACGAATGGAGGAGCGTTTAAGTAAACCTAAAACAAACCCTGATGATATTCTATACTTAATGAACGACTATGCGAAAGTGTATATGCAAAAGGGGGATTATGCACAAGCTTTAGCTTACGCGATTGAAGAAGTGGCCTATTCTAAAGAGAAATACGATTCGGTACTAAAGTCACGATATATAGACTCTAGATTCAATTTAGGAAATGTACTTTATAGAATGAAGGACTTCGAAAGAGGCTTAAGGGTTTGTAACGAACTACTTGATGAAACTGAAAATATAACTAAGTTCTTTGGAGTACTTTCTCCAAGTGAAACTCAAAGTGTAAAAGGTAAAATTATTGGAATGAAATCGCTTAGAGCAGCGATTCTATTGGGGTTAAGAAAATATGAAGAGTCTATTAAAAGTCTCCAAGAAATTATCAACACAAATTCTGGTGACTCTCGCTTCATTATTCAACAAAAAATCAATATTGCTAATGGGCTTTTAAGTCTAGAAAAATACGATGAAGCGAAAGTCTTGATCGAAAGTATCTTGACTGAACTAAGACCCACTTTTCCTAATAAGCAGGCAGAATCCCTGTTTGGTGTGGCGGGGTCCTTGTATAGTGAGCTAGACAAATCTGATCTTTCATTTGACTATTATGATTCCGCAGTAAGAAACAGTATCCCAGAATACTATAAGTCAAACATTCTCAAGTTTCCAGAAATTAAGAACCAAAAAATAACCATTGATGCAATGGCGTCCTTGCGCGACAAAGCCAGATCGCTTATAAGGTATTACAACCAAAGCCTACAGGATAGTTTAAGTGTCTTGTTGGCCGCGAGCTCTTATGCCAGTAACACTCACAACCTTTTGATGGGCAGTAGGCAAGAGTTAATGAGAACCGAGGGAAAGCTATTTCTGTCAGAAAACTTTAAGTCCTTGTATGAAGCAGGGATTGAAGCCTCATATTTGATGTTCAATCTGGGTAGTAAAAAAATTGGCTTTGAAAATGCCTCTGAATTTTTCAGGTTAAGTAAAGCAGTGTTGTTCTTAGAACAATCAGGTGAGTTCGGAAAAATTCAGAATTCAAATGTCCCACAATACCTCAGAAGTGAATTTTACCAGTTAAAAACTGAAATAGAGAGCCTAAATATCACATTTTATTCTATTCTAGATAAGTCTTCGCCTACCAGTGATTCTGTAGGTAGAATCAATAATCGGTTACTCAATGCGAGTGAAAAACTGAAAGAGTTAAAAGACAGTGTTTCTCTCTTTTTAGTTGATCAGTCCGATGACGATAACCTTGTGTTCAAAAATCAGCAGCTTGACAAAACAGGCCGTAATAAGGCTATAATTGAGTTTTTTGTAGGAGAAAATCAAGTTTTTATACTGGGAAAATCAGCCGACAAGCAAGTTTTTGAGCGTGTGAATATTGACGAACGATTCAAGAAGTCCTTTAATGATTTAATTGTAGAGGTTGGCAACAGACCTCAACTGGCTGATTATGAAAACAAGCTTAAGGCTTTTAATACTAACTCCTACTATATCTATAGCGTATTGCTGAAGCCGATAATTGATCAGTTTGATGGCACAATAAACGATCTCACTATTATTCCAGATGAGTATTTGTCACGACTCCCTTTTGAAACCCTTATTACTTCTAAAGCCGAAAATCCAAGGTCATTTAAAAACTTGCATTATCTCATTAACGACTATACTATTAATTATCAGCTTTCTTCTAATCGAGATTTTAACAAAGCAATAGCTAAAAAAGCACCCAAAAACCTAATTGGAATTGGCTATAGTCAGGGAGATAGCGATTCAGGATTTGCAGCACTACCAGGAACGGATAGAGAAATTAAGTTTCTTCAATCAAAAATTGAAGGCGACTATTACCTTGGAAATGAAGGCTCTAAAAGTGTTTTCTTAAAAACAGCAAAAGACTATGATGTGCTTCATTTGGCCATTCACGGAGTAGCTGACAGTACTGGGAAATATGAATCGAAACTTATTTTTAATGGCAATGACAATATATTAAAAACTGGTGACCTTTATTTGGCTGGACTACAGGCGAGGTTGGCTATTTTGAGTGCTTGCGAAAGTGGAGTAGGAGAAATTAATAGAGGAGAGGGAGCTTTTAGTATTGCCCGAGGTTTTGCCCTTGTCGGTGTCCCTTCTATTGTAATGAGCCTTTGGAGTGTAAATGATAAAGTTACTTCCGAATTAATGGTAAATACACATAAGCTGTTAAACGAGAGAATGCCTATTAATATGGCCATTGCTCAAACGAAACGAGACTATCTACAAAAATCAGATAATTACACTGCACACCCATATTATTGGGCAGCATTCATATCATTGGGCTCTCCAATCACTATTGAAGACAGAAACCCTATCTGGATGAATGTTGTGATCATTGGCTCTATAGCGGCCTTAATACTACTTATTCTAATGCTTTGGCGGAAGAAAAAAGCAAATCAATCACCGACCTTTAGTTTGGAATAAAGACGTAGCAAAATGAAAAAGCCCAGAGCAAATACATGCTCTGGGCTTTTTTTATTCTCATTAGGGTTAGTCTAATTTCCTCCGTTGGCTTTTTGCATTGGATTAGAACCAGTGGCTTGGCCTCTGGCACCAGCCCCTCCACCTCGAAACATCTCGAAACGAGAAGGCTTGTTTACTCTTGGGAAGTAATTGTTGTCCTCGTTAGTATCCGCTGTCTCACGTTTTGGGTCAATACGAATCTGAACCACTTCCTTATCTTTCATAAAGGCCTTGGTCACTTTGTCTTCGTTCTTTCTCCAGATGTAAGCAGGAATTCTCTCTATTTCAGTAGTACCATCAGCGTAAGTCCATTCAATAATGATTGGCATTACTAAGCCTCCTTGGTTAGAGAAATCTATTTGATAGAAGTTCTTGTTACTACCCAACATGGCTCTTTCTTGATCACTTAACGAAGCACTGAATCTCTGATATGCATTTTTAGCATCTTCAGTCACTTTAAATTCGTCATAAGAATAATAGAAATCCTGAAGACCCTTATCCTTCTCAGCATAGTAAGTCATGCCCTCTTCCTTGTTCTTATCCTTTCTAATGTCATAATCAGCTTCAGCCGCTTCTGCCTTCATTCTTGGAAATTCAACCGCTGGGTTTTTAGTATCCAACTTGTACCATTTTACATCGTCAATTGCGATATCCGTATTGTCAATAGTGAAGTACCAGCCTCTGATAAACCAATCTAAATCTACTGCCGAAGCGTCTTCTAAAGTTCTAAAAAGATCGTCTGGAGTTGGGTGCTTAAATGCCCAACGTTGCGCATATTCCTTAAAGGCAAAGTCGAAGAGTTCACGACCCATAATGGTTTCTCTCAAGATATTTAAGCCTGTAGCCGCCTTCGCGTAAGCATTGTTACCAAACCCAATAATGTTTTCTGAGTTGGTCATAATTGGCTCCAATTGATCTTTAGGCAATCCCATATAAGGAGCAATTTTATGCGCTGGCCCTCTTCTTGAAGGATAGTTTTCATCAAACTCTTGCTCGGTGAGGTATTGCATAAAAGTGTTAAGTCCTTCATCCATCCATGTCCATTGACGCTCATCAGAGTTCACAATCATTGGGAAGAAATTATGGCCTACTTCGTGAATAATTACACCAATTGCACCCCATTTGGTCGACTCTGGATAAGTGCCATCAGGCAACGTTCTACCATAGTTAAAGCAAATCATTGGGTACTCCATTCCATTCGAAGCCTCAACTGAAATTGCCACTGGATATGGATAAGGAATAGTGTATTTAGAGTAAGTTTTTAAAGTATGCGCTACTGCTTTAGTTGAATAGGGAGCATAAATACCATAAGCCTCTTTCGCATAATACGACATCGCCATTGGCTTGTCACTTCTGCCTTCAATAGTTACGGCCATCGCATCCCAAACAAATTTTCTAGAAGAAGTCCATGCGAAGTCACGAACGTTTTCAGCTTTGAAATTCCAAGTTTTCTTGCCTGTTGGCTTTCCTTTTTCAGCCGCTTTCGCTTCTGCCAAAGTCACAATCTCAACAGGTTCAACTTCTGATTTTTTGGCTTGTTCCCATCTTTTTCTTTGCTCTGCAGTGAGCACAGTGTTCGGGTTTTGGAGCACACCTGTTGATCCTACAACATGGTCGTTCGGAACAGTCATTTTAACATCGAAATCTCCGAAGGTCAAAGCAAACTCTCCACGTCCTGTGAATTGTTTGTTGTTCCACCCTTGAAAATCAGAATAAACGGCCATTCTTGGATACCAGCCTGTAATGGTGTACATGTAATTGCCGTCTTCAGGGAAATACTCGTAACCACCTCTAGCGCCAGACTCATCTCTTGGCGTTGTATTGTACCACCACTTAATTCCGAATGTCATTTTATCTCCTGGCTTTAAAGGCGAAGGAAGGTCAATTCGCATCATAGTTTGATTGATGGTGTAGGTCATGTCGGCTCCTTTGGCATCTTTAACCTCCGTAATGTGGAAACCCCAATCGTTATCATGTCCATCTAAAGCCACAAGTTGGTCGTAGCTCATCCTGTTTCGGATAGCGCTTTCTTCCCACTTATACACTGGGTTATCAGGTTGTCTTACGTTCTCGTCTAAAGAAATCCACAGGTACTCAAGTGGGTCAGGAGAGTTGTTGTAATAGGTAATTTTTTCAGAACCTGTCAGTCGCTGATTGGTATCATCCAATTCAGCTTCAATAACGTAATCTGCCTTTTGTTGCCAATATTCATGACCTGGGGCTCCAGATGCGGTACGATATACACTTGGGTCACGGAGCATTCGCTCCAATTGCTCAAAACGTTTACCGTGGTTGCTATTGATCACTTGGGCCAAAGATTGACCTGAAATGAAAACAACCGCTGCTACTACGAAAAGTAATCGTTTCATATTCATTCGTTTGTTTGATTTTTATGATTTACTCGATCCCCTTTTCCTCAAAAGAAGACTTTTCCAATTTGAAAAATAGAAGAAATAGGGGTTCAATTTATAAAAGGTATTCTAGAATTGATAGAGATAGTTTAATCTCTTTCCTGTTAAAACAAATAAGGTGCCTACCAGAACTTCATCTCAATCATCATGGTGATCGCAATACCAGCGATGGCCGATGAAACCACCAAATTCCAATCTCTTCTTGAGACACTAAAAAGGCCCGTAAAGACAGCTGAAATAATCATGAAAAGGGCTACAATTATCACCTGACCCAACTCAAGCCCTACATTGAAGGCCAATAACTGAGTAATGATACTTTCATTTTTACCCAAAAGACTCTTTAAGTAATTTGAAAAACCCAAGCCATGGATCAAACCAAAAAACAGTGCAAAAAAGTAATTAAGGTTCAATACCGAAGGCTTAACCGAGTTTTGCTTTCGAATAATATTACTGAAAGCAGTAATAAAAATTGTAACGGGAATTAAAAATTCGATGATATCGGTACGAAAATTGACTAGTTCGAAAGTGCTTAAAGCGAGTGTAATCGAATGGCCAATGGTAAAAGCGGTGACTAGAATCAGCACTTTTTTCCAATCTTGGGCCATATAAATAGCACAAAGTGCGATCACAAAAAGTATGTGGTCGAAACCATAGATGTCGAGGATGTGTTCGTGTCCGAGTTGAAAATAAAGCTTAAACTGATCCATTCTTGTATTTTGGTGACTTGCTGACAGATTTTCACTTAGCTTTGCAATAATAAAACTTAATTTTCGAAGCACATACAAATAGCGTAATCCATGCCTGCTAAGCTTTTATATACGGTGATAATTGGACTTTTTTGGAGTTTACACCCTTTTCATGTCAGTGTGTGTGATATGGAATACAACAAAGAAGCAAAGGCACTACAAATCAGTCAACGCATATTTATGGACGATCTCGCCACTGGACTTCAAAGCTTCCATAAAATGGATTACATCGACACCTACAAACCTAAAGACCCAAAAAAGCTAGATAGCTTGATTAATGAATACATTCAGGCCAAGCTCTTCATTTCCATCGATGGTAAAAAGGCCAAGCTGGACTATATCGGTAGCGAGTTAGAGGGCGATGCTCGTTGGTGTTATATAGAAGTAAAAAACATAAGCTCCATTACAGAGTTAGACATTTCGAATGTTGTATTATTTGAGTCCTTTCCAGAGCAAGAAAACATTGTTCACATTAAAGTGAACGAACAGCTAAAAAGCTATAAACTCAACAAAAAGGAAATTTCACATCTCTTTAAATTTGCCCAATGAAACCTTTAGGTTTTTTATCAATACTACTTTTACTTACCGCTTGTGAGTTTGGAAAAAAGGAAAGTGTAACTACTCCAGAAGTGGTTCAAGCTATCCCCAAAGCTACTTTTGTCAATTACGAGCTCAATAAAATTTCAGAAAAAAAAGGGCCCTGTGCGGCAGATGGAAAGGGTGAGAAATGCTTGAGTATTGAAATTCAATATCCTACTCTCGATAGCGGGGCCTCTGCCACTGTATTGGATTCGATCAACCGACAAATTCAACATGATATTTTGAATTACGCCTTTATCAGCGAACCTAAGGATGACTTCAAATTGCTCATTGAGGAAATGAGTCTAGAGTATGAAAAAATATTGGATGAAAACAAAGACTATAAAACTGGCTGGCTTTTAGAAATTAGCTCCGATATCATTCATCAAGATTCAAGCTTTATCAGTACTGCTACTACAATTTTCACCTTCACGGGTGGTGCTCATCCCAACTCAATGCAAGTGTATCGCAGTTATGATTTAACTACGGGGAAAGTGTTAGAGCTAGGAGATATCCTTGTGGAAGGTTATGAGGAAGAGCTGAATAAGTTGGCGGAAATTGAATTCCGCATGGACAAGAAAATTCCGCCAAGCGAACCTTTAGATGAGCAGGGTTACTTCTTCGAAGATGGCCAATTTCAGCTCAATACCAATTTTGCCATTATGAACAAAAGCCTACTGTTCTATTATAATGCTTATGAAATTGGACCATACTCAATGGGGCCAACAGAGTTGGAGCTTAAGTTAACAGACTACGTAGACTTGATCAAACCCTCAGGCGTGATTGGCGACTTAAAGAATTAATTGTGTTGCACGTAATGCTCCCACTTTTCAATTACAGCTTTAAAATCTTCGGGCAATTCTGAATTGAATTGCTCAAACTGCCCTGTTACGGGATGAACAAAACCCAACGATTTTGCGTGTAGGGCTTGTCTAGGCATAATTTTAAAGCAGTTGTCTACAAAAGATTTGTACTTAGAAAAACGAGTGCCCTTCAATACTTTATCCCCACCATAGGTAGCATCATTAAAAAGCGGATGCCCAAGGTATTTCAAATGCGCTCGAATTTGATGCGTTCTCCCCGTTTCCAGATTACACTGGATCAAGGTCACATAACGCAGCCTTTTCAAAATTTTATAGTGCGTTACCGCATGGCGACCACGGCTTCCATCTTCAATGGCCACGGTAACCCTACGGTCTTTTTCACTGCGACCAAGGTTGACATCAATCCGTCCCATTTCTTCAGTGGGTTCACCCCAAACTAAAGCATAATAGGTGCGCTCAATTGAGTGATCGAAAAACTGTTTCGCCAAACCAGCCATGGCTTTTTCGCTTTTGGCTATTACCAATAATCCAGAAGTATCTTTGTCAATTCGGTGTACGAGCCCCGGTCTGCCCTCATTGTTTTGCATGGTAGGCAGGTTCTGAAAATGGTAAGTCAGGGCATTTACCAAAGTACCCGACCAATTGTTATAGGCAGGGTGCACCACCATTCCGGCCTCTTTATTTACGATCATCAAGTGATCGTCTTCAAACACAATATTGAGCGGAATATCCTCAGCTATAATTTCGGTATCGCGCGGAGGTTCGGGTAAAGCCACCACAATTTCATCGCCCGGATGTACCTTATAGTTGGGTTTTACCGCTTCGCCATTGACGAGCACAAAACCATCTTTAACCCCTTGTTGCACCTTGTTTCGGGTCACGTTGGGCAGTCTGTCCATCAAGAATTTGTCGATGCGATAAGGCACTTGGCCTTTGTCGGCCACAATTCTATGGTGTTCAAAAAGTTCGTCTTGTTCGTCTATGTCTTCCGCGTAATTCTTCATGTATTCCTATCTGGCTACAAACTTCCGCTATTAAGGCTTATAAAGCAAGGGGATTGGCCCAAGGCCAGGGAGTTGAACAGTTATTAGGGATTAGTAAATCAGTTGTTTGGCGCTTCCATTAAACAAAGGCGCTAATTCCGGTAATGTCCCTGCCCACAATTAGCGAGTTCACTTCTTTGGTGCCTTCATAAGTATAAAGTGCTTCGGCATCGGCTACAAAACGGGCAATATTGTACTCCAGCAAAATTCCGTTTCCGCCAAAAATCTCACGCGCATGACCAACTATTTCACGGGTGTGTTTTGTACAGGCTACTTTAGCCAATGACGCTTGTTGATCGGTCATTGTGCCTTCATCCTGTAATTTCGAAAGGTGAAAAGCCATGCTCTGAATGGCTGTTAAGTCGGTAAGCATTTGCACCAATAAATCTTGCACCAGTTGGAAACTCGCAATGGGTTTTCCGAATTGGTAACGTTGGGTAGAATATTCTAAAGCACATTCATAAGCACCTCTGGCGCAACCCACCGCCTGCCAAGCCACGCCCGCTCGGGTAGCCTTTAATACTTTAGAAGTGTCTTTAAACGAATTACATTCTTGCAATCTGTTTTCTTCAGAAATCTCGCAGTTAGTCAAAGTAATCAGCGCGTTCTGAACGGTGCGTAAGGCCATCTTATCTTCTTGTTTTTCGGCCTTAAAACCCTTAGTTCCCTTTTCTACAATAAAACCTTTTACCTGATTGTCGTCCAGATCTCTCGCCCAAATAATGGTCAAGTCAGCGAATGTTGCATTGCCGATCCATTTCTTTTGACCGTTCAGCAGCCAGCTATCTCCGTCTCTTTTGCAGGTCGTTTCCAGTCCACCCGCAACTGCCGAACCAACATTGGGTTCGGTCAAACCAAAAGCTCCAATTTTTTCCATTCGCTGCATGGCGGGTAACCATTTCCATTTTTGTTCTTCACTTCCACAGAAGTAAATACTGCCCATGGCCAATCCACTTTGCACCCCAAAAAAGGTGGAAATTGACGTATCAACCCTGGCCATTTCCATTGTGATAAAGCCTTCCAGCAAATAACTTCCCATAGGGCTGTCATATCCTTCATAAGTCAGACCAGCAATGTTGAGTTCTGCCATTTTGGGAATCAGCTCCATCGGAAATCTGGCTTTGTTCCAGCAGTCGTTGGCGATGGGCTTTACATGCTCGTTCATGAACTCACGTACTTTCAACTGAATTTCTCTTTCTTCTGGAGAAAGAAAACGGCTGAGGTGGTAATAGTCGCCATTGATTTCTGGAGGAACAAATTCCTTATTCTTCGACTTGATGATTTTCATGATTTGGTAAAGCTCGGTTTGATTGAGTTTACCTAGGGCTTCAAGCGTTTCGGAGATATCGAGTTGCGAAACCACTTTACCAAATTTGCGCAGGCTGGAGAAAACAGACATAGTTTATAGTTTAGCTTATAAACTTGGTTTCTGATTTAAGGTTTAATCCCCCTAGCCCCCTTTTAGGAAAAGGGGGAGGTCACTGCCAAAAGCTAGCTTTATTATGTGTACTGATTCCCTGATCAACGGATTACTGACTACTGATATCCTGATCAACTCTTAACTAATTTCCCAATAACTAATAACTACCCAATTCCTCTTTCAAAAACTTAGCGGTATAGCCTTTTGTGCTTTTAGCTACTTTTTCGGGTGTGCCTTCGGCTATAATCATTCCGCCTTTGTCTCCACCTTCTGGGCCTAAGTCAATTACATGGTCAGCGACTTTCACTACATCCATATTGTGCTCAATCACCAAAACCGTATTGCCTTTGTCTACCAATCTGTTCAATACATCCAGCAAGTGTTGAATGTCTTGGAAGTGGAGACCCGTAGTAGGTTCATCCAAAATATAGAGGGTTTTTCCAGTGTCCTTTTTGGAAAGTTCTGTCGCCAATTTTACACGTTGTGCTTCACCGCCCGAAAGCGTAGTGGCATGCTGACCAAGCGAAATATAACCCAAACCAACATCGTTCAATGTTTGAATTTTGCGGAGTATTTTCGGCATATGATCGAAGAACTCTACCGCTTGCTCTACCGTCATGTCCAGTACATCGGAAATCGATTTTCCTTTGTAGCGCACTTCCAAAGTTTCGCGGTTATAGCGCTTGCCTTTACAGGTTTCGCAAGGCACATGAACATTCGGTAGAAAGTCCATTTCTATTAATTTCATTCCGGCACCTTCGCAGGTTTCGCAACGGCCACCTTTCACATTGAAAGAGAAACGCCCAGGTTTATAACCTCTAATTTTGGCTTCTGGCAATTCGGTAAACAGCGAACGGATATCGCTAAATACACCCGTGTACGTAGCGGGGTTCGAACGTGGCGTTCTACCAATTGGCGACTGATCTACCTCAATTACTTTGTCAATATTTTTGATGCCTTCGAAGCTTTCATACTCCATTGGCGTTTTTCTGGAACGGAAGAAATATTGATTCAGAATCGGGAAAAGTGTTTCATGAATTAGACTTGACTTTCCACTTCCTGAAACGCCCGTAATACAAATCATTTTACCCAAATCGAGCTTGAGCGTTACGTTTTTAAGGTTGTTCCCTTTCGCACCTTTCAGCACTAATTTTTCACCATTGCCTTCTCTTCTTTCTTTCGGCACCTCAATTTTCTTGATTCCTTTGAGGTAATCGGCCGTGGTGCTGCCTTGCGTTAAAAAGTCATCTGGTACGCCTGCTGCCACTACATGTCCGCCATGGCGACCTGCGCCCGGCCCAATATCGATGATGTAATCCGAAGCCAACATCATGTCTTTATCATGCTCTACCACGATAATCGTGTTGCCGATATCACGCAAATCTTTCAGCGCTTTGATCAGCTTCACATTGTCTCTTTGATGCAGCCCAATACTCGGCTCATCCATAATATAAAGCACTCCGACCAGTTGTGTGCCAATTTGGGTCGCTAAACGAATTCGCTGCGCCTCGCCACCAGAAAGGGTTCTTAGTGGTCTGTCCAACATCAGGTAATTCAAACCTACATCCAGCAAGAAGCCGATGCGTTTTCTGATTTCCTTAAGTACTTCCGTAGCAATAATTTTCTGCTTATCCGTCAGTCGCTCTTCTAAGTTTTCAAACCATTCCCAAAGGCTGTCAATGTCCATTTGGGCCAGTTCGGAAATGTTCTTTTCTGCAATTTTAAAATGCAGTGATTCTTTCTTTAGCCTTGCTCCGTTGCATTCAGGGCAGGTTTTAATCGACATAAAGTCTTCGATCCACCTGCGGGTTTTCTCCGTTCCTTCGTCTTTTTGTTTTTCCAGAAAGGAAATAATGCCTTCGAACTTAGTATTCCATTCCGTGCCCGGATATTTCTTTGAAGTAACCGCTACCGCGATATCATCGCCATACAAAAGCGTCTGCATTACCTCTTCGGGAATGTTCTTTATTGGAGTGCTCAGGCTGACCTTGTAGCGTTTGAGGATGGCCTCAATTTTCTTGAAAATCCAGATGTCGCGGTAGTCGCCAAGGGGCGCAATTCCTCCACGGCTAATGCTCAATTTATCGTCTGGAATTACGGCTTCACGACTGATTTCTTCCACTTTTCCCAAGCCGTTGCAGCTTGGGCAAGCACCATAAGGTGAATTGAAGGAAAAGGAATTTGGGGCGGGTTCGTCATAAGACAAGCCGCTTTCTGGATCCATCAAATACTTAGAGAAATGATGAACTTGATCATTCTCATCACTCACCATAATAACACCTTTTCCATGGGTCATGGCGGTTTTTACGCTTTGCGAAATGCGGTAACGGTCTTCTTTCTTAGCGATAATTCGATCGACCACAATTTCGATATCGTGGGTTTTGTAACGGTCCACTTGCATCTTCGGCTCCATGTCCATCACTTCGCCATCGATACGCACTTTGGTGAAACCCATTTTGCGAATCTGTACAAAGAGTTCGCGATAGTGCCCTTTTCTACCTTTGACGACTGGTGCTAAAAGGATCAGTTTCTTTCCTTCGAAATTCTCAATCAGGTGATCAATCACTTGATCCTCCGACTGACGAATCATTTTTTTGCCTGTATTGTAAGAATAGGCTTCGCCCGCACGGGCATAAAACAAACGGAGGAAATCGTAAATCTCGGTAAGTGTACCCACGGTAGATCGCGGGTTTTTCGAGGTGGTCTTTTGTTCGATGGAGATTACCGGACTAAGGCCGTTAATTTTGTCTACATCGGGCCTTTCCATATCGCCAATAAAAGAACGGGCGTAGGCCGAGAAACTTTCCATGTACCTGCGCTGGCCTTCAGCATAAATGGTATCAAAAGCCAAAGAAGATTTTCCAGAGCCAGAAATACCAGTAATGACCACCAGTTTATTTCGCGGAATTACCGTGTCAATATTCTTGAGATTGTGTTCTCGCGCCCCGAAAATTTCTATGTATTCATGACCAGAAAGGTCTATTGGAGCGAGATCGATTTTTACGTTTTCCTTGAGTTTTTCCATGGATGTGCTGCCAAAAACAGACAATTGGCAAAGGTCAGGATTTACAGATGGAATTACAACTTAGGGTTGATTATTAATGTTTGGTGTTGGAGGTTAAAATCGATGGATTTTTAAGAGAGCGAAAGTCTCCTTTCTTTTCCTGAGGCCCGCGTTCGCAGGAGCTTTAGCGAATGAGAAACGAAGGGTCTAATTTCTCGGTTTGCTGTGCCGTTTCTAGTTCCTTCCTCCGAAGTCTCGGAGTCAGGATGAAAAGCAGGGTGCGTAGAATAAAAGGTAAGGATAATTTTTAGCATACCAGCTTAATTCATGTGTGGACAGGTTCGCATTTACTAGACGACCAATAATTGTCTGGAAGTAAACGGCCCATTTTCTTTTCCTGAGGCACGAAGGATCTAAGGCTATTTATACAAATCCCCTCTATGGAACGGATCAATTGGAGGCCATTCCATGATTTCATCGTTTAGGAATTTCCATTCGGGATTAAATGCTGAAATCAAGTCTTCTTTCTTCGTTCTCAACCAACCTTTGATTTCCTTTTCTCTGGCAATGGAGTTATTTACATATTTGGAATGCTCAAAGTAAACCAAGTTGAAGCAGTGATATCTTCCGGCAAAAGTATCTTCCGACCCACGTTTTAACCAGTGTTCCGTTATTCGTTGTGGCAGGTTGTCTGTTCTTCCAGTGTAAAGAACAGACCTACTTTCGTTAGTGGTGATGTACACATAAAACGACCAATTCGACATAAATGAAATTAGTCAAAAATTTTGGGTTCTTCTATTCTCGATATCGTTTCTAGATCCTTCGTGCCTCAGGATGAAAAGCGGTGTGCAAACAATTACAGTTGAGCCTAGTTTTCGGCATACGCAAATGAACTTAACAATTGATAAATGGATAGACTCTGGCTTACTTCACATCTGATAATCGATTGAAACGAAACTGCCTCCTTTCTTTTCCTGAGCTACGAAGGATCTAAAAAATCAAATCCCTCTCAATTCATAAGTGCCCATAATGGCGAGGTGATCTGAAGTGATTTTGACAGAGTCCAAAGAGCGACAACCAATACCTTTCGAATGGAAGATATAGTCAATCGGGATTTGGGCTAAGTAAGGGTTCCAAGCAGGAAAAGTTGGAGTCAGCTTTTTACGGCTGTCTTGTAACTCGGTAGTCGATTTGAAATTCTTCAATCGATTGTCCCATGGAACAGTATTGAAGTCTCCAAGTACCAGAAATTCACCTTTCTTTTCACTGATGTATTGCTTGGCGATATTCAAGTGTTCGTTGCGGGTACCCCATTTTAATCGAGTAGTTGGCGAACGGGTATGCAAGGCCAAAAAGTTAATTTCCTCTTCATGCATTTTCACCTTTCCAATGATATTGGTGGTGCCCGCCCATTCTACGATTTCAGTGTCTATCAATGGATGTTTGCTGAACACTGCAATGCCTTGACTTGCATCATCATTACTCACCACTCTGGAAAACGGATAATCATTCGCCAGTCCTTTCTTTAATTCGGTAGCCCATTCGGCACTTACTTCCTGAAAGGAAACAAAATCTGGCGATAGCTGGATGACCCGATCAATGGTACTTTCATAGGCTTCATTGGTAGCCAACACATTGAACTGAAGCACAGTCATCTGCTCTTTGCCTTGATTGATTTGATAGCCCAGACCAATAGGGCTATTGATCTTAATCAACAGCAACAGATAAATAGAAAAGTTGATGCCCGCCAACCGGTAATGGTGCTTAATAATCCAGAAAATGCTCAACAGACCATAGACCAACATGGCCTGAAACAAGAAGGATTGAAACAGGGTAAGTGTAAAAGTATAGGTTGGGATCAGCAGCAAAAGCGCAGGCAACAACAGCACAGCCGCCAAAGCCCTTTCCTTATTTTTCGGCTGACGCATAAGGCAGTACATTCTGAGTAAGAAAAGCCCGAACCGGATTAATATTTTGAGTTTTAACTTATGACGCATGGCTAATGATTTCTTTAGATTTGATATTATACCAATCAACTTTTCTGGATAAATACATACAGACCCCGAGCACCAAAACGAGGCCAAAACTACCTACCAGTAATGCGAAATCTTCGAGTTGAAGGATGACGAAAATGAAGGAATAGATGAGGGTGAAGAAGCCAAACATGACCATTGCCAACTTTGAGCTTTGCAATATTGATTTAGCGTAGAGCGAAACCATACCCACGATGATAGTCGAGGCGATTAAGTAAGCATTGTTAAACCCAACTTGTTCCGAAAGGGAAAGCAACAGGGTGTAGAAAACGGTCAAAGCCAACCCAACAAGAATGTATTGAATAGGGTGAATTCGCTTTTTATTCAGAATTTCAACAAAGAAGAAGGTAATGAAAGTGAGAAACAGAATGAGGATGGCATATTTAGCCGACCGTGTGTTACGCTGATAATTATCGACTGGCTGATAAAGGTCAACGCCAAAACTAGAATTACTGATCTGATGCGCTTTTCCTTCCCATTGTTGTGGGTAATTTCTGTTCAAATCGAAGACCGACCATTCCGCAGTAAAACCTTTATCGGTAATGTCATAACTATCGGGTAAAAACTGACCACCAAAACTTGGGTGTGGCCAAGTGGAAACCAAACTAATATTCGTGGTTTTACCAATTGGATTGAAGGAAAGCGACTCGGTTCCATTGATATTTAAATCAAAGGAAAAGGGAATAGATTTACTCTCCCAATCGATTGCGACTTTACTATTAACCCCAGAACTCAATAAGTCCTGAACAGGAATTCCCGAGCCCGCCCGATAGGTGTTTTCTCCAAATTGAATCTGAATATCAGATTGGATACCCGCCATGTCAGGAATACCGATGGACACAAAAGCTTCTGACCAAAGAATACTTCCCTCTTCCACTTGAAAGTTACTGAAGTCCAACGCCTCAAATTGACCTTCTGCACTAAGCTCAGAATTGTAAACGATGACTTCATAAATACCACGTTTCCGCTTTTCAGGGTTTAGTTTCCCCTTTACATCAAGTTGCGAGGGAAGAAAATGAGCATAGTGCTTGGTGGTATAAGGGCCCTCAACTCCTTTATGGGTTCGGTTGAAAGGAATGGTGAGAATTGGTCCAGTGATCTCGACTGGCGCACCCCATTTTTGAGATACCTCCTCTACTGCTTCGATCTGATTGATTTTCCTTTCGCTGATCAAGGACTTGATCATTGAATTGGGAATTAATAATACGGCAATTAGAAAGCCGATCGACAGCAACTTTATGCTTACCGAGGTTTTAATATTATTGTTAATTTTTTCGAAAATTGACTCTTGTTTTTCTTCCATGATAATTGAGTTTAAAAGTACTTTGTATTTCAAAGTGATGGGGTAAAAAAATATTACCCTCTCCCTGTCTGTTCTTTAATTAAAGCCTCCAACGCATCGATATGCGACATAAAAGCCACCTTGCCAGCTTTCGTGGCCACGTATTTCGTATTGGGTTTTCTACCCACAAATGATTTTTGCACTTCTATATATTCTTCTTTTTCTAAGGCCTTTAAATGGCTGGCCAAGTTACCATCCGTTACTTCCAGTATTTCTTTCAGGCGGTTAAAGTCCATCTCTTCGCCTGCTATCAATGCCGACATGATGCCCAACCTCACCCTATTTTCAAAGGCCTTATTTAATGAATGTATGTTAACTTTCAACGTTCGTATTTAAAGTACATTACCGCACCATACACAATGTGCATTACCCCAAAACCCAAGGCCCAAATGAGCAAACCATAACCAGGGCTAAGACAAGCCAAAAGCCCAAGACCTGCTTGAATAATGCCCAAATAGCGAATATCTCTAAAGGTATATTTGCTGGCGTTAATCAATGCCATGCCGTAAAAGATAAGCGTGGCAGGAGCCATGAGCGAAATAAAGCCACGAGTATACAGAATGATCACGAAAAGGCCACCGATTGCGAGCGGAATCATCAGGTTAAGAATTACTCTTTTAGCACTTTCATCCCAGGTTTTAACTCCGTGCTTCTTGGCTTTTTTAGTAGTGAAATACACCCCTGTGCCCACTGCTAAAACAAATACAGCCAATAAATCAACAATGAGCCAAGTCAGGTTTTCCGACACTTGGCGCTGGCTAAGCGTGTCGCTATAGAGAATAGTACCGCTGTTATAAATCAGTTTATTGGCTATGAATGCACCTATCAGCGCATAAATTCCAGCCAACACGCCCGTTAAGCCACTTAAGGAAATAAAGCGTGAGGATTTCTCCATAATGGAGCGAATCTCGGAGATGTCTTTCAAGTAATCCTTTTCCATATTAAAAGTACTTTGTGATGCAAAGTAAATGATTTGTTTTGATGGTGCAATATTATCCTCAAAAAAAAATGTTCTAGTTTTGCAGCTAGAAGTCCAAGCAAGCTTTTGTTGTAGACTTCTGAGGTTCAATCATTCAGGCGCTTAATGAATAAGCATTTTTAACCGAGCATATTTTGACCGATAAAGCATTAATTGACCAAATCAAAAACGGAGACGAACGTGCTTTCGAAAGCCTATTTCGAGAGTACTTTAAAGTGCTTTCTGTTTTCGCTAAGAAATTTCTGAATGATCTGGATGCTGCGCAAGACATTGTGCAGGAAGTCTTTGTCAAGTTTTATGAGCAAAGAGAAAAATTGGAAGTACATACTTCGCTCAAGGCGCTGCTGTACCAATCGGTGCGCAACCGATGCTTGGACCAGATCCGCAGCACACAAACCCGTAGTGGTCATCACGACAATATTCTAGCGGCTTCTTTCGGAGCCGATATCGATACTTCTGACTTTATGGAGCAGGCGGAACTGGAACAAATGATTTACAATTCCATCGCCCAGTTGCCCGAACAATGCCAGCTCATTTTCAAGATGAGCCGCGTGGAAGGAAAGAAGAACCAAGAGATAGCCGATGAGCTCGGGATATCGAAACGCACCGTAGAAACCCAGATCAGCAATGCGCTCAAACGCCTTCGCCTCGATCTTTTTGAATACCTAAAAGCATTGATAATCATTGCTTTAGAAATTCTTTCATAAAATTTTCAACTTGGCCTACGTGTGTTTTAGTACTAGGCCGTCATATTACTGAACTCAATGAAAAACAGAAGCACCATAGACGAACACCTGCTGCTTTCCTACTTAAAAGGAGAGGCCACTGAGGCTGAACTTCAGCAAGTGGAAGCTTGGTTGGCGCTCGATAAGGGAAATAATGCTTTACTCGACAAATGGAAACAAGCTTGGCAACATGCGGGTGCCATGTCTGATTTTGCTGCGATTGATGTGGACAAAAATTGGTCGCAAGTGCGAGGCAAGATTCAACCTAAAAAAGCCAAGCAGGTATTCTTGTTGCCAAAAATTTGGCGCGTGGCTGCAGCCATTTTGCTTATCGCTACGGTAGCGTTTCTAGGAAGAGAATTTATGAATTCGTCTGCCGGAGAAATGCAGACGCTAATGGCCGCCAGCTTAAACGGT
Organism: Roseivirga sp.; assembly: GCF_034669765.1. Classification (GTDB taxonomy): domain Bacteria; phylum Bacteroidota; class Bacteroidia; order Cytophagales; family Cyclobacteriaceae; genus Roseivirga. Next base: position 388,846 of record NZ_JAXMOQ010000001.1, read on the forward strand.
GAAGCCGCTGTACTTCCGGATGGTTCGCAGGTATGGCTAAAAGAAGGCTCTTCGATTAGTTTTCCAGAGGAATTTTCTTCTGAGCAAAGAGAAGTGACATTAAAAGGAGAAGGCTTTTTCGAGGTAGCGCATAACCCTGAGCAGCCTTTTATTGTAAAGGCCAAACAGACAGAAACTCGGGTTTTAGGCACCTCTTTCAATTTAAATGCTTCGCAAGAAGGGAAAAGAATAGAACTGGTTTTAATGACAGGAAAAGTGAGATTTTCTACCCAAGAAGAGGTGGTGATTTTAATACCAGGAGATCAAGTGATGATAGATGAAATTGGAAAGCTATCGAAAAAGGAAAATTCAAACGGAAACTTCCTCGCTTGGAAAACAGGCACTCTGACTTTCGAAAACACCCCAATGAAACAAGTAATGGAAGACATCGCCAATGCTTATGGGATTACTTATGAATTCGAAAACCCAGCCTTTATGAATTGCCCACTCACTACAAGATTCGAAAATGAATCCATAGAAAATGTGTTGCAAGCCATTGAAGCCCTCTTCGATATAGAAATTAATGAAAGTAACGGAAACTACATCATTAAAGGAAACGGATGTTAGCGTAGAATCAATTATCAAAACAACATAAACGCTTTGCCTACCAGAGATTGGTCGTTGACGGTGGCAAAACGAAAAAGGTCAAAAACTCAAAATTTATTCAACAACAGTCAAAAACAACAATTATGAAAACAACAATTTTAACAATCGCACTTCTATTTATTGGCTTTGGAGCATTTGCCCAAGAGCCCGATCAGGAATTCAGAACCATTTTCAACAACAACGGTATCCGTAGTAATGGCGGCTACGGAGGAATTACCACTGGTTATAGCAAAATTGCTGACAGAGATGCCTTCTTAATTGGAGGACATGGCGCTTGGCTTATCAATCATCAGTTTGGTTTGGGTTTTGGTGGAACTGCCTTTGCTACCGAACTCAGAACCGATACCCAATTGAACAATCGATACTCTATAGCCGGTGGATATGGTGGACTTAGAATGGAAGTTATCCTTTTGCCCAAAAGCCCGATCCATCTTTCCTTCCCAATATTAATTGGTGCTGGAGGGGTTACTTATGTAGAAGCTGGTAGAGACTATGAATTTGCACGTGAAGAAGACAGCCAAGCGTTTTTTGTAACCGAGGCTGGAGCAGAAATAGAAATAAACGTAATCAAGTTTATGCGTCTTTCATTTGGCGCGCACTACCGCTATACTTCCGACATCGGCTTGACTTATCTGGATGGTGGCGCACCCATCACTGATAAAGATGCGCTGCGCGGAATGAGTGGAAAAATTAGCCTCAAATTCGGTAAGTTTTAAGAAATTGTTAAACCCAATTATATTTTTAAACTAAAATCCGACCTTTAGTCCAGTAATTTATACTGGGCTTTTGGTTTTTCAAACTGATATCAATTTAAGCATCATGTTCTCTAAGGCTTTCCTCATTTGTTTATTTATGCCTTTTGCGCTTATGGTCATGGGGCAAGGGGAAAATGATGTCTTGGCACGAAAGGTAACCTTGAATATTAGGGAGACCTCAATTGAAGATATTCTGAAGCAGATTGAAACGGAAGATTTTGCCTTCACCTATTCGGCTGAAATATTTGACGTGAAGAAAAGGATTTCCATCAATGTGAAAGACGAAACCATTGGCAATATTCTAGAAATTCTGTTTCGGGGCCAAGGAATGGAATGCCAGCAACTGGGGAATAAATTATTAATTCGAAAGAAAAGGATTCCTAAAGAAACTGTGCCAAAATCTGACACTATAAAAAAAGAAATTACCCCCACATCACCCATTAAGCCTTCTGCTCAAAAAGTGGTGCCCCCAGTTGTTGAAAAAGAGCGTGAAGAAACCCCAGTAACAGACCCAAAAAACGAAACGGTGACTCCTATCCTTGAAGCACAAAGCAACGACTCAGCCATAGGAAATTCGATTCCTTCCTCTGAAGCCTCGGGATCAGCATCAGAAAATGCCAGAGCCGAATATTACCAAGAAGAAAGAAAGCAAACTGAAGCAATAGTGGCGGCTTACAAAAACCATGAACTGGCACCGCTAATCTTTGTACCCCTTTACGATGCGCACCCGAGAAGCCTGTTTCCTTTCAAGTTCAAGGGTGAAATTGCTACCGAAGAAGCGCCTAAAAGAGAGAAGGAACCCAAACCAGAAAAGCCAGCAAAGGACAAAAAGTTTAGAATGAATTTAGCACCAACGGTTGGCTATACTGAAATTGGAAATCGAGATGCAGTACTCATTGGTGGCCAGTTGGTTTATAATCCCACAAAGAATTTTGGAATTGGTGTTGCTGGCAAAGGCTTTATCACCAGGGCAGAACCAGATGCTCAATTGGGCTCAGATTATGCTTATTCTGGAGGTTACGGAGGGTTACTATTAGAGGCCACTCTTTTTCCTGACCAACCTTTTCATCTCTCGTTTCCCATAGTGTTTGGTTTAGGCGAAGTAATGTATAACAGCCTGCAACCCGTTACTGGCTTGAATACTATTGAAGACCAAAGAACAATTTTTGTGTTTGAACCTGGTGTTTATTTAGAAATGAATGTGATCAAGTATCTACGTGTTGGTTTTGGAGCTGCTTATCGTGATGCTTCAAGCACAAATTTAAAGTACAGCTCCACAGAGCAACCCATCATGGATAAAAATGGCTTAGACGGATTGAGTATCAATGTCATGTTGAAATTCGGGATTTTTTAAAACAAGACTAACGGGTTAGATCCTCTTAGAGGCTTGTTTTTCTATAAAGAGAGGGCATTGGCCACCTGTACTTTATAAGATCTGCTGATAGGAATTTCTACTCCTTTAACCACTAGGTGTTCCTTGGTAAAGGAGCCAATAAGCTTCTTCATCACAATAAACGATCGGTGAGTTCTAAGAAATACGTTCGGGTCTAATAATGATTCAACTTCTGTAATACTCGTTCTTGTAATAATTGGCCCATTGACTGTATGTACCATCAGCTGATCATTCATGCTTTCCACATAAATAATATCATCAAAATTAATACGGACATTTACACGATTAGAAACCACATCGAGATAGCCTTTTATTTCAGAATGGGGCCTTGACGAAGCTAAAACACCACTTTCTTTCAAATACTTTTCTACCGCCTGCCTTAGCCTTTCAGCTGAAATAGGTTTAAGCAAATAATCTACCACTTGTAAATCAAAACCTTCAATAGCATACTCTCTATGCGCGGTTGTAAAAATAACTTTCACCTCTTTGCTCAAGGTTTTGGCCAATGTAATTCCAGAAACATCTGGCATGTTTATGTCTAAAAACAAGAGGTCAACCCGCTCTTTGGCCATGAGGTTAAGCAGTTCAATCGCGTTTCTACATTTGCCTACAAGCTTCATCGAATCAATTTCCGAAAGATGAATTTCAAGAATTTGCCGAGCGGTGGGCTCATCATCAAGAATGGCACAATGGATCATGTCTTATTTTAAACTTGGTCTATCCTTAATTCTACTTTATAAACGCCATCCTTATAGTCGGTTTTCAAAGAATGACGATTTTCAAAAATAAGATTCAGTCTGCTTTTGATATTCTGAAGTCCAATACCGGCTGTGTTTTCATTGGGCTCGGTGGCTGAATTCTCAACTACAAAGAAAATGGCTTTATCAGTAATCTCTAACTTCAACTTAACAGTAAGCTTGTTTTCATTTCGGACACCATGTTTAAATGCGTTTTCTACAAAAGGCAAAAACAGCATAGGCGGCAAAGAAATAGCATCCGTTATTTCATCAAATTCAATACTCACTTCTAGACTATCTTCGAATCTAATCTTCTCTAAACTTACGTACTGCTTAATGTGCTCCAGTTCATTTTTAAGCGCCACTTTTTCTTTGTTTACACTGTAAAGAATATAATCCAACAGTCCCGAAAGTTTTAATATGGTATCAGGTGTTTTTTCAGACTTCGTCAGGGCCATACCATAAATTGTATTGAGCGTATTGAACAAAAAGTGTGGCTGAATTTGAGACTTCAGAAAGTTAAGCTCTTGCGATTTTAAATTTATTTCCCCCTGAAGTAGTTTCTCTCTAAAGTCATGGTTTTCATCTTGAATTCTCCTATGCTCTTTCCAAACGTATATAAAGGCAGCAATTGAAAGTACTAACAAGTAAAGGAAAAATGTGGAATAGAAACTCTTGATCAAGCTTGGCATTCCTTCCGCCTTCATTCCAGGAAAATATCCAACAATTACAATGTTAAAAAGCAAGATCAGTAGTGCGCTGGCCAAACTGATTAAAATGGCTCCTTTAATAAAGCCGAGTGTAGATCGTTTGGCAATGAGTGAAGTCAAAGCAAACTTGATCAGCGCCCAGATGGCCACTACAGAAAGCAAGGAAAAGAAGCTTGAAAAAACTACGATAATCAGCCAGCCGCTAGAACCAAAACTGAGGGCTAGAGCGAAAAACAACCACACCAGTAGCGCAAATAGTGCATATGGCCAGCGGCTATGTTGTTGGTTAATCATAAGCTTCATAAAACTTGAATTTATATGAAAGACACAATCTTAGCATATCTAATTTCATAACCCAAAAAACAATGGATTTAACCAATTAAACAGGGTTTTCGACTGAAAAAATCAGCTAGAGGGTAAATGCTTTCTGTTTCTTGCCAAAACCTATAACTGGTTTCAAGTTCAGCAATTCCAGTATCAAATTGTTTCAAAAATTAATCTAGAAAAATATGAAAACTCTAACGACACTCTTATTAATGCTGCTGACCAGCACTATTTTCTTCGGTCAGGCCAATGGAAAGAAACTTTTAGAAGAAGGCAATTTAGAAGGCGCTATGAATGCATTTGGTCAGGCATTTATGGCCAACCCAAGCGATACGGAAACGGCTTACCAACTCACAAAAACATTGGCTTTAATGAATCAAGTAGACACCGCTTTCTATTTTTTGAATGCTGCGCTTCAGGATGACAACAGCCTAATACGCTTAGCAGATTTCAACCTATACTCGCTTACCACAAGCCCCAAATGGAAAGCGATAGAAGACAGACAAATTGAAAAGTTTCAAAGCGCCCATGGTCAACTTAAAAACCCAACATACACCAAAGCGCTTCTCTCCATCATCATGAAAGATCAATCGTTGGATTATTATGTTGATTTTGCCAAGGTTGAATTCTCAGAGAAAGGGCACATTCCTCATTGGTTTTACCCTATCACCTTTCTTAAAAATGAATTCATAACGAATCAGAATTTTGAAGAAATGAAAAGCCTGATTAAGAAATACGGTTGGCCAACATATTCTATGGTAGGCGAACTGGCCAGCGATGCCCCGCTTTTGGTGATCAACCATCATCCAGACGATCAGGTGAGAAAAGACTATTTACCGATGATTAAAGAAGCTTGTGAAAGCGGAGAAGGTAGCTGCATTGAGTACGCCAAAATTTACGATCGCATTTTGGTCAACGATGGCCTGCCGCAATTCTATGGAATGCAGTTTGAGTTCAATGCAGACCGAAAACTCGTTCCGGCTAAAATTGAAAACCCTGAATACGTAGATCAAAGGCGCAAGGCCATTGGCCTAGAACCCTTGAAAGACTATTTGAAACGAAGAATAAATTTCGATTTTGAGGTAGCTCAGAAGGAAAAGTAAAGTTAATTTGAAGGCAACAGTTTAAACCAACTCCACGCCCTGTCATCATGGTTTGGGGTTGGTTAAGCTATAATCAACGGCCTATATATTTTATAAGCTTCATAGCCAATTCCTCATGACTATGGGCCACATCAAAAACGCCCAACTGTTTCAGTTTTTCGCCATGGCCGGGCTGAATGTGACTTCCGCCTAAAAAACCAATGGTGGTTAAACCCGCAGCCAAAGCGGCCTGAACACCTGTATAGCTGTCTTCCACTACAATAATTTCTTCCTTTGGAACTTGAATGGTATCCATCGCCAACTGATACACCAAAGGGCTGGGCTTGGCAAGCGCTACCATTTCAGCCGAAAAGACTCGATTTTCAAAATGATGACTTACCCCAATTTTTTCGAGAGCCTCAACCACATAGCCTGCAGCACTATTAGATACTACCGATTTTGAAGAGGAAATGCGATCGAGTAAATCTGATATGCCTAAAATGGGTCTAACCCTGGCTTTAATTTGGTCATCGAGCAGAGGCACTATGGCCTCTGTTTTCAAACTTGCTTTAAGGTAACCTTCCGCTTTAAGTTGGTTAATAATATTGCTGAAGGTTTTACCCGTGTGTTGAAGAATAAACTCCTCCACAGAGATGTTCACCTTTTCACTGTTTAACCAATCTACGCTTACCTCGGCCGCTACTATTTCGGTATCGATTAAGACTCCATCGCAATCAAAAATGATATGCTTCACAAATTAGAAGTTTGGAGTAAGGAGGTATTTAGAATAGAACTCGTCAATTACCGTTACCGCTTCAGTTGGAGTATCAACAATGCTAATTAAGTCTAAGTCTTTTGGGCTAATATTTCCTTCTTCTAGCATTGTACCTTTAACCCAGTCTATCAAGCCCGACCAGAATTTTCTGCCCACCAAAACAATTGGAAACCTTCCAATTTTGTTCGTTTGGATCAGCGTAATGGCTTCAAACATTTCGTCTAACGTGCCAAAACCACCCGGCATAATTACAAATCCTTGAGAGTATTTTACAAACATCACCTTTCTTACAAAGAAGTAATCGAAGGAAATAAGTTTGTCTGGGTCAATGTAGATATTGCTGCCTTGCTCATGCGGCAATTCAATATTAAGCCCCACAGACTTTCCCTTTTCGGATTTTGCGCCTTTGTTACCCGCTTCCATAATTCCAGGGCCACCGCCAGTAATTACCCCATAGCCATGGCGCACTAGTTTGGCAGCAATTTCTTCTGCCATTTTATAATATTCATGCTCCGGCTTGGTTCGGGCCGACCCAAATACGGAAACACATGGGCCAATTTTGGCCATTTTTTCAAAGCCTTCTACAAATTCGGCCATTACTTTAAAAATTACCCAAGAGTCATGGGTTTTAATCTCGTTCCAATCCCTGTCTTGAAATGCCTTCTTAATTTTATCTTCGTTTGTCATTTTCTTGATTTTTTATGGCGCAGCAAATTAATGGGCTTTTCCCAAATTCACCGTCCTTATTTTGTTGAATATCTTATTGAGGTCAAAATGCTTTCTTGCTTATATAAAAATGGGAGAAGGCTCTTCCACAGTTAAAAAAACATGGCCATTCTTCAATCTACTTGTTTTTTGCCAAATTTTCTAAGGCATTTTGAAGCTTAACATATTTAAAATCAAAGCCTGTCTTATTTATTTTGTAAGCACTCACTTTGTTTCCTCCTGTTACTACCTGTGCCATTTCGCCTAATAAAAGACGAAGCGCAAAGCTTGGAACGGGAATCGGTAAATAGAGTTTTCCAAATGCCTTTGCTGCTTTTTTGGTAAACGCTCTATTGGTTAGTGGTTCAGGAGCTACCGCATTGTATGGACCAATCATATTTCCGTCTTCCACTGACTTTCCTATAATGCTAACCAAATCGTCCATATGTATCCAGCTCATGTATTGATTGCCACTGGCCAGTGGTGCTGCAACGGGTGGAGACAATAGCTTTGGCAAAGCGCCTCCTTCATTACTTAATACTACACCAATTCTAATTTGAACTACACGAATCCCCAGTGTCGTAAACCTACTGGTTGAATCTTCCCAAGCTTTAACAACATCGGCCAAAAAATCGTGCCCTGCAGGCGAATCTTCTGTTAAACTTGTATCGCCTGTGTCCATTCCATAATAACCCACAGCCGATGCAGCCACCAAAGTTCTTACTGAATGATCAGTGTTTTTCAGCTTTTCATATAGCAAGTCAGACGTTTGGGTACGGCTGTTCATTATTTCTTCTTTCCGTTCTTTCGTCCACCGCTGGTCTGCAACACCTGCGCCCGCCAAATGCACCAGGGTATCTACCCCATCAAAAGCACCCTCTTCTATATAGTCATTCTTATAGTCCCATTGGAAAACAGGAGGGCTTTGATCCTTTCCTTTAGAACGACTGAGGAGACTCACTTTATGGCCATTCCCTTCTAGAAGCGTGACCAGTTCGGAACCCACTAAACCTGTTCCACCAGTAATTAAAATTGACTTAGACATTGACATAATTATGCGACTTTAAAGTGGGTATGTTTTTAAACGAATATATAAGTTTAACCCCTCAATTACAGAATGGTTTTGGCCTAAACTAGAAGGAAGCAAAAAGAAGGCTTAAAACCATTATTACGGACAGGTAATCGCTAAAATCGATCTATTGCATGTATTGGCTGCTTTACGTTACGCCAATGTTAACTTTTAACCTCGGAATATAACACTAGTCTCATAAACGTTTAATACAGATGTAACTTACACTTTACCTCAGTAAGCGTTCTTTGTACCGTGAAATATAGAACATTACTTATGAGATTATTTTTGTTTTTATTAGTGATGAGTTGCTCGTGGATGGCGGTAGCTCAAGAGGTCGGAATCATAGCCGGCAAGATTACAGACAAAGACGCAAACGATGAACCTCTTCCTTTTGCTACTGTATTCGTTCAAGGAACACAAAAAGGTGCAAACACAGATTTCGATGGCCTTTTCAGAATTGATGGCGTAACGCCAGGTACTTACACTGTAGAGGTAAGATTTGTAGGTTACGAAACATTGAAATTACCTAACATCGTTGTAACCGCAGGAAAAGTGACAGAGATCACTGCTTCAATGAGTTCAGGTGCAACTAGCTTAGAAGATGTGGTGGTTACGGCCAAAACAGAAAAAGATTCTGATATCGCCATGATCATGCTTCAAAGAGAGTCGCTGCAAATGCTACAGTCTATTGGAGCAAAAGAGCTTTCAAGAAAAGGAGTGAGCAATGCCGAAGGAGCCGTTACCAAAGTAACTGGTGTAAGTAAGCAACAAGGTGCTAAAAACGTATTCGTTCGTGGTTTAGGCGACAGATATAACAGCACATCATTGAACAACCTTCCTCTTCCTTCTGAAGATCCAGAATACAAAAACATAGCACTAAGCTTTTTTACTTCCAACATCATTAATAGCATTGATGTAAACAAAGCATTTGGTGCCAACCTTTATGGCGATGTAGCCGGAGCGAACATCAACATTACTTCAAAGGAATTAGGTAACGAAGACGTTTTTGAAATTGGCATTTCTTCTGGTATCAATACTCAAACTATTTCGGAAGACTTTTATAGCGCAAGCGGAACCAGCCGATTCGGAACTGTAGACAACCCGTCAAGCCCAATTACGGATTTAACGAAATACGATTTTAAAAACTCATTTGAGCCAACTAAGCTTAGCACTCCAATCAACTTTGGTTTATCATTAAATGCTGGAAAGCAATTTAAAGTAGGAAACAACACGCTAAATACATTCTTGGTAGCTTCTCACAGCTCTAACTTCACTTACCAAAACGGTGTAACAAGAGACATTACTCCAGAAGGAGGAAGAAGTAAAGACCTTACTTTCGATAAATATGAATACCACGTTTCTCAGGTGTTGATGGGTAACTTGAAATACGAGATGGGCGAAAACAATTTCATCTCTTACAACGGAACCTACATCCATGACAATAACCAAAGTGTTGGTAATTTCAATGGTTTTCATGTGAGTATTTATGATGATGCTAGCAACCCTATTTCTGAAAAATCATTTATCAGAAGACAACAAGAAAACAACAACAGGTTATATGTAAATCAATTGCTTTCTTACTTTGAGTTGAACAAAAACATTTCGCTCGACTTAGGCGCTTCGTACAATGTGGTACAAGGAAACGAGCCTGACCGAAGAACCAACAGCTACGCTTTTGACGGCACTAACTACGAAACCGTTTCGGGTTCTGCTGCTGCCAACCATAGGTTCTATTCAGAACTAGAAGAAAAGGATTATGCGGCTCGTGCTTTGTTAACTGTTAAAATGAATTCTGAAAAATCACTTAACCAATTCCAATTTGGTGGTAACTACAGAAACACGAAAAGAGACTTTTCTGCCATGCAATTCAACTTCAATTTTGATGCACCAACAGATGTAGACAGAGATAATCCTGATGGATTGTTCAACCAACAGTCTTTAGACAATGATGTATTCAACATTCTAACAGCAAACGGTAATGGGGTAGACGCCTTTGTTCCGATTACTTATAACGGAGACAGAAGAATCTATGCTGGTTTAGTAAACTACGCTCGTGAATTCAATTCAGCTTTACTTTTAAACTTTGGACTTCGTTACGAGCAAATTGAGCAAGATGTAATTTGGGACACCAACCTTGACCGCAATACTTTCAATAACAACATTAATACGGTTTCGGAATCATACGTTCTTCCAAGCGTCAATGTAAAGTATGACATCACGGATGATAAAGTAGTAAGACTGGCAGGTAGTAAAACCTACACTTTGCCTCAGTTCAAAGAAGTGGCTCCTTTCCTTTATGAAGATGTGAACTTCTCAAGCTTTGGTAACCCGTACTTAAGACCATCGAACAACTACAACCTTGACCTTAAGTATGACTGGTACTTCACCAACACCGAGTTGGTTTCTATTACTGGTTTCTACAAAAGAGTTGAAGATGCATTGAACAGAGTGCAGGTAAACTCTGCTGCCAACGAGCTTTCTTATGTAAACACAGGAAACGCCAACGTTGCTGGTGTTGAATTGGAGTTCAAAAAATCGTTGATCCAACAATACGGTGACGACAACAGCATGAAACTATTGAACTTTGGTTTGAACATTTCATACCTCTATTCAAACCAAAAATTAGTGGATGTACCAACAGATGCTTTAACTGTAAGATTCACCAATACTGAAGATAAGCTTGAAGGCGCTTCTCCTCTATTGATCAATGCAGACCTTACTTATCAGATTGAAAATGACGGTCTTGATTTCACTACTTCATTGGTAATGAATTACTTCAGCGATAGAATTTTCTCTTTGGGAACTGCCGGAAGCCAGAACATAATGGAGAAAGGCGTTCCTACTTTGGACTTCGTCACAAGAACAAAATTGGGAGAGCACCTTGGCTTAAACCTGAGTTTAAAAAACTTATTGAACCCAGCGTTTAAACTGACCAAAGAACTTAACAACGGTAACGAAACCATCATCAATAGTTACAAAAGAGGCATGAATGTTTCTTTTGGAATCAATTATACATTTTAAAATAAAACCTAATCAAAAATCTAATCCATTTTATGAAAACTCTTAAGAATTACTTTGCAATGGCCGCACTATGTGCCGTTATTTTCGGATGCTCTGATGACGATCCAGCTCCAGTTCAAACAAAGGATGGTGTAATTTCTTCACAAAGCGATGTCGATCTTGACGCTGCTGACTTGAAGGGAGAAATCACAGCAAACATTACTTTATCAAGTGCTCAAGAGTGGAACCTTACAGGTCCTTTGAGTGTAGCAAGCGGAGCTAAATTAACAATTGAAGCTGGTACAGTGATCAAAGCTCAGGCAGGTGGAACTAACGTTTACATTGCTGTTGAGCAAGGTGCGCTAATTGAAGCCAATGGTACTGCTGCTGCGCCAATCAAAATGACATCATCTGCTGCTAGCCCTGCTTCAGGTGACTGGGGTGGGTTGTTGATCATGGGGAACGCTCCAATTTCAGGTGGCGGAACGGCTACTACTGAAGTTGTAGATTATACTTATGGTGGAACTAGCACTACAGACAACTCAGGAACAATCACTTACTTAATGATTGAATACACTGGTGCTCGTATTAACGGAGACAAAGAATTCAACGGTCTTACGCTTTATGGTGTAGGTTCTGCAACAACAATTAACAATGTGGCTATTCTTTACGGAGATGATGATGCTATCGAATTCTTTGGTGGATCAGTAAGTGTTTCTAACCTATTGGCAGTAAACGCTAAAGATGATATGTTCGATTGGACTCAAGGTTATGTTGGTCAAAACAACACTAACTTCTACGGTTTAAGAACTGCTGGTTTTGTGGCTGTAACTTCTGACCCACGTGGTATCGAAGCTGACGGTAACTTAGATGGTAACTCTCCTAACGATGCTGGTCAGTCTAACCCTAAAATTGATGGGATCACTATCATTCACAATGCTGCGGTTGAAATGTCTGATATTGTAAAAATCAGAAGAGGTTCAGGAGCGGTAATCACTAACCTTTATGTGGCTTTAGGTGCTGGCGCAACTGCTGGTGACTTGGTTGATTATTATGATTCTAAAGGTGTGGCAATTGATGCTACTTCAGTTTCTGGCACTGCTAATCCTGCAAACGGTTTGAACATTGCAGATATCAAAAATTCAGGAACTACTGATAATATAACATTGACTACAACTGCAACTACTACAATTACTTCAGGAACAACTCCTTCAGTAAACACTTCAATCTTTGCATGGACTGGCTTTAGCTTCTAATTTTTAGAAGATTAGCATATATTTCACAACTAAGACGCTCAGCAATGGGCGTCTTTTTTGGTTTTTTGAATTTAAAGTCGTGGACAACTTCTAAAGGTCACTAGTTCTCAAAGTAGCACTAACAACACATAAACACTTTATTTTATGAGAGTTATGAAAACAATACTCCACATAGATAAGGTCCGAAAAACAAAAAGCTAGGTTTAGAACTCAAAAAGCTAGGTATCCTTGACCTCCCATTATTAAGTCCGTACATTTATAGCGGGACGCGATTTAAGGTTTTAATAGACTGAAAGTCAGTCCCTTTTTTGTTGCTTATTCCTGAGTTCTTCTCAAAAGTATACTTGAAAGGAAATTGAAAACACTTTAAAACGTGGACAATGGAATGGATAGTTTCTATAGAATTAACAAGTCGGGAGGTTATGATAATGACATTGATTAGTTCGGTCGTGATTATTATAAAGACTATTCTGAACAATCGACATAGGTCAAGTCAGCTAGATAAGGTCTTAAAGTATAAAGACTCAATCCAAATAGAAGAAGGCAATAAGAAAGATTCGTTTAGGGTTAATAAGCTCAAGTAAGATGAACTATTGTAGACTTTTTTGCTGGCTCAGGAGGGTTTCTCATTTGATATGACCTTTGCGAACCCTCCTTATTACAGCACAAAAAAAGGCCACAACCCTCATTGCAGCCATCCATACTTTTTCATTCTATTTTATCAATACTTAGCCATTTACAACGATCTTAAACTTTAGCAGCTTACCATTGACCACTATGGTCAGTAGATGAACTCCTTTGCTAATTTGGGCTGCATTAATCGCCAGTCTGTTTCCAGTTCTTTTTGTCTCTATCTGCACTTCGGTTCCGTTAATTTGGTGCATCCGGATGACGCCCAATTCAGCCGCTTGATCAAGGCTTATGTATAAGGTTTGTCCTTTTTTAATTGGGTTAGGATAAGGCTTTACCTCAATAGCAGAGTTCTCGAAATAACTTACCATGATAACCTCCGAAGCGTTCTCAGTTCCATTATGATCAATGTCAATCAGGCGATAATAGTTTTTCCCATTTAACGGGTTGTTGTCTCTAAGCACGTAGTGGTTAATATCATTTGTTGTTCCTGAGCCGTCTAGATATCCCAAATCCTCAAAATCAATTCCGTTGGCTGACCTCTCTAGCCTAAAGAGGCTGTTCTCAACCTCTCTTACTGTTGTCCACTTCAATACTATTTGGTCTTCTTCAGCAACAGCTTCAAATGAAAGTAAGGTAATTGGCAAAGCATATTCTTCACCTGAAGCAAGCGTAAAATAAGCGCCATCTGTAAAGTCTGTTTGGAAGTTGACATAGCCATCTGAATCGACCACAAATGACTGCGAAACAACACTTGCGCCTGTTAAAAAATCTCCATCTGCATCTACCAACAACACGATTTCTGATTCATCATTGGTACCAATATTCTCATCTGGGCCAATCAAACCCGATACCTTAAAACGGACGGTTACCGTGCCTACTGTACCTGTTTCTTGCACCCTCCACTCTCTGTTCAATCTACTCTTTACTTGAAGCGTATCGAATTCCCTATTCTCCTGATTATATAGTGAAGCACCATCATGACCCCATACCAAGGCCGATAAATCATTAGAGAAAGAGCTTCCGTTTAATGAATTACTGGATTCTAACCCATCCGTATCTCCATCCAAGCCCATAGCAACAATAGCATTGCTGTTAACACTGCCAGATTGCAACTGATTTAAAGAACTGGCATCATCCCTGGCAATACCGGCTATATTATTTTGAAAGGATGTTGCTTCAGAGGCATCCCAAAAAGGAGTACCATTTGAAGCAAGATAGTCTCCCTCTCCAGCCTCAAAAGCGCTGGCGTCTCCGTCAGTATCTGAGGAAAGGGTAATGCCATATTTAATCGCCAGATAGCTTTCAATTTTCTGGCGCGTGGCCATCGGAGACAACAGCTGGTTATATACTATTACTTCAGAAATAAGCCCACTGAAGCCCCTCGTTCCATCTCCTTTGGCTCCAATTTGGAAGTTATTGGAAGTTTCTACTGCATGGTCAGCGGTAAAATTAACTTCTCTACCTCCATTGATGAAGACACCTGATCCATTGGACTGATCTTCATCAAAGACAATGGTGGAGAGGGTAGTAGTCGTTGATGAATAAAGTCCAGTAATGTTATCTTCAGTACCAGTACCATTGCTGACCGCTTCGTTTTCATTCGCCCCTGCTCCATCCAACATATAACGATCAAAACTACCATTGTCTTCCCCCCAGACCGAGCCAGCATCGTTCGCTGCAGGTTGATATACGGCTATCACCGTTAGATCAGCATAAGTGCCTGCATTAACGCTTAGGGTAGTATTATAATAGTCAGTACCACCTAAGGAATTAGAAGGGTTAAAGTTGATGAGTGATCCACTACTTGGTGTACCAGATGATGTTACACTATAGTAATTATTGGAAACATCTCGCCATGAAGTTCCTCCATTAGTTGCTTTTACCCAAAGCAAAAAATTTGTGTTAATCCCTCCTGGTGAGCCTGATTCTTGATTTGATTCGCGCCAATCTCTCTCGGTCGTTTTCTCTGCAGTTGTAATGTTCGGAAATGAATTGGCCGTTTGGCTATTGTAAACATTGGTTGTTGCGTTTGGCCCCGTAACACCATCAAAATTATTATCTAAGCCATCATTGTCCGCATCTGTCCCACTTGGTGTTGTGTTAGGCAAGTAGCTACCATTAGTATCCCATGCTTCGATGACATCATTAAGGCCATCATTATCTGAGTCTAAATCTAAATAATCAGGATTATCTGTTCCATCTGTGTTGGCTATTACTGTAGGTACACCTGTAACCGATCCACAAGGTACGCAGTCTACATCGAAAGCATTATCAATTCCATCTTCATCAAAATCAGAGCCCTCAGGGATCACAGGAGTGGCTGTTGTTGCTTGAGACTCTATTAAATCCACAATTCCATCGCCATCACTATCAATATCTATTCTGTTTTTTGAGCCATCACTATCGGTGTCTGGGTCTGTAAGGGCAGTTCCTCCGTTATTACTATCAAAAGTGTTCGCCCAACCATCACCATCGGTATCAGTGTTGCTATCTACTCTTCCATCATTGTTACTATCTGCACCACCTGCCTCAATTATATCTAATATCCCGTCATTATCTGAATCTAAGTCTAATCTATCTGGTATTTCATCAGCATCAGTGTCAATACATGTAGTATAAGATTGAATGGTAGCTTCTATTATTTCAATTCTTCCACCATTTCTTGAGGTCATTTCAACCTGCACATACCTTGTTTCAGCGCTTAATGTATAAGTGTAACTCGTCACACTACCCCCTCCGGCTATATCCGTATCATCAACCGTGGCAGGGTTTACTCCACCACCAAGGTTAGGAGTGGCATTTGGTAATTGCGCAAAACGAAGTGTTTTGTTATTGTCATTGCTCTTCCATAAAGTAAAAACTATATCAACCCCAGTTGGAATGCTAGTTCCTAAATCGACCACAATATATTCGCCAGCCCCGTTTAATTGGATTCCATTGTCTGAGGCAAAGTCTTCATCATTAATTAGGGTTAGGCTACCTCCTGTACCATCCGAGGCTACTACCGCACCAGATGGTGTTGAAGCATTATTGGTACAGCCTTCATCCGTGTCCAGAATACCATCATTGTCATCATCAATATCCGTAGCATCGGCCACACCATCAAAATCAGTGTCAATGACGTTAGCTTCTCTCCAATCCCTTTCACTTGTTTCTCCCGAAGTGGTTACATCTGGAAAGTCATTAGCGTTCTGATTATTGTAAACGTTTGTGGTTGCGTTTGGCCCTACTACATCATCATAGGCATTGTCGAGCCCATCACCATCGGTATCTGTTCCTGTTGGGGTTGTATTTGCTACCTTATCACCATCCGTATCCCAGCCTTCTACGGCATCTAACATACTATCGTCATCAGAATTAAAGTCAAGGTAGTCTGGAGTGCCATCACTATCAGTATCTACTGGAGTAGTTGGAGTACCTCCCGTAGTATCAAAGGCATTGTCAATACCATCTCCATCGGTATCTGTTCCCCCGGGGACAACTGGTGAACCAGTGGTTGCTTGTGACTCAATTAAGTCTACAATACCATCTCCATCACTGTCTATATCTAAGTTGTTTTTAATCCCATCATCATCCGTATCTGGATTGGATAGTGCTGTTCCTCCATTATCACTATCGAAAGTATCAGCCCAACCATCGTCATCTGTATCAGTAGCTGAATCTACTCTTCCATCATCATTAGTGTCTACTCCGCCCGCTTCAATAATGTCTTCGATTCCGTCATTGTCCGAATCAAGGTCTAAATGGTTGTCAACTCCATCATTATCAGTATCCAAAAGTGTCAGCGCGGTGCCTGCATTGTCACTATCGAAGGTATCAGCCCATCCATCATTGTCTGTGTCTGTAGCACTGTCGACACGCCCATCGTTGTTCGTATCTACACCTCCTGCTTCAATAATATCAGGGATACCGTCATTGTCGGAGTCTAAATCTAAGTGGTTGGCAACCCCATCTCCGTCAGTATCACAGGAAAGTTGTGCTTCGTAACCAATGCGAGAAGCGCTCCAGGCTTTTGAATTGTCATACCTCACCGCATCCATTAGCCCAGCATAGTTACCAGAAATTCCATTTGGAGCGCCTGAAATCGGCCCTCCAATACCACCGTCATCTCCGTGACTGGCTACTGTACTAAAGCCAGCAGTAGCCGTATTGGCCTTTCCATCAACGTACACATAGATTTCTCCTTTGTCGAAAATAGCAGCTACATGGTGCCATGTATTATCTACCGTTAAAGTGATATCTGAAACAGCTGAAACCTCTGAGCCAGGCCCCCCTGTTCTTGTCGTTACTGTTGGTACGCCATCGTCAAGCCATAGCATAAAACCATTGGTGGCTCCACCTTCTTCATATACCACTCTATCACCCGAAAGATTTGTAGGCCTTATCCAAGCAGAGAAGCTAATAGTCGAATAGGCAGACTCCATAAAGGCACCATCTTGGCTATACCTGATTTCATGTGAAGTACCATTGAAGCTGGCTGAATAAGTGCCTTGGATGGCCGTAGTTGAAAAGCCAGGAGCATTTCCGGCTGAGCGCTCATTGTGACCATTCCCTGAGACATCGTTCGTGTTGTTTTCTAAAGTCCAGTAAGCTTCGGGGGTAGCATCAAAGTTAATAGTTGGCGTATCACATGGGGCTTCATCTTTATCCAAAATACCATCATTATCATCATCAATGTCAATGTTATCAATAATTCCATCAAGGTCAGAGTCAAGTGGATTAGCTTCTCGCCAGTCGCGTTCGCTCGTGACTCCAGAAGTGGTGACATCCGGAAAGTCATTCGCATCCTGATTATTGTAAACATTCGTAGTTGCATTTGGCCCTACCACATCATCATAGGCATTATCGAGCCCATCACCATCGGTATCTGTTCCTGTTGGAGTTGTATTTGCTACCTTGTCACCATCGGTATCCCAGCCTTCTAAAGCATCTAAGAAGCTATCTCCATCAGAATTCAAGTCAAGGTAGTCTGGAGTGCCATTACCATCGGTATCAACCGGTGTAATAGGAGTGCCTCCATTGTCAGCATCAAAGGCGTTATCAATTCCATCGCCATCGGTATCTGTTCCCACAGGAACAACTGGTGAGCCGGTAGTTGCTTGTGACTCAATTAAGTCCACAATACCATCTCCATCACTGTCTATATCTAAGTTATTTTTAATCCCATCTCCATCGGTATCTAAGCTACATAAAGCATAAGACTGAATGGTAGCTTCTATTATTTCAATTCTTCCTGCATTTCTTGAGGTCATTTCAACTTGTACATACCTTGTGTCAGCGCTTAAAGTATATGTGTAACTCGTAACACTACCCCCTCCTGCTATATCCGTATCGTTAACAGTAGCAGGGTTTACTCCACCACCAAGGTTAGGAGTGGTATTTGATAGCTGCGCAAAACGAAGCGTTTTGTTATTGTCGTTGTTCTTCCATAACGTAAAAACTACATCGACCCCGGATGGGATACTACTACCTAAATCGACTATAATATATTCGCCCGCTCCATTTAAGGCAATCCCATTATCTGCCGCAAAGTCTTCATCATTAATTAGGGTTAGGCTACCTCCTGTACCATCCGAGGCTACTACCGCACCAGAAGGTGTTGAAGCAATATTGGTACAGCCTTCATCCGTGTCCAGAATACCATCATTGTCATCATCAAAGTCGTCTACATCATCAACACCATCTCCATCAGTATCTAGCGCCACAGCTACAGTACTAGCCTTATAGTTTTTTTCTGTATCAACAATTGAATAGATCTCTCTGGCCTCCGAAATATCAATAACCCCATCATTATTACAATCAAAGTCGAGGATGGTAGATATATTGTCAAAAGCTTCAATGCCTTCATCCTCACATATCATATCATTAATGCCTTTCGAATTGATCTGCACATCACTACTTGAATCTATATGGTTAGGTACTCCATTAACTACATAATAATTATCAGGCACTTGGCTGTTAACAGTTATTCCAAACCCAAAATAAAGAAAGAGGAAGAAAATTAACCTAGAACCGATTCTGGAGAAGGATTCTAACGAGGCTTGATAGTGAGCTGATGGACAGCATAAGGGGTAAGTGACACTCTTTGAGAGAGAACTCAGATAGAAACAAAAATATTTACATGATAAAAGTAAAAGTGCAGCACAAAATGAAGATTCGGGCCTTGTACCTGATCTATCCAAACATGAAACCCCATCTATTTTTCCTGACCCTTTTCGCTCAGGAATAATGCTTTTCAACTTAGCCTATTTTTTAGGTGAATATTTTGACTGCATAAATGATGGCTACCACATTAGTGGCGGCTTTATGTGAGGTAAAGGTAAAGTTAGCAAAAGCGTTGCCTGTAACAAAGAATAGTACTCGGTCTTTTGCTAATCGTCCAAATTGTAATAATTAATAGACAGAGGCTCTGTTAAAGCTTATCAATAATGTACTTGATAGCTCTATACCAGCGCTTTGTAGTTAAGTAACATTAGGTGTGTTAAATAGGTGAACGCTAGGCTATACCCTACAGTAAAAATTAAAAGCAAATGACTCGAATTAATTCTTCACCAAGATTTTAAGCTTATGTAGTTGACCATTGACCACGATAGTAAGAAGGTGAACTCCTTGGCCGATTCGACCCGGGCTAATCGCCAGCCTATCAATTGTTCTTTCTGTTTTGATAGGCACTTCGACACCATTCATTTGATAAAGTTTCACCCCATTCAATACCGCTTCTTCTTCAAGATTAATGTAAAAAGTCTCTCCACTTTGGAGTGGGTTAGGATAAGGTTTTATCTCAATATCAGATTCCTTGTAATAACTTACCATGATAACCTCCGAAGCATTCTCAGTTCCATTATGATCAATATCAATCAGGCGATAATAGTTTTTCCCATTTAACGGGTTGTTGTCGCTAAGCACATAGTCATTAACATCATAAGTTGTTCCTGAGCCGTCTAAGTACCCTAATGCCTCAAAATCAATTCCGTTGGCTGATTTCTCTAGCCTAAAGAGACTGTTCTCAACCTCACTCACCGTTGTCCACTTCAATATAATTTGGTCTTCTTCCACAGCGGCTTCAAATGAGAGTAGGGTAATTGGCAAAGCGTATTTTTCACCTGAAGCAAGCGTAAAATAGGAGCCATCTGGAAAGTCTGTTTGGAAGTTTACAAAGCCATCTGAATCGACCACAAATGACTGGGAAACAACGCTTGCTCCTGAAGAAAAGTCTCCATCTGCATCTACCAACAATACGATCTCTGATTCATCATTGGTGCCAAGGTTCTCATCTGGGCCAATTAAACCTGATACCTTAAAGCGCACCGTTACCGTACCTACCGTACCTGTTTCTTGCACCCTCCACTCTCTATTCAATCTACTCTTTACTTGAAGGGCATCAAATTCTGTATTCTCACGATCATATAATGCGGCTCCATCATGACCCCAGACCAAGGCCGATAAATCATTAGAGAAAGAGCTTCCGTTTAATGAATTACTGGCTTCTAAACCATCTGTATCTCCATCTAAGCCCATGGTAACAATAGCACTACTGTTAACACTGCTAGATTGCAACTGATTTAAAGAACTTGCATCGTCCCTGGCAATACCGGCTACATTATTTTGAAAGGATGTTGCTTCAGATGCATCCCAAAAAGGAGTACCGTTAGAAGCAAGGTAGTCTCCCTCTCCAGCCTCAAAAGCAGTGGCATCTCCGTCAGTATCTGAGGAAAGGGTAATGCCATATTTAATCGCCAGATAGCTTTCAATCTTCTGGCGAGTAGCTATCGGAGACAACAACTGATTATACACAATTACTTCCGAAATAAGCCCATTGAATCTCCTCGTTGCATTTCCTTTGGCTCCAATTTGGAACTTGTTGGAGGTTTCTGATCCATGATCAGCGGTAAAATTAATTTCTTTAGCGCCATTGATAAATACACCCGATCCATTGCTCTGATCCTCATCGAAAATAACACTTGAAAGGGTAGTGGTCATTGATGAATAAAGTCCAGTAATGTCATCTTCGGTACCAGTACCATTGCTGACCGCTTCGTTTTCATTCGCCCCCGCTCCATCCAATATAAAACGATCGAAACTACCGTTGTCTTCCCCCCAGACCGAGCCAGCATTGTTTGCTGCAGGTTGGTATACAGCTATCACTGCTAAATCAGCATAAGTATCTGCATTAACGCTTAGGGTAGTATTATAATAGTCAGTAGCATCAAAGTAATTAGAGGGGTTAAAGTTGATGAGTGTTCCAGTATTTGGTGTGCCAAATTTTGTAACCGTCACATAGTTATTGGAAACATCTTGCCATGAAGTTCCTCCCTTGTCTGCCTTTACCCAAAGCAAGAAATTTGTGTTGATTCCTCCTGGTGAGCCTGATTCTTGATTTGATTCGCGCCAATCTCTTTGGGTGGTTTTCCCTGCAGTTGTAACGTTCGGAAATGAATTGGCTGTTTGGTTATTGTAAATATTGGTTGTTGCATTTGGACCCCCAACATCGTCAAAATTATCGTCTAAACCATCGTTGTCATCATCGTCTCCATTAGGCGTAATATCTGGCAAGTAATCACCGTTAGTGTCCCAAGCTTCGATCACATCATTTAAGCCGTCATTGTCAGAGTCTAAATCGATATAATCAGGATTATCTGTTCCATCTGTGTTGGCAATTGTTGTAGGAGCACCCGTGACAGCTCCGCATGGCGTACAGTTCACATCGAAGGCATCATCAATACCGTCACCATCGAGATCAGAGCCTACTGGTTTCACCGGAGTTCCTGTAGTAGCTTGAGATTCAATGAGGTCAACAATGCCATCACCATCTGCATCAATGTCTATTCTGTTTTTTAATTCATCACTATCGGTGTCTGGGTCAGTAAGGGCAGTTCCTCCGTTATTACTATCAAAAGTGTTGGCCCAACCATCTCCATCTGTGTCAGTGTTACTGTCTACTCTTCCATCATTGTTGCTGTCCACACCACCTGCTTCGATAATATCTGGTATACCATCATTGTCTGAATCTAGGTCTAAATGGTTAGCAATGCCGTCATTGTCTGTGTCTGTTCCTGTACATAGTAGTATGAAGCTTGGATAATCTACTTCGTAGATTCTCATATTGCCATTGTCCTGAAGGTAAGTGATTCTAATATGAGTAGCGTTTGTAGACAGTGTATGACTTATGTCTTCAACTGACCTTCTCCCTGCAAAGGCATATTGATGTGAGTTTGAATAGTTGATACCATCAATGGATTCCGTAACTACCATAAAGTTATCTCCATTTTCTCTCCTCTCGCCTCTAATTGTCAGTTCCGTACCAGCAGCTATAGGGTCTCCACCTCTTAGCTCGACCTCCATTTGTGCACCATTATCTCTAAATTCTGCCCTTGAACCATCATCACCATCAACTGCATTCCCTGGGCTATCAACTTCTGCAACTATTTGACTTGCAGAAGTGGCCGTAGCACCCGATACAGAAACATCCGTACAACTTTCATCTGTATCTAAAACCCCGTCATTATCATCATCAATATCATCTATGTCGGCTACTCCATCAGCATCAGTATCTATTACATTGGCTTCTCTCCAATCTCTTTCACTCGTCTCTCCTGAAGTTGTTACATCTGGAAAATCATTAGCGTCCTGATTATTGTAAACATTTGTTGTGGCATTTGGACCTACTACATCATCATAAGCATTGTCGAGCCCATCACCATCCGTGTCTGTTCCTGTTGGGGTTGTATTGGCTATCTTATCACCATCGGTATCCCAGCCTTCTATAGCGTCTGAGAAACTATCTCCGTCTGAGTTGAAGTCTATGTAATCAGGTTTACCGTCACCGTCTGTATCTACTGGAGTAGTTGGGGTACCTCCAGTGGTATCAAAGGCATTGTCAATGCCGTCTCCATCAGTATCTGTTCCGCCCGGAACAACTGGCGAACCGGTAGTTGCTTGTGACTCAATTAAGTCCACAATACCGTCTCCATCACTGTCTATATCTAAGTTGTTTTTAATCCCATCTCCATCCGTATCTGGGTTAGTTAATACTGTTCCGCCATTATCACTATCAAAAGTGTTGGCCCAACCATCTTCATCTAAATCGCTGCTATTATCTACTCTTCCATCATCATTCGTATCTACTCCTCCTGCTTCAATAATGTCTTCAATTCCGTCATTATCTGAATCGAGGTCTAAATGGTTATCTATTCCGTCATTGTCCGTATCAATTAGTGTATGGGCTGTTCCTCCATTGTCACTATCGAATGTATTGGCCCAACCATCATTGTCGGTATCTGTATCATCATCTACTCGTCCATCGTTATTCGTATCTTCACCTCCTGCTTCAATAATATCAGGGATACCATCATTGTCAGAATCGAGGTCTAGGCTATCGTTGATTCCATCTCCATCGGTGTCTCCAGTTTCATCAGTATCAAGGATACCATCGTTATCATCATCGATATCATTGGTATCAATGATTCCATCGAAATCGGTATCGGCCGCATTTACCTCTCTCCAATCTCTTTCAATGTTTCCTCCAGTAGTCACATCTGGAAAGTCGTAGGCATCCTGATTATTATAAACATTGGTAGTGCTGTTTTTCCCATTTACATCATCAAAGGCATCGTCTAGCCCATCACCATCGGTATCGGTACCTGAAGGCAAAGTATTAGCGACAAGGTTTCCATCTGTATCCCAACCTTCTAGCGCATCTGAAAAAGTATCACCATCTGAATTGAAATCTTTAAAATCTGGAATTAAATCACCGTCTGTATCTACCAGAGTTGTCGTTGGCACACCTGTGATGGCACCACATGGTGCGCAATCGCCATCAAATGCATCGTCTAATCCGTCTGAATCTGTATCTACTCCTACTGGAACGACTGGGGTGCCTGTGGTGGCTTGAGATTCAATCAAATCTACAATGCCATCACCATCAGCATCAATGTCTAGGTGATCGGAAATACCATCTGAATCCGTATCTATTCCAGTACATGGAATCGTGAAGCCTTCGTAACTTACATTATCTACCCACAGATCACCTCTACTCCTTGCATAGGTGATCCTAATATGAGTTGCATCTGTAAGAAGTTCATACTCTTTTGTTTCATATATGTCGTCATCATCAAAAGAATATTCAATTTCGGTGTCAAAATTAACGCCATCTGAAGATTTACTGACGGTCATTCGATTGGCTGCTCTACTATCTGTTTTCTGAGCCCTGATGGATATAGTGTTTCCAGCAGGTACTATTCCCGACCCTGTTCTAAGAACAATATCCATGGTAGCTCCGTCATCTCTAAATCGTGCATAACTACCATTTACACCATCAATCCCATTTGAAGTGTCTTCAACCCTAGATACTTGTTCAGATGCTGAAAAGCCATTACCTGCTGTGACAATTACATCGGTACATCCTTCATCCGTATCTAAAATACCATCATTGTCATCATCAATGTCATCTACATCATCAATACCATCAGCATCGGTATCTATTGGTGCAGCTATTCCATTACTGTCTCTAAAGTCGTATTCTGAATCTCCATCGCTGTCTTGTAGTGCAACATCCGAAGCACAGGATGTAACTCCACTACCATAGTTGATATTCAAAGTTGGATTCACTTCTGCTGTTCGAGTGTCTCCATCCGATGGGCCGGTAATAATAATCACGATAGCATTTCCATTTGACCAGCCTCCTTGATTTACTATTTCCTGAATAATAGATGATATATCTACCGTTCTTTGAGCGGCACCGGCTTCACCAATGGTATTCCAATTTGCTGGACTCCAAGTTTCATCCGCTGTGGTTCTACTCCTAGCACTCACATTATTCGCCCCTGTAGTAAAAGTGGCCGCATTTGTGGCCAATTGCCCTTCAATGGTAAGATTAACTGTGCCCGTTGTAACTTCGTCAGTCTCAAACTGTATATAGGCTGAATTGATAGATGCGCCTTGAGTAACGGCAACATTAGGAAAATAAACACCTACAATTTGATTTGAGTTTTCCGTTACCAATTCCAAATCGGAACTAACAATGTCAACGGTACTTCCTTGCTGTTCGGCATGACTCGTAGAAACAGATGTAATCGAGGAACCGTAACACTCTTGGTCAAAAGCATCGTCTAGACCATTACCGTTGGTATCTAAACCCGTATTGGCAACATCTGCCACCCCATCCTTATTAAAATCGTTGCCCTCAATAAAGTCGGAAAGAGAATCGTTGTCTGAGTTTCTGTCAACATAGTCGTCCAAACCTGCGGCATCAGTATCCACTGGGTCGATAGGAGAATTTCCAGAGTCTACATCCCAGAAATTGAGAATCCCATCTCCATCGGTATCAATGAACGTATTAGGAAATTGATAATCATCAGTGCCATAACCTTCCCTAGTATCATCAATGCCATCAGCATCAGAATCTATGTCTATATAATTAGGAAGTAGGGATAAACCATTGGCGTTTTCATAAGCAAAATCTGTATTAGGCAAAACGAACACAGACCCTTCTATTTCATCATGAAACCCGTTTCCATTTGTATCTAGAAATCCGTCTATTTTACCATTTCCATTGGCATCAGTATGATTAGACTCTATTACGTCTAAAATTCCATCGTTATCTGAGTCAAGGTCTAGATAGTTCTTTACTCCATCATTATCTGAGTCTGGCCTTGCTAAGGCCGTACCACCATTTGAGCTATCAAAAGTATTGGCCCACCCGTCATTATCGGTATCCGTATCATCATCCACACGTCCATCATTATTAGAGTCTACCCCTCCTGCTTCAACAATATCAGGAATACCATCATTGTCTGAATCCAAGTCAAGCCTGTCATCTATCCCATCACCGTCAGTGTCTCCTGTTTCATCTGTATCTAAAATGCCATCGTTGTCATCATCAATGTCTGTCCCATCTGCAATTCCGTCAAAGTCAGCATCGAGTATATTTGCTTCTCTCCAGTCTCTCTGGGTAGTTTGGGCAGCCGTGGATACATCTGGAAAATCATTCGCGTCCTGAGTATTGTAAACGTTTGTGGTTGCATTTGGCCCAGTTATCAAGTCATAGGCGTTGTCTAAACCATCTCCATCGCTATCCAAACCAGCGGGTACTGTATTGGCCACTTGGTCATTATCCGTGTCCCAACCTTCCAATGCGTCAGAAAAACTATCTCCATCGGAATTGAAATCAATATAGTCGGGGATTGTATCAGCATCGGTATCGACAGGAGTAATTGTAGTGCCACCATTATCGGCATCAAACGCATTATCTATACCGTCTCCATCTGTATCAGTACCCACAGGAATAATTGGTGTACCTGTTGTTGCCTGAGATTCAATAAGGTCAACAATTCCATCACCATCACTATCAATGTCTAGAAAGTTCCTTTTACCATCTGAGTCTGTATCCGGGTTGGTCAACGCTAATCCACCATTGTCACTATCGAAAGTGTTGGCCCAGCCATCTTCGTCAGTGTCAGTAGCTGAATCTACCACACCATCGTTATTAGTATCTACTCCTCCAGCTTCTCTAATGTCTGGAATACCGTCATTATCACTGTCGAGATCCAAATAGTTTTTAATCCCATCATTATCGGTATCAGGGTTCAGTAATGCAGTTCCACCATTATTATTGTCAAAAGTATTGGCCCAACCGTCATTGTCGGTATCCGTATCATTATCTACTCTGCCATCATTATTAGCATCTACTCCACCAGCCTCAATAATATCAGGTATACCATCATTGTCTGAATCTAGGTCAAGTCTGTCATCTATTCCATCTCCGTCAGTATCTCCTATTTCATTTGAATCTAAAATTCCATCATTGTCATCATCAATGTCGGTGTTGTCAGGAATACCATCAAAATCAGCATCATCCGCATTTGTTTCTCTCCAATCTCTTTCACTATCGCCTGTGGTAGTCACATCTGGAAAAGAGAATGCTGTTTGACTATTAGTAGCATTTGAAGTGCTATTTGGCCCGATCACATCATCGAATGCATCGTCCAGGCCATCATCATCTGAGTCGCTACCAGAGGGAACAGTATTCGCAGTAAGATCACCGTTGGTATCCCAGGCCTCAAGCAAATCGGAAAAATCATCATTGTCAGAATTTAGGTCCAAATAATCTGGGGTAAGGTCACCATCTTTATCAAAAGGTGTGGTTGGACTCCCAGCATTGTCTGTATCAAAAGTATTATCGAGGCCATCTAAATCTGTATCCGTTCCTGAAGGAACCTTAGGACTAATTGTAGTCGCCTGAGATTCAATGAGGTCTACAACTCCGTCTCCATCACTATCAATGTCTAGAAAGTTCTTTTTACCATCGGAGTCAGTATCCGGGTTCGTTAATGCCGTTCCCCCATTGACACTATCAAAAGTATCTGCCCATCCATTATTATTGGTATCGGTGTTATCATCTACTCTGCCGTCATTATTAGTATCTACACCACCCGCCTCTTTAATGTCTGGAATACCATCATTGTCTGAGTCTAAATCGAGGTTATTAGGGATACCATCAAGATCAAAATCTTCAATTCCTTCATCAACATCTTTAATACCATCATCGTCATCATCGATATCATTGGAATTGATTTGTCCGTCACCATCTGAATCTACGGCATTATCTTCTCGCCAGTCTCTTTCAGAGGTTAAGCCTGAAGTGGTAGCATTTGGAAAATCCAATGCGTCTTCGTTGTTATAGATGTTTGTTGTGCTGTTTGGACCAAACACATTATCGAAAGCATTGTCTAATCCGTCTAAATCAGAGTCTATTCCAGTGGGAACAGTATTGGCTATATAATTACCGTTCGTATCCCAAGCTTCTAGAATATCTAGGAAACCATCATTATCTGAGTCAGTGTCCAAATAGTCTGGTATTCCATCTGAATCAGTATCCTCTAGGTCGCTAATTGGTGTCCCCCCATTGTCATCATCAAATGCATTGTCTATACCATCTCCATCTGTGTCTGATCCTGTTGGAATAATTGGACTACCCGTTGTCTCTTGTGATTCAATTAAGTCTACCACCCCATCGTTATCACTATCGAGATCCAACAGGTTTTTGATACCATCACCATCAGAATCTGGATTGGTTAAGGCTGTTCCTCCATTATCAGAATCAAAGGTATTGGCCCATCCATCATTATCAGTATCCGTAGCAACATCCACCTCACCATCGTCATTCGTATCCACTCCTCCGGCCTCAATAATATCCAAAATACCATCGTTATCGGAATCAAGGTCTAGACTGTTTGGGACACCATCTCCATCGGTATCTGTTGCTTCTCCTTCATCAACATCTTTAATACCATCATTGTCATCATCAATATCTGTGGAGTTCGGAATTCCGTCACCATCAGTATCTAATGCCAATCCTTCAAAATCTCTGAAATCATATTCATTGTCAGTATCAGTATCTGGAAGGCTAACATCTGAACGGCAAACCACACCGGAACATGCACTATCAAATCGATCATCGAGCCCATTACCATTTGCGTCTAAGCCAGTATTGGTTTCGTCTGCCACACCGTTATTATCGGCATCATTCCCTTCAATAAAGTCAGACTCAGGGTCGTTGTCTGAATTGGTGTCTACATAATCTGGGTTACCATCGCTATCGGAATCAACAGGTGTTATTGGGCTTTTGCCATTTGATATGTCCCAGAAATCCAAAACCCCATCCTCATCATCGTCTCCAAAAAGTGTCGGAAATCTATATCCAGCTGTACTTAGGCCTTCTCTAGTATCATCAATGCCATCCGCATCTGAATCAATATCAATGTAATTGGGTCTTTGGGTTAGGCTATTATTATTTTCATAGAACAGGTCGGTATTGGTAACGGCCAATGGGCTACTTTCCAGCGCATCTGCATACCCATTGTTATTAGCATCTACAATACCATCTACCTGTCCATCATTATCAGAATCTACGGTAGCCCCTGCTTCGCGAAGGTCAAGAATACCGTCATTATCTGAGTCCAAATCTAGAATATCTCGAAATCCATCATTATCAGAATCAGGATTTGTGGCTAACATAACTCCACTTTCTGCAGAAGTTTCTCTAGTATCTACTATCCCGTTGGCACCCACTGCACCCGAAAGATTACCTTGAGAAGCTACATATTCAGCGGGTCTTATTCCTCCGTTAGCTTCAATGGCATCAGGAATACCATCGTCATCTGAATCTCTATCTCTGTAATTAGGAATACCGTCATCATCATAATCCTCAGAACCCTCAATATTATCTCGGATACCGTCATTATCCGAATCAAGATCACATTTGTCTAAAATACCATCTCCATCAGAATCAAGCTCTCCTTCAAAAAAATCTGTTAAGCCGTCTCCATCACAATCACTACCTGTTCCTAAACCAAAGTCATTGCCGGTATCACTTGCTCCAAAATTAACTCCGTCAGAAAAAGTGATGGTTTCTATATTATCTGTGGTTAATGAGTAACCAGAGGGATAAGAAGCGGCCTGAGTTGTTGCAAGAAGTGTTCCTGTGGTTAAATAGTAGAAAGTATAATCGCCATTACTATCTGTTAGGACACTCTGAACTCTTGTGTCTTCTGGATCAACCTGCCCATCTCCATTTTGATCTATATAGATGTAGACGCGAACATTTGCTAAGCCTGTTTCTCCTCCATCCTTTACACCATCAAGGTCATCGTCTTCATAAACAGTTCCAGTTACTTCATTGGCGTTGGCTACTAATGCTGCTAATGACTCCACATCTCCACCTCCATCAAAATCTCTGAAATTGGTCATGGCGCCAGTAGACTTATTGATCAAACTAAGGCGGTTATCACTATCCCCCTCAGAGCCGTAAAGTCCACCATCATTGTTAAAGGCCAATCCTTCTACATCGTCCTCTGATAATGTGGCTACAAGAATAAACTCACCTGTAGTTTTGTTCACCTTGAATAAAACATCATTTGAGCCATTGTTATTTGAAACACCATAGATTTCACCACTAACTGGGTCTACAGCAATGTCATCCACATCTACATCAATCCCTTCTCCTGTTATCTCTAAGTAATCTACGCCTGCTCCAAAAGCATCTGGCACAAACTGTCCCGTGGTCAGGTTAATTTGAAAAAGTAAGTCTGGCCCTGAATTTCGCTCAACGGCCCACATAATAAGTGTTTGCCCATCAAGCATCAGTCCATCAACATCATTCAGTGTCTGGGCTCCTGCAGAACCATCTGCG
This sequence comes from Roseivirga sp., assembly GCF_034669765.1. GTDB lineage: Bacteria > Bacteroidota > Bacteroidia > Cytophagales > Cyclobacteriaceae > Roseivirga. The sequence goes on from NZ_JAXMOQ010000001.1 coordinate 419,121, forward strand.
GTTCCACCATTGTCAATTTCATCAATTAGGGTAAACGCACCTGTAGTTCTATTTAACGTACCAAAATCTCCTCCATTAGCAGCATATAAAACTTGAGAACCGGGGATAGGGTAATAGGCCAGAGCCTCAATGTCAGAAACACCAGTGTCACCTATTAAAGTAACCACACCCGTATTTCTGTTGATGGTGTACAGCTTGTCATCGCCATCCGACACATAGTAAAAGAGGTTTACATCTTGTGCTTTAACAGCCGTACCTATTCCGAAGTAAAGAAAAATGAAGAAAATTAATCTATGACTTATTCTAAAAAGTGATCCATAGCGATCAGATCCAATAGGCAATAGACGAAAAACGCCCATTATCAGAGCGTTCAGAAGGAAAGAACAATATTTAAATATTAACGGCAAAAACGCAGCATTAATTGAAGATTCAGGATTCGCTCCTGATCTGTCTGAATATAAAACCTCAACTATTTCTCCTGACCCTTTCCGGTCATGAATAACATTTTTCACCTTGGCGCAGAATTTATATCATACTTATTCAATTGAATAGTTACGACCACATATGTAATGGCTTTGGAAGAGGTAAAAATAAAAACCCTTAAGGGTCATTACTTTAACGAGTAAAGATAGTGAAAATATAAGGAGTAACAAGCATTTCACATGCGCTTATCTGCTACTCGTAACACATACAATGAAAACCATTCATTGTATGTGTTACCGTAGTTTATAAATTTAAAAATAAAGACAGCGTCTAAAATTCTAATGATTAATAGGAATCTTTTTTAAGAGCTTTTCTATGATATGCTCAGTGGTGATACCGTCTGCTTCGGCCTCATAGTTAAGGATAATCCTGTGGTTCAGAACATCCATACCGATCGCCTTAATGTCTTCTGGCAAAACATAATCGCGGCCATTCATAAAGGCATGCGCTTTAGAGGCCAAGTTTAGGTTAATACTTGCTCTTGGTGAAGCACCAAACTGCATATAATAAGCTTCCTCAGTCAACCCAAAGTCTTTCGGATTTCTGGTGGCAAAAACCAACTCGATAATGTATTTCTCTAATGATTCAGAAATAGAAACTTGGTTTACCTCGTTTCGGATACTGAAAATATCTTCTTTAGTCAAAAGCGTTTCAAGTTCAGGCTTAAATGCCATGTTTGCCATTCTACGCATTACCTCTAACTCTTCATCTTTAGATGGGTAATCCACCTTTACCTTCAACATAAAACGGTCAATCTGCGCTTCTGGTAAACTGTAAGTTCCTTCTTGGTCTACAGGGTTTTGCGTGGCCAATACCAAGAATGGTCTGTCCAGCTTAAAGCTTGTTTCACCAATGGTTACCGTTTTTTCCTGCATGGCCTCGAGCAATGCCGACTGCACCTTGGCTGGCGCACGGTTAATTTCATCGGCCAACACCACGTTGGTAAAAATAGGACCCTTCTTTACTTCAAATTCAGCTTTCTTTTGATTGTAAATCATGGTTCCGATCAAATCGGCAGGAAGAAGGTCTGGTGTAAACTGCACTCTTTGGAAGTCCAAATGGAGTACTTCTGCAAGTGTATTTACAGTGAGTGTTTTTGCAATACCAGGAACTCCTTCTAAAAGAATGTGCCCGTTGGTAAATAAGCCAATCATCAGTCGGTTCACCATATATTCTTGGCCGACAACGATCTTACCTACTTCTGATGCAACTTTACTTATTTTTTCTTGGTGTATTTTAGCCAATTCTGCTGATACCGCTTCCATTGTAAACTTATTTGTTAAAGGGCTCTAAATTAGAAATTTTGATCAAATACTGGGGTCAATACTCAAATGAGATGATAAAGTTTTCCAGCGTTGGTAGAATGAGGCGAATATCGGTCTTTTCTCACTTTATAAAAGAGATTTCACTTTCCTTTTAACAATAATTAACCTGAGTGGAAAAAAAGTTTGTGCTGAAAACTGATTTCTATCCAATATCACCCTCATTTTTTGCTAAGCCGTTCAAATACTACTTTCTGTGACTGACACTTCCTCAAACGCCAGTTAACTTCATATAGTTATATTTCATACAAAACGCTGGTCTTATTTTTCGTTCGTCAAATTGTGTTATTCTAAGTGCTCTGAATTTTAAAAAAGTTGCTTATTGGTAATTAAACGCATACTTTAGTCTCAGTTAGACTCTCTTTCATCTATCACTCTGGACACCAACTAAAATGCTGATTACGGACAGTAAAAAGTGGTTTATTAGAATAATTATATTATTTGCATCCATTTTTGGTCTTGCCCAAAGTGCCTTTGCTCAAGGGCCCACGATAAATGGTGTAATCATTAATAGCTGTGTTGGCGAAATCAGTCTATCCGTATCATCCGAGATAAGTGCTTTGCCTTTAACTTTTGTTTGGCAAGACTCTGGGGGAGCCATCGTGGGTGGAAATTCTTTTCTACTTAATGGCGTAGGAGCGGACGATTATCGAGTTACCGTAACTGACAAAAACGGCAAAACAATTACAGCGGTCTATACCATTACTAGTCCCCCTGATTTGGTGGGCTCGGTAGTGGTAAATGATGTAAGCTGTAAAGAGGGTTCTGATGCACAAGTGGTCGTCAGTATGGCCAATGGAAACCCAGATTATTCTTGGGTGCTCACTAATAGCGGAGGCGGTACTGTTGGTACAGGGAATGCAAGTGGAACCACAATTACAATTACCGGACTCGGTGTGGATAACTATAAACTGGTGCTAACCGATGAAGATGGATGCGATGGAACTATTACCTTTTCAGTAACAGAGCCTGCCAATTTCTTAGGTGGTTCTTTAGTCTCAAAAACCGATGCTACCTGCAGCGACTCAGCTAATGGGAGCTTACAAGTGACAGGAACAGGCGGCTGGGGAAATTATACATATGCATGGTATACCGAGCCAGGAGCAACATACCTTGGAGCTGGGGCTACAATCAACAGCTTACTTCCTGGAGACTATAAGGTTTACATTACTGACGACAAGGGCTGTGTAGTTGAAAGGACATATACCATTGACTCTCCAGACCCAATTGCCATAACCTCTTCAATCACCGATGCCTCTTGTAATACGGGAAATGACGGAGCCATCAATATTTCGGTAACTGGGGGGAATGGAACCTATACCTACAGCTGGAGCAATGGACCAACTTCCGAAGACATTTCGGGTTTAACAGCAGGTAGCTATACGATTACCGTAACCGATGGTAATGGTTGCACATTTTCAAAAACTTTCACCGTAGGAGAGCCGAATGCCTTGGCCATTAACCCGACCATTACTGCTGTTAAGTGCTTTGGTGATAATACTGGAAAGATAGAAACAAACCCTTCGGGCGGAACCGCTCCTTATACTTATTCGTGGTCCACTGGACAAACAGTGAAAACCATAAATAATCAAACAGCTGGCAGTTATACACTAACCGTAACTGATAAAAATGGATGCACAGTATCTGGAACCTATACTATAAACCAGCCAGCAGCAGCACTTTCTGTTCAGTCCATCACCAATAATTCTCCTTCTTGTTTTGGGGAAAGTGACGGTAGCCTAAGTGTGGTAATGCAAGGAGGAACCGCTCCTTATAGCTACGTTTGGTCTAGTGGTTCAAATACCGCGACTGCTTCTGCTTTGGCCTCAGGCAACTATACCATCACCGTAACCGATGCAAACGGATGTACCTACACTAACAACTACACGGTCACCGATCCTCCAAAAGTTATTGTTACCCCCACACTCAACGAACCCTCTTGTAATGGGCAAGCAGACGGAAGTATCACCGTACTTGCCAGTAACGGAACTGGCCCATATACTTATAACTGGAATACTGGAGCTTCTGGCGCAACACTGAGTAATATACCTGCTGGAACCTATACCGTAACAGTAAAAGACGATGGTACATCATGCACAGTAACTCAAAGTGTAACATTAGGTGAGCCTTCACTAATTGTGGATAATGCTGTAGTTGCAGATATCAGTTGCAATGGCCAAGTGGACGGAAGTATAACTTTGGCGCCAACTGGCGGAACCGGTACCTACACATATCTATGGAATAATGCATCAACAAGCAGCAGTATTACAGGCCTTTCTGCAGGCAGCTATTCAGTAACCATTACCGATGACAGCGGTTGCTCTATAAACAAATCCTTCACAATCGTAGAGCCCGATCCGCTCACTTCTACTGTCGTGAAACAAGATGTTTTGTGTAAAGGTCAATCTACTGGGTCCATTGATCTTACGCCTGACGATGGAACAGCCCCTTATACCTTCTCATGGTCGAATGGGGCAGTAACTGAAGATTTAGTAAACGTACCCGCAGGAAACTATTCTGTAACCATAACTGATGCTTCTGGCTGCTCGATTGTTAAAGCCATTACCATTGATGAGCCAGCCGAAGTATTGGTTTTAAGTGGGACAGCCACTAATGTGACTTGCAATGGTGGAGCCAACGGTAAAATTGATTTTACAGTAACTGGCGGAGTTGCTCCATATGCGTACGTATGGAATACTGGGGCTGTTTCTCAAGATTTAAACAACATTGCCCCTGGCGTTTATACCGTGAAAGTAACCGATGCGAATGGTTGTATCAAATTTGATTCATTTACCATTTCGGAACCGGCCGCACTTGCTGTTAGCCCTGCTAAAACAGACATTACTTGTAACGGTGCTGATGATGGAATTATCAATCTTAATGTAAGTGGAGGAACTGCACCTTATATCTATATATGGAATGATGGAAGCATACAGCAAAACAGGACAGGGCTTACTAATGGGAATTATACCGTCACGGTTACCGATGACAATGGCTGCCAGAACACACAGGTTATAACCATTTCCGAACCAGCAGTTTTAAGTGCTACAAGTGTAAAACAAGATGTATTATGTTTTGGTAATGCCACTGGAGTAGCAAATATCACCGTTTCTGGCGGAACTTTACCTTATTCATACTCCTGGTCAAATGGGGCGATAACGGAAGATCTAAATGGTGTAGTAGCGGGGAGCTATACTGCTACCATTACCGATGCAAACGGCTGTGTCACTACGGAGGTCGTTCAAATTAATCAGCCAGCCGCTGCGTTAACTTTCACTCCAACGGTGGGACAAATTACTTGTAATGGTGCCACTGATGGCGCTATTAGTCTGAGTGTATCAGGCGGAACCGCGCCTTACACTTACACCTGGTCAAACGGAAGCACGAGCCAAAACCTAAGTAGTCTATCCCCTGGAACATACAGTGTTACCATCCGCGATGCCAATAACTGTCAAGTGACCGGTTCTTATGACATCACCGATCCGCCCATTCTCAACCTTTCAGGAACAGCAACTGACATTAGCTGTTTTGGAGCAGATGACGGTAAGATTAATATTACGGTTAGCGGAGGCGAAGCACCCTACACTTTTGTATGGTCCAATGGAGATAATACTGAAGATGTCAGTGGCCTGGCTCCCGGGTCCCACACTGTTCAAATTGTTGACAGCCGTGGTTGCTCCACTTCCAAAAGCTTCACCATAAGTCAACCTACGGCACTCAATATTGCTTACACCAATACAGATGTTAACTGTTTTGGAGGCAACAATGCCGCTATAGACCTCACCGTAACTGGAGGAACTGCGCCTTATTCCTATAGTTGGGATAGCGGCCAAGCTCAAGCTGATATCCAAGATTTAATAGCAGGGACTTATACCGTTACTATTACTGATGGAAATGGTTGTGAATCCGTAAAAAGCATTACAATCAATCAGCCAGCAGCGGCCCTATCCATTACAAACACCGTTACCAATCTTAGCTGTTTCGGTTCGAATAATGGCTCGATTGCTTTAGTTCCTTCGGGAGGAACCGCTCCATATACATACAGCTGGAGCAATGGAAAAACCACCCGCGATATTTTTGGACTTACTCCTGGCGCTTACCAAGTAACCGTAACCGATGCCAATGGATGTACAGTTCAAGAGACCTTCAACATTACAATGCCAAGCGCATTAAATGTTACGGCCTCCACATCAAACTTGACATGTAACGGAACATTAAATGGAGCAATCGACTTAACGGTAACAGGAGGAACAGCTCCTTACACATATGCGTGGAACAATGGAGCAACAACACAAGACCTCACCAATATTTCCGGAGGCACTTATCAAGTTACGATCACCGATGCCAACAGCTGTTCATTAAATCGAACTTATACCATTACTGAACCTTTGGCCTTAGTGGCCACCGTTACAAAGCAAGATGTAACCTGTTTTGGGCAAGGTGATGGAGATATTGATGTGACCATTTCTGGTGGTAATGCTCCTTATTCTTATTCATGGAGTAATGGAGCAATAACAAAAGATTTGGCCAATATTTCGGGAGGCACCTATACCTTGACCGTTACCGATAATAAGGGCTGCCAAACCGTAAAAACTGTAATTATTGATGAGCCAACTGCTGCGCTTGCCGCTACAGGAACAACTACAGATGTATCTTGTTTTGGTGGAAATAACGGAGCCGTAGATTTAACGGTTACTGGTGGAACAGCGCCTTATACCTATGCTTGGAATAATGGAAAAACCACCCAAGATGTCTCTGGCTTAACAGCAGGAAATTATCAAGTAGTAGTTACAGACGCTAGAGGTTGTACCGTCTCTGTTACATTTACCATCGGTTCTCCAAGCCAAGTTCAAGCCACTGCTTCCGTTACAAATATTACATGCAATGGCGCTGATAACGGAGCGATTGATTTAAGCCCTTCGGGAGGAACTGCCCCATATACTTTCTTATGGTCGAATGGCGCTACTTCTGAAGATCTTTCATCACAAACACCAGGTAATTATTCGGTGCAAATCACCGATACCAACGGATGTTCCATTTCTAAAAGTTTCCAAATTACGGAACCTGCCGCAATGCAGCTCTCCTTCACTAAAACCGATGTGCTTTGCTTTGGCAACACAACTGGAGCAATCAACATCACAGTTACCGGAGGGGTTGGGGGATATACTTACGCTTGGTCAAATGGCGCTACTTCGGAAGATGTTTCAAGCTTAGCGGCCGGAAATTATTCGGTGACCGTAACGGATGTAAATGGTTGTTCGATAACACAAAATATCCAAATCACTCAGCCAATTGCCGCGCTTTCGGTCTCAGAAACCAATACCAATTTAACCTGCTTTGGAGCCAATGATGGTACCATCGACTTAACTGTTACAGGCGGAACAGCTCCTTACTCTTACGCTTGGAGTAATAGTAAAACTACCCAAGATCTTTTCGGATTGGCTGCTGGTACATACAATGTAACCATCACCGATGCGAATGGCTGTTCGGTACAAAAAAGCTACAACATTACAACCCCTGATGCATTAACCTCTACCAGCTCCGCTCAAAACATCAGCAGTAATGGCCTTACAGATGGCTCCATTGATTTAACTGTAACTGGCGGAACCGCTCCATATGCATATGCTTGGAGCAATGGAGCCACAACAGAAGACCTTTCCAATTTAGCAGTAGGCAGCTATCAGGTACAAATTACCGATGCACAAGGATGCAGCGTTTCGCGAAGCTACAACATTACCCAACCCTTGCCAATAACGCTTAATCATACCGCCAATAACGTGTCATGTTTTCAGGCAAGTGATGGCGATATTACTATCCAAGTATCTGGTGGAACCGCACCCTACACATACCTCTGGAGCAATGGAAGTACTACCAAAGACATTTCATCCTTAGCCGGAGGCAATTACGAGTTGACCGTCACTGATGCCAAGGGTTACACAACCACAAAAAACATTACAATTTCAGCACCATCTTCTGCGCTAAATGCTGCAGCAACAATTACCGATGTAGGTTGCAATGGTCTACCAAATGCACGAATCGACTTAACCGTTACTGGAGGAACAGCACCATACACTTACCTCTGGAGCAACGGTGCAGTACAGAGAGATTTAGTCAACGTTTTTGCCGGAAATTATAATGTGAAGGTGACCGATAAAAATGGCTGTACTTTCTCGGCTTCTTATTCCATTGACCAACCCAACGCAATAACCGCGGACATAGCCGTAACCAATACTACCTGTTTTGGAGATGCCAATGGAAGCGTTATCGTTACCCCAAGTGGTGGAACAGCACCTTACACCTACGTATGGAGTAGTGGCGCTACAAGCAAAGATTTAATCAATGTCGCTGGGGGAACCTATAACCTCACCATCACCGATGCCAATAACTGCTCAAGCACTTCTTCGGTAGAAATTGGTGATTCTAGAAGCTTAAATGTCAGCGTCCAGAAAACGGACGTGCTCTGCAAAGGAGAATCTAATGGAGCCATAGTGCTCAATGTAAAAGGAGGCAGTGGAACGTACAGCTATGTGTGGGACAACGGGTCGGAGGGAAAGGTGCTCAATAACCTTTCGGCTGGTGTATATAAGGTAAAAATATCAGATGCCGCAGGTTGTGCGACCACTGCTTCTGTCGTTATTTCTGAACCAACACTTGCCCTCGGGGTAACGGTAGATAGGACCGAAGAATTTGCCTGTTTTGGTGAAAATACGGGCTTCGCCAACGCAATTCCTTCAGGTGGCGTTGCTCCTTATACCTACCTGTGGAGCAATGGGGCCAGAACAAGACAAATCAATAACCTAATGGCTGGCAATTATACGGTAAGCGTTACCGATGCCAATGGCTGTTTGGTTCAGCAGAGCTTTAGTATTCAACAACCAGCAAAACCTGTCAGTATTAGCGCCAAAGGTGGTTTGCAATTGTCATGTGCTGGCGATGGAGACGGAGCCCTCGAACTGAGTGTGGAAGGTGGTACTGCTCCATATACTTACCTATGGAGTACAGGAAGTACAGACCCAAAAATTGAAAATTTAACTGCTGGAGATTATACCATTCGAGTTTCAGATGCAAAAGGCTGTATCACGGAAAAAGTATTCTCAGTGGAAGAACCAAGTCCTCTAGTTATTGCAGACGCCAGAATAAATGAAAGTCAATGTTTTGATGATAGAAACGGTTCTATCGACCTCGATGTTAGCGGAGGAGTATTCCCTTATACCTATCAGTGGAGCAATGGAGCCACCACCAAAAACCTAGTCGGTATTTCAGCCGGAACTTTCATTGTTGAAATTACCGATGCCAATGGCTGCTCTGTGCAAGGATCTTATACACTCAGCACTCCAGAACGCTTTATTGCAGCTCCTTTTATTTCGGAAGTGAGTTGTGTAGGAGCGAATGACGCTTCCATTTCCCTCAATATTGAAGGTGGAATTGCACCACTCTCCATCCAATGGAATACAGGGGCTTCAACAGAAGTAATTACAGGTTTGGCGCCTGGCCAATACAACGTGCTGATATCGGATAAGAAAGGCTGCACCATCCAAAAACTGTTCAACATTATTGAACCTTTACCACTCACCTTAGACGCCTATATTGAAGAGGCCGCCCGTTGCAATGATCCAAAAAGTGGAAGGGTGAATGTGATTGTTTCGGGAGGAAGAGAGCCATATACCTACCGTTGGAACAACGGGCAAACAACGTCTGAACTTATAAATGTTTTACCAGGAACCTATGTGGTAACTGTATCAGATCGATACGGTTGTGAAGTGCAAGGCACCTACACGGTACAGCAGCCAGAGCCTTTGCGCATAGGGCTCACCTCCGTTCGGGAAGTGGATTGTGAAAACCGACTGGCTGGCATGAGGGTAAAAGCCAATGTAACGGGCGGGTCAGGAGACTACAGCTACAGATGGAGTTTAGGCAGTAGCAACAACAACGAAGTTTTTCTTACCCAACCCGGAAGACTTAGTTTAGAGATATTAGACAACCGAGGTTGTGTACAATCCAAAGCCATAGACATTTCGATTCCAGATTTTGGCGAAGCAGAGTTCTCATACAATGCAGAATCGCTTAGGGAAATGGGAGATTTAGCCGCGAATGATCCTGTCAATTTTTATGATGAATCTGTAGGAGACATTATCGATTGGGATTGGGAATTTGGAGATGGTTTCGATTCAGATGAAATCGATCCAATTCATACTTATGATTCTCCCGGAAAGTACACTGTCACCCTCATTACAACGGACAATACGGGTTGCACTTCCTCCAAAACTACTGTTTTAGAAATTACAGAAGGCTACAGAATTATGACCCCGAACGCTTTTAGCCCCAATGGAGATGGCAACAACGATTACTTCCGCCCAGAGTTCTTAGGCCTAGTTACTGTACAATTCTCTGTTTTCAACACTTGGGGTGAACTGGTTTTCAGTACCACACTATTGGAAACCAAAGGCTGGGATGGAATTGTAAAAGGGATTCCTGCGGAAAATGGAAACTATGTCTACAAAATTTCTGGGTTTACCCAAAACGGTTTGAAGGCAGAACGAAATGGGGTTTTCTCACTGATTAAATAATTAAACAAACACTATGAAAAGACTTCTACCTCTCACTTTGTGTTTAATCAGTCTCTTCTGGTCAGAAAAGGTACAAGCACAAGATCCGCAGTTTTCGCAATTTTATGCCTCTCCCATGTACCTCAACCCAGCTTTAGTAGGTTCTACTGACCGTGGCAGAGCAGGAGTTAACTATAGAAATCAATGGCCTTCACTTGCCCATTCTTTCACAACCATGTCGGCCTATGCCGATTTCTTTTCCAAAGCCATTGAGAGTGGTGTGGGCGTTATTGTAAACCAATACAGAGAAAGCTTTTTAAATTATGAGTCGAATGAAATTGGAGCTGCTTATTCCTACAAAATGAGAATTTCAGATGCCTTGGTCATGCGCACAGGTATTCAGCTTTCCTACTTCAGCAAAGACCTTAATTTCGAACAGTTAGTGTTCGGCAACCAGATTGACATTGACAACGGGCAGGTCATTGGACCTTCAGGCGAAGCTTTTGACCGTGGTAAAAAAGTTGATTTTATGAGTGCCTCGGCTGGCGGCTTGTTTTATACCAATACGCTATGGATTGGTGCGGCAGTGCATCATATCAATGAGCCCAACCAATCCTTTTTAGGAGAAGAAAGTAGATTGGCTAGAAAATTTTCCGTTCATGCGGGATATAAACTCAACCTAGGAAATGGTAGAAGACTCCGCACTATTTCTTATGCCTTTCAGGAGCGATCGGTCACTTTTGCGCTCAACTATAAAAAGCAGGCGGGCTTCAATCAATTGGATGCAGGCATGCAGTTCTATTTTCAGCCTTTGGTGATTGGTGGTTGGTACCGAGGTATCCCCGTGCAAACGGTAGATAAAGTCATAAAAAATGAATCCATCATTGGCCTATTAGGTTTGGAAATCACCCCAGACCTGTCCATCGGTTATAGTTACGATTTTACGGTTTCAAGCCTTGCGGGCTCCACCGGTGGCGCCCATGAATTTTCACTGACCATCAGTTTTGGCCAAATCGTAAAACGCACCCGCAGAGATACCATTTTGCCTTGTTTTAAGTATTGATACCAACTAGTTCTCCTGCTCGTTTGCAACGAGCAGAAACTACTATAGAATTTTGGTTTCATCATTGTGCTGCATCCTCGTTACAAACGAGGATGAGTGGAAGGAAAATCAAAACACATGATGATGTTTTGAAACTCACGAAAACAAAAAAAGCCGTACTCCCGCACGGCTTCAATTTATTTGCAAGCTCAGGTTTAGTAGCCTCCCAAATACATCATACCAAAAGTGATTTCGGCATGCTTATTTGCTGCAAAAGCAGCATCATTAAACGATGGGGGACCATCACTGCCCATGGCATTATTCGAAAACCCAAAGCCTTCAGTAGGCATTCCATATTCGTTTGTGTCCATGTCTTCATTTCCGTTTTCATCGTGTATTACCGCAATGGCATAATCTCCGGCAGGCACTCCTTCAAAAGTTATTTTTTTATCAGATGATGATTTTAACACCACTACCTGGGTCATATAAGGCTCGCCTTGTGGAAAGTCAGTATCCTTATTATACAGTCCGACCAATAAGGAACCCGTACTATTGCGAACATTACTTATCGTTACTGTAATGGTGACTTTGTCTTGTGGTTGTGGACTGAATGAACTTGTAAATAATAATAGGGCTGTAATAACTGTGCTTAAAATTTTCATGGCTTTTGGCTTTAAGTTTTGACTTCGTGTTTTAATGATGACACTAAGGTGAGGGCAAATTGCCAGGCCTAAAAAAAAGAGTTACCGAACCGTAGAATCCGCTGGATGAATTGTAAGAAAAGTCCTCACTCCTCCTCGTTTGCAACGCGTAGGAATTACCAAAGCATTTCTAATGCGATTTACCTCAAACGATCTTTTGCCCTACACCGTTAAAACAGCTATTGTTCTATCTCATTTTTGGACCTGTGCGGCATCCTCGTTACAAACAAGGATGAGTCAATCTTTAGCATTACTTCCAGCCTTTGGTGAGTACCTATCGTATTCTTTAGCAGCTAACCTCCTCCTCGTTTGCAACGAGTAGGAATTACCAAAGCATTTCTAATGCGATTTACGCTGTGCAGCATCCTCGTTACAAACGAGTATGAGTGAAGAGTTGAGGATGAGTGAAGAGTTGAAAATGAGTCAGTCTTCAACATAACTTCCAGCCTTTAGCGACAATCTTGCCTAACCTCCTCCTCGTTTGCAACGAGGAGGAATTACCAAAGCATTTCTAATGCGATTTACACTGTGCAGCATACTCGTTACAAACGAGGATGAGTGAAGAGTTGAAGATGAGTCAGTCTTCAACATAACTTCCAGCCTTTAGCAGTTAATCTTGTACCGTGATTAGCTTCACCTGATCGTCCACTCCCGTCATTTGCCAATGACCGAGCGCAATAGGAATAGAACCAATACTATTCAATTCATCAAAGAAATTCTTGACTTTAAAAGTTTCTCCATTGCCTTCAGTAACTCGTGCATAATCTGCCATGGCGCTTTCTAAAAGGTACTTACCCGTAATATAGCTTGTGCCATAACCCGGCTGCCTTAAATAAAGATGCTGCTCAAAAAGAAGCAATTCCTTTTCGGTTTTCATCCAACCGCGAGGGGTAAATTCTGAATGTATTCCTCCTGCTTCTTCGCTGTTCATCTCGTTGGCATGGGCATAGAGAGAACCCAATCCACGTGCTGCCCTTTGCGCAATCATAATGTACACGATTTCGCGCACCCTCGGATCATCATCATACAATCCAGCATCCATAAACATTTCTTCCACAGCGGTGGCGGTGCCTTCATTGCGCGAATCGAAAATATTGTAAAGCAAAGCACCTCGTCTGATTTCACTTTCTTGTGGTTCATTGTCCATTCTTGCCAATTCGAACCAATGGTAGAAATGCGAGTAAAGTGGGCGGGCATCAAAGTGCTGACCAATCGAGAAGAAGTTCCTTTTTTCACGAGGGATATATTCACCAAGGTGGGCGTACAAAGCGGTGTCGAAGTAATCCTTTACGGTGACTATTTCCTGCTCATACAAAAAGGTGAGCAAGCCTTTGGCCGATCGATCTGCCATGGCATCGTATTCCTCTGGCGAATTGGCATCTTCAAGCTCCGATAAATAGCGGTTGCGGTGTTCTTCCAATTTCAAGGCTGTCCAAGCACGGGCCAATTCTCTTTTGAGAATCATTACTTCATCTTCCCAAGTAAGCGGTACCAAATGAACGTTTTGCTGATACCAAGTATAATTCTCTTTACCAATACCCGATGGTCCCGTTTTACTTTTTCCCTCACTTTCTAGCCAAGTGACCAAGTCGTTAGTGGAGTTAATTGCCTTATCAATCGCGCTGGTCATTTCATTATCATTGGCTATGCTTTCCCATTTTTTGATGGTGTTTAAATCATTCGTTTGGTTTCGAATGTCTCTGATGCCCGCAATCCACAAGTCTTTTGCATTGCCCGTGAGGTTCTTTTTGGCTTGTTCGTTAAAGGCGGGTATGGATTCAAACCCACTTAAAAGCTTTGCTCTATCTTCAGTATTTAAAGGGAAATCGTATTTCCATATATCGATGGCGCCATGGTTCGTTGGCCCTTCGTGTGCGGGAACATCACTGCGCTCCATCCAAATGGTTTTATAAAAAGCAGGGTCTCTTTGCCAAGGTTTCAGAATCCGGTCATTAAAATCATAGCCGTTCATTTCTGCCCAAACAATGTGATAATCTACTTGCTCGGCTACTGACCAACCAGCGGTATCCATCGCCAATAACTTTGCTTGAAGTTGCTTAAAGGCTGGAAACCGTTCTTTGAAAGTAGCTTCTCTGTAATCAGGCGCACCATCAAGAAGTGGAGGGTTTTCAAATGTTCTCCATGCCTTAAAAAGATCGACCAAATCGGAATATTCTCTGGTGACCGCAGCTGTTGGCTCACTTGAAGGCGTTTTACAGCCTAACATGACGAAGAGCAGCAAAAAGGGAAGGTACTTGTGCATAAGGTTGAATTGTGGTTAGAGGCTTAATTTAGTCAATTTGAAAATGATAAATAACTCCGCCTCCTTGTTTGCAACGAGGAGGAACTACTAAAGTATTTTTAATTCGGTTTACCCCACCTGGCACATTCGATTGGCGAGTACCTATTTTGTTATGTACTTTTAGAGTGGCTTTAATTGAGATAAATGAAGAGACTCTTTAAAATATTGGTTTCTGTATTGGCTATCTTGTTAGTCGTAATAATTTTTGTCCCAAACGCATTTATTGACACTGTTTCCTTTTTTGACATTGAACTAAGAAATAGTTCAAAATACTATTCCTCAATAGATGGCAACAAAGAATGGAAAAGGCTTGATGTGGGGCCTTTTACAGTTGATATACCTGACGATTTTAGGTACATCAAAAGAAATAGTTCAGATGGTATTATTGGAGATATTAAAGGAAGGGGAACCAGAATCTATTTTAATCACAGTTCTTTTATTGGCTATGTAACTAATTTACAAGAGAGCGATATAAATCAAAATAACTATTCATTTAACTCCGACACTGTTAATAACACCATCAGATTATTAGCCATACCAAAAAACGGTGGTTCGATGAGCATACAGGTGGAAGATTATACTGAGGAGAAGTTTGAAGATGAATGGAGAACATTCTACGGGGTAGAAATGATGATATCTTCAAAAACCTATGATGAAGACCTTGTTCTCAAGATTTTTAAAACAATAAGGTTGAAGAATTAACTCACTCCTCCTCATTTACAACAATAAGGAACTAGTAAAGCATTTTTAACTCGATTTACACTTTGTAGCATCTTCGTTACAAACGAAGATGAGTGAAGCGTTGAGGATCAAAAAGTTTACAACATTAATTTCACTTCAACTGCTCAACTGGTCTTTGCGTCTCGCTGAGACCACATCTGATCATATTCACTTCAACCGCTCATGAATCAACCTTAAGCCATCAAGGGTAAGGTGGCGGTTCACTTCGTCAAAGCGTTCGTGGAGCGGGGTAAGCACTGAAGAAAGACCACCTGTGGCTACTACTTTGAAATTTCTCCCCATCTCTTTTTGAATTCGATCGAGCATTCCCTCCACCATACTCACATAGCCCCAAAGCACTCCTGCTTGTATGGCATGCACCGTGTTTTTTCCAATTACTGATGTGGGTAATTCCAAAGGCACATCTGGCAACTGTGCCGTATTTCCAACCAAAGCTTTAATGGCTGTTTTTAAGCCCGGAGCAATATTTACCCCGTGAATATTGCCCGAAGCCTCCACCACCGTAAAGGTGAGGGCGGTGCCAAAATCCACCACAATACAATCGGTTTTATAAAGACAATGGGCCGCCATGGCATTGGCCATTAAATCCGTTCCAATGCTGTGGGGGTTGCTGGTGATAATGGGCAATTGATCGTAGTATTTCGGGCCAATAAATACATGCTCGCATTCAATTAAATTCGACCAGAACTCAGCCAAAATGCCGTTCATTTGTGGCACCACAGAGGAAATAATGATGCCGTCAACATCGCTCAATTTGAGATCGTTTTCCATAAAATTGAGACGCAAAAACACCTCATATTCGATCTGATTTTTTATCGGGAGGGTATTAAATCGCCACTCGTGAATCCACG
The DNA here is from genome assembly GCF_034669765.1 of Roseivirga sp. Lineage (GTDB taxonomy): Bacteria > Bacteroidota > Bacteroidia > Cytophagales > Cyclobacteriaceae > Roseivirga. Next base: position 435,109 of record NZ_JAXMOQ010000001.1, read on the forward strand.
CGTTTCCATCATGAACTCCAAAAACAATATTGGTATTCCCTGCATCAATGGCTAAGAGCATTTTCTCAATTTTTAAGCACCAAACAATAAACCCAAATGACCTCTATTTTTTCACAAACAGAGGAGGGTTCTCTTCATCAAAACCCGTGGCGTCTTGATAAGCCCTGGCCACCGCTAAAATCGTGGCTTCATCATACAAGTTGCCAATAAACGAAATACTGGTTGGACTTCCGTTTTGGTTGTAGCCATTTTTCATCACCACTGCCGGATGCCCTGTAAGGTTGGTCGTTGAAAGCTGGTTATTTCCCGTGCTCGGACTAATAATCACATCATAATCCTTCATCAATTCATTCACTTTTTGCATCACTTCATAGCGCACACGGTTGGCGTTGATGTAATCTACAGCAGTAATAAAACGCGCTTCGCGGAAGGAGTTTGGCCAAGCGCCTGAGTTCTGTCGAACCAAAAGACTGTCTCGGTTAGAGCGTGTCAGTTCATCAAAAGCAGCAGCAGCCTCGGCCGAAAGAATGTTCAACATTCCTCCAAAAGGAAGGTCAGAAACCCATTCTACGGGTTTCAAATCTGCGCCCAACTTTGTCAACTCGTCCAGCACCTGCTGGTCGTTTTTCTTCTGAGTTTCGTTGCGGGTATTATCGAAATAAGACTTGAGGTAGCCCACTCTTAGTTTCGATAAATCCACTTTCCCATTATAATTGAAAGGGGCGTCTTGTACCGAAAGGTCGATCCCGTCAGAACCCCGGATGACCTCAAAAACCAAAGCACAATCGAAGGCATTTCGAGCAATCGGGCCAATCTTGTCCATGCTCCAGCTGAGCGCCATCGCACCTGCTTTGCTCACTCGACCAAAAGTAGGTCGAAGGCCAGTCACCCCGTTTCGGGTAGAAGGCGAAACAATAGAGCCCAAGGTTTCTGTGCCCAAAGCAAAAGGCACCAGACCAGCCGATGTAGCCGAAGCCGAACCCGCTGAAGATCCGCTGGCACCTTGCTCCAAATTCCATGGGTTTTTGGTGGTTCCGCCATACCAAACATCGCCCATGGCCAAAGCGCCCAAAGTAAGTTTAGCGACTAAAACTGCTCCAGCATCGTCTAATTTTTTGATTACGGTGGCCAATTCATCACCACGGTCTTGGTCTTTATAAGGTCCAGCTCCCCAAGTGGTTTTATAGCCCGGAACGGCAAGCAAATCTTTTGCTCCGTATGGAATACCGTGCAGCGGACCCAAATAAGTGCCTTTCGCCAACAGATCATCCGCCTTTTTGGCCTGCGCCAAAGCGCGTTCTTTGGTAATGGTAATGACGGCCTCTAGCGTTCCTCCGTGTTTTTCTAGCCTGTCGAGGAAGAATTGGGTAAGCTCAACCGAACTGATCTTCTTATTTTTAATCAGGGAAGAAAGCTGCGCCACGGTATAAAAAGCCAAGTCGTTCTTATCTGTTGGCATTTCTACCTTATTCGGCAAAAGCCATTCAATTTTCTTTTGAGCAGGAAAGTTTGTTTTCCCAATATTCGGGTTGAATAAAACGGCTGGCGGAGTTGCATTATCTAAGTGATATTCGTGCAGTTCGCGGACATCCGCCAAACCTCTGTTCAGGTTAGGAAGTAGCTGTTCAATCTCAGCATCAGTCAGTTGCAGGTCAATTATTTTTTGAGCCGATTGAACATCAGTCTTTTCGATTTTGATTTCCTGAGCTACTTTGTAGCCCATTACAAAACCAGAAGAAACCAACAGTACCACCAAAAAAGCGGCAATTGGAATTCTGAACTTACGGGGATTTGGTTGTTTCATGGGTTTAATTTAAATGTTTTACCGTCCTTTGCAGAACAATAACAAAGCTAACAATCTGCTAAAGTTTTAAGTTATGAAAACGATGAAAACACAACAAGCTTTATTTCCTAACTGGATGCGCGGATTTCTACTGATCGCCTGTGTTTATAATATGTTTTGGGGCATTTTCATCGCCTGGTTTCCAGAAAGCTTTTACCATTGGGTAACCGAAAGCCAAAATGCCGCGCCAGAAATTATCATTTGGCAAGGTAGAGCGGGCTTAATTTTAGGCTTTGTTTATTTTGCTTCTGCCCTTCATCCCGGCAAACTTTGGTACCTTCCGCTTATTGGTGCGCTTACCAAAATTGGTGGTGCAATATGGTTCTATGCTGTCATTTTAGAAGGGAAAGTTGGCGATCAAGGCTTGTTCCACCTGATTATGAATGATGGAATTTGGGTTCCTTTTTTAATTGCAATTGCCATTAAAGGACATGCCTATAAAAAGGCAAAAGCGATTTAATTCTGTTTGTTCTATGTACTCATTTATAACCTTCTAACGACTAAATTATGAAAGAGCGCTTTACCAGACTTTATGAATACAACATTTGGGCAAACAATCTTTTTGCCGATGTGCTCAAATCCAACGTTTATAAAAACGAAAAAATCACCAACCTTTTCCACCACATTGGAAATGCCCAGCTCATTTGGCTCGATAGAATTACCCATGCCGAAGAAGACGTTCCAGGAGTTTGGACTGAAGGAAACTTATCAGAAGCGATTGAACTGGTAAAACGAAGCAGCCAACGATGGTTAGATTTCATCTATTCTCAAGAAGAATATGAAGATGTGGTTGAATATAAAGATTCAAAAGGCGATACTTACGAAACCCGTATTTCTGATATTCTAACGCATGTTGCAAATCATGGAACTCACCATAGAGGCCAGTTGGCGACTTTGCTGCGCGAAGAGGATATTGAGCCTCCAGTAAGTGATTTCATTTTTTTTGTGAGGGCTTAAACCCGGATTATGCAATAGACTATCTATTACGGACGCAACTCACTTTGAATCAGTCGCTACCCTTCGTTTGGCTTTTCACCAAAGCGGTGCTATATTTTCAAAGCCAAACTTCCTGATTATTTGCGGTTTACGCCCTCATAACAATCTCTATTGCATAATCCGGGTTAAAAGAAGATCCACTTCTTCCTTTTGTAGATCGGAGTACGTTTCGTCCTCGTTAGGGCCGTTCCTCTTGTGGAACCAAAACAGTAAGGTTTTTTTGAGTTGGCCTTAAGCTGATTGATATTGATGCTGAAGAAAAAACTACCTGTATTAGGTTCACTACTCAAAAGCGACCCCAAACTCTGAGTACCTAACGTAACTGGCCCATAGCGAGCTGCCAATCCCAAATGAAGCGCCCCTTGCTGATTGATATACAACGGTGCATAAATGGCTTTTTTCTCATGTTCCCAACGGGGAGAAATCGTGAGGCTATGTTGGTAATTGAGTCGGTAATCTGCTTTAGAAAAACTCGTTAAATCTATTCTGGCAAAAGCCCCAACGTAATAGTCGTTTCCGAAATTGTAATCATAACCAAGGTTAAGCGTTGTGGGTAAACTCAGGGTATATTCTCCATTTAGGGAGGAAGTTTGAGCCACTGTAGAAAGACTATCTGCTACGCCTCTAAAGCTGGCAATCTCGCTAAAAAGAGTGTCCAAATTTGACGCAATAATGTTGCTCAATAAACCAGTACTTTGTGTAGAAGCCGTTCCATATTGAAACTTCATCATCCCAATATCAGTGATGCTTGCACTCAGTTTAAATTCATAATCAATATCCCTGTTTCGGTTGGTACCGTTCTCATTTTTTGAGGGCTCCCAAAAAGACACTCTTTCGTAAACCAAACCAAAATCAAGTCCAAAGCGATTGCCAATTAAATCAGGCAAGCGATCTAATTTTTCAGTACCATCAAATTGTTCAAAGCGGTTAAGGTTAGAAGAATAACCAAAGGCCAATTCAGCATTGGTTAAATTGGCAAAGCCAGTATTATCGGTTGAATAGCTAATGTTTTTAACATCCAAAAAAGCACTTCCTCGTGGGTTGATCAGCTTAAAAGTTGCTCCGGCTTTCCAACGATTAAAACCATCATCCTTTAAAATTTTAGCATAAGTAAGTCCATATTCTCTCCAAAGTGCAGTCGCAAATTCTCCCGTTTGATTAGTGGCTTGTGTATTCAAAAACTGAGGCTGCGTGAACCTTCCCATTTGGGTAATAAACTCTGGGCTGAAGTCGATCGCACTTCCGTGCGCTCGCATTCGATAAGTAAACCCTATGGATTCATTGCCCTTTAAGGTAACCATTCCCGAGATTCCTCCCAAGGCAATATTTGAGTGTAAAAACCTTTGGCCGCCATTGAGGTACCGAACAAAACCCCGGCTGGTTTCTGTGCTTTTTATGTAGGCCATGTTATTGGTGAGGAAGTAATTCGCATTCACCAAACTGATGTCGTACTTGTAAGGTGAGCCGGCCAAGTTTGCTGGTTGAAATTGCGCCCCTATAATTCCAGAAAAATCTGAATGCATATAGCCATTAAAGCTTTGGCCCATCATTAGCTGTGCCGACAAAAAACTTACAACGACAAATAAAATTCGCAAAATAGAGTTGTACAAACGATGGAACATTGAAAGTACGGGAAAATCCCATAAATATTTTATTCATCAACAGATTTCCACAAAACCTTATTAATCAACTGACTGGCACTGCCTTTCACTACTCTTTTTTTTATAAGGAATTAATCAAAATTCTATTTCCCTAAGTACTCGGATTACTTACCTTTATTGAATGAGTAAACCCGAAAAATCACTCTTCCTTCTGGATGCCATGGCATTGATTTACCGTGCCCATTTTGCCTTCAGTAAAAACCCAAGAATCAGTTCAAAAGGACTCAACACAGGAGCCGCTTTTGGTTTCACCAATAGCCTTTATGAGATTTTAGATAAAAAGAAACCTACCCATATTGCCGTGGCCTTCGATACGCATGCCCCAACTTTTAGGCATATCGATTACCCGCTTTACAAAGCCAATCGCGATGCCCAGCCAGAGGATATTCGCATTGCAATTCCTTTGGTCAAAGACATTGTTAGGGCTTTCAACATTCCTGTATTGGAACTCGATGGCTATGAAGCCGATGATGTGATTGGCACATTCGCTAAAAAAGCTTCAGCCGAAGGTTTTGAAGTTTTTATGATGACGCCCGATAAAGATTTTGGCCAATTGGTGGAAGAACATGTTTACCTCTATAAGCCTGCATTTATGGGCAATGGAGTTGATATTATGGGAATTCCGGAAGTATTGGCCAAATGGGACATCGAAAGAATTGATCAGGTGGTAGACATGCTCGGTTTGCAAGGGGATGCCGTAGATAATATCCCTGGTATTCCTGGTGTAGGCCCAAAAACGGCTGCTAAACTTTTGAAAGATTATGATACGGTTGAAGGCATCATCGCGCATTCGCATGAGCTAAAAGGAAAACTGAAAGAACGGGTTGAAGAGTTTGCCGCCCAAGGTTTGCAGTCTAAAGAATTGGCTAGAATCTGCATCACTGTACCCATCGATTTTGATTCCTCCACCATGGAGTACAAAGGGCCCGACAAAGAAAAGCTGACTGAAATTTTTGAAGAGCTAGAGTTCCGTACCACTTTGAAACGGATTTTAGGAGAAACTCCTGCGGCCCCAACGGCATCTAAGCCAAAAGCGGTTGCCAACACTTCTCAAATGGGTCTTTTTGGCGATGCTACACCAACACTTTCAAATGACCCTGAAGAAGCTGCTGCCTCAGAAAAAAACACGCTGGCCAACACCGAGCACGATTACCATTTAATCGACACGCCTCAAAAGAGAAAAAGGCTGATCAAGTATTTGATGGTGCAAAAAGAGCTTTGCTTCGATACAGAAACCGACAATTTGGAGCCAATCGAAGCCAACATGGTTGGGCTGTCTTTTTCTTATAAAAAGGGAGAAGCCTATTATGTTCCCACCCCACAAGACCGCGAAGAAGCCCAAGCCATTATTGAGGAATTCAGACCTGTTTTCGAAAATGAAGCCATTCTGAAAATTGCGCAAAACGCGAAATACGATATTCAGATCTTGAAGAATTACGGTGTTGAAGTGAAAGGGCCAATCTTCGATACCATGATTGCCCATTATTTGATCGATCCAGACACACGCCATAATATGGATGTGTTGGCCGAAAATTATCTCAATTATACGCCAGTTTCGATTACCGAACTCATCGGTAAAAAAGGAGTGAAGCAAGGCAACATGAAAGATGTGGACATCCATAAAGTAGCCGAATACGCTGGTGAAGATGCCGATATCACCTTCCAGCTAAAACAGGTTTTTGCGCCATTGATGGAAGAAAGCAAAGTGACCAAACTTTTTGACGAGGTGGAAATTCCTTTGGTCAACGTATTGGCCGACATTGAATATAATGGCGTAAAAATCGATGTCGATGCCTTGGCCGTGATGTCGAAAGAGCTGGAAGAAGAAAGCTTAAAAGCCCAAACCCAAATCTTCGAATTGGCGGGTGTTGAATTCAATATTGCATCGCCAAAACAGTTGGGCGAAATACTATTCGATCAGATGAAGCTGATTGAAAAACCGAAGAAAACTAAAACAGGTCAGTATGCTACGGGCGAAGATATTCTTTCGAAACTGGCGGTAGAGCATGACATTGCGCGTATCATTTTGGAGTTCAGGGAATACCAAAAACTGAAGTCTACTTATGTAGATGCCCTTCCTAAAATGATCAGTCCGATTGATGGTTTGGTGCACACCGATTACCGTCAGGCGGTGGCGGCTACGGGGCGTTTGAGTTCAAATAACCCCAACCTCCAGAACATTCCGATCAGAACTGAAAAAGGACGTGAAATCAGAAAGGCATTTATTCCTCGTTCCGAAGATCATATCCTTTTGGCTGCGGATTACTCGCAAATAGAACTGCGCATTGTAGCGGCTTTTGCCGAAGATGAAAGTATGATGGATGCCTTTAAAAACGGGCGAGACATTCACTCCACCACGGCCTCAAAAGTATTTGGTGTTCCCTTGGAAGAAGTAGATCGCGACATGCGAAGAAAAGCCAAAGAAGTAAACTTCGGTTTGATCTATGGCATTTCAGCTTTTGGTTTGGCGCAAAATATTGGCATCTCCCGTACGGAAGCCCAGCAAATTATTACGGCTTATTTCAATGAGTTTCCTGGCGTGAAAAAATTCATGGATGCCCAAGTGAACAAAGCGCGTGAGTTCACTTATGTTGAAACCATTTTAGGCCGAAGAAGGTATTTGCGTGACATTCATTCTAAAAACATGGTAGGCCGTGGCCATGCTGAACGAAATGCAATTAATGCCCCAATTCAGGGCAGCGCTGCGGATATGATTAAAGTGGCCATGATCAGCATTCACGATTGGATGAAGAAAGAAAAGCTTCAATCAAAAATGATTATGCAGGTGCATGATGAACTCGTTTTCGATGTGTACAAACCCGAGCTTGAAATGATGAAAGAGCGTGTTCCGGCATTAATGAAATCGGCCATTGAGCTTTCAGTGCCTATGGAAGTAGAAGTAGGCGTGGGCGACAATTGGCTGAAAGCGCATTAATAAGTTGAGTCTGTTTATTTTACTCAACCCTCCAAAAGTTCAAGTTCACAGTTCAGATGTGTTTAATAAATTCTGAGCATATCAAAGCATCAACTTTTGGAGGGTTTTTACCATATTTAAAACCACTATGGAATTACCGATCAGTTTAGCAGAGCTTCGCGAAGCACACGAACGCATCAAACCGTTCATTCATCGCACCCCGATTCTTACTTCGGAAAGTATCAATGCCATTGCAGGCTGCGAAGTGTATTTCAAGTGCGAGAACCTTCAAAAGATTGGGGCTTTTAAAGCACGCGGAGGATTGAATGCTGTGCTTTCTCTTTCCGAGGCACAAAGGGCGAAGGGTGTGGTAACGCACAGTTCGGGAAACCATGCGCAAGCCGTAGCCATGGCGGCCAAGACCTGTGGCATTCCTGCTTACATTGTAATGCCCAACACCGCACCTGAAGTAAAGAAAAAAGCAGTGGCGGGTTATGGCGCAGAAATCACTTTTTGCGAACCCAACCAAGCGGCTAGAGAAGCAGCGGCCAATCAGATTATGGAAGCAACTGGAGCGACTTATGTTTCGCCTTACAACGATAATAAAGTCATCGAAGGGCAGGGCACTGCGGCCATAGAGTTTATGGAAGACCAGCCTGATTTGGAAGTTTTGATGACGCCTGTGGGTGGTGGTGGCTTGTTGGCCGGAACCGCATTGGCCGCTCATTATTTAAAGCCCGATCTTAAAATTTATGCTGGCGAACCAGAGGGCGCCATGGACACTTTTCTTTCCATGCAAAAGGGTGAAATTGTGCCGAACAAAACCACAAACACCATTGCCGATGGACTTTTGGTGACTGTAGGCGATAAGAACTTTGCCATTATTCAGAAATTGGTGGACGGAATTTTGGTGGTGAATGACCAAGAAATAGCCCATGCCATGCGCTTGATTTGGGAGCGAATGAAAATCGTAGTAGAGCCTTCTGGCGCTGTGCCTTTTGCTGCTCTATTAAAGTACAAAGCCCAATTTGCTGGCCAAAAAGTAGGCATCATTATCAGTGGTGGCAATGTGGATTTAGGGAAGTTGCCTTTCTAAACTACCATTAAGCAATAGCCTCCACCAACAACTGATAGTAGATGCTGCTAATGGGGATCACTTCCTTGCCGATGCTTAACTGGTGCTTTTCTATTTTATTGATAAAAGCCCTATTGACTAAAAAGGAACGATGGGTTTTTAAAAAACTTTGCGGCAAGAGTAAATCTTCAGCTTGTTGCATTGTCATTCGGCTGAGGACTTGCTCGTTTTCCGTCACAAACTTTACATAGTTGCCTTCGGCCTTGGCGTATTTGATTTGCGCTATTTCAAGTCGCACATATTCATAGCCCGTTTTCAGAAAAAGATGCTGATCGTTCTTTTGCTCCAGTCGGTCGCTGGCCTTGTTTACCGCCTTCAAAAACCTTCCGAAATCGAAAGGTTTCAGCAGGTAATCCACGGTTTGAAAATCATAACTCTCCAATGCATATTCCTGATAAGCTGTGGTGAAGATGACCAAAGGTGCTTTTGAAAGGCTTTTCAGAAAGTCCATTCCAGAGATATCCGGCATTTTCACATCCAAAAACAGCAAGTCAATGGAATTGGTTTTTAGGAATTCAAGGGCTTGATAAGCATTGGTAAAGCTCGCTTTCAATTCCAAAAACGGAATTTTATTGGCGTGACTTTCAATGATGTCTAGCGCAATCGGTTCGTCATCTATGGCAATGGCTCTGATCATATCAAGGTGATTTTAATGTTGGCCTCAAAGCTGTCTTCCGTTTCATAAATTTGAAATAAGTGTTTTTCAGGATAAAGAATGCCCAAACGCTTTCTCACATTCTCCAGCCCAATTCCCGATTTACCTTTTTCTGGATCTCCCCCATGTTTGTGAACACTGTTTTGCACATTCAAATGCACCTCTTCTGCATTACAAGCTAATTTTATTTTTACCCAAGAAGGTTTTTGAAAACTCACCCCATGTTTAAAAGCATTTTCAACAAAAGGAATCAGCACCATAGGCGTAATTTCTCCTTGGCAACCTTCAGCTACGTCTACTTCCAGTTGAAAATGATCCTTCTGTGAAATTCGTAAAGTTTGAAGTTCGATGTAATTACGGAGGTAGTCAATTTCCTTCTGCAAAGGAATTTTCTCAGCGTGGTTTTCGTGGAGCATAAAACGCATCATCTCGCTCAGCTGCTGCACCGCATGAGCCGTTTTTGGGCTCTCCTCATTTAGCGCCAAACCATAGAGCGTATTTAAGGAGTTAAATAGAAAGTGCGGGTTGATTTGAGATTTGAGCAGGGAGAGTTCGGATGTTCTTTCTTCTAAGTTCTCATGCAACTTCAGGGCAGCTTTCACCTTTTGTGAATTGAATTGAAAATATAGTAAAGTCAAGATCAACACTATAAGGAACATGATTAGCGTTATGATAATAGCTGGGTTAAGTGAAACTCCCAACCACCTACTACCAAAAGATAAATTCAATTCAATCGTAAAATAGAATAAGCCTAAAACTCCAAACGAAGCAATCAGTGTTCTAGAAAGCTTGTCAAATAAATTGTCAAAACGAATTCTAGCCTTATCAACAAAAGCGTCTATGATCACATATGAAATCAATGTAAATCCTACAGATGCAAGCAGAACAACTGGCATCTGTAGGATCAAATAAAACACACCGCTTGATCCAACTACCATATATTGCATTAATAGTGTAGTTACAATAAAATGAAGGGCAAACAGTGCAATCCAAAACCTCAGATCTAAAATTTTTAAACTAGGCTGTTTTTCTTCTGAGTCTAGTATTTTCTCTATCTCGCTTATTATGCACGAAGAGCATACAGCAAAGAAAAAATGAACAGAAAGACGCAGATGTAATAGAGTGAAAAGACTTCTTGAGGAGCTTTTGATAACCCCATTGTATGGACTCAAATAATAGTATGGATTCATTATACTTACTATATATGCTAATAGTAAACCAATAATGGCAGAGGCAATTATTGAAGTGGGAAATGACAAATACCAAATGTTGTGATTATTTATTCTATCGAAGAATAACTTCCGAGAATAAATAATAATTAATACATAGAAAACGTATTCCGTTAACTTCTGAATTTTAAACTTTGTCAGTTGTGCTCTGGCGTCTGTGGCATTTCCCAAAGCATCCAAGGCATTTGTATAATACTCTGCTCCGTGATTCGAATTCAGTTGACCTATTTTAGTAGCAAAAAAAGCTATCAATATAACCAACATAAAGGTTCGAAAAATATAAATCCTGTTCATCCTTTTTTCTTCAATGATACTGCCCTGCTATTGCTTCAAAAAATAAATGTGACCAAAGCCCAAAACAATGTGACGGAATATAATCACTTCTCCTCGTTTGCAACGAGGAGAAAGTACAAAAGCATTTCTAATGCGGTTTGCATTGTTAAATTCAACCAGTTTCATTTTTAAAATGAACCAAGCTCCGCTAATCAATTACGATTTTGGAAATGTGCAGCATCCTCGTTACAAACGAGGATGAGTGAGAGTGGAACTACCCAAGCATTTTTAATGCGATTTATGTGTCAGATGCTTTATCCTCGCCAAGTTTCTTTACGTATGTCATGAATATGGACTGCTCTTTTGGCATAGGCTTTTCAATGAATACCAACTTCATATTAGTCATTATTCTACTATTAAAGTATATTTAAAAGGTTTTTATTTAGCAAGCTCGTTACAAACAAGGTTGAGTGAGTACGCGCATTCTTCTCCTCGTTTGCAACGAGGAGGAACTACCAAAGCATTTTTAATGCTAAAATACAACACATGTCAGGCGACAGCTATACCATACGAGACCAAAACGGCTACTACTTCTTAACTATGACTGTAGTCCGCTGGGTTGATGTATTTACGCGAGTAGAGTACAAAGATGTTATTGTTGATTCACTTAATTACTGCATTCAAAACAAAGGCTTAGAATTAAATGCATGGGTGTTAATGACCAACCACCTACATATTGTAGGGCGGGTAAGCACAGACTTGGGAATGTCTGGCTTCCTCAGGGATTTCAAAAAATTTACTTCGAAACGAATTTTAGAATTGATCCAAGAGATTCCTGAAAGCCGAAGAGAATGGTTGTTGAACAGGTTTGATTTTGAAGCGAAGAGAACGAGAAGGACAGAAAATTTCAAGCTTTGGAAAGACGGTAATCATGCTGTTGACATTCATCATATTGGTGCATTCAATAAGATCGATTATATCCATCAAAACCCAGTAAAGGCAGGAATTGTGAATGAACCCGATCATTACATTTATAGCAGTGCCATCGACTATGCCAATGGAAAGGGCTTAGTTCAAGTTACTTTGATGTAAAAAGTGTAGGCAGCAACCTCGTTGCAAACGAGGTTGAGTGAGCGTAGCCTCTCTACTTCTCGTTTGCAACGAGAAGGATCTACTAAAGCATTTTCAATGCTATTGACATACTTAAATATCAAGCACTACAAATATTTACTAATTCAATTACGGTTTTGGAGATGTGCAGCAACCTCGTTGCAAACGAGGTTGAGTGAGCGTTGTGGAAGAGATGAGTGAGCTCTCCTTCTCGTTTGCAACGAGAAGGGACTAACAAAGCATTTCTAATGCGGTTTACACTATTAAATATCGGGCGGTTTCATTTTAGACACTACCAAAATTTCGATTTTGGGTATATCTAGCAAACGCGTTGCAAACGAGGATGAGAGGAATTTGCACAGCAAATGATAAATGCTCAATTTGTCCAAAAAAACATCAATATGAACACTCCTTTTCATTTAGCCTTTCCCGTAAAGGACATCGAATCTACCCGATCTTTCTTTGGCGACTTGCTGGGCTGCGAAATTGGCCGCTCTACCGAGAAATGGATCGACTTTAATTTCTTCGGTCATCAATTGAGTGCACACGTAAAGCCGGAAGAATTGGCCCAAGCGCAGGCTAATATTGTAGATGGTAAAAATGTACCCGTTAGGCATTTCGGAGCCATATTGGAATGGAACCAATGGCACACATTGGCAGATAAGCTAAAAGCCCACGGAACCGAATTTGTGATTGAACCTTACATCCGTTTCGAAGGCCAAGTAGGCGAACAAGCCACCATGTTCTTTCTCGACCCCAGCGGAAACGCTTTAGAATTCAAAGCTTTTAAAGACACCAGCCAAATTTTTGCCAAATGAGAAAACTCACTGGTTTACTTTCGGCAGCACTAATTTCCGTTTTCAGCCTTAAGGCGCAAGACGATTTTCTCTTCAAGCCCAAACAGGTTTTTGATGGAAAGGAAACGCATGCCAATTGGGTGGTTGCAGTAAAAGGGAACCGAATTACTTACGTTGGGGCAAAATACACGGGTCAAGCCAATGAGGTGATTGAGTTGAAAAACCAAACCCTATTGCCGGGTTTAATTGAAGGGCACTCGCATATTCTATTGCACCCTTATAATGAGGTGTCTTGGAACGATCAAGTGCTCAAAGAATCCGTTGCCGAACGTTCCGCCAGGGCGGTGAATCACTTGGAGGCCTCGCTAATGGCTGGCATTACCACCATGCGCGATTTGGGCTCTGAAGGGGCTGGCTATGCCGATGTAGGCATGAAACAGGCCGTAGAAAAAGGAGTCATTCCAGGCCCGCGACTTTTGGTGGCAGGAAAAGCAATTGTGGCTACGGGAAGTTATGGTCCAAAGGGTTTTCATGAAGGAGTAGAAGTGCCACTCGGTGCCGAAACTGCCGATGGTTTTGATGACCTCATTCGCGTAACACGTGATCAAATAGGGCACGGAGCCGATTTTATTAAGGTATATGCCGATTACCGTTGGGGGCCAAACGGTACAGCCGAGGCAACTTTTACTGTGGCTGAGTTAAAAACCATTGTAGAAATTGCCGAGTCCAGCGGACGATATGTGGTGGCACATGCCTCTTCCGAAGAAGGAATTCGCAGGGCCATTGAAGCGGGTGTAGAAACTATTGAGCATGGTGACAGCGCCACTCCAGAAATATTTAAAATGATGAAGGAAAAGGGTGTAGCCTTCTGCCCAACTCTAGCCGCTGGCGATGCCATTACACAATATGGAGGTTGGAAAAGAGGCGTTGACCCTGAACCCGCCCGAATAACAGCCAAAAGAAAAAGCTTTAAAATGGTGCTAGACTCAGGCGTTAAAATGGTTTTTGGTGGCGATGTTGGCGTTTTTCCACATGGCGAAAATGTTAGAGAGTTGGAAATGATGGTGGAGTACGGAATGAATACCGAGGCTGCTTTAATTTCTGCTACTTCGGCCAATGCCGAACAATTCCACCTTAACCAACTTGGCCAAATCAAAGCAGGCTTCTTGGCCGATATTATTGCCGTTCAAGGCGATCCTTCCAAAGACATTACTTCACTTAGAAAAGTGAGTTTGGTGATGAAAAACGGAAAAATCTATAAAAACGAAAATTGATGAAAAAGCTACTTTCTGTTCTCTGCATTCTGCTCATGGTGGCTTGTCAGACACCGCAAGAAAACCAACAAGTTGCACAGACAACTAAAGAGGTTTTCAAACCAGAGAACAAACCCACCAAAGAACTGAATGTAGCTTTTCTGGCCATCAACGGAGTGTATAACTCCGAGCTGATGGCACCATTTGATATTTTTCAGCATACCATTTTTCATACAGAAAAAGGAATGAAGACTTTCATCGTTTCCCCCACAAAAGAGGTGATTACGACTTTTGAAGGTATCCGTATTTTGCCCGATTACGATTTTAATGACGTACCGAATATTGACATTCTTGTTGTTCCCAGTGCCGAAAACAACATGGGTTCAGATTTGGAAGATGAACGCCTGATCAACTTTGTGAAAGAAAAAGGAGGTAGCGCCATGTACATTATGTCTTTGTGCGATGGCGCATTTATTCTGGCCAAAGCTGGCCTTTTAGATAAAGTAAAATCAACCACCTTCCCCAGCGACATTGGCCAATTCAGACAGACCTTTCCAGAACTAGATGTCTATGAAAATGTAAGTTTTGTGCATGATGGAAAAGCCATTACCTCATCGGGTGGCGCCAAATCATATGACCCTGCGCTGTATTTAGTAGAATTTCTATATGGTAAAAAAGCAGCCGATGGTGTAGCGGGTGGTTTGGTCATCGATTGGAATGTAGGCGAAATCAAATCCATTACTCCAGAAAAATGAATGCTAAAGGCTGTTCAAAAATTAAACTGTAAAGTAATCTTCCAGGTCCTTTAACGTTGTTTCGCTGGTTTGAATATCCTTTTGAACCTTACCTTTTTCTAGCAAAACAATGCGCTCGCAAACTTCGGTTACGTGGCTTAAGTCGTGGCTAGAAATCATTAAGGTAACATCCTTTTCTTCTTTCAACTTTCGTAGAATTACCTTTAAGCGAATTTGCGTGGTGGGGTCAAGGTTAGCGAAAGGTTCGTCTAATAAAATGATTTCAGGATTGCCCATCAAGGCTGCCACAATGCCTACCTTCTTCTGGTTTCCCTTAGAAAGGTCGCGGATGTACTTTTTCTTCCCTCTGATTTCATCGTTGAACAAATCATCAAACTGGTTTAAGAACTCTTGCAAATCGCCTTTTGAGTAATTGTGCAAAGAGGCGATAAACTCAAAATATTCATCTGGCGTTAAGTAGTCAATTAGAAAGGATTCGTCTAAGAATGAACCCGTATAGTATTTCCAGTCTTCATTACTCTGAACGTTTATGCCCTTAGAAAGGACCTCACCTGTTGATGGTCTGATCAGGTCTAAAATCATTCTGAAGAAGGTCGTTTTGCCCGCTCCATTATTCCCAACCAAACCATAGCTTTCGCCCTTGGCAATGTGCATTTCAGGAATGTTGACAACCTCAACTCCTTTATAACTTTTCGAAAGTGTTTTTACGTCAATCATCTTAATGGTTTATTGGGATCTAAAACTGGCAGCAAATTTATGTCTTCGGCTAATGAAAAATTGCGTGAGTGCATTGAGCATTTTATCTCGGAATAAGAACCCAGTGAGTCCTGCCAAACCGGTTAAAAACAGGCCTAAGTTTTCGTAACCAAGTATTAAAAATGGCGCATAGAGTATGTATGGCAAAATCATAATAGGAATAATAATCAGAAATTGTGCAGCGCCAACCCCTTCATAATTAAAGGCGGCTCCTTTATTTAAATCAATCTTTTTTGGGTTGAACATGGCCAATCGCATTACTGCAAACACATTCAAGCCAATGTTGAATAAATAAGCAGCTAGATTAATCAAAACGATCTTCCAACCGAAATAACCATAAGCCAATGACACCACAAACGCGATGGTAGAAGTAGCCACAAACAGCCAATACTTTGATTCTATAAATTGCTTAGTTGTGACTCTTCTGGTCAGGATAAAATCGAAATACCCACTCTCCCAACTCAATAAGAACTGACCATAGTTGATAAAGAAAATACCGGTGATGAACACTCCAGCAAACATGAAGATGAACTGCATGTCTTGGTAAGCATCACTGGTATAGAAGAACAGTCCATAAAGCAACAGAAAGCCACTCATAATCAAAGTGTTCCTTGGCCGCTTATGCCGTAAAATCAATTTCAGTTCAAGCTGAATAAGCTCGCCCATTCTTCCGTATTGCTTTAAGAAACTGAAATCTCCAGTTACCTTTTCTTCCTTTTTAATGGCCAACTCTTCTGGATAAGTGTTTTTTACCAAGAAGTTATAATTGAGTCTGTAAAACACAAAAGCTAACACTACCGGAATGGCTCCCAAAGCTGGTTGCTCCACAATAAAGCCGAAAGCAGCAGAGGATAAATCTGAAAAAGAAACAACATTAAAGTAATCAAGCGCAACAAGTGCCGCAACAAAACCTATAAGGCCAATAAAGAGGTTGGGTATATCATTCATCTTCTTCTTAAAGAGAATGACCACAAAATGCAGCGTAATAGAAAGGCCAACAATAGAGGCCAACCAGCCGAAAGCACTTAAAATGCCATAATCTGCACCCACGCGTAAAATTGAAAAAGGAAGGAAAAGCAGAATGGCCAGCAGGTTAAAAACGCTGAAAAGGCTCTTCCTGAACATAAAGTGAATGATCTTTCCCTTTTTAATCGGCAAATGTAAGTAGGGTTGAATTTCTAAAACAGGCACATTCTGCAAAAAGAACCTAAGCATAAATTCAACCAGAAAATAGTAAAGAATAAAACCATTGATAAAAACTAGTGGGTCATTATCTGGAAAAAATTCCTGCACCAACTCGTCCATTAACACGCCAGCAATAAGTGCGTAAGCTAGCATCATTAAGGCTGCAAAGCCTAAGAAAACATTCGCAAGAACGCTCTTTGCCCAAACAGGCGAACGAAATTCCTTTTTCCAAATGTGCGATATCAGCTGGCTAATCATTGGTCTAGTTTAGGTTACGGTCTAGCTCCATAATTGAATAAAGTACGGCATGAGCAGCTTTGATATAGAATGCTTGATTTACGTTCTCAAATTCATCAGTGGCTTTGTGATAGTGCTCGTGATCTTCTACTCCAAAATAGAGGAAGGGAATGTTATTCTTGTGAAAAACACCATGATCCGACTGCATCGTCCAATCGTCTTTGCCTAAATCTGGGGAATCGTGGCCAAACCTTATTTTCAAAGGTGGAATTTCAACCTTTTCTAAAATAGACTTGTATTTAGGGTAGAAATGTGTTCCTGCCACATAAAGCTCATTCTTATCATTCATACTGATCATATCCATATTAATGTTCAGTATTACATTCTTGATTGGAGTGTTTGGGTCATTAAAAATGGCCTTGGCTCCTTGAAGTCCCATTTCTTCACCATCCAAGGCGGCAAATATCAATGTGTGCCTTGGTTTGTTATTTTTGAAATACTCCATCATGGCAAGCATGGCCGCAACACCAGAAGCATTATCATCAGCGCCATTAAATACTTCACCATTAATTACTCCAACATGGTCGTAATGGGCAGTAATAATAAAGGCCGAATCAGATACTCCTTGAATATAACTTATAATGTTTTCGCCCATTACGGTATCGCCTCTGCTAATAAAAGTAAATGGATGGCGATACCCCTTCACGAAACGCTTTGGTTTTATCCTTTCAATTTGTTTTACAATAAATTGTCGAGCTATTTCTGCTCCTTTTGTCCCAGTTTTTCTGCCTTCAGCAGCATCATGTGAAAGTTTTCTTAAATCTTCCAACATGTATTCTGAATCTAAATCATTTTGGGAATAAGCGGTAATTGGTGCGCCCACAAATAAGATAATAAGCGCAAGGTTGAGGATATGCTTTTTCATTTTTATTTGGTTAAGTTCGAACAAAAAGAAATCGAACATTCAATATTTCGACTCTTTTCATGTTAAACTTAGTGAATTGAATAGTAAGTTTTGAAGGTCATAATATATAATTTTCTTTTTCTGCTTTTACTCAGCAGTTCTCCACTGAATGCTCAGGAGACGAATGCTTCGCTATTTACCTTGCTTCATATGACTGAAGCTTACGATCCACCTCAAGATATACTAAGCAGCAAGTCAATTGTGCTAATGGATGTACCAAAGGGTATGTCTGTGGAAGAAAGGTTAAAATTAGCGGATGAGCTGCAAGGCTTTTTTGCTGAAGTGGGGGTTGACGCAGCAGCCTATTTTCAAATAAACAGCCTTAGTTCCGTGAGTGGAATGCAAGAGCAAATCCCAGATTTTATCTTAAAACGTGACATTAAAAATCTTTTTTTTCTTACCGTTTTAAACCCAGAAAATGACTTTTTATTAGGAATGGGGCCTTTTAATGGTAAAAACAATTTTTATGATAAAGGAGCATTGTTTTGGTTGAGAAGAACAACTGATTTAGAAACCGTTTTCAAGGAACTGACGACAAGGCTAAAAACCGATGCTTTTCCAAAAGAAAATCTATTGTTAAGTAATTCGGCCGAGTTTTTCGAACCAACCGTTTCGGGCTTTAAACAAGCCTATGTTACCTTACCAAAAGAGTTTGAAGGTAAAAAAATTGCTATTCCTCAAGTTGATATAAATCCCTTCGCTGAACCCAACCCTCAGGCTTTAAGCATTGCGGCTCTCACATCAGCAAATACGTTTAAAAAAGAGCTAACAGACAGGAAGCATTCTTTCGAAGCGTTGGCCGCCAAAGATTCCGTTTTATATCAAATCCTAAGCGTAGAAAACAAAACCGATGCTGATTTGAGACGTGCCAGAGTAGATTATGTCCTCCACTATATAGAAGCCGATGCTCAAAACGTTTACACCTTTTTACCCTTCGAAAAGCGTGAAGAAAACAAATCAGGAGTCTTAGTAAAGTTCTTCCTGCGTGACACCAGAACGAATATTGCCTTTTTGGGGAACAACTGGGACGCCAAGGAGGATTGGAATGAAGCCCTGAATTCATTTATTGCTCAGATCAACGGTATGAGGGGAAAATAACCCGATTGAACACATTATTGCCCATCAGTATATTTTAGAAAGATTCTAAAAGCGCTATTAGCTACCTTCCTCCTCAATTAAAAACTTAAAAAAATGAGAATATCAGCATTATTAGGGTTTCTATTTTTAGGGCTGCAAGCACTAGCTCAGAACACCCAAGTAGATTACGAATCAATCTACAAAATCAAAGACGAAGGATTCAATAACAGTCAAGTAATGGACATTGCTTGGAACTTAACTGACAGAATTGGGCCTAGACTTACAGGTTCTGAAGGTTTGAAAAAAGCCTACGATTGGACTTCTCAAATGTATAAAGATTGGGGTTTAACCAATGTTAAAGTTGAAGCTTGGGGCGATTTCGGTCCAGGATGGGAAGTAGATAAAAACTACATCGCCATGACAGTGCCTTATTACCAAGCCATGATTGCCATTCCAAAAGCATGGACTCCTGGTACTGGTAAAGAAATTACTGCTGAAGTGGTTTACGTTGAAATAAACTCTGAAGAAGATTTAGCCAAATACAAGGGCAACCTTAAAGGCAAGGTGGTTTTAATGCCAACTACAACTGAAGCCGTAAATGGTTATGATGCTGATGCACGTAGATATACTGATGAAGAACTAGAAGGCATGACCAAAGTTGCTGTAAGAGGTGGCCGTGGTGGTGGAAACTTCAGCGCTAGCAGAATGTCTGATTTCAGAAGAGCTTCTAACCTAAGAAGAGCGGCCTATACTATGTTGAAAGAAGAAGGTGTAGCCTTAGTGTTGAACACTAACCGTGGTGGACAAGGAACTTTCTTTACTTCTAACGGAGCTAGAAATGATGACAGCGCCCTTCCAGAAATGGAAATGGCTCCTGAGCATTATAACAGAATGGTTCGTTTGCTACAAAAAGGTGAAAAAGTAATGGTTGAGGCTGAGACCAAAACTCGCTTCTTGAAAAACGATACTAAAGGATACAATGTAGTTGGAGACATTGTAGGTACTGATGCAAAATTGAAAAATGAAGTGGTAATGGTTGGTGCTCACCTTGATTCTTGGTTTGCAGGAACAGGCGCTACTGATAATGCTGCAGGATCTGCAGTAATGATGGAAGTAATGAGAATCTTGAAAACTTCAGGTGTAAAACTAAAAAGAACCGTAAGGATTGGTCTTTGGAGTGGTGAAGAGCAAGGTATATTTGGGTCAAGAAACTACGTTCAAAATACTTTCATGGCAGACAAAAAACCTAACGCAGCACACCAAAACTTCTCTGCTTACTATAACATGGACAATGGAACTGGTGCTATTAGAGGAATTTACCTACAAGGTAATGAAGCGACTAAAGGTCTTTTCGAAGAGTGGTTCAAGCCTTTCCATGAAATTGGAGCAAGCACAATTACAACAAGCAACACAGGTGGAACTGACCACTTGGCGTTTGACGGTGTAGGCTTACCTGGCTTCCAGTTTATCCAAGATCCTATCGCTTACAATACAAGAACACACCATTCTAACATGGACATTTATGAAGCCTTAGAAGAAGTGGACTTGAAAAAGAATGCAGTAATTATTGCCGCTATGGTAATGCAAACTGCTAATATGGATGCTAAAATGCCTAGAAAACCGAAAGAGTTTTAATAAGCTTTAGATTTAAGAAATAGTGAAAGGCCTTGTCTGTAATAGATAAGGCCTTTTTCTTTGGAAGAGAATCAGTAAAGCTCAGGGTTAATAAAAGGAATAAGGGCCAATATTATTGCCGGCCTATAATATTCGGCCCTATCAATTAAATCATGCGTAAGAATACCCACTGCTCCATTGGACTGCTTTGAGTTCAATCGATTAAAGACCATATCATCTGCCACGCCCAACTCTATTCCTTGATGAATGAGCTCCACAATTTTTGGTGGTAATGTAAAAGAAGCTGTTCTGGCTTCTCCTTTTTGGTGCTTAGAAATAATACTAATCCATGCAAAGGCCAGCATTTCGCCTTCGTCAGTTTCAGCAATTCCACCTTCTATGCCAACCCAGTAATCTGCATTAGGCTTAGCGGACTGTGCGTTCTTAGCCCTGTTTCTTGCACCTAAAAGTGTTTCTAGATCGCTCATTGGCTGATCCGAAACATTAGAGGGAACATTTATTCCGTTAAAGGCGAAAGCCTCTTCTTTAAAAACTTCTGAAAATGCTTTCTCCGTACATTTTACCTTTACAGGATTTTGAGAGGCTATTACAACATTGATCATTCCTAATTATCCCTTTCCGCCTAGTTCCGCAAGTTTATCGGTCATTTTTAAACGTTCGTAGAAAACCTTAAGCGCCCGGATAGTTCCTGGGTCGTCAGGCTTAATTTTTCCACACATTTCCATATAAGGTAATGCCTTTCGTGTCCAGTTATGGCCCACTTCTTCAGTGCTTTTTCCACTAATAACGTATTCTTCTGCACTCATCATGTTGATTCGGTCATAAACTCGGTTGGCCTGTTCATTGATCATTACCGCATAATTGTAGTTGGCGGCAAAACCCTGTGGATACCTATTGAGGTAGATTTCATAATCCTCTGAAGCCATCTCAAAATAATTTTCAGAGCGTTCTGGTAAACCATTCGTATAGGCGTCTTTAAAAATCCTATCAAAGAGATCGGCACGCCTTAATCTCAAATCAAAATTATTTGGAAATCGCTCTAAGCCCGTGTTCAAAAGAGATTCAGCCTCATCAAACTTGTTTAATCTAATCAAGACACTTACGCCCTCAGCTATGTATGGAGGGTGATCTGGATATTCAAAAAGAGCCTCTTCAATCATGTTCAGCCTCTTTTGAAGAGAGGCGTTCATAGACTGATTACACACAATGAGTCCATTATAAACCATTCTACTAAGCTTCGTCAAAGGCTTCATCGCTAAATAGTAATCAATGGCTTGCTGATAGTTTTGAGCATTTTGAGCACTCAAACCAGCATATAAATAGGCGGTAGTATCTTGTGGTTTAGCAACCCTGGCCACCTCAAAAAGCTTTGTTGCCAATTCAAATTTCTGTTCTTGATAATATTTATACCCTTTATTAATTCCATCTGTCCATAGAATTTCCAGTTGATTCGAGGCAAGTCGAAAAAGGTTGTTTTCAGGGTCTGTAAGTTCTTTTGTCTTATTATAAGATAGTGTTACTTCAGCAGCAAAGCCATTAAGGTCTACCTTAAATATATCAAACTCAGGCGCATCACTCTTTAAGATTTCGTGATATATACGACCTTTGGTGTACCAAGCACGAGCACTTTTATTTCCATCTGGGTTTTCAAAAACATCATCTATTGTCTCTTTAGCTTCTATATATTTATTGTCATTCAAAAAAGTGCTGGCCACAGTCACCAAGTCCTGAGAATACCCAGACCCTGTAATCAATGTCAATAATATGGTTATAGCTAGCCTCAAATTGGTCAAATAGAACTACACGTGAAAATATGAAATATTGTAACAGTGGACATTATACTTTTCAAACTACATTAATTATTGTTGGAATACAGAAATAAGCATTTTATTTCTGTACATCAAAAATTTGGAATACACTTATTTGAACCAGATAATCATGAGGCTTAGTTATTTATTAGAACACTAAACTGAAAATCAGATAGAAAATAGGTGGTATGAAGAGGGTGTGAGGTTAAAAATTCGATAAAACGAATTAGGATCAAATATATGAAAAATAGTACAAGGGTCATATTTGGAATAACCCCTGTACATCTTTTCTCTATTGCTTCTTCCAATTAGGGAGCCTTCCTGATGTAAGTGGTGCTTCCAATTGATCTAGTTTTGTATCCATTCTAGTGAATTCACTTACCAAAGCTTTCACTTTAGGCAGAATTGGGCCAAACTCATTCGCAGCAATATCATAGTTGGCTTTAGCCGTCCCAGTTACATTAGAGGTTGAGCCAAAAATATCATAAACCGCATTTTGTGCTCTTTGGCCTGTGCTATATTCTCCGTCCATATCTAGTTGGCGGTAATCAGAATCACCATTAATTTCCATATTAAGGGCATTCACTTTAGCCTCTAAAGCCATGATTTCTTTCATCAGTTCATTGCTCTCTCTAGCAGAAAAGCCTTTGGCCGCTGCCTTATAGTTTGCAATTTTTCCGTTCATTTCGCCCAATACGGATCGGGTTGAATTGACTGCCTGCATTAAAGCCATTGCTTTCTTTTTGAAATTTGCCATGGCAAGCCAATCGGCTGCTGGAATAGTTTTATTGTCGATGTCTTTCACTTTAAAACTTACCGGCTCGGCTAACTCACTGATTTCACCTTTTATATTTTGTGACAAACTCACAGTATAGTTACCTGGAACAACATACACATTAGATGAAGGCAAACTGCTGGTCACTGAAGCTTGTCTTTCGTTCACGGGGCCAAAACCAGCATAGGTCATGTCCCAATTCATTTCGCTAATGCCTTTTCTCAACGGGCTTCTTAATTCGCTCACAATATCGCCCGATTGATCTTTTATAGTGAAAATTAAGAAGGAAGGAAGTTCGCTTTCTTCGGCTTTCAGTTCTTCTAAGGTTGGATAAGGAATAGCCTTCCCGTTTTTAAAGGCTTCTGCATCTCTTTTTGATCTTTCGGCTTTCAATGAACTCACCCCTTCTTTCACATAATAAGTAAAAGTTGTCCCTCTGGTTGGGTTATCTGCCGAATAGAACATTTCGCCCTGAAAACCTTTGTCTGCACTGCCCAAACTACCAAGCGGCTGCCAAGTATTATACATCAAGCCGTCCTTAATTTTGAAAATATGACCGTCCTTGGCCAAAAGGTCTTGCGTCATTTCGCGAAGCGGAGCATAGTTGTCTAGCACATAAAAACCTCTTCCAAAAGTAGCGAGTACCAAGTCATTTTCTCTTTCTTGAATTGCAATATCACGTACATTTACTGCAGCAGGCAGCCCTGCAGATAATTTTGTCCAGCTTCCACCTTCATTCATCGAAACAAACACTCCATACTCAGTTCCTGCAAATAGAATATTTGCGCTTACATGATCTTGCTCTAAAGCATAAACAGCTCCTTTGGGTAGGTTTGAAGAAATGTTCGACCAAGTTTTTCCCTTGTCATTACTTTTATAAATATAGGGGTTGAAATCACCACTTTTATGATTGTTGAAAGCTGCGTAAACTGTATTCACATCGTGCTTAGAAGCAATTAAATCATACACATACGTATTCTCAGGTACGCCAGCAAAACGATTGATTTTCCTCCAGTTTTTGCCTCCGTCTTCAGTAATGTTAATTTGACCATCATCAGTCCCTGCATAAAGTAATCCTTCTTGCAAACGTGATTCATCTAAAGAAACCGCAGCACCATACCGTGAGGTGGAACCGTTTTTCGCCACCGCATCCATAGGCCAAATTTTACCCATGATTGGCAGCAAGTTTCTATCAATGTCTTGATCTAATTCACCGCTAATTACCTCCCAAGAATCACCGCGATCTGTACTTTTGAATAACTTATTTCCACCAAAATATACTGTTTTGTGATCGTGAGGACTGATCATTAATGGGGCATCCCAGTTAAAGTTATATTGCCTTTCGTCCTTTCTTGGTTTAGGCTGAATACTCACTGATTCACCACTCTGCCTATCAAAGCGAACAATGCCGCCATTTTGCGACTGAGAATATACAATGTTAGGGTCTTCTGGATCAGGAACAGACTCGAAACCGTCACCGCCTTGAGTCACAATCCAATCTGAACTTACAATACCGTGGCGGCTTAACGTTTGCGAAGGGCCATGCAAGCTATAATTGTCTTGTGTTCCGCCCATAATATTATAGAATGGATATTCATTGTCTACCGAAACTTTGTAGAACTGAGTAACTGGCAAATTGCTAAAGAACTTCCAGTTTTGGCCTCTGTCGAACGATTCGTAAACCCCTCCATCATTGCCTTCTAATAAATGGTCGGTATTATTTGGGTCAATCCATATGGCGTGGTTATCCCAGTGCTTACTTTTTTCACCCAAACCAGAAAATGTCTTTCCACCGTCTTCTGTAATTTGTGTAAACGTATCTAAAAGGTAAACACGCCCTACATGGACAGGGTCAGCTACAATTTCTTGGTAATAATTCCCGCTGGAAGAAGTACTACTCATTTTCTGCCAAGAAGCGCCACGATTGGTACTTCTGAAGAATCCACCTTGGCCACTTTGAGCTTCAACTACGGCATACAGCACTTCTGGGTCGGCTGGTGAAATAGCCATACCAATTCGGCCTTTGTCACCACCAGGCAAACCACGGTTAATTTTTTCCCAAGATTTACCGGCATCCATCGATCTGTAAATGCCAGACTCTGGGCCTCCGCCTAAATAAGTCCATTGTCTTCTTCTCCTTTGGTGGGCTGTGGCATAAAGAATATCAGGGTTTCTTGGATCGAAGTGCACTTCATTTACTCCAGTGTGCTCACTGATTTCTAAGACTTTCTCCCAATTTTCACCACCATCAGTAGTTTTATAAAGGCCTCTGTCACCCCCTGCGCTCCATACCGGGCCATAAGCAGCTACATAAACCACATCAGAGTTGCGAGGGTCAATGGCAATCATACCAATGTGCTCTGAGTTTTTCAAACCCATGTTTTTCCATGAGCTGCCGCCATCTTCTGATTTGTAAATACCATCGCCATAAGAAACGGAACGCTGGTTATTATTCTCGCCAGTGCCTACCCAAATTACACTATGGTTATTCGGGTCAATTTCTACTGTTCCAATAGAATACGAACCTTGACCATCGAAAATTGGGGTGAAAGTAGTGCCTGCATTAGTGGTTTTCCAGACACCACCTGCTGCTGCACCCACATAAAACTCACTATGGTTGGATGGGTTCACTGCTATGTCGGCAATTCTACCCGAAGTAAGCGCTGGGCCGACACTTCTGAACTTTAAGGTGCCAAGAGAAATTCCTTTTAATGGGTCATTTACTTCGGCTTTGGCTGGCTCCTTTTTATTGCGCTGGGCAAAGGCTGTTGTAGAAACAAGAACGAATGCTAAGAATAAGCAAAGCGGCTTGAAAAGACGGATATTTTTCATTTAGATTGGTTTTGAGTTGAATAAATATAGCGTTTATTCGAAACAGAACCCAAAGTACATTCTAAGAATGGGATGGAAAAGTGCTCAATAAAAACGGTCTGAGTTTGGGCATAGCTCAATTAAAAGCCATAAACCGAAAATCAGACCGCAGTAAATTAGGCCAAATAGTGAATTGCTATTACAATTCTCTAAGCAAATTGGTCATCGAAGTTACCTCCGTAAGTTTTGCCTTAAGCGCTTCAACAGAAATTCTGATTTGACTTAAATCATCTCTATCGCGAAGCGTAACCGTATTGTCTTCCAAAGTTTGGTGGTCTACAGTTACACAATAAGGGGTACCAATCGCATCCTGTCTTCTATAACGTTTACCAATCGCATCTTTTTCATCGTATTGGCAATTGAAGTCAAACTGAAGGTCGCTCAAGATTTCTCTAGCTTTCTGAGGCAGTCCTGAATCTTCCTTTTTAAGCAATGGCAAAATAGCCACTTGATATGGTGCCAAAGCTGCTGGTATTTTTAATACCGTTCTTTCACTTCCATCTGCCAATGTTTCTTCCGTATAAGCAGCACTCAATACCGCCAAAAACATTCTGTCCAAACCAATCGATGTTTCTACTACATAAGGCACAAACGATTCGTTTTCAACTGAATCGAAAAACTGAAGTTTTTTACCTGAGTGCTCCTCGTGTGCTTTTAAATCAAAATCCGTTCTAGAGTGAATTCCTTCCAATTCTTTAAAGCCCATAGGGAAATTGAACTGAATATCGGCTGCGGCATTAGCGTAATGCGCCAAGTTAATGTGGTCGTGGAAACGGTAATTTTCATCACCCAAACCAAGGGCTTTGTGCCATTTGATTCGCTTTTCTTTCCAGCTTTCATACCAAGTCAATTCTTCGCCCGGTTTTACAAAAAACTGCATTTCCATTTGTTCGAACTCACGCATTCTAAAAATGAACTGACGCGCGATAATTTCATTTCTGAAGGCTTTTCCAATTTGGGCAATCCCAAAAGGCACTTTCATTCTACCCGATTTTTGAACGTTCAAGAAATTGACGAAAATTCCTTGAGCCGTTTCTGGACGTAAATATATTTTGCTGGCGCCTTCGGCCACAGAGCCCATTTCTGTAGAAAACATTAGGTTGAACTGACGAACGTCTGTCCAATTTTTTGAACCAGAAACTGGGTCAGCAATGCCTAATTCTTCTATAAGCGCTTTAACATCGGCCAAGTTTTCGGTTTCTAAACTATTGCCTAAACGCTGGCTAATTTCATCCATCTTCTGTTGATTTCTCAACACATTAGGGTTGGTAGCCATAAACTGCTCCTTGTCGAAAGCATCGCCAAAACGCTTCTCCGCTTTTTCTACTTCTTTGGTTATTTTAGCTTCAATTTTGTCCAGATATTCTTCCACCAAAACATCGGCACGGTATCTTTTTTTCGAATCCTTATTATCGATCATAGGATCATTAAAAGCATCTACGTGACCTGAAGCTTTCCAAGTAGTGGGGTGCATGAAAATTGAGGTGTCAATGCCCACAATATTTTCATTCATTTGCACCATGGCTTTCCACCAATACTGCTTAATGTTATTTTTTAGTTCAACTCCGTTTTGACCGTAGTCGTACGCGGCAGAAAGGCCATCATAGATTTCGCTGGATTGAAATATAAAACCGTATTCTTTCGCATGCCCTGCGATTTTTTTAAGCTGATTATCGTCATTTTGTGCCATGCGGCAAAGATATGGAAAAGGCTTTCAACATGTGCAATGCATTACTGAAAAAGCAAATTTCCGTTTATCCAGTCTCGGCATAATCCTTGAGGCTTTTTGCGAGTCTTAGAAATCAGAATCCTTATATTTGTTTGGTATGAAAAGAAAGCTTTCCACAGCAGTACTTATTTTAGCCGTCATTGTCGGTGGTATTGTTGGCGTACAACAGTATCAGCTTTATCAGACAAAAAAGTATAGCCCTGCCGAAATTGCATCATATAACAACAATGCCATAAATATTGAGGTTACTTACAGTAGGCCATTCAAAAAAGATCGTGAGATTTTTGGCAAGCTGGTTCCTTACGGCAAATGGTGGAGAACAGGCGCTAACGAAGCCACCACTATTCAGCTATCAAGAGATGTTTCTTTTTCAGGAAAAACCCTCAAGGCAGGCCTTTACTCTTTAGTAACCATACCTGGAGAAACCGAATGGCAAATCGTTTTCAATAATCAAATTCACGATTGGGGCACTGTTTATACTCCCGAAGATGATGTCTTAAGAGTAAGCGCTAAAGTAGAAGAACTTCCTGAAGTGGTTGAACAATTTACCATTGATTTTTCCGAAGAAAACGGAAGCCCTGTACTCATTATTGCTTGGGACAAAACCAAAGTTTCCACACTATTTAAGGTGCTCTAACCACCCATTTTATTTTCTTCCTCCATAATAAAAAAACAACCTGTGCTAGCATTTAGTGTGTCTCACTCATAAAGCAACCGACTTCTGCTTCACATTGATTCCCTCCCTCATTAAACCTTGATCTCACTTTTCAATCCAAGGTTCACAACAAACGAAAAGGAAATGAGGTCAATAATTAAAATCTTAATGGTAGGCTTGATCGGAGTATCAGCAAACCAAATGTTAGCTCAAAATACTAATAAGACATTATTGCAAACGGAGCAAATGGCAGCGAAGCTCGGTTTAAATGAGCAGCAAAAATTAGCGCTGGATAAAGAATTGAAAGCAGTGCAAACAGAGCGTAAAACCTCTATGGAAAAAATGCGGGCTTTAAGAGAAGAAATGAAGCGCGATGCTTTTGTAGAAAGACAAGCCAAGGAAGAACGACTTAAGGAAATTCTAACCGAAGAGCAATACGCAAAATTAAAGGAGTCCTCAAAAAATGGTCAAAGAGGCAGGGTTCAAGGTCAAAGAAACCGAGGCGAAATGATGAGAGGGGCAAATAGAAATGAAGGTCGCTTTTCACCCCAAAATGATCGAGAAAATATGGACAGGCGTATGATGATGAGAAAACGCGGTCCTGAAATGAAAGAAAAAACCAAAGAGAAAAAAGACGGAGGAAATTAAGAGTTGTAATATGTGGTTGTTTTGTAAAAAGGGGTTGATCGAAAGGTTGACTCCTTTTTCGTTATCGGTCAAACTTCAATGTCACTTTTTGTAGACTCTCTTTAGAGCCCACAATCGTCAAAACATCTCCTATCCTCAATCGGGTATAACCATGTGTAATTATACTCTGCCCATTACGATTAACAGAAAGCACAATAATGTCTGCGGGCAATCTTAGCTCTCTTAAAGGAATACCTCTCAAGTTTGGATTAAGCACCTGAATGTCCATAGTGTCTTGACCTTCTTTCATTCCCAAAAGAAGTGTAGCAGCCTGTGGCGAACGCACCAAATGATCCATTAAACTTACCATGGCAGTATGAGGGTCGACAATAAGGCATCCTAACTTGTGGAACTTCTCGAAATTGTAACGTTGATTCAGCCTTACCACAATGTCCTTCGTACCTACATTTTGATAAATAAGTTCAGCGATACCAAGGTTCTCATCATCGGTAAGTGTGAGCACTATGGCTTCTACTTTTTCAACATTAATACCCTTGAATGTTTCTAGATCAAAATCCTTGACTTGATGGATGATAAGATCAGGAAAATCCTCCACATTTAAATCTTCTTTTCTGGTCACCAATTCTGCTTCCCAACCATGTTCTTTTAGTTGCCTCGCGAGGGCAACACTTTGCGAATCGAAGCCAACAATGAAAGCATCACGAACACCATCATATTGAGGAATATTAGCCCTGGTATGGCCTTCGCCCACCAGATTAATGGACCATTTGAAAAGTGGCGGGCCAACAAATTGATTCAATACAATAACTGCAACAACTACTGTGGCAAATTCAGAGCCCCAAGTTGGAAATGCATCGGCAACGATTGTAGCTAAACCCAAGCCAACACCCGCCTGAGTAACATAAGGCATCCAACCAATTTTACGGAACAAAGGAGAATCGCCAGCCAAAGCTCCACCAACAAAAGAGCCCAAGACCATAGTCACTAAACGCAGTGTAAATAGCAAAACAGCAATCCCGAAGAGTTCAATAAAAACATCTAGCGAAACGCTTATTCCCGTAAGTGTGAAAAATGCGATGTAAACGTAAGGGCCAATTTCTTCCAGAATTTTCAGAAACTCATAGCGAAATTTACTGTAATTGGTGACGATGAAACTACCGATGATGCAAATCAGCAATGGCTCTAAATGAAACTCCTTCCCGAACTCTTCAACGGTATAACTTTTTACGAAATAGTAAAACGCATAAACACCATAACCTGTGGCCAAAATCAGAGTGGTTTTTAAATGCTGATGCATTCGTTGCTTTAAAAGAAGCGTCAAGATCTTCCCCACCAAAAAGCCTAAGCCAAAGGAGGCGGTAAGCTCTGCCAATAAAGTCAGCAAGAATTTCAGACGCAATGGATCGCCATTCACCAAGGCCTGCGACACAGAAAAGCAAATAGCAAAAAGAAGAATCACCAGAAAGTCCTTCACCACGGTTACGCCCATGGCGGTACGAACAAAAGGTCCTTTTGCTCGCATTTCGGTAATTACGGCAATGGCAGAAGCAGGGGAGCGCGCCACAAAAATAGTGGCCATTAATAGTGAGACAGCAACTTTATTGGCGGCATTCAAGTCGCTCATAAATGGAATAATGCCCGCCATGAAATAGATGACAATAGAGCTGACGACAAAGGTGACCACCAATTGTCCAAAAGTCATCCATTTGATACTATTAAACTGACTTCTGACTTCTTTTAAATAGAGTTCGGCAGCAGCGGCAAAAGCGATAAATGCCAAGGAAATGTCGTTGATGAAATGAAGACTATTGCCCGCACCTTTCGGCAATAAATTAAAAATGAAAGGGCCAGAGAATAGGCCAATCACTAAAAGGCCGGTAATAAAAGGCAGTTTAATTTTTGTAAAAAAACCTGCCAGTTGCTTCGCGGCTACAGCCACAATGGCGAAACCACCCAATAATAAAACCGTGTTTTGGTTGAAGGTCATTTAAAGCTGATGTGTGATCTTATCCCTACTTCAATTTTGAACAAGCTGACAAAATAGCTAAAAATTCTATCTGAAAGCTGAGATTAAAACGATTTATGGCTACGCCTTAAGCTTCGTATTGACAGTTAAGCCTTTAGTCAGCGTTTTATGTACAGGACATTTATCTGCAATCTTCAAAATTCGCTCCCGTTGCTCTTCACTCAAATTTCCTGTTAGTTCAACCTCTCTATTAATAAATTCCATTTGTGCTGGCGATCCGCTTATGGCATCTTCTACATGGCGTTTATTGAAGGTCAAGTGTACTTTCACGTCATCGAGTTCCATTTTCTTGTGGTCTGCATAAAGCCTTATTGTCATGGCCGTGCAAGCCCCCAAAGCAGACACCAGTAAGTCATAAGGGGTTCCACCCAAATTAGTTCCTCCTACATCTTTAGGTTCATCGGCAATTAGGTAATGCTGATTCGCCATGATTTCGGAAAGGAGTCCATCTTCCTTCTCATTTCTTACCAGCACCTGGTGTGTAGTTTCAAGCCCTTCTTCATTCAATTCCAAATCCACATAACGTTTGGCCCAAGTGGCAATTATTTCACCTACATAAAGAGAGTCTTCTTTATTGGTTAGCAAGTGATCGGCCTTGTCTAATGAGATATAGCTTTTAGGGTGATGGGCAGCCACATAAATCTTTTCAGCATTCTTGATGTCTACCGTTTCATCTTGTGGGGAATGAAAAATAAGCAATGGCTTTCTTAACTCACTTATGACAGAAGTCAGCTCTGTTTTATCCAAATCCTCAATAAACTGCTGTTTAATCGTAAAAGGTCTTCCGCCCAATGAGACCACCGCCTTACCGTTTTCTTCAATTTCTTCTAACGAACTTTTAAAAAGCTTTTTAAGATGTGGCGTATCAGATGGAGCACCAATGGTAACTACCGATTTTATAAAATCCAGTTGACTGGCGGCCATCAATACCGCAGCACCACCCAATGAATGGCCAATTAGAATGCTTGGCACTGCATAGTTTTTGGCTAAATATTCCGCGGCAACAACGAGATCTTGAATGTTCCCAGAGAAATTAGTGTCAGCAAAATCACCTTCACTTTCTCCCAAACCTGTGAAATCGAACCTTAGTACGCCAATTCCTTTAGAGGTCAATGCTCTGCTAATGTTGGTGACCGCAAGTAAATTCTTAGAGCAGGTAAAGCAATGGGCGAACAAAGCATAGGCAACAGGCTTCTTATCCACGGGTTGTTCAAGTTTTGCAGAAAGCAGAAAGCCCTCAGCATTTTTAAATTGAAGTTTGATTGTTTTCATGGCCATTCTGGATCTATTTTCAAGTTTAATCTATAAAAAACGCTATAAAGGCATCCACCCAAAACCAAAAAGGGTTTGATTCGTTAAGAGGGTGTGCTCTTAATTGAGTCACTAATTAATGATTTATTTTTTAGGCACAGGTAAGGGTAAATACCAAATGCCTTGTTTTCTAATAAATCTACCTATAAATAAGGTCGCTCAAATATCTCTCTAAAGGAAGAGGAGTCCAATAGAGAATAAAACAACAGATTTGAACGATATAGATGAGGCACTATCTTAACAGATAGTGCTTTTTTATTGTCTATTGAAAAGATCAATTGGCCTAACTCCCGAAAACAAATATCTTTGTAAACGGTTTATCAAGGCTAAATTCCAACCATGCAAAAAGAAAAAATTGGTGTCTTACTCGTTAATCTAGGCACACCAGATAGTCCCTCCACACCAGACGTTCGCAAATACTTACGCCAGTTCTTAATGGATGGAAGAGTTATAGACATCCCATTTCTTTCTAGGTTTCTCTTAGTTCAGGGCATTATTGCTCCTTTAAGAGCCCCAAAGTCAGCAAAAGAGTATGCCAAACTATGGGTTGAAAGAGGAAGTCCACTAAAATTTTACGGATACGATGTTCGTGATTCTTTGCAAGAATTATTAGGCCCTGAGTATAAGGTGGCTTTGGGTATGCGCTATCAAAGCCCAAGTATTGAAGTGGCATTAAATGAATTAAAGGCTGCCAGCGTAAGCCGAATTATCGTAATCCCATTATTTCCGCAATACGCTTCAGCTTCTACAGGTTCTGCGGTGCAAGAGGTAAATGATGTGGTAAACAAATGGCAGATCATTCCTTCCATGAGCTACATTAATCAGTTTATGGACCACCCTAAATTCATTCAGGCTTTTGCTGAAAACGGACTGAAACTGATGGAAACCACTGATTACAACCATGTGGTTTTCAGTTACCATGGGTTGCCAGAACGCCAAATCAAAAAAGGATCTGATGGAAACCAATGTCAGCTCGGAAGTTGCTGCAATAAATTCCACGAAAAAAACCGTTACTGCTACCGAGCGCAGTGTTTTTACACTTCTCGGCTTTTGGCCGAAAAACTGGGCTTAAGCGAAAATCAATATACTATTAGTTTTCAATCGAGGCTGGGTAAAGATCCATGGATTAAGCCTTACACCGATGAAATTCTGAAAGACCTTCCGAAAAAAGGGATAAAAAAGGTATTGGCTTATTCTCCTGCTTTTATTGCCGATTGCTTGGAAACTACGGTTGAAGTGGGCGAACAATTTAAGGAAGAGTTTATGGAAGCTGGTGGAGAAGTTTGGGATTTGGTACCAAGCCTTAATAACTCAACGACTTGGATTGAAGGGCTAAAAGAAATGGTAGAAAATGCTTAAATGGTTAATTGGCAGAGCTAATTTGTTCTATTCGGATAAATGATCCGTCACCCAATAGATTGGCGCAATCAGAAAGCTCGTCTAAGATTTCTCCTTTAATGAATACCGAAGCTCCGTTTTGCTTATACTGCGCAGGTAAAAATGTGGGAACATAATATCGTCCACCATCCGTTTGAAAAATATATTCGCAACTGAGACTTACTGTAGCGCCTTCCACAATGGTGCCCCTGAGTTCAGAAATATCAATGTCCTCGTCAGAGCAATTCAAAAGAAAAAAAGAAAGCAAGGCCAACAGATATATTGGCCTTGTTGTAGTCTTATGTAATATGGAACGAAATTCGTTCATCAATTCTATGCGTGTATTGGGTTTAGAATCTCAACGAGTTTTTCCACAGTGTAGTCTACTTCCGCTGCTGTTGAGTACTTCCCAAAAGAAAAACGAATACCTTGTCTTTCTGGGTCTGCTTTTATTCCTGTTAACACATGAGAACCAGTATTAGCTCCACTAGAACAAGCGCTTCCACCAGAAGCAGAAATCCCATTAATATCTAAATTGAAAAGCAACATGTCGTTATCTTCGTGTGCCGGAAAGCTTGCGTTCAATACCGTGTAAAGGCTATGGCCTTCTCTGATATCTCCGTTGAATTCAATGCCTGAAACATTGTTCTTCAAGCCTTCAATCATTCTGGTTTTTAACCCTTGAATGTGCTTGGCATGGCTGTCCATATCTCGATAAGCAATTTCTAATGCTTTGGCCAGGCCAACAATGCCGTAAACGTTTTCTGTTCCACCTCTGTGGTTTCTTTCTTGGCCTCCGCCTTCCACAAAACGGCCTATTTTCTTACTCTTACAAACTCTTAAAAAGCCAACGCCTTTTGGCCCATTGAATTTGTGGCCTGCGCCAACAATAAAGTGGCAAGCCAATGACTGCAAATCATGTTTGAAATGCCCCATGGTTTGCACCGTATCGGAATGAAAAACGGCATCATATTCTTTACACATCTCGCCAATTCTGGCAATGTCATTCAATGTTCCGATTTCGTTATTGGCATGCATGATGGACACCATTGAACGTGAATTGTCCTTTAAAAGACTGTTCAAATGGTCATAATCCATATGGCCTTGGTTGTCCATATCAACAAAACTCAATTTCACTTTACCTTGGGCTTCAAGCTTTTCTGCTGTTTGCAAAACCGCCTTGTGCTCAATTTTAGAAGTGATTAAATGCTTTAAACCGTAGGCTTCAACACTGCAAGTAATGGCCGTATTATCGGCCTCAGTTCCACCAGAAGTAAAGAAGATTTCAGAAGGAGTTGTATTCAGCAACTCCGCCACCGTTTTCCTTGCCCTTTCCACCTTAGTTCTTACTTCTCTTCCATGCGCATGGGTTGAAGACGGGTTTCCGTAGAACTCAAGCATCATTGGTTTCATGGCCTCAAATACCTCAGGGTCCAATGGTGTTGTAGCAGCGTTGTCTAAATATATCTTCTTCATTCTATCAAGATTTTGATGAAACGATTTCTTTAATATCGGTAATAATTTTATTGGCCAAATACTCGGCAGTGGCCTGCGATTCTGACTCAGAATAAATACGAATAATTGGTTCAGTGTTCGACTTTCGTAAATGTACCCATTCTTTATCAAACTCTATTTTTACTCCATCAATGGTATTTATTGGTTGCTTAGCATATCGCTTTTGCATTCCTTCTAATACTTTATCCACATCAATGTCTGGCGATAAATCAATCTTATTTTTTGAGATATGGTAGTTAGGGTAGCTCGCTCTCAACTGAGACATTTTCTTTCCGTACTTAGCTAAATGTGTTAAGAAAAGCGCGATTCCAACAAGGGCATCTCTACCGTAATGTAATTCAGGGTAGATGATTCCACCATTTCCTTCACCACCAATTACAGCATTTATTTCTTTCATTTTGGTTACCACGTTCACTTCTCCCACTGCAGCGGCTTCGTAACTACCTCCTCTTTTTTCGGTCACATCTCTCAATGCTCGGGTTGAAGAAAGGTTTGAAACGGTATTGCCTTTGGTTTGTGAAAGCACATAATCTGCAACCGCCACCAAGGTGTACTCTTCACCAAAAGGATCACCATTTTCGGATACCATAGCCAAACGATCCACATCTGGATCCACCACAATGCCAAGGTCGTAAATGCCCTTCTGCATAATTCTAGTAATGTCTCCTAAATGTTCTGGAAGTGGCTCGGGGTTATGAGGAAAATGGCCATTAGGTTCACAATAAAGTTCTTCAATTTGCACAACTCCCAAAGCTCTCAACAAAGGAGGAAGTGAAATACCACCCGTAGAGTTTACACAGTCAATAGCCACTTTGAATTTGGCCGCCTTAATTGCTTCAACATCCACTAATGGAAGTTTCAGAATGGCATCAATGTGTTTCTGGATATAAGTATCGTCTGTTCTGTATGTACCTAAAGACTTAACTGGAGCAAACTCATAGGCATCGTTTTCAGCAATTTCTAATACTGCTTTCCCGTCATCACCGCTGATAAACTCGCCTTTGGCATTCAAAAGTTTTAGCGCGTTCCATTGAACAGGGTTATGACTGGCGGTAAGAATTATCCCTCCACAAGCATTTTCTGCTGTAACTGCCATTTCAACTGTTGGAGTTGTGGAAAGGCCGAGGTCAACCACATTCAAACCTAAACCTCTTAAGGTAGAAGAAACTAAGGTAGAGACCATTTCACCAGAAGGTCTAGCGTCACGACCGATAACAATCGTATTTTGTTTCGAGTTTTGCTTTGCCCAGGTGCCAAAAGCGGCAGAGAATTTAACAACATCAATTGGTGTAAGCGATTCGTTTACTTTACCGCCAATGGTTCCTCTTATTCCTGAAATAGATTTGATTAAGGTCACGTATATGTTAGGTTGGTTGTAATTACAAAGCTAGCAAAAACAGAATATGACAATCGTTTTTGATCGACTTTTGAAGTCCGCAAATAAACAGGGAGATTACTTAAACTTGGCAAGCACTTTATCCACTTCGTTATCAGGGTTTCCACAGCTTTCACCTGCTTGTACAGTTTTTCCACAATAGCCACAGGCTGCACCATCCTTATTCAAAAAGGGGTTTTGGGAAGCACATGTCCCTTTGAACTCTCCGTTTTTTAAAAAAATTAAGCGGACAGACATGAATATGAAGAACAATCCTACAAGTCCTAAGGTCAAATATAGCGTTATCATGGTAGACTAATTTTTTGCAAATTTAAGATAGTTGTGCGTAGAACGCTACCTTTGGACTGTAAGTTTCCCAAAAAGCCTTTATCTCAATGCTTCAACCCAAAAAAGACCTTCATAGAAAAGAAAAGTTAGACGCCTTCGACCGCTTGCTTACCATAATGGATGAGTTGCGCTTAAACTGCCCCTGGGACAGAAAGCAAACACTGGAGAGTCTTCGCCATTTGACTATTGAAGAAACTTACGAACTTTCAGAAGCCATTCTCGAAAACAACCTTGATGAAATCAAAAAGGAAATCGGAGACGTCATGCTTCACTTGGTGTTTTATTCAAAAATAGCCGATGAACAAAAGGCTTTCGATATTGCCGATAGCATAAACGCCATTTGCGATAAACTTATTCATCGTCACCCCCATATTTATAGTGATGTAGAAGCCAAAGATGAGCAGGCCGTAAAGGAAAATTGGGAAAAAATTAAGCTGAAGGAAAAAGGAAATACTTCCGTTTTAGGCGGAGTGCCTAAAGGCTTACCTGCCATGGTAAAAGCCATGCGAATTCAAGACAAAGCTAGGGGTGTTGGCTTTGATTGGGAAAAGAAAGAGCAAGTTTGGGAAAAGGTAGAAGAGGAGATGCAGGAGTTCAA
This sequence comes from Roseivirga sp., assembly GCF_034669765.1. Taxonomy (GTDB): domain Bacteria; phylum Bacteroidota; class Bacteroidia; order Cytophagales; family Cyclobacteriaceae; genus Roseivirga. The sequence continues at coordinate 472,620 of NZ_JAXMOQ010000001.1, forward strand.
AGATGAATTCAACATTGAGGACACTGCTAAAATTGACAAAGAAAAGGCTTCCGGAGAGTTTGGTGACATGCTTTTCTCGCTCATCAACTACTCTCGCTTTATAGATATCGATGCTGAGGAGGCTTTAGAGCGAACAAACCTTAAATTCATAAAACGTTTTCAGTTCTTAGAAACGGAATCGAAAAAGGATGGTAAAAACATAGCAGAGATGAGCCTTCAGGAAATGGATAAATATTGGGAAAGGGCTAAGAATCTTTAGAGATTTGCAGTGAAATATTTATGAAGTTCAATAAGACATTTTCAACGTTTTTAATCTGGAGAATACGCCACATCAGTACGCGTAACTTTCTTATAATTCTAAGTGGCGTTATAGGTCTTTTGGGAGGAGTGGCGGCCGTACTCCTAAAAAGTACCGTCCATTACATTCAACACACCCTCAGTGACTTTAGAGAAGATGTTGCCCATTATCTTTTTCTAATCTATCCACTGATCGGGATTGTTATTACTTCCATTGTTGCTGATAAACTTCTGAAGGAAAAATTAGGTCACGGAATCACCAGCATTCTATACACTATCTCTAAAAAATCAAGCATCATAACATGGGTAAAAACCTATAGTAGTATGGTTACTTCAGCCATTACAGTAGGTTTTGGTGGTTCAGTAGGACTAGAGGCACCTATTGTGGTTACTGGCTCTGCCATTGGCTCAAACATTGGGCAGCTAATGCACCTCAGTTATAAGCAACGCACCTTAATGATTGGCTGTGGTGCAGCTGCAGCAATTTCCGGAATTTTCAACTCTCCGGTAGCGGGAGTTATTTTTAGTATCGAAGTTATTTTAACAGATGTAACTATTGCAGCCTTCATTCCACTGCTCATCGCTTCCGTAATTGGTTCATTAGTTTCCATGCTCACATTAGGGCCAGATGTGCTCTTCTCCTTTGACCTGAAGGATCCATTCTTGGCTTCTGATTTTCCTTACTTCTTGGTTTTAGGGGTTTTGTGTGGTTTGGTTTCCGTGTATTTCACGCGGCTTACTCAGTACACAGAGTCGATTGCAGTTAAAATTAAGAGTAAAACAGGAAGAGCTGTTTTTGGAGGTTTAGCACTGGGAATTATCATTTTCGTTTTTCATCCAATTTATGGTGAAGGTTACGATTCAATCACCACTATTCTCAATGGAAACCCTGAAGCACTTTTAAAGGAAAGCTTTTTCCTAAAAAATCAAGACAGTACCCTTTACCTTATTCTCTTTTCGCTAGGGATTTTGCTGATCAAACCAATTGCCACTGGACTTACTTTGGGAGCTGGTGGTAGTGGGGGGATTTTCGCTCCCTCACTTTTCATTGGGGCCATTACCGGATATATCTACTCTCAAACCATCAATTTTTTAGGAATAGGCAAAACTCTTTCGATTAGTAATTTCACTTTGGTCGGCATGTGTGGTGTAATGAGTGGTGTATTGCACGCTCCACTTACTGCCATATTCCTTATTGCTGAAATTACTAGTGGTTATACCCTATTTTTACCCTTAATGCTAGTCTCAGCAATTGGCCTTAGCACCTCACGTTATTTCGAGCAGTACTCCTTTTATACTGGTCGTTTAATTAAGGCAGGCGACCTCATTACTAACGATAAAGACCGGCAGGTATTAAGCTTGATAAAAATTGAAAAGCTAATTGAAAATGACCTCCTCACTATCCACCCAGAAAAGACCCTTGGCGATTTAGTGGCCCTAGTTCGAAAGTCTAAAAGGAATATTTTTCCTGTCGTAAATGAGAAGGGTGAGCTTCAGGGAATTATCACGCTTGACGACATTCGTGAAATTATGTTTGATCCAGCATCTCAAAAAAGTGTTATTGTGGCAGCCTTAATGCACAAACCACCTGCTACGGTTTCTACAAACGATAAAATGGAAGAAGTAATGACAAAATTTGAGAAGACAGGGGCATGGAATCTCCCTGTGATTAAGGACAATAAGTATTTAGGAATTATGTCAAAATCTCGTATTTTCAGTGCCTATCGCACCAAACTCAAGCGTCAGAATAAGGAATGATTGTTCCAATAATTAGCCCACATTTTTTAAATATTATTTATCCCCAGAATTATGAATATACCCCTCTAGAATGCCCTAGAGCGATTTTTTAAATACTTATCAACAAAAATCAAATTCCACTTGCTTAATTTAAGTCTCTTATAATCAAGTGTTTATGCGTTTTATGTTAAAAAGTGTGGACAACTTTTCAATTTTGTGGAAAACATTATTTGACTTTGTTCAATCTTTGTTTTGTCTAAAAACCTTTATAATAATCGATTTTTGAAAGCCCATTTATGAACCAGAAACGCAGCTTTCAGCATAGGCTTCAATTGTATTTTCAGTAGTAAGAGTTGACTCAAATCGAAATGCAAATAGTTCAATCTCCAATGACCTGAATGTTAACCCAATATTACGCTCATATGAGCAGGTTATTCTTTTGTATTTGGCACCAATAAAAACCCAAGTCAAAACAATTTGGTGATTTTTGACCTTCATTAGAATAGTTATATTTTGGATATTTCAGATTAAAGCTGTGAATCCAAATAAAACCTCTTTAAACAACAGTCACATAAAATATGTTGAATGAAAGGTGGAGAATGACGAGCTTCAAGCTTTGAAAAAGGAATTGCCAATAAAGATCAACTGTTATGGTTTATATTAAAGCATTTGTAATATCATTTCTCTTTATAGTAGGAGGACTGAACCAAACTCCTCAAGGGGTTAAAATAGGGGGTACCGCTCCAGACTTTAACCTTAAAAATATTGATGGTAAAATGGTATCACTCAATACCAATAAAAGTGCGAAGGGCTATATTATTGTTTTCACTTGTAATACTTGCCCTTATTCAGACATGTATGAAGATCGAGTTATAGCTTTGCATCGGAAGTATGCTGCTATGGGATATCCCGTAATCGCCATCCAGCCTAACAACCCTAAAATTTCTACTGGAGACTCTTACTCAAAAATGAAAGAAAGGGCCAATGACAAAGAATTTCCTTTTGCATATTTAATAGACACCGATAGTCAGGAAACCACAGCGGCCTATGGCGCAACAAACACTCCTCAAGTATATGTTCTAAATAAAGAGAGACAAGAATTTAGAGTAGCATATATTGGTGCGATTGACAATAACAGCCGTAACCCTGAGTCAGCCACCAAACGATACGTAGAAAGTGCTGTAGACGCCCTTTTAAATGGGCTAAGCGTTGAAACCAACAGCACCAAGGCCATTGGCTGTACGATAAAATAGAAGAAGACTAAACTCAATCAGTTAAATAGTTGAAGCCCTTCTACTTTACAATACTTGCTTGTGATTTGCCCCTAACATCTTTAGAATATCATCCAGATACTCTCGTGTGTTAGAAAGTCTAGGTACTTTGTTCTGACCACCCAGCTTTCCCCTCCCCTTCATCCATCTATAAAAAGTGCCTACTTCGGCCTTATGAACAATAGGGCTGGTCAGTGCCATATCTTTATAGCGCTTAGCATCATAGTCTGAGTTGATTTCACGGAGCGTTTCATCCAAAAACCTTGTGAAATCTTCAAGGCTATCGGGTTCTTTTTCAAATTCAACGACCCATTCGTGGGCAGCCTTTTCGTCTTGACTAAAATACTTCGGAGCTGCAGTAAAATTATTAATCAAGGCTCCCGTTTTATCTGAAGCCTCAGCAATTGCCCTTTCTGCGTTTTCAACTACCAATTCTTCTCCAAAAGCATTTATATAATGTTTCGTTCTTCCAGAAATTCGAATTCTATAAGGAGAAACGGATGTAAACAGAACTGTATCTCCAATTTTGTATCTCCATAAACCAGCATTGGTAGAAATAAGCAATGCATAGTTTTCGCCTTCCTCCACTTCTTCGAGCCCAATTACCTTGGGTGAATCTTTGTGTATTTCGGCAAAAGGAATGAATTCGTAGAAAATGCCATAATCCAGCATGAGCAACATATCCTCAGACCCCATTTCATCCTGAATACCAAAAAAGCCTTCCGAAGCATTATAGGTTTCCATATAATGCATTCCGCTAGAAGGAATCATCTCCTGAAAAATATTTTTATAAGGGCCAAAAGCCACTGCTCCGTGAAAGAAGACTTCGAGGTTCGGCCAGACGTCATGGATATTATCTGTTCCTTTAAGCTCCATAATTTTCTGAAGCAAAATAATCGTCCAAGTAGGTACGCCCGAAATACTAGTCACATTTTCGTCCATGGTCGTTTTGGCCATGATCTCAATTTTAGACTCCCATTCATCCATGAGAGCAATGTCCAACGCAGGGGTACGAACAAACCTTGTCCAATATGGGAGGTTAGACATGATTACCGCTGAAACATCTCCATAAAACGACTCTTTACTGCTGTCGAATTGGTTCATCTGCTGGCTTCCGCCAATTGTGAGTCCTTTGCCATCGAACATCCGAGTTTCAGGATTATTGTTGCAGTATATGGAAAGCATGTCCTTTCCTCCTTTAAAGTGGCATTCTTCTAAAGCCTCATAAGAAACGGGGATGAATTTGCTCCTGGCATTTGTGGTTCCCGATGATTTGGCAAACCACTTTACATCTGATGGCCAAAGCAAATTTTGCTCGCCCATCATGTTTCTTTCTATATATGGATTAATTTCCTCATAAGAGAAGATAGGGATGTCTCGTCTAAACTGTTCTTGATTTTGAATGTCAGCAAACCCATGGGTACGACCGAACTCTGTATTTCTGGCAGTAGTAATCAGTTTCTTGAATAATTCGTCTTGCACCTCTAATGGATACTTCATGAAAAGGCCGATTTGATACATCCGCTTTTTCATTACCCATGTGAGTATCGAGTTAATTATTGCCACTTACACTTTCCGCTTTAGTTCGAAATTCTTACCTAGGTATACCTTTCTTACCTGCTCATCCTCGGCCAATTCTTCGGCAGTTCCTGCCTTTAAAAGTTTGCCTTCAAACATAAGGTAGGCTCGGTCTGTAATAGAAAGGGTTTCGTTCACATTATGATCTGTAATGAGAATACCGATGTTTTTTTGCTTCAGCTTAAAAACAATAGACTGAATTTCCTCTACCGCGATGGGGTCTACACCAGCAAAGGGTTCATCAAGCAACACAAATTTAGGATCTACAGATAACGCCCTTGCAATCTCCGTTCTTCTTCTTTCTCCTCCTGAAAGTACCTGCCCCTTGTTTTTTCTCACATGAGTAAGACTGAACTCTTCTAAAAGAGATTCCATCTTTTCTTTCTGTAATTTCTTTGGGAGTTTTGTCATCTCCAACACCGCCATGATGTTTTCTTCCACAGTAAGCTTTCTAAAAACACTAGGTTCCTGAGCTAAATATCCAATGCCTAATTTGGCCCTTTTAAACATTGGCAAGGGGGTAATATCTTCATCTTCGAGATAGACATTTCCTTCATTAGGCTTAATTAAGCCAACAATCATATAGAATGTAGTGGTTTTCCCTGCACCATTTGGCCCTAGTAATCCAACGATTTCTCCCTGTTCAACTTGCACGGAAATATCATTGACTACTTTTCTTTTTTTATATGTCTTGACGAGGTTGTCGGCTCTTAATTTCATGATGGAATGGCAAAAATAGAATAATCATTCAAACTTAATATCCTTAATGAAGAGTTGAAGGCTCTTATGCCCCCTAAAATCATTCTCTTCAATGGTATAGGCCATGTGAAATTTCATGCCAGAATTTACCAAATCGTAATATTCGCCCAAACCAAAACCTATGGCATCAATTGAACCACTGGTACCTTCTTGCTTTACTGTAAACTTAAGGTGTTGCTCTTTAAGCACTTTGGCGTTCTCAGCATGCACATTTTCAGAAACAAACACAGGTTGCATGTTTTGTGGACCAAAAGGCCCCATTTGCTTGAGGGTTTCATAAAACTTGAAATGGATGTCATCAAGAAAAATAACCAAATCAATTTTAATGGCTGGTACGAGTTGCTCTTCGGTGATGGTATTGGCAACTACGCTTTCAAATTTTTTCTGAAAAGCCTCCACGTTTTCAATTTCCATAGTAACGCCAGCAGCATACATATGACCACCATATTGATCAAGCAAGTAAGCACATTCAGTAATAGCATTGTAAACATCAAAACCCATCACTGAGCGCGCTGAACCAGTTACTTTGCCATTCGATTCCGTTAAAATCACGGTAGGGCGATAGTGTTTTTCGATACAGCGTGAAGCCACAATTCCTATCACACCTTTGTGCCAATCTTCTTTATACAAGACGGTTGACTTTGCGTTTAGCAGCACCTCATCCGACTGAATCATCAACAATGCCTCCTCCGTAATTGTGTTATCGAAATCTCTACGCGCATCATTCTTATCATTGATCAATGATGCTTTAGCGTCTGCATCTTCCTCGGTTTTTGCCAAAAGTAGCTTTACAGATGCCCTGGCATGATCCATTCGTCCAGCAGCATTAATTCTTGGCCCAATGCCAAAAACTATACTGGAAACAGTAAAGTCATTTCTGTTCTTACAAAGGTCTACCAGTGCCTTTAGCCCTGGCCTAGGGTCTTGATTCAGCTTTTTAAGTCCAAAATAAGTGAGTACTCGGTTTTCGCCTGTAATGGGAACAATATCGGAAGCAATGCTCACCGCCAATAGGTCGAGGTACTGAAAAAGGGCATCTTGCGACATTTCTTTTCTTTGGCAATAGGCCTGCAAAAGCTTAAAACCGACCCCACAACCCGAAAGTTCTTTATAAGGATATTCACAATCCGTTCTCTTGGGGTCCAACACTGCATAAGCCGCTGGCAATTCATCACTAGGCGTATGGTGGTCACAAATAATAACGTCTATACCCGCTGCCTGTGCTTGATTAACTCTATCATGTGCCTTAATACCACAATCTAAAGTAACAATAAGCTGAAAGTCGTTCTCAATGGCATATTCAATTCCAGTTTTTGAAACGCCATAGCCTTCTTTATATCTATCTGGAATATAAAACTCAAGCGTATTATGGGTTTCTGAAAGAAAACCATAAAAAGTGGCTACTGAAGTAGTTCCGTCCACATCGTAATCGCCATAGACAAGAATCTTTTCTCCGTTATCTAAGGCGCTGGAAAGTCTATCCACTGCACGATCCATATCTTTCATTAGAAAGGGATCATGCAATTGATCTAATTGAGGCCTGAAGTAGGCCTTTGCCTCTTCATAATTTTTAATTCCTTTTTGAGCAAAAAGAAAAGCTAGATTTTCACTGATTCCGAGGTTTTCTTGAAGCGACTGTACCAGTTCTCCGTGCGCTTCTTCATTAATTAACCACCTCTTTTGCATGTATAAAAATAGTAAATATTGAACCTAAAGGGTATAAAAAAGCAGTGCTTTATTAAATAAAGCACTGCTAAATATCTAATGTTATAAAAGTTTACTTCGTTTTTTCCGCAGTAGGGAGTACCTCTATAAGCGGAACTCTTTTGCCATCTCTGTAAGGCACGATCCAAGCATCTTCAACACCCATTTCTCTTAGGTATCTTTTAAGAACGTTGGCGTCTTCATAGTTTCTAAAGTTACCAATGACATACTTTCTAAGTTCCTCTCCTTCTTCTGCAAAGTCCTTTGCTGTATCTGCATATTTCTTCAAATCTACCTTTCTGAAAGCACCCACTTGGACTTTAAACACAACACCCACACTAAAATCCTCACCGTTGACGATCTCTGGATTATACGCAGGACGACTGTCAATTTGAGCCTTTAGGTTCTCTACTTCCTTTTGAGATGCTTGATAAGACGCTTGCATTCTGGCAACTTGTTTCTGCAAATCACCAATCTGACCATCCTTACCACTCAATTGGGTTTCAAGCGTTTGAATATCACTCAAAGCTCCCGCGTTGGCGGTTTTTAATTTACGGTGTTCCTCGGAAAGTGCCTTGAACTCCTCAGGAGACATAGATTTTTTCATTTTCTTCCAAACCTTCATCTCTTTTTTGAAGGCCTTCTTTTCGGCCTTGGTCATTTCTTGACCAATGGCGGCTGAGGCAATAAATATGCCCAGTAAAAGCGTGAAAAATACTTTAGAAGCTTTCATCTTATCTTTGTTTTATTTGAGTGAAACCCATTCAATGACAAATTATAACTTTAATGTCAGCTTTTCAAACTTCCGATCATATCTTCTGGCCTTACCCATTCGTCAAACTCATCGGCTGTTAAGTAGCCCAAATTGACAGCTTCTTGCTTTAAGGTAGTTCCATTTTCATGAGCAGTTTTCGCTATTTTTGCCGCTTTTTCATACCCTATTTTGGTGTTTAAGGCGGTAACCAACATCAATGAATTGTTTACGTGTTGCTGAATGCTTTTATAATTAGGCTCAATGCCAACAGCGCAGTTTTCAGTGAAAGAAACACAAGCATCTCCAATTAAACGTGCAGACTGTAACACATTGTATGCCATCATTGGTTTGAAAACATTCAACTCATAATGGCCTTGTGCACCCCCTACTGAAACCGCAACATCATTACCCATTACTTGAGCACAAACCATAGTCATGGCTTCGCATTGCGTTGGATTTACTTTGCCCGGCATAATAGAAGAACCTGGTTCGTTTGAAGGAATGATAATTTCGCCTATTCCAGAACGAGGGCCTGAAGCCAACATTCTGATGTCATTGGCAATTTTGTTTAGAGAAACTGACATCTGCTTGAGCGCTCCGTGGGTTTCTACCAATGCATCGTGAGCCGCTAGTGCTTCGAATTTATTTTCAGCCGTAATAAAAGGGTGACCCGTGAACTCAGCGATTTTTTCCGCTACCAATTCTGAATAACCTTCGGGCGTATTAATACCCGTTCCTACTGCGGTACCACCCAAGGCCAATTCCGAAAGGTGTTCTAAAGTATTTTTCAAGGCTTTCAGGCCATGGTTTAATTGAGAAACATAGCCTGAAAACTCTTGTCCTAATGTAAGTGGTGTGGCGTCCATTAAGTGTGTACGGCCAATTTTCACCACTTTCATGAACTCTTGAGATTTGGCCTGAAGCGTATCCCTCAACATTTCCACTCCTGGAATGGTGGTTTCCACAATCATTTTGTAGGCTGCTATATGCATGCCTGTTGGGTAAGTATCATTAGACGACTGCGACTTGTTCACATCGTCATTCGGGTGAACTTCTGTTTTTCCTTCTCCCAGTTTATGGCCAGCAATTACATGCGCTCGGTTGGCCACCACTTCATTCACATTCATATTTGACTGCGTGCCCGAACCAGTTTGCCAAATCACCAAAGGAAATTGGTCATCGTGTTTTCCTTCTAAAATCTCATCGCACACTTTAGAAATAAGGTCGCACTTTTCTACAGCCAAAACACCCAAAGCATGATTGGTATGGGCTGCAGCTTTTTTAAGGTAGGCAAAACCATAAATCACTTCTAGAGGCATGCTGGCTTCTGGACCAATTTTAAAATTGTTTCTTGAGCGCTCCGTTTGGGCTCCCCAATACTTGTCCGCAGGAACTTTAACGTCCCCCATGGTATCCTTTTCTATTCTATATTCCATGTGATAAGATTTTATTCAATTCAAAATTAGGCAATGAACCACTAGTTAGAAAGTAATTCGGTGATGTTATTCACCGATTATTTAAAACTGCTAAATGAAATGGTCGAAAACATTGCGCGTTTACCGAGTTCAGGCGTTCGTTCACCGAATTCCGCCAACAATAACAGCCTAATCCCACGTACATTTGAATGTGTTTCAAGCCCAAAGGTCAAAAAACACCGGTCAATTCAACAACAACAATTACTCAAAACAACAACCACGGCAGGCAGAAAATTTTCTGCCTGCATTTAACCAAAAAAATTATGTCACAATCAGCTAGTAAAAGGTATATAGTCGGAGCGTTATTTCTTGTCATCGGTTCTCTTTGGACCTTGGATAACATTGATGTTCTCAACATTCGCCTTCCCTGGTACTTTACCGAATGGTATTCTATTATGATCCTTATCGGTATTTTAATTGCCACAGTAAGAGAAAAAGTAGGCCTAGGCTTAACGTTTGTAGCCATTGGGATAGCATTCTTAGTTCAGGATGTATATAGGTATAGATTCGTAGACATCTTCGAATTCTGGCCTGTCATCTTCATCATTATCGGTGCATCTCTTCTTTTCAGAAGAAACATGGATAAAGGCGGACATGAGGAAAAAAAAAATGGTGAATCAGAATTAGACAGCGTAGATGAAATCGCCATTTTCTGTGGAGCAGAAAGAAAAGTTACCTCGAAACAGTTTAGGGGAGGAAAGTTGACTACGATATTCGGAGGCACAGATATAAACCTTCTAAACGCAGAACTTGCCAGCGGCACGAATATTTTGGATGTATTTGTATTGTTTGGTGGAACCGAAATTAGAGTTCCGTCCGACATGAATGTGAAAGTACAGGTAACTGCCATTTTCGGAGGCTTTTCAGACGAAAGAAAAGTGATCACTGAAAATGAAGCCAACAACGGAAAAGAACTAGTAGTAAAAGGATTGGTGCTTTTTGGTGGAGGCGAGGTAAAGTAAAAACGGTAGCTTAAATCTAGAGTATTGAGATAGAGTTGGTCGCTCTTGTTTCAATACTCTTTTTCTTTTTTTGCCAAAGCCTTAGAAGAAATCACTAATTTTCCTTTCGTTTAGATTTTTATGAACCACCCCTTTCTAAAGAACAAAGGCATCATTTTTTATACCGCAGTATGGCTGTTTGTTGCCATTCTGTTTGGGCTCAGTCTTGGCTATTTTTACGATTTCAGTACTAAAGAAGCGAACATTGATAGCTTCATTTTTAATGGTACTTTCTATGGGTTGGGCTTGGCCTTTTGGTTCGTAGTACGGTATAATTCCTTCGATTCTTCTCAAATCCTCAACCTTATCGTAAGTCATTTGGCTGCTGCTGCACTCTCTGTAGCTGCTGGCGTTTTTATCACCATTACCATTTTAAAAAACGTGTTGCCGCAAACTGAAGAATCTTTGATTTACTTGAATAGCTCTATCGTTTGGCGATCGGGTTTAGGGCTACTCTACTATGCTGTACTTATTTTGGTGTATCACCTCATAAAATATTATGATGACTTAAGAGATAGAGGACAACAACATGCCCAGTTAGAAACGATGCTGAAAGAGTCGGAGTTGGAGATGCTGAAATCCCAAATCAATCCGCATTTTATTTTCAACAGTCTTAATTCAGTTGCCTCGCTCACCATTACAGCCCCCAGCCAAGCACGAGAAATGGTGGTTAAGCTTTCCGATTTCCTCCGCTATTCTCTGGGGAAAGAAAACCATCAGTTGAATACTTTGGAAGAAGAAATAGCCAACCTAATGCTCTATTTAGAAATTGAGAAAGTGCGTTTTGGAGACCGACTTAAGGTAGAAACTGAAATTGATATTGAGTCTTTAAACCATACCTTGCCCAACCTTATTCTTCAGCCTTTAATTGAAAATGCAGTTAAACATGGAATTTATGAAAGTTTGGAAGATGTGACCATTCGGGTAAAGGCCAAAACTGAAAAAGACATTCTGCGCGTTTCCATGACCAACGAATTCGACCCAAAAGCCGTGAGCAGAAAAGGCAAGGGCATTGGACTTAAAAATGTGCGTGAACGTTTGCGCGTCATCTATGGTGTGCCGAAATTGGTGTTCACTGAAACCAACGAAAACCTGTTTACCGTCCGTTTAGACATTCCTCAACCCAGCGAAAAATGATCAAAGCCATAATAGTTGACGATGAAAAATTAGCCCGCGATATCATCAAGGCCTATTTGCAAAACTTTGCTCAAGTGGAATTGATTGCAGAATGCGGTGATGGTTTTCAGGGTTTAAAGGCCATTCAGGAACATCAACCCGATTTACTTTTTCTGGACATTCAAATGCCAAAAATCACAGGTTTTGAAATGCTGGAATTAATAGAAAAACCTCCTGTGGTAATTTTCAGTACCGCTTTTGATCAATATGCAATCAAAGCTTTTGAAATGAACGCCACAGATTATTTGCTAAAACCTTATGCCGAAGAGCGCTTTAAAGGAGCGGTACAAAAGGCAATTGATAAAATTCAAACCAAAACTTCTGCTCAAAAAGAAATTGAGACCTTAACGGAAAAACGTGAAGAGCTTTCGGAAGGTATTGATCGTTTGGTGGTAAAAACTGGCAACAAAATCCATATCCTAGGTCTGGATCAAATTGCACATTTCGAGGCACAGGATGATTACGTAGCCATTCATTCAGACCAAGGAAAATTTTTGAAATTGATGCGCATGAAACACCTGGAAGACAATCTGCCCTCTGGTGATTTTATTCGTGTGCATCGTTCTCACATTGTCTCGATTAAGCACATCGAAAAGCTGGAGCTCTACGAAAAGGATTCTTATTTACTCAGCCTAAAAACTGGTGCTCAATTGCCAGTAAGCCGCAGTGGGCATAGTAAGTTGAAAGAGGTGCTGAAGTATTGAGGTGTTTGTGTATTGAGGTGTTGGAGTGTAGATGTGCAGTTTTAAGCTTTTCAACCTATTTCATGACGAGACAGCCTTTAAAAACCGATTTTTCAAACAAAAAACCCCTTCCAATTTCTTGAAAGGGGTTCAAATATCTTTTTAAGTGAATTAGGTTTACCAGCTTCCACCAGAACCACCGCCTCCGAAGCTTCCACCTCCGAAACCGCCAAATCCGCCTCCACCACCGAAGCCAGATCCTCCACCAAAGGAACCACCGCCTCCACGGAAATTATCCCATTTGTCGTTATGGTTTCCACCTCCGCTACCCATCATAAGCCAAGCCCACCATGGAATACCTCGGGTACCATGACTATTCCCTCTTCTTTTTCCAACCAAAGCCGGAATGATAAAGAAGAAAACAATGAATAAGGTAAAGAATGGAAAACCTCCACCACCATCTCCAGTTCTTCCGCTCGCTACATCATCAGAAGTATATTCTCCAGAAGCAAGTTTAAAGATCACCGTTGTGGCGTCATCTAAACCTTGGTAAAAATTCCCTTCCGCAAACCTAGGATTCATATAATCTTCACGAATGGTATAGGTTGCAGCATCGGTAATGGAGCCTTCCATACCGTAACCCGTTACAATTGCCGCTTTACGGTCATCAATTGCCACCACTATGAAAACACCATTCTCTTTTTCTCGCTGACCAATACCCCATTTTTGTCCCGTCTGCTGGGCAAAATCAACTACCTCATATCCATCCAGTGATTCCACAATAAGAATCGCCACCTGGGTCGAAGTAGTGTCTTCATAATTCAAGAGTTTTTGCTCAAGCGTATTGGCTTCAGCAGTCGATAAGGTTGTGCCTGTAAAGTCATTCACCAACCGCATTGGGCTCGGCTTATCCGGAATTCCCTGAGCAAAAGCAAGTGCTTGACTGAAGATTAAGGCTATGGTAAGTAAGTATCGCATATTAATTTTTTCCGAATGAGATGTCGTCTGACAGTTCGTTTTTGTCGTCCTTTTGGTAAGGGAAATGCTCCTTTAGCTTTTCGCCCGCACAAAGAATTCCTTCCACCAAACCCGTAGTGAGTTTTTCGTTTTTGAAATGGGCCAGCATTTTATCCTTGGTGGTATCCCAAAAATCGTCACCCACTTTTTGGTTAATGCCAGCATCACCAATAATGGCAAAGCGGTGATCTTTCACCGCCATGTAAATCAATACGCCATTTCTAGCATCCGTTTTATGCATTTCCATTTTGGAAAACATTTGTGATGCCCTATCGAGTACATTTTCCGTTTTGCAATGGTTTTCTAAATGTACCCGAACCTCTCCGCTGGTGTTCAATTCAGCTTCCTGAATTGCCGCTTTGATCCGCTTTTTCTGGTCGCTACTGAATAAATCCTCAGCCATTAGTCAAAAGTTACTTCTGGTGCTACATCAGACCCTGGGTTCGCTTCAAAGTATCCTTTCTGCTCAAAACCAAACATACCCGCAATGATGTTTTTAGGAAAGGTTTTGATAAAAGTATTATATCCTTGAACTGCTGTATTGAAATTTCTTCTTTCTACAGAAATTCTGTTCTCTGTGCCTTCTAATTGAACTTGAAGTTGGCTAAACTGAGTGCTGGCTTTCAAATCAGGGTAGCGTTCTACCGTAACCAAAAGTCTGCTCAAAGCTGAACTCACGCCTTGTTGTGCTTGCTCAAATTGGGTAATGGCATCCGGGCTTAAGTTTTCTGGGTTGATGCTCACCGAAGTAGCTTTGGCCCTCGCTTCGATAACACCTGTTAGAGTCTCTTGCTCAAAATCGGCATAGCCTTTTACTGTGTTTACCAAGTTGGGGATAAGGTCCGATCTTCTTTGGTATTGGTTTTCAACTTGCGCCCATGCACCGCTGATGCTTTCTTCGCGTTGAACCATTCCGTTATAAGATCCTTTAAAAGTAGAGTAACCGATGAGAACCACTAGGGCAACAACGATTAAAACAATCCATTTCGTTTTCATAATTTTTAGTGCTTTAGATTAAAGTACGTTCTTAGGCCTACAAGATATATGCTAACTTTGTTTTCGGACAATATGGCTGATAAACGTAACTAAATGGACAATGAATCTTTCAGGCGACACGCCCACAGCCTTGTGGACTGGATGGCCGATTACCTACAAAACGTAGAAGAGTATCCTGTTTTACCCGATGTAAAACCGGGTGATATAAAAAAGCAGTTTCCAAAACTCCCTCCTGAGCAGTCGGAGCAGTTTGAGGCCATTTTTGCCGATTTCAAGCAGCAAATTGTGCCTGGAATGACCCATTGGGAGAGCCCCAACTTCATGGCCTACTTCCCAGGCAATAAAAGTATGCCTTCCATTTTGGGTGAAATGCTGACCGCTACTTTAGGTGCACAATGCATGATTTGGCTCACTTCGCCAGCGGCAGCCGAGCTGGAAGAACAAATGATGGAATGGATGAAAGAAATGCTGGCCTTGCCAAAGCATTTTACGGGTGTAATTCAAGATACCGCTTCTACCGCCACGCTTTGCGCCATTCTCACTGCCCGTGAAAAAGCTTCAGGTTATAAAGTGAATGAAGATGGCTTTTCGGGATCTGAGCAGTATGTGGTATACGCTTCAAACCAAATTCACTCTTCCATTGATAAGGCAGTCAAAATTGCAGGTATTGGTTCGAATAACCTTCGCAAAGTAAATGTAGATGAGGCCTTTGCTTTAGATCCTGCTCATTTAGAGGCATTGATCAAAAAAGACATTTCAGAAGGAAAAAAACCACTTTGTGTAGTATCCGCCATAGGCACTACCAGCACAACGGCCATCGACCCAATTATGGCCATTAGCAAAATTTGCCAAGCCTATGATATTTGGCACCATGTAGACGCGGCTTATGCGGGCACTGCTTTGGTTTTGCCTGAAATGCGCTGGATGGCAGAGGGTGTTGAATTGGCCGATTCCTTTGTTTTCAACCCTCACAAATGGATGTTTACCAATTTTGACTGTACGGCTTATTACGTCAAAGATCCGCGTGCTTTGATCAATACTTTCTCCATTTCGCCCGATTACTTAAAAACTTCAGTAGACGATGAAGTGAAGAATTACCGTGATTGGGGCGTGCCTTTAGGTAGAAGGTTCAGGGCACTTAAACTCTGGTTTGTGATTCGTGAAATGGGTGTTGAAGGTATTCAAGCTAAAATTAGAAAGCATATTGCACTTGGCCAATGGCTGAAAACTGAAATTGAAAATCACACCGATTTTGAGCTTCTAGCACCAGTTCCGCTAAATACACTTTGCTTTAGATTCGCTCCAAATATTAGCGAAGAAAAGCTGGATAGCTTGAATGAAGAAATAATGAACAGGGTGAATGCTACTGGAAAGGTTTTCTTTGCTCAAACCAAGCTGAACAATAAATTTTCGTTGCGCTTGGCTTTTGGAAATACAAATCTAGAAGCCAAACACGTAGAGAACGCTTGGGCCTTAATTCAGGAAAAAGCAACAGAGGTGATGGCTAGCGTTTACTAGCCAAAAGCATGTGATTAAGAATCAATCAAAAGATTGACTGATCAAATAAGAGAAAAGGGAGGAGGAAAAGCTTAATGCTCTTCTTCTTTCTTCTTCTTTCCTTTAAAAATCGCATCGTGCTGGCTCAAAGCAGCAACAAAGCCAATAAGAATTACAACAATCCAAATAAAGGTATTTGCGCCAGATGCAATTGGTGGGTCGAATAACATAGTTTCTTCTTTTATTTTGGAGTGCAAAGATAAATCAAAATGCCAATGTTAAGAAACTGTTCACGAATTTTTAACAGCCTTGTAACATTCCCTTCGTTTTTGAGACAAAAATGTAATATAAACTTAACTAATTAAAAGCCCGTTAAAAGGGCTTATCGTTCTAGTTTTACGTAAGAATTGGAATCAAAATGAAAAACACACTCCGCGAAGAGCGAAAGCGAAAAAAGATAACTCAGGAACAACTGGCCGGCCTTGCGGGAGTATCTCGACAAAGCATCAACGCCATAGAGCGAGGTAAGTACACTCCTTCCACCACGCTTGCACTTAAAATTTCTGAGATTTTCAATACTTCTGTAAACCGTTTGTTCGAACTTGAACCGATGGATTACCAAGCGAAATAGTTAAACCATACTGTCTTGGGCCATTTTATCAGAAGCTTCTGCCATTCTTAGTCGCTCTACAAACTCCCCAATTTCGCCATCCATCACTGTAGGCAAATTGTGCTGAGAATACCCAATTCTGTGATCCGTAACCCGACCCTGAGGATAATTATAAGTTCTAATTTTATCCGATCTATCTGCACTTCCTACCAAAGACTTACGCTTTCCAGCCTGTTCCGCTTCCTGCTTCTTCAGCTCAATATCATACATCCGAGAACGTAAAACGCTCAACGCCTTATCGAAGTTCTTGTGCTGAGAACGTCCATCCTGACACTCTACCACAATTCCAGTTGGAATGTGTGTTAATCGAACTGCAGATTCCGTTTTGTTTACGTGCTGTCCACCCGCGCCTGAAGAACGGTAAGTATCCTTTCGAACATCCTTCATATCGAGGTTCACGTCAATATCTTCTACTTCGGGTAAAACTGCCACCGAAGCGGCTGAAGTATGCACTCGCCCTTGAGATTCGGTTACAGGCACTCGCTGTACACGGTGTACACCCGATTCAAACTTTAATGCTCCGTAAACATCTTCGCCAGAAACACCAAAAGTAATTTCTTTAAAACCACCTGATGACGCCTCGTTGATATTGATCAAATCCTTTTTCCATCCTTTATTTTCAATATAGCGATCATACATGCGGTATAAATCGCCTGCGAAAATTGCCGCTTCATCTCCACCAGCTCCTGCTCTAATTTCCACAATTACATCTTTAGAGTCGTCTGGATCTTTAGGAATAAGCATTACTTTCAGCTCTTCTTCTATCTCCTCTTTTCGCTCGGCCAGTTCATTAATTTCCATTTTGGCCATCTCACGAAACTCCTCATCCTTCTCGGTTTTTAGGAGCTCTTTAGACGATTCTATATTTTCAGTCACGTTGACATATTCGTCATAGACAACCACAATCTTCTCTAGGTCCTTGTATTCCTTGTTCAGTTTAGAGTAATGCTTCATGTCTGTCATGGCATCAGGCTGTAAAAGGAGCTGACCTACTTCTTCGAATCTTGCTTTGAGTGTCTCTAGCTTGTCAATCATATTTATGCGAATTAATCCTCAAAATTAACAAACAATTGACAAGGCTGTTAATTTTACACCCAACTGAGTAAATATTTTATTTTATGAAAAAGCTAAGCATCGTAATTCTCGCTCTTTTCGCTTTCAATTGCTCCAACCAGAAGGTGGATACCAAAAAAGCACTTCAAGATATGAAAAGCCAAGAGATTCAGATCGTTTCTGATGCTGAAATTATTGAAACCGCAATGGCAATGGGCGATAGTCTTTCCGCCACATTAAGTTTTACGATGGACGGTGAAAAAGTAATCTTAACTCCCATAGAGAATAACATTGCTGAGATTGTTGGCTTAGCTTTTAACGAAGAAAACACGCTAAAAGGGAAGGAAAAGGCCATTTACGAAGCCTATCAATACAACAGTCAAAACGATATTAAATCACCCGCAAACGTACAGTTTTTAGAAGACACTCACTTTGTGCTTTATACTTCGGCCATGGTAGCAGAAGGTAAAGAAGTTGGAATGTGGTTGATAAAAATTCCAAGGAAAACCATTGTATTGGGCGTGGCCAAATAGTTTCTACTTTCCGCCTAAAGCCTTATATCGAAAGCAATCTTTGGTGTGATCCATCACCAAACCGCAGGCCTGCATGTAAGCGTACATTATTGTACTGCCGACAAATTTAAACCCTCGTTTTTTCAAATCTTTGCTCAGCGCATCTGACTCTGGTGTAGTAGCAGGCACTTGCTTCATGTTCTCCCTAGCATTCACAATGGGTTTTCCGCCCACAAAGGACCAAATATATTTATCGAAGGAACCGAATTCTTTTTGCACCTCTATAAATTTCTTCGCGTTGATTACCGCCCCAGCCACCTTCAGTCGGTTTCGAATAATAGCTGGGTTTTGAAGCATAATTTCTACTTCATCTGGTGTAAACTCCGCAACGGACTCCACATTAAAATCAGCAAATAGTTGGCGATAGCCTTCTCTCTTTTTCAAAACGGTTGACCAACTTAAACCTGCTTGTGCGCCTTCTAGAATCAAAAACTCAAAATGAGTTTTATCATCATGCACAGGCACGCCCCATTCTTCATCGTGGTATTTCTCATAAAGATCAAAGGTGTTATCGCACCATGCGCAGCGTTTTTTCATATTATGAAATTAAGGAATATTAATCTGAATTTAAGCTAGTTTTAATACGAGTGTTATAGGTTCGAAGAAATTTAAGACTATGAAAAAACGATTTACTTTTTTACTCTTAGCACTACTTCTCTCTATATCAGTAGCTGGCCAAGAAGTTTCTCCTGAAATACTCGATTATGCAAAACGCTTTAATGATAAGTCTAAACATATTGAAGTTACCTATGGCGGAAAATTTATAAAGTCAGTTTACGGTTACAGAGCTATAGAGAGCTATTTGATTGGCGCTATTTTCCAGAAAGAAAATGGAGATTTATTAAACCTGACATTTCCTGCTAAAAATGGATTAATAATTAAGCCGCTTATTGATTCAAATGAAACTGTTGAAATTAGGGTGAGCGGAGACCAAGAGTTTTTAGAAAAGGTTCCATATAAAACGACCTCAACAAAAACTGCGGAGAAAGAACTGAAAAAAAAGGTTTCGGGAATAGGTTATTTGCTTGAGGTAAAAACAAAAAACAACACCTTTTTAATTGACCAAAATAGCATTGATACAAATAAAACAGGAATAAGAAATAGTCAAACTTTTGAAACAGTGATAGCGGCTAAAGTATTGAGCAGTACAAAAATAAAAGGTCGTGAATACCTACTATTCCTAGGAAACGGAGATAGTTTGCTCGTTGATAAGTCTATCTCGAACAATGAGGATCATTTAGAATCAAATTTTGTTAGCTATGTCCGTCCTGTTAAAAATTACGTCCCTGGCTCCTTTATAAAAAGCAAGAATACACTGCAAATGGCATCTGGTATGATTATCCAAACTAAGTATGGTAGCTCCGTTATGCCTTCATTTGGTCAAATTTCTATGTTTTTAGATCAAAAAACGGGTACTGCCAATCATCTTATTTCAAATGAACTTGGACTAATTTCTTTTCTAGAAACGCAGTCTGAAAGTGAGAAGATTACTTATCGATTCAGTGAAAACGATGCGCAAGCAATTGGTGATTTTGTTGATAAGAACAAAAACGAAGAGCTTTCACTTTTCTATCGTAACCGCACAAGCAACGGCTATTTCAGAAGTGAACACTATAATTTTCTTTATGCACTTTGTACTAAAAAAGACACGCTCCGCTTAAATAATGGTTTTGCTAGTGGAGAAGAAAGCTACCAATCTGACCCAGAAGAAATCAGTGGAGTGGTTACGAGCATTAACTTAGAACTGGTGAACAAAGATGATATTTTAAGAGGAATCGTTTTGGACGATAAGTTTTACATTAAAATCAGTTCTCGTATTGCTTCTTCTGTTTCAAAACTAATTAAAGAGGGCAAAACGATTAAGATTGAAGGTTGGAAAAGAAACGGGCTTGAGGGGGAAATTAATAAATTGGGCTACAGTATTTTTATCCCTTCCAAAATCACTGTAGACGGAACAACTTTTAAAGACCAAGTAAACCTAGCTGGAACCCTATGAAAATTCTCTTAATAGAAGACGAAGTTAAGCTGGGTAATTTTTTAGTAAAGGGCTTAGAAGAAGAAGGCTATTCTGTTGCACATGAAACCAATGGAAGCGAAGCATTAGAAACGGCAGCCACCAACGACTTCGACCTGATCCTTTTGGACATTATGCTCCCGGGGCAAAGTGGTTTTGAGGTCCTGAAAAACATGCGTGAGTTTTCCATTCATACGCCCATTATTTTTATGAGTGCTTTAAATGAAAGCGAACATGTAATCAAGGGGCTGGATTTAGGCGCCATTGATTACATCAAAAAACCCTTCGATTTTGAAGAGTTAAAGGCCAGGGTAAGAAATGTGCAAAGAAAATTCGGTTCAACACGGGCTTCAATTCTTCAGGTAAAAGACCTCAAAGTAGATTTGATCAAACGCGAAGTTACCCGAGCCGATCAATTAATCGAGTTAAGTAAGCGAGAGTTCTCTATCTTAGAACTGCTGTTGAGCAACACCAATCGCGTGCTCTCCAAATCAGAGATTACCCAGAAAATCTGGAACATTAATTTCGATCGAGGAAGCAATGTGGTGGAAGTGCATATGCATCAACTCAGAAAAAAAATAGACTTTGAGTTTGAGCCCAAGTTGATAGAAACCCAAGTAGGTTACGGCTATAAAATTCAAGGTGAACTCGTAAAAAGTTAAGCTTGCCGCAGATTCAATTTTTCAAAAGTATTCGATTTAAGATTGCTGCGGCCTTCTTTGTTGTCTTTTTAGGCATTTCGCTCGCTTTTAATTATTCCCTTTTCCAATCCATCCGAACCAGCCTCATCAATGCTTTTCAGAATGGCGGAAAAATTGAAGCCCTGAGTATTTTGAACGGAGTAGATGATGAGCTGACGCAAATCCCCGTTACGCAAGAAGATCAGCCCATTCAGCTTTGGTTTGGCAACATGTTCGAAAGCCAGATGGTCTATGAGCGGCCCGATTTCCCAGAAATATTCTCTTCCGTTTTTGTAGAAATAGAACAACCATCTTCAGGCGAACGGGTTTCACTGATGGAATTCATTAAGATTGATTCGTTTACTTATTGCATTGCCCGAAGGCCTTTGGATGAAAGCACAGGCGCACAAATCAGTTTGGTCCTGGCTAAAAACAATCAGGTAGTTTATAATGAAATTTCAGCCTTAAAATCCAGACTGATCTTTGCCAACTTGGGTGCAGCCCTGATTGCATTTATCGCTGCTGTTTTAATTGCTCATTTCACTTTAGCACCATTGCAAAAGTTAATTGCCAAGGCCCAAAGTGTAAAAGCCTCGCCTCAAATGGATCGTTTGCCTGTTTCTTCTGCCAATGACGAAATCACTCAGCTTTCAGCTACGATGAACGAAATGATTTCAAGAATTGAAACTTCCATTCGTAGCCAGAATCAATTTTTCGCTATGGCCGCCCATGAACTGCGAACGCCTTTGGCCAATATGCAGTCTGAATTGGAGTACCGAATGGGTTCGTCTGAAAAAGAACTGAGTCAGGAAACGCTCAATAGCTTACGCGAAGAAGTGATTAGGCTAAAGAACATTGTCCAAGATTTTTTGCTCATGAGTCAACTCAAATCTGAAACGCTCGTGTTGCGCAGATCCGATTTCAG
This sequence comes from Roseivirga sp., assembly GCF_034669765.1. GTDB lineage: Bacteria > Bacteroidota > Bacteroidia > Cytophagales > Cyclobacteriaceae > Roseivirga. The sequence continues at coordinate 494,479 of NZ_JAXMOQ010000001.1, forward strand.
ATTAGACGATTTGATTTATGACATGCTGGAAAGAATGCGCCCAACTTTGTCTACAAAGAATTTCGACATCAAGCTTTCCATCAATGCCAATCCTGAAGATTTAACAATAAATGCAGATAGAGAAAAACTTGAAGGTGTATTGGTCAACCTCTTCGATAACATCCGAAAATATGGAGCGAGCAAGCAACCCGTTTCCGTTGAAATCTCTGAACAAAACGAGATGCTTACCTTACATATTCAAAATGGAATTGCCGAAAATATCGATTCGCTACAGAAAGGAATGGGGCTTGGTTTACAGATTGCGAAGCAGGTAATAGAAAAGCACAACTACCAGTTTTTACTCTCAAAACGTAAAACAAACTTTACTATTGAAATATTATTCACTCGTTAATGCACATAACTAGCGGCATTCACATCAATGGTACATCCCGTTGCATGGTCCATTAACCCACTGGCCATCAACGTAACCAAGGGTGCCAAATCCTTCGGCTCGGTCAATTGGTTCAACGCAATATCATCAAGGGCAAAACCCTCTCCGTATTGGTCCATAAAATCTTGTGCCATGTCGGTTCGAACAAAACCAGGCGCAATAGTAAATGCTTTGATTTCATTTTTTCCGTAAGCCCGAGCTATGGAACGCGTAAGCGCCACCACACCACCTTTCGAAGCCGCATAAGCCAAGTAATCAGCAGTGTCTCCGCGAAAAGCAGCACGAGATGAAATATTGATAATTCTTCCTCCGCCATTAGCCAAGAAATGCTCGATGGCTTTTTTGCACAAAAGTCCCGTTCCTCTTAGGTTCACGCCCATTGTAAACTGCCAGTCACTTAACCAGTCTTCATCTGCTTTCACTAAGTCCGAAGAAATAGCAACCCCAGCATTGTTAATCAACACATCCAAACCATTCATTTTCTCAACTACTTGTTTAAACAAGTTTATGGTTTCCGATGCATCAGAAAGGTTGGCTTGAAAAAGCTGACAATCGGAATTCAACTCTTTCAGAATGGACTGCGCTTGTTCTTCATTTGAGTTATAGTGAACCGCCACGGCAGCGCCAGAATCTGAAAGCTGTTTGGAAAGTGCACGACCAATGCCTCTTGAGCCACCGGTTACCAATATCACTTTCCCTTTTAAAGAAATCTCCATTTTTCCTCTGTTTATACCTTCAAATTAAGTCAAAATTCAATGTCCCTTCCTACCGCCAAAATCATTTTGTAGTTCAGAAAAGCGCAATTCATTCTATATTATGCAACTGCTGCAATTTTGATCACAAGCGTAAAACCTTTAATATTCTACCTCGATTAAGCTAAAAACTATCTTAAGCCATGAAAATCAAATTGATTGCCTGCTCCATTGCTCTACTTTTAGGAGCCACAGTTACTGCCCAAACGATGGACTTTGAAGGATATAATCCGCCATCATCACTCGTTGTTCCGGAACATCCTTTAACTCGATCTAAATTTCCTTTTATCGATATCCACAGTCATCAGAGACGAATGGGCCAACAGGATTTAGATGCGCTTGCGGCCGAAATGGATGGAATCAATATGGGGCTAATGGTAAACCTGAGTGGGGGAAGTGGCCAATCAATTGCAGACGCTACAAAGAACATCAAGGCCAATCAACCCAAACGCTTTATTGTATTTGCGAATGTAACCTTCGATAAGGTGGGGGAAAAAGGTTGGGGTGAAAAGGCTGCCGCGCTACTAGAGCAAGATTATAATGCGGGAGCCCGTGGTTTGAAAATATTCAAAAGCTTGGGCTTCTCCGTAAAAGATATTAACGGAAACCGCGTAGCAGTTGACGATCCAAGGCTTGATCCCATTTGGGCTAAATGTGGTGAATTAGGCATTCCAGTGCTGATTCACACCGCAGATCCAAAACAATTTTGGGAGCCCTTTGATGCTGAGAATGAAAGATGGTTGGAATTAAAAACACATCCAGGTAGAAAAAGAGAAAACAATGACCCTGTACCTTGGGAAACCTTGATTCAAGAACAACACAACGTTTTCAAAAAGCATAAGAAAACGCAATTCATTGCAGCACACTTAGGTTGGTATGGCAACGACTTAGCCCATTTAGGAAAACTCCTGGACGAAATGCCAAATATGAATGTAGAAATCGGAGCGGTAATCGCTGAGTTGGGTCGCCAACCACGTGCAGCAAATACCTTCCTCACCAAATACCAAGATCGTGTGCTATTTGGAAAAGACGCCTACAACCCTGAGGAATACGCCACCTATTTTAGAGTGCTTGAAACTCAAGATGAGTATTTTCCCTACTACAAAAAGTACCACGCCTATTGGAAAATGTACGGCCTGGGCTTATCTGACGAAGTGCTGAAAAAGATCTATTACAAGAATGCGATTCGTTTGGTACCGGGTATTGACGCTTCTACTTTTCCCAGATAGAAATTATTTGAAGTGGTGCTTTTCCCGATTCAGGGTTTGAATATGCTAGTACAGTCTGGAAACGTTTTTTCTACCAACAATTCAAATTACGTTTGTTGCATGGATAGTCTGCAACATGGAGTTGAGAGAAGGGTGAGAAAGTTGATGCTTTGCATTGGCATTGCGGTGGGCTTGTTGATTATTGTTTCGGAAGCGAAGTCACAGGAAAAGAACATTTACCTCTACGGAAAAGTAACAACCATTAATGGCGATAAATACCAAGGCGCCTTGCGCTGGGGAGGTGATGAAGTATATTGGGTCGACCTTTTTAATGCCCAAAAAACCTCTAGCGATTTTTTAAAATTCCTTTCAAAAAAAGAAATACAACAGATTTCGGATCAAGAAGGCGGAAGCTCATGGTTGGGTATTGACCTTGGAGTATTGAGTATTTGGGACGACAAATATAGCCGCACGGCTCACCAATTCGATTCCCGCTTTGGTGACATCAAAAGCATTAAACCTACGGGCAGAAGCCGAGCACAAGTCACCTTAAAAAATGGTGTAATTGTAGAAGTCAGTGGTAATGGTTTTGAAGATGTGGGCGCGAGTGTGAGCGTGTACGATGAAGAGTTAGGCATAGTAAACCTAGACTGGGCGAGAATAGAAAAAGTTGAGTTTTCAGAAAGCGGAAAAAAGCTGAAAACACTCTTTGGAGAAGCCATTTATGGAAAAGTTAAAGCAGGCAGAAGAGGTACTTTTGAAGGCACCATTCAATGGGACCAAGGCACAAGCGGCAATAACCACAATGAGCGTTTCTTAGAAGATATTCTTAATGGTGAAGACCGTGATGGAGATAAAAACATTCCATTCAGGTCGATTACAAAAATTGTCAAAAATAGAAATGGGGTAGATGTAACACTGCAATCAGGAAGGGAATTCTTTTTAACGGGCTCGAACGATGTGAACAGCGAAAACGCTGGCGTTTTAATCAACGATAAGGAAATTGGTCAAATCGTGGTACCATGGCGCGATTTTGAAGAACTGGAAATTATAGAAAGCAAGAATCAAGGACCTTCTTATAGTGAATTCCCATCCTCCACAGGCTTAAGAGGAGTCGTGATTAACAGAGATGGCGAAAAAATAAGCGGCCTTATTGCCTATGACTTAGATGAAGCTTGGGAATATGAAACTTTAGATGGCCAAGATGACCGAGTGGTTTACAAAATCCCCTTCCGAAATGTGAAAAACATCATTCCTAAGAACTATAGTTACTCAATGGTCATTCTGAGAAATGGCAAAGAGCTATTACTGGGTGAAAGTCGTGATGTGTCAGAAGACAATGATGGAGTGCTTATATTTACTTCTAAAGACGCCAAACCAACGTACATACGTTGGTCACAAATTGACGAAATCATCTTTGATTGAGTAAAACGCTTTGAAATTCAGTCGTAGTCAAATCATCCAAAACAGTATTGCCATCAGTTTGGTGGTGGGCGTTTTTGTTTTTCTCTACGCCACTTCAGCACCACGCGAACTTTACCTAACTGCCGGACTCATTGTTGCGGTTTTGTTGTTGGTCTTATTGGCCAATCGCACCTTAACCATAGCATTAGATAGAAAACTTCCCTGGTTAACCCATGGTAATAAGCGCTTTTACTCTCAATTGAGTATTGGCGTGTTAGTTTCTTTAATCATTATCAACCTAAGTTATTTTCTGTTCAAGATTACCCTTACAGAAGATCCTCCTGTCGGAAGTCAAATTGCGACCATCAATGCATTATCAATTTTGATTCTGTTGCCCATCATTTCAATCAATTTTGGAATTCAGTTTTTGAAACGCTGGAAAAATGCTCAACTGGCTTCGGAAGAATTTCAGAAAGAATCGATCAAAGCAGAGCTTAATGCATTAAAAAACCACTTGGATCCGCATTTCCTTTTCAACAACCTTAACATTCTTTCTTCGCTGATTTCTAAAGACCAAAAGCAATCACAGGCTTATCTGGAAAAGTTTGCTGAAGTCTATCGCATCATTCTCCAAAGTAGTTCCGAAGAATTGGTGGAGTTGAAACAGGAGCTCAGTTTCATTAGTGCTTATATGTATTTGTTAGAAATTCGGTTCGAAGACACCATTCAACTGAGCATGGCCATAGATAAAAAAGACGAAGCATTATACTTACCTCCACTCACCCTGCAAATGCTCATTGAGAATGGCATTAAGCACAATACAGTTTCGGAACTACGCCCACTAAAAATTCATGTTGAAAGTCAGAATGGCTATATCTCAGTAAAAAATAACCTGCAGGAAAAGAAGGTTGAACTGCCGAACAGTGGGCAAACTGGTTTGGAAAATATTAAGCGTAGATATTCCTACTTTACTACAAAGGAAGTTGAGGTAATTAAGAACCCAAACTCGTTCATCGTTCGTGTTCCTCTCATCAATATTTCTGAAATTTAACCTTAAAAGCTAAGCGAATGAAAATACTGATTATTGAAGACGAAAGGCTGGCATCGGAAAGGTTAATCGAACTGCTAAAAGAACTCAAACCGGAACTGGAAATCGTAGGAACCATCAGATCTGTAGAGGCCGGTTTGCTTTGGTTCGAAAATAATGAAGACCCCAACTTCATTGTCAGCGACATTCAGTTGCTTGACGGAACGAGCTTCGAAATTTTTGAACAGCACAAACCAAAATGTAAAGTTATCTTTACAACAGCCTACAATCAATACGCGATTAAAGCCTTTGAGGTAAATAGTGTGGATTACTTGCTCAAACCCATTCAGCGCGAAAAGTTGGCCACTGCGCTAGAAAAAATTAAAGAGCAATCCGCCATTTCTTCTTCTCCAGCCTTTGATCTTAGCCAAATCAAAGCACTGATTAACGAACAGAACAAAGAATACAAATCACGATTCCTCACCAAGATTGGCCAGCGAATTCGTGCCATTCCTACCGAGAAAATCGCCTATTTCTATACCCACGATAAGCTTACTTATATCGTCACTTTTGAAAAGCAAAAGTACATCATCGATAACACGCTGGAAGAAGTAGATCAAATGCTCAACCCTAAACAGTTCTTCAGGGTAAACCGTAAATTTTTGGTGCATTTCGATGCCGTTAGTGACATTCACCCTTACTTCAAAGGCCGCGTAAAACTAAGCCTTAGTCCAGAAATTGATGAAGACATTGTAGTGAGTTCGGAAAAGACACCCCTTTTCAAACAGTGGTTAGACAACTAAAGCCACCCCAATTCCTTCTTGAAATAACGCTTCAAAAGTTGGCTTCAATAAACCAACAGGAATAGATCATTCCAGTTCAGTAAGTTCTCCTCCCGTTTCGGTCAAAGAATAACTAGCTAGAGCCAATCGGCATTTCTTGGCAAGATGTCATTCTGCATCTTTGATTCGTCAAAAGAATCAAACTCAAACAACACAACCATGATCAAATCAATTATTTCAAAATCTGCCCTATTTCTCGGGCTCATTGCGGCTCCATTTATTTCGGCCAATGCACAAGATGAAGGATTCATCTACGGAAAACTCACCACCATTGATGGCAAAAGCTACACAGGTCAAATGCGCTGGGGCGATCGTGGTGAGGGCTATTGGACAGACCATTTTAATGGAAATAAAGAAGAAAATGATAATTACCGTCACCTGACGAGAGAGGAAATAAACGATTTAAGGGACGAACAAAGGAGAAGAAATAGTAGCTGGGGCAGCTTCACGATTAGTTGGGGCAATAACAGCTGGGAAACCACACATGAATTCAGAACTGAATTCGGCAACATTTCCAAAATTGACATTAACAGACGTTCCGAAGTAGAATTAACGCTACGCAACGGAGATAGGGTTTTTGTTCAAGACGGCTCGGACGATATGGGCGGTACAATCACCATTCTAGATCAAGAATTGGGAAGCATGAAATTCAACTGGAGTAGAATTGAAACCATAGAATTTATGGATACGCCAAGCAAACTCAACAGCAGAATTGGTGACCCTATCTACGGAACTGTTGAATATTATGGGGGTTCAATCACTGGATTTGTTCAGTGGGACCACGATGAGCGCTATACCACCAACGTTCTTGACGGTGATACCCGCGATGGCGACATGAAAATCGAATTCGGCAATATTAAGTCCATTGAAAGAGATCGCTCTGGCAGTAATGTGGTAACCAAATCAGGCAGAGAGCTTTACTTGAGAGGCTCCAATGATGTAGACAATTCGAATGGTGGAATTATCGTAAGTACCGATTTCGGCAGAGTAGATATTCCATGGAAAGAATTTAAGCGTGTTGAATTCACAAATGCACCCAATTCTGGAAAAGCATATTCTGCTTACGCAGTGAATAAAATCTCTGGAACCGTGGAAACAACCAAAGGAGAAAGCCTTTCTGGCGAGATCATTTTTGATCTAGATGAAGAATACAACTTCGAGATAATTCAAGGGGAAAATGATGACATTGAATACTTTATTCCAATTGAAAACATCAAATCCTTCAGCCCAAGAAATTACGATAACGCAAGAATTGTGTTGAAAAGTGGAAAAGAATTAACCCTTGGTTCGGGTAGAGATGTAAGTGATGAAAATGAAGGCGTTTTGGTTTTCAACTCAAGCGGAAAACCCACTTACGTGAAATACGAAAACATTAAACAGATTAATTTTAACTAAGCCCAAAAGTCAGAAACAATATCCTGGTCAATTTGAAGGCTACAACTACGTTGTGGCCTTCCTCTTTTTTAAAAACTAAACAGCAAATAGAAGAATAACAGCACCCAAAGTACATCTACAAAATGCCAGAAGTCTGTCAGCATTTTGAATCTGATCTTCTGGTAGGGTGTAGTACAATAGATCAAACTTTGAACGGCATCGAGCGAAACCTTATTGCATTTGACGAGCAACCGAACCACGTAGAGTAAAATGGCCACTACATGCACCACATGTAAGCCCGTGATTACATAGAGATAAGCGCCAGAACGCCTACCGCTAAATAAAATCTGATTTTCTTGAAGTTCGCGCCAGCCTAAAAACTGCGAGGTGGCAAAAGCCAAACCTAGTAAAAACGTAATTCCCAACCATTTTTTCAGTTCTTCCAGCTCGTCTTTTTCATAGGCAGGAATAATTTTGGACACCGAAAAACTGGAAAGAAGCATCAATACCGTACTTACCACAAAGAATTTAGGAAATTCAATTTTGAGGAAATTGCCATTCGCAGGTTGGCTGGCTGTAAAAGCAACCAGCAAAAAGAGGAAAAGCACCGAACTGCCAATCAGAGCCACATAGAGCATAATTTGATGCGGATGCATCTGCTCCATTTTATTAAAGGCTTCGCGCCTTAAGCCGATTCTAATTTTTTCTTTTTTCACTACAAATGCTCTAACAATAAAAGCAATTAAAGAGTTGGGTTAAATGTCGGTTAATTTATTCATTGCTTACACTCTTTTGCCACGAATGGCTTCAGAATTATTTACATTTGCCCCCTCTTTTTAGCAAGAACCTTGAAAGTAAAAGACTTCATAAAGATTTATAGGGAAGACCCTATCATTCAAACCATTGCCGAGCGAATTAAGCCCAACGAGGGAAATAGCATTCAGCTTAAGGGGTTGGTGGGTAGTTTGGATGCCGTTGTGGCGGCTGCCGTGTATCAACACAATAAGCAAACTTCCCTTTTTGTAATGCATGACAAAGAAGAAGCTGCTTATTTTCATAACGACATGCAGAATTTGGTTGGCGAAAAAGAAGTTTTGCTTTTCCCTACTTCTTACAAAAGACCTTACCAGTTTGATGAAACAGAGAATGCCAACATTCTCATGCGTGCCGAAATCCTAAACAGGATTAACCATAAAGCGTCCACAGGCGAAATCATTATTACCTATCCCGAGGCACTTACCGAAAAGGTAATCAACAAAAAGGCCTTGGCCACCAATACTTTTTCTACCAAAGTGGGAGAAGAAATTGATGTGGAGTTTTTAGCAGAACTGCTGATGACTTACGATTTCGAGAAAACCGACTTTGTGTACGAAGCAGGCCAGTTTTCAGTGCGTGGTGGAATAGTAGATGTATATTCTTACGCACACGATTTACCTTACAGAATTGAGCTTTTCGGTAACGAAGTAGAAAGTATTCGAACTTTCGATCCAGTTTCTCAGCTTAGTCAGGAAAGTGTAAAACACATCAACATCATTCCGAATATTCAAACCCGACTGTTGCAAGAAGTAAGACAATCGTTTTTGGATTTTATTCCGAACAACACCAAAATCTGGTTTAAGGATTACCAACAAACCTTAGATACGATCGAAAAATACTTCGAAAAGGCTTCTGCTAATTTTGACGAAGTGCTTTCAGTTACCGATGCGCAAATAGTACTCAGCCCAGATGCGCTTTTCGAAACTCAAAAGTCCTTTAAAAAGGGAATTGAGAGTTTGACTCAAATCGAGTTCGGAAATCGCTTTACCAAAAAATCCGGTTTCGAATTTAGGTTTGATGCCGAAGTGCAGCAATCCTTTAACAAAAATTTCGACCTCATTGCTGATAACCTTGGTGGTTGGCAAATGAAAAGTCATACGCTTTTAATCTCTGCGGAATCTGACACTCAAATCGGCCGATTAGAAAAAATATTCACTGAGTTGAACCCTATCATTAAGATTCAACCCCTTAATATTGGCCTCAGACAAGGATTTATTGATAAAACACTCCAGATGCTCTGCTATACAGATCATCAGCTTTTCGATAGATTTCACAAATACAAAAGCCGAACACAACACAGTAAATCAAAGGCTTTAACGCTGAAAGAACTGCGCTCTTTACATCCAGGCGATTACGTTACCCACATTGATTATGGCGTGGGGCGTTTTGCGGGAATGGAAAAAGTAGAAGTGAATGGAAACAAGCAAGAGTCCATCCGTCTGGTGTATCGCGATGACGATTTGCTTTATGTAAGTCTCCATGCCCTTCATAAAATTTCAAAATATTCAGGTAAAGAAGGCGCTCCGCCAACCATGAGCAAATTGGGTTCTCCTGAATGGGAAACCAAGAAATCTAAGGTCAAGAAGAAGGTAAAAGACATTGCAAAAGACCTGATTGCACTTTACGCCAAAAGGAAAGGCGCCAGTGGTTTTGCTTTTGAACCCGATGGTTTTATGCAGGCCGAATTGGAATCGTCTTTTATTTATGAAGATACTCCAGACCAAGCCAAGGCCACCGAAGACGTTAAAGCTGATATGGAATTGGCACACCCCATGGACCGATTGGTTTGTGGCGATGTAGGTTTTGGTAAAACGGAAGTGGCCATTCGTGCAGCTTTCAAGGCCTGCGCCAATGGAAAACAGGTGGCGGTTTTAGTACCTACCACCATTTTGGCCATGCAGCACTACCGTACTTTTGCTGAAAGGCTGGAAAACTTTCCAGTCAATGTGGAATACATCAACCGATTCAAAACCAGTAAAGAAATTAAAGAAACCCTTCAACGGGTGAAAGAAGGCAAAACCGAGATTCTTATCGGCACGCACAGAATTGTAAACAAGGATGTGGAGTTCAAAGACCTTGGGCTTCTCATTATTGATGAAGAACAAAAATTCGGAGTCCGTGTCAAAGATAAACTCAAGGAATTTAAACTGGATGTAGATGTGCTTACCCTCACGGCTACACCAATTCCGAGAACTTTGCACTTTTCGTTAATGGGCGCGAGAGATTTGAGCGTAATCGCTACGCCTCCTCCCAACCGACAGCCTGTTACTACGGAAATACACACTTTTGACGAAACCATAATTCGCGATGCCATCAGTTTTGAACTGAGGCGTGGTGGTCAGGTTTTCTTTGTGCATAACCGAATTAAAGACATTGTTCAGGTAGGAAATATTATCCTGAAGTTGGTGCCCGATGCTCGAATTGGTGTGGCCCACGGCCAAATGGAAGGGAGTGTGCTTGAAAAACGCATGATGAAGTTTATCGAGGGTGAATACGATGTATTGATTTCTACCAACATCATTGAGTCTGGCCTAGATATTCCGAACGCCAACACGATCATCATTAATCATGCGCACATGTTTGGGCTTTCCGATTTGCACCAAATGCGTGGACGAGTAGGGCGTTCTAACCGAAAAGCCTTCTGTTACTTATTAACACCTCCATCTATCGGGCTTAGTTCCGATTCTAGAAAACGCTTGAGTGCTTTGGAAGAATTCTCTGATTTAGGCGATGGCTTTAAAGTAGCCATGCGTGATTTAGATATTCGCGGAGCAGGTAATTTATTAGGAGCCGAACAAACAGGTTTCATTACCGATTTAGGTTTTGAGATGTACCACAAAATTCTTGACGAAGCTGTTCAAGAATTAAAAGAAACCGAATTCAAAGACCTCTTTTACAAGGATTTGGTGAAAGAAGCAGCCGAAGCGGTTAAGGTGGATACTTCGATTGAAACCGATTTAGAGATTCTCATTCCGGAGACTTACGTTTCCAATATTTCGGAACGTTTGGGCCTTTATTCTAAAATCGATAACATCAAGAATGAAGAAGGCTTAGCCAAATTCACAACCAGTATAAAAGACCGCTTTGGACCTATCCCTGTACCTGTTTTAGATTTGATGGAAACGGTGAGGCTGCGTTGGCTGGCTGAAAACCTAGGTTTCGAAAAAGTGGTCATCAAAAACGAGTCGATGAAGTGCTACTTCTTGCCTTCTGACAATGAGCGCTATTTCCAATCCCCAGCCTTCGGAAAAGTTATCGCTTTTGTTCAGTCGCATCCAAAAAGTTGCCACATGAAGGAGCACAAAACTCGCTTGATTTTACGAATTGACGAGGTTTTATCTATTAATGATGCAATAGAGATTCTAAAGCAGATGAATTAGGAGAGTATTTTTCTAGAAAAGATTTGTAAGAGCCTTCCAGTGCCAATATTGCGCTTAGGGCCAAAGTCAATTCATAGCGATATGCCCTCAAAGACAAAGCTTTATCCTTTTTCTCATCTCTGATTTGAAGAAATATATCCGTCATTTTGTGAAAGGCCACTGAACCATTGCTTTGGTAAAATTCCTGGATAGAATATACTCCTGAAATATCCATCACCTTGTCGTTCGATAGATAAGTCAATGACTGGTTTAATTTGGCCACTTCCATGGCTGTCGCGCTTAATAAGCCGAGATCAAAATTGAGATTTACATCTGTTGTATCTCTTTGGCTTTCACCGGCCTTTAACCAAGCAGTAGTACGATCATAATTTTTTTGAATTTCATTCTTATTGGATTGAATAGACTCAATGTTATTTTCTACCTCGCTAATAATGTTTTGAAACGATAAGTCAGCCTGCTTTTTATTTAAAAAATCTTGCCTCCACTCTGATAGAGCCATGGCCAAGACTACCGCCACAACTATAGAAATAAACTCAAACGCAATTTGCTTACCATTTCTTTTCATCCCTCCTTCTTTTAGAAGCTCATTATATCTTTAAACTTAAGGGTTTGTCTACGTGAAACATCAATTTCTTCGCCACCCTTCATATAGATTCTTAAGCTACCGCTGAACCAAGGTTCAATTCTTTCAATCCACTTTAGGTTGATGATTTGTTGGCGGTTTGCCCTGAAAAAGGTTTTCTCGTCCAGCCTTGATTCTAAATAGTTCAGTGTTCGGGTGATCATCGGTTTCGATTTATCGAAATACACTGTGGTGTAGTTTCCACTTACTTCGAAAAGACGAATATCTGCCAACTGAACAAACCAGCATTTTTCTCCATCCTTTACAAAAACCTGATCGTGGATAGTGAGCTTATCACTTCCGTTTTCCTTTTCTCGTTCTTTTTTCTCCACCTTTTCAATCACCTTAGAAATGGCTCCCGCCAAACGGTCTTTCTGAACAGGTTTTACCAAATAATCAAGCGCATTGTATTCAAAAGCCTTTAGTGCGTATTCGTCATAAGCAGTTGAAAAGATTACTTCAGGAACGATTTCCAGTTCTTCAAGTAAATCAAAGCCCGTTTTGCCTGGCATTTGAATGTCCAAGAAAATTAAGTCTGGTTTTAATTCTGTAATTTTTTCGATTGCTTCATCCACGCTAGCAGCCTCGCCTACAATTTGAACGTTATCAAACTCTTTAAGCAGTCTTTTTAATTCGTTTCTGGCAAGTCTTGAATCGTCTATTACTAAAGTTTTCATATGGCTTAATTTTGTGGTTTCTAATTTAAGGGGATTTTCACAGTAGCACATACCATGTGCTCGTTCATATTTTCTATACTTAATGAAGCTTTATCACCATAAAGCAGCCTAAGCCTTTCACGCGCATTACCAATTCCGATACCTTTTCGCTTAGAACCATTTGGCCCTTTTAGTTGCCCGGTATTTTTGACAAAAATGCTAAGGAAACCATGTGTCAGTTTAGATTCAACGATGATCTCGCCCCCTTCTGGCAGATTATTGATACAATGTTTAATGGCGTTTTCCACTAAGGTTTGAATAATCATTGGCGGAACAACAAATTCCTTACTTTCACTGTCGATCAAAAACTGATACCTCAGTCGATCCTCTAACTGAATGGATTCAAGATTTAAATAGTGGGCTACTACTTCTATTTCTTTCTCAAGGCTCACCTTTTCGTAATGATCAAATTGAATGGAAAACCTCAAAAGATCTGAAAGATGAGTGATAGAATCTCTGGCTTTTTCTGCATCCTCGACTACTAAAGATCGAATATTATTAAGACTATTAAATATGAAGTGTGGATTAATTTGAGACTTCAAAGCGCTTAGTTCGGCATCTTTTACGGTAGCCTGAAGCTTCCACTTTTCAATTTCCACTTCTCTGTTCTTCTGAAGAAACTGATAAGCAAAATAGATCGATGACCAACTAATAAAGTAAACCGAGTAGCTACCAATAAAGCTCATAGCCATAATGACCAGTGTGCTGGGCGTAAATATGCCACGATTCACTTCTCTTAATTTTTCTAGGGTGGCTTCATCAACCCCTTCCATTTTAGAAAGGCCAGTAAAATGATCCATCAAATTGGGATCTAGTTTGATCAATAGTATAACGGAGCCAATTGCAACTAAAAAGGTGAGAATGGCCAAAAGGCCACCTTGAAGAATACTACTAAAAAATACTCGAGGAATGAGCTTGACAATTTTTAAGTCCTTCCATTTTCTTTTTTTTGCATAAAGCCTGTACAAATGGCTAATAAGAATGGCGCAAAGAACACTTACTAAAGTAGATATGACAGATGCCCAGAAAGGCAAAACAAAAGCAATGGCCAGAAAGCTGGTAATATGGAGTCCGCCCCAACCTCCAATTTGGAGCATCCAATACAGCTGATTCTTTTTCATAACCTAAAGCAAATACATTTATTCAACACCTCACCGATCAATTTACTGAAAGGTTTAATAGTCGGATTAACCATAAAATAAGCCCGATCAGATCACAAATGACTTACAATAACCCTATCTCAGGTTAAAAAATGATGAACACCCTAGTTCATTTCCATCCCCAGCTTTTCTCAAAGCATAGATTTTGATGATGAATTTTAAAATATGTGCTTGAAAGTAACGTTTTTGCATAACAATGAGTGAATTACACCTTTGTTAAACATGAGGGATAAGCGTATATTAGCCCCCTTAATTCACCTAAAAGGTCTGATTAAAGCACTAACATGAAAAACACAGCTGGGTTTTTGAAGGTTTCAGTATTCATTTTACTGTCTTCCTCATTATTATCTTCTTGCTTCCTTTTTAATAAAAATAAAGGAAGAGTGAGTTCTACAACGGGTATGGCTTATGGTAACTCAAAAGACACACTCAATTTTACTCCATTTGACACAAAAAATTTACCTAACCCTCCGGGAATGGTGTTTGTTCAAGGTGGTAGAACTGTTTTAGGCTCTTTTGAGGAAGATTTATTGGGCAGCAGAGATAACATAGAAAGAACAGTTACAGTAAACTCTTTCTACATGGACGAAACTGAAGTTACCAATGAAAACTGGAAAGAATATGTTTTTTATCAGTTTAACCCGATTCCGCTAAGCTTGGGTAAGGAAGTAAATATTGTGGACGATCCAACGAACCCATTTCTTCCTGCAACCACTTCCCACAACGGACAGACCCTTAAAGATTTAATCCCTAACGACAGTGTTTGGTCTAGTGACTTTTCTTTCAATGACGTCTATAGTGAAAACTACTATAACAATCCAGGTTACAATAATCGCCCAGTTGTTGGAGTGACTTGGAGGCAAGCTGTAGACTTTTGTAAGTGGAGAACTGATTTTGTTAACTACTTAACTATAAGTCAATTACCTCTTGATGACCTTCCTGATGCTTACAAATTTGAGTTTTTTAACCCAGATGGTACTCTTCAAATGCTTGGTAGTTCTAGTGGGATTGGTCTTACAGGAGCCATAGAAGTTACACCACAAGAGCTAGATGACCTTCAACAGGATCAAATTGCTTTTATAAATGCAAACAAAAAGCTTTTCATAGAAAGAGGTATATATCTACCAGAGTTCAGACTACCAAATGAGGCTGAATGGGAATATGCTGCCAAAGCAACCATTGGAACACAATATTTGGACGAGAACGAAGAATACGGAAGAATTTATCCTTGGGATGGAAGAGGCGTTAGAAACCCATACCGTAAAAAAAGAGGCGAACTTTTAGCCAACTTCAAAAGGGGTAGAGGTGACTATGCTGGCATTGCAGGAAATATCAATAATGATGGTGACGTAATTCCAGCTGAGGTTGGTGGATACGAACCAAATGATTTTGGTTTATTCAACATGGGTGGCAATGTGAGTGAGTGGGTAAACGATACCTACAGACCCCTTTCTTATCAAGCGGTTGATGATTTAAACCCCGTAAGGAAGGACGGAACCGCAGATTCCGAACAACTTTACGGTTGGGATGGTGATAGAACAGATTTCAGGTCATTGATTAATGACAGAGCAAAAGTATACAAAGGAGGCTCATGGAAGGATGTTGCTTACTGGATGTCCCCAGGTACAAGAAGATTTTTAGATCAAGATAAAGCGACTAATACTATTGGTTTTAGATGTGCCATGATTTCTATCGGAGTTGAATCTAAAAGAAGATAATAATTAAAAAGAGTCTATGAAAAGGCCTCTCACTAATAGTGAGCGGCCTTTTTTCGTTTTAGTGGGTCAATAAGTAGATGCCAATACACCAAAACTCAATTCTTCCACACCTGCATCGATCAATACATTTCCGCAAGCCAGCAAGGTTGCCCCAGTAGTAATTACGTCATCCACTAAAAGCACCCGTTTCTTTTTAAGTTCCACAGGATCTACGGCTTCAAAAATTGCCTTCACATTTTCCAGCCTCTCGGCCCTACTTTTTCTCGTTTGAGTTTCACTGGCTGTAACTCTCCTAAGCCCAATACAAACTTCCACTTTCAATACTTCTGAAAGACCGTTGGCAAAAGCTTCACTTTGGTTATAACCTCTTTTTCTCTGTTTTGAAGGGTGTAGTGGAACAGGAATAATGAGGTCGAACTCATTTGAAAAGCCCCCTAGCAATAAATCGTGACCATACCATCGGCCCATCATAAGCCCAACATCCTCATTATGATTATACTTTAGCTCATGCAAAATATGCTGAACAATTCCCTTTTTCTGAAAATGCAGGTAGGCGAGCATATGATTAAATCGAATTGAGCCCGCCAATTTTTGGTAAATATGTGGAACCTCTTCCTTATAGTTATTTGTTTTCGGCAGCTCGTACTGACAACCCGTACAAATATGCTTCAAGCCATTGGGCAATGGTCCTTTACACCCAATACATATGTTTGGGAAAAAGAGTGCGACAAAGTCGTTCAAGATTAAGTTTATCTTGCTGGGCATTCGAGAAACGAAACTATATTTGACGAAAATATTAAGGTAATGACTATTGTAGAAGAATTCAACGATTATCGCGCCAAGATGAATGGAAAAATCTTGGAAGAGAACAATACAGTATTGAAAAGATTATTCAATCTTGACACTAATGCCTTTGCGCCAGGTGCATTGGACGGAAAAGTAAAAGAACTTATTGGGCTCTCTAGCTCGATGGTACTAAGGTGTGACGACTGTATTAAGTATCATTTAGGGAAATGTCATGAGTTAGGGGTCACCACCCAAGAAGTATTTGAAGTATTTTCAATCGCCAACTTGATTGGGGGAACCATTGTAATTCCTCACCTTAGAAGGGCGGTAGAATTCTGGGAAGAGCTCAATAAATAATGTATAAAAAGGATTTAGAACTTCAGAGAAACTGGGTAAAGTTGCTTAGCCACTTAGAGCAACTTTTAGGAAAAAGGCCCAAAGACCTTAATGGGGTTCTATTTCTTATTGGGGTTCAAGAGTTGGGTAACGGCAAACAGAATTTCACGAAAGAAGAAAAGCAAGACTTAATGCACATTGCTATTTGTAAGGTATTGAGTCTTTCAGGCTTTTATGAACTCGAGGGAATTGATGCTGAAGGTTGGCCTCATTGGAAAAAAGCCAAAACTGCTCTTCCACACTTCGACCTCATGGATCAAGAAAAGCTTCTCAAAATGCATGTAATTGAATATTTTGAAACTGAATTAAAAATTGAGTTATGAAGATTATCAGCTACAACGTAAACGGAATTAGGGCGGCCATGAAAAAAGATTTCGTGGGATGGCTAAAAGCCGAAAATCCCGATATTCTATGTTTACAAGAGCTAAAGGCATTGCCCGAACAAGTAGACACCTCTGAATTTGAAGCTTTAGGCTATCATTTATATTGGGAACCTGCTCAAAAAAAGGGATACAGTGGAGTCGCAATTTTTAGTAAAATCAAGCCGCTTCACGTGGAACATGGTTGTGGAAACCCATTGTATGACTTTGAAGGAAGAGTGATCAGGGCTGATTATGAGGGTTTTTCTGTGATAAGCGTCTATATGCCGAGCGGAACAAGTGGAGATATTCGTCAAGACTTTAAATATGAATGGCTGGATTTCTTCTTTGAGTATGCCAATTCGTTAAGAAAAACTATTCCTAACCTAATCATCAGCGGAGACTATAACATTGCTCACAAAGCAATTGATATTCATAACCCAGTCTCAAACAAGAACTCTTCTGGCTTTTTACCCGAAGAAAGAGAATGGCTTACAAAATATATTGAGGCTGGCTTTATTGATTCATTCCGTGTTTTTAACCAAAATCCAAATGAATATTCATGGTGGAGCTATAGGGCCAACTCAAGGGCAAATAATAAAGGTTGGAGAATAGATTATCACATGACCACAACAGAAATGAAAGAGAGATTAGTGGGTGCTTCTATCTTGAATGATGCCATCCATTCTGATCACTGCCCGATACTCCTAGAAATTCGATAATTTAAATCGTATATTTCTCCTTTAGTCAATTGTTTTACAATCAAATACGGCTCGTTCACGTATTAATGTTTACAAGTTTAAATTCAGGAGATGGGTTCTAACCAATTACTAAAGCAGCAACTTCAGGCATATAAGAAAAAGTTCTACACTAACCGGTTGATCAAAGGCTCTATTCTATTTCTTGCATTTTTTCTCAGCCTTTTTATTGTGGCCAATGCCTTTGAATTTTCTGCCCGTTTAAGTGGTGGTGGAAGGGCTGTTCTGTTCTTTTCATTCGTTTTTGGAAGCCTATTGGCATTCGTATGGTTTATTGGTAAAAATCTATACTATTTAAGAAATGCGCAACGACACTTGTCAAATGAAGAAGCCTCCGTACAAATTGGGGCTCATTTTCCGGCAATTTCAGACAAGCTTTTAAATATAATTCAGTTAGAAAAGCTAAATACTGTTCAAAATGAACTGCTGCTGGCCAGTATCGAGCAAAAAAGCAATGAAGTCGGTAAAATTTCATTTGTTAATGCCATTGACTACAAAGGCAACCGAAAATACCTTCGTTATATAATTGGACCAGGAGCTATTATTGTTGTTCTCCTTCTTTTTATTCCTCAGTTTCTTACTGAGAGCTCAACTAGAATTATTAATTACAATACTGAATTTCTTCCAGAAGCGCCATTTTCAATCTCCATCAAAAACACTGATTTTAAGGCTTTTAAAGGTGAAAACTTCACATTAGAGGTAAATACCGAAGGAAAGTCTATTCCTCAAAATCTATATGTTTGGACCAATAGCCGAAAGGTAAAGGCCAACAAAACTGGACCCGATAGTTTTGAATATACCTTCACAAGAGTTCAAGCTGATACTAAGTTTTCTTTAGAAGCTGAAAGCATCACTTCTTCAGAATATGAAATTGAGGTAGTTTCTCGCCCAACACTCTCATTATTCAATCTTGAGCTTAACTTTCCAAAATATTTAAAACGGGAGAAAGAAGTATTAGAAAATTCTGGAAACGTTTCTATTCCTGAAGGCACAACCGTTATATGGAAGTTCAATACCGACAATACGGATGAGGTGAAGCTTAACTTTCCCGGGCTTGATGTATATGCAACGGCAAAAAAGAACTCGAATGGTGCCTTTACACACGAACAATCAATCAATAAGTCCAGCCGTTACTCCATCCAGCTTAAAAACGAATACAGTCTTAATCGTGACTCTCTCGTTTTTGCCCTAGAGTCGGTGAAAGACCGCTATCCTGAAATCACCCTAGATCAATATCAAGACACCGTCTTATTCAAGTCTTTGGTTCTAGGTGGAAATATTACCGATGACCATGGCTTTTCTCGTCTTTCATTATTCTACCAATATCAAAACCAACAAAGTTTTGAAGAGCTTCCATTAGAGCTCAATAGAGACTTGAGTAACCAGAGTTATTATAAGGTTTTCAAACTGGATTCAGCTAAAATCACAGCTGGCGCAGAAATCAAATATTATGTACAAGTTTCTGATAATGACGGAGTTAATGGTTCTAAATCCGTAAAAACCAGCACCTATTCTTTCAAAATACCTTCTAAAGAAGAAATTGAAAAAGAAATTGATCGCTCGTCTGATAAAGTTCAAAAAGACATAGATAAAACCTTGAAAGAAGCACAAGAGTTGAATGAGAAGCTAGGCGAGGTGGATGAACGCCTCAAGACGAAAAAAGAATTGGATTGGCAAGACGAAAAGCTGATGCAAGATATTCTTAAGCAGAAAGAGCAACTGGCCGAAAAGTTAGAGGAGTTAAAGAAAGAAAATCAGCTCAATAACATGAAGAAAGAGCAATTCTCTCCTCAGAACGATAAGATTCAGGAAAAAATGAATCAGCTCCAAGAGTTGATGAACAACATTCTAGATGATGAGACAAAAAAGCTCTATGATGAATTGAGAAAGCTGCTGGAAGAGCAAGGAGATATTTCTGAGTTCAGAGACAAAATAGAGGAAATGAAAAACAAAGGTGGCGACCTTGAAAAGGAGCTAGAAAGAACCCTTGAGCTGTTCAAGAAACTCCAGTTCGATATGAAGCTCGAACAGAACATCAAGGAATTAGAAGAAAGGATAAAAGATCAAGAGAAGCTTATTGAAGATACTCAGAATGAAGACATAAGTGCCGATTCACTCAGTCAAAAACAAGCGCAGGAA
This sequence comes from Roseivirga sp., assembly GCF_034669765.1. Lineage (GTDB taxonomy): Bacteria > Bacteroidota > Bacteroidia > Cytophagales > Cyclobacteriaceae > Roseivirga. The sequence goes on from NZ_JAXMOQ010000001.1 coordinate 514,366, forward strand.
AAAGAAGACCTCGAAAAGCTTCAAGAGAAAATGGACAAGTTGGAGGAGTTAAATCAAGAGCGAAAAACTCCAGATGACCTGCCTAGCGATATAAAAGAGCAATTCGAAGAAATAAAAGAAGAGCAAGAAAAAGCACAAGAAGAGTTACAAAAGGACGCAAAGCAAAAGAATAACCCAGAGAAATCTGAAGGAGAGCAAGAAAAAGGACAGGAAGAGGAAAAAGCGAAGAGCGAAGAGGAGCAGCAAAAGGACAATAAACCTTCACAACAAAGACAAAACGCCTCCAAAGCTCAGCAAAAAGCGGCTGAGAAAATGAAGGAGATGAAAAAAGATCTTGAGTCTATGCAAGGCGGCATGGAAATGGAGCAGCAGCAAGAAAACTTAGAGTTCCTGAAAGAGCTTGTAGACAACCTCGTGACTCTTTCATTCAATCAAGAAGACCTTATGAACTCTTTCCGTGAAATACGTGAGAGCGACCCTCGCTTCATTGATCTTACACAGAAACAACTCAAGCTTAAAGACGACTCCAAGATTGTTCAGGATAGCCTCATTTCTCTTTCTCAAAGAGTTTTCCAAATCTCTTCTTTCGTGATGAGGGAAGTAAGTGAAATGAACCGTCAAATGGATGGCGCATTAGACGAGTTAAAAGAAAAAAGAATTAATCAAGCCACTGGAAAACAGCAGTTTACAATGACTTCTATTAATAATTTAGCTCTGCTATTGGATGACGTTGTTCAACAAATGCAAAACCAAATGGCAAGTTCCTCTGGCAAAGGGGGTAAGAAAAATAAGCCTATGCCTGGTGGACTCAGCGAGCTTCAGAAACAACTCAGTGAACAAATAAGCGAATTAAAACAAAGCGGAAAATCTGGAAGACAACTTTCTGAGCAATTAGCGAAACTAGCAGCCGAGCAGCAACGTTTGAGAAATGCCCTTGAAAATTTTGAAACCGGAGTTGATGGAGATAATTTAGGCGAGAAAATTGATAAGCTCATTGACCAAATGGAAAAGAATGAGGAAGATCTTATTAATAAAAACCTGACGGATGAAACAGTAGAAAGACAGCAAGAAATTCTTACTCGCTTGTTAGAAGCTGAAAACGCCATGAACGAAAGGGGTGAAGATGAGGAACGAAAGGCGCAAACGGCATCAGACTATGACATCTCGGTTCCTGAATCTTTAAATGAATACCTTAAGGCTAAGGAAAAGGAAATAGAATTATTAAAAACTATCCCTGCAATCCTTAACCCATACTATAAGCAGGAGACGAACAAGTACTTCAAAAAAATAAAGCAGAAGAATTAATTCTCTACATGAACACTATTAGCATTGAAATTCCATCTCTCGTTGAGAACATTCGTATTGTCGAAAGTTTTATAGACAACGCTAAAGACAAATATCAGTTAGACGATGATCTCTACGGAAACATCATGATAGCCGTTCTTGAATCAGTGAACAATGCCATTATTCATGGTAATAAATTAGAGAAAAGTAAGTTTGTACAACTCTCTATGATTCTTGAGGAAACTTCGGTTACTTTTTTGATCAAAGACGAGGGTAACGGATTCGTTATCAATGATTTACCTGACCCAACATCACCTGAAAACCTCACAAAACCAGGTGGAAGAGGCATCTTCTTAATGAAGCATTTAGCCGATGAAGTTACCTTTAAAGACAATGGTCAAGAAGTTAAACTTACCTTCTACCTCAATTAATGGATAACATTAGCTTCTTCTCTGAAGACATAGACTTCAGCCTACAACAAGAAGAAAAGATTACTCTTTGGCTTGAACGTATCGCAGAATTAGAAAACACGCCAATTGAAGAAATCAGTTACATCTTCTGCACAGACGATTATCTCTTAAAAATCAATCAAGAATATTTAGATCACGACTATTACACAGACATTATCACCTTTGATAATCGTGATAGCCCAGAAGACCCAATAGAGTCCGATATTTTCGTTTCCATTGACAGGGTGACTGAAAATGCTTCAGACCAAAACGTATCATTCGAACATGAACTCAAAAGGGTTCTTGCTCACGGATTGCTTCACCTTATTGGCTACAATGATAAGACAGAAGAAGAGCAATTGCTCATGAGAGAAAAAGAAGAAGCTTATCTATCTTTGCAAATCAATTAGTAAATCAACTGTTCCACGTGAAACACTACGGACGTTCAACCAGAACTGTTCCACGTGAAACATCAAGTAGAAAAACCATATGTTCAATGAATACGATGTCATAGTTGTTGGCGCTGGCCACGCTGGATGCGAAGCTGCAAATGCTGCCGCCACTATGGGTTCAAAGGTTCTGTTAGTAACCATGAACATGAATACCATAGCCCAAATGTCATGCAACCCAGCAATGGGGGGTGTGGCCAAAGGTCAAATCGTTAGGGAAATTGATGCACTTGGCGGCATGTCGGGGATTGTTACCGATAAATCCATGATTCAGTTTAGGATGCTCAACAAGTCAAAAGGACCTGCCATGTGGAGTCCGCGTACTCAAAGTGACCGAATGAGGTTTGCTGAAGAGTGGCGCTTGGCGCTCGAACGTAATCCTAATGTTGATTTCTGGCAAGAAATGGTTACTGGGATTGTTATCGAAAACAATACTGCAGTCGGTATTACCACTGGAATGGGAATAGAAATTAGATCAAAATCTGTTATCCTCACCAATGGTACTTTTCTGAACGGTCTAATCCATATTGGAGAAAAGCAGTTTGGTGGTGGAAGAACAGGAGAGGGTGCATCGAAAGGAATCACCGAACAACTCGTTCAGCTTGGCTTTGAGTCCGGCAGAATGAAGACAGGAACTCCACCTAGAGTAGATGGTCGCTCTTTAGACTACTCCAAAATGGAAGAACAGAAGGGAGATGATGTACCAGGGAAGTTCTCATTTTCGCCATCAACAACTCCTTTGGTACAACAGAGGAGTTGCTACATTACCTATACTAACCCGGAAGTACATGCAATATTAGAAACCGGTTTCGACAGGTCACCAATGTTCAATGGTAGAATTCAAGGTTTGGGTCCTCGCTATTGCCCATCTATTGAAGATAAAATCAACAGGTTTGCTGAAAGAACCAGGCATCAGGTTTTTGTTGAGCCTGAGGGTTGGGATACTGTTGAGATCTATGTGAATGGATTTTCAACATCGCTTCCCGAGGACGTTCAGTTTAAAGCTATTCGTAAAATAGCGGGCTTCGAAAACGCTAAAATGTTTAGGCCAGGTTATGCCATCGAGTATGATTATTTCCCACCAACTCAGTTAAGCACAACGCTCGAAACCAATCTAATTCAGAACCTATACTTTGCTGGCCAGATTAACGGCACTACCGGATATGAAGAAGCAGCCTGCCAAGGATTAATGGCTGGAATCAATGCACACAATAAAACACACGATAAAGAGCCTTTTGTTTTAGGAAGGTCGGAAGCATATATCGGAGTATTGATTGATGACTTGATTAACAAAGGTACAGATGAACCTTACCGAATGTTCACGTCTAGAGCTGAATACAGAATACTATTACGACAAGATAATGCTGACATTCGTCTCACTGCAAAAGGTCATAAGCTAGGTTTGGCTTCGGACGAAAGACTCAAAATTGTAGAAGAGAAAAAGAAGTCTGTGTCGAAGTTATTAAACGACATTAGACAAAAGAAGATTGATCCTGATAAGGCCAATCCAGCACTTGCTGCACTTGGGACGGCTACAATAGAGCACCGTACGAATTACGCAAAACTGTTAAAGCGCCCACAAATAAACATCTACGATCTACCTGCCTTTGATGAAGAAATGGCTGACTACTTAGCAAAGTATGATCCTGAGATTCTGGAGCAAGTTGACATTCTTATTAAATATGAAGACTATATAGATAAAGAAGAGAAGCTTGCAGACAAGATCAGTAGCTTGGAAAATCACGCTATCCAGAATGACTTTGATTTTGATTCCATCAGCGCCCTATCTGCAGAAGCACGTGAGAAGTTCAAAAAAATAAAGCCATCTACCATCGGACAAGCTTCTAGAATCAGTGGCGTTTCTCCAGCAGATATTTCAGTGCTTATGGTATATATGGGGCGATAGGAAATGGAAAACTTAGAACAATGTCCACTTTGCGGCAACCCTCATTTTGAACATCATTCAACAGTCAGTGATCACTTTTTGAGTCATGAAGTATTCGAACTCATGGAGTGTTCTTCATGCCATTTAGTCTTTACTAATCCACGACCTACACAAACAGAAATTGGTCCATATTATAAGTCCACCGATTATATATCTCATTCCAACAAAACAAAAAGCATCTCCAGTGCTCTATACAAATTGGTGCGATCATATACGCTTAGAAAAAAGTATAGACTCATTCAATCTCTACTTACCAACAGCTCAGAAATTCATCATTTGGATTATGGTTCCGGCACCGGCCATTTCATAGATTATACTACAAAGAAGGGATGGGTTTCTAAAGGATATGAACCAGACCAAAATGCATTAGAGCATAATAATAAATCAATTCAAAAATTAATTCTACATAATTTAGAATCAATTCAACTTAATACTTACGATGTAATCACATTATTTCATGTTTTAGAGCACGTACATGATCTCAATTCGGTACTAGCCTTACTCACTAAGCAACTCAAGCCAAACGGAATCTTATTACTTGCCCTTCCCAACCACAAATCCTTTGATGCTGAACATTACCAGCAGCATTGGGCGGGTTATGATGTACCCAGACACCTATATCATTTCGATCAAAACTCCGTGAAACATTTAGCCAAAGAACATGGCTTGAAAATTGATAAAATCGAACCAATGGTATTTGATTCCTTTTACGTAAGTATGCTTTCAGAAAAATATGTGGGTAATTCTATGGCACTAGTTCGTGGAATATTGAATGGATTCAAATCCAATCGCAAAGCAAAAAGTAATGGTGAATACAGTAGCTTAATCTATATCCTCAGAAAATGACCAGAATACAGATCCTTTTCACTGTCATACTATTATCGCTATTGGGTTGTGCTCGCGTGTCATCACCAACTGGTGGGCCTGAAGATAAAGATCCACCTGTACTAGTATCTTCTAGTCCAAAAGATGGTCAAACGCTATTCAATCAAAAAACCATTACCCTTGTATTTGATGAAGCTATAACCACTAAATCCATTGAGAATAATCTAATCATTACACCTTCCATTGAAGGCAATTTTAAAACGAGAATCAAGCGTAATACTGTTCAACTCGTATTCGATAGTACCTGGCGACAAAACACTACTTATTCATTCAACTTCGGAAATACTATTCAGGACCTTAATGAAGGCAATGTTCCATCCAATCTTTACCTCAGCTTTTCTACGGGAGCAACTATAGATTCCTTAACCCTTTCAGGAAAAATAACGAACCTCTACACTGCAGAACCTGTCAAGCAAGCATTAGTCTCTTTATATCCATCGTCTGATACATTGAACATAACTTCTGGCGCAGCGCTATACTTGACAAAAACAGATACCACTGGTAACTATAAATTTCAAAATCTTCCTTCTGGAAATTTCCTAGTTTATGCTGCCCTAGATAAAAACAACAACTCAAAAGCAGATACTGACAAAGAGTTATATGGCTTTTTGAAAGATACAGTTAAGCTCACTGAAAACACTTCTCAACTCTCATTTTCCTTACAGCGACTCAACGTCCTTCCATTATCCATTAAGACAAACCGTCATTTCGGAAAATACTACGATATTACTTTCAACAAACCCATCACTTCCTATCAATTAGAATCAGATAATGATACTCCCTTAGTTCATCATCTCTATGCACCTGATAAGATCAGAATATACAATACCAAAGCCACCTATGGTGATTCCACAAAAGTTATAGTCAACGCAAATGATTCCATCAACAGTAATTTCAAAGAAAACATAAAAGTCTACTTTAATGAGTCTGATTTAGATGGAGATAAACTCAGCCAAGAAATTACTCCATCTTCATCATACGTCACAAATAATTTTGAATTGAAAGTAACTTTCAACAAACCCATTGCTTCTTACCAAGCTGAAAAAGTCATTCTCCAAAAGGACAGTCTAAATAAGTTTTTTTTACCCGATTCACTCCTCACATGGAACAGTTCCAAAACAGAAATTTCATGGTCATTAAATGCGAGCAATTTCATTAAACCTGGAGAACAGTTCAAAGCCATCTTCGAATCAGGAGCATTCATTAGTATCGAATCAGATACATCATCCGTTATTCAAAAAACATTTCAAGTAGCCAAATCCGAAGACTCTGGTATTATAGAAGGAACCATCACAACTAATGCTCCCAACTTTATACTTCAGTTATTAAACAATCAAGGAAAAGTAATTCGTGAGCTGTACAATATCAAAAAGTACACTTTCGACAACCTTGATGCTGGAAATTATATAGTAAGAATGATAGTAGATACTAACAACAATAAAAGGTTAGATGTCGGAAATATCCTGACAAGAACTTCCTCAGAAACCATAGTTTTCTACACAGATCCATCCTCCAAAAGCAAAAATATAAGCGTTAAAAAGAACTGGGAAATAGGCGATATTAACATTTCACACGCTGTGAATAACAACGATTAACTGTGTATAAGAAAGAGGATAGAGACACCATCATCCACACTGATCCACATTCTTCCCTATCAACATAAGGCCAAGTGGATAAAGTCTTCACCTTTGAAGTAATTTTCAAAACCTCATCAACATTTTTAAAGTAATTAATTATTATCCACAAAATCACGGACTTTTGATTCATATTTCATAAGTACTTATTAATCAATATATAGAAAGTTAATAAGATGTTTATAACCTAAAATCAGTATACAAGTTGTTCACAGATATCAATACAAAATGTGAGTAATGAAGTTATACACATATCCACAGTCTTAATAGAGAGTAATTATCTTTAATCAATTAACTATCTTTAATTACTACCGTGTTGAAAATGTTAACAACTATGAGGAAAACAGCTCTTTTACTTTTTATGATACTCATGAGTACTATTGCTTTTTCGCAAGTTGATGCGATAGCACTTGCCAATGAATACTATGAACAAGGAGAATTTGAGAAAGCGCTAAAAGAGTATAAAAAATTAGCGAAAGACAACTCTAATATTTCTCGAATACATGATAATTATCTAAAGTTACTTTTAAGTGAGGAAGAGTTTAACGAAGCTGAAAAATACCTAAAGGGTACTATTAAAGATAACCCAGATAACTTCTTCTATAAAGTTGACTTAGGTATGTTATATAAAAGTCAAAAGGAAGAAGAAAAAGCGGAGAATGTATTCAATGATATAATTGCTGAACAGGCCAAAGATGCTGGTGAAAACAATAAGACAAATGGTATAAGATTTTTAGCACAGGTATTCTTCGAAAAGAATTTAAGGCAAAAGGCATTGGAGACTTATCAAGAAGGAAGAAAGGCAATGAACCGCCCGGATATGTTTTCATTAGAACTTGCCAATGCTTACCAACTGATGAATCAAAAGAGAGAGATGGTGTTGGAATACCTCATCTTTTCAAAATCTCAGCCACAAAATCTCAGCTATGTTAAAAACTCATTTCAAAGAGCACTTACGGAACCAGAAGATTTAGATACACTTGAGACTACGCTATACGAATTTATTCAGAAGGACGCTGGGAATCCTATCTACAACGATCTATTGGTTTGGACACACTTACAGCAGAAAAATTTTTCTGCTGCCTTACGGCAGGCTAGAGCACTTGATAGAAGACTTCAAAACAATGCAGAGAATATAATTAACGTTGGGCTTATCGCTTTTAGAAATCAAGAATACAAAGCTGCTCAAAAGGCCTTCGATTATGTTTTGAATGAATTTCCGGACAGTCCGAGTAGAAATTTGGCCTCACGCTATGTTTTATTGGCCGATGAAGAAGTAGTAAAAGAAACTTATCCGGTAGATACCACAGCAATTAAAAACCTTATTATTAAATATCAGGTGTATAAAGAAAGTTTGCGCGATGTTTTTAATATCATTGATGCCAATCGAAGGGTTGCTCATCTGTATGCCTTTTACTTAAATGAAATTCCGAAAGCCATTGAGATTCTTACCGAAAATGTGAATCAACCTGTTGGCAAGCATAGGGTTATCGCTGAATCAAAAATGGACTTGGCAGATATATATCTGCTTAATGAAGAGCCCTGGGAATCTATTTTACTCTATGCGCAAGTAGAAAGAATGTTTAAAGACGAACCACTCGGCTATGAAGCCAAACTGAAGAGTGCCAAACTTTCTTACTTCAAAGGAGAGTTTGAACTTGCCCAAAGTCACTTAGATATCCTAAAGCTGGCCACATCAAGAGAAATAGCCAATGATGCCTTGAACTTGAGTATTCTAATTAAGAACAATACGGTTTTTGATTCAACAGATGTCGTGATGCAGGAATATGCAAATATTGAACTTCAGCTTTTTCAGAATCAAAAAAATGAAGCGATAGCAGCATTGAATCAAATGATAGAAAAATATCCTAACCACTCAATTATTGATGAGGTCTATTTTTTAATGGCCAAAACGGAAAGAGAACTTGGTTATTTTGACAAAGCCTTAACAGCATTAGGGGTGATAAATGAGAAGCATTATTTTGAAATTTTGGGTGATGACGCCTTATTCCTTACAGGAATTATTTTGGAAGATGACTTAAAGGACAAGGAAAAAGCAATGGAAGTTTACCTTCAGCTTCTCGAAAAATTCAAAGGAAGTATTTTTGTTTCTGAAGCCAGAAAAAGACTGAGAGAACTGCGAGGAGACTTTGGTTAATTTTTACTGCTCCCGCATTTTATTATCTTGATGAACATTAGCCAATTATTATGAAGACTGCTACCCGCCTTTTTGAGTTGCTACCGCTGCAGCTAGAACAATATAACCTTGATGTATGCCTTGCCGATAAAAAGGATGGTAAATGGCGAAAATATTCAACCCAAGAAGTTATAGAAAAATCTACTCAGCTTTCTTTTGGGCTAATGAGTAAGGGAATACAAGCAGGGGAAAAAGTAGCTATAATCAGTGAAAACCGAACCGAATGGAACTTTGCAGATATTGCCATTCAGCAAATCGGAGCCATCAGTGTACCGATGTATCCTACCATTTCTGAAGACGATTATGCTTTCATTTTTGAGCATTCCGAATGCAAACTTATTTTTGTTTCTACCGAAGAAATATATCACAAGGCGAAAAACGGAGCAGCAAAAGCAAACTTAGATTTGGACATCTATATTTTTGATGAATCTACAGTTTCAGAACACTGGTCTACCCTCCTGACCTCAGGTTCCGAAGAACAAAAAGAAGAAATGGAAAAAAGGAAAGCTCAGGTAAATGAGTTCGACCTTGTCACCATTATTTACACCTCAGGTACAACAGGTCGACCAAAAGGTGTAATGCTTAATCATAAGAACATTATTTCAAATGCCATAGCGGTTTCAGAAAGGGCAGAGTATAACAATGGTCATGACAGAGTGCTTAGCTTTTTACCATTGTGCCACATATTTGAGCGAACCGCTATTTACTTCTACTTTCAGCTTGGCTTGTCCATTTATTATGCCGAAAGCTTAGAGACCATAAGTGATAATTTACAAGAAATTAAGCCTCATGGGTTTAATACCGTTCCGAGGCTCATTGAAAAAATTTATGATAAGATCATAGCAAAAGGCTTTGCACTCTCGGGAGTTAAGAAGCAGTTATTCTTTTGGGCGGTGAACTTAGGCCTTAAATATAACCCCGATCAGCCAATGGGTTTTGTGTATGACCTTCAGTTGAAAATGGCCCGAAAACTTATTTTCAGTAAATGGCAGGCCGCTCTCGGTGGAAATGTACGTCACATTATTGTAGGAGCATCAGCAATTCAGCCTCGTTTAAAGAGAGTTTTTTGGGCGGCCGATATTAAAATACTCGAAGGATATGGGTTAACGGAAACATCTCCTGGGATCAGTATAGGAATGCCAGACCCAAGCAAAGCAAAGCTGGATTATGTTGGCCCACTTCTCAACGGTGTTCAAGTTAAAATTGCCAATGACGGAGAAATTTTGGTGAAAGGGCCTAACGTAATGATGGGTTACTATAAAGACCAAGAGAAAACGGACGAGGTAATTGTCGATGGGTGGTTTCATACGGGAGATATTGGCGAATTGACCGAAGAGAATTTTTTAAGAATTACCGATAGAAAAAAGGAAATGTTTAAAACCTCTGGGGGCAAATATATTGCTCCACAGGTAATGGAAAATAAGCTTAAAGAATCGGTTCTGATAGAACAAGTAATGGTCATTGGCGAAAACAGGAAATTTCCAGCAGCCCTTATCGTTCCGAACTTAGAAGCAGTTGGAGGTTGGGCAGATCGTCATGGCTTAAATAGAACCGACCCTGATTTGCTCAAGAATGTCCAGATAATGAATAAGTTTCAAGCAGAAGTAGACGCTACAAATCAGAGTTTTGGCAATTGGGAACAGGTAAAAAAGTTTGAAATATTGAATGACCAATGGGGTATTGCTTCAGGAGAACTCACACCAACGTTAAAACTCAAAAGGAGAATCATAAAAGAAAAATATGCCGATCTAATAGAGAAGATTTACGCAGTGTAATACCTTCGCTCAATGGCAAAATCATTTAATAATTTACGGGTAGGTAAGAAGTTCAAGCTCATTAATTTTTCAGAAACATTTGAGTTTGAAGTAATCGAAATAAAAGCAAATGAAGACTGCCTTCTTAAAGACCTGAACTCTTTAGATACTTACCACCTTTTTGATCTTATACGTTACGGAAAAGGAGAGGATTTTGACCTTATCGATTTGTAAAGCATAGTTTCTATTTAAATAAAGAGGCAAAATTTTTCAAAAAAATAGTATGCATGCATAACAAATTTTCTTTAACTTCGTAACCCTTACAGGATTATGAAGAGAGAAGAAACCATAGACCACAACGTTAAAATGCTCTGGCATGCGATCTACCGCATGTATAACCAACAAGCAGTAAAACACGACATTACCACTTCTATCGGTTTTGTACTTCTTATAATAAATAGCAAAGAAGGAACTCCAGCAACCAAAATCGCTCCCTTAATGGGATTAGAATCACGTAGCCTTACTCGAATGCTCAAAAGCATGGAAGAAAAAGGATTTATATACCGTGAGAAGGATCCAAATGACGGCCGCTCTGTTAGAATATTTCTTACGGATCTTGGAAAACAAAAGAGAGAAATATCTCGAGCTACGGTTTTGGAGTTTAATACTACCGCCAACGAGTTAATAGAAAAAGAAAAGCTAGACACCTTTTTCGAGGTAATAGAACAGATAAATAATCTTATAGATAGAAAATCAATCTTTTAGAACATATGAACAGATCGATTAGAAAAGTTGCGGTATTAGGTTCAGGAGTGATGGGCTCTCGCATAGCTTGCCATTTCGCTAATATCGGAGTAGAAGTTTTATTATTGGATATGGTACCGAGGGATTTACCTGAAGACCAAAAATCTAATAAGGCAGCCAGAAACAAATTAGTAAATGATGCCTTGGCTACGGCATTAAAATCTAAGCCATCTCCAATTTATGACTTGAGTTTTTCAAATAGAATTTCCACCGGAAATTTTGAAGACGATATGTCTAAAATTTCTGAAGTTGATTGGATTATTGAAGTAGTTGTGGAAAGGCTTGATATTAAGAAGATAATCTTTGATCAAGTAGAACAGCACAGAAAGCCAGGCACACTCGTAACATCGAATACATCTGGAATTCCTATGCATTTGATGTGTGAAGGTAGAAGCGAAGATTTCCAGAAACACTTCTGCGGTTCTCACTTCTTCAACCCCCCAAGGTATTTGCGTTTGTTGGAAATCATTCCCGGACCGAAAACGGATCCTGCGATTATTGATTTCTTAATGCATTACGGAGACCTTTTCTTGGGTAAAGAAACTGTGCTTTGTAAAGACACCCCAGCCTTTATTGCCAATAGAATTGGTATTTACGCCATCATGTCGGCCATGCACACCATTGAAGAAATGGGGCTTACGGTGGGCGAGGTAGATAGAATGACTGGGCCAATTATTGGTCGAGCAAAATCTGCCACTTTCCGTACCATGGACGTTGTTGGACTTGATACAACAGTGAACGTTGCCAACAATTTATATAAGGGCTTGCAAAATGACGAAGCCAGAGAGAAATTCGTTCTTCCTGGTATTGTTGAAGAAGTGCATAAAAGAGGCTGGTTTGGCGATAAGTCAAAACAAGGCTATTTCAAGAAAACAAAAGACGCTAACGGTAAGACCGAAATCCTTGAGCTTGATTTAAAAACTTACGAATACGGAGAAAGAACAAGGGCTAATTTCAAAGCACTTGAAGCCGTTAAGGAAGAAGAAAACCTGAAAGTGAGAATCAAAACGCTTGTCCATTTTGATGACAAAGCGGGTGAATTCTATAGAACTACATTCTACGATACCTTCAAATACGTTTCGTTTAGAATTCCAGAAATTTCAGATGAGCTCTACAGAATAGATCAGGCAGTTTGTGCTGGTTTTGGTTGGGAATTAGGGCCATATGAAACTTGGGATTTGCTAGGTGTAAAAGCTACTGTGAAGAAAATGGAAGCCATGGACTTAAAGCCAGCGGCTTGGGTGTATGAAATGCTTGAAGCAGGAAACGACTCTTTCTATAAAATTGAAAAAGGAATCAAGCACTATTACGATATTCCTTCAAAATCATATAAAGTGATTCCGGGCTTAGATGAGTTAATCATCTTAGAAAATATACGTGAAACCAATAAGGTTTGGGGTAATGCAGGTGCATCTGTTTTCGATATCGGAGATGGCGTGTTATGCTTAGAATTCCATACCAAAATGAATTCAATGGGCGCTGAGGTCATTGAAGGAATTCAAACAGCCATTTCTATGGCAGAGAAAGATTATAAAGGTTTGGTGATTGGAAATGAAGGACCAAATTTCTCGGCAGGAGCAAACTTAGCCATGCTATTTATGTATGCAGGCGATCAAGATTTTGATGAGATCAACTTAATGATCGCGCAATTCCAAAACACCATGAAGCGTGCTAAATTCTCTTCCATTCCAGTGGTTGCAGCCCCAGCTGGCCTTGCCCTAGGTGGAGGTTGCGAATTGTCATTGCATTGCGATGCCATTCAAGCCCACGCTGAAACCTACATTGGTTTAGTTGAGGTGGGTGTTGGTCTCATCCCTGGTGGTGGTGGAACGAAGGAGCTCGCTTTAAGAGCTGCAGATTCTTACGTAGCTGGTGATCCAGAATTGAACCGACTTCAAGAAGCCTTTATGAATATCGCGACTGCTAAGGTTGCTACTTCGGCAGAAGAGGCCAGAGGAATGAATATTCTTCGACCTACTGACGGTATCACAATGAACAGAAAACGATTGATTTCTGACGCTAAGAAAAAAGTGCTCGAATTGCATGAAGCTGGCTATACCCAGCCAGTGGAAAGAAAGAATATTAAAGTACAAGGTGTAACTGGCTTGGCGCTATTCGAAGCGGGAATTAATGGAATGCTTTTCGGAAATTATATTTCTGAGCACGATGCTAAAATTGCTAGAAAAGTAGGTTATGTAATGTGTGGTGGAGACTTAACTGCTCCACAAGAAGTATCAGAACAATACCTTCTTGATTTAGAGCGCGAGGCTTTCTTGGCACTTACGGCCGAGCCAAAAACCTTAGAGCGAATTCACAGCATTCTTTTCAAAGGAAAACCGCTTAGAAACTAAAATCGATCATTAAAAAATTAGTCTGACATCTAATGTCTGACCTCAAAAATCTAAAAATATGGACGCATATATAGTTGCAGGATATAGAACAGCCGTAGGACGTGGCAAGAGGAGTGTGCTTAAAAGTGTACGTTCTGACGACATGGCTGCTGAAGTAATTAAACACTTGGTTGGTCAGGTGGCGAACTTCGACCCAACCAGAGTAGACGATCTTATTGTAGGTAACGCTGTGCCAGAGGCAGAGCAGGGGATGCAAATGGGAAGAATGATTTCATTGTTGGCATTGCCTATTGGAGTCCCTGGCGTTACCGTTAACCGTTATTGTGGATCTGGTTTGGAAGCCATTGCTTTGGCGTCATCTAGAATTCATGCTGGTACTGCAGATTGTATTATCGCAGGCGGAACAGAGTCGATGAGTCAAGTGCCAGTAATGGGTTATAAAACTGCCTTGAATTACAAGCTGGCTACAGAACATAAAGATTACTACTTAAGCATGGGCTTAACTGCTGAGCAAGTAGGAAAGGAATATAATATCACCAGAGAAGAGTCTGATCAATTTGCTTTTGAATCACATCAAAAGGCTGTGAAAGCGCAAGCTGATGGCAAATTCGATGACGAAATTGTTCCAATTAAAGTAACGGAGAAATTCGTTGACGCTAACGGAAAGATGGCTGAAAAAACTTACACCGTAGATAAGGATGAAGGCCCAAGAGGTGATACTTCAATGGAAATATTGGCGGGTTTAAGGCCTGTATTTGCACAAGGTGGCCAGGTAACTGCTGGTAACTCTTCTCCAGTTTCAGATGGTGCATCATTCGTGATGGTAATGTCTGAGAAAATGGTAAAAGAACTAGGCTTAGAGCCTATCGCTCGAATGGTTACTTATACCGCTGTGGGTGTTCACCCAAGAATTATGGGAATTGGCCCAGTGGACGCGGTGCCAAAAGCATTGAAGCAAGCGGGTTTGAAACAGTCGGACCTTGATTTGATCGAATTGAATGAAGCATTTGGAGCACAATCTTTAGCAGTAATTAAAGAGCTAGATTTTGATCGCTCTATTTTGAATGTTAATGGTGGAGCAATTGCTTTAGGACATCCACTTGGTTGTTCAGGAGCAAAACTCTCGGTTCAGCTTTTCAACGAGATGAGAAGAAGAGGCAACTCTAAATACGGAATGGTAACGGCCTGTGTAGGCGGTGGCCAAGGCGTAGCGGGTATTTATGAATTTTTGAAATAGGTTGTAAACATAATAAGGCAATGTCAAGCGAAAACGTAACCAATAAAGCATCAATTAAGGGCGGTGAATTTCTAGTAAGGGAAACTCCTGCTCAGGAAGTTTTTATTCCTGAAGAATTCAGTGAAGAGCAAAAAATGATGGCGCAGGCCTGTAGCGATTTCATCGAAACAGAAATTACACCTAATGCTGATCGTATCGACAGTATGAAAGAGCCAGATTTGGTTCCTAGTATTTTTAAGAAAGCGGGTGAGCTAGGTCTTTTGGGTATTACAGTACCAGAGCAATATGGCGGCTTAGGAATGAGCTTCAACACGAGTATGCTAATTGCTGATGTGATTGGTGCCGCTGGGTCTTTCTCTACGACCTATGGTGCTCATACTGGAATCGGAACTTTACCAATTCTTTATTATGGAACTGAGGCGCAGAAAGAAAAGTACCTACCAAAACTGGCCACTGGCGAATGGGCTGCTTGTTATTGCTTGACAGAGCCTGATGCTGGATCTGATGCCAATTCAGGAAAGACAAAGGCTGTTCTATCTACAGACGGAAAGCACTATAATATTACGGGTCAGAAAATGTGGATCTCGAATGCAGGTTTTGCTGACATCTTTATCGTGTTCGCGAAGATTGAAGATGATAAGAACTTGACTGCATTTATTGTTGAGAAAACCTTTGGTGGCATCACAATGAATGAGGAAGAGAAGAAGCTTGGCATCAAGGGCTCTTCAACCCGTCAGGTATTTTTTAACGATTGCCCAGTGCCGGTTGAAAATATGCTTTCAGAAAGAGGGAATGGTTTCAAAATCGCTGTTAATATATTGAATATTGGCCGTGTGAAATTGGGAGCAGGAGTTTTGGGAGGTTGCAGAACTGTAATTTCTTATGCTACTCAGTATGCTAACGAACGCAAGCAATTCGGTGTCTCTATTTCAAGCTTTGGTGCGATCAAAAGCAAACTGGCTGAGATGGCCACTAAGGTCTACGTGACGGAGTCTTTAGACTACCGCGCAGGGCAGAACATCGAAGATAAAATTAACGACCTGATCGCAGGCGGAATGGACGATGCTAAAGCCAAGCTTAAAGGAGTGGAGCAATTCGCCATCGAGTGTGCCATTGCTAAAATCCACAGTTCTGAAGTATTGGATTATGTAGTAGACCAAGGCGTTCAAGTATATGGTGGAATGGGTTATTCTGCGGATGCTCCAATGGAAAGGGCTTATAGAGATGCACGTATTGCTAGAATTTATGAAGGTACCAATGAAATTAACCGTATGTTGATGATTGGAATGCTTCTAAAAAGAGCAATGAAAGGCGAACTGAACATGTTTGAGCCAGCAATGGCAGTTTCTAAAGAACTTGTTTCTGTACCTTCATTTACTACTATCGATAAATCAGTGTTATTCAATGCTGAAAAAGAAGTGGTGAAAAACGTAAAGAAAGTTTTCCTTATGGTGGGTGGAAAAGCTGCTATGGCGTTGCAAGATAAAATTGAAGACGAGCAAGAGGTAATGATGAACCTTGCCGATATTCTTATTGAAATCTACGCAGTGGAATCATCAATGCTAAGAACAGAGAAGCTGGTGAGCCAAAGAGGGGAGGAAGCTTGTAAGGATTACATTGCTATGACACAGATTTATATGGCTCAAGCTATCGATAAAGTGAATGCAGCAGCCAAAGAGGCAATTGCATCCTTCACCAAAGGTGATGAACAGAAAGTGATGTTAATGGGCTTGAAGCGCTTTACAAAAATGGACTTAGTAAATACTAAGGAGCTTAGAAGACAAGTAGCAGACACGATGATTGCTAAGGGAAAATTTCCTTATTATTTCGCATAACAATAAAATAGACTGATAAAGTAAAAAGGGAACCTCATTTGAGGTTCCCTTTTTCGTTTAAATTGATGCTTTAAAACTTAAGCTGTAATGGCAATCTCTTCGCCAAGCTTATTGTTTATGGTATAAGTTGAAAGACTTAAAGAACTGTCTTTTTCAATTTTTACCCAAGTGTGATATTTCTTGTACCACTCCCACCTTTTAGAGAATATTCCCCTAGTGAAGTAAGCATGTAAAAAAGGATGTACTAATAGCGTAATTCCCTTTTCGTTTTGGGTACCAAGAATGTAATCGATATTCTTTTCAATTGTATCTGAAACAAGTATTGTTGCAGCTACTTTTCCCGTTCCTCCACATGTTGGGCAGTTTTCACGGGTAGTAATGTTCATTTCTGGCCTTACACGCTGACGTGTAATTTGCATTAAGCCAAATTTGGTGATGGGTAGAACTGTGTTTTTAGCACGGTCATCATCCATAATATCACGCATTACAGTGTAAAGCTGCTTTTTGTTTTCAGCCTTACGCATATCGATAAAGTCGATCACGATAATACCACCCATATCGCGCAGCCTTAATTGGCGTGCTACTTCTCTTGCTGCTTCAATATTAACAGCAAGCGCGGTGCTTTCTTGATCTTCTCCTGCATTCGATTTATTACCACTGTTCACGTCAATAACGTGAAGTGCCTCGGTATGCTCAATAATTAGATAGCCGCCTTTCGGCAAGCTTACAGTTTTACCAAAAAGCGATTTGAATTGCTTTTCAATTCCAAAAGCTTCAAAGATTTTGGCTTTTCCTGTATAAAGCTTTGCTATCTTTTCTTTGTCGGGAGCAATTTTCTGAATGTAGGATTTAATCTCATTGTAGATTTCCTTATCATCCGTACTTACACTGTCAAAAGATTCGTTGAGGATATCGCGGAGCAAGGATGAAGCCCTACTCATTTCTCCGATGACCTTATCTTTAGGCTTGGCTTTGTGAAGCTTTTTAATGCCTTCAATCCAAGTTTCTTCAAGGTTTCGGAGATCTTTATCTAATTCGGCCACATCTTTTCCTTTCGCAACTGTGCGAACGATGACACCAAATTTTTCGGGTTTGATCGATGAAATCAATCTCATCAATCTTTTTCTCTCGTCTCCATCAGTTATTTTCTTAGAAATATTGATAGAATCGGAGAAAGGCACTAAAACCATATAGCGCCCAGCTATAGACAACTCGCAAGAGAGTCGTGGCCCTTTTGTTGAAATAGGTTCTTTTACAACCTGAACAAGTATTTGCTGACCTCTTGTCAGCACTTGACCCATTTTGCCAAGCTTGTTAATGTCTGGCTCACCTTTGAATTTACTCAGGTTGCCATTGACATCATTGGCCGATTGGGCCATTCTGGTGTATTTGTTTAGTGATTTTATCTGCGGACCAAGGTCAAGATAATGCAGAAAAGCATCTTTCTCGTACCCTATATCTATAAAAGCCGCGTTCAATCCTTGGACGATTTTCTTAACCGTTCCCAAGTACATATCACCTACCTTAAACTGGTTGTCATCATGATCATGATGGAACTCAACCAGATTTTTATCTTTCAGAAGGGCTATACGACATCCATCTTGAGTCGAATTAATTACTAATTCGTTGCTCAATTTGAAAAAAGTTAAATGTTAATAATTAAACTAGTGATGCGTATAAGCACAAAACTAAGAAGTACTACTTCTTAGTTTTGTGTCTGTTTTTTCTAAGTCTTTTCTTTCTCTTGTGAGTTGAAATCTTATGTCTTTTTCTTTTTTTACCGCAAGGCATAATTCTAATGTTTTAATGAAATAATGTTTTACTTAATTCTTTGCAGATACTCATCAACAGCCGTTTGCACAACCGGATCAGCATCCATGTTTTTTACTTTTTGAAATTGGGCTTTTGCTTTATCGCTCTTCCCTGTTTCAAAATAGCATACCGCTAAAAGATAATTACCATCTAAGCTATTTGGATGGTAACCCACTAATGCTTCGAACCTTTCTACTGCCTTATCAAACTGATTTGATTGCATGGAAAGGCGACCCATATTCAATAGGGCCTTTTCGTTTTTTTCATCTACTTCGAGTACTTCTCTTAGCATTAAAATTCCCTGCATCGGGTTAGAACTTGCAATATAGGTCATCGCTAAATTGTTTTTAACATCCAGATTATCGGGTGTTTGTTCTAAAACCTTAGCATACATTTCACGGGTCTTATTGCCTAGCCTTTCAACCTTGGTTGGTTCCATAGCGAAAGTAAAAGCCTCGAAATAGGCATCTCCAGCCTTCTGCCAGAGTGTAATTGTTTTAAATTCTTTTGCGAAAGACTCAGCATAATAGGCAGCGCTATCATATTGGTTGATGGTCTGAAATACGGCCATCAATGAATCCAAGGCTACTTCATCTTTCTTAATGTTTGAATCAGAAACCAGTTTATCCTTCCAGAGATCAATTTTAGGTTGAATTTCTTGAGGGATTTCAGAGCTGTGATCTATAACTACTCCGCCTGGTTTACTTTCGTCTACAAACTGTAAAGCCTCATTTTCCTTATTGTCTACTACGGAGGTGGGTAGCATGTATAATAATACAACAGCTACAATTCCAACACACAAAAGTATAATTTGATTCTTTTTCATAGTAGCCAACTAGGCTAAAGCTTACTTGTTTGCAATCTTTACTTTATCACTCACTTTTACTTGCTCTACAAAAACCTTTGAAGGTTTAAAGCTTGGAACAAAGTGCTCATCAATTACGATGGCAGTGTTTTTAGAGATATTTCTAGCAATCTTTTTTGCTCTTTTCTTATTCACAAAGCTGCCGAATCCTCTCACGTAGATATTTTCACCTTCGGCCATTGAATCCTTTACTACTGTAAAAAGAGTTTCCACCGTAGTAGTAACATCAGATCGATCTATTCCTGTCTTCTCTGCTATTTGGTTAATAACATCTGCTTTCGTCACCGCTGTTAAATTTTAGATTTATAAATATTGTGTAAAAAACTAATTCCCAGTTATTTTGGCCTGCAAAATTACGAGTTCATTTCTAATTTAAAAAACAAACTCTCAAATTTTAACCAATACCTTGTAGGGGCATAAATTTGGCACAAGATAGCACTATGTTAGACAGTAAAGTGTTTGCATATCAGTTAATTAACTGGTATGAAGAAAATAAAAGAGACTTGCCGTGGAGGAAAACCAAGGATCCTTACCCAATCTGGCTCTCTGAGATTATACTTCAGCAGACAAGAGTTGCCCAAGGCTTGCCCTATTATGAGCGTTTTTTAGAGCAATTTCCTACGATTTTTGAATTGGCCAATGCTTCCGAAACCGAAGTACTGCGCTTATGGCAGGGCTTAGGTTATTATTCTAGGGCCAGAAACCTTCATTCCTGTGCTAAAATGGTGGTAAATGATTTTGGTGGGGAGTTTCCGCCTGATTTTAATGAACTACTCAAACTAAAAGGAATTGGGCGATATACGGCCGCGGCCATTTCTTCATCTGCTTTTAATCAACCTAATGCCGTGGTGGATGGAAATGTTTATAGAGTGTTAAGTCGTGTTTTCGGAATAGAAGAAGACATTTCCAGCACGCAAGGGCCTAAAATTTTCGAAATTCGGGCAAATGAGCTGTTAGATAAAGAAAAGCCAAATCAATACAATCAGGCCATTATGGAGTTTGGGGCCATTCAATGCGCTCCAAAATCCCCAGCTTGCGGAGTTTGCCCTTTCAAAAACGATTGTTTTGCCTTCAACCATAATAAAATTGACACGCTTCCGGTTAAAACAAAGAAGACCAAGGTTAGAAAAAGATACTTTACCTATCTGGCCTTTCATTCGGAACAAGAGTTTTGGATGAAAAAAAGAGGAAAAGGTGATGTTTGGCAAGGTCTCTTTGATTTTTATTTGATAGAAGACAGTAAACCCATAAATTTAGATGAGGTTCTTTCAACACTGCAAAAACTAGGTTTGACGGACTCAATAATCGGAGAAGAATCAAAATTATACGAACATGTTTTGACGCATCAACGTATTTTCGCCAACTTCGTGAAAATTGAACTTAAAACAGATGATGGGGCTAGATTAATGGGTCTTCATCCCGAAATAGAAAAATACTCTTTAGAACACATAAACAACCTTCCAAAGCCAGTTTTGATAATCAAATACTTGGAAGATCAATATATTTAATTAAATTGTTCTATAGAATCAAAAAATAAATATCATGGCAGGAGTAAACAAAGTAATTCTAGTAGGCAATTTGGGCAAAGATCCAGAGGTGCGTCACTTGGAAAACGGAAGAGCGGTAGCAAATTTTTCTTTGGCTACGAGTGAAACTTATAAAAACAAACAAGGTGAAAGAGTGACCACCACGGAGTGGCACAATATTGTACTTTGGAGCCCGGTGGCAGAAATTGCAGAGAAGTATTTAAAAAAGGGCAACCAAGTGTATATTGAAGGTAAATTGACGACCCGTTCTTGGGATGATCAGGATGGAAATAAGAGATATACTACCGAAGTTGTTGGAAATAATTTAACAATGCTAGGTACTAAGTCTGACAACGAGGGTGGTGGAGGAAACTCTTCTTATTCACCTAGTTCAGAGAAATCAAGTGAAGTGTCGAGCATTCCTGAGGATGACTCAGATGATTTGCCGTTTTAATTAGTTAAAAAAAGAATATTGGAATCAGCAACTGACGATCCCTATCCTAGTTTGGCCCTTTTGGCCTTAACTCAAGATGTTTCCACTCCATACCTTGTGGTCAATGGAGTGGTTTTTATTTTTTTGGTTATACTTTCTGCGCTTATATCTGGCTCTGAAGTGGCGTTTTTTTCCTTAAACGATGACCAAATCGATGAATGCAAAAACGACAATACGCCTGCAAACCGATTGATTATTCAATTGATGGAAAGACCCCGCCATTTATTGGCCACCATTCTCATCATGAATAATTTGGTGAACATCGCCATTGTTACCCTCACCACTTTTGTGACTTGGGAAATCATAGGTGAAAAAACAAGTGAGGGAACTATCGTTGTGGCTTTAACAGCCGTGGTAACTTTTGTGATTCTCTTTTTCGGAGAGGTGCTTCCTAAGAATTTTGCCACACAGAACAATCTTAGATTTTCGAGATCAACCGCCCGAATGCTTTTCTTTTTCGAAGGTATAGTAAAGCCAGTGGCCTATGTACTGATAAAATTCACGCAGCTCATTGAAAGCCGAGTAAAGAAAAAGGGGCATAACATAACGGTGGACGAACTTAATCAGGCGCTAGAAATGACTACTGGCGATGACACTACTGATGAGGAAAAAGGAATCCTAAAAGGAATTGTGAATTTTAGTACGCTCACGGTTCGTCAGGTAATGAAATCAAGAATGGACATTACAGCGGTGGATATCGAAGTTGATTTTCACGAGCTGATGGACAAAATCAATAAGAGTGGCTTCTCCCGAATTCCTGTGTACAACGAGACCATTGATAAGATTGATGGAGTTTTATACATCAAAGACTTGCTTTCTCATGTAGACAAGGATGAAGACTTTAAATGGCAAGAGCTAATGAGGCCAGGTTTCTTTGTACCTGAAAATAAAAAGGTGGACAGTCTGCTGAAAAACTTCCAAGATAAGCGCGTGCATATGGCCATTGTGGTGGATGAGTACGGAGGTACTTCTGGACTGATTACCATGGAAGATATTATTGAGGAGATTGTGGGTGAAATCAACGATGAGTTCGATGATGACGATATAGCCTTCAACAAACTAGATAACAACACCTACATTTTCGAGGGAAAAACTTCCCTCAATGATTTCTGTAAAATCATGGAAATCGACCAGTATTACTTTGATCAGGTGAAGGGAGAAAGCGAATCGCTTGGTGGCCTTTTACTCGAATTGCACAGCAAGCTGCCTAGGGCTGGAGAAAAAATTAAGTTTGAGAAGTTCCTTTTCACAATAGTTGCTGTAGACGTTCGTAGGATAAAGAGGGTTAGAGTTTTGATCAACCGTAAAGTTCCAATTTGAAAAAGTCGATTCAGAAATTACTACTGCTTTCATTTGTGCTTATTCTTGGCTTTTCGGCTTGTGAGCAAAGCTATTTACCCAAACCAAAAGCTTATAATCGAATTGATTTACCAGAGTCAGCCTACCAGGTTTTGCCCGATACGTTCCCTTATCATTTCTTCTATTCTCAATATGCGGAGTTGTCGCGCGATACCTTTCCAAAATCAGGTAGGTATTACATCAACCTATTTTACCCAGATTACGATGCCGTGATTCAAATCACTTACAAGGATTTGAAAAAGCCTGAGAATAATGTGGAAGAACTGCTTACAGAGGCTTTTGATCTCACCATGAAACACAATCCTAAAGCTTATTCTATTCGAGAAAGCATTATTCCAATGCGAAACAACCAAGTTGCAAGCATAGCCGAGCTGGCAGGAGAAGTACCCAGCCAGTTTCAGTTTTTTACTACCGACAGCACAACACACTTTTTTAGGGGAGCACTTTACTTTAATACCGCCAATAAAAATGATTCGCTTCGGCCAATTATTGATTTTATTAAGAAGGATGCAATTGAAATGTTGAACTCTTTTGAATGGAAATATTAAATTGTTTCCGTGGCATCCTTTTTCGAAACCCGCATAGAATTTATTAAGGGCGTTGGCCCGCAAAAAGCAGCGCTGATTGGTGCCGAAATCGGCCTGTTTACCTATGGTGACCTCATTCAGCATTACCCTTTCCGATACGAAGACCGCACCAAATTTTATCCCATTGAAGAAGTGCATGGCGATATGCCCTTTGTGCAAGTCAAGGGTAAAATCCGAAGAATTGAAACGGTGGGTGAGATGCGAAAGAAGCGCCTTGTTGCCCACTTTGAGGATGGAACGGGTACCCTAGAACTGGTTTGGTTTAAGGGAATTCAGTTTGTAGCAAAGAAAATACAGCTGGGGGTGGAATACGTGGTATTTGGCAAACCTGCTGTTTTTGGTAGAAAAATTAGCATTGCGCATCCTGAACTGGAAGTGCTGACCACGCAAAACGAAAAGGCTTCCTTCCTTCAGCCGGTCTATCATACTTCTGAAAAAATGAAGGCCAAATACTTGGACAGCAAAGCCATTTCTAAAATGGTGCGTCAGGTAATGGTTTTGTCGGAAGCCCATATTAATGAAACACTTCCTCAGCATTTGGTGGCGCAGTATGGAATGATTGAAAAGAAGCTGGCGCTTTGGCACATTCATTTTCCGGGCAATGAAGAGTTATTGAAGAAAGCCCAATTCAGGCTAAAGTTCGAGGAGCTATTTTTTATTCAGTTGCGCCTGCTTAAGCTAAAATTAACTAGAACAGAAAAATACCGAGGAGCCGTGTTTGGCGATTCCAGTTTACTTACTGATTTCTACAAAAACCATTTACCATTTGACTTAACGAATGCCCAAAAGCGGGTAATCAAAGAAATTTACTTCGATATGAAGTCGGGCAAGCAGATGAACCGTTTGCTGCAAGGCGATGTGGGAAGTGGAAAAACCATTGTGGCCTTTATATGCATGCTTTTGGCGGTGGGCTCTGGTGCGCAAGCCAGTATCATGGCGCCTACCGAAATTCTGGCCGATCAGCATTTTCAAGGCTTAAAACCTTTTGCGGACGCGCTGGGCATTGGCATTGCGAAACTGACAGGTTCCAGCAAAAAGAGCGAGCGCAAAGTGATTCACGCTGGCCTGCTCGATGGCAGCATCAGCATTTTGGTGGGCACGCATGCTTTGCTCGAAGATGTGGTCCAATTCAAGAATTTAGGTTTGGCCATTATTGACGAACAGCACCGTTTTGGCGTAGCACAAAGGGCCAAGTTGTGGGGTAAGAACGAACGTTTCCATCCACATGTGTTGGTAATGACGGCCACTCCAATTCCGCGTACTTTGGCCATGACGCTTTACGGAGACCTAGAGGTTTCTATTATTGATGAATTGCCTGCTGGCAGAAAACCGATTAAAACCTTGCACGAATACGATGCAAAACGGCTTCAGGTGTTTGGTTTTATGAAGCAAGAAATCAAAAAAGGCCGACAGATTTATGTGGTTTATCCGCTCATTGAAGAATCTGCCAAGCTGGATTTGAAGGATTTGGACGATGGCTATGAATCCATTCGCAGGGCTTTCCCCGACCAGCACATTAGTATTGTGCATGGTAAAATGAAACCGCAGGACAAAGACTTTGAAATGCAGCGTTTTATTAAACACGAAACCCAAATTATGGTGGCCACCACGGTGATCGAAGTAGGGGTAAATGTGCCGAATGCTTCGGTAATGGTGATTGAAAATGCCGAACGTTTTGGTTTAGCGCAACTGCATCAGTTGCGGGGCCGTGTGGGGCGTGGTGCTGAGCAATCTTATTGTATTCTGATGACAGAGTACAAGCTGAGCAAAGAAGCCCGCATGCGACTGGAAACCATGGTGCGCACCAACAATGGTTTTGAGATTGCCGATGTAGACCTTCAACTCCGTGGCCCAGGCGACATAACTGGAACCCAACAAAGTGGCGTGCTCGATTTACTAATTGCAGATATTGCCAAAGACGGTCAAATTCTGCAAGCTGCCAGAAATGCTGCCAGCGATATCCTTGAAGCTGACCCCAAGCTAGAAAAAGAAGAAAACCGCAATATCCTCCGTCATATTAAGTCGCTTAGAAAAGCCGTAGTGAATTGGGGGAGGATTTCGTAGTGCTTAGAAATCAGTTATCAGTAGATCAGGAAACTCTGCCCTTGTTGGTGTTCTTCACCAACAAGCTGATGTGGCTTTTCATAGCAAAATTATTCTTGTTTTCGATGGCGCACATAGGTTTGTAAAATAGAGAGTGTTGCCTAAACGGCTACGTGCACAACAAACGACACTTCTTTGTGCGCGTTCAAGAAACATGTAAGCGTATACTTATTTTCTTGTGCATGCTAATATGTTATGCACAAAAAAACGTGCAGAATATTTCAATTGAAAACTAAATTTAGAGCTTAGAAAAGCCGTAGTGAATTGGGGGAGGATTTCGTAGAGGGTAGATGTTAGAAAATAGAAGCTAGACTTTAGACTCGAAATAGAATATTTAAGCCCTTGTTGGTGTTTTCACCAACAAGCTGAAGGCCCCCATAACCAATAACCAATCCCTCTTAACCAAACTACAATCTCCACAAGTAACTGGCTTTAAAGAAGAAGCCGCTGTTGGTGCGGAGGTAGCGGTCGTCAGGTCTGTAGTTGACGCCATCCCAACGGGTTTGCTCATGGATAGAACCGTAACCGAGGTGCACCACTGTGCCTGGAATGTAGGTAAAGGAGGCCAAGAAATTAGGCGCGACAACCTTCGATAAACTGTTGTACTGCACAATGGTTCGGAAGAAAAGGTATTGGTTCATTTGGTAAATTACCTTTCCTCTTAAAATATGGATGTCGTAATATTTGTCGTCCGTTTGTTCATTGTAAAGCGAGTTGAAGCTGTGGTTAAACTCCGCATTGAATTTGTCGGATAGCTGGAGGTTGAGGCTATTGCTGATTCGCTTGCCGTAGCCTTGGGCAGGCGTGCTATAGTAAATGCCTTTGTCCCAACCATAGCTGGTTCTAAAGTAAATCCTTTTGGTCATTTGAGAGTTGGCTGAGATTGTTACTCCGCCATCATCGAAGCGTTGTGCTTCATAAATTTCTGTAGAGAAGTCTGTAGAAATTGAGAATCGGGTATTTCTCGGTAAAGTGGCGCCCAATGAAAAATACACCGAACTTTCATACATACCGCTAGGCTTATCTTTGGTCAACGAAGTGTAAAGGGTTGGGTCGATCCGTTTCACCACACCTTGTTTGGGGTATATTTTTGGGGAAGCACTCAAAGTCCATTTACGGATGGCAGTTCGGGTGATGTAACCCACATCGGATCGAAAACCATCACCGATGTCCATAAAGCTTAAATTTCCAGAAAAGTTTCGGGTGCTTCGTTCAAAAGCAAAAGAAGCAGTTCCTTTATTTTCGATGGCGCCATCGGCAGTTTCTCTCGTTAATGAGTTTAAAACATGCGCACCGAGGAGGTTCGATTGCTTGATTCTTACTTGTCCGTCCACACCATAAACGGCATTGAACCCATCGTTTCGTTTTCTGCCCGTTCCAATAAATCCGAGGTAGCTGTCTTGAGAAAAGGAGCGCATATATCGGAGCACACCAACATCGGCAGTTTTGTCTTCTGCATAATCCGCCAAAGTCTCGCTGGCGCGGTCTACGGCATAAATGGTGGAGAAAATGTTTCGTGGCCCCAGTTTACCCGTAAGTTTTGTAGCGGCAATGGGCGAAACAATAGAGCGTGTATTAACCACCGACCGAACGGGACCAAACATACTGTTTCCAGCAAAATTGAAGTTTTCATTTCCCTCTAAAAAGAAAGGCCTGCGTTCAGGGTAATTCACCGGAAACCGCTGATTCACTTCTACCTGTGAAGCATCGGCTTCTACCTGACTGAAATCTGGGTTGATGGTGGCATCGAGAACGAGTTCCGAAGTGATGCCATATTTTAGCGTAAGGCTCGGTTCAAAATTATTCTCTTTTACATATGCTCCGTTCAGATGACTTTGGCTTTGCGCATAAGTAATGGCCGGAAGCACTTCGAGCAAAACCGATTTCTTCACTCCAGTATAACTCATGGGTAAAGTTTGGGTAAGGAAACTCATGCCTTGTTTTGGATCCAAGGCTGGGAAAGTGCCTTGCATAGAAAAGCGACTAATCTTACGTTCGAAAATCACGCCCATGTCCACTTTTCCGTCCTTAACGGCATAGCGAATACTTTTAAAAGGAATCCTTACTTCTATGGTGTAGTTGTCGTCATTAATTTTGGCCTCGCTGTACCAAATCATATCAATTCCTATGTCCTCTTTTCCTGCGGCAAAACGGGTGTCCATTTGGATGCCGTTGGGATTAATGTAAAATCCGTACATGGATTGTTGCCCATTGAAAGAGTCAAGGTTGATACATATCCAGTCATCATCTCTAATTTTATCTCTGGCGGCAATGGAGGTCTTTATTTTAGTAGGGTCATCGAAACTCTTGAATGCGAAGTAGAGATTTTCATCGTCATGCGCCACATAGGCAATTGTTTTGAAGGGCATGTCCTGACCGTAATCGGGAACAAAGGTTTTAAAGCCTGAAACCGTTGCGCTATTTTGCCAAATATCATCATCTAAGACCCCATCTATCTTAGGAGCCGATTCAGCATATACAGATTGAATTTGAGCGTTTGCCTGAAATTTAAAAAGAAGAACAAGCGCAATGACCGAGTAAAAAATAGTTTTCAACATAAAAAATGGTTGTAGGCAAAAATACTTTGATTAATAGTAAGAATGGTAACCACTTATATATTTTGAATCGTTCTAAGATGTTATTTGATTTTCAGCGTTTTGAACCTCATTTCATCTTCGTTTCCTTGATTTTTAGCGTAGATGTGAATTCCTTTTTCTGTGGAGAAGACTACCGGAGCCAACAGCGTTAGATTGATATCTTTCAAAACATCACTTTCGGCTATTTTCCTAAAGTTAGCATCGAATACCACTACTTTGTAATTTCTAGTTTCAGCTTCATTAATCTCTTCTTCATTCATTTGAGAATAGGTTAACGGTAAGTTGACAAAGCGCCAGTAAGTGTCGGTGTATACATCATAATGCAGCCTCCAATAAGATGGGTTTTTCAGAAATTTGATTTTTGTATTTGCTGTTTTTAGCTCCGACTCCGATTTGAAATAGTGATCTTCAAAGCCATCTATTTCTTTGGACTGCATCAAATGTTCTTTTACTTCGCCATTTTGAGTAAGCTCCAAAACAATATGACTCAAAGGGTAACCGACAAAAAGGGAACTCGTTTTGTTATTGAAAGCTGTGATAATGAAGGATTGAAAACCTCCACTGATTATATTTTTATAATTGGAAGGGTAATTTAAGAATGTAGTTATCGAAGAGTCCGCTTTATTAATTCTTAGAACTGTTGGGTAGCTGTGATCTATCAGTTTTGTTTTAAAATCAACACCTGGTTGATATGGAATATAGATGAACGTTTCATCACTAAAAACAAGGTTAGCTCTAAATGGCACATAGCTACCACGATAATGGTCTTCCTGTTTGAACCTATAAGCGGTAGATGCTTTTCCATCCATATCTATAGCAGATAACAGACCATAATAATGATTGAAAACATACAATTGATCGCTATCCGTAAATAAGCCAGATGGATTCCTCTCCGCATTAGGCCCTTCTTGGGCTATAGAAATAGTTCCAGCTGATTCGAGTGTTTTCTCGTCATAAAAGTTGATTGTTTTGCCTTGATAGGTAAAAAAAGCATAGAAGTTTTTGTATTTCACAGGGCCGTACGCATCGTAGGAGGTTTTAAAATCAAGCTTGAAAACAAAGTCGTCTCCGTAAACTACCTGCTTCGCTGTCTGAGCCTGAAGAGAGAATGAAATGATACAGAAGCCCAGTGAAAAAAATCTAATCCTATTACTTATTCCTAAAAATTTCATAAACCAAAATAGTGATACTTTGGATATAAATGAAACGCTTTCCCAGTCGGCTTTACCTGTGATGATGAAAGCGAAGGCGAGAATTGAGTAGTTAGATATTAGTACTAAGACTTAATGGAGAGTTGACAAAATCATTATTTTTCTTCGTATGGATGTAAATCGTGGAATTTCACCCCAATAAAATCAGCGATTTTATTTCCCACAAGCTGAAGGTCTTTATTCCAATGCGCATCCATTTCCTCAATGAGGATGTACTTTCCATTCTTTAGTACCAAGTTTAGAAGTGATCTATCATTGTCTAATTGCAACTTATATTTAATCACTACTTTGTCTATTTGATCAAAGGAAGTTAGAGCAGTCTTTCCGTTATTCACAGTCCTAGTATTGATGTCGAAAAGGATACTTTCTTTTGTAACGAATGGTTTTGTCAGCCTAAACCATCTTGGGATCAAGATAAAAGGTGCAAAGAAGAAAAGGTAGGCAAAAATAGCCTTCTCTGCCCTGAAAGCTGAGGAGTAGGAAAAAAGCACAGCATACCAAAAAATGATGAATGCCACTTCAGGCATCAGTTTTTTGAGTGCACTTTTCTTGGTTTTTACCAGTTCTAGCCCCTCTGCTGTTTCTTTGATTATAATGTTCTTCATAACTCAAAAGAACACCAATTTACTAATAACTTTTAACCATTAACTGAGCACTAATCACTCCCCATCAAACCAAGTCTTAAAGGCATTCACCTTTTCGCGGCTAACAATAATTTCGCGGTCGAAATTTAGGTGAAGGATGATTTTCAGGCGGCTGTTAGAATAGACCAACACATCTTTAATCGCATTGATTTCTATGATATAGCTGCGGTTTACCCGGAAGAACTTTTTTGGGTCGAGCATTTCTTCCAGCGTTTCCAGCTTGTAATCTATAATGAGGCGTTTGCCTTCATCAGTAACGATATAAGCATTTCGCCCCTCGGCATAAAACAGGTGAATAGTGTCGGTGGTGACAGAGCGAATGTGCTCCCCAATCTTCACCATAAAACGCGTTTTGTATTCGCGCTTGCTTAGCATTTGCAGGGCCGCTTGTAAATCAATCACCGATTCTGTTTCTACTTTTCCTTGTTCTGAAAGTCGGTTTTTAAGGTTTTTGAATTTGTCCAAACTTTCAGAAAGGGCATCGAAAGTAACGGGCTTAAGGAGGTAATCTATTCCGTTGGCTTTAAAGGCTTCGATGGCGTATTCGTTATAGGCCGTGGTGAAAATCACGGGAATGTCAATTTTAACCGACTTGAAAATATCAAAGCTGAGGCCGTCTGTTAGTTGAATGTCCATTAACAGCAGGTCTACATCATGGTTTTCATCAAGCCAAGTTACGGCTTGCTTCACGCTCATGGCTTGCCCCAAGATTTCGATGTTTTCATCATAGCGCATTAAGTAGCGTTGAATCTTCTCGGCTGCCGGAATTTCATCTTCTATAATAAATACCTTCATAGTTCTTCTTTCAATTCGAGCAATGGCAGTTTTATAAAGGCGTCACCATAGGCCTTGATTTGGATTACGGGTTTGTCTGAAAAATAAGCAAAGGCCTGATGCAGGTTTCTGTGCCTTTTCTTAATCATCGCATCCAAACTCAATTTATCATTTTCTTGGTACTGCATGACCAGGTAACCTTCTTCATCAAAGCTAATTCGAATATTTAAAGGTTGGTAGCCCGATATGATCGTGCTGTTTACGACACAGTCCAACAGCATCGGCAATGAATTTGGCACCAGTAATTTTCCTTTTTCTCCAGTCCAAGGCGCAATAGTTAAGCTTATTTGTTCGGGGTACTTTTCTTTGAAAAGAAGGAACAGGTTTTTGGTGGCCTGAAGCTCGTCTTCCACTTTTACCAATTCCTTTTTTCGGTTATCTAAAATGTAACGATAGACCAATGACAGCCTGTCCACAAAATCTTCTGCCGCGTCAATATTGTGATGCACTAGGGCAATGAGTGTTTCCAAACTTTGGAAAAGCAGCTTTGGGTTAATTTCATTATTGAAGATTTCGAGTTGGTGTTCTAGATTTTGGCGCTTGAGGTCTTCGCGTTTTATTTCAGTTTCATTTTTAACGGAAAGGAAATAAATGCTCAGGTAGAAAAGCGTGTACAGCAGGCCGCTAATGGAGTAAATGGAAACAAGTTTAATCAGGTTGGACTGATAAAGCACAAAGTAAGAATTGCCCTCAATTTCAGAAAAGTAATAATATACCGCAGCGAAGATGATGGCTGCCGAAATCAGTAATGAGGTAAAAAAGAGCAAAGCAATATTGCCCGTTCTTCTTAATTCATGCCCCACTTTTTTCTCGAAGAGCACAATGGTAAAGCGCAGTGATTCGGAAGTAAGAAAGGCAAGGATCACGCAAAGCAGTAATTCTTGGGTAAGGACAGTGTCGGTTATTTGAGCAAGGCTATTGTTCAGCAATAGAATGAGGAAATACATCATCAGCCCATAAATGGGCGGCACGGTAATGCGGAAAAGCGGCTGATCTAGTAGGTTCTTTTTCATGAATCTTTCAGAATCGGCAGTTTCACTTCAAAATAATCTTCGTCTTTTACCTCTACTTCGCGCACGGTAAAAAAGGCATATCGCTTCTTAATATTGTCGAGGCCCACTTTATGTGAGCTGGTTTTGGTAGGCGCTTCGGTTTTGTTGTTCAAAACAATAAGGTGATGCTCGTCATTTCGGATATTGATCCTAAGCGGTTCGTCATCAGAAATTACATTGTGCTTTACCGCGTTTTCCACCAAAAGCTGAAGGCTCAAAGGCGGTATGGGAAAAGAAAGCGTAGCATCATCGATTTCAATTTTCAAATCCAGTGCATTTCCGTAGCGGATGCCCAGCAAATAATTAAAGTCTTTCAGGGCTTCAATTTCCTCCTTCAGGCTGACCAGCTTTACATTTTTGGTATTCAAAACATAGTTGAAGGTTTCGGCCAGGTTGCGAATAAAGTTCTCTGCAATTTGAGGGTCACGATAAATAAGCGATGAAATGGTGTTCATGCTATTGAACAAATAATGTGGGCTGAGCTGACTTTTCAGGGCTTCAAATTGAAACTCAAGCTGTTTTCGTTCCGACCTTAGTCTCCGAATTTGGCCCACTGAAAATTCGCTGTAGGAATAAGTATTGAACTCCACCAGCGTAACAATGAACAGCAGAATAAAGCTTAGGATAATCACTTTCACTTCCAGTTGGCTTTCGGTAAGTGCGGCTTCGAACAAGTGAAAGTCAATCATTCCTGAAACGCCAGCCAACCAATTTAAGGTCAAAAGAATAATGGCCAAGGCTATAAAATCGAAAGCCAGTCCAGCGATAAAGCGCTGCAAGATGCTTTTGCGCCAAGGTAATTTCTCATTCAGTTTTAGATTGATACTGCTGATGGCCAAGCCCGAAAGAATGCTGGTGATAATGGTAAAAATATACAGTGGAGCTTCTCTGTACACATTGGGTAGCAAATCGTATTCGCTATAATAGAGGTATTCTAGGAATAGAATTCCAATAATGGTAAAAAGTACAAGCCGGATAAGCTTGGGCATATATTAAAGTTGGTTGGACAGAAATTTAAGAAAAAGAGAGGGGCAAAATGAGGGTCTATTGAAATATATTCAAAACTCCATTTTCACTTCCCTCTCTTTTGGACAGAAAACCTTAGTCGATACAACGGGCTACTTTGCCGTAATAGGTATCTGATTTAATGGTTTTAGCCACCGATCTGAACAAGTCTTTTACTTCTGCGTCAGCTCCACTTACGGAACTACAAGCGCCTTTTAATACTTCAGACTTATAATAATCTGAGTCGATGCTAGAGATCGTTTTCAAAATGCTGATCATGTGCGTTTTGTTCAAATTTCTGGCATTGAGCACATCTTTCAAAATGGCTACTTTGTAAAAATCCGAATCAATGTTGGCAACTCTGCTCAATACCTTGTCGTAGTTTTCGTCTGAAAGGTCTTGCTCGCGCAACACGCTTTTAAGAATTTGAGAAGCGTAATTGTCGGAGTCAACATCATTAACGGTGACCAAAAGGTCATTAAAATACTTTTTAGAAATCTGCTGATTTTCCATCAAATCATTGATCACTAAAGTTCGGTAATGATCTGAATCCATTCGACCCACTCTTTTGATCACAGCTTCTACAACTCTGTCGGAAGGATTGCTTTGTCTTAAAAGCCCACGCATGGTTTCCGTTACATAATGATCGGAATCAATGTTCGCCATGGCATCCATCAGACTTTCAAAAGCTTCATCGGTTAAGTTGGGTCTGTCAAGGGCTTCGCGTAAAACCAAAGTAGCATAATGATCAGAGTCAATGTCGGAAGTGGCTTTCACGATTCTATTTACCGCACTGCTCGAAAGCTCTTTTCTATCCATTACTTTTTTGATCACCTCAGTTTTGTAATGGTCAGAATCCATTCTCTCGGCAGCATCTAAAACCTTCGAGATCATGGCATCACTTAAATCTTCTTTCAAAGCACGCATAAGTATGAGGCTTATGTAATGATCAGAATCCATTCTGCCAATGGCGCTTAAAAATGCCTCCGTGGTTTCATTATTCTTTAAGAACAGAGTACTGTAATCCTTAAAAACTTCGGTGATGTAATGGTCAGAGCTTAAGTTAGCAGGTACATAAGCCGCTATTTTCACCAACTCTTTATTGTTCAGGTTTTGTTTACCGAGTACCGCTTTAAGGTACATTTGACTTACATGGTCACTTTTGATTTGGCTAGTTTCTTTCAAAACCGCATCAAGACCACCCTTGGCATAAATTCTTTGGGTTCTGCTTTCGGCCCCAATGCCCGTGGCGCGTATGGCTTCGA
This sequence comes from Roseivirga sp., assembly GCF_034669765.1. Classification (GTDB taxonomy): domain Bacteria; phylum Bacteroidota; class Bacteroidia; order Cytophagales; family Cyclobacteriaceae; genus Roseivirga. The sequence continues at coordinate 548,543 of NZ_JAXMOQ010000001.1, forward strand.
GCAATACATCGGCCAACCACTTTTGTGCGGCAGCATCAAAATCGGCCCTTCTTCGGCCCTCATAGAATTGATAGTCGATCGTTCCAGCAGAGTTGCCTTCGGCCAATAACTCTCTTCTTTCGCCAAATGAAGTTTTTCTTATTTTGATATAACCATCTCTAGAAATTGATTTGATGGCTTTGTCATCATCTGTAAAAGCGATGTCGCCTTCATACTCTATTTCAATACCATTGCTGCCTTGCTTACTAGAATAGCGATAGGTGCCATTTTTTTGAGAAATGCTGGTAGAGTTGGACCTGGAGGTTGAAACAGTAATTTGTTTTGCAGAAAGATCATTTGCTAAGGAAAGCATTGCCCATAAGGCAACGGCCATTCCCATAATCATACTTCGAGTTTTTGTGCTTCGGTTTTTCATAGTTTGTTTGGTTTTAGGCAGTTGCCAGCAGGTGACCAAACCTGCCTTTTCAACTGTCTTTGTTGTTTTGAGTTCCCGATGACCTATCGGGCTGACCTCTTGCCGATGCGCCAAATGGCTTATCGACCTTACAATGATGGGAAGATGCCGCGCAAGAAAAAACTGCAATGCAATGAACTGTAATTTGCCTGCACTGAACTGTCGAGAAGATGTAATGCTGCTTAAAGAAGGTGCGAGTTGAATAAAAAAAGGCTGCACCTTTCAGCACAGCCCATTCCAATACACGATACAAAGTCTTTTAGCGATAAGCAGGAGGTTTGATTCCTTTCATTCGTAAATAGGTAATCATTTGGCCTCTATGATGGGCATTATGGTCTAAGTAAGAAATCACTTGAGCTGTCATGGCGTCACTCGACTCACTGGCAAGAATTAATTTGTGCATGGCATCAAACTGCTCCCCAGTCCATTTGATCAGTTCAGCTTTGTTTTTGGCGTTTTCATCGCCTGGGCTCCATGCGGCTTGACCTTGGTTTTCAAAGGCCCTGCGGAAATAATCGATACTGTAGACAATGTGATAAGCCTGAGCCCCAAAAGTGCGTTGCTCTTCATTAGGTTTGAAGTTGTAGTCTGCTTCTGGCATGGCATTAAGAACCTCAAGCGTATAAGCTTTGGTGACGTCTAACCTTTGTTTCAGGTAATCATAACCGCCATCGGCTGGCTTTAAGGTAGCGCTGGTGAGCCCAATGGCCAGCACACAGAGTGCCAATGCCGATAAGGACATTTGTTTTAGTTTGTTTTTCATAAGTGGTTATAAAATGTAAAATAGATATTATACGTAAGTGGTTACATAAAAGGTTACCTAATATGATAGTTGGATGCTTAAATCTGTTCAAACTTGTTTAATTCCACCTAGTTCTAAGTTTTAGAGATCAGAAGATTACATAAACAATGCGACTTACATTAAGAAACTTGACCTTTGACCTACCACTTTTCCTGTTTACATCATTTTGAAAAAGCTGAATGTTTTTCTATTAATTTGGTCACTTAACTTATTACCAAACTACAAATATAGTTGAAAAGGATTTTTCGTTTTTTACTTATCCTTTCGTTGTTTCAGCTAGATTCTTTTGTCCTTTTAGCGGAAATTAATGATAAGCCCCTGTCTGTTACAGAGGGTTTTGCTGTTAATGTAACTGAAACGTCACTTACTACTAAGAGGTCTGAACTTTCGGATTCTAAGGATGGATCAAATGATAGGTTTTCATGCTCAGATTATGATATTTTTAATTCAGCCAATAATCAAACCTCTGCAAAACTGCCGGGTTGTGTAGGAGGGAGCGATGGTAATTTAAGGTATGTTGTAAATAGCTCTGAATTTAAGGGAGATATTATTTATGAGTGGATAGATCCAAATGGTAATACATTTTTAACGGGAAAAAATAAGTTCCAGACAGATGATAACTTGTCTGCTGGTGTATATACTCTTAGAATCACTGGAACAAGTCCAGAGACTGAAAGGTGTACTTATGAGAAAAAGATTACACTCGCTGAACCTGCTGCCAGATTTACAATTAATACTAATTCTGAAGTCACACATGTTTCATGTGCAGGAAATGATGGTGCGATTGATTTAGAAGTACAGGGAGCTAATAATCCGGCAAACTTAAGTTACGAATGGATTTCTGGCCCGGCAAAAGTAGGTACCAAAACTCAGGATATTAGTGGCTTACCTGCAGGAGATTACGAGGTAAAAATAGTTGAGTCTGGTAGTCCAGATCATTGTGAAATTCACAAATTTACGGTTAATGCTTTTACAGCTATCACGATTACGCCTACTAAAGTAGATGTCAACTGCAATGGGGCCTCCACAGGCAGTATTACTTTAACTGTAAGCGGTGGTTCTGGCACATATACCTATGAATGGGACTCAGGTCAAACCACAAAAGATTTAAGCGGCCTTGCTGCAGGTACTTATAACGTCACTGTAACAGATTCTAATGGATGTACTGATACTAGTCCCGTTACGATAACCGAACCAGCGACTGCCCTATCATTGTCCAACACCCAAGTGAATGTACTTTGTAATGGAGCCAGCACAGGAAGTATTGATTTGACTGTCACTGGCGGAACGGCCGGTTATACCTATGCCTGGAGCAATGGCAGCACGGCTCAGGATATTAGTAGTCTTACTGCTGGCACCTATACCGTCAACGTAACAGATGCCAAGGGCTGTACCGCCACTAGTTCCGTTACGATCACCCAGCCAGCAGCGATAACGCTTAGCACTTCGAAAGTAGATGTAAGCTGTAATGGCGGAACTGACGGCAGTATAAATTTGTCGGTAGCAGGAGGCACAGCCCCCTACACTTACTTATGGAACAATGCAGCCACTAGTGAGGACCTAAGTAGCCTTGCCGCTGGAAGTTATAATGTTACCGTTACCGATGCGGTAGGCTGCACGGCCACCGCTCCTGTCACCATTACTCAACCCGCAGTGCTTGCGCTTAGCACTTCGAAAGTAGATGTAAGTTGTAATGGGGGAACTGACGGAAGTATAAACCTGACGGTAGCAGGAGGAACAGCGCCTTTCACTTATGCATGGAATAATGGGGCGACAACCGAGGACATAAGTAGCCTTCCTGCTGGAAATTATAATGTTACCGTCACCGATGCCAAAGGCTGTACTGATAATGCTCCGGTCACAATTACTGCTCCGCCAGCATTAGCGCTGAGTAATACCAAAGTTAATATTAGCTGTTCGGGCGCCACTGATGGGAGTATTGATTTAACGGTTACAGGAGGTAATGGTGCTTATACCTATTTATGGAGTAACGGAGCAACTACGCAAGACCTCAATGCTTTGGCCGTTGGCACCTACACCGTCACAGTCACCGATGCCAAAGGCTGTACTGCAAACGCAAGCATCACCTTGACAGAGCCTGTGCCAACCATTACAGGTACACCAACAATTACAAATGTAAGCTGTAATGGCGACACTAACGGAAGCGTGAGTTTGGTTGTTGGTGGAGGTACCGCACCTTACGCGTACTTATGGAGTAATGGGGCAACCACGAAAGATGTCAGCAACCTGGCTGCAGGTACCTATAGTGTAAAAATTACGGATAAAGACGGTTGTCTAGTTATTTCCAATATTACCGTCAACCAGCCTGCGGTGCTTGCCATCAGTAGTACCAAGGTGGACGTAAATTGCAAAGGGGGCACCTCCGGTACAATAGACCTGACTGTCACTGGCGGAACGGCTCCCTATACCTATCTGTGGAGCAATGCTGCCACCACCCAAGACCTAAGTAGTCTTGCGGCTGGCACCTTTAGTGTAACTGTGACGGATGCCAAAGGCTGTACAGTAACAGGTGCCGTGACCATTACAGAACCGGCTGCGCTTGTATTGAGCAGCACGAAAGTAGATGCGAACTGTAATGGCGTTAATAACGGGCGTATTGATTTGAATGTAACCGGTGGTACAGCGCCATATACTTACGCATGGAATACGGGAGCGACTACGCAGAATTTAAGCAGCTTAGCAGCAGGTACCTATAGCGTGACCGTAACAGATGCGAAAGGATGTACCTCAACTACTTCAGCAACGATTACCGTACCTCCTCCCATTGTGCTGAGCAATGCGCAGGTAAACCTCAGTTGTACAGGAGATACCAATGGTAGTATTGATTTGACGGTAACAGGAGGTACGGGTCCCTATACTTATTTGTGGAATACTGGAGCTTCCACGCAGGACTTGACTGGTATAAAGGCAGGTACTTATACCATCACAGTAACAGATTCTAAAGGCTGTACTTCCAGTAAAAATATCACCTTAACAGAGCCTCCTGCGACCATTAAAGGAACGCCTACCGTCACTAATGTGAGTTGTAATGGAGGGAATGATGGAAAAATAAACCTGAGTATTACTGGCGGAAAGGCCCCTTATACTTACTTATGGAGCAATGGTGTAACCACGAAAGATGTAAGCAACCTGGCCGCAGGCACTTATAGTGTTAGGGTGACTGACAAAGACGGCTGTTTGGTCATCTCTAATATTGTTGTCACTGCTCCATCGGCCTTAGCCATTAGTAGTACAAAGGTGAACTTGAGCTGCCAAGGGAGCCGCACGGGAGCAATTGACCTAAGCGTAAGCGGTGGAACAGCACCTTATACTTACGTATGGAATAATGCAGCTACCACCCAAGACCTTAGCGGTCTAGCCGCAGGCACTTATAGCGTAACAGTCAGGGATGCCAAAGGTTGTACCGCGACCAGTTCGGTGACGGTTACCGAACCCGCTGCGTTGGCCTTGACCAACACAAAACTCAATGTAAGTTGTAGTGGCGCCAATGACGGAAGCATTGGTCTTACCGTAACAGGCGGTACTGCCCCTTATACCTATGCATGGAGTACAGGGACTACTTCCCAAAATTTAACCTCAATCAAAGCAGGCGCTTACACCGTGACGGTCACCGATAGAAATGGGTGTACAGTAAATACATCGATATCGATTACGGAACCCGCTACTAATATTTCAGCGACTGCAGTGGTCACCGACATTAACTGTAAAGGGACCAATGATGGAGCAATCAACTTGACTGTGAGTGGAGGAATAGAACCGTATTCATTTTTATGGAGTAATGGAATGAAAACAGAGGATGTCACTGGGTTGGCAGCAGGTAGCTATGATGTTACGATTCGTGATGTTAATAATTGTTTAACCATTACAGGAATTATAGTATCAGAACCCCCTGTTGTACTTAGTGCCACGGCTACAACCCAAGATAATTCCTGTAATGCAGGTGCGCAAGGAGCAATCAATTTAGAAGTAAGTGGAGGAACGGCTCCCTACACTTATTCCTGGAGTAATGGACAGACCATACAAGACATTAATAACCTGACAGCAGGTAATTATACCGTAAACATAGTAGACGCGAAAGGATGTACAATCACCAAGAGTTATACCATCATAGAGCCAACACCTATTGCAATAACTGAGGTTAAAACAGATGTGAGTTGCTTCGGCCTTACCAATGGTAAAATAGATGTAAGTGTCACCGGTGGAACCGCACCCTACCAATACAATTGGAGTAGTGGGCAATCCACGCAAGATATCTCTAATATCAAGGCAGGCACTTATGTAGTAACAGTAACTGATGCCAATGGTTGTACTGAAGACTTATCTATAGTGATTAATGAACCCCCTGCCATTGTATTGACAGCCGCCAGTACTCAATCGGGATGTAATGGAGGAAGTGATGGAACGGTGGATCTTACAGTAACAGGAGGTACGGCACCCTATTCTTATTCCTGGAATAATGGAGCTAGCACCGAAGATTTAAAGAACCTCACCTTTGGAATTTATACTGTAGTGGTAACCGATGCGAATGGATGTTCTAATACACTCTTCATTAGTGTCAACGAAAACGATAACTTCGTGCCAACAGTCGCTTCTAGTAATATTTCTTGTTTTGGAGGTACTGATGGTAATATTGATCTTAGCATTAGTGGTGGCCAAGCACCATATACCTATAGTTGGAGTAATGGACAAACAACAGAAGATGTAAACAATTTAGTGGCGGGTACATATACGGTAACCATTACCGATGCGAATAATTGTAGATCAATTATTCGAACAGAGATTGTTGAGCCAACAGCACTTACAGTGGTAACTACCTCCACCGACCTGAGTTGTAATGGTGCCAATAATGGCACTTTGACCTTGGCTTTATCAGGATCAACCGCTCCCTACGGAATCACAGTGAGTTCAAACCCAGGCACCGGTATTATTACTACCATTTCCAATGCCAGTGGTTGTGATTCTAACACGTATCGTGTTAATTCTACCAACACTAAGTTCTTAGATTTTGCTGCCTGGACGATTGAGACAGACAAGTTGATGCTTACAGGATTACCTGAGGGTACCTATTCTGTAATTAAAGTGGCTGACAACAGTTTGGTTGGCACCTCAATCATTTCTGAACCTAGCCCAGTCAATTTTGTTGAATCGGTGGTCAATAATGTTTCATGTAACAATGGTATAGATGGATCGATAGGTTTGAAGGTCACAGGAGGACTGGCCCCTTATTTCTACCTATGGTCTAATGGCAGAACGGAGGCCAATATTTCACAGTTGAGCAGTGGTGCTTACACACTCAAGGTAACAGATGCCAATAATTGTATATCGACTATTTCATTCAATGTGGTAGAACCAGAGCCTCTTTTAGTCCTTGCGACTCAGGTTAATGTCCTTTGTTTCGGTGAAAACTCGGGAAGTATAAACTTGGATGTTAGAGGCGGTGTGGCGCCTTACACAGTGGATTGGGGGAATGGTATTAGTGGATTACAACGTTCTAATTTAAGTCCAGGTGACTATGCTGCCACAGTTACAGATGCCTCAGGCTGTACATTCTCTGTGAGCGCTACCCTTACTCAACCAAGTCCTTTGGACATGACAACGAATGTAATCCCAGTATTTTGTTTCGGAGAAGCCACTGGTAGAATCGAAGTAGCGGTCAGCGGTGGAACAGCTCCATATACCTATTCATGGTCCAATAACGCCACGACTAGCATTTTGACTGGATTATTGGCAGGCAGCTATAATCTTACCGTCACCGATGCAAATAATTGTAGTATATCTACCCAGCTAGAGATTACTGAGCCTCCGGCATTAGTCACTTCTGCCTTGCAACAGCTCATAATAGACTGCGAGAATAAAACAATAAAAGAGGAAATTACTGCTGTTGTGATTGGTGGGTCAGCACCTTACTTATTTAGCTGGGATGGACTACCTTTTGAATTAGGTAATTTATTCGAAGTCACCACCAGCGGTAACCATACTATTATGATTCAAGATGCGAATGGATGTGAATCAGTAGTCAATGTGATCTCTGATATTCCAACATTTGGGGAGTCGTCAATAGATGTTTCGGGAACAATTGATCCCTTTGGCAACTATACTTTGAATACTGCGGTGCAGTTAGGTTTGATAAAAACAGATAATATTGTTTCTTGGTCTTGGGATTTAGGAGATGGGACCATTTCTTCAGAGGAGTCATTTGAACATATTTATACCAACGTGGGTCAATACACCATTCGACTTCAAACGACTGATGACAATGGCTGTACGGATGAAAAACTGATCAATATTACAGTTAATTTAGGGTATGAAATTATAATGCCTACCGCTTTTACTCCGAATGGCGATGGGTTGAATGACAGACTCTATCCTGAGTTTTATGGTTTAACCTCCTTAAGACTCGTTATTTATAATAAATGGGGTGAAGCTGTGTTCGTTTCTGAAAATATTGAGAGTGGGGGTTGGGCTGGTTTGGTGAAAAACACAGTGGCACCTTCAGGTGCTTATGCCTATAAACTCTATGCTAACTCCCTATCGGGAAAAGCAATTGAGAAATCTGGGTCGTTTATGCTGGTAAAAAAATAATGAGGAGACTATTTTTCATTATTAGCTTATCCATTGTTGCTCTGAATTTTGTTTTGAGTCAAGATGCGCAGCTTACGCAGTTTTACAATGCACCACTATATCTCAATCCAGCTTATGCGGGTTCTATAGAACTTTCTCGCGTTGGTTTTAATCAAAGGATTCAGTGGCCTACTCTTTCACAGACGATCGAAACGAGTAGTGCCTATTTTGATAATCATTTCAACAATACCCCTCACGGAGTAGGTTTTTTGGTCGTAAAAAACCGAGAATCCTTAGCGCAATTAACCTCCACCTTCCTGGCATTGCAGTACTCTTACCGATTAGAGCTCAACGAGAATTTGGTGTTTCAATTGGGTACTGAAGGTAGGTTCTTTCAAAAAGATGCGGATTATGAAGAGTTGATTTATTCAGATCAAATTGATTTATCGAGTGGAGTGATAGCCGATATTTCAGCTGATTTTGTCAGCGGCCAGTATCGGGTAGGTGGCTTAGACTTGGCGGCTGGTGGAGTGTTGTTCTCAAACGCTGCATGGCTAGGCGGAGCGGTATATCATATTACTGAGCCGGATGATTCTTTTGATGGTAATTCTTCAAAAATATCCAGGTTTTACTCTTTTCATGGTGGATATAAGTTTAATCTTAAGAACGGTAAACGGAGAAAAACTTTGGCTTATAGTTTTCAGGAAAGAAGTGTTACACTGGCCGCTAATTACAAACAACAAGGCGTTTTTACCCAACTCGACTTTGGAGTTCAATCTTACTTAGAACCTATCTATTTTGGGCTATGGTATAGAGGTTTGCCGATTAGTAAGCTCGGCTCAGTCAATAAAAGTGAATCTGTTATTGCACTTGTGGGCGTGCAGCTAGAAGAGGGAATTAACATTGGTTACAGCTATGATTTTACCGTTTCAGAACTCCGAGGAGCTTCGGGAGGTTCTCATGAAATTTCCATTAGCCTACTTTTTGGAGATATGAGAAGATTAAAAAAGCACGTGAAATTACCGTGCTTTTATATGCCTTTTCGCTAAGCAAATCATTATCAGTAGCCAAATCACCACTACTCATGCCTCATGGGTTCAATAGGATTGGCCCTAAGTAGGCAAAATTACTTTTCCTTTTTCCATTTCAAAAAACTTGACTTCATGGCCTATGGTATCGAAGACCTTATGGCTCCTTTCGGGGCGGGCATCGGTAACGAAAATCTGCCCAAAGGCATCGGAAGCCACCATTTCCATCAGTTTGGTAATGCGGAAATCATCCAGCTTATCGAAAATATCATCGAGGAGGAGCATGGGCTTTATTTCCGTTTCGTTGAAAATGTAATCGAAGTGCGCCAGCTTGAGTGCAATCAAATAAGACTTCTGCTGCCCTTGTGAGCCAAACTTTTTAATCAGCTCGCCTTCCATTTCAAACAGAAACTCATCTTTATGAATGCCCACATTTGTGCGCTTCAGTATTGAATCCTTTTTCTGGTTTTGCTTAAACAAGGTGGCAATGTCCTGTCCGAAGTCTGATTCGTATTGTAGGTCAACTTGTTCACTTTCTTCTGAAAGCAGCGCATAATGCTTTTGCACCAAAGGGCGGAAAGCCTGGGTAAAGGCCTTTCGTACTTCATAAATGCGCTGGCCAATTTCAATCAGCTGATCGGTGTATTGTTGAAGCAGGGCGGCATCGAAAAAATCACGGTCGGCAAACTGTTTCAGTAAGCTGTTGCGCTGCTTTAGTACGTGGTTATATTGAATAAGGTCGTTCAGGTAACTTTGGCTGGTCTGCGAAATTATTCCATCGAAAAACCGTCTTCGGTCTTCGCTGCCATTCCGGATTACATCGGTGTCATTGGGGGCAATAAGTACCACAGGAAACTTGCCGATATGCTCGCTTGCTTTCTTATAAGGCTTCTCGTCTAGCTTAATTAATTTCTTTTTTCCCAGTTGCAAACCACAAACTAGTGTGTGCGTTCGGTCGCCTAAAATAATTTTTCCTCGTAATGAAAAATAGTCTTGGCCGTGGAGGGCGCATTGGACATCTTGTGGGTTAAAGGCGCTTTTGGTGATGCAGAGGTAGTAAATAGCATCCAACAGGTTGGTTTTACCGCTTCCGTTCTTCCCCACCAGGCAGTTGATTTCCTTCGAAAAGTCGATCTTTAGACTTTCGTAATTCTTGAAATTGTTAAGGCCGAGAGATTCGAGATGCATTAATTTCGAAGTTGAACGTTTTTGTCTTATTTTCGCACTCCGATTTAAACTTGTACAAGCAAAGGAAACGGAGATTTCCTTCAAATATATTGACGAATGGCCGCAACTAAAGCAACATCTAAAGCAAAAGCAACAAAGGCGACAAAGTTCTCTAAGGAGACTTATATGTTCTGGTTCGAGAACATGTTGCTACAAAGAAGGTTCGAGGAGAAAGCAGGACAGCTTTACGGACAACAAAAAATTAAAGGTTTTTGCCATTTGTACATTGGACAAGAAGCCTGTTCTAGTGGTTCAGTTTCTGCCTTGGAAAAGGGAGATAAGTGGATTACTGCCTATCGAGACCACGGTCAGCCCTTGGCTTTAGGAACAAGCCCAAATGCAATTATGGCCGAACTAATGGCCAAAGAAACGGGTGTTTCTAAAGGAAAAGGTGGCTCAATGCACATGTTCGACAAAGAAGTTGGATTTATGGGCGGTCACGGTATTGTAGGGGGTCAGGTGCCTTTGGGTGCTGGTATTGCCTTTGCCGAAAAATATAATAAAACAGGCAAGCTTTGTATCTGTATGATGGGTGACGGTGCTGTGCGTCAAGGTGCATTCCACGAAGCATTGAACATGGCGATGTTATGGAAACTGCCTGTGATTTTTGTAATCGAAAACAATGGTTACGCCATGGGAACTTCAGTACAACGAACTTCTAACGTAACCGACCTTCATACTTTAGGCGAATCCTACGACATGCCTTCTGCAGCTGTTGATGCCATGAGTCCTGAAAACGTTCACATTGCCGTTGAAGAAGCTGCCGACAGAGCAAGAAGAGGTGATGGACCAACTTTATTGGAGTTCAGAACCTACCGCTATAAAGGGCATTCAATGTCTGATCCAGCGAAATACAGAACAAAAGAAGAACTAAACGAATACAAAGACAGAGACCCAATTGAGCAAGTAAGGGCCAAAATTTTGGAGAACAAATGGGCTACTGAAGCAGAGTTGAAAGATATAGATAAGAAGATCAAAGCTACTGTGGAAGAATCAGTTAAGTTTGCAGAAGAGTCAGATTATCCTGATCCGTCTGAGGCTTACAAAGACGTATACGTACAACAGGACTATCCGTTCATCACCGAATAGGATTTAATCCCTTGTTGTTCAACATTTTCCTTATATTTGCGACCTAATTTTCAAGAGATGGCACAAAAGACTTCAGAAGAAGCACACGACACGCATAACGATACCAACTCAACAGTTGGAAAAATGAAGAAAGAGCTAGGCCCAACAGGTTTTGTTGGGATGATAGTAGGCTTGGTAATTATCGTAATTACCAGCGCTGTTTTCTTCTTTAATTATAGCAAGAGTAACAAAAATACAACCGCTCAAGCCGACATGTTTCAGGCGCAGTATTATTTCGAGCAAGATAGCCTTGATTTAGCCTTGAATGGCGATGGTAGAAACTTAGGTTTCTTAAGTATCATCGATATTTATGGCGGAACAGAAGCGGCAAACTTGTCTAACTATTATACTGGTGTAATCTATTTAAAGGAGCAACAATTTCAATTGGCCCTAGATCATTTGAAGAACTTCAGTTCATCAGAAGAGTTGATTCAATCGAGAGCTTACAAGTTAACCGGTGATGCTTACATGGAACTGGGCAACTTTAGCAATGCGGCTAGCGAATACGAAAAAGCAGCAAGCACTGCTGATGACGATGCTTTTTCTCCAGCTTATTTGTTGAAAGCTTCTTTGGCTTATGAAAAACAAGGAGACCTTAAAGCGGCTGTTAAGCCTTTAGACAATATTATTAAGAACCACTTTGGTACTGCTGAGTACGCTAGCGCACGAAAGCATAAGGCTCGCCTAGAAGGCCTTGCCGGGAGTTAATTCTTAATTCAAAAAATAATTAACAAAGAAGGTAAGGTCGTAAGGTCTTACCTTTTTTATTTAGCAGGGTTTAAAAACACGATTCTACCTTATCAATAAAATTACAGCAATACACAATCAACATTATGGCATCAAACCTTAAAAGTCTTAGCGATTACAGCGGCAAAAATATTACTGATATGAGTAAGAAGAAGTTCGCTATTGTGGTTTCAGAGTGGAATGAAGAAGTAACAGAATCGCTTTATCAAGGCGCATATGAAACGCTAATTGCCAACGGAGTCAGCAAGGGCAACATTATAAAGAAAATGGTACCTGGTAGCTTTGAGCTTTCGATGGGCGCTCAGTGGATGGCCCAAATTGAAGAAATTGATGCTGTGATTTGCTTGGGTTGTGTAATCCAAGGCGAAACCCGTCACTTTGATTTCATTTGCGATGCTGTAGCCCATGGCATTACCAACGTATCATTGAAATACAATAAGCCCGTGATTTTTGGTGTGCTTACCCCAAATACCCAAAAACAGGCTTTGGATAGGGCCGGAGGAAAGCACGGTAACAAAGGTGATGAAGCTGCAATTACTGCAGTGAAAATGCTCGGCTTCTAATCAATAGGTTTTCAAAATTACTTTCCCAGATCAATTTATGCAGGTCTTAAAATTCGGAGGCACTTCGGTTGGTAAACCGGAACGAATGCACCAAGTGGCTCAGCTGATTACCAGAGATGAGCACCCTAAAATTGTTGTTTTATCTGCCCTTTCTGGCACTACCAATGGGTTAGTATCTATTGGAGAGTCTTTGGCAAAGAGTGATAAACCTGAAGCCAAATCTAAGATTGAGGCCCTTCGAGCTCATTACGCCACTTTTATAGAGGCCTTATTTTCCACTTCGGAAAAGGCAGCGGAAGCACAAGAGATGATTGATGAGCATTTTGAGTTCCTGCTCATCACGCTTAAAATATCCTTTAACGAAGCATTAAACAGAGATATTCTTGCGCAAGGCGAATTGATGTCCACCAAGCTGTTCACGCTTTATTTAGAAGAAATTGGTGTAAACGCAAAGTTGCTTCCAGCCCTAGAGTTTATGCGCACCAACGAGGAAGAGGAGCCGGATTTGGATCTGATTTCGGAGAAGCTGAAAGCCATTTTATCGAAGGAAGGTGATGCTTCAATTTTTATCACTCAAGGCTATATCTGTAAAAATCATAAAGGCGAAATTGACAATTTGCAACGTGGAGGAAGTGACTACACCGCTTCTTTGGTAGGTGCGGCCATTAATGCGACTGAAATCCAGATTTGGACGGACATTGATGGAATGCACAATAACGATCCAAGAGTGGTAGACAAAACTTTCCCGATTGCGGAGCTTTCTTTTGACGAAGCTGCGGAGCTTGCTTATTTCGGAGCGAAGATTTTACACCCTGCTTCCATTTGGCCAGCGCAGAAAATGGGAATTACCGTGCGTTTGCTGAACACTATGCAGCCAGAGGCAAAGGGAACCGTGATTAGCACGGCAACCACTTCTGATGATGTTAAGGCCTTGGCTGCTAAAGATGGGATTATCGCTATTAAGATCAAGTCAAGTCGAATGCTTTTGGCTTATGGTTTTTTAAGAAAGGTGTTCGAGATTTTCGAGAAGTATAAAACGCCAATCGATATGATTACTACCTCAGAGGTAGCGGTTTCAGTGACCATAGACGATGACACTTATTTGAATAAAATTCTTGCAGAACTGGAGAAATTCGGTACTGTGGAGGTGGATAAGAATCAAACGATCATTTGCGTAGTGGGTAACTTTGTGGCCGAAAGGAAAGGGGTGGTTAATAATATTTTTGAAGCTTTGACCAGCATCCCAATCCGTATGATTTCTTATGGTGGTAGCCGACATAATATTTCTTTATTGACAGATGAAGGCTCTAAAGTAGAAGCGCTTAAAAAATTGAACGCTCACCTGTTCGATTTATAATTTAATCAAGCCGAAATAAAAAATGCCTATCAATTAGTTTTGATAGGCATTTTTTATGCTTTGATTTTATATGGCCTTAGGGCATCCATCTGGCTTCTTCGAAATTAGCGGGCTCAAATATTGCAGGAGAAAGCTTATTGGGAGATTTGATATTCGTATAGACTTCTGAAAGCCTTAATTTTTTGTCCGTATAAAACTTTACTTCAGTGGCTATCCAGCCACCACCAATTCTCTCATATTTATTAAAATGAACGTCCTGATTTCGTCCGTTTCCAAAGTTCTGAGTCATTCTAACAAACAGAAGCGTTTCCTTATCAATCCAAAACTGGTTTGAAGTTTCATCTCCTTCTAGCGCTCCAACAACGTATACTTTTTTCCCATTATAATCTCGTTGGTGAGTTTTATCTAAATCAAAGCCTAAAATAGTAAGGGCATTGGCTGTTTTTGCAGCGGGCTGATCATAAACTGAAAAGCCTAAAATAAGCAAGGGATGGTACATTATTCTAGAGCCAGTAACAATTCCATCTTTCAGTTGATAGATGGAATCATTTCTAAAAATCATTCCATTACCCTTATCCATTTCATCAAACTTGATGGCCAACTTATCAGGCATTTGAATCGCTTCGTACCAAACGTTGTCACTCACAACATTACCATCCTCATCGTATCTAATGGTTTGCTGATCAAAAGTGAGGGTTTTGTACCATTTGCCTTCGTAGCGTTTATGCATTTTATTCAGAAGCTTTAGGCCATCGCCATTATGCTCATTTGGAAGGGCAAAGAATAATACTGTAATAGATAAGATAAGCTTTTTAAAAATCATTATTTTCCTTCAAACAGCTCCATATATGCTGCATCAATTGTTCTAGATTGGTTTCCTTTCCATTCAGGAGCACCTGGAATTTCATTCACATCCGACAAAGCTTCCTTGGTCTTTCCTCCATCAATACCTTTTTTCACATACTCGAGCGATTTCCCCAAATAGTTACTAAAAGCCTTCAAATCTTCGCGCTTTCCTTGAACATTATAGCCCTCTCCAGCGTGTCCGTAAACGAAAATCGTATCGCTGTCAAAGGTATTATAAGTTTTTTCAAGAACCGCCTGCCAGCTGGCCATATTCGCCCCGGCTGATTTATCTATAAAGGGTGGTCTTCTGTTAAAATGTAAGTCACCCATATGAACGATGTTGGCATTTTCAAAATGAACCACAGAATCTCCATCTGTATGGCCAGCGCCAAAATAATGTAGCGCTATGGTTTCGTCTCCCACTTTTTTACTCCATTTACCTGATTTGTATGTAGTATCAGGTAAAAGGGTGTTTTCAGGATTTCTTGAGGTACGGGCTAAGTTTGACTTAGAGTTTTCGTGTGCGGCAAACTCTTTAACTAGGCCTTTAAAAGCAATATTGCCTGAAGTATGATCGCCATGATGGTGCGTATTGATCAAAAGATCAATTTGCCGACTGGTCTTTTTCTTTAGTTCTTCAATCAAGTGGGCAACTGAATCTTGGTACTGCGTATCCACCACCACAATTCCATTATTGGAAGCCATCCAGCCAATGGTTCCTCCCTTCTCGGTAAAAAAACCAACGTTATTTCTCAAGGGGGTCATTTTATACCCGTCTTGTTCAAAAAGAGCATTAAGAAAGGTGAAGCCTGTAGTAGCTCCAATGCCAGTGATTAAACTTGTCTGCTTTACAAAATTTCGTCTGTTCATAAGGGTTTCATTGGTCTATTGAAGTTATAAAAGGATACGATTAAAGGCTGTACCGCCTATATAAAAGGGAAATAAAAGCAATTTGAAAATAGAAAAACATCAGTTTGTTTTTGGTAATTTCACCAACCCTAAATTGATAATTATGAGACTTTTTTATCTTTTGATCTTAAGTTGTTTTGCCTTTTCTGTAACTGCGCAAGACTTACCTAAATCATTATTGACTACCCCAGAACTTTCGAATTACGAGAAGACTTCTACTTATGCCGATGTGATGGCCTTTATTGATGCCGTGAGCAAAGGAACCAACAAGGTAAGCCGTATTTCGATGGGCACGAGTTTGGAAGGAAAAGACATTCCTGTGTTGGTTTTGGCCAATCCAAAAGTGAGCACCCCAGCCGAAGCAAAAGCTAGTGGCAAACCGATCATTTATATCCAAGGAAATATTCACTCTGGTGAAGTAGAAGGAAAAGAAGCGGTGCAGGTAATGCTGCGCGAAATCCTTCACGGAGACAAGGGATATCTTTTGGATAACCAAATCATCCTTTTTGCACCTATTTACAATACCGATTCCAACGACAAAATGGAGGCAGGCCGTAGACCTTCGCAAGAAGACAGCCCAAAAGAAGTAGGAATTAGAGAGGCCAGCCAAGGTTGGGACTTGAACCGTGACGGCATGAAGCAAGAAGCTTTAGAAACCAACGGACTTATTCAAAACATCATCGTGCCTTGGGATCCTGCGCTATTCGTTGATTTACACACTACCAATGGCGTTTGGCATGGCTACTCTCTGACATGGGCTCCAAGCTACCATACGGCAGGTGAAAAAGCACCATACGATTTTACTTGGGATAGAATTCTTCCTGAGGTAACTGACCAAGTAAAAAAGAAAGACAATGTATACTTAGGTCCATACGGCTACTTCTACCCACAAAGAGAAGGCTGGCCGATTAAGTCAATTACCACCTATAACCACCACCCAAGGTACCTAGTGAACCAATTTGGATTAAGAAATAGAATGGCCATTTTGAGCGAAGCTTTTGCGCATGAGCGTTTATACCAGCGTATTAATTCTACTTATGCTTTTGTCAGAGAAATCCTTGAGTTTACCAATAAGAATGGGAAGGAAATGTTGAAGGTAAATGCGCAAGCAGAAGCCGCTGCCATTCAATTGGTGAAAGAACAAGGAGGAAAAGTAAGCAAAGGAGTAAGATTCGAAATGACAGCTTTGGACAAAAAAATTCCTGCATACAGAGCCTATAATTATGTGGCTTATGATGAAACAGAAGGCAACAGACCGGGAACGCGTTATATAAGAAAGCCAGAAATAGTTGAGCTGCCTGATGTAGTCAACTACAGTGCTTTTACACCAACAGTTTCAGCTATTTTACCAAAGGGCTACATTATTCCAGCCGAGTTTGCCAACATTGCTGAGCACCTAATGAAGAATGGTGTGAAAGTGACGAAGTTTGAGAAGAATGTGAGAGCAACAGGTCAGGCATTTAAAGCCACCAAACTTGAAATAGCGCAAAGACCTTTCGAAAAACACAACATGGCGACTATTGAAGGAGCCTATGAGAGCGCAACAATGAAATTTGGTAAAGGAGATTATTGGGTAGACTTGGCCCAGCCTTTGGCCAACTTGATATTCTATATGTTAGAGCCACAGTCTGATGACGGGTTGGTGACTTGGAACTTCTTCGATGAGTATTTCCAGAAGAACGGTATTGACGAAAAGACTGTAGATTATCCTGTTTTCAAATATTTTGAATTGAAATAATATGAAAAAGACCCTCCTTTTTTCAGGTTTGTTACTGTTTATTGGTACCGCCTGTAGCCCCAAAACTGACAAAGAAAAAACCGATGCTACGGTAAATCAAGAAACCATTAAGGAACATATTTACTATTTGGCTTCTGATGAAATGAAGGGCCGAGATACTGGTTCTCCTGAAATTTTAATCGCTGCAGATTACATCGCTGATCAGTTGAAAGCATATGGAGCGAAGCCTGTGCCAGGTGCCGATGGCTATTTTCAGTCTGTTCCTTTAAGAAAGAAAAGCCCAGCAGAGTCTGCTACTTTAAACTTCTCAGGTAAGAATTTCGAATTAGGTACAAACCTGCTGGTGCTCGAAGGTCAAAGCGAAAAAGTGGAAGGCGAAATCGTATTTCTCAATTACGCATTGGCAGCCGATTATGAAGGCAAGGACGTAGAAGGAAAAATCGTGTTTGCCAAAATTGGCGATGGAGAAGCTACCGACACACGTCAAATTCTTCAATTTAGCCGTGAGAAATACCAATTGGCTTTAGAAAATGGAGCGGCAGGAATCGTGGAATTCTATAACCTTCCTACTTCATTTGAACAGGTAGGTGCTCGTTTCAGAAGTACTAGCTTGAGTATCGATCCTGATGGTGATGAAGGAAGAATCATTCCTCAGCTTTGGTTGAAGGACGCGGACAATTCGACCCAAAAATTTATGATGACGCGCAGCATCAAAAGGGCGAATATTGAAATCAAAGGAATGATCAATGAGTTGACCAAAGATAAGAACGTGTTGGCTATGATTGAAGGTACTGATCCTGAATTAAAGGATGAGTTCATTATGTTTTCAGCACACTACGATCACGTAGGCATTGGAAGGCCAGACGAAACTGGAGATTCTATTTACAACGGTACTCGCGATAATGCGATAGGTACGGTAACGGTGCTTTCTGCAGCAGAGAACATTGGTAAATACCCAATGAGAAGATCAGCGCTATTCGTGCTTTATACAGGCGAAGAGAAGGGTCTGATCGGAAGTCGTTGGATGGCTGATAACCCAATTATTCCATTGAACGAAATTGTGTTTTGCTGGAATAGCGACAACGCTGGTTATAACGACACCACCATTTCTACTGTAGTTGGCTTAGAAAGATTTACGGTAGTGCCGCAATTGATAAAAGATGCAAACACGGCTTATGGTCTTACCGCTATTGACGATCCAGCAGGTGAGCAAGGGCTTTTCGACCGATCGGATAATGTGAGTTTTGCCCGAAAGGGAATTCCAGCACCGACTTATAGCTTAGGTTTCCGCTCTTTCGATGGCGATGTAACGAAGTACTACCACAAAGCAGGCGACAATCCTGAAACTGTAGATTATGACTATCTCTATAAATTCTTCAGCAGTTATGTTTTGGCTTCGCGCCTTATCGGAAATGCCGATGAAACTCCTTTTTGGGTTGAAAGTGATAAATACTACGAAACAGGAAAAGCACTTTACGGAAAGGACTAAGCCTTTACCAAAAGAAAGATTACAAAAGCCCTTGAAAGAGGGCTTTTTTGTTTATCAACCGTCACTCCGAAGCATCGGATTCTTTTCTTTGCCTTGATTTTCTCAACTGAAAACTTTCCAAGTTAAGTAAGGCAACCTCAGAAAAATGCTAAACTCAACCGTCACTCTGAGGTTGAGTTTGAAAAACGAAACCGCGAGAGTCTGTCCGTTCGGAGCGGAAATACTAAACAACTAGCAGCTTCACTCGGTCTTTAACTTCTTCCCAACTTGAACCAGAGTTTGGGTACTTTTCATGTTCTTCAAGTCTTTCTTCCAGAAGAGCTTTATGTTGAGGGCTCAGCGTATAATCAGATTCATCTATACCAGATTGCACAATTGAATACAGCGCTTCAAGTGATTTGTCATCTGACTTGTTGATAAAATCGTGTAGTCCCTTCCTAATATCTGCGCTGCGCATACGGCTCTTTTTATCAAAAATAACGAAAATATACAAACCATTCTTGTGTATGAGTTGTCTGGTCTTCCAGAAAAATGCTAAACTCAACCGTCACTCTGAGGTTGAGTTTGAAAAACGAAACCGCGAGAGTCTGTCTGTTCGGAGCGGAAATGCTAAACAACCAACACTCCGAGACATCGGAGCTCATGGTCTATTAACCTTAACCCGATTTTTAATATGCGAAAACTCTCCAAAAGTTGATTTCTGTCAACAGAGGTAAATCACGTCATTAAAAGTCGAAATGAGAATTTCTGGAGGGTTCTACCAAGGGAGAATGATCTCCATTAATCAAGTTGAAGTTACGAGCTTGTTGGATTATGCAGACATCAAGCCCCAGCGGGGTGAAATATCATAAGGATGGGCATAGCCCATCCACGAAAAGAACTAGACTCTTAAAGCCCTGAAGGGGCGAGATACTTTGGTTTAAATATGTCCTTCTCAAATGTATTAGAAGAAATATTTTCTTTAAATTATTCCTATTGTGAATATTAGAGTAAATAAATAATGGGTCAGTCGTTAGCTCAAAATTACATACACATTGTATTTAGCACGAAACATCGTCATACTAAAATACATCCGCCTTACGAAAAGGAGTTACATCAATATATTGCAGGTACTTGCAAAGACCTGGACTGTACAGCTTTAAGAGTTGGTGGTTATACTGATCACATACATGTTTTGTGCAGGCTTTCTAAGAATATAGCCTTATCTCAATTGATTAAAGAACTTAAAATGAGTTCTTCAAAATGGATGAAAACTCAGCATGAAACCTTAAGTAACTTCTATTGGCAGAATGGTTATGGGGCATTTTCTGTCAGCCCAACGGAAGTAGATAAGGTAATTACTTATATCGAAAATCAGCATGAGCATCATCTTGTCAAGTCTTTTCAGGAAGAGTATAGAGCCTTTCTTATCAAGTACAAAGTTGACTATGACGAAAGATATGTGTGGGATTAGTATTTCGCCCCTTCAGGGCTGAAGTGACCCTTTGGTAACTTCCTTCCGAAGGACTTCGTCCTCCGTTATGATATATCGTCCCTTCAGGACTATGATATTTATAATTTTTGATAATGCTTTTCCTTCGTGATGCGTTTATCGAGAGACTTTATGTTTGGTTATGCTATCTCGTTCTATAGTTATGAGGTAATTTATCTTGGTAAAGTTAAAGCTGTCTTTGGGAATTCTACTTCTTCAACTTCCCTTTAATTTCATTCAGTTTTAGCAGTGCTTCTACAGGCGAAATGGTGTTGATGTCTAAAGTGTCTAGAATTTCCTTGATTTCCATGAAAGTAGGGTCGGCTTCAAAGAGGTTCAACTGAAAGTTGTTCTTTGGCAAATCCTTCATCTTGTCATCCGTTTGGTTGCGGATTTTATCCTTTTCTAAATGGTGCATAATTTCCGCAGCACGAATCACTACGGGGTTTGGCATGCCCGCCATTTGCGCCACATGAATACCAAAACTGTGTTCACTACCGCCTTCTTTGAGCTTGCGCATAAAAATCACCTTGTTGCCCACTTCTTTTACCGAAACATTAAAGTTCTTAATGGCTGGAAAGTCTTCTTGCAACTGATTGAGTTCATGGTAATGCGTAGCAAAAAGGGTTTTCGGTTTGAACTTGTCGTGGTTGTGCAAGTATTCCACAATGGACCAAGCGATGGAAATTCCATCGTAAGTACTGGTGCCTCGGCCAATTTCGTCCATCAGCACCAAACTTCGATCACTCAAATTGTTAAGTATACTTGCCGTTTCAGTCATCTCTACCATAAAAGTAGACTCGCCTTTCGATAGGTTGTCGCTGGCACCTACTCTCGTAAATACCTTGTCTGTAATGCCTAAAGTGGCGGCTTTGGCCGGAACATAACAACCCATTTGTGCCATCAATACAATCAAAGCAGTTTGACGTAGGAGCGCAGACTTACCCGCCATGTTGGGCCCTGTAATGATTAAGATTTGGTGCGTATGATCGTCCAGAAAAACATCATTCGGCACATAGCTTTCGCCCACAGGCAATTGCTTTTCAATCACAGGATGGCGACCTTCCTGAATATCAATGATCATTTTTTCATTGATTTGAGGGCGGCAATAGTGGTTTATTTCGGCCACGGTGGCGAAGGAAATCAAGCAATCTAACATGCCCACCACCTTGGCATTTTGCTGTACTTGAGCAGTGTATTCAGCCGCAAACGAAACCAAGTCAAGGAAAATCTGCTGTTCGATGGCCTGAATTTTATCTTCGGCTGTTAAGATTTTGTCTTCGTAGGTTTTCAGCTCTTCAGTAATGTAGCGTTCAGCATTGACCAAAGTTTGTTTCCTGATCCATTCAGCAGGCACTTTGTCTTTGTGCAAATTTGTGACCTCTAAATAGTAACCGAAAACCCTATTGTAGGCAATTTTTAAAGAAGTAATGCCCGTGCGTTCTGTTTCTCGTTGCTGAATTTGCAGCAAGTAATCTTTTCCAGAATGTGATATTTTTCGAAGTTCATCCAACTCTTCGTCTACACCATCTTGTACAAAATTACCCTGATGCACCAACATAGGCGCTTCTTCCTTCAATTGGGCTTGAATACGTTCGAGCAGCTTATCGCAAGGGTTCATTTGATCCGCAAGGGCTTGCAGAGATTTGTGTGCCGCATTGGCTGCATAACCTTGAATAGGGCGGATGTTTTCCAAGGCTTTGCGCAGTTGGTTCATCTCGCGCGGATTGATTCTGCCTACAGCCACTTTAGAAATCAAACGCTCCAAATCACCTATTTGCTTGAGGTGAATTGAGATCTGATCACGCAGTTCCGTGTTTTCTGCAAAGGCATCCACAATAGAAAGGCGCTCTTCAATTCTGCTTTTTTCCTTTAGGGGAAGCACCATCCAGCGTTTCATCAAGCGGCTGCCCATTGGAGTATGGGTGTGATCAAGAATGTTAATCAACGGCACACCACCTTCTTGTTGAGGGTAAACTAATTCTAGGTTTCGGATGGTGAATTTATCGAGCCAAACGTATTTGTCTTCTTCAATTCTGCTGATCGAAGCAATGTGCTTTACTTCCTTATGTTCGGTTTCTTCCAAATAATGAAGAATAGCGCCCGAAGCAATAATGCCCAAACCCAGGCTTTCAATACCGAAACCTTTGAGGTTGGCGGTTTCAAAATGGCGGGTCAGTTTTTCGTAAGTATAATCATAGGCAAATACCCAGTCATCTAAATGATAGGTGTTATGCGATTCTTTAAAACGTTCGTAAAAAACCTCTCGATTCGATTTACAGAAAATGAATTCCGAAGGGTTTAAACTCTGCACGAGTTTGTCTATATATTCTTTGCACCCTTGGGCAGTTAAAAACTCACCGGTAGAAAGGTCAAGAAAGGAAATGCCGACTTGGTCTTTGTCGAAGAAGAGCGAAGCCAAATAGTTGTTTCGCTTTTTGTCTAGTACATTATCGTTGAAGGAAAGGCCAGGAGTTACCAATTCAGTCACCCCGCGCTTGACAATTCCTTTTACCGATTTAGGATCTTCCAGCTGATCGCAAATGGCAACACGATTACCCGCACGTACCAATTTTGGCAGATAATTATCGAGAGAATGGTGTGGAAAACCAGCCAATTCAATGTGGCTGGCAGAACCGTTGGCACGTTTGGTGAGCACAATATCCAGCACCTTACTGGCCTTACTGGCATCTTCGCCAAAGGTTTCATAGAAATCACCCACCCTAAAAAGCAATAGTGCCCCTGGGTGTTTGGCTTTGATGGCGTTGTACTGCTTCATCAACGGGGTTTCCTTCACTTCTGCCTTTGCCTTCGCCATAAATTGAAATTGAATTTTGTGCTTCTTCAAAAATAGAAAAATCCACTGCGCTTTCAATTCTCATTTTATAAAAGTATGCAAATAGAAGGTTTCGTTTGTCAGTGAGGCGAGGGCATACCAACGAAAAGTATAGTTTGGCCGATTCCTTTTTCAAAATGACAAAGCTTTTCTCGAAGTGAAAGGAATCTCAATGTTGAATTATTTAAAAAGCCCAAAATAGACCAATGAGAAGGCTTTGGCACGCTCGGCATCAAGTTCGCCTTATGGTTATCAGTAAAATTCTAAACAAAACTGAGAGGTATGAAAAATCTAAAATTATTAGTCGCAACGCTATTAATTATTCCAACATTAATATTTGCGAGCTGCGATGACGACAATTCAAATGAACTTGATGGAACAGGAACCGCTAGACTGGAGGCAACAGATGCTGCAGTGGATGCAGAGAATATCACTGGCGTTTTCTTGTCAGTAGACCAAGCCCAATTTATAGCCAATGGGCAAGTACAGAATTCAATCATGTTTGAGTCTCCAAAAGAGTTCAATCTAATGGATTACCAAAACGGTGAAACTTATATTTTGGGTGAAACGGAATTGGAAGCAGGAGCATACGATGAAATTCGTTTAATCTTGACTTCTACCAATCAAGCCTATGTGAAGTATGTCAATGGTTCTACCGATGAAATCGATGTGCCAAGTGGATCAACTTCAGGCTATAAAATTATGGGTGACTTTGATGTAATGGCCAACGGTATGACTGAACTTGTTCTTGATGTAGACTTGAGAAAGGCTCTTGTGAAAAAAGGTAACGGTGAGTTTAATTTAAGACCAACTGCCAGATTAATTACTAAATCTACCGCAGGTATGATTAAAGGAACTGTGGATGAAGATAACATGCAAGACGCTGATAAAGTAGTTGTGTATGCTTATCTAGAAGGTACTTTTGAAGAATCTGAAATGAATGAACCAACAGAGGGTAATTCAAGGTTTGAGAATTCAATCAACAGTGCTGTAGCAAGTAGTTTAAATGGTGATTTTACTTTGGCCTTTATGCCAGAAGGAGATTATGAGCTAATTGTAGCCACTTATAAGGAAAACCAATTACTAGGTGAGTTGGAGTTTGACTCTGCCACTCAAGTTGAAGTTTCAATTGACGGAGAAACGACTTCAGTTTTTGAAGTACAAGCGAGAGTAGTAACCAACTTACTTATCAACTTATTTCAATAATTGATTACCGAAAGGTGCCCAGTTGGGTGCCTTTCGCTTTTTTTGAGTTGAACATATTGCCTGCTGAAAGGTTATCTAGCGTATATTGAGAAAGTAATTTTCAATATTTTATTTTTTTAGCGTTAGCCGATAGATGACTCGTTTCAAACTTAATAATAGACTTAGCTGGGCCTGGTTGATCAACTTGACTTTAATCGCGCTTACCGTTATTATTTCGGTGGCAGGATATAAAGCTTATCAAAGGTTGAACAACATGGTGAGTGAGCTGCAGCAAAATGCAGAGCAAAACTATAATTTATTGATCCTGAAGGATGTATCCTTTTTTGTGAATGAAATGGAAACACAAATTGATGCTTATCGAAACAGACCTAACCCTGATTATATCCGGAGTTTTAATGAGGCCTTAGACAATAGCCAGTACCTGATTGACTCCCTAGAGACAAACTATTTTGAAAGGGAAGAAATGCTCGAGCTTTGCGATTCGCTTTCCTTTTTGATCAAGGAGCGTGCAAAAGTACAAACCAAGTTGACGGCCATTAATTCTGATTTGCTTGAAAACACATTGGAAGATTTAACTCAGAAAATGGAGAAAATGCCTCAATTATTGGCCGAGGCGGATACCATCACCCCTGAAAAGAACGGCTTCTTTAAAAAAGCTGGAAGGTTTCTTACTAATGCTGTGAAAAAGAAAGAGAACAGAATAAAAGCAGATACCAGTGTAGCGCCAACCCAATCAGAAATACTCCAATCAGAAATTATGTCAGAACTGGCCAAGGCGAAAGAAGAGAGTATCGAAAAAGGCTCAGAATTACGTTATCAACTTTCTACGCTTGAAAAGGAATCGCAGGTATTTCAGAATAAAATTATCGATGTTATCAATTCGCTTGAATCTCATGAACTCGAAGAGGGTAGAGATCACGTTAAGGATATTCAGGCTTTGGCCAGCGACACCAATCGTGAAGTGGTTATTTTTTCGGCATTGTCCAGTGCGCTTTTGTTGATCACACTCATTAGCCAATTGAATTATGTAGGCCGAAATAGAAAGTACCAAGCAGTGCTTCGCGAAGCCAAAAAGAATGCAGAAGAATTGGGCGAAGCCAAAGAGAAATTCTTGGCGAATATGAGCCATGAAATTCGTACGCCAATGAATGCTATTTCGGGCTTTACCAACCAATTGCTGAAAAACGCACAACCCGGAGAACAAAAAGAGCAGCTACAAATCATTAAAAGCTCTTCCGATCACTTGCTTCATTTATTGAACGACATCCTCGATTTTTCGAAACTACAAGCCAACAAAGTAAAGTTGAACCAAGAAGCCTTCGACCTAAAATTGTTGATGCATGAAACGGCTCGCATTTTTGAGGAAATGGCCGATGAAAAGGGCTTGAAGTTAAAAACGGAGTTTGATAACATTCCGCAGTTTGTGGTGGGCGATGAACATCGCCTGCGCCAAATTATTCTGAATCTATTACACAACGCCATCAAGTTTACCGATAAAGGTTATGTTCAGTTGAGTGCTTCGGTACATGCTAAATCGGCTAATCAAGTGAGCCTGCGAATAGCGGTTAAAGACAGTGGCGTGGGAATTCCGAAGGACAAACAAGCTAGAATTTTTGAAGAGTTTGAGCAAGCCTCGGTAACCGATGAGTCCAAAGGAACTGGCCTTGGTTTGGCCATTTCGGCCATGCTGGTAAAACTTCAGAAAGGAGAATTTTTGATTGAAAGTGAAATTGGAAAAGGCACAGAAATGATTTTGATTTTGCCTTTTACCATTGGCGAAGGATTAAAAGAAGAAGTGAAAGCCAAGGATGAAAAGCTGATTCACCTTTCAGGGATTTCGGTTTTGGTAGCCGATGACGAGCCCTTCAACCTAAAGCTTTTGGAAACCATTTTTAAGAGTCACGATATCAAGTTGGTGCAGACCCAAGATGGAACCGAAGCCCTTGCCGCACTTCAAGCGCAAGTGTTCGATATTGCCATTCTGGATGTGAAAATGCCCGGCCTTAGTGGCTTAGAAGTGGTGAAGCAGATTCGAAAGACACAAGGAAATAACAGTCAAATTCCGATGGTTGCACTTACTGCCACCGTTTCGGAACAAGAAATGAAGGAGAGTTTGGACTCTGGATTTGACCGAATATTGAGAAAGCCATTTGACGAAAATGCATTGTTAGAAATGATTCGTGTGGAAACCATGAAAACTAAAATGAAGAAATCACCGGTTGCTGAAATAGTCACCGAAGTGCCAAAGTTTGACCTTTCCGGTTTGCGCGAAATGGGAGATGACGAATTTGTAAACGAAATGGTTGATATTTTTAAGTCGAGTTCTGCCCGAAGTATCGAGAACTTGAAAATGGCAATTGAGCTTAAAATTAGAGATAGCCTTAAAAACGAAGCCCATAAAATGCTTCCGCCAGCGCGACACCTCAGCGCTACCGATTTAGTGAAAGCTTTGGAGGCTTTACAAATTAAGGCAGACAAGGAAACCTTTGATGAACTCAGTATTCGTATTGCTGAAATAGAAACGATTTATAATGGAATCACAGCCGCGTTGAAGGCCTAAATATCCGTAAGCGTTTTGCCTTCTGCCTGAGCCTTTTTGTCTTTCGCAATGCCAATGGCGAGTCCTATAGGAATGCCCACTCCCATAAATGCCATGCTTCCAAGGGCTGTTCCCATGGGTATTCCAAAAATCAACATACCTAAAATCATCCACTGACCCTTATAGAAATTTGGAGGAAGTATTTCGAATTGCTTTCTCAATATATTGTAGATATTCGCCTTTAACGGTCTTAGTTGACTAAAACGAAGGGGTTCAATTTCCAGAAATTTGTCAAGTCTGTCAATGGGTTCTTCTAGTGCTTCAATCGGAATTTCGCGTGTTTTCAACTGCTCAAAAAGATGAATAAACTGCCTTATGATTTTATGGCAGGTCAAGTGTTTCTCCTCTTGAAGCTTTTCCTGAAGGCGAGTAATAAGGGAATCGTAGGTAAGCATAATTCAATTTAAAGAATCTGAACCAAATATTACCTGTTAACCCGGCAACGGAATATAACCAGTTTCACCGGGCACCATATCAAAGGCTTTGGCTTTCCAGCGTACTTTGGCCGCTTCAAGTGTGGCTTTTTCTGAGGCCACAAAATTCCAGTAGATATGTCTTTCTTCTGGAAAAGGCTGCCCGCCAAAAATCAATAAATGTGTGTTTTCTCCGAGTGTAATTTTGCAAAGGTCTTCTTCTTTCGACACCAACATATTGCCTTTGTTTACGCGTTCATCGCAGGCCATAATATGCCCTTCCACAATGCAAATTCCGATTTCCCCTGAAAGCTGACCATCAATATTCAGTAGGGCTTCGGTAGTAGATTTTACTTCCACCATAAACAATTCGGAATGAACGGGCACAGGCGATTGATGTCCAAAACCTTGGCCAGCGACTAACTTAAACTGCAAACCCTTTTCTTCCCAAGTAGGCAAATCCTCTTTTGGGGTATAAGAAAACTGAGGTTCCATCAACTCTAATTCCTTCGGAAGGGCGACCCAGATTTGATAACCGTGGGCGGTGAATTCAGTTCCGTCTCGCCTGTTTTGGGGCGTGCGTTCGGTATGCACAATTCCTTTTCCGGCCGTCATCCAACCTACCGAACCTGGAGTAACCAATTGTTCTGTGCCCAAGGTATCGCGGTGAGTAATTTCGCCTTCCAGTAAATAAGTGAGTGTAGAAAGGCCGATATGCGGATGCTGCCCAACGTCCATATAATGGCCGGGCTTAATCGTAACCGGCCCCATGTGGTCGATAAAAATAAAAGGCCCTACCATGCGCTTTTTCCTAAAAGGAATTAGTCTGCCGACAATAAAATCGCCAATATCTCGGCTGCGTTCTTCAATAATTAAACCTTGGTTCGACATGGCTTGCTGCTTTTGGGTTCCGACTATAAGTTTAATCAATGCGAATTGATTCTATCTCACCTTCCTCAAAAAATTGTTTGCAATTACCTTTTCTGGGCGTCAATTTCTGCGGCCTCAAAAAGCAAGATTCTCAATTGGTCGAAGTCGATTTCGTTCAAAGACTTGAAAGTTTTGGTGCGGACGTACTTCCTTTTTCCAGCAGCCAAATACCCATTTTCATCGGTGAGCAAATGGCCATAAGTAAATCCGAATTGCACGCCTTCGAAAGTGCCACCCCAAGGCACAGCTCCGGGCCAGATAAAGCAAACGGTTTTGCGTAGGCGAAAAAACGGCACATTGTAAGAAAGCTTCTCCTTGATTTGAGGAATACACTCATAAACCAAGCCTCTCAAAGCCTCAACGATTTTGAGTTCATGCTCAGAAAGAAAGGAGAAAAGATCATCTAAATCCTGAAAGTCAACAGGCTGAAACTTATTCATTAGCTGTTGGCATCGTAGGCTTTTTGTACCCAAGTGGCCAAAGAGGCATCTACTTCTTCCACCGAAGAAAGCCTGATTCTGTGGGTAACCATGCCGTTCCAACTGCCTGCGGCTTCTACTATTCCTGCTGGTTCAACGCCTTTTAAATTGAGGCCAATATCAACCCTCGTTTTGGTGCTGGGCTGTAATAAGGCAAACTGCTTTTTTGGGGTCCGAAGGCTGATGTAGGTTTTCTTGTAAGCAAATTCTACTTCGCCATTTAGGTTTTCGAAAAGTGCTTTGGCTTTCTTGTACACTTCCGCAATGGCCTCTTTTCCGGCCAGTAAATCCTCATCTGGATTATCAGCCACCTTGTTTTCGAGCAACTCGGGCTTTAGGTATACCTGTGCAATTAGGTTAGCAAAACCGTGGGTAACGCCATGTTCGCCTTTCAGCAGTTTCATAATTTCACCGTGTTTCTGAAGCTCAGTAGCAGCCAATAAAGTCTGCCATTCGGTTAAAGATTTGCCTGTTTTTTCGGGAAGGTTATTGATCATGGTTTGCACCATTTCTTCAGGAGTTGCCATATCGTTGGGTTTAAAAAGCGTAACTGTTTACATTTTAAACATACAAAAGATTGGGCTTGTGTGGAAACTTAATTTCATAGCGCTTAAAGCTGGTGAGCAGTTTTACTTACCCCCCTTTTTCCGTCCGACCTTCGGTACTGACGGGAAGCCCATCGGTACCGAAGGTCAGATGGGTGGATTAATGATGCAGTAGCACTTTAATCAATGCTAAAGAACCCCTATGGCCTAATTTTCTGAGAAGTGGAGTCACTTCATATCAAGAAAATAGCGTGTGCTCTTTCTTTCGCCTTTTCGAAGAAGGGCGCCCATTTCTACTAGTTTTTGCAAATCTCGGGTAGCCGTAGAGCTGGTTGTTCCAGTTATGCGGATATAGTTTTCAGCACTCAAGCCGCCTTTAAACCCTTCAATACCCTCTCTAAACATGCGCTCAATCACTTTGCTTTGTCGCTCATTGAGTTCTACATTAAAACGATGATAGAACTTCCCTTTCTGAATCAGAAAATCGATCATCCTTTGCGTATAATCTTGTGCCTCTAAGACCATTTTGCAGAAGTATTTAAGCCATTTGTTAATGTCCAGCTTAAAACTATTGGCGTGTAATGCTTCGTAGTAACTCTTTTTATCAGACTGAATGATTTGGGAAATGGCAATTAGCGTGGGGTGCTCTAAATGTTGAGAAAGTACCTTTTCAGAAAGCGCTCGGCCAATTCTGCCATTGCCATCTTCAAAAGGGTGAATGCTTTCAAAATATAAATGTGCAATGCCAGAACGGACAAGTGCATTTTCGATTTTAGCGGTGTTGAACCATTCTATAAAGGCATGCATTTCTTGTTCCACTCTATCTGATGGCGGAGCTTCAAAATGAACTTTAGGCTGATTGATAGAGCCAGAAACAATTTGCATCGGGTCGTCATGAGTACGGTATTGGCCAATCTCTATTAAATCTCTTCGGCCTCTTGTGAGCATTTCGTGCCAAGCAAAAAGCTGCTCATGATCCAAAGATTTTTTGTAGTTGGAATAAAGATCAACCATCATTTCACTAATGCCTTGTTCGGCAGGTAAAATTCTTCTTTGGTCTGTTTTTAAACCAAAATGCTTTCGGATTGAAGATTGTAACGAGTCTCGGTTGAGAACCTCTCCTTCAATTTCTGAGGTTTTAAAAGCCTCATTCATGATCAGATCGACTTTTAAAACCTCTTGATCATCAACACTAATGTGTTTCATGCTGCCTAATAGAAGACCTGCATTATGCAGAAATCGATTCTCATCACTTGAGAATTGTTCTTCATTATAAACAAAATTAGGCCAGTCTTTTTGTTGCCAGTTCCACAGCATGAGCTATAAAGTTCAGGTTTATAGCTCAATATATAGCTATTTTGTGAGCTATAAAAATATTTTTATAGCTCACGTAACGGGGTGAAATTGAGCTATAAATTTTTGGAAGATGATAAAATCTACGATTAGTCAATGGAAACGCCTGTTTTAAGTGATTGATACAATTAGGAATAATGTATTTTATCTACAATCTCCCGTCCGACCTTCGGTACTGACGGTAAGCCCATCGGTACCGAAGGTCGGACGGGGGCATGAGGCATAAGTGGATACAATAGCCATTCTTAATTTTGCATATACTAATAGAGTCAATCCACCCAGCCTCCTTCTCCAAGGAGGAGTGTTCGCAGATCATTTATGCTGCATAAGTCTTAATTACGCTATCTCTTGGGAATTTTTTTTCTAAGAGATAAATTGAAGCAGTTTGTTCTTTCCTAAAAAGGATAACCTATTCCAAAGTTGAAGAGTATTTCAGAGAGGTCGAAACCCGTGCGTTGACCAACCGGTAAATAGGGTTTGCTGAAAGGGCTCGCCAAATCAAACCGGATGACAAAGCTTTGGATGTCGACCCTTAGCCCAGCGCCATAGCCAATACCCAATTCTTTAATAAAGTCTTTACTGAATTTTCCGCCTGGCAAATCTGCATTTTCATTATTGAGCCAAACATTACCGGCATCAACAAAGAGCGCCCCTTTTAAGAAAGAGTAGATCGGAAAACGGAATTCAATATTGGCTTCTAGTCGAATATCCCCCGCTCGGTCAAAGAACGAGCCTTGATCGGTTTCGGTAGGATTATAGGACCCCGGCCCGAGTGATCTGCTTCTGAAAGCCCGAATACTAGAAGGGCCGCCAGAGAAGAACTGCCTAGAAAATGGAAGCGTTTCGGAGTTGCCATAAGGCAGACCGTACCCACCAAACAGTCGTCCGACTATGGTTTGCTTACTACTGAGGCGATAGTTATAAACAAAGTTTAAGTCAGCTTTAAAAAACTGCGCATAAGCAATTCCGAACAGTGTTTCTTGCCCATCGCCATTGCTATCTTTACTTACCAAATCCAAAGCATTTCCTGCAAACTCAAAGTTAGTCACCAGCAAAATCGGGTTTCGCTTTTTACCTTCAGTAAGCTGATTATAAATAAAGCTGTAGGTAGTACCTGTGATTAGTTGTTGTTCAAAACTACTTTGCAGAAAAGTGTTTTGGTCAAGAATTTCTTGAAACTCAGGAGTGATATTAGAGGTGTTGACGTAGTTAATATTTATGGGGTTGAACTCATGATAAATCGCTTGATTCTTTCGCCAGTTGTAACCAAAACTGGTATTCAACGCATTGAGGTTATAGAGGTCGCTGCGCTTGAATAAGTCGTAACCAAACTTGATATTCGTCTTTGGTACGGCATAAAGTACAGTATCCTTTACATTAAAAGGAATGAGCAAACGCGGTATCACCAGCCCCGTTTCAAAACCAATTTGTGTACTGCTTAGGCCTTTATTATCACCTGAACTCAGTTGCAACTCGTAACCAAAATTCCCCGAAAGGTTGAGCGTTTCTCCGCCTCGGAAAAGATTACGATTGCTGTACACCATGGCCAAGGCAGGGCCTGCAAAACCGTTCGATTTGGTCACCGCTTTTAGCTCTGCTCGCACAGACCGTTTCTTTAAAGGCGACAGGTAGATATTGGCATCTAGGCCTAAAGTGTCTTGATCGCTTACTTCATCAAAAGCCGGTTCGTAGCGAATGTTCACAAACTTATAAGCTCCGATGGAAGACAGTCGGCTACTGGTAAGGCGAGAGATTTTTGGGTTATAAATTTGGCCTTCCTTAAACAAAATGTAGGGAGTCATCCGGCTTGGTTTGAAGAATTCGGGGTCTTGAATAAAGTTAATTCCGTTTACGCTGTAGGCATCTTCCTTTGTCGCTTTGTTGTTGAATGAGTAATCTGGATTCACATACACCTTATTGAGCTTGTAAGGCAACAGCGATTTTTTTGGAACCTCTTTTTTCAACCTTAAAAACAGATTGAAACGCCTGTTATCAAATTGGTTGGTGTCGGCCTCGAAAATCAGGAAGTCCGCATTGAAGTTATAGTAACCTCTCTCTTTTAAGTAGGTGTCTATTCTTTCGCGCTCTTCCTTCATCATGTCCAAACTAAAGCGGGTACCTTCAGTGATGGTGCTTTCTTCTAATGACTGAGCAATGCCCTCGTAAATTGTGCCTGATGCGGAGTCCAATTCATACTTGGCCAAAGTATAAGGTTGCCCTAGCTCTACTTTGTATTTCACGCTGGCCAGTTTCTTTTTTGTGGTGGTAAAAGAAGACACCTTGGTGTTGAAAAAGCCATTGTTTTCTAGTCTGTTGGAGATCAGTTCCATGGTGCGACTAGAGTCTACATGCGACAAGTAAACGGGCGCTTCTCCAAATTTTCTATTCAGGTATTTATTTAAGAATCCAGGGTTTTCTCTTTGGGATTTATAATGCGCATTTAATCCCACGCGCATACCCAAAAATGTGGCGTTGGGTTCTGGTCTTAAAAGCTCCTCTAATTCCTCTTCAACCCCACCGATATTTCTTACGCTATCTGGGGCAGTTAACGTTACGCTTGAGGATTTTAAGAGGTATTCATCCGTAGGAATAAACCGCCTCACACTGCATGAACTAACCAAAAGTAGGCCTGCGAGCGAAGCAAAAATTATACGAACCGATGACTGACGAAAACTCATTTATTGTTATTCTCTTTTTCCTTTTTTTCTACTTCTTCTTTTACCTGCTTGGCAAAAAGTTCTTTGAATTTATTGAACTCGCGGGTAAACACGAGAGCAATACCCGAAACCGTTAATTGGCCATCAATTACGCCTTCATATTGATTTCTACTAAAACCTTGAAGTCGCAATCTTTTATCTTCTGTTAGCAAGTATTCCAAGCTCACGTTACCAAGAATAGGAGTGCCCTGTGAAGCACTTTGGTTACCCGCCACATCTACTTCACTACCCACCTTTATAATCAGACGGTCGTTGAAAAACTCCTTTTTAGCGGTAATGCCAAGCTGGGTTTGAACTTGCCCACTATTATTTTCTTCGCCTGTTGTACTGTTGAGGTTGAAGCCTACATCGATGCCCGTATTACCAAAAATCTTTTCGGAGTAATTATTGAGCTGGCCAGAAAGCACATTATTTACATTGTCTAAAGCCAAAGATGTCGGTCCACCGCTACTCCCGTCACTTCCTGAACTTGGAAAGAATCGGTTTAAAACCAACAATGAAAACACCTGCTTGTTTAACTCTTCTTCTTGGCTGTTCAGTTGCTGAACTTGGCTGTACACTGTTCCGCTCAAGGCTCCTTGCTCGTCCTCGGGCATGTCTAGGTTGAAAGAAATGGTAGGCGTGAGTAATTCACCATCCACATTAATATAAACCTCAAAGGGAAGCCGCTGCTGATAAGAAGCTTCAGCGGCCGAAGTTTCGGCCGAGGTTTGTGTGGCCATTAAAGGACTCACCGATGTTTTTATGCTGTATATCGCGCTTACGTCCAGCTCGGCATCGTAGGGGTCGCCCGACCATGAAATAGTACTGCCCGGTGCAATTTCAAACCTGCGTTTTACAAGGTTGAACACGTTGGCTTCGTAATGGCCTCCACTCAATTCATATTTTCCAGAAAGGCCAATTCTTCCATTGGGTTCTATACTGAGGTTGAAATCGCCATCGCCCACCACCCGCAGGTTGTCTCCCGTAGATTCATCAATAATGATATTGAATTCAGAATTATCACCTATGGAAATGATGGTCTCAATATCGTAGCCAGCAATGGAGGCCGTGCTTGCAGAAACCTCACTCTGATCTGTTCTAGTTAAAATGTCATCTGGATTTTCTCGGTTGACGAACAATACTACTCCGTCACGTTCTTTCAATTCCAACTGAGATTCTGGCACCGTAAAAGTGAGCGTTGATCCATCAATTACTTTCATGCTTCCTCTTACTTTCGGAATATTCAAGTCGCCCGTAATGGTAAGGTCTGCCCCTACATTTAACTGCCCATAAAAGAGATCGCTGTCTTCCTTGGCTGAGTTTACCACCCTAAAATTATCGGCCTTTACTTTAAGGTCGAAAGTTGGGTTCATGAGGTTATCCGTTAAAACTTTTCCAGCCAGCTCAAATTCGTTCATGTCGCCATCGGTAATTGTGAAGCTATCGAGATAAAGCCCCGAATTATCAACCTTCAGCTGTTCATTGTCAATGCTAAAGCTTGCGTTCAATTCGTTCACCAAAAAACCGACCTGATTAAAGTTGAATGTTCCAGCATATTTTGGGTCGTTTACATTTCCAGAAACATCCACTTTTGCCGAAAGGCTTCCTTTCGATTCGGAAAGGTTGTTATTTGAAAAAGTCTCTATGGCCGACATTTTTAATTCCTTCAAATCGAGGTTGAGATTCAAGTCGCCACCAGTGGCCGAAGCCGTGTAATTGCCCGCCAGATTCAGGTCGGCATCTCCGCCTTTCACAGAAAGATCTACCTGGTATTTTTCAACGCCTGCCCCTTGCGCCTCTAATTTCAGTTGGCCGAAAGGCACTTCCATAATGGCTAAATCAGAAATATTTAATCCAGCGATTATACCAAAACCACTTAGCGGATTCTCAATAACAATATCCCCATTGAGCACTCCAGAGGCCAGCGGTTTTTCGGCATTGAAAAGGCTGGTAATTGTAGTCAGCTGATAATCACTAAAAATAGCTCCCAAGTGTTTCTGCTTATGGCTGGGTAGTGATGTGCTTAGCGAAACTTTTTGGGCTCCGTTGGAAAGTTCAAAGTCATTAATGTTGATGTAATTACTGGCCAGTGTGACGCGGTTTTGTTCCAGAATATTCCATTGTTCGCTGTTAAAAATCAACGTGTCGGGGAGAAGGTGTACCTGAATAGTATCGCCTTTTAAGTTTACTTCAGAATTAATGTTGATGAGTGTTTTTTGGTTACTGATGATGTTGAAACGAGAAGTAATAGTACCCGCATCTACCTTTCCTTGTAGCTTGGTTTTGTCGATTGTAACGGGGCCAGAACTGACCTGAGACCAGCCTAAAAGGAAATCTAAATAATCGTCTTTACCATTTATTTTGAAGCCCAAACTGTCAATTTCTGTCCCTTGAAAATTGATATAAGGCGCCATCAATTCGGCTGATAACTTGCTTGTCTTTGCATCAAAGTCAAACTTGAAACTAATAGAATCCATGCGCTCTAAGCCTTGTAAAAATACTTCTGATACGATGGCAGAAGGCCTCGCTACCATGGTCATTTTCAAGGCTGCATCGGTATTCAAAGAATCTCGGGCAGATAAATTTCCTCCGCTTTCGAGGTAGCGTGTAAACTCCTTTTGCAAAAGCGGAAGGATTTCCATAAGGCTTTTATTGCCAATAATTTTGGCATCAATCGCTTGGCTGTCGATCATTATTCCCAAAGTATCGGCAGCAGATTTAGCCGCTAAACTGAAACTTCCGAAAGTGTAAGCTTCACGATTGTAAATGGCCACGCCATCGTTGAGTTCTGTTTTTAAATCAAAATTTGAAGCATTACCTTCAAAGCTAGCATCTAAAACAAAGGCAGTTTTTACGTTTTGTGTGGTCAAACCCAAAGCGTAAAGGTCAGCCCCTTTCACGGTCAAATTTGTATTGATTTGGGGCGCAACAGAATCAAGCGCTAGCTTGGTTTCCATGGCCATGTCTAGGTTTTCATCTTTAAAATGTAAATCGATATTGCCACTTCCGTTAGTGATTTTACCTGACAATTCCAGGTTGGAGAAATCGTATCCGTTGAATTTCAGCCGTTCAAAATCTGTTTTTAATTCAGCCGTTAATTCACTCAAGCTGGTTCCGCTTCCCTTTACATCCACTGTAAAAGAGAGCGTGTCGAGCTGTTCATTCTGAAGCAATTGGTTGAGTTGAAGTTCTTTTCCAGAAATCACCGCGTCAAAAGCGATGGTTTCGTTTTGACTGAACTGGCCTTTTACCTCAACATTTCCCATGGTTGTTTGAAGGGAGAGGTTAGTTTGAGCGTCATTTAGCCCGCCCTTGAAATTTCCAGTTAAAACCATGCTTTCTGGCAAGCCCAAGCCTAAACCTGTGGTGTCCATGATTTGGGAAATATCGACTCTGGTGGTTTTTGCGCTTAATGTGGGTAGGTCGAGCCTCAACTGATCGGGGTCTGTTGGGTTGGTTACTCGGCCAGAAATGTTGATACTGGTCTGCATCCCCCAATTGACCAAAGCCTCAGAAATTTGTAAGTCGGTTAAGTTGCCATTGACATTCAGTCGCCCAGTGATTTTCCTTTTGGAAAGCGACTGGAGGTATTCATTCTGAGTCAGCTCTGGACTAAAGGCTGCCGTTTCGAGTAAGTCGATTTCAAATTTGTTTAAATCGACAGTAATTGTAGTAGCCTCAGGGGAGTTTATCAAGTCTGTGAGCGAGGCATATTGCAGACTCAAATCACCCGAAAGCATATTCTTTGGCGTGGCAAAATCTAAGGATTCAATCGAAAGAGATTCATCGGATACATTTAAATCAAAAGCGAGTTTGTTTAGTGTAAGCCCACTTCTTTCGGCAAAGGAAAAGCCATTGATGGACATGTTCGCTTTGCCCGGCTGGTATTCAATATCATCCGCTTCAAAATTGAAATTTTTGACCTCTAGCCAATTGGGGTTGAAAACTCCGTTTTCCGGTAAACTGTCTGTGGTTTGAAAAGTAATGTCATTTTTCTTGAACGAAATTTCATTGACATCTATGTTCCAATCTGGCCACTCAAAAACAACCGGTTCAGACGATTGAGTAGAATCTGATGGGGTTTGCAACTCGCCAATAGACAGCTGTTTCACAAAAACTTTGGAGTTGTCTAAGCTCAGTTCATCCAATACAATCTTTTGTTCTTTTAGGTTGGCCATGGGCAGTTCAACCCTAAAGTTTCCGATATCGAGTTTTGCGGTAGTTCGGTCTGGAATTGAATTATAATCTAGGCTTACATTTTTTAAGATCAATGCACCTACGGAAAGATTTGGGAGAAGTGAATCCTCGACTTGGCTGCTATTGTTTTGGGCGGTGTCTACCGCAGCTGCTTTGCTGAGTTCGTATTTAATCTGACTATCGGCAATGGAAAGCTCATCAATCTCATAGATCATTTGCTCTATGTCCAGCGCGTCTACTTCTAAATCGAGCTCACCTAAAAGTGCCGTGGCTTTCATGCCTAAGAGCTCATCGTTATAGGTAATGTCAAAGTTGCTGAAGTTTATTTTGCCAATTACAATCTCGGGACTGGTAGAAGGAGCGCTGTCGGTTGTCGTAGTATCGGTTGTAGCAAAAGCCTCGATTAAGAAATTGTAGTTAAAATTTTCACTTGAAGCAGGTCGGTGAATGTTGGCTTTCAATCCATCCCAGTGGACAGATTTAACATTGATGCGATCGCCTTTGATTAAGGGAATTAGTGCCACCGAAACCTCCAGGTCTTTAGAATAAACAAGCGTGTCCTGCTGTTCATCTTCCAAATAAAGCCCTTCTACAAAAAAGTTACCCGAGAAAGTAAGGTACAGCCTATCGATGCTTACTTCGGTACCAGTTTTGTCAGCGATAAAGCTTACCGCCTTATTAACAATTATATTCTGACCCCAAGGGCTGCGAATAAAAAGAACCAGCAAACCGAAAAAAATAAGCACACCGATGATGACTCGGGTCAGTATTCTTAAAAAACGATTCTTAATTAATCTTTTCAATGTAAATTTTATCCTCTACAAATAACTTCATAATTCTCCATAGCGGTTATGAAATGTGCTTTTTAATTAACCAAGCGAGGAGGTTTTGGTTTATGAAGTGCTAGGAATAAATTACTAATCGCTTAATGTAGATCTTCTAATCAATCATTTAATTTTTCAGTTTAATCGTTGATTCCACCGTGAAAGTATCGCTCGTTCCTTCTTCAGAATTTTTTCCAACCATTACTCGGAATCTACCCGCTTCAACTACACGCTCCATGTTCCTGTTCCAAAGAGAAAGGTCTTCAGGACTTAGGTCAAAACTTACGCGCTTGCTTTCTCCAGCGTTGAAATGAATCCGTTGAAAACCTTTGAGTTCCTTTACCGCTGTGGTTACAGAGCTGATCAAGTCGCTGAGGTAAAGCTGTACTACTTCTTCACCAGCCTGAGTTCCGGTGTTGGTGACCGTTACTTCGATGTGAATTTTACCTTCTCCCTGATTGGTAATCTGAAGGTCTTTATAATCGAAAGAGGTATAGCTTAAACCATAACCAAAAGGGTAAAGCGGTGTAATTTTCTCATCCACATAGCGGTGATTTCTGGTGGGTTTGGCACTGTAATACATGGGCAATTGGCCTACGCTTCGGGCAACCGTAACAGGCAAACGACCCGCAGGATTGTAGTCTCCAAATAAGGTTTGCGCCACGGCTAATCCTCCTTTTTCTCCCGGAAACCAAGCCTCTAAAATGGCAGGTACTTTCTGATCTAAACTGTTAATGGATAAGGGGCGGCCGTTGAGCACCACACATACCACAGGAGTTCCAGTAGCAAGAATGGCATCCACAAATTCCTTCTGAAGGCCATAGAGTTCCAGGCTGCTTACGTCTTTATTTTCTTCTACCAGTTCGTTCGATTCACCGACCACCACAATGGCCACATCTGATGATTTTGCCTGCGCGATCGCCTCGGTCAAATCTGGCTTTTGCATGTTCCAGTTGAGATAAGCTTTGGCGCCATAACCACCTTCCCAAACGTCCATCCTGATTTTGTATTCCTTGCCTTTCACAAAATCCATAGGCGCTGTTTCGATGCTTGTCGCTCCCTTTTCCCAATTGTCAATCACCAGTTTGTCGTCTACCCAAAGCCTTACGCCATCATCGGAACTGACGGCTAACCATCCGTTAAATGACTGGTCTGGCTGAAGGTAACCTTCCCATGTGACAGAGAAGTGATCTTCTCCCACTCCTTCGCCTGGAGAGCCCGGCCATTCAAACGCGACTTGCTTATCAATTCTAGTGAGCACAGGTTCGCCCTCTACATTTCTATTGTTGAAGAATGTGGCATTCAATCCGTTTTGTGATTTGTCTTTGGTTTTAAAGTTGGCCATCGGAATGGGTTGACCTTTATAAATGAGGGGAACACCTTCGGAATACACTACTTCTGTATTTTCTCCGAGCAATTGCTTTACCCCTTCATAAACCGTGATGGCTTTTTTGTTTTTTACAGAATAGCCACCCAAAACGGACTCATTGGCCAATGGACCAAGCACTGCGACTTTCTTCAAGCTTTTACTGAGGGGCAATAAATCTCCTTCATTTTTAAGCAAAACCATCGATTTTAAGGCTGCTTCTAAGGTCAAGTTTTGGTTTTCCTGATTGTGATTTCTTTCG
The DNA here is from genome assembly GCF_034669765.1 of Roseivirga sp. GTDB lineage: Bacteria > Bacteroidota > Bacteroidia > Cytophagales > Cyclobacteriaceae > Roseivirga. Next base: position 588,593 of record NZ_JAXMOQ010000001.1, read on the forward strand.
TCAATAAGTCTTTGTTCTGTATATGGGTTTTCAAAAAGTCCCAATAAGAATTTCAATCTCAAAACGCCTGATGCTGCTCTGTTCACTTTTGAGATATCAAGCGATCCTTCGTTCACCAGTTCAATAATGGTTTGCTGAAATTGATCATTTGGGAAGTCGTAGAACTGCATGTCGATGCCCGCAGAAATGGCTTGTCGGATGGATTCTTTAGGGGAATCGCTGGATTTGTGGCTGCTCTGCAAAAAGCGAATAGCACCCAAATCAGAAACCACAATGCCTTTAAAACCCCATTCGTTTCGGAGCACTTCGGTCATCAGCCATTCATTGGAGGCATTGGGAATTCCATCAATTTCGGAATACGCGGCCATGGTGCCCAAAGCGCCTCCTTCCATAAATGCTTTTCTGAATACAGGAAGGTAATCTTGCCTTACCGACCTTTCTCCCAACAAAACAGGACCCGCATTGCCTCCCGATTGTGGAGATCCGTGGGCGGCAAAATGTTTGGGTTCTGCTACCATCGAGCGGTCAGAACTCAAGTCTTTTCCTTGGATGCCTTTGATCAAGGCGGTACCGAGTTCGGCAGATAAGTGGGTGTCTTCTCCCAGCGTTTCTGCAATTCTTCCCCAGCGGGGTTCTCTGCCCAAATCGAGGTTGGGGCCTAAACCGAAATGTACACCATGCGCTCGGCCTTCAGTGCCAATAACCTCACCCACCTTTTCCATTAAGGCTTTGTCCCAAGTAGCGCCAAGGCCAATATTCATGGGGAAAGCAGTACTGCCCTCACCCATATAGCCGTGTAAAAACTCGGACATGAGTAATGCAGGAATTCCCCAACGGTTATTGTTGATGATAAATTCTTGAAGTTGATTGGCTGCCTTGGCGTCTTTCGGATAGTAATCGTGCACCGCGCCTGCTCCCAATTTTTCTCCGATTAACTCTTTGGCCAGCGCGAGTGAAAAGGCTTCCCCTTCCTTAAGGTTAGCCCCATTGTACATGTCCATCTGCCGTACTTTTTCTTCCAAACTCATTCTTGAAAGAAGGTCAGCCACTCTTTCTTCTACCGGAAGCTTAGCGTTTTGGTAAGGGTATTTTTGGGCAAATAGTGATATGCCCACTACCTGGCAAAGTATGATTAAACTGAAAATTCGCTTTTTGAGCATAGGTTTTTTATTCTCTTAATTCAAAAAAATTAGCCCTCCACTTTCCGCCTTCTTTTGCCATGGACAGGCTTTGCTGAAAGGGACAATTTACGGAAATGAGTTGGGATATTTACTCGATGGTGGGTGCTCTGACTTCCCGACAGTTTACTTATTAGCTTAAATGAATAAGTTTCGTAGAAGATAGAAATGCTTGATAGCAACCTCTGATAGGCCTCACCCTTTTATCCCTCTCCAAGGAGAGGGGCAGCACGTTCTGCTAGGTTTTGCATAAGTGCTCCAATCTTGCACGCTGTACCCTGTTTTTCCATGGGTAAACTTCCTCGGGTATACCCCTTGTAAATATTCTACTAATTGTCTTTCTTTATCATAGAAAAACATACCCTCCGCTTTCACTCATCGTGCTTTTCTGAAAATTGTAAAAGTGCTTATAGCACACCTAATTGGCTATGCTATAAGCACTTTTTGTATACCATTAGAAATATAACGCTCATAAAAGTGAGCGATTCATAACGTTACGTGCAACTTTGAAATAACCATTAATTAAACTGAAAATATGAATACAAAACTGAAAATTAATATTGTAGAAGGTCTTCTCGAAGTAGAAGGTAGCGAAACTTTTGTAAATTCAATTTATGAAGATTTCAAAGGCAACTTACTTCAAAATAAAACTGTCAAGCCTATAAGCACAGTAGTTACGGAAGAAAAACCAACTAAAACACCTGTTAAGAAAACAAAACAAACAGTTACAACAAAAGGCAAAAAGAAGGCAAAAAGTAAAACGCCAAGTATTATCTCAAGTCTGAATTTAAGGCCAAAGGATCAAAGCTCTCTTGATGATTTTACTTCGAACTTGAACATTAAATCAAACCTTGAAAGAAATGTAGCATTTGTTTATTATCTAACACACGAATTGAAAACAACAAATATTGGTTTAGACCACATTTACACTTGCTATAGACACTTAAAAGCCAAAGTTCCTGCAGCATTCTATCAAAGTATTGCAGATACTAGTGTAAAAGGTTGGATTGACACTTCGGATACGGCAGATATTACTTTAACAAGTATTGGACTTAATTATGTCGAACACGATATGCAACCTAGTAATTAATGAAGGATAAATTAACCAATTATATTTCGGGTTTTGAGGATTTTTATGCTCTGAACAAAACTTCCCAAATAGATGCTTTTGCCTATTTTATTGAAGAAGTTGAAAAGACAGAATTCTTCAGTCCTACTCTTCTTAAAAGTTGTTTTGAGTTATCTAAAATCAAACCATACACCAATATTTCAGGATATCTTACAAGTAATTTGAAAGCACCACGAGGCAAAAAACCGAAATTTTTGAAATCTAAATCAGGTTATTCTTTAAACTCTGCCTTCAAAGTAGAGCTTGCAAAAACAATTACACTAAACAAACCAAAAGCTATTACCTCAAAAACTTTGAGGGATTTGCTTGTCACAATCTCTGATTCTGAAGAGAATGTTTTTTTGGATGAAGCAATTAAATGTTTTGAGATTGGTGCATTTCGAGCTTCAATTATTATGGTTTGGAATTTAACTGTCGACAGTTTATTTGAATATATACTTTCAAATAAACTCACTGAATTTAATTCTGTTTTATCTACAAATACCGACCGAAGAGTTAGAATTAGTTCTATGAGTGTAAAAGATGATTTCAGCGAAATACCAGAAGGGAAATTCATTGAATTTTGTAGACAATCAAGAATCATTTCGAATGATGTCAGAAAAATTCTTGATGAAAAATTAGGTATTAGAAATACTTATGCTCACCCTTCTAATATGATTTTGACTGAATCCAAAGCAATTGAGTTCATAGAAGATTTAATTAATAATGTCGTACTTAAATACAAAAAGTAAAAGCAGCACATAACAACACATATAAAAAATAGCGGTTTAAGTGCCTAAATAAAAGATAAAATAAAGGTCAGTTATAAACTGAAAGTTAGTGCGTAAAAATCCGCTATTTTTCATATACAAGACCGTTACCCACAACTCAAAAACCCTCTCCATCAACAGCCATTTTTCGCCAGGCTGAGCGGAGGGTAAGGCTTGTTGATATTTCTACCTATTGCGTTTTATTTTGATTACCTAAAACTCTCACATTGCAATTGGCAGTTTCGTAAAAAGCTGAGCTATTTCTTAAGAAATATATTCAATAGAGGAAGAGCGAATTTATGTAAGGCCATGTAAATTGGCTTTTGATTTAACCACCATAAATCTTGTTCAATGTCAAAGCATCACAGCTACAATGTAAAAATAGAATGGACTGGAAATAAAGGAACGGGCACCAGTTCATACCGAGCTTATGAAAGAAGTCATAGTATTCAGGTAGAAGGAAAGCCAGAAATTACTGGTTCATCAGACCCGGCTTTCCGAGGCGATAAAACCAAACACAATCCAGAAGATATGTTGGTTGCTTCTATTTCAGCCTGCCACATGTTGGTGTATTTGCATTTATGCGCTGACGCTGGAATTACGGTAGTGGATTATATTGACAACGCTTCTGGTACAATGGAAGAAACGCCAAATGGCGGAGGCCGCTTTACTGAAGTAGTATTGAAACCCGCAGTGACAATTTTGGAAGCGGATAGGGTTGCCAAAGCCAAGGAATTACACCATAAGGCCAACGAACTTTGCTTCATTGCCAATTCATGTAATTTCCCCATTCGGCACAATCCGACTTGCGAAGTAAGGGCTAAAAAATATTCAGAATAATTATAAATAACGATCTAGATGACCATCGAGCCTTTCTGATTGTTTCGTAGTCTTTCTTGAAGAAATGGTTGATAACCGACCGAGATTTTATGTGGTTTTCATAGACTATGGTTATAAGCATAACCTAGTTTTTTGGAAGGGAAACGTACATTTTTTGAAATTTCTCTACCTTTATTTTTACATAAAATAGGGGACTAACTTCTTCATTTTTTAACCAGATAACCTGTTTGATGAAGTCTAATTTGCTCTACTTATCAATAAAAAATAGTGCGCTTATTACTATAAACATGATTAAAGTCATATAGCGAAACTTGGAAGCGGTGATTTAATTGCGCTATTTTATGGTATAGCGTTAATATTCAGATAATTATGATTTTTAAAAATTCTATTAAATCAATACTCCTATTATCCTTATTTTTTATTTACTCCTGTGATTCTGGAGGGGGTGCTGATGAAGAAGAGCCTGAGTTTAATAAAGAAGGAACGGAGGTTACCTCTAATGTGACTGGTGTGAGATTAACAAAGTATGGGCCTGAATACCAGAGTATGACCAACTCACCAGGTATAGATTTTTCTCTTTTACAAGATAGTGGTACACTAGCTTGGCTAAACGTTGACAGTGGAATTGGAAATGCAAAATTTGCCAAGTTGGTTGGTACCTTTGATTATTCCTTTTTTCAAGCTGAACCTACAAAAGACTTAAATAGAGGTACTGATGATGCTATTTGGTGGGACGACTCCGCTTTGTATGGTGGAGCGGTAAATGGAAAGAACTACTGCTACGTGGATACAGAAAATGACGGTACTTTTGAAACGATGCTTTTATTGTATCTGAATGTACAAGACCTAGAGAGCTCTTATTTTATTGGTAAAGCCGTAAAAACAGACGGCACCGACCTCTCTTTTTCCATGGCGAAACAGGCCCTTGATGAACTGAATTAAACATAGTTTACTGACCTACACCCTATTTTATTTTTATGAAAAAGCACTTATTTCCTCTTGTTATTTTTAGCCTTTTCACGTTAGTTTTTCAAAGCTGCGAAAGTGAAGGAGATGATGAAAACCCGAACACCGAAGAATATACTATAACTACCTATGGCCCTGGTATTAGTTTTGTTGACCCCCCTAAGCCCAGAATAAGTATTGAGGCTCCATTTAGTGACACCCCCAGCTTTGCAGAAATATTTCTGGGTTTCCCCCAACAGTTTGGAGTGATGAATTCAACCCAAGTATTTTTTCAATCTACCCCTACAGTAGCGCTTGCTATTGATGCTGATTCAAATCCTGAACATTCATTTTGGCTTTTGAATAAAACAGAATTACAACATGGAGCTGTTTCAGGCTTGAATTATATCTTTGTTGATGAAGATGGGGATGAAGTTTTAGAAGTAGCCTACTTACTCCGCTTGGATGCTACAGCACCCGCAGATAGCCAAAAAACTTACTTAGTTGGGAAAGCCATTAAGAATGATGGAACCGCTATTACATTTGCTAAAGCCAAGGAATTGTTAGACGATTAGAAAAAGACAGATTATGAAACTTAGGTATATAATTACAATGCTCCTTGCCATACTCGTTATCCAAGGTTGTTCAACGGCCGATGATTCTGACCCCAAAGATGATGGTATTCGTACCCAAGACATTACCACAAGTAATAATGGGTATACATTAGTTCATTTCCGTTCCGAAAGACAAAGCGTTGACCTTGACAATCCAGCGGAGAGCATTCATCTCTCAAAACTTTCTGACAACTATTATTTCTCAGCCAATCCGACAAAACTGGGTATTGATCAAACAGGTCAAGCATTTTTCCAGAATGCGCCCAACTCAAGCATTAGCCTTAGGGTTGACATGCCTTGGAATGCACTTTGGTTAGACGACTCTGGAGCTCTTCAAAGTGGTGCTGTGAATGGATTGAATTATGTTTTTTTTGACGATGATCAAGATGAGGTTTTTGAAACAATCTTTATGCTTCGGTTAAATGCTTCAGAAGCTGAAACAGCTTCTAAAACCTATATTGCCGCTAAGGTAGTGAAAGAAGATGGCTCAGCAATTGATTTTACCACTGGAAAAGCCTTGTTAGATACCCTCGAAAAGTAATCATCAAGTTCAAACTCAGGAGGCTAAAGTATAGAGATTCAATAATTATACATTAACGATCAGGCCTGTCATCTACATAATTGTGGCCATGCAAAAGACTGTCTTGTTTTGTGTTTCCAGTTAATTTGGAAAGCAACTCGTCCGTGGCGTCCAAGCGAGACATAAATGTTGGGAAGTCTACTTGATGTTCAACGTTCCAAATTCGCTCATTCATCACTGGCAAACGTTTTCTCAAACTGATAAATTCGCTTTGTTCTGCCTGCTCCCAAGCACACATTTGTGCTCCGAGAATAAGGTCGGAACCGTTGGTTTGAATGGGGTCGAAAGAAGGGGCTTTTGGGAACCAGTTTTCCCAACGAGAAACATTCCAGTTGTAAATGGTTTCTGGCTCCCATTTTTTGCGATTGACCACATATAGCGGTTTCCAAGAAGTGTTGACCACGGTGTAGCCATCTTCAATTAAATCATTGGGCAAATACCTGTTGGTTTCGAACTCATAGACAATTATGTCTTTTGGAATCTCCACTTTACCTTCTTTTCGAAAGCCTTCCCAAACCGCCATTTGCTTGCCTTGCTTTTTTACGATGTCATTCATTCGCACGATAAAATGACGATACAAATCATGAACATCGTCACCCAAATTGTTGGCCTTCATGTACTCTTGAACATGCGGATCGTTATCCAATTTATGGAAGATGGCTTCATCTCCTCCAATATGAATAATGGGCGTTGATTTGAAAATGGGAATAATCTCGGATAGAATTTCTTCCAAAGCGGTATAGACTTCTTCCTTGCCCATGTTAATGGTCCAAGGGTTTTCTTTAATATCCTTGATTCCGAAAAGCTCGGGGTATGCTTCAACAATAGAACTAGCATGACCGGGAATATCAATTTCAGGAATAATGGTTACGCCACGTTCTTGCGCATAAGCCTCTAACATTTCCAATTCTTCAAAAGTATAATGCCTGTCGGGGGTAGATAGCTTAGGGTATTTTTTTGAAGGCAAAGTATAGGACTGATAGTCGGTAAAGTGGAGGTGCAAGTAATTGGATTTGTAAAACGAACTCATGTTAATCAGTTCTTTAATGCTTTCCACCGAATGCCACTGACGGGCCAAATCAATCATCAGGCCTCGGTATCCAGAATCAGGGCGATCTTCCATATTGAGCACAGGGAAACTTATTTTTCCGTCTTCAACAAAAGCCAATTGAAGCAGGCTATTGCGTGCCATTGCTAAGGCTTGGTAGGAACCTCCTGTAACGGTGATTTCCTTATCAATTTTAATTTGGTAACTGTCTTTTTCCTGCTCGCTATCAATGGCGAATGTAATGTCTGCTGAATTTTTGCTTTCGGCTATTTCAACTTTAAAATCGGTCAAGCCCAATAATTCTGCTTGAAAGATTTTCGCTAAGGGGGCTAGTGCTTCTTCTACAAAGATTGTGCTCTGTTCTGAAAGCCGAACGGCCTGAGCCGAGACAGAGATTTGCTTAGGAATAGGCACCAAGTTGACTTCACTATTATGATCAAATTTCTCTGTAGTACTGTCGCAGGATTGAAGGAAGATGACTGCTAATAGAAATAAGGCTATTTTTTTCATGGTTAGTCGATTGAAGAAGAAGCTCCGGTGCAGGATAATGTGAACACTACATTGAAGTTATTTTGCTTCAATGTAAGATAATTCTTCGGTCACCGTCTAATGACTCATTATGTGTGGGGTAGAAAAACAAAAAGCCCCGACATGTCAGGGCTTTTTGTACCAGAGGCGGGACTTGAACCCGCACGCTCAGAAGAGCACAAGATTTTAAGTCTTGCGTGTCTACCAGTTCCACCACTCCGGCCTCGTCTTCCATAGCCTTAGCCTAGGAAGGCATCGTCTTTCATAGCTTTCGCTATAAAGACTTTGACTATCAGATAGTCAAGTTTTTTGGTAGTCTTCAAGACCTATTGGCCTTAAAGTAAAAAAGCGCGATCGTGATCACGCTTCTTAATATTCTCATAAACAGAAGCACTAACCTGTCTTTACATCAATGAGCGGGAGACGGTCCCGAAACTTCGGGACGAACCGCAACCAAACCTTGGTAAGGTGCGATTTTTGTCTACTCATATATAAAAGCACTAGCGTGTCTTCCATTTTATGAGCGGGAGACGGGATTCGAACCCGCGACCCCGACCTTGGCAAGGTCGTGCTCTACCAGCTGAGCTACTCTCGCTTATTTCAGTACTTATTTTCCGCCCTTGTGGCGAATTGGAGTGCAAATTTAACTAAGGGCTTTAAATATGCAATACGTTTTGTGAAAAAATAAATGTATTTCTACTTCTGCTTATCAATCAGTGCTTTGAGATACTCTACAACCGCTAATACGTGCAACCTTAGTTACTTTTTTGCATCTGTGGAGTAATGAATAATAAATAACCTCGTCTCATAAGTAACTCAAATCAACAAAAACATGGTCAAGAACATCTTCATCACTGCGCTGCGTGTCTTTTGGAAAGAACGCGGCTACTCCATTTTAAATATTTCGGGTCTCACAGTGGGCATTGCCACAAGCCTTATGCTGTTCCTTTATATCCAAGATGAAAAGACAGTCGATCATTTTCATAAGGGCATAGACCGAATCTATCAGGTCATGGAGCATCAACGCTATTCTGGCGGCTATGTACTTACCACAACGGCAAACCCTGGTCCGCTAAAGGAAGCGTTTAAGGCCGAAATGCCAGAAGTGGAATACATCACTCAACTGGTCTGGCAGGAAGAGCGTCTATTTATTGTTAACGACCAATCCTATAAATCACAAGGCAGGGTGGCCAGCGAAGACTTTTTCAAGGTTTTTGACTTTCCGTTTGTTGAAGGGAGCCAAGAAAATAGCTTAACCGCACCAGATGTCGCCTACATTTCTGAATCCTTGGCGGAACGTATGTTTAAGACCACCGCGGTTTTAGATAAAACGGTTCGCATTAACGGTTGGGGTGAATATAAAATTGGAGGTGTATTTAAAGATCCGCCTGTCAATTCGACCCTCGACTTTGAATTTGTATTGCCCATTGAACCTTGGCTTGTTCGAAACGATTGGTTAGAAAATTGGGGGAATAATGGCATTAGAGATTATGTCAAACTTCATGAAGGAGTGGATGCCCAGGCCTTCAACACAAAAATTAAAGACTTTGTAAAAACGAAGAATGAAGGTTCTGTGGTGGAGCTTTTTGTTCAGAATTTAGGAGAACAATACCTGCACGGAAGATACAAAGATGGGGTTCAGGCGGGCGGAAGAATTACCTATGTGAGACTGTTTGGCTATGTTGCCATTTTTATTTTGGTCATTGCCTGTATCAATTTTATGAATTTGGCTACGGCACGTTCTTCAAAAAGGGCCAAAGAAGTAGGTGTAAAGAAAGCAGTAGGTTCTACCCGAAGTCAGCTGATTGCCCAGTTTATGGGAGAGTCTGTAATTATGGCATTGGCGTCCACACTGCTGGCGGGTTTGGTCATTATGCTATTGCTGCCATCCCTCAATGACTTTACCGATAAGGCCATGGCATTTTCCCTTTTAGACTTCAACAACCTGCTTTTGCTTATCGGTATTGCTTTGGTGGTGGGTGTTTTGGCAGGTAGTTATCCTTCTATTTTTCTTTCTTCCTTTTCACCCATAAAAGTATTGAGAGGTAGCTTTCGCTCTTCGGGCTGGTCAAATGGTATTCGAAAAGGCTTGGTGGTTTTTCAATTTCTGATTTCCATTTTTTTGATCATCAGTACTTTGGCGGTTCACAAACAGATTTCTTATGTTAAGAATATCAACCTCGGTTATAACAAAGAAAACATCATCTATATTCCAATGGAAGGAGAGCTTCAGAACGACAGTAAGATTGAGCTTTTCAAGGCTAAAATGCTGGAAAACCCGAACATTTTGAATGTTTCTACGGCCAGCAATACCCCAATTAATATTGGTAGTTCTACTTCAGGTGGTTTTTCATGGGACGGAAAAGACCCAGAAAGTGAAGTACTATTTACGGTATTGCAAGTGAGTAACGACTTCATTGAAACCTTGGGTATGGAAATGAAAGAAGGTCGTTCTTTTGATCCTAATTTAGTAAGCGATACGCTCAATGTGATCATCAATGAGCAGACGGCTAAAAACATGAATGTTGAAAACCCATTGAATCAGCCCATCACTTTTTGGGACAGACAAGGCAAGGTGGTGGGCATTGTAAAGGATTTTCATTTTGCTTCGCTACACAATAAAATTGATCCTTTGGTGATCAGCTTAAGGCCAGAGTCATCGAGTGTAATGTTTATGAAAACCACTACAGCAAATACCAAGGCTACTTTGGATTATGTAGAAAAGGTGTTTAAAGAAGTGAATGGCCAATATCCGTTTGAGTATCAGTTTTTAGATGAGCAATACGAAAACCTCTACCGTAGAGAAACGGACATTGGTACTTTGGCCAATATTTTTGCCATCATTGCCGTGTTTATTTCACTTTTAGGACTCTTTGGTTTGGCTTCTTTTGCCGCAGAGCAGCGCATTAAGGAAATAGGAATTAGGAAAGTGTTGGGGGCTGGAATTAGCAATTTGATTCTACTCTTGGCCAAAAACTTTCTGCTGCTTGTGCTTTTGGGTTTTGGCATTGCCGTGCCATTGTCCTACTTCTTCTTGTCCGATTTCTTATCGGCCTTCGAATATCAAGCGAATATTGGTATAGGTGTATATGTTTTTGCCGGCTGTGCTTCTGTGCTTATTGCTTTACTCACAGTAAGCTATCATTCGTTCCGAGCAGCAGCAGCCAATCCAGTAAAGAGCTTGAAGTATGAGTAATATTTAGCAATGTTAATTTAGGGTTGGTGGAATTCGCAAATTATGGGTACATGGTCACTAAGCTCAATCCAAGTGTGAATTTCTCCAACCTCTAGTTTTTTTAGCCTAGAGGAAAATTCTCTGTCTGCGAAGAAATAATCAATATGATAAGGCCTTTCTGACTTTCTTCTAAAAAAGAAAGTTGGCCTTGTTTCACTACCTTGGTCTTCTTTGTATTGTTCGTGATAAAGGCTGACTATGCCCGTTTGATTTAACTGCTTTACAACATCGGAATGATTCCACCACCTGTCCCACTTATCCCAAATTGCATTGCTGTTGAAGTCTCCTGCAATAATTGTATTGTTTAAATTATCTTGATTGACTTGAAGATATTTCCAAAACTGACCAATGTATCCAAAAGTAGGCGAGTTATTTTGGTGAGTCCAAACGCCCAAAATATTGAATTCATCATTTACACGACATGGGAGAAAATGCTTGACACTATGGTCTTCAAAAGAGTTAGACCAATCTAGCTTAGTAAGGTTAATACTATTTCTATTTGAGAAAATTCCTATGCCTTTATTTTTAGTATCTCCAATCCAAAGATAATTTTTAGCCCATGAATTATATTTTTCATCCTTACATTCTTTAGGATTTTCACATTCTTGAATGACATAAATATCTGCCTTGATTGCAGAAATAGCCTCGAACTTTTTCCGAAAGGCACCATTACAGTTCCAAGTGACAATTTTCAATTTAGAGGATCAAGGTTTACTCCTTCACAGGCGCATAAGGATTAATTTCTCTCAGCTTTTCTTCCAACGCACGAAGGTCTTTAATGCGCAACCAGCTAATGCGTAGTTTGTGTTTTTGCAGCTTATCGTCTTTGTCCAACAAGTTCATACCAATGTGGAGGTGATCGGTTTCGTAATAACTATCAAAGTTGTACTTGGTCACCAAAATTGAATTTTCCTTTTTCGAAAATAATTTTCTTGTGCTGATCGCAATTCCGCCTTCCGTTTCCATTGCGGTAACATACAATGGCCAATTGACCAAGCTAGATAAAAAACCAAAAATAGGCGCAAAGGCCACCAACAAGATGAGACTTGGCATATCTGGTCTGATAATGTATTTGTATACAAAAATAAAGACCGCAAAAAGCACATAGAAGTACAGTAAGTATTTAAAACGGTTCACTTTTCCTTTGTTGCTAATCTGCTTCATAGTAGATGATTTTTCGAATGGTGAATTTAATCAAAAAAGAGATATATGAATTTTATTTTCTGACCGAGGCAACGGTTTTGGCAACTCACTCCGTATGGGCTTCAGAATCAATAAATGTTTCACATAACTCAAAAGAAAATGTTAAAGAAAATTCTAATCATGTCGTTTTCCTTGGCGCTCATCACAGCTTGCCAAGACGATGAAATATCGAGTGACATTAATGATGTAACCGTAACGGAGATTAGCACAGAGAGTTTGCCTAACACGGTACAAACCTATATCAGTGAAAATTTTGTGGGCGAAGTAGCCGCTTCGGCTTTTAAAGTAACCAGTGCTGAGTCTACTAACTTCGAAGTGTTTTTAACCAACAGTATGAACTTAGTCTTTTCACAAAATGGAGACTTAGAAGAATTTGGTGAAGACGTATCTCAGGTAGATTGCGAAGGCCGTCCGCAACGCAGAGGAAAGCACCAGAGAAAAGGAGATCGACCTGAAGGCGATAGGCCAACTCAGTTGCAAGTGGCCGATTTACCAGCCACAGCTGCAGATTATTTAACGACCAATTATCCTGACAGCACAGTGCTAAAAGTGATATTTATTGACAATGCAGACATTAGCCAATACCATGTTTTGGTAAAAGAAGTGGGAGCATTAGTGTTCGATGTGGACGGTAATTTTGTTGAGCTGAAGGTCCGTCAAGAGGGCATCTGCAGACAATTTGATGAGGTGGCCATTGAAGATTTGGCGGAAGCAATAAGAACTTATATCACCAATAACTACCCTGACAATGAAGTGTTGGGAGCAAGAATTGGAGAAAGAGATGGAGTCGTTGAAATTCACGTTTTAGTGAAAGAAGTAGGCGCCTTGATATTCGATGAAGACGGAAATTTCGTTGAGTTGAAAACGTGTGGGATGAAAAGGGGCTAAGCTCCGTTTCATAATTGAGGGCCGGAAATCGAAAGATTTCCGGTATCTTTTTGCAACCAAACAAAATGACAGAGAATATAATACAGCTTATTGAAGGATGTAAATCCAATGACAGGGCCGCCCAGACAGCACTGTATAAGCAATATTATGGCTATGCAATGAGCATCTGTTTGCCTTATTCTAAGACCAGAGACGAGGCAGAAGAAATAGCCCACGATGGTTTTCTGAAAGTCTTTACCAACATCGAAAAATATGACATAGACTTTGGCTTTAAAGGCTGGATCAGACGCATATTTATCAACGCTGCGATTGATTATTTTAGAAGTAACAAAAAGCACTACGACCAAGAAGATATTGATGAGGCCAGAGGCGTTGAAAGTTTTGATGATAATATTATCGATCAGCTTTCTGCCCAGGAAATTGTGCACCTCATTCAAGACCTACCCCCAGCTTACAAAATGGTGTTCAACTTGTACGTAATGGAAGGCTACAAGCATCACGAAATCGCGACACAGCTGGGAATTAACGAAGGCACATCGAAATCGAATTTGGCGAAAGCCAGAAATAAATTAAAGCTAGCAATAGGCCATCAGGCATCTTAATAGCAGGATTATGGAAAACTTTGACAAGAAAATAGAAAGCAAGCTAAGCTCACATCATTATGATGAGTCACCCAACGATGCCTCAACAAAACGAATGTTCGACATGCTGGATAAAGTGCTGCCGCAAGAAACCAAAGTGGTGCCTTTGCAGGTAGTGAAACCAGCAAAATCGGTTTCTAGTTTCTTTTTAAAAGTGGCAGCTTCCATCGCTATTTTGCTAATTGCTGGTTATGGTTTTTATGCCTTCAATGAGGTAGAAGTAAGTGTAGGAAATACAGCTCAACAGGAAGTGGTATTGCCCGATGGATCCATCGTAACCATGAATTCTGGCTCTCAAATTCAGTACAACAAATTACTATGGAAATTGAAGCGCGAATTGAGTCTTGAAGGAGAAGCCTTTTTTGAAGTTGAAAAAGGGGAAAAGTTTGTGGTGAATTCAACTTTGGGGAGAACTCAAGTATTAGGCACCAGCTTTAATATTTATGCCCGAGGAAAGAAATACGAAGTGAAATGCAGCACAGGAAAAGTATTGGTAAGTTCTAATCGTACCCATGAAGAAGTGATTCTTTTGCCCGGTGAAGGCGTGGTGCTGAAAGAAGAGATACTTCGCCCTTTTGAATACAATAAGGAAGAAAATGAAGATTGGCGCCAAGGTGAATTTTACTTCGATCAGACATTTTTTGACATTGTGATTGCCGAATTGGAAAGACAATATGGAGTTACGGTAAGCTATCCCGATAGCTATAAAAAGGAAAGATATACGGGTTACTTCAATAACAAGGATTTGGCCCAGGCCCTAAAATTGATTTGTGAACCTATTGGATTAGAAGCCAAGCAAAAAGGCAAGCTCATAGAGCTGATACCTTTAGAAGAATAGCCTTATGTTTGTTTAGCATAACTCGCCCTGCGAGACGAATTGATTGTAATGCTATATGAGAAATCGTTTTTTAGTCATCGTTTTTATCATCTGCACTCTTCCAAACCTTCTGTTTGGCAATGATGATGTTGTGATCAATGAGCAATTTAAAAATGCCCCCCTCAAAGAAGTTTTAAGAACACTAAAGGACAATTACCATCTCAAGATTGCTTTTACAGACAAGTTCGTACGCAATATTCAAATCAATGCATCCATCAACGACCTCAGTGTTTACGATACCTTCTCCAAGGTTTTAGAAGGCACAGACCTCACCTTTGAATTGGTCACTACCAATACAATAATAATCAAAAGGAAGAAAACAGAGGTGCCTGAAACCGTCAGTACTTTTGAGTTGACAGCGGTGGTGAGTGATGCCATTTCTGGAGAGGAATTGCCCTATGCATACGTTTGGGTAAACACTCGTCAGCAAAATATAATGGCCAATGTCGAAGGCTACTTTTCTATTCCTTCAGTGAATGAACAGACCCAATTGAGCATCTCTTATTTAGGGTACAACGACACCTTATTGACGATAAGTGATGATTATAGAAATAGAAGACTACAAATTAAGCTTCAACCCAACTATGTTGAACTAGAAGATGTATTGGTTGAATCGGAAAAGGAAACAAACGATTTTAAAAGCGAAGAACAGGCAGGTAAATTCACCATGAATCCGGCCATTGCACAAAAAACGCCATCTGTAGGGGAAGAAGATGTCTTCAGAACTTTACAATTGCTGCCTGGGGTAAATGCTACCAATGAGGCTTCTTCGGGACTCAGTATTAATGGTGGTACCTCGAATCAAAACCTCGTGCTCTTCGATGGGTTTACGGTGTATCATGTCGATCATTTCTTTGGCTATTTCAGCGCATTTAATCCTCTGGCCATTAAATCGCTTCGGTTGTATAAAGGCGGCTTCGAATCCAAGTATGGAGGCAGGGTATCGAGTGTGGTGGATATTTCTGGAAAGGATGGCAACCGCAACAAAACCAGTGGTTCTTTGGGTGTTAATATGTTAAGCGTGAACACTTCTTTGGAAGTGCCCCTTTCTGACAATGGAGCCACTTTATTCTTTTCGGGAAGACGGTCTTACACCGACATTTGGAGTTCCTCTTTGTTCGAAAACATCTTTTCTATTTTTGAAAGCAGTATTACCGAAGATCAAAACGGGCAAATTCCAGGAGCAGAACGAAGCATAAGAAGCGAACTCGTACCTGACTTTTACTACACCGATCTCAACCTAAAAATTTCGACAAGAATTAGCCCTAAAAATCACTTGTCGTTTAGTTTTTACGATAGCAATGATATTCTGAATTACACTGAAACTTCCCAAACTAGATATAGAGATACCCTTCGTGTGGACACCGATAAATTGGGAATTATTAAATGGGGGAATGTGGGCACTTCGTTGAATCTTTCGCGCTTGTGGACTACACACCATTTCTCTAGTCTGATGCTGTCTTATTCTGATTATGAAAGTACCTATAACGAAAGAGCGACCAGTAAAAGCGTATCGAGTACCGAAGGCCAATTTGAGTCTAGCACCAAGCAAGATCAAGTGAATAGTATTGAAGATGTTTCTTTAAAGTTCGATCATGAATGGGACATCAACAGCTCCAGCAAAATCGAAACAGGGGTGATGCTTTCCCTTTACAATAATGAATTTCGGTACGAAGCAGACGATTCCGTACTGGTGGATAATTCAATGAATCACGCATCTTTGTTGGCGCATTACATTCAAGGCTCATTCTACTTAAGCCCGAGTTTCTCTTTAACTCCTGGCCTTCGAACGAGTTACTTGTCAACCACTCAAAAGGTGTATTTAGAGCCTAGGTTGTCATTTCATTACCAAGTCAATAGCAGCCTTCAATTGAAAGGAGCCACGGGTTTATACAACCAGTTTATCAATCAGTCAAACACCAAGAATGCGCTTGAAGGAAGCCGTGATTTCTGGATTTTGGCCAATGATAAAACCGTTCCTGTTCAGCATGCTTGGCATGGCCTTTTAAGTTTGGAATACAATAAAGGTGGTCGCGTGTTTTCTGTCAGTTATTTCAGAAAAGAGTTTGACGGTTTGCTGGAATACGCCTTTAAAAATGGAAGCCTAATTACTCAGTTTGATGATGAAAGAAGAGTTTTTGATGAAGGAAACGGAACCTCCAAAGGCCTCGAGGTTATGGTCAAACGTGATTTTGGAAAGTTAAGTAGTTGGTTGTCCTATACACTCTCAGAGGTTAAATATACCTTTCCTAGACTCAATCGGGGGAAAAGCTATTTTGCCGACCATGACCAACGCCACGAACTGAATTGGTATGGCGCTTATACGTATAAGAATTTTGAATTTTCAGCCACTTGGGTGTATGGCTCGGGAAAACCTTATAGTTCATTCGATGGTATAGAAACAAGAAAGCCCTCAGGTGATAGAGGTCCTACTATAGGCAAACTAAATTTCACAGAAAATAATGGGGAGCGTCTTCCAGAATACCATCGCCTTGATGTGAGTGCCAAGTATCGTTTTCAGCTAGGCCTAGGCAACGGCCATGTTGCTTTGAGCATTTTCAATTTGTATGATCGCGAAAATGTGTACGACACTAAAGTGTCAGTGATTGCGCCAGCTGATTCACGAAACCGAAGAAACCCTATCATCAGTTCAACGAATGTTGCATTGATGGGAATTACACCAAACCTATCTTTTGGAATTGAGTTTTGATCGCTTAACCGAATTTGATCTTACTCGTCAAGTCCCAAAGCACCACGCCAATACTGACAGAAATGTTTAGGGAGTGTTTGGTGCCAAACTGAGGGATTTCTAGACAGCCATCAGCTACTTCAATCACTTCGTCTTCCACCCCAAAAACTTCGTTGCCAAAAACTAAGGCATACTTTTGGCCCTTTTCAATTTTGAAATTCTCAAGTGAAGTGCTGTTATCTGCTTGTTCTACAGCCAGAACTTTGTAGCCCTGTTGCTGTAATTTTTGGCAAAGTGTTGCGGTGTTTTCTGTATGTTCCCAATCCACAGATTCCGTAGCGCCCAAAGCCGTTTTGTTGATTTCTCTATGGGGAGGCTGGGCGGTAATGCCGCAGAGGTAAATCTTTTCTATGGCGAAAGCATCGGATGTACGAAATGCCGAACCGACATTGTTCATGCTGCGGACGTTATCTAGAATAAGCACGAGCGGAAGCTTTTCAGTGGTTTTGAATTCTTCCAGTGTCAGTCTATCGAGTTCGTCATTCTTGAGTTTTCGCATGCCCAAAATTAAAAAAAGTATCGCTCTTATCACCGATACTTTTTAGGCATAAAAAAAGAGTAGAGTCCTAAGACTCTACCCTACACATATGGCTTTCAAAGAACCATCAAAAATGAAAGCCGATATAGATTGTTAGTGCCGAATTTTTTGCTTCGCTCGTGGCTTCTCCAGCGAAAGATCCTGATTTACCAATTTCTCGGAAACCGTAGTTATACCTTACTCCCAAAATACCTCCATCAAAGTCGTAACCTAAACCCGCGACAGCACCATAATCTATGGTATTGAAGTCATCTCGGTCTAGTTCTTGAATGCTGTTGATAGAGCCATCTCCGTCTACATCTTTGATTTTAACTCCAGCCAAGAAGCCTAGATATGGTCCGGCATGAAGGTTAAGCTTGCCCAAGTTAGCGTTAAGCATCACTGGCATTTTGATATAATTAAGGTTGTATTTGTATTTACCACTGCCTGAAAGGAAGTTGTTGTATTGTACTGCAGCTCCTTTTTGAGTGTATAGGAATTCGTGTTGAATGCCTAAGAAATCTGTGATTTTAATGCGGTTATAAATACCAATGTTTAAACCGACTTTGGCGTTTTCATCATCCACATCATTTACATATAGATTTGAAATATTGGCACCTACAGTAAAGCCTGTTTGGGCCTTTGCCACTGACGCTACAAGTAACATCATTAGGGCAATTATGTATAGTTTATTTGTCGTTTTCATGGTTCTAGATTTTTCGTAAGTTTTTATACGCTTTGTTTTTAAAGTAGGCTCCTGTTATAGGAACCTACTTTCTTGCTATTACTCAGTTGAGGAGGGTACTAGCTTTTTGTTGATATCACCAAGTATTTAGATACTTGCCAAAACTTTTTAGGGTCGGTAATCTCTAGGTATTTGATGTTTGCTTCGTTTTCGTCTTGCACGATTATATAAGAATCGGCAGGGTGTTCAGTAACAAGCTCTACTTTATTTGCTTCGATTGGGAGCTTAGAAAACTCACGAATATCGATTTCGATATATTCTTTGCTATCCGCTGACTCATTCAAATCTATACTTCTACCAATCCAAAGGAAACCGCCTTCTTTAGAAACCAAACCTCTTTCTTTAAGGTCTTTGAAACTACCCACTGCATAGTGAACAGTATTCAAATCGTTATTTACCGAAGTCAATAGTTCGATTTCTTGATTTTTAGTGTTGATCTCTCTCACCTGAGAAGCTGATGTCACTTGAATGGAATCATATCTGCCAGCGATCATATTGATTTGCTCGTCTTTTCTAAGCACTTCGCCTCTCAAGTCGGCAATCATAGTGCTTCGTTGTTCCAAATCATCAGTCAACTGATTGATTCTTTTTTGGAAACCAGTAAGCTTCAAGTCCGTGTTTCTCAACTTACCCTTTAAGTCATCTATAGTCTGGTTAGACTGTGCTACCAAATTATCGATCAATGCAAGTTCTTTTAGAAGCTTGTCTTTGTTATTGGCGTTATCACCTGACTGTGCGTTGACAATAAGATTTTCTTTTTCCACAATCGTTGCAACTTGATCTTCCACTTGACTAAGCATGTTTAACACTTCATTGAAAGCGGAGTCTCTTGATGCAATCTCGCTTTGCATTTCTTTAATAGAAACGGTTTGCTCTTCGATTACTTTTTCTTTTTCACCACTACTGCAAGACGCCAGACCTACAGTGGCGAACGCTGCTAGCGCCAAAAGCGCTTTGCTTGTTTTTGAATTTTGAATTTTCATGGCTACTAATTTATATGTGTAAATACTAATTTTCTCTTGTGGTTGGTATTATACCAAAACAAGACCAATATTAGAAGGTGTTGTAAAGTGCTGTTAATCAGTATAATGAGAAGTATACAAATAAAAAACGCTCTACTTTTGAGAGCGTTTTTGTCAAAATGAATAAGATTTGAAGGGATTCGGTTAAGTTGTTTCCTCAATTTCTTTGAGCATTCGGTAAATGGTAGATTGACCGATGTCTAATTTTTGGGCAACAAGCTTAATGTCGTTATCATAATTTTTTAAATACAACTGGATAATACGCTGGTTGTATTCTTTTAAACTCATTTCTTCGCCAGACATTTCAGCAATTACATCTTTGGTGCCGAAGGTGATGTCATCGGGGTGAATTGTTTCTCCTTCGGACATTACTACCGAGAGCTCCACTACAGATTTCAGCTCCCTTATATTTCCAGGATAACCATAACCCAATAGTTTTTTAGAAGCATCGGATGAAAGCACCTTTTTAGCCAGGCCATTCTCCTTGCAGAATTCATCAATAAAGTATTTGGCCAAAACGATAACGTCTTTGCCGCGTTCGCGCAAAGGAGGAAGGTGGATGGTTAATCCAAAAAGGCGATAATATAAATCTTCCCTAAAATTCCCTGCCTTAACTTCCTCTAGCAAATCGCGGTGGGTAGCGGCTACAATCCTACAGTTGATTTTTACAACGTCTGTTCCCCCAACGCGGATAATTTCTTTTTCCTGAAGGGCCCTTAATATTTTGGCCTGAAGGGTTTTGTCCATCTCACCCATCTCATCCAAAAAAAGTGTTCCGCCATTGGCCTGTTCAAACTTTCCGATGTGGCGATTGGCCGCTCCAGTAAATGCTCCTTTTTCATGACCAAAGAGTTCGCTTTCGGCCAATTCTTTTGGAATGGCACTCATATTTACGGCTACAAAGGGGCTTTCTTTTTTCTCAGAATTATAATGAACGGCCTTTGCCACTAGTTCTTTACCTGTACCCGTTTCTCCATTAATGATCACAGAGATATTGGTGATGGTGGCTTTTTTAATGAGTCCGAATACTTTCTTTAATGGTTCGCTTTGCCCTATAATGGAGTTCTGGAAGTCATATTTCTTTTCAACTTCCGATTGTAGGGTCTCAATTCTTTCTTGCAGAGATGAATGCTCACGAATGTGTTTGATTACATTGTGAAGCCTATCCTTAATGTCTTTGGTTTTGGTGATGTAATCGTAAGCGCCATTTTTGAGTAATTCCACAGCAGTATCGATTTCGCTTTGCTCAGAAATGACGATCACCTTAATTTCTGGTGCCACTTCCTTTATCTTTTTCAAAAGTTCCTCGCCATTGGTATCGGGCAAGCGATAATCTAACGTAATTACTTGCGGTTTTTCTTTGAGGGCTTCCATCAAGGATTTACCATCTTCAAAGGCCACCACGCGATAATCTGGGTTTAACTCAAGGGTATAAACTATAAGTTTTCGGTACCATTCATCATCTTCAACTACGAAAATGGTAAAAGAGGCTTTATTCATGTGGGTAATTTACAAAATGAAATTAAGCTTGCGATGGCAATTTTTTATTTCGAAAAAAAGATACTTTTTAAACCCTGAAAAGATGTTAGTTTTTTTTGAGTAAACAGCATTTGATATCCAAAATGGAGCATAAAAAAACCCGAGGCTAACTACTCCTCGGGTTACTAAACAAATAAACTACTAACTTAATGAAGATGACCACACGTTTGTGATCGAATTCTTTAAAATCTGAGGGTTACTACTTCTCATTGATTTCTAATACAAAGATCGTTTTTTTAAGAGAAAGGTTGTGTTTCTTAAATTAATTTAACGTTAATTAACTGGTTGGTTCATATCCTATTTGAGAGGTACTATACCGTTTTGAATCAATTCGAGCCTGCTTTAGTGTGTTTATTGGCTTTAATCGATGTTTTAACCCTTTCACACGGTAATAGTTTCCTTTTCTAATATCAGAAAAGCTCATCACAAGTTTTCTCAAAATGTGTTAATTTATCTGCTTGTCTGAAATACCAGTGTATTTCTGGCGAGCCTCTTAACACATCTTTAGGGTTGGCATAAAGGAGCGGTAACAAGAAAATCATCCCAATCGCTTTTTAACTTAATTTTTAGTTGTAGATTTATTCAATAGGTCAAAAACAACAAACAATGAACTTCATCAACTTAAAATTTACACTCCGGTTTTTATGGAGAAATAAGTTCTTTACGCTTCTTAATCTTCTTGGACTCACGCTCGGTATTACAGCCTCCATTTGGCTGATGCTTTATTTAAAGAATGAGCTGTCTTATGATCAGTACCACGTAAATGCAGACAGGGTTTATCGTTTTAGCCACCATATAAAGGCGCCTGGGGTTGAATTCAATACTGCATTTTCGGCCAACGAATTACCTCCAATGTTGGCAGAGGAATTTCCAGAAATAGAAACCTTCGCGAGGTTTAGCCCTGCAAACACGAGGGAGATCACTTTCCAAAATGAAACTTTTAGGGAGAGCGATATTTTCTATACAGACCCAGATGCAACAAAAATTTTTACCCTAGATTTTGAAGAAGGAAATGCCAAATCTGCCTTAGCAGAGCCCCTTTCTACTATTATTTCGAAGGATGTGAGCCAAAGACTTTTTGGTGATGGTTCAGCAATAAATCAAATCATAGAAATTGACGGAAGGAATGTTAAAGTCACGGGGGTATTCAAGAATCAACCCGAAAACACACACTTTAAATTTCAAGTGCTTGTTTCTGGAGTCGCACAGAGGGAGTTTGCTTTTCAAGATGGCGTATTTAATTCTGAAGCACTATGGAACCCTGACTGCGCCAACTATATTTTGATGAGGCCTGGTTTTGACAAAGCTAAGTTTTTGGAAAAATTTAAAGCGTTTAATGAAAAATATTATATGCCTTTTGGCAGAGTTGTTAATGGAGAGCACTTTTTACGCATTCAAAAACTAGTGGACATCCATTACGATACGGTTAAAATTGAAGATGATTTTCCGAAAGGAAATTCAAATAACCTTGTTGTTTTTACCATTATTGGATTGTCTATTCTCTTCTTGGCTTGTATCAACTATATTAATTTATCAACGGCCCGTGCTGGACTTCGTGCTAGAGAAATTGGGATAAGAAAAGTGTTGGGTTCAGACGCCTTGAGCCTTAGAATGGCACTGCTTTTCGAGTCTGTTGTTCAGGTTTCTGTGGCGCTTATCTTGAGCGTAATTACGGCTTGGTTGCTTATCGAATATTCAAGCTTTCAATCACTGCTGGGCGTTGGCTTTTCCTTCAACTTGTTTGCTCAGCCAGATCTGATTGGGTTAATTCTATTGCTAGTAATATGCACAGGCTTGATTTCAGGACTGTATCCAGCGCTTTATTTGGCCAAAATAAAACCAGTGAAAGCCCTAAAGGGCAATTGGGTTGCAAGCCGGAGTGGCAACTGGGTTAGAAGGGGCTTAGTGCTTTTTCAGTTTATAATCTCAATTGGCGTTCTCACGGGTACTTTGCTGATGAAAGACCAACTGAACTTCTTACAAAACAAAGAATTGGGTTATGACAAGGATCAAATTCTAGTCATCAATAGTCAGGATAGTTTAACACAGACCAAGTTTAAGGTATTAAAGGAAGTGTTTGAGCAGAACCCACAAATAGAAGCGGTAAGCTCTTCCGATTTTTTACCGGGCACAGATGTGGGCCAAACTGTTTTTATGGTAGAAAAAGATGGAGAAATGCATCAGCAGGAATTCAAAACCTTACAAGGGGATGCCAATTATTTGGAGACTTTTGGAATGAGCTTGAAAGAAGGCAGATTTTACCGAGGGGATGAGACTAGAGGTAATGCTTATTTTGTGGTGAATGAAACAGCGGCAAGAATGCTCAATTGGGAAGATCCAATTGATAAAAAAATGGGCTTCTTTCATCAAGAAGAGTTTGGGAGAGTAATTGGAGTGGTAAACGATTTCAATTTTTTCTCACTACATAACCCTATTGAACCTTTGGTGATTGTTTTTAATAATCAGCCCGGTAGTCATTTGATTGTAAGGTTTAGGCAAGGAAATGAAGAAAATTTGATTGCAGGCATAAAAAGCACTTGGGAGGAAACTATCCTAAATTATCCGCTTGACTACTCTTTCTTAAACCAAAGTTTACGAGACCAATATGAAGCCGACAAGAACCAAAATACTTTGATTACTTCAATGTCTATACTGTGCATTTTTGTTTCATTAATAGGGCTCTCGGGGCTTTCTGCCTTCAATGTGAATCAACGAAGAAAAGAGATTGGTATTCGAAAAGTGCTTGGAGCTATGACGCGCCAAATTATACAAATCATTTTCTCTGACACACTCAAAATTATTGTTCTCGCAGGAGTTATTTCTGCTCCTATTTCCTATTTTATCATTAAGAAATGGGCAGAAAACTTTGCATATCAAGCTCCTGTAAGTGTCTTTTCAATGGTGATTTCTGTGATCGTAGCGATTCTCTTGACCTTGAGCATTGTTAGTATTATTGTATGGTATACCTCTCGAAAAAATCCATCAGAAACCCTGAGGTATGAATGAGTCTAAGTGTATGTTTTCAAGTCATCCAACGCCAAGGCCATTCCAGTTGTGAAATCTTGGATTAGCTGTTTTGTGGATTCACTCACATTACCAGATTCTATCTGATCGTGTATTTCTTTTCGAGCTTCGCTAAGAAAAGGAATACCTAAATAATCTGTGCTTGGGCGTATTTTATGTAGTACTTTCCTTACTTCAGCCCAGTTTGATTCAGCTATTTTTTCACTTAGGATTTTGAGTTCTAATGGAAGGTTCAAAAGAATAACTTCAATCATCTCTTTCAAAAAGCTTTGATCTTCCTGAACTATGCGTTTAAGCATACTCAAGTCAACTTTAAATTTGTTTTTCATACATAAAACTTGAATAATACTCTCTTCATTGATGGTACTATTTTATTCTTCAGAAATTAAGTCCTTATTAAATTTAACAACTTAAAATTATTCTTGATTTCAAAATCTTCCTTCCATAGTCTCGCTTACCATTGGGGTATTGGCAACAGCGCTGACAAGAAGACGCTTCATGACTGTATTGATTAAAAAAACTCAGTTATAAAAATAGCAGAAATTATTGATCAGTTAACATTGTTGCACGGGATAAAGCCATAAGAGTACCAAATGCGATAAGATTTTGATAATAATGATGTTATGAGGAAGGCATAAAAAATGCCGCCCAAATTGAGCGGCATTAGTGGTAATCTTATATACTGTATTCTATTATAAGTCGTAATTCACTGAGAACAAGAAGTAACGTTTTTGAATGAAGTATTCGTAGGTGCTAATCAAACTTTCCGAAAATGAATCTCTTCTAATTCCCGTAGTGTTCAGCAAGTTCATGGCCGTAGTTTTAAACTCCCATTTGCTGCCTTCTTTTCGGTAACTCATTTTGGCATTGAGCAGGTCATAAGTGCTTTTTGTTCCGTTAGAAGTGTTTTTATAAGTGTTAAATTCATAATCGGTATCAAAGCGGAAATCCTTTAAGAAACGCAAGATCAAACGTGCCGTAGGCTTATGGTTTTCGAACTTACTGCTGGTGCTCCTGGCCGTATAATTATTGAAAGACACCTCATAACCAAAATTGAATTCTAAGGCTTTCAAAATGGTGGTAGACAATCCAGCTTTATAGCCTTGCTGAAAGCTCACATTCTCATTAGCAAGATCACTAATTCGGTTATTTGTTACAGAACGCGACCAGTTACCTGAAAGGCTTATGCGATAATGGTCAAAGCGTTTGTCGATACTTGCATTTCCCGAAACGCTTTCATTTGCGAAATCAATATTCGTAGGGGTGTTTACCCTTTCTAAACCACTAAAATCTATAATGTTTGTGATGTCGTCAAAACGTTTTTGGTAACTCAAACCTCCCGACACGTTTAGGAAATTATACATGTTGAAGTTGAAATAGTTGAGGTTCAAATTATGGTACCAACTGTTGTCTAACACGGGGTTTCCTGCAAAAAGTGAGTTATAACTTCTCACAATTATGCCTTTAGCTGCATTCTGAATATCGGTAAAACTGGCCGAAGCTCCATAATTAAGATTCAATGAATGCGAGTTTCGGAAATTGTACTTCGCAGTTAAGGAAGGAAGTAAAAGCGTTTTGTCAAACCCCTCAGTGATTCCATTTTGCTGGTTTTCGATGACATACTGGTGCAGGTTAAGTCCAGGGTTTAAGACCAATTTTCCAAACTTTACTTTGTAGTAAAGCCCGAAATAATAATCACTGAAACTATAGTCAACCAAGTTGTTTAAGTCGGGGTCGTTGAACTCATTTGTAGTCCCGTTGTCGAGCCTTTCCATAATACTGGAGCTTAAATCCTGACTGGTTTGGTTCACCCCAAGTTTGAAGTTGATGTGGTTTGTATTGTTCAGAATTCTGTAATAGTTAATGGCGGCTTCGGCTTGTTCGGTACCTATATTTTTAAATTGAAGCAGGTTGTAAGGGCTGTTGTCCGTCATCGGAATGATTGCAGCAAAAGGCCTTTGTGTAGTCGACAAGTCGTATGTCGGATTTTGCTCTTGGCTCTTATAAGTGACTTCGGCCGAAAAAACGTTCTTTTCATCTGGTGCATAAAAAGCTCTCAACTGCTGTTCAATAGAATATGGCTGCTGTGTGCTCAAGCTATTGATATCATTCGAAGTATTATTGAAAAGCGAATTTTGAAGATCTGAATTTTCAATATTAGAAAGGCGAGAGAACACATTGTAATCCAATTGCAAGCTTGCGTTTGGCGAATAAGTAATGCCTAATTTAAACAAGCCAGAAGTACTCTGCACATTTGATTCTGTAGTGAGCGTTTCTGTTTCTCCTGTTTGCAAAACATACTGGCGCTCCGATATTGAACCCAAAGTGTTGTCCACCTTAGAACCAATAGCAAAACCTGAAAATCTGATTTTACTGCTAGGCGTGTAATTGAAATTGAGTGCACCCAATTGGTTGTTCAACTCCTTCGCGCTGTTTCTTTCTGCCATTGGAATTCCTAGTTGGTCGGAGCTTACACGGAAGTTTGAACCCGATCTGCCTGCCAAACTCGCCAAGCCCCCACTAAACCTAAAGTAGTCGCTCATGCTAAAAGCCAAGTCGCCTACATTATTGGCGTCACCAATAAAGTTGATGTTCGTTTTCTTATCGTAATAGAAAACGTTGGCGTGTGCTTTATATCTTTCTTCGGGGCCTCCAGCAAGTTCCAAATCACCAAAGACCATGTTCTTCATATCTTCCTTGAGCTGAATGTTCAATGCCAATTGTTCACTGTTGTTTACATTACTTAAAGGGCCAACATCATTGAAATTCTGCAATACCTGAACTTTGTCCACAGCCTTTGCGGGTAAGTTTTTCGTCATTAGCTTAGTGTCTCCATCAAAAGCCTCCTTACCATCAATCAAAAGTTTGTTCACCTTTCTGCCCTGTACCTTGACTTGCCCGTCTTCGTCTACTTCAAAACCGGGTAAATCCTTGAGCACATCTTCCAGTTTGCGTTCGTTGCCCTGCGTGAATACATCAGCTTTATAAGTAATGGTA
Organism: Roseivirga sp.; assembly: GCF_034669765.1. Lineage (GTDB taxonomy): Bacteria > Bacteroidota > Bacteroidia > Cytophagales > Cyclobacteriaceae > Roseivirga. Next base: position 615,641 of record NZ_JAXMOQ010000001.1, read on the forward strand.
TCGCCCTGAATTAGAATGGGCATTTCGGTCACCACTTCTACGGCACCCAAATTTCTTTCGTCATTATTCAACTGAATTGAAACGGGTAAAGATTGGGTGTCTTTGGCTGTGAAATACCTTTCAAAAGGCACGAAGCCAATAAAACTGACTTTAAGCTGATAGACCTTTTGGTCTTCCAGTAGTAATTTGAACTGACCTTGCTTATTGGTGACCCCAAACGAAGCGATGGTTTTTTTGGTGGTGTCCATGGCCATTACATTGGCATACTCAAGTGGTAGGCCTAAAGAATCCCTGACCTCTCCAAGATAAACCACTTTCTGTTGGGCATTAGCTTGCTGCATTGCCACATATAGGAATGTGAACAAAAAAATTAAACCTATTCTTTTCATGTTGTGAGTTTTTGACCTTTGTGTTCGAAAAAATTAATTACCGCCTATTTTAATTTTGAAGCTTTTGCCATCTCCACCACCTTGGCTGTATTTCTCCATCATCTCTTTAGTTTTTTCGTCCTGAATGACCTTTAACTCTTCAGGCGTTACTTTTTTACCTTTTGATGGTTTCTTGATTTTCACACCCTCTTCTGGATTTAGAATTACTTTGGTGCAGAGGTAAGTCAATTTACCATCTGAGATTTCCATGATTAAGCCAGGCAGACCCCAAAAGTCATCAGGCCCTTGCGACACTGGGATTTCAGGCGTAAACCAAGCTTCTATATTGATGGTATCGGAAGTTACGGTTGATTCCTTATCATCATTGTCAAATGAAATAACCGTGCGCTCTACTATTTCACTGAAAATGGCTTTTTGGGCGTTGTAATTCCCAATTTTCTTGGTTTCGTTGGTCAATTGCCATTCGCGGTTTTTTAGCTCACTTTGTACCAAAAAGGGTTTACTAAAAACTTCGGTTTCGTTTAAAAAAAGGTTCTCGGCAGTGTTTTTGTACTTGGTTCCTCCCCCAGAAGAAAACCTCATTACCATACCTCCTGCTGAGGCTGATGTAGGCCCTCCTTCAAGGCTTTCCACTTCGGCCCAAGTAGATTCAGTTAAGTTGAATTTCAACTCATATTCTTTTTGCATTTGCTTTTTAAGGCTCTCTTGAATTTGCTTTTCCATTTCTGGCGACATACCGTCTCCTTTAATACTCATGTTACCCATTTTGCGGGCAGATTGGTAGGTAGCAATGCCTTGAAAGTTCTGAGCATTTAAGGTGAGCGTTCCTGCTGTTAGAATGCCCAACATGAGCATGATTGTTTTTTTGAGCTTTTTCATTTTTGATCTGTTTTATGGAATACAAACAAACTTCTATTCATGCAAACCAATAGTTAACCAGTGTTAACGAGTGTTAACCTTTGATGCTCGGGTATTACGAATGCGTATATTTGAACTGTGAAAAAACGCAAGTTCAAGGCTATTATCTATCTGATTTCCTTTACGGTACTTATTACTGTGGGCATTCAGGTGTATAGAAATGTTCAGAATTATAACCTGAACAAACAGCGATTTATCAACGATGTGCAAGTAGCCTTAGACAACGGAGTGGAGGGTTATTTTTCCTCTTTGGCCAAAAGCTTTGTATTTCTGGATAGAAGCGATAGTGGTGCTTTTGATACCAGTGAAATCAAGGCGTTCTTTCAAAATAGTATTGAAGGAAAATCTAATGATTCTCTCAAAAGATTTCAGTTTTCAACCAATACGGCCTTTAGTTCAGATACTTCATTTGGTGGTGTGACTTTTAGGAGTACTGGGAAAGGAGATTCAAATGTACACTTGCGAGGAATTGCTAAACTCAATAATACGGCTGCGATAAAGAATATTTCGATATCAAAAGACACCATTCCTTCTAACAGGCTGAATGAGTTAGAAGCCTTCACCACCAAAATTATGATTTCGATGGTGCAAGATTCCATCGATTTTGAAAACTTAACCAAGTATGTAAAGAAGGAATTGGGTCGAAAGAAAATAAACATTGATTTCGCTTTTGCCTCTTTGCATAACGATGAGATTGTTGATCGGTCTAGAGCGTTTGGCGATGATGAGTTTTCGCTTTCCACGCTTTCAAAGGCCAGCTATTTGCCCAAAAAGGAGCTCAAGATGTATTTCGATAATGCCTCTATAATTATTCTGAAAAGGGGAATGGTGGATTTATTGATTTCACTACTCATTTCGATTTCGGTTATTGGTTCGCTGTTATACCTCTATAAAATAATCAATCAGCAAAAACATTTGGCAGAAATTAAGAACGACCTGATCAGCAATATCACCCACGAATTTAAAACCCCAATTGCCACCGTCACATCGGCCCTTGAAGGCATTGCGAATTTCAATCAGCAAAACGACCCAGAAAAGACCGCCAAGTATTTAGACATGTCGAATGACCAGTTGAAGAAACTCAACCTGATGGTGGAGAAGCTGCTGGAAACGGCCACACTCGATAGCGATGAACTGAGCTTGAGAAAGGAGCCCGTAAACCTAACGCAGTTACTTTCCTCCATGATTGAGAAGTATAAAATGCTGGCGGGATTTAAGCAAATTGATTTTGTATCACCCACTTCCGATGTGGTTATTGAAGCTGATCCTTTTCACTTGGAAAATGCCCTCTCAAACTTGGTAGACAATGCCATAAAATATGGAGGTAATGAAATTCAGGTAATTTTGACACAACTAGGCACACGTGCTCAAGTGATCGTTCAGGACAATGGCGGTTTTATAGAGAAGAGTCAAAAGGAAAGGGTGTTTGACAAATTCTATCGAATTCCTACAGGTAATCAACACGATGTGAAAGGTTTTGGGATTGGCCTTTACTATACCCGAAAGATAATTGAGAAACACGGAGGCTCGATTGATCTAGTTCTGAAGCCCCAATTGACCAGTTTTGAAGTGGCCTTTTCATGACGGATAAAATCAAAATATTATTGGCCGAAGATGAAACGGCATTGGGCACCATCATTAAGGAAAGCCTAGAAACCCGAGGTTTCGATGTGCTTTTTTGCACCAACGGAGAGCAAGCCTTAAATACTTATCGTACAGAGAAGCCTGAATTATTGGTGCTGGATGTAATGATGCCCAAGAAGGATGGCTTTACGCTCGTCAAAGAAATTAGGGCTGAAAACGAGAAAATCCCTGTCATTTTCCTCACCTCTAAATCTAGAACAGAAGATGTGGTGGAAGGCTTTGGTTTGGGTGGAAATGATTATTTGAAAAAACCCTTTAGCATGGAAGAACTGATCGTTCGGATTCATGCGCTTTTAGACCGAAAGAGAAAACGAGAATCTTCGGAAGAAATCAATATTGGTAAATATCGCTTCAACCTTTCGAAACAAAAATTAGGGTTGGGCGATAAGGAACAGACCTTAACGCACCGCGAGGCGCAACTGCTTTTTCACTTGAGTGAAAACAGAAATGCTGTAACGGACAGAAGTTTGATTCTCACCCAACTCTGGGGCAATGACGACTTTTTCAATGCCCGAAGCATGGACGTTTTCATTACTAAACTTCGCAAAAAACTAAGCGAAGACGACACCGTGGAAATCCTGAATGTTCGGGGGTATGGCTATAAGCTGGTGTGTTGAAAAAATGTTCTCAAATCCTCCCCCTTTTTTGAAAAGGGGGTTGGGGGATTAGATGATTTCAGCAAAGAGTTCTAATGTTTCGTTACAATCCTCCCAGCCTCCTTCACTAAGGAGGAGAAATTTGTGCTAGCGTTAACTAGTAGTTCTTTTGAATACCTCCTACCTCAGAGTAACTCTCATAGAAAGACAAATCATGGAGATTTACTTCGTCACTATTCTAATCAGCGCATCGTAACCCTTCAACTTACGCTTTTTGTGGTACTCATACATCTTGTCGTTTTTGATGATTTGAATGCTTTTTACATTCATTAAATCAAGCGCTTTTATCTGATCAACAGTCATGTCAGGTTTTAACTCCCCATCGATTTCTATGATGGCGTTGTCCTCTTCAAGTCTTTTTATAGTAAAGTTGGTCCTTTGAGAGTTGTCGATTTCATCATCAAAATTCACAGTGGAAAAATCTAGGTAACTAGGTTTGAACGGAGATCTCATGGTAATTCCAGATGTCGATTTTTTTGACCCTTTTTTAGTTTGGATTATTATCAATGCGGGGTTAGAATCTTTAAGTTCTGGGTAGGTATCAATGACTGTTGATTTAGATTTAATAACGCTTAGCGTTTCGATTTGACTTGGGTCAATATTATTAGGGTTAAAGTCTTTCTTTAATTCCCCATCAATCACATAATATATTGTCACATCATCGGCTCTAGGGCGAATTACTGTATTATTGGGTTGACGAAAATAGACATCTAAAGTGTCCTTATTTTGTTCACTGTTTGCTTGTAGTTTTCCAAGTTTCACCAACTTAACTTTTATTTCCTTTTGCTCTTTTTCATCATATATTGGGTAGTCTTCTATTATTTCTGAAACCCTAAGGCCAGCCAGTTTATACTGACCCATTTCCTCTTCGCCTAGAATTTTGCCCATAAACTGATACCGTATTTTGGGAGCTGAAAAGTCAATAGAGCTATTCATTTTTTCCAAATACTGATTTACTTCATTTTCATACTTTCTGAGGTTGCTTGAATAAGAGTTTAGAGTTCTCCAGTGTTCATTTAATTCGTCCAGTTGTTTTTTGTATTGGTTCACGAGGGCCGTGTCAGTTTTTCCAGAAGCTTTCAATTGTTTCTCCAGTTCTTTCAAGGCTACTTGAGTTTGCGGAATCTCTCGCTCCACTTTTCTTGTTTCAGCGCGAATGCGAGCAATATTCACTTCATTCTGAGCCTTTTTTGTTTCAACCTTAGCCATTTCTTCTGAATGCTGTTGTGCCCTTTTTTCAAGCTCTTCGTCAATTCTTTGATTGTATTCTTTCGCTTTTTTGGCATTAGCAATATCTCTGGCTTTCAGCACCACATCAATTTTTCTGTTTTTGACATTCACCATTTCTGCTAGTTCTTGAAGCTCTTCTTTGGTTTTTTGGCGTTCTTCAGAAAACTTATGGATTTGATTGTAAGCGGCTTTATAGGCTTCAAACTCTTGGCCAGTGATTTCTGTTTTGTCATTCATGATCGAGCTAACCTTACCCGAAGCATCGGTTTTCACCGTCACTTTAGAGTTTGGGTTTAATAATTCTAAAATGGCTTTGTTCACCTTGGTGGTGTCTTGAAGGGCTGGTTCCTGCATCAAGTTTTCGATATCGTCTTCTTGCAGGTCGGCCATTGACGGTTTGTCTTCTTGCTTTGCATTCTGACTCATAAGCGCAAAACTCAATACCAGAATTCCTAAAGACATGAAGCCACTCAACCAGTTCATTTGTGGTTTGTGATATACAATGCGCTTCACTCTATTCAACAATTGATTCTTCTTTCCGGCAAAGGCCAAAGCAGGTTGAAATTTATGTCCTTGAAATTCAGACGCATTGGTCAAGGCCCTGATGAGGGTGAGCTTTTTACCCAATTGATTTAGGGCAATATCATCGCAATGGTATTCTCTTTCGGCATCGAGTTGTGTTTTGAGCCACCAAAAAGCGGGGTGGAAAAAGTACACCACATGCAACAGGTTGATAACTATGTTGATAAGAAAATCTTTTCGTTTGATGTGGGCCAATTCATGTACCAAAATGGCCTCTATTTCATCGGTAGGGAGGGCTTGGATTAGCCCCATTGGGAAAATAATGACAGGCTTAATCACCCCCATGACCAATGGAGAAGAAACCCTTTCAGAGTGTTTTAAAAGCACTTTCCCCTTTATTTTCAACGACTTACAAAGGACGCTCATTTTCTCTAACCAAGCAGAGTCTACAATAGGAGAAGCTTTAGATTTTAAGCGATTTAGAAAATAGAAACCGCCTAACATTCTGACTGTGAATAAGAAGGCGCCCAAAAGCCAAATCACTAAGGCCATGTTGGCGTTTTGTGACGTCCATGCTTTCCATTTGGCTATAAAGGTGAGAGGAGCTGCTGCTTGCTCGGGAGTGTTGAAAGTTTCACTTAAGTCCAACGAGAAAAGAGCTGAGTTGTCGGAGCTGATTGAGTTAGCAACGGGTGTAATAGCGTAAGTTGTATCGAAGTGTTGTGTGAAAGTAACTATAGAAAGGAGGGGCAGAATAAGAATGGCCACCAACACTACAGTATAACGTTTTGCGGGCGAAGCTTTCCTCATAAAAAGCAAAACAACAAAACTGGCGATGAGCACTAAGGCACCTTGCCAAAGCGAATCGAATAGGGTTAAGCCTAAGGCTTCGGCCCATTGTGGGTTGATGAATCCTTTCATTTTTGTTCTCCTTCTAGTTGTTCAATGAGTTTTTTGATTTCTTCGAGCTCTGCTTTCGAGGTTTTTCCTTGCCCCAATGCCTGCATGACCAATTGCGAGGCGGAACCGCTAAAAGCGGCATCGACCAATTTATTGAGTAAAGTATGTTGTACATTTTTCTGCTCAATGGCGGGCTTGTACACATGGGTGCGAGACGATTCGTCTCTAGTGACAATGCCTTTTTGCGCCATAATCTGCATCAGTTTTAAAGTAGTGGTATAACCAGTTTCCTTTTCCTGACTGAGTATTTCATTGACTTCCCTTACCGTACTTGGGCCTTTTTGCCAAAGCACTCTGAGTATATCTAATTCCGATTCGGTGGGTTTTTGTGTCATGTTGCGTCCGTTTTTGTCTTGAAGTTTTGACCCTGCTGAAGTAAATCTTTATGATCTACGACAAGTTTCGTATCAAACATATACGAACGATTTCGTAAATGCAAATTTTGTTACGAATTATTTCGTATATCAATTGAATGCGTGGTGTCTTTTCAGCGGATTTCTACCAAAAATGTGAAAACCCTTTCCTCTCATCATATTTTTAGAACAATTATATTAATGATCTGTATTTAGCATGATAGGAATGTTTAATTTCATTAACCACTAAACCGACCATTAAGATGAAACTACAGAAGAGTTTAAAACGATTCACAGGGCTTCTGGTCTTAGCGCTGTTATTGAACTTCGGTTCGATGCAGGCGCAGGACACAAATTTGGGCTACCAAAGACCTCCAGAAGAAATTGCCAAACTTATTGATGCGCCTTCAACGCCATCGGTAAATATTGACTCCAAAGCAGAATGGATGTTGCTGATGGAAAGACCGGGTTACCCTTCCATTGAAGAAGTAGCCGCGCCAGAACTGAGAATTGGCGGAACAAGAATTAATCCTGCCACCAACGGACCAAGCAGAGAAAGCTTTATGACAGGCTTGAGCTTGAAGAACATCGCTTCAGGCCAAGAATTTCAGTTTTCAGGAATGCCAAGCAAACCTCAAATTGGCAATGTAAGCTGGTCGATGGACGAAAGTAAAATTGCTTTTACCAATACCACCGAAAACGGGATTGAGCTTTGGGTAGCAAATGTAAGCAGCAAATCAGCCAAAAAACTGACGGGTGAAATCATCAACAATGCATATGTAGGCGCCTACGAATGGATGCCAGATAATAACTCCTTATTGGCAAGCACGGTGATAGACAACCGAGGCCCGCAGCCGAAAAGACCTTTGGCGCCAACCGGACCAGTACTTCAAGAAACTTCTGGTGCGCTTGCCGCTTCAAGAACTTATCAGGATTTACTCGAAAACCCCTATGACGAAATGCTTTTCGAATACTATACCATGGTTCAGTTGAGAAAGATTGACATGAATGGAAATAGTCAAAAAGTAGGGCAGCCAGATATTATTAAGTCGGTGAATATTTCGCCTGACGGCCAATACATGTTGGTGCAAACCATTCAGAAACCATTTTCTTATTTGGTGCCTGCCTCTCGTTTTCCTTTTCATTACGAAGTATGGAGTACTACCGGAAGTTTGGTGAAAGTAATGGCCGAAATTGATTTGGATGAAGTTCGTCCGAATGGTTTTGATGCCACAAGATTGGGTGCAAGAAGCATGAACTGGAGAGCGGATAAACCAAACACTTTATACTGGGCAGTGGCCAACGATGGTGGCGATCCGAACAAAGAAGTAAAAGAGCGTGACATTGTGTACATGCAAAGCGCTCCGTTTAACGGAAACCCAACCAAGCTTTTGGGTACTAGTTTACGCTACTCTGGCATTCAGTGGGGCGATGAGAATCGTGCCATATTAAATGAAGGCTGGTGGGCGCAACGCTTAGACAGAGCTACTTTGATTGATCCTTCTAAACCTAATACTCCTGGTCAGGTGTTGATTGACCGCGCTACCACCGATCGTTATAACGACCCTGGAAATCCAGTAATGACGAAAAATCAATATGGTTGGAACGTGCTTTTGTTTGACAAAGACAATTTGTTTATGCGCAGTACGGGCGGTTCACCAGAAGGAGACAGACCGTTTTTGAGCAAGTTCAACACAAAAACCAAAAAGGCAGAAATCCTTTTCAGGTCTGAAGCGCCTTATTACGAAAGAGTAACGGATTTACTTTCTAATAAAGGAGATATGATTGTCACCATTCGTGAGTCGGAGAAAGAGCCACCAAACTATTACATCCGTGACTTGAAAAAAGGCACAATGAAGGCGATCACCGAATTCCCTCATCCACAACCTTCATTAATGAACATTAACAAGGAGATTGTAAAGTACCAAAGGAAAGATGGCGTCAACCTAAGTGCTACTTTGTATACTCCAGCGGGTTACGACAAAGACCGAGATGGGCGTTTGCCAGTGATCATGTGGGCATATCCAATTGAGTACAAGTCGGTAGAAACGGCTTCACAAATTAGAGGCACACCTTATTCTTTCACAAGAGTAAGTTCTGGTTCTCCTTTGTTTTGGGTGCTTCGCGGTTATGCCGTAATGGATGGCACTGAGTTTCCTATTATTGGTGAAGGTGAAAATGAGCCGAATGATACTTTCGTAGAGCAATTGGTGATGAATGCAGAAGCAGCGATTGACAAAGCGGTAGAAATGGGTGTAGGCGACCGCAACAAGTTTGCAGTAGGAGGCCATTCTTATGGCGCCTTTATGACGGCCAACCTTTTGGCGCATTCTGATTTATTTGCAGCCGGAATTGCCCGAAGTGGTGCTTATAATAGAACCTTAACTCCATTTGGCTTCCAAAGAGAAGAGCGTACTTATTGGGAAGACCCTGATCTTTACAACACCATGTCGCCATTTATGAATGCCGATAAAGTGAATGAACCATTGCTTTTGATTCATGGTGAGGCCGATAATAATTCAGGTACTTTCCCAATCCAGAGTATTCGTTTTTACAATGCCATTAAAGGGCATGGCGGTACTTCGCGTTTGGTAATGTTACCTCACGAAAGCCACGGCTACCGCGCAAAAGAATCGATTATGCATATGCTTTGGGAAATGGATTCTTGGTTAGAAACCCACGTAAAAAATGGAAAAACTAGCCCAGAAAGCGCAGCCATCAACAGTAAGAAGTAATTGATATACAAATACTGAAACAACTAACCGCACTCGAAAGGGTGCGGTTTTTTTGTTTGGGGTTAACAAGGGTAAAATTCAATATATTTTAGGTTAGCAATCACATTCAAGACTTACTGTTATTATTTTCAATCAAGAATTCCAATTTAAAGGAAATGTAAGCGCACTTAAGAATCATCGAAAGGTCTGCCACTCTCACCAGTTACCGTTAAGGCAATTGTTCTTAATACTTAAATCAAGTAACCCTATTTCATAATTTAAACTGTCATTACACATCTGAAAGGGTCATGGGAGCATGCCCTTTTTCTGTTTACGCAAACACTTTTATCAGGTAAATCGTCTCCTGATTTCCTGAATCAGGAGTTAAGGCATCCATTTGAGTACTAGAATTGCATGAACTCAAATAAATAACATTATGAAAAAATTATTAGCCGTACTGCTACTATCGATTGCAGCAGTAGAAGCGAGCGCTCAATTTCACACTTTAAAAATTCCTCAGCCGAGTAATCGTGTTACTGAAACACAGCGACTTGCTGTCACAGATATCACCATCGATTACTCAAGTCCTTCTGCGAATGGAAGGGATGTATGGAATGACACCAATGTAATTCCTAAAAATGGTGACCCGATACCGTGGCGAGCTGGTGCTAATATGAATACTACCATCGAATTCAGCACCGATGTAACCATAGAGGGTAAGGCATTGAAAGCAGGGAAGTATGGATTTCATATCATACCTAAAGATGATGGCTACCAGCTCCTTTTTGCTCATAATAATGATCAATGGGGAAGCTACTACCTTGATGTGGACAAGGATGTTACCTTAAAGGTTGATGTAAAAAGTGAAGAATGCGCCCCTTCAGAAAAGCTGGACTATGAATTCATCAATTGGACTGAATCAACAGTGCAAGTCGCTTTGGAGTGGCGTAATCAAAGGATTCCTTTTACAGTAGGTGTTGATATTAATAATACTGTAGTTGAAAGTTTTAGAAGTGAGCTGCGTGGTATCAACACTTACCACTGGCAAGCGTGGAATGATGCCGCTGCGTGGTGCCTAATACATAACACTAACTTAGAAGAAGCACTTACCTGGGCAGATAGGTCTATCAATGGTGGTTATGGTGGTTTTGCTGCCAATAAAAATGTGACTAACCTCACGACTAAAGTTAGACTTTTAAAGGCTCTTAATAAGAGTGAAGAGCTCACGGCTACAATTACTGAATTGAAAGCTATGGATATGAGCCCGAATGAGGCCAATGAATTGGGGATATTTTTATTGCAAAACAATAAGGCATCAGATGCACTTGAAATTACAGAAAGGCTATTGAAGGAGAATCCTGATGCATGGTTTCTAAAGTTGAACAAAGGAATCTTTCAATACTACTTGGGCAATAAGAAATCTGCTCTGAAAACATTGAATGAAGTAGAAAGGGTTATTCCTGAAGGATTCAAGGCAAGGTTGGGCCAGATTAAAACTGAAATAGAGAACGATACCTATAAAGTACCTGGGAGTTGAGTTTTCGGGTTTTTTGACCAGACGGCATGCCAGCAATGGCATGTCGTTTTTATGCTGTTTTTAGTGCCTGAATCTGCTTAAAAACCTTCGGACTCATACCCGTTTGTTTTTTAAACGCGGCATAAAATGCAGATGGCGTTTTAAAGCCAACATCATAAGCTAAAGCCTCCACTTTTACATTGTCTTCGATCAATAATAGGCTCTGCACTTCGTTAATTCTGAAATGATTAATGGCTTCAGGAAATGTCATTTTGTAAAGTTCTTTTACACAATGAGTGATCAAATAAGCGGGTATTTGTAATTGCTCGGAAAGTTGATTGATTGTTATTCCTGGCACTCTGTAAACATTTTCATGCTCAAAGGCCTCTTTCACCTTCTTTACATACAATGGAGAAACCTCTATCTTCATGGCTGGCTGAAAAACCACTGGAGATTTGAGGGCATTGATAAACACAAAATAAATGCCCACAGCCGCAATTCCTGAACCAATGGCATAATCCATCATGGAGTTGGTAAGGTGCTGATAAACAAAGGCCATCCAAACTAGCGAAACAGCAATCAATATTTGCTTGTTCCAAGCAGCAAGGCGCTCATGCTCATAAGTGCTTACGGTATTCACCTTCCATGCCTTGAGCAAATAGAAAAACATTATGACTGTAGTAATCTGATAAAACCATGTAAATCCTTCATCTTTTACTACCGTGAAGCAAAGCACTGTACCAACCAATGGGTATATAAAATGAATGGCATAATAATACCATGGAATTGATTTTCTACTGGCAGCATAGGCGGTATAAAACAATGTGAGCGGCCCTATTAAAGAAAGCCCCAAAAAGCCTGTGGCCACACCTTCATCTGCCATAACAGGAAGAAGAAAATATGCAATAGACTTACCTACGCGAAGTGAAATTGCCAAAAACAGTGCGCCAAGAAAGTAGTTGCCAATTTTATCATCCTTTCTAATAAAAATGAGGTAAGCTGCTAAAAACAAACCAGTTGTTACTGCTATACCGGCAAACAAACCTAATATTCCAAAGAGATTCATGGGCTATGGATTCACGCTTTAGTTACGTTGAGCTTACAGTATAAGTTACGATAAGTAAAACGTGAATCTGATGCTGTTTTTCAGCAAAGATAATTGGTTTATTCAAAGCCCTATTCAATCAATCCAGCTCGCTATGTTCATCGGTATTTCTGTTCTTACTTTTTTGTAAGCCATAGCCTTTTCGATTTGCTTAGGGCTAAACACCTAAAATTATATTTTATTAGGCTTAGGCTTCCAAATAGATATTCACTTTTACATTTGAAGTCAATTTAAAATAAACATTTCGGCCTATTTTCTCCTCTTCAATAAGACCTAATTTTTCAAGGTCATTTAAATCTTTACGGGCTGTTTGACGAACAATACCATACCTTTCAGAATATGAAGATATGTTAACCCTATTGGTCTCTTTCGCATATAAGTATCCGATAAGATCGGCTTGTCTTTTATGCAATCCCTTTTGAATTAGCTTGTAAGCTATTAGGTTAGACTTTTCTCTTTCCTCCTTTTTCTTATCTCGATACCTTACTAGGCTTTCAAAAGCAACTCTTAAGCTTTTGATAGAGTACATTATAAAATAAGTAAGGTCATTGTCATCGTTTTCCGTTTTTAAAAATGCTTTATCGTATTGAATCCTTGAATCCAAAATAGCTCTTGATATTGAAATACTTTTTATAAGACTATAATCCTTTTTCAAAAGATACCAATAAAATAATGCTCTGGCTGTTCGGCCATTTCCATCTTTGAATGGGTGGATAAAGCCAATCATAAAATGAATAATTGATGCTTTTATTATTGGGTGAATGAAAGTTTTATCCTCATTCACGAATTTGCATAGCTCTTCCATCAAGGCAACAACCTTTTCGTGCTGTGGGGGAGTATGGGCAATCTCACCATCTACATGATCTTGAACATATATTTGGCCATCTCTAAAAGAACCTGCACAACTCTCGGCACTCGTATTTGCAGTCATTATTCTATGAACTTCAATAATAAACTTAAAATCCAAAGGGCTTTTAATTTCTTCATCAATGAATTTGATACCTCGAAGATTATTGAAAATCATCTGTTCCGATTCATTCCTAGGTTTACGTCCAGACTTAAGCATATCCCATGCAACTTTTGTTGTTGTTGCAGCACCTTCAATTTGTGAGCTGGCGATAGCTTCTTCTAAAAGAGAGTTTTTTAAATATTCGGATTTTTCAAAATTTGTGATTGGGCTCTTATATAACCCTCCTATGAGTTTCAGATCGAACTCATGGAGATCCTTTTGAATCAATTCAGTAAGTGTATAGCAAAAATTGAAGTCGCCAAATGTCAATTTTTTATAATTCGAACGCCTATTTAATTTTAACAATGCCCAAGATTTTATTGGTTCAAAAGGCAGATCCTTTCTGTGTTTAAGTTCATCCCAGTATAAATATCTTGCATTAGAGGATTTAAAAAAATCATCATATTTCTTTGAAAAGAATTCGGCTATTAGATGCTCATCTTTCAAGATCAGTTCGCTTATATCAAACTGTGGTGGATTTTCAAACCTCATGTTAAATATGTTAAATATGAATACAAAATTAACATATTTATTAATTATTAGAAAAATAAATTTGGCAGACCCTGTCTTCTGTAAATTAACCCTCTAATTACAATGAATTCTCGAAGTGATATTTTAAAAAAGAGTCTATTGATAATAATTGTACCCTTCCTAAAACAACCCCATCTGCCCTTTGTTGGTTTTCACAAATAAGTCGGTGCGAAGCTTAGGCCTGGGTTCCGTATTTTGAAAGTACTTGGCTTTAGAAAGCTCAAACAGTCGGTTGATGGATTGCACCATTAAGCCCTCGCCTCGCATTCTGGTGCTGTAACGGCTGTCGTTTAGTTTGCCTCCGTGTGCGGCCTTTATTTGGTTCAGAATTTTACTTGCCCTGTCCGGAAAAGCTTCCTGCACCCAATGTTCGAACACTTGGCCAATGGCGCCATTTAACCGCACCATGTTATAACCAGCGCTTCGCGCTCCAGCCTTGGCAGCGGCCTTCATAATTTCAGGAATTTCATGATCGTTCAACCCGGGAATAATAGGGCCAATCATAATGTTTACGGGCACGCCACGCTGGGTTAGGGTTTCAATGGCCTTCAATTTTCTAATAGCCGAAGCTGTTCTAGGTTCTAGCTTTCTTCTTACCGATTCATCCAAAGTAGTGAGGCTGAAATAAACGCTAATCAGGTTGAGGTCGGCCAAAGGCCCAATAATATCGAGGTCGCGGGTAATGGTAACGTTTTTGGTAATAATGCCCACAGGGTGCTTGTATTTCAGAAAAATAGCGAGCAGCTTTCGGGTTATTTCAAGCTTTTGTTCCAAAGGCTGATAACAATCGGTATTGCCGGAAAGCACGATGGTAGAAGGCTGCCAATTGGGGTTTTGCAAATGCTTTTCTAGCAACTGTGGCGCAGACTCCTTGTACATAATCACTTTTTCGAAATCTAACCCAGCATTATAACCCCAGTATTCATGGCTGTTTCGCGCATAGCAATAAATGCAGCCATGCTCGCAACCTTGATAAGGGTTGAGGGAATAGGTCATGCCGACATCAGGGCTTTCCACTTTGTTCACAATGGTTTTTGGGAAGATGGGGATGTACTTGGTGTTCGGGTTTTGGCCATCAAATTCATCGATTGCCTCTAGGTGTTCTTGTACATATTCGTGCATCAAGAACCTGTTCTTCACCTGCTTTTGAGCGCCTCTTCCCTTAATCATTAATCTAGTATTTTTAGTAAAACTAAAAATACTAGATTAAAACCAAATATTATAGCTAATAGATTGAGTATTTCTTTTGAAGTGCTAATTTTTTCGGTGACACAATGGCTTTGTGTCTTTTGTTTTCTGGGTTATTAATTTATACTTTAGAACATAAAATTATACTTAAGCTATAATGAAACTCCGATCTCAGGCATTCTCAATTTTTAGTTTCCTTCTCCTCATATGCTGCCTTATAACAATGGTGGCCTGCAATGGCAATGAAGAAAACTCTGAAATTAAAATTGGAAGCTTTAATGCTGAAATTGTTGACTCTTTGGTGATTGATAGACTTTCGGTCTTAGAGTTATTGGACTACCAAAGTAGTACGGGAGACCTTCTGTTCGCGGATACTCAATCAGGCGATTACTTGGTTATGGACAAAGCCGGAGAGGTTCTTTCATCTTTTAACCCTCATATAGAAGGGCCAAATTATATGGGCAATTCTAGTTATGGCTGGAGCTTTTATGGTAAAGATGAACTGGTGGCTTACGGTCATGCTTACTTTTATCGGTATTCTAAATTGGGTGAAAGACTTGGGCAATATGAGCCCCCAATAGAAGCGGACGGGGGCATTATTCTAGATTTTAAGCCGCAGCGCATAAAAGCCTTTGAAACCCAACGAGGAACAGAAGTGCTGGCCATGATTTTAGACCTCTCGAATAGAAACTCTAAGACTCAACAATTCCAAGATTCGATCGATGATGTTTTTCGAATGAATTTTGAAACGGGTGAAACCACTACGGTGATGCATAAGGAACCTGACAATATTTACCCAACAGCTGGAGAGTACACAGATTGGGGTTACCCTTCTTTCACGCTATTATCGGGAAGCACCTTTGCCTTTACTCATCAAAGCGATAATCACCTCTATATTTTTGATGCAGAGAAAAATGAGTACATCAACAAAATCGCAATTCCAGCTGAGTTTTTGCCAGAGTATAAAGCGGTAGAATTTGGAAGTAAAGATGACCCTGAGCTATTGAAGATAAACTCACACGTTTTTTCTGTAGGGAATAAAATTTTGCTCCTCAGCATGGGAAAAATACCCAATGCGGTGATGAAGGAGTTGCAACAGCTTCCTAGATGGTGGTACTCGCCTGAATTTGAGGCAGCCACGAGAAAATACATGACCACTGATTTTCTGCTGTTCGATCAAAAGCAGTTTTTAGGAAAAGTAGACTGGGATATTAACCTTAATGAGCCCATGCCCAAAGGCACCGTAAACGATTTTCTTTGGCTGAAACGCACTTATAAAGAGGAGCGCGACTACCAGACTTTTTTGAAAGTAAAAATTGTAGAAGACTCTAATTCAGAAAAACCCTAACCAAAGATTTGTATGCTTAAGTATTTCAGAAACTTTAAACTCTTTTTGCTAACATGCTGCCTTCTTACAATGGTGGCTTGCAGTGGCAATAAAGAAAATTCAGAAAGCAAAATAGGAAGCTTCAAAACCGAAATTGTTGACTCTTTGGTGATTGATAGACTCTCAATGGTTGAATTACTGGATTACCAAAATAGCACAGGAGATCTTCTGTTTGTGGACTATCAGGCAGGTGACTACTTTGTGACTAATAAAAAAGGAGAGACGACTTCCTCTTTTACGCCTCATATAGAAGGACCAAATTATATGGGCAATTCGAGTTATGGCTGGAGCTTCTATGGTAAAGATGAATTGGCGGCTTTTGGTAATCCTTATTTTTATCGTTTTTCGAAAGCCGGCAAAATAATGGGGCGATACGAAGTACCAATAGAAACAGGAGGAGGAGTTTATCTAGATTTTTCTCAAGAACGCATAAGGGCTTTCGAAACTCAACGTGGAACAGAAGTGTTGGCCTTGGTTTTGGAAGTTTCTGGAAAGGAAGGGAACAATCAAAGCTATCAGGATTCTACTGATGCGGTTTTCAGAATGAATTTTGAGACGGGTGAAACCACTACGGTAATGCACAAGCAGCCTGACAATATTTACCGCACTGCTGGTGAGTATATCGACTGGGGCTATCCGTCATTCACTTTATTGTCGGGAAGCACTTTTGCTTTTACCCACCAGAGCGACAATTTCCTTTATATTTTTGATGCTGAGAAAAATGAATACCTCAATAAAATTGCGATTCCAGCCGAGTTTTTGCCTGAGTATAAAGGAGTAGAATTTGGTAGTAAAGATGCCCCTGAGCAGTTAAGAGTAAATGCAAAAGTGTTTACTGTTGGGGATAAAATTTTGCTCCTTAGTGTGGCACGAATACCCAATGCTGTGATGGAAGAGTTGCAACGAATTCCTAATTTTTATGAGTCACCAGAGTTAGATGCGGCAGTAAAAAAATATATAAAGACTGATTTTCTGCTGTTCGATCAACAGCAGTTTTTAGGAAAAGTTGAATGGGATATTAACCTTAATGAGGCTTTACCCAAAGGCACAGAAAATGACTTTCTTTGGCTGAAAAGAACTTATAAAGATGAACGCGACTACCAGACCTTTTTAAAGGTGAAGATTGTGGAAAAATAATTTTTCCTAACTAAAAACAGAAACCTCCTCAATGGCTTTTTCCATGGCTTCTTTTTCTGATAGCGTTTTTTCCACTGACCAACCAAAGTGATTTTGAAAATCTTTAAGGATAACCTCAAGCGTTGGCTTAATGCTGTGAATATCGAAATACAAACGGCCCGTTCTGCGGATATAGAAATCTTGAATTGAAAAGACCATTTCATTTTCTAGGCAATACTTCAATTCTGAACGAATCAATTTAAGATGGAGTGCTTTGCTGTCAAAAGCAGTCATGCCGTTAATAACTTCATCGGTAACCTTTCCGTAATTGCTCACCAAATAACCAGCATAGTACTTTTCGAGGCCAAGAACCTCTAATTGCTCACGAATGGTTTTTCTATATTTCTTTACCGCTTTGGCATTTTTAAAAGCACCATTATCTAAATCAATATGGATGGTTTTGGTTTCCACAATGGGTAGATCTTCCTCATCGTTCAGTCGATCATACAAGCGATCGACCACTTTTTCAGCCATTTTTCTATAGCCCGTAAGTTTGCCGCCAGCAATAGAAATCAAACCGGTTTCCGATTCGAAGATTTCATCTTTACGCGAAATTTCTGAAGCAGACTTTCCGTCTTCATGTATCAGTGGCCTTACTCCAGCCCAGCTCGACTCTACATCTTTCAGCTTTAGGTTCAGCTTTGGAAATGCATGATTTGTTCCTTTAATAAGATACTCTATATCGGCTTTTGTGGTCAAAATTTTATCCTTGTCGCCAGCGTAATCGGTGTCAGTAGTGCCTATATAAGTGATTTTTCCTCGTGGAATGGCAAAGACCATACGCTTGTCGGGGAAATCGAAATAAATGGCCTGCTTAAGTGGGAATTTACTGTGGGGCAACACAATGTGTACGCCTTTGGTGAGGTGGAGGTGTTTGCTGGTTAAAGAATGGTTTTTCGTTCTCAGTTCATCTACCCAAGGGCCAGCGGCACTGATGGTGGACTTGGCCTTGATCTCCATTTTTTCACCCGAAATAAAGTCCGTGGCAAAAACTCCAGCTACTTTTCCTTCTTTATAAATGAACTCATCGGCTTGCACATAATTAAGACAATGGGCTCCAAATTTGGAGGCGGTTTTAATAATTTCAATCGTTAGGCGGGCATCGTCAGTTCGGTATTCCGCATAAATGCCACCGCCTTCCACATTCTCTTCGCTTAAGAGCGGTTCCTTTTCCAAGGTCTCTTCAATGTCCAACATTTTGCGTTGGTCCACTTTTTCTACGCCTGCCAAAACATCGTAGACCATCAAACCTATACTGGTCATGAGCTTTCCGAAAGTGCCATCCTTAATGAGGGGGAGCAGCATTTTTTCTGAAGTTACCAAGTTGGGAATGAGCTTGTGTAAAGTGGCGCGTTCTCTGCCTACTTCGCGCACGAGCGCAATTTCAAACTGCTTGAGGTAGCGCAAACCACCATGAATCAGTTTGGTGGATTTACTACTGGTGCCCGAGGCGAAATCGTTCTTTTCAACCAACACGGTTTTAAGTCCTCTTGAAGCGGCATCGAGCGCAATGCCTGCTCCTGTAATGCCTCCACCAATGATCAATAGATCATAGTGCTGCGTTTTTGCAGTATCGGTTAGTGCTTTTCGGTTGGTGGAAGAGAGGAAGTTCATAATGCTAATTTTCTACCCAGTCCATAGATCTCTTCACCGCCTTTTGCCAAGTTGCATAGAGTTTTTCCCTGAGCTTGGCGTCCATTTCTGGCTCAAATTCGTGCTCAATAATTCGGTTTTTGATGATGTCTTCTTGTTTCCAAAAGCCCACTGAAATTCCAGCCAAGTAAGCCGCACCTTGCGCAGTGGATTCAATGACTTCTGGTCGTTCTACCCCAACGCCAAGAATATCGGCTTGAAATTGCATGAGGTAATTATTGGCTGCAGCGCCTCCATCCACTTTCAATTCTTTCAATTTAAGACCCGCATCTTTTTGCATGGCCTGTAGAATATCGCGGGTTTGAAAAGCTAAAGAGTCTAGTGTGGCCTTGATAATGTGTTCTTTTCCGGTATCACGAGAAAGTCCGAAAATAGCACCTCGCGCATACATGTCCCAATATGGAGCACCCAGACCAGCAAAGGCCGGCACCACCACTACCTCATGGCTGTCTTTTAGCTTTTCTGCAATCGCTTCAGAATCACTCGAGTTGTCAATAATTTCAAGTCCATCGCGCAGCCATTGCACAGCTGCACCTGCCACAAAAACACTTCCTTCTAAAGCATAATAGACTTTGTCGTCAATGCCCCAGGCAATGGTGCTGAGCAAACCGTTAAAGGAATGCTGAAGTTCTTCGCCTGTATTCATTAGCATAAAACAGCCAGTGCCATAGGTGTTTTTCGCCATGCCGGGTTCAAAACAAGCTTGGCCAAAAAGGGCGGCTTGTTGGTCTCCAGCAATGCCAGCGATAGGGATTTCCACTCCGTCAAGTTCATAAGTACCGAAATCTCCGCAGCTTGGTCGGGCTTCTGGAAGCATGGATTTAGGGACATCCAGTGCTTTTAAAAGCTTGTTGTCCCACTTCAAGGTTTTGATGTTGAAAAGCAAAGTGCGAGAAGCATTACTATAATCGGTGGCATGTACTTTTCTTTCTGTAAGGTTCCAAACCAACCAAGAGTCTATCGTTCCGAACAATAAATCGCCAGCCTCGGCTTTTGCTTTTGCACCTTCGACATTGTCTAAAATCCATTTGATTTTGGTGCCCGAAAAATAGGAGTCGATTACCAAGCCCGTGTTTTCTCTTAGATAGGCTTCAATGCCGCTGTGCTTTAGGTCTTCGCAAATGCTGGCCGTCCGTTTGTCTTGCCAAACAATGGCGTTGTAAATCGGCTTGCCCGTGTTTTTGTCCCAAACCACTGTCGTTTCCCGTTGGTTGGTAATGCCTATGGCCGCCACTTCTTCGCCTTTGATTTTGTTCTTTTTAATGAGCTTGGAAAGGGTTTCCATTTGGCTGGAAAGTATTTCCATGGCATCGTGCTCTACCCATCCTGGTTTAGGGAAAATCTGAGAAAACTCTTGCTGTGCAATGTCAATGATTTGCCCTTTTTGATCGAAAAGCACCGAACGAGAACTCGTGGTGCCTTGGTCTAATGCGATGATGTATTTTTTTTGGCCCATAGTTTTAGAAGGATTTTGCTTTAAATGAAAAAATGACTTGACCTCCTATAATATTAGCGACTATTCAGCGGAAAGCCTAGGGCGCAAAACCAATTCTATTATTTGACGGGAATGAACTTTTATTGCTGCTTCTGACTGTATATTTGATTCAAGTCTTTTTTACCTTTCCTGTTAAAGGCTCAATACTTAGCTTTACCGCGATGAATTGGTTACAACTTCTTTCTTTAGATACCCCTGATGTTCAGCAAAACCTGACGAGAACGGTGTTCGATCGTGATTTTGATCGGATTATCTTTTCTCATCCGTTCCGTAAACTGCAGGATAAAACGCAGGTACACCCCTTGCCAGAGCAAGATTTTGTTCACACCCGTTTGACGCACAGTTTAGAAGTGTCTAGCGTAGGCCGATCTTTAGGAAGATTGGTAGGAAGTAAACTGATTGAGAAGTACGACTTTCTTCAGTTTAAGGTAACTGCACATGATTTTGGGGCCATAGTAGCGGCCGCTTCTTTGGCGCATGACATTGGAAATCCACCTTTTGGACATTCAGGAGAATCTTCCATTTCGGATTATTTTAAGAATGCGGAAGCGGAATTAAAGCCAGAAGTAAGTGAATCAGAATGGTCTGACTTGATCAATTTTGAAGGAAATGCCCAAGGCTTTAGACTCCTGAACCGACCGGGCTATCAGGGTTTGAAATTGTCTTCGGCCACTTTAGCAGCCTTTACAAAATACCCTCGTCCTGCCTTGGTAGAAAAGCAAGACAGGGCGAGAAGAAGCCAGAAGAAATTTGGCTTTTACGATACGGAAAGAAGCATTTTTCAGGAATTAGGAAAAGAGCTTGGCCTTGAAACTTTAGGGACTGACCAGTATTGTCGCCATCCGCTGGCATTTTTGGTGGAGGCTGCCGATGATATTTGCTATCACATTATTGATTTGGAAGACGGCTGTAATTTGGGCTTGGTCACTTATGAGCAAACGGTGGAATTGCTTGCCAATGTGATTGGCGATAAGTTTCAACCCGAAAAGCTAGAGGCCATTCATAGTCTGAAGGAGCGAATTGGAGTGCTTCGTGCTATGGCCATCGGTCAATTGATTCAGGAGTGCGGTGATTTATTTATGGAACATGAGGAAAAATTACTGACGGCAGAGTTCGATATTTCTTTGGCCGATGAAATTCCTTCAAAAGATGCCATGGCCGAAATTATTAGCGTTTCTGTAGAGAAAATCTATCGTAGCCGTGATGTAGTGGAAACCGAAGCGGCAGGTTACCGTGTATTGAACGGGCTCTTAGAAGTGCTTGTGCCTGCTACGTTAGCAGGCTTTAAAAAGAACCTTTCTGCAAAAGATAAAACGTATTTTAGATTATTACCTACCGAAACCCAAGCCGAAGTTAAAGAGGCCAATTCGGCATATTTAGCCTTAAGAGCTGCGCTCGATTATGTGGCTGGAATGACCGACTCTAACGCCTTGAATTTGTACCGAAAAATTATGGGCATTTCACTGCCGGGAAGATAGCCTAAACAAGCTTTCTGTTTATAGGATAAAATGGTGAGAATCAATTTACTGAGAAGGGATTTCTATTACCTTTGTGATCTTTGAAAAAAATGTGGTCTAAACTTCCTCATATCGTTCTGAAATACAGGCTCGGCCTGATGATTCTCTTGCTCCTTTTTACGGTGTTCATGGGCTATATGGCGCGTGATGTAAAAATGGCATTTAACTTCAATACGGCCGTTCCCGAAACAGACGAGAACTATAAGTACTTCCAAGATTTTAAAAAGAACTTTGGAGAGGACGGAAATATCTTGGTGCTTGGGGTGAAAGACAGCAGTCTTTATGAGCTCGATAACTTTCTTAAGTACGAGGCGCTAAACAAAAAATTAAAAAATGTAGAAGGAATCACTAACGTGATTTCGTTAGCTACACTTCAGAATATTACCAAAAATCAGGACAATCGCAGTTTTGAACTTTCGCCCTTAATTAAACAAAGCCCTACTTCACAGACCGAATTGGATTCGTTGATGGCTGTGGCCTTAAATCTAAAGTTCTACAGTGGCCAGTTGATGAATGTTAAGAATGGCGCTACGTTGATTCTGATCACGATGGACAGGGAGGTGCTTAATTCTAAACTTAGGAATGATGTAGTGGGCGAAATCCAAGGGATTGGAAAAGCATTTTCGGCCGATACTGGTATTGAACTGCATTATTCAGGAATGCCGTTTGTGCGGACCATCATGCAAGAAATGACGGCCAGAGAACTCAAGTTGTTCATTGTTCTATCCATTGCTATAACCGCCCTTATTCTCTTCCTATTCTTCAGGTCATGGACGGCAGTGGTCTTCCCACTGATTGTAATTGGAGTGGTAGTGACTTGGGTAATGGGAACCCTCGGAATCCTTCAGTATAATATCAATGTGCTCACGGGTTTAATACCCTCAATAATCATTGTTATTGGAATTCCTAATTCAATTTACTTACTGAATAAATACCATCAAGACTTTGCCAAGCATGGCAATAAAATGAAGGCGCTTAGCCTGATGATTAGAAAAATTGGTTTGGTGACTTTCATCACGAATTTCACAACTGCCATTGGTTTCTTGGTTTTGGTGACAACGGATATCACCCTTTTGAAGGAGTTCGGTTTGGTTGCTGGAATCAACATTTTGGCCACTTTCGTGGTGAGCATGGTGCTAATTCCTGGCATCTTCTCCTACCTGCCTGCGCCAAAACCTGCACAGCTGAAACACCTCGATTTTAAAATGACGGGGCGTATGCTGACCTTGCTCGACTTGCTTGTGCACAGACATCGTTATCGTGTTTTCATAATCACTTTTGTTGTGGTTGGCGTGTCGCTTTATGGAGTTTCGAAACTTTATTCGGTGGCCTACATGGTGGATGATATACCAGAAGAGTCTAAGCTTAAGCAAGACCTTTACTTTTTTGAAGAGAACTTCAATGGAGTAATGCCGCTTGAAATTATTATTGATTTCGGAAAACCGAGATCATCTATGAATGCCACGAACCTAAGAAAAGTAGAAAGGTTAGAAGTGGGGCTTGATTCTATTGACTTTGTATCTCAACCTGTTTCTATAGTCAGTTTTGCTAAGGCCATCCGTCAAGCGTATTATAATGGCGACTCTAGGCGATACAGTCTTCCAAGCCCAAGTGATAGAAATGCGATTCTGAATTATTTGAGCAATCAAAAGGATAATGATGGGCTGCTGAACAGCTTTGTAGACACAACAGGACAAGTGTTAAGAGTTTCTCTAAAAATCTGGGATTTGGGATCTGTTAAAATGGATTCACTCATCACCCAGGTAGTGGAGCCAAGAATTACCGAAGTGTTTGGAGATGATGATGAGGTTCATACTAGCGTAACAGGTTCTACCTTATTGTTTGTAAAAGGGAATAAATTCTTGATCGAAAACCTTCAAATGTCACTGCTACTGGCTTTCGCGATTATTGCAATTATTATGGCAATCCTCTTCGCTAACCTACGAATGATTATCATCTCTATGGTACCAAACTTAATTCCATTGGTGCTCACCGCAGGAATCATGGGCTTTTTTGGAATTCCATTAAAGCCGAGTACCGCTCTAATTTTCAGTATTGCCTTTGGTATTTCAGTAGATGATTCTATTCACTTTTTGGCCAAATATCGTCAAGAGTTGTTTGCGAATAAGTTCTTTGTGCCTATCGCGATTAGCAACAGTATAAAAGAAACGGGGTCGAGTATGCTTTATACTTCCATCGTGTTGTTCTTCGGTTTTGTAATTTTCGTGTTCTCTGATTTTGGAGGAACAGTTGCTTTAGGTTTACTCACCTCCCTTACTTTGCTTTTTGCAATGCTGACCAACCTCACTGTATTGCCAGCACTATTGATGGTTTTTGACAGCGGTAAACGAAATTTGAACTCTCACCCCCTCATTGAGCATTATGAGTTCTATATTGAAGACGAAGATGAAGAAATTGATACTCAAAGCTTATTGATTAAGAGTAACGACCCGTTTGTTGGTTCAACAGACAAAGAGAAGAAAGATTCCTAAAAGCCATTTTCGGCTTAGCCCATAAAACAAGGAGTAAAGTGAAAAAGTACAACGAATACAAAAACCCGAATTATGCTGAAATTGGAGAGCAAATGCTCCAGTTCTGGAAAGAGAACGGCATATTCGAAAAGTCGGTAGACACCAGAGAAGGGAAACCTTCTTTTACCTTTTACGAAGGGCCTCCATCTGCGAATGGAACGCCTGGTATTCACCACGTAATGGCGCGAACGGTGAAGGATATTTTCTGCCGTTATAAAACCCAAAAAGGTTTTCAGGTAAAAAGAAAAGGGGGTTGGGATACCCACGGTCTTCCTGTTGAGCTTCAGGTGGAAAAGGAATTGGGCATTACCAAGGAAGACATCGGCAAAAAGATTTCGGTTGAAGAATACAACCAGAAGTGTCGTGAGGCGGTAATGAAATTCAAAGATGAGTGGGATGATCTTACCGAGAAAATGGGCTATTGGGTAGATTTAGAAAACCCATACATCACTTTCGAAACTAATTATATTGAAACGCTTTGGTCGCTTTTAAAACGACTTTACGATAAAGACCTTATTTATAAAGGCTACACTATTCAGCCTTATTCTCCAGCGGCAGGTACTGGTCTTAGTTCGCACGAGCTGAACCAACCAGGCACTTACCAAGATGTGAAAGACACATCGATGACGGCCATGTTTAAGGTAGAAGGTACAGAAAACGACTTCTTCTTGGCTTGGACTACTACGCCATGGACATTGCCCGCCAACAACGGTTTGGCCGTTGGCGCAGGTATTGAATACGTAAAGGTGAAGACCTTCAACCAATACACTTTTGAGCCAATCAATGTGATTTTGGCGAAAGATAGAGTGGCTTCATTCTTCAGTGACAAGGCGAAAGAAGTTAAACTCGAAGATTACAAGCCCAACGATAAGTTAATTCCTTTTGAAGTAGTTGAAAGCTTCAAAGGGCGCGACTTAGCGGGTAAGGCCTACGAGCAATTGATGCCTTACATTCCGTTGGAAAAACCAGCTTGCACTGTTGTAATTGGTGATTTTGTGACTACGGAAGATGGTACAGGTATCGTTCATATTTCGAAAACTTTTGGTGCAGACGATTACCGTGTTTCGGTAATGAATGATATGCCGGGTGTTTTTGTAAAGGATGAAGAGGGCAAAGATGTTCCGATTGTGGACAAGCAAGGAAAGTACGTGAAAGAGATCACGGATTTTGCTGGCATGTACGTGAAGAACGAATATTATTCTGATGCCGAACGTCCAGAAAAGTCACTCGATGTTTTGATTTCCATCAAGCTGAAAGAAGAAAATAGGGCCTTCAAAGTAGAAAAATACGAGCACTCTTATCCGCATTGCTGGAGAACCGATAAGCCGATTTTATACTATCCATTGGATTCTTGGTTTATCAAAACTACAGCCTATAAAGATCAGCTTGTAGCACTAAATAAGACTATTAACTGGAAACCCGCTTCAACGGGTGAGGGCCGTTTTGGCAACTGGCTAGAAAACCTAGTAGATTGGAATTTAAGCCGTTCACGCTATTGGGGAACTCCATTGCCAATATGGGTTTCGGAAGATAAAAAAGAGCAAATCTGTATCGGCTCATTGGCCGAATTGAAAGCTGAAGTAGAGAAATCAATTGCTGCTGGTTTTATGACGGAAAGCATTGGCGAAGACTTCGATTTACACCGTCCTTATGTAGATGATGTATACTTAGTAAGTGAAACAGGTCAGAAAATGACCCGTGAAGCTGACCTTATTGATGTTTGGTTCGATTCGGGTGCCATGCCTTATGCGCAATGGCATTATCCGTTTGAGAACAAAGAAATTTTCGAGTCGAATTTCCCAGCAGACTTTATTGCTGAAGGCGTAGATCAAACCCGTGGTTGGTTCTTCACGCTTCATGCTTTGGCCGTAATGCTCGAGGGAAAAGTGGCCTTCAAAAATGTAATTGCCAACGGTTTGGTGCTTGACAAGAACGGCAATAAAATGTCGAAGCGATTGGGCAACGCTGTCAATCCATTTGAGACCATCAACAATTTTGGCCCAGATGCCACCCGTTGGTACATGATTTCGAATGCCAACCCTTGGGACAATCTTAAATTCAATATTGAAGGTGTAGGCGAAGTGCAGAGAAGGTTCTTCGGAACGCTTCAAAACACCTATGCTTTCTTTGCGCTTTATGCCAATTTAGATGGCTTCACTTTCGAGGATTCTGAAATTCCTTTGAACGAAAGACCAGAAAGCGACCGTTGGATCTTATCTCGATTGAACAGTCTGATCAAGGAGGTAGACCAATCTTATAACGATTACGAGCCTACGCGCGCTTCACGAGCAATCATGGATTTTGTGACCGATGAAGTAAGTAACTGGTACGTGCGTTTGAACAGAAAACGTTTCTGGAAAGGCGATTACGATCAAGGCAAAAAGGCTGCTTACCAAACGCTTTACACTTGCTTGATGAGTGTGGCGAAATTGGCTGCTCCTGTGGCTCCATTCTATATGGATCGTTTATATCAGGATTTGAATGCAGTGTCTAGAAAGGAAACTTTCGAATCGGTTCACCTTTCTGATTTCCCAGTGGCGAATGAAGCTTGCATTAATGCAGACTTAGAAGCCCAAATGATTTTGGCACAAACCATTTCTTCGCTAACGCATTCAATTCGTAAGAAGGAAAAAATCAAAGTGCGTCAGCCTTTAACCAAAGTGATGGTGCCTGTGTTGGATGAAAAAACCAAGCAATACATTGAGGCGGTTCAAGATTTGATCATGACGGAAGTCAATGTAAAAGCGGTGGAATTCATTGATGATGCTTCGGGCATTTTGGTGAAGAAGGTAAAACCGAATTTCCGCACCTTGGGTAAGAAATTTGGTTCTCAAATGAAGTTGGTGGCAGCAGCCATCAGCCAATGGACGAAAACCGAAATTGCTGAAATTGAAAAAAACGGATCAATAAATATTTCGCTTGAAGGCGAGCCAGCTTCTCTTTTGTTGGAAGATGTAGAAATCTCTAGTGAAGATATTCCGGGCTGGTCAGTGGCTTCTGAAGGCAAGGTAACCGTGGCGTTAGATATCTCGATTACAGATGAACTTCGTGCCGAAGGTATTGCCCGTGATTTCGTGAACCGAATTCAGAATTTGCGAAAGGACATGGGACTTGATGTGCAGGACAAGATCAACATTCAGGTAGCCAAGAACGAAGCGTTGATCAATGAGGCTTTGGCGGCCAATGCGAACTACGTTTGTGAAGAAACACAGGCCTTGAGTTTGAACATTGTTGACTCGCTTTCAGAGGCACAAAGTGTTGAAATTGACGAGTGGACGCTTGAAGTGAAAATAGCAGTAGGCTAATGGCTGCGCAGTTCAAACACTATAAATATTTTCTCCTCACTTTGGCGGTAATCGCCATAGACCAGACGGTAAAACTTCTGGTGCATTTTAAAATGGTCTTCGGCCAAAGTGGGGAAATTAAAGTATTTGGTGACTGGTTCAAACTGCATTATATATTAAACGAAGGCATGGCTTTTGGCCTTCGGTTTGGTTCTGAATGGGGAAAATTGGGGCTTACTGCTTTCCGAATGGTGGCCATGACATTCATTGCCATTTATCTCTACAAACTGGCCAAGAAGAATCTCAAACCAGGTTTACTCTGGACGATTGCACTCATTTTGGGTGGCGCCATGGGCAATGTAATCGACAGTATTTTTTACGGAGTTTACTTGAATAACGCACCTTACGATTCCGTTACCCCTTGGTTTCATGGAAAAGTGATAGATATGTTTTACCTCGATGTTTGGGAGGGATATATAGCGGATTGGATTCCGTTTTGGGGAGGCAAATACATTGCGCTTTGGCCTATTTTTAATGTGGCCGATGTGTGTATTTTCTTAGGAATTGCCTTACTGCTGATTTTTCAAAAGCGGTTTTTTAATCGTCCTAACACAACGCATAGTGAGATAACTGTTGAATAGATCATAATCAACAGTATTATAGCTGCGCTCAACTTATTGATTAACTTTTTTTAATTGTAAATAAATGTAGAATCATTTCTTATTTCATTCATAATTAATACATTTAACTAATCGAATAGTTTTAATTATAGAATATGACACACCGACTTCTAAAACTCAGTATTTGGGCAGTGCTATTGCTCGTCCTACCGTTATCCTCATTTGCTTTTCAAGAACTTGAAAAGGATCCGTCTGTTAAGATAGGAAAGCTAGAAAATGGCTTCACTTATTATTTAAGACAGAATGCGAAACCAGAAAATCGTGTTGAATTTAGATTGGCCATTAATGCGGGTTCAATTTTAGAAGATGACGACCAGCAAGGCTTGGCTCACTTTACGGAGCACATGCTGTTCAACGGCACAAAAAACTTCGAGAAAAACGAACTGATCAGTTTTCTTCAGAAAATGGGCCTTGAGTTCGGAGGCGATTTAAACGCCTACACCAGTTTTGATGAAACGGTATACTTTTTACCCATTCCAACAGAAGACAAAGAGAATGTTGACAAAGCTTTAACAGTGTTGAGCGATTGGGCGCACAATGCCACTTTCGACAACGAAGAAATAGATAAGGAAAGAGGCGTGGTGATGGAAGAGTGGAGGCTCGGCCGAGGCGCAGCGCAAAGAATGAGAGAAGAAACTTGGCCAGTAGTGCTTCAAGGTTCCAGATATGCCGAACGATTACCAATTGGTAAGGAGACGGTATTACAGAACTTTAAATATGAGGCGGCTAAGAGGTTTTATGCAGATTGGTATCGACCAGATTTAATGGCAATTGTGGCCGTTGGTGATTTTGACCCAGCAGAAATGGAGGCTAAAATCAAGTCTTATTTCGGATCTATTAAGAATCCTAAAAAACCAAAGGAGCGAAAGTATTATGATTTACCTCCGTTTAAAGGAACCCGCATTGCAGTGGCAACAGATGACGAAGCCACTGGAAGTTCAATTGCCGTGGGATTTATTACACCAGGAACCCACAAGCCAGAAAACACCCTAGATGATTTCAGAAAGAGCATTTTGAGTGGATTATTTGGTCAAATGATCAATCAGCGACTAAGAGAAAAAATTCAATCGGAAAACCCACCTTACTTATTTAGCTATAGTGGTTACGGAGCTTCACTTGGCAAGTATAAAAAGGAGTACAGCATTGTGGTCAATGTGAAGGATGACATGTTCAAAGAGGGGCTGAAAGCGGCTATGGTGGAGAATGAAAGGGTGAGAAGATATGGCTTTACCAATGGAGAGCTTGAAAGAGTAAAAGCACTATATCTTAATGCATATGATAGAATGGCCAAGGAGGCAGATAAAGCCCAATCGGGTAGCCTTGTAAATACTTATGTCCAACATTTCTTGAATGGAGGAACCTTGTTGAGCGAAAAGCAAATGTTGGACCTTATGAATCAGGTGCTCCCAACCATTAAAGTAGAAGAGATCAACGAACTGGTGAAAGGCTGGATTACAGAAGACAACCAAACTATTGTCATCACTGCCAAAACAGATCAAGAAGCGAATATTCCTTCGGAAGACGAGTTAAAGGCGATAATGACGGATGTTCGAACAGATCAAACGATTGAGCCTTATGCGGAAGAAAAGCTAGCAACGGCTTTAATGACTTCAGCACCAAAAGCTGGTAAGATCACAAGCGAAAGCACGAATGAACCTACCGGCATTACCAAGCTTAGCCTTTCGAATGGAGCAACGGTTTATGTGAAAGCCACAGACTTTAAGAATGATGAAGTGCGAATGAGTGCTTATAGTGATGGAGGGGCTTCTCTTTATTCAGCCGATGAATATATGAATGTTACCAATGTAGATCAGGTTGTGGCTGAGATGGGGCTCGGTGAATTCAGCCAAGTTGATTTGGGCAAATTTATGACAGGAAAAACGGCTGCCGTTAGTGCTAACATAGGTCAGTATGAAGAAAGCATGTCTGGATTTTCGAGCCTGAAAGATTTGGAAACCTTTTTCCAAATGGTGCATTTGAAGTTCACCACAGTTCGGAACGATGAACAAGCTTTCAAAAGTTGGCTCACTAGAATGAAGACACTTTATGCCAATTTTGGTTCTAGTCCAGATATAAAATATCAAATAGAATCAATGAAAATCATGTATGGAGAAAACCCTTGGGCAAGAGGGCTTCCTACCGCAGAAGAGATGGATCAAATTTCGCTGAAAAGGGTGATGGAGATTTATAAAGAGCGCTTTGCCGATGCCAGTGATTTCGATTTTGTATTTGTAGGGAATATAGATATGAAAACCTTTAAGCCCCTGTTGGAGCAGTATATTGCCAGCTTACCAGCAACGAATAAAGAGGAAACCAGTAAAGACATAAACCTAGAGCCGGTACCTGGAGTAATCACCCAAAACGTGTATGCTGGAGTAGACGATAAAAGTGTGGTCACCATTACTTTGAGTGGAGACTATGAGTATACTTTAGAAAACAATGGGCTCATGAGTACCGCGGCCAGTATTCTGACCAATAAAATGATTGAAACGCTTAGGGAAGAATTGGGTGGAGTTTATGGTGTTAGCGCTCAGGCTTCATTGAGTGATACCCCAACAGAACGCTTCACTTTTACGATTTCATTTCCTTGTAAACCCGATAATGCCGAGGCCTTAGCAGAAGCGGCCATGAAGGAATTGGAGAAACTCAAAAAGGGTGAATTTACAGATGAAGACATGCAGAAAGTGATTACTGCCCGCATGCAGAATTATGATGAGCAAATTAAAACAAATGCCTATTGGCAGGGTATGATTAAGAGTTATTCAAAATCTGGAGATGGTTTTGAAGAAATCTTGAATTCAAATGAACGGGCTAAGGCCATTACAAAAGAAAGGGTGGTTAGAGCTGTAAATCAGTACTTAACTGGCGAGAATATTATTCGAATCATCAAGCTTCCTGATGGCTATAAAGGTGACAGTAACCTAAAACAGGAGATCAAGAAGAATTAAGAAAAGTTGAAATGAAAGGGCCGGCATATTGTCGGCCTTTTTACTTTTTAAAACACATTAGCAACACCGAACAAGATTACACTTTTGTCTTATTGGTTGCTGATATTGAAGGTCTCCATATTACCATTTACAGTTTCAAAAGTGACGAGCTTTTTACCTCGATCGAATACTTTAAAAGTCAGATAGGTTCCATCTATGGGAAGTTGGATTTCTTGACTGTACTTCCAAACCGCATCTTGTTTCTCAAAAACGAGAATCGTATTGAATAGCGTTCTGTTGCTCTCCTTTTTTGATACTTGAGGGATTAACATATAAAGTTTTCCTTGGAATAATTGAGCATCCTGAACAAATACACGGCCTGTGGCGCGAAGCTTAATGTTTCCTGTACCGCTTATTTTTACTCCACTTTTAGCTTTCTGCGCTAACCTGTCACTGAATATTTTGAGTTCACTCAAATCTTGTGAATAGAGTAAGTTTCCAGTTAAGTCGAAGGTTTGGATCACGGGTTGGTTCTCCCCATAAATACTATAAATCATCTTCTCGTCAGAGATTACGTGGCTTCCCATCGTAACTGCTTTGGCTGTTTCACCCATACCCGACTCCTCTTTTTCATCGGTCAAGCTGTATCGGTGAACAGTAACCAAAGGTTCCAGTAGATCAGAATAATAGAGTTTATCATCAATCAAAAGGGTTTTATGATGCGTCACAACTTTCTTAAAAGGCAAACTCTCTTTTATTTCTCCAGTAAATCTATTGAAGGGTAGGATTTTTTGAGCCAAATCAAAAACGAGGATGTTGCTGTCTCCCTGAATGAGCAATTGCTGAGGTTTACTTAGTTCTTTTGGGCCAGGGCCTTCTTTTCCATAACTATTGACATAACTCAGGTTTTGGTCGGTTGCAAACACTTTAAATAAACCAATGTCAAGAAAATAAAAGAGCTTATCGTCAACTACGATGTCACTAATCTTTGCGATGAATTGGCCATTACTGAACTCATTAATTGATTTGATTTTTTGCGCATCTATTTTTTGATTTTGCGCTTGGCTGTTGAAGAGGCTGAAGAATAGAATGAGTGTGGGAGCGAATTTGACAATGTTCTTCATACCATTACAAGTTGAATTTATAGAATACTCAACTTCAATATAAAGCTTATTATTAACAAGAGGCTGTTAAAGCAACACTACATCATTCACGATAGGACTTCCAAATTCTTTGGCAAGCAACACCAAAATCTTGTTTTTGGACATGTTGAGTTCGTGGCGTAATGGGGCAGAAGTGAGGTGAACGTAAAGTTTCTTGTCCTTAATGTAAATTTTGCTCGTGCGTTTGGCTATGGCCACGCCCATTACTTGTTCCCAAGAATTAATCAGGTTGGTTTCGTGAAATTTCTGCTCAATATTGAATGACTTCAACATATCTTTCACCGCATCACCAATGCTCTCTGGCTGTCCTTTTCTATTGTTGGGGTAAGGTCTTTTATTCAAAATATTTTCGTTCGAATTGTAAAAGTAAGGATTTGACAGGGTCGTTTTTGATTAAGCACAGGATTTACTTATCAAGACGGTTATCCACAATTGGACAAAGCCATTTGAGCGTCAATCCTCTTCACTATAAACGAATAAATCAGAGGCTATTTTATCGGCCAAAAGCTTTCCGTTGTTGGTGAGGGTAATGCAGCCATCTTCTAACTGAATCATACCTTTGTAGTCAATCCGCATGAGGTAATCTTCGTGCATTTTCAATAAATCAACTTTGTGCTTTTGTTTTAGCCACTCGGTATCACAACCCCATTTCGTTCTTAGGCTGGTAAGAATATACTCGTTGATTTGGTCTTCTTTGGTCAGAATGATTTTCTCGAAAGGAATTACTCCTTCACTTATTCCTTTAATGTATTTAGCGTTGTTTGAAACATTGGCTTGCTTGAAATGGCCATTGAATGAATGTGCCGAAGGGCCGATGCCCAGATATTTTTCTTGTTTCCAGTAATTACCGTTGTGCTTCGACTCGTAACCGGGTTGAGCGAAATTTGAAATTTCATATTGCTCAAAACCGTAGCGGTCGAGTGTTTCGGTCAGGATTTCAAACTGTTGTGCAGCATACTCTTCTTCAACATCCTTCATTTTTCCTTTCGAAACCAAGTGGCCAAAGGCGGTTTTAGGCTCTATGGTCAGGCAATAAGAAGAAATGTGTTCGGGACGCATGTGGATTACTTTCATTAAATCCCGTTCCCAAATGTCATGATTGTGATGCGGCAAGGCATAAATCAAATCTACAGAGATGTTTTCAAAACCAGCTTTTCGGGCATTATAGAAACACATCTCTGCTTCTTCAGCAGTATGTTGGCGGTTCATCCATTTTAAATGCGGCTCATGAAAAGACTGAATTCCCATGCTCAATCGGTTGATGCCAGCAGCATAAACTGATTTCAGTTGATTGAGATCTAAGTCGTCTGGATTGGCTTCGAGCGTAATTTCAGGATTACTGGCCAAACTGAAGGTGTGATGAATCTGTTTTAAGATTCTTTTCAACTGATCTTCATTCATTAACGAAGGAGTGCCGCCTCCAAAATAGATGGTATTTATAGCTTCTCCATTCAAATAATCGGCTTGCATTTCCAGTTCTTTACAAATGGCATTCACCATGCTGTCCATTTGCCCAAGCGATTGGGTGAAATGGAAATCGCAATAATGACAAGCCTTTTTGCAAAAGGGAATATGAATATATAATCCGGCCAAAGAATCGTTAATTTGAAGCTTAAATTCGCAGAATGCCCAAGATATACTTAAAGTATATTTATTGCTTATTCCTTTATGGTTTTTTATGCCTTTCCGTTCAGGCACAGGAAAAGTATGTGCTCAATATTGAAGTAGCTGAACAGGAAAATGTGGTGCTTAAGCGGTACAGTTTTCCTAAAGAACATGCAGATTCCTTAAGTGCCAAACGGTCTGCGCAAAACTTGGTGCATGCTTTACATGCAGATGGTTATTTGCTGGCTTATATTTCTTCTCATAGGAGTGTTTCGCAGCAGATCAGCTATAAAATATCCATTGGCGAAAAATTTACTTGGATGAAGCTTTCACAAGGGAATATTGAAAATTCACTTTTACGTAGGAGCGGTTATAAACAAGCCCAATTCGAAGAAAAGCCATTTCGGTTCAATCAGGTGGCAAGAATGGAAAAATCGCTTTTGTCTTTTGCCGAAAGAAATGGTTATCCCTTTGCGAGCTTGAAGTTGGACTCGCTAAGAATAGATGAAAACCAAATTGGAGCTTCGCTGAATTTAGATTTAGGCCCACTCATTCTTTTCGATAGCCTGGATATTAAAAGTGATTTTAAACTCAAAGCACGTTTTCTAGGAAACTATTTAGGGATTGTTCAGGGTAGCCCCTATGACCAAAGGAAGATTGATTATTTGGGTCAAAGATTACGCAATTTACCTTACCTGAGGCTAAGTGAGGCTTCCACTTTAACTTTTCAAAATTCCGAAGCCACCTTACATTTAAAGGTTCAGAAAAGACCCGTAAATCAAATTGATGGTATAATTGGCTTCCTGCCTAATTCGAATAAATCAAATGGGCTTTTGATTACAGGTCAGGTAGATATTGATTTGTTGAACCCTTTTGGTTGGGGGAAAAAGATAGGATTGCATTGGCAAAAACTGAGTGAAGAAACTCAGAACTTAAACCTGCTATATGCACATCCCAATGTTTTGGGCAGCCCGCTTAATTTCGATTTTGCTTTCGATTTTTTAAAGCAAGACACGCTTTTTACCAAGCTAATCTTCGATCTTAAGATTGGTTATAACCTTGGTGGTAATAGCTTTCTCAATGCCTTTTCAAGTAGTGAAGGCACTGATTTGATTGGTACTCCAAAAATCACAAATAATGAACTACCCTCAGTCGTAGATTTTGATTTAACTTCCTACGGCTTTGGCTTTGATTGGAATAATTTCGATGATCCCTTTTTGATATCAAAGGGCACAGGGTTCAACCTTAAGGCTTCAACAGGGAATAAAAAAATAAGTAGGAATGTTGGCTTGCCCTCAGCGGTTTATGAGGGCGTTGATCTTAAAACCCTTCAGTATACTTTTGAGCTCAATTTTCAGAATTACTTGAGGCTGAAGAACAACTTTGTTTTGGTGAATAAGCTAAGGGGAGGACTGAAAGCAAACGACCAGCTTTTTAGAAACGATGCTTTTAGGCTGGGAGGTCTTAAAACCATCAGAGGCTTTAACGAAAACTTCTTTTTTGCGACTAAATATGCATTAGCTACCTTAGAAGGTAGGTTGTTATTTGACGAAAGTTCATATTTGTTGCTGTTTTCGGACTTGGCCTATTTACGAGGAGAATTTAGAACATCTCCAACATCAGATTGGGCTTTGGGTTTGGGGGCAGGCTTGAGTTTTGCCACTTCATCGGGTATTTTTAATTTTATTTATGGCCTAGGAAGCTCGCAAAACACAGGTAGGTTTAATTTCAATCAATCTAAAATACACTTTGGTTATACCGCCAGATTTTAAGGGAATATGATCTACACACAATTGGTTAGGGCTGAAGGTAGAGATGCATTTATTGTTATTGCAATTATTTTGCTTTGTACCTATGCCGTGTCGAGGGCTGCTTTTCCCAAGGTATTTTCGGGCATCGTTGCTCCAAATAAACTCTTTGGCTTTAAAGTGAGAGAGGATTTGGGAAGTAACTTAAGGCCATTCAGTTCAGAGCATCTCTATTTCACAGCTTTGAGTTCTTTGTCATTGTCCTTTGTTATACTGTTCATCGCAAATGGCCTTTGGAGGGAGAATGGCTTGCCAGAAATATTCATTATCAACCATTTTGGAGTTGCCATTCTTCAATGGCTAGGCCTGTTTGTGGTACTTAATGTACTGGTGTATATTAAGTTTCTGTTGATTTTAGGTTTCGGCTTGCTCTTTGATTTGCGTTCCATAATCGCCCGTCACTTTGTCGATATGGTAAATGCTTCGTTGGTCTTTTTTCTAATTGTGCTTCTATTTTTAGTTTTAATAAGCTTCTCTTCCGTAGTGTTCCCCAAAAGTCTTATTCAATTTACATTGGCTGCATCTATTATCTTTTTCTATTATCGGGGGTTTTTAATCTACATGAGAATGCTCAATGACAGGCCTCATAGCAAGTTGTTTATATTTTCGTACATTTGCGCCACGGAACTGACCCCACTCACAATTGGGTTGGTTCTAATAATAAACAGCCACATCTAGAAGAAGAAGTAGGGTATGTCTAATAGCACACAAGAGGATAGGCTTAAACAAGTAAAGAGCATCCTAGTATCTCAACCAAAGCCGTCTGATGATAAATCACCTTATTACGTTTTAGCGAATAAGTATGGTATTAAAATTGACTTCAGACCTTTTATTCAGGTTGATCCAATCAATGTTAAGGATTTCAGAAAGCAGAAGGTAGATATACTTAAACATACAGCCGTTATTTTCACCAGTAGAAATGCCGTTGATCATTTTTTTAGGCTTTGTAAAGAACTTAAAGTTGAAGTGCCTGCTGACATGAAGTATTTCTGTATATCGGAGCAGACGGCTAATTACCTTCAAAAGTATATTGTCGTTAGAAAAAGAAAGATTTTTACTGGATCACGAACGGCACAAGATTTAATTGAGATTCTTAAAAAGCACAAAAACGAAAAGTACGTTTTTCCTTGCTCTAACATCCGTAAGGAAGATATTCCTGTCTTTTTAGAAGAGAGTAAATATCATTTCACAGAAGCCATTATATACGAGACTGTAGCAAGCGATCTATCAGATTTGGATGACGTTTTATATGATATTATCGCTTTTTACAGCCCTAGTGGAATAAACTCATTGTTTGTAAACTTCCCAGAATTTAAGCAGAACGATACGAGAATAGCTGTTTTTGGACCAACAACTGCCCAAGCTGCAAAAGACGCTGGCTTAATTAGTGACATTGAAGCTCCTTTGCCCAATGCTCCTTCTATGACTGGTGCCCTCGAGCTCTACATAAAAAAGGCAAATAACTTAGATTGATTTATATCAGCGCTAAGGGAAGAATCCACTTATCTTGTAATATATTCGACTCGAGTGAATAATTCGGCTAAATTTGTCGTTACGAGATTATGAATAGAACTTTTAGTTTTTCATTGGTTCTTCTACTGGTTGTCACCTTTCAGGCAAAAGCTCAGCAAGATGCTCAGTTTACCCAGTACATGTTTAATCAGTTGTATTACAACCCAGCTTTTGCAGGGCCTTCTGATGGAGCAACTTTAACTGCGATCCACAGATCTCAATGGTTTGGCTATGATGGTACAGTAAATCAAGGAGGAGCCCCAAGCACACAATTGATCAGTTACAACTCAAGCTTACCTCAGATAAGGGCTGGGTTTGGAATATATTTGAGTAACGACAAATTAGGCCCCACCAACAACTTACAAATACAAACCGCGCTATCCAGAAATTTTAATTTACCTAATGGTGGAATACTTACCGTAGGATTAAATTTAGGTATATTTTCAAACTCTATTGATTATGATAAGGTAGTGGTGGTAGATCCCTCTGATCCAATTTTTAATGCTGCGGGAAAGGAAGGTCAAATTCGACCTGATTTAGGGCTAGGACTCCTCTATAGAAAAGGTAGTTTTTTTGGTGGTTTAAGCTCAAATCACTTATTTCAACCAAAATTTGACTTTGGAGAAAGCCAAGTTTCCAACCAATTGAATAGACATTTCTATTTGACAGCGGGTTATGATTATTCATTTACCCCTCAAATAACTATCACACCATCTGTTTTATTAAAATCTGTAAGTTTGAATACTTACAACGTAGAAGTGAGCGTTATTGGCGAGTACAATAACAATCTCAGGGCTGGTTTGGCTTATAGACAATCAGAGTCGGCCTCCCTAATAGTTGGGTACAAAATATTAAGTGATCGTTCGTTAACACTGGCTTATGCCTTTGATTTTGTTGTAGGAAATCAAAATAGCAAGAAGCCGACATCACAGGAGTTAATGTTAATCTATAATTTTAAGTCTTCTCCAAGAATTGGAGGGCAGAGAATTATAAGAACTCCGAGGTTTAGGTACTAAGTGAACGGTTTGCCTAAGTTAAGATTTTGATAATTTTCAGCCATAGACTGGATTAATGAATAGAAAACACTATTTTTCGCGCTTTATTTAATTGATTGGCAATAAGATAAACAAGCGGTCAGTTAAGTAAAAACAAGAATTAGCTATCAATGAGGAGAATATACGCTGGGTTTGCGATTTTAATGGTTGTCTCTGTATCTACTGGGTGCTCTATGTTTAAGGGTATATTTGGGGGTGGAGGCACAAGTAAGGTAGAACAACTGAATGCTAGTGGGCAGTTAATGGGGGTGCCCGATCGAGAGGGTTGGATCCAAGAAACACCCTACGGAATGGTTCAGATTCCGGGAGGAACATTTTTTATGGGTCAAGCCGATGAAGATGTTGCTGCATCTCAAATCAATTTCAACCGACAAATCACCGTCAGTTCATTTCTGATGGATTCAGAAGAAATTTCAAACAATGAGTATCGTCAGTTTCTAAACTTTATCGATACCATTTCCCAAGATCCTAACGAGCAGTACTGGACACAGCAAGTAAAACAAGATGTTACTCCAAACCCTAATGTTTGGGATACTGAGTTTGCCTACCATATGGGTGATAAAATGACCCAATACTACTTTAGTCATCAAGCATTTGATAACTATCCAGTCGTAGGAATTAGCTGGGAGTCTGCTGCAAAATTTGCTGAGTGGAGAACTGAGCACTTTAACATAGGCCGTGAGGATGATTACTTTGGCACAGGTGGTGGTGGCCTTTTCGGAGGTAGAAAGAATAAGAACGCTGATCCTGCTGAGGTCCAAGGTTTAGGTGGCCCAGGGCAATTGGGAGCGCAACCTCAAGTGAATCAAGGACAAGGAAATCAAACTAATACTACTTTTAAAAGTACACTTCCTGTTGAAGCGCGTTACCCTAACTTCAGATTATCAACCGAAGCAGAATGGGAATATGCTGCCAGAGGAGGCCGTGAAATCATTAAGTACCCTTGGGGTGGCCCATATACTAAAAATAAAAGCGGTTGCTTCTTGGCCAACTTTAAGCCTGGTCGTGGTAACTATGATGATGATGGGTATCCATATACTGCTCCAGTTAATGCATTTCTTCCAAATTCATTCAATTTATATAACATGGCAGGTAATGTTGCCGAGTGGTGTTTAGATGATTTTTCACCTATATACAATCCTTTGGTTTGGGATTTGAATCCCCTATTTCTTTATAAAGAAAATGAAACAAGCAATCCGCACTATGGTAAGAAAGTAGTAAGGGGTGGAGCTTGGAATGATATATCTTATTACCTGCAAACAGGAACACGAACTTACGAATACAGAGATGTAGAATCTGCTAGTATTGGTTTCAGATGTGCGATGGATTACTTAGGCCGTTCAGGCGATGACTTCGGAACCAATTAACCAAATTTTAATCAAATAACTTCAACCTTATCTAGACACGTATGGCTAACAAATCATTTTCAGAAAAATTTTACAGCGACATAATGCCCAAAATATATGGGTTAGGCGCTGCAGTGGTAATTATAGGAGCCCTATTTAAATTAGAAGGCTGGGCGTTTGCCAGCGAAATGCTAATTGTGGGTTTGGGTACAGAAGCATTAATTTTTGCTTTTAGTGCTTTTGAACCAAAGTCAACCGATTACACACAAAAATTATACGAGGCAAACTCAATTGGAGCCGATTCCAGTGTTCAAAGTGGTAAAGACGAGGTAAGTCTAGGCAAAATTTTGAAGGAAGCTGCAGTAAGTAAAGAAAGCCTCAAACAATTTGGTGAAGGAATGACCGCCCTAGCTGCCAATGCGAAAGGGATGTCAGATATGTCTAATGCTGTTTCGGCTACTAATACTTATGCAGATAGTGCGAAGAAAGCATCTGAAAGCTTAGGTAAAATTAATCAGAGTACAACAGCGACAGCAACAGCGATGGCTCAAATGGCCGAGTCGGCAAAAGGAGCTGGAGAAATTCAGGCACAATTGAAAACTTCAGTAGGCTCTTACCAAACGCAACTGCAAAATGCAGCTACCCAGCTGGACGCACTAAATAAGGTGTATAAAGAAGAATTGAACGATTCACAATCACACGTGAAAGCAATTAAAACCTTCTATGCAAATATTGATACTGCTTTAGCGGGAGTGTCTGCTGCAACTAAAGAAGCAGAAGAATTTAAAGCTCAAATGGGCAAGCTAAATACCAATGTGAATTCACTTAACAAAGTGTATGGCGCAATGTTGTCAGCAATGAAATCATCAAATTAAACTGATCTATTATGGCAGGAGGTAAAGAAACCCCAAGGCAGAAGATGATTGGTATGATGTATCTCGTACTGACAGCTCTTTTGGCCTTACAGATTAAAGATGCAGTACTCGAAAAGTTTGTATTGATGGAAGCAGGCTTGGAAACTTCAAACCAAGTTTATGCAACAAGTAATGCACAAGTTTTAACGAGTATCGACAAGGCGGCTAGAGACCAAGGAAATAAAGATACTGATGTAGCCGTAGTGAATGCTGCGAAACAAGTTCGCCAAAAGACTACGGATATTGTGCAGTACCTAGCGGAGATCAAGGAAGAGGTTGGTTTGACAACAGCTGGAAATGATAAGGATGCAGTTTATAAGAGAAGCACTTTAAAGAAATATGAAGAGCCCTCGAATTATCTTGTGGAGCAGAAGAAAGCCGATGAGATGAAAGTTCGTTTAGATACGTATAATGACGAGATGAAATCAGTTTTATCTCAAATTGGTATCAACAAGAACTGGGCATCATTGGCCCTAGATGCTAGCGAAATAGATTTCTATAAGAATAACCCAGAAGAGAAAGGAAAAGATTTTGCAAACTTGAACTTTTACAAAACACCTTTGGCTGCGGTCTTAGCTCAATTGACCTTTTATGAGAACCAAATTTACGCCCGTGAATCGGAAGCATTAGGTTTACTAGGTGGTAGAGTTGGAGCAACAGCCGTAAAAGGGTTTGACCAAATTACAGGCACAGTTTTGCCAGTTTCAAACGTTGTTACTGCAGGTACTGAGT
Source organism: Roseivirga sp. (assembly GCF_034669765.1). Taxonomy (GTDB): domain Bacteria; phylum Bacteroidota; class Bacteroidia; order Cytophagales; family Cyclobacteriaceae; genus Roseivirga. The sequence continues at coordinate 657,161 of NZ_JAXMOQ010000001.1, forward strand.
TTGAAGCTGAACTATTCTTAACCGCTTCTAACTCGGCATTGGAACCTACTATGACTTATAATGGGTCAAAACTAACAGTTGAAAACGGAAGGGGAAAAATCAAGTTCAGAGCATCTGCGACTAATTATGTAGATAACATTTCTAAGCAGAAATTTGAAGCAGAAATTACATACAACGATGGGGGAGAGATTAAGACCGTTCCTATCGTACATGAGTTTATGGTAGCTGAGCCAGTAATTCAGTTTGAATCAGAGGCCATTCAAAACCTTTATCAGAACTCTGCCAACGTTTTACAAGTGAATGTTCCTTCTTTAGGTCCTGCTTACAACCCTTCTTTTACAGTGCAAGGCGCAGAACAACGTGAAGGTTCCAAAAGGGGAGAGTTAGTAGTAATTCCAACAATAGGCACTAGAAATGTGGTTATTGGCGTTAGTAGTGGAGGAGCCAAAATTGGTGATAAGACTTTTACTGTAAAGTCTATACCAAGACCTAGGTTTGTGGTTGAAGTTGACGATAAAGTCTATAATGCTGAAAAGGGTTACAGTGGTATTCCAAATAAAGTAAGCTTAGTATTAGAGCCTGATCCAGATTTTCTGAAGAACTACCCTGATGATGCTCGATTCTTTGTATCAAAGGGTAAGATAATTTTGATTAAGAATAATCGTGAGAGTGGTACTATTAATATAACCGCAGCACAAACTGATTTCGAATTGACAGCATTTAAATCTAATATGAGGGCTGGTGATAGGATTAGGGTTATTGTAGAAGAATATACGCGCTTGAACTTTGCCAATAAGAATGAAGTGGTGAAGTATAGCGATGCACAAGAAATAAATATTAATTAATTATGAGAACTCTCTCAGCAATTTGTTTTTTACTCTTAGTGAGTGCCAGTAGTTTTGGTCAGGCCAATTCTAATGGAGCCGCACCGATTGATAGTGTACAAAACTCAAGAAGGTATAATATTAATTCTGTTAGGCCAATCCGAAATGAGGATGTAATGTTCAGCATTAGGGTATGGTCAAAAATGGACATGAGAGAGAAGTCTAATGAGGGTTGGAATTCCAGTCATTCTAAAATTGTTGAGATCATTTTCGAAGGCATAGACCTGTGGTATAACTCTGCTGAAGGGGAAGGAATTGCTCCTTATAATCCATTAACGCAAGGTTATGAAGCTTCAGATTTACTCTCTGATAGAAATGCATATACGGACAGGGTGATCATTGATGGAACCAAGGGGGAAGATGCTACTTTGGATGAAGTAGAGCGCTGGAGAACTGAAGCCATTACTCGTGGGGTTGAGCCTGAGCAATACGTACAACAGAAAAGGCAAGAGAAACTGGCTCCTGACAGTATTCCAAAGGGCCAAATTGCCATGTTGGAAATTGAAGAGGATTTGATGTTTGACAGAAATAGATCCCTACCAATTTGGGATATACAGTCTGTAAAAGTGGTGGCGCAATCTGATATTGCTGGAGGCATTGAAAAGGAAATGGTAAGAATCAAATACAAAGACTTGGTTGCCTATTTAGATAAAGTGTATAGTGAAAGCTTTGCCAATAAAGAGGCTAATGTAAGGGCATTTTGGTTTAATCCCCGTAACCCTCGAAACTTTGGTATTAGCTTGAGTAATGCGTTTGATATGCGATTGTTCAGTTCCAATATCATCAAGTTCTCAAACCCAAGTGATGTGGCCATGGAGCAGTTCTTTGAATCTCAAATTGGAGCAGGAAAGAGAAGTTTGATGGAGATTTCAAGGGATTTCAGGTATCAGCTATTAGAAACAATGCATAACCTTTGGGAATACTAAAGAAGGTTAGAAAGTAATTATAAATGAAAAAGGAGGCTTATGCCTCCTTTTTTTGTTGGAAAAAAATCTGAATTCGCCTTGCCCGACTCTCTCCGGCTATCGCAGACAATTCTTCGAAACTAGCCTTTTCGATTCCACTCATGGTGCGAAACTCTTTGAGCAACTTGTCTACCGTAAACCTTCCGATACCTTTCACATTCTCAAGTTCAAAGTTGAAACTGTTTTTGCTTCGTAAATCGCGATGAAAAGTGATGGCAAAGCGATGAGCCTCATCTCTTAATTTTTGAATCAATCTCAACGACTCTGACTTTTTATCAATGTGGAGAGGGAATGAATCTTCTGGAAAATAGATTTCCTCTAGCCTTTTGGCGATACCAATAATGGGGATTTGTCCATAAATACCCAAGGTTTTCAAGGCTTCACAAGAAGCGCTTAACTGGCCTTTACCTCCATCGATGACGATGAGCTTTGGCAACGGTTGATCCTCTTCCAAGAGACGCTTATATCGCCTACCTACTACTTCTGTCATAGAAGCAAAATCATCGGGGCCAATCACCGTTTTAATTTTGAAATGGCGGTAATCTTTCTTTGATGGGCGCCCCATTTTGAAACACACCATTGAAGCCACTGGGTTTGTTCCTTGGATATTTGAGTTATCAAAGCATTCAATATGCACGGGCAATTCTTTCAGTTGAAGGTCTTTTTGCAACTGCTTCAATACTCTGTTCCCTTTGTCCTTTACATTGTCCAGCGACTGATATTTTTCTTTTTTCGCAAATAGTGAGTTCTTCAAAGAGAGTTCTACCAATTTACGCTTATCTCCAATTTGAGGCACAACGGGCTGAAAGGTTTCGGAGCCTAGATCTATTGGCTTATTGGTAAGGATTTCCTTTGTAATGCTTTGGTAACGATCTCGCATATCCACCAACATGAGTGATAGAATTTCTTCGTCCGTTTCGTTGAGTTTTTTCTTAATCTCATTGGTTTTGGAGAGATTAATCATTCCATTTTTAATTCGGATATAATTGACAAAGGCGTACTTTTCATCAGAAACAATGGAGAATACATCTACATCCGTAAGCTTTGGGCTTACTATCACTGATTTAGAATGGAATTCATCTACCAACTCGAGCTTTTCTTTAAATTCTTGCGCTTTTTCAAATTGTAGCTGTTCGGCAGCTTCTTGCATTCGCTCTTTGAAGTAGTTTTTGGGTAGTCCCAAATTTCCTTTCAGAATATTCAATGCCTGATCAACATCTTTGAGGTAATCTTCTTCGCTTTGAAAAGCTTCGCAGGGTCCCTTGCAATTACCCAAGTGGTATTCTAAGCATACTTTGAATTTTCCTTTTGCGATGTTCTCTTTAGATAAGTCATAGCGGCAAGTACGCAAAGTGAATAAACTATTGATCAGTTTGAGCACATTGTTCATGGCCCTTACATTGGTAAAAGGTCCAAAATATCTACCAAGGGAAGGGATCAATTTACGCGTACTGTAAACTCTTGGGAATCGCTCATTGGAAACACAGAGGTAAGGAAACGTCTTATCATCCTTGAGCAGAATATTGTACTTAGGCTGGTTCTGCTTGATCAAATTATTCTCCAGCAACAGTGCGTCAAACTCGGAATTGACCAGCACAATTTCGATGCTCACAATTTCGCTGACCATGCGACTGGTCTTCTTACTGTGCTGTGCTGACTTGTTGAAATAACTTGATACCCGTTTTTTTAAAGATTTTGCCTTCCCCACATAAATGAGCGTATCCTCAGCATTATAATACCGATAGACGCCCGGATTGTCGGGTAATTTTAAAATATCCTTTGGTGAAAAGCGGGTCGCCTCCATTGAGCAGTTTAGTATATTTCCGGATCATAAATTGTAGAACCAGAGGTGGTATCCTGCGGTACGAGTATGTCTTGAAACTTCTGGCAGTCGATCTCCATATCAAGGTTAGCTGGACGCTCAAAAAGCCCTTTCTGGAGGTTAATGGTACTGTCTTTATAAACTTTTTCAAAGAATCGACCTACAATTGGAAGTGCTGTTCTTGCCCCTTGTCCATCGGCCCAATAGCTAAAGTGAATGGCACGATCATCTCCGCCTACCCAAGCACCAGCTACTAAATCTTTGGTTACGGCCATAAACCAGCCATCGGAAGCATTTTGTGTTGTTCCTGTTTTAGAGCCTATTGAGTTTTCAGTTTGGTTAAAATTTGTGATTTTGTACTCACTCCAAAGCCTGATACCAGAGCCATTAGTAGTATTTTCTTGTAACATATTCAACATTACATAGGCCACATCTTCGCTGATGGCTCTTTTCTTTTGAGGCACTTTGCTCCAGATTACATTACCAAAGCGGTCTTCAATTTTGGTAACATAATGGGCTTCGATATGTGTGCCTTTATTGGCAAATGTGCCAAAAGCCGAAACCATTTCTTTTACCGAAACATCCACAGTGCCCAGTGCAATAGAATAATATGGACCTACTTCCGATTCAACCCCTAGTCTGTTGGCCATTTTTGAAACATTATCGGGTTTTACAATGTCCATTACTCTTGCCGATATAGAGTTCACGGATTTTGCCATGGCAGTTTTCATTGTCATCTTTTCACCGCTGAAAACATTATCGGAATTCTGAGGGGACCAAGGGTTTGATTGTCCGGGGATGGGAATCGTAATCGGTTGATCTACAAACTCATAACAAGGAGAGAATCCTTTTTCAACGGCTGTGGCGTATAGGAATGGCTTAAATAATGAGCCTGCTTGCCTTTTCCCCAATCTTACGTGATCAAATTTAAAGTACTCATAATCAATGCCTCCTACCCAAGCCTTGATTTGGCCATTGTGAGGGTCAGCCGCCATAAAGCCAGCTTGTAAAAAGTGTTTGTAATACTTTATTGAGTCGATTGGACTAAATACAGTATCAATTGCTCCCTTCCAGGAGAACACTTTCATCGGAACTTTCTTATTCAAATAGTAATCTATTGAGTCGGAGCCTTCGCCATATTCTTTCTCCAAGCTTCTATATCTTTCGGTTCTAGGTAGTATTTTTTCTATAAAGTCTTTGATTACTCGGCCTTGATCATCAATCCATGGCTCGCGCATATTTCCGTTGGCATCCTTCAATTTGTTGAAGAAACTGGATTGAACTTGGCGCATGGTGCTGTCCACTGCTTGTTCTGCATAGCGCTGCATTCTGCTGTCAATGGTGGTATAGATTTTTAGGCCATCGGCAAACAAATCGTAGCCTAAATCTCTGGCAATTACAATAAGGTCTTTCTGTACCTCTGCTCTAAAATATTGGCCTGGACCAAAGTTTTGGTCTTGGGCGTTATAATCAAGCACGATGTCTTGAGGGGCCAAGGTATCATAGGCCGCTTTGTCTAGATATCCGTACCTCACCATTTGGTTCATTACGACATTCCTTCTCGACTTTGAGTTTTCTGGATTTCTTAAAGGATTATAACGCGTAACTGCTTTTTGAAGACCCACAAGTACTGCTGCTTCTTCTACATTGAGTTGTTTTGGCTTTTTATTGAAGAAACTCTCAGCGGCAGACTGAATTCCAAAAGTGTTGTTTCCAAAACTCACTTGGTTGAAATACATCGCCATCAGTTCGTCTTTGGTATATGATCGCTCTAAACGAACTGCTAAAATCCATTCCTTCGTTTTGTAAATAAGTTGATCAAGCAAGCCGTTAACGCCTTCTAGTTTTCCTTTTTCTTCCTCTTCAATAATACGGGTATCAAACAGGTTTTTGGCCAATTGCTGGGTTACTGTACTTCCGCCTCCTTGTGGGTTGAAAGTAATCACCCCGAAAGCAGCCCTTAGCATACTGCGTAGGTCAATTCCGGAATGGCCGTTGAAACGTATATCTTCTGTTGCTTTTAGCGCATTGATCAAGTTAGGACCAAGCTGGTCATAGGTTACTGGCTTCCGGTTATCTCTGTAATAGGCACCAAGGATTTCATCATCGGCACTAAAAAGCAATGAGCTTAGATTTTGTTCAGGATTTTCTAGTTGGCTATAGCTGGGGAGTTCTCCAAATAATTGGCCCGTATTGCTACTTACTGCCCAGATGTACACTGGGAAGCCCACAAAAGCCAAAACGAAGCCCACCCAAAGGAGTATCGTTAACTTCTTGAGTATTTTTTTGTCACCTTTCTTTTCTTCCTTGGCCATGTCTATTGATAGAATCTATTATGAAATCTGAGGTAAGCCTCTAACGCTTTAGTTTGAAAGAGCATCTGAAAGTTATCTCGTGATATTGCAAAATTATTAAAATTTGAATCGACTTCTATAGTGAAGTCTGCTAAAGCTTTTTTGAATGCCCTATGATAGGCCTCTACTGTTTTCTTATCTTCAAAAGAATTGATGAACATGATGCCCAGCTTTTTACTTTCATCAAACTCCAATTGTCCCACACTTAGTTTTAGATGGGAGAATGAATTTTTATTGAAATTTTCAATTGCAGCTTTTAAATCAGTAGTCTTAGTTACTTCATTGTTATATACAATCGCTAAAAGGTGAAGTTGTTTAAGGTCTTCGCTGTATTCAAAGTCATCACTCCTTACGATGGTTTCCTTTATTGGGTTAACGGCTAGTAAAAGATCTTTAGCGTAATTGGTCAAACGGCCTTCTGGATACTTTTCTACAAAGTTTTTTAAGGCCTCTTCATACGAAAACAAGTTTTCCGTTTTGGCTTTTAATATGGCCGAAAGCAGCTCTACAGTGGGTAGAAAGTCGACATCTTCAAATGATTGCAAGGCGCCTCGTAAAATCTGATCGGCCTTCACATATTCTCCATTCTCATAAGCGCCATAGGCCGATGCATATACTTTTTGCAGTGCTTTGTTGCGCGCTTCTTTTTCAGCCAAGTAATTCGGGTTGATGAGCGTTTTAGCAATCAACGATTCAGGGAAAGTAGCAATAATTTGCTGCTTATAACCTTCGGCTTGGTTCGCGTCAGTTTCAAGGTACAGTGTATACAATGCAAAAAGGGCATCGAGCTTATATATCGTATCAGGGTATTTTTGAACAAGTGTTTTGTAACTGATGGCCGCCTTGGCGTCTTTTCCCAGTCCAAACCTATATACAGCCCCTAATTTAAAGTAAGCTTCCTGAATCTCTAAGTGCAGTTGATCCCTTGCCTCTGGTGTGGTAGGAATAGTGGCCAGTAGTTCTTTTTTCTTTGCAGCCCTTCCTTCATCAGCTGAAGCGGCTTCTTCTGGTTTTTCAGTTGCGTCAGCCGTAATGGCTTCATCGGTTGATTCCTCTGTAGTTGAAGAAGCCTCTTTTGAAGAGCGCCTCCAGTTGTCTTCCAGTTTTCTGTTGCCCCAACGTCTTTGAAATTCTATTGTTCCAAGTTCTACTGCCGCATCGTTGTAATAATACCATTCGCTTGAAGGCGTATTGGAAGTAAAACCGCCAGCGCTGGAAGGGGAGATAACGGAACCTGTAGAAGCCTGATTTTGTCTTTCTTCTTTTTCGAGTGCTTTGGCCTCTTTTTCTTGTTGGTTCAAGTAATTATCAAGGAAGGCATCTAATGATATGGCGGGTAGTTCTGCCAAAGAAAGCAAGCTGTCATTCACCTGAATGGTTTTGAGTTGTGTTACAAAGTCGGTGAGCACCTCTTTTCGTTTTACATGAATCGCGTAACCATCAATATCGGCTGGCATTATTGAAACCGCACTGTCATAATAATTGCTTGATAGCTGGAATTTCTCATAGATATCAAAATAGAGCTGGCCAATCCTTAAATAAGAAAGTGATTTCTGTCGTGGCGAAGGTTCTTCAACCGCCACTGCTTTCAGGTAGTTGCCAATGGCTAGGTCATAATGGGTTTGCTTCTTTTCGAATTCTCCCATTTCGTAATAGATCTTGCCTTGGTATTCTTTGTTTTTTCCATCCTTTAAGAGCTGAGCATAAAATTTCCTGACCCTTTCTATTTCGGCTGCGCCATTTACCGTACTCACCTGTTGCATATTCAGCTTGGCGTGAAAAGTAAGGTCATAAGGTGGGGTGCCTGCCAAGGAGGCTTTGTAGTATTTATAGGCTTCGGCATTTTGCCCTTTTTCTTGTTCTATTTGTCCTAGAATAAAATTGATTCTAGACTTCGTGTCTTTTTTGGTAATGACTTCCGCCACCTCTTTGAGGTTTGAGGCCATGGCTTCATAGTCCTGCTCACGTTGATAGTAATACGCCAACATCACTTTATAATTGGCCATGTTTTCATTATCAAGCTCCTCAGTTTCCAGATAATTAGAAACCTCTTTGGCCTTATCCTTATCGCCAGCATCCATGTAGGTTTGCATTAAGGCGATCAATGAAGCATGTCTGGTTGGATCGTCTTTGCTGGTTTGATTAATATACTGAAGGGTTTCTATAGCAAACTGAAATTCAGCCCTGAGGTGGCGAATTTTACCAATAATTAAATAATTGTCATCCGTCCAGTCGCTTGTTCCGTACCACTCAATAACTTGAGAAGCTTTTTTAAATGCATCGTCTAGCTTGGCCTTGTTGCTCTTTATGATACCTGAATCAATATCTGGGTAGATTTTTAGTACTTGATCGTAATTATACTGGTATGAATCTTCAATTTGTTGATTGACTTCATTTAAATATTGGTTGGCATAGAAGTATCCGTTGTACCGAGCGTTCATGTTCTGATACCCTTTCGAATTGCAGCCTATGAAGAGCGAAGTAATGGCCAGCAGACCAAAAAATCTGGCGATATGTAAAAATCTAAATCTCAAAATCTCGTTTACCCGATTAAGGAACGAAATTAAATCTTAATTAATACAAATAAAGGAAGTGGATTATCTATTAATCTATATTTTTGTTTCCCTTAGAAAATAACCGTGGCGAAGAATAAAAAAACACTCTCGAACTGGTTGAATAACAGGCATATCCTGATTATTCAGAATGAGGAAGACTTTTCTCATAAGGCAACCTACAATTTCACTTATGCTAGGATTGTCTTTTTTAGTCTTCTCGCCTTGATTATAGTTTTTGTAATCAGCTTTTACTTGGTAAATACGGTTTTGGCCCAGTGGTTTGATCCTACACATGCTGAAAGAGAAACCAGAAAGGATTTGGTGACTATGAGCCTTTCGCTGGATTCATTGGCCACAGAACTAGAAAATAGAGATCTCTTTATTCAAAGTATGAAACGGGTTTTGGATGGGGATCAGGCAACGGAAGGCGAAGAGCTCGCTGAAACTAGCGCTGATGCGGTTCAACTCACAAGAGATCCTAATTCTCAAGAAATTGATTCACTCTTTAAGTCTGAATTTGAAACAGGAGGTGATTTCCTTCTAGGTCGAAATATGGATAATATGGAGTTGAGGCAGACGTATTTGTTTTCACCGATCAGTGGTTACGTTTCTCAATCTTTCGACCCAAGAAACGAGCACTTTGGAATTGATGTGGTTTCAAAGAAAGATGAGCCGGTAAAATGTATAGCAGATGGAACCGTAATATTTGCTTCATGGACACAAGATGCTGGAAATGTAATAGCCGTTCAGCATAAAGAAAATTTGATTTCAGTGTACAAACATAATTCTGCACTTACTAAAGAAGTCGGTAATTTCATTAGCGCAGGTGAGATTTTGGCCATTATCGGAAATACTGGGGAGTTGACAAATGGGCCACATTTGCATTTTGAGCTTTGGTATAACGGAAGTGCTGTGAATCCTGAAGATTTCATTGTATTTTAGACCCTCCCAACTCAACTATTAATAATATGTTTACATCCAAGGAAGAAAAAAGGGCTACCGAAGAACAAAGCAATACCAGTAATATTATTGGTAAAGACACGACCCTTGAAGGCAGTATAGAGTCTATTGGCAATATAAGAATTGAAGGCAAAATATTTGGTCACGCCAAGGCTAAAGCCAAATTAGTAATGGGCGTAGATGCCATACTCGATGGTAATGTGACGGCCCGTACTGCTGAAATTGCTGGAACGATTAAAGGCAATATTGAAATTTCTGAACTGCTGATTTTAAAGCCCACCGCAGTAATTAATGGCGATATACTCACCAATAAATTGGTAGTAGAGCCAGGTGCTACTTTTAACGGAGGCTGTAAAATGGGCTATTTGGCCAAAGACATTGAAATAGCAAAACCTTTAAGTCAGTCGAGAGAAGGGACAATAAAGAGTGCCTAAGCCTCAAATAGGTTTTTGAAGGGCTCTTTTAACAAAACATGTATTCTGAAATGATTCCTGAGGATAAGAAGTCAGAAAAGAAACCTTTAAAACGTGCAGGGAATGCTTACCTGAAATACTCACAGCTAGGCATTCAACTGTTTGTTACTATTGGCCTCTGTGGCTGGTTAGGGTTTAAAATGGATGAATGGTGGAACAATGGTAAATCCCTCTATATTATTATCATGATCTTCATCGGTGCTTTCGGAGCCTTTTATATGTTATTTAAATCTTTACCGAAAGACAACTAAGCCAATTCTTTGGCCTAAATTTGTGGCCATGCAAAAGTTGAGTAAACAAATTGCCCAAACTTTAATATTCTCTGGGGTAATTGCAGCCTTAGTTTTAGGCTTGCAACAAATCGAAGGTTCTGAAAGTTTTATTCATTCCCAAATCTGGCCGATTCTTATTTTCTCGGCTGTACTCGGGTTGATTATTGTTGGAATGAGCCATTGGGGGGTTAAAAACTTAGACCCACAGAGCCGCACCAATCTTTTTTTAGGAACCACAGTTTTAAGGCTAATCTTTAGTATGGTCTTTATAGGTATCGTTCTTTTTAGAGGAGTTGAGGATCAAATGATTTGGGTAGCTAATTTTTTCGTGGTCTATTTATTCTATCTAGTGTTTGAAATATATACCATTCTGTCTAACTTGCGCCAAATTTCAGGATAGGGGTTAAAAACCATGATGAGACTACCAAAGATGAATACTTCCAAAATACTGATGATTAGCCTCTTAATGGCTCTTTTTAGTGTTTCAGGTTTAAATAATTTGAGAGCCTCTAGCGATAGCGATGGAGAGGAGAAAGCGGCTGGTGGTACTGATTTTATCATGCACCATATTACAGACGCCCACGAATGGCATTTAATTACGCTTGGTCATACCCACGTTACCATTCCTCTACCAGTAATTATTTATGATTACGAGCACGGATTCAAAGTTCACATGTCATCTGAATTTGTGGATGCAGATCACAATCCAATTGAAGTAGATGGTTACATGCTAGAGCATGGCAAACTGCACTCTACAAATCATGCAGAATTCCTTGATTTATCGATTACCAAAAACGTAGCATCACTTATTATAAGTATTGTTGTTCTATCATTGGTGTTCATTACTGTAGCAAAGCGCTATAAAAAAGGAGTTTCAGCACCAAAAGGTATTCAGTCGTTTTTCGAGCCTATTATTGTTTTCGTAAGAGACGATATCGCTAAAACTAATATTGGTCATAAATATGAGCGCTTTATGCCTTATTTATTGACCCTGTTTTTCTTTATCCTTTTCAACAACTTATTGGGCTTAACGCCAGGTGCAGCTAACCTTACAGGTAATATTGCTGTCACCATGACTTTGGCCTTAATCACATTCATCATTACCAATGTGAATGGAAAGAAAGCCTATTGGATGCATATTTTGTGGACACCAGGTGTTCCGCTTCCAGTTCGACCAGTAATCTTGATTGTAGAAATTATCGGAATTTTCACTAAGCCTATTTCATTGATGCTTCGTTTGTTTGCTAGTATTACAGCTGGTCACATCGTTGTATTGAGTATTGTAGGTTTGGGCTTTATACTTCAAAGTGTCGCAGTTGGTGTGGTGGGAACACTCTTCTCTACTGTCATTTTGATCATTGAAATTGTAGTTGCCTTAATTCAGGCCTACGTGTTTACCTTGTTCTCATCTATGTACATCGGCCAAGCCGTTGATGACGGACATCATTAATTAGAATCTTTGTTTCATATATTAATAGACAAATTATGTTCGCTATTTTATTAACTGCTGGTTATGCCCTTATGGGAGCTGGTATTGGTGCTGGTCTTGTTGCAATAGGCGCAGGTCTTGGTATTGGAAAAATTGGTGCTTCTGCTATGGAAGGTATGGCTAGACAACCTGAAGCTGCAGGTAAATTGCAGTCAGGGATGTTGATCATCGCTGCCCTTATTGAAGTAATCGCCTTGTTTGGTGTAGTAGTGTGTTTCTTGTTGGCTAACAACGCGACAATCACTGGTGCTCTTTAATTTAGGTAATTGAATTAATGAATTCAGGCTTGTGCGTTAGGCACAGCCTGAGTTTAATTTTAACAAAAAGCGATATGGACTTATTACTACCAGATTCAGGATTAATAATCTACCAAGTGGTAGGCTTTGTCATTCTATTATTTGTTTTGGGCAAATTTGCTTGGAAACCAATTTTAGCTGGCTTAAAAGAAAGAGAAGAAACTATCGAGAGCGCATTGCTTTCTGCTGAACAAGCAAAAAATGAAATGCAGGCGCTTCAGGCAGATAATGAAAAACTATTAAAAGAAGCGAGAGCTGAAAGAGATAGTATTTTAAAAGAAGCACTTACTGTGGCCTCTACTATTAAGGAAGAAGCCAAATCAGAAACTTCTAAGATCACTGCTAGAATGATAGAAGATGCTAAAGCAGTAATCGAAAATGAGAAAAAAGCGGCTTTAACCGATGTAAAGGTATTAGTAGCTCGTCTTTCACTCGATATAACAGAGAAACTGTTGAGAAAAGAATTGGCCGATCAGAGTGCTCAAAAAGAGCTCATCGATGGCCTTGTAAAAGATTTGAACCTTAATTAGGTATAAATGTCTGTATACAGAATTGCTTCCCGTTATGCCAAATCACTGCTTGAACTAGCAGATGAGAAAGGTATGTTGGAAGACGTGAACAAAGACATGCTGCTATTTTCTCAAATGATTGAGGAAAACAGGGACTTTTTACTTTTGTTAAAAAGCCCGGTAGTGCCGCATGACAAGAAATTGACCATACTCAATCAAGTATTTGAAGGTAAAGTGAACAGCCTTACTTTGAGTATATTCAAAATTCTTGCAAAGAAACACCGTGAACAATATCTTCCTGCGATTGCAACAGAGTTCCACCATCAGTACAATGTTAAAAAAGGAATAGCAGAGGCTACGGTCACTACTACCTTCCCTATTGACGCTGGTTTGAGAGCAGAATTTGAGGCAGTAGTAACGAAGATTTCTGGCAAAAAAGTAGAACTGACTGAAAAGGTAGAGCAAGACCTTATTGGTGGGTTTATCTTGAAAGTTGGAGATCGTCAAATTGACGATTCAATCAATTCTAGATTGAAAGCATTGAAATTAGAATTTAGCAAAAACCCTTACGTAAAGGAGTTTTAAATAATTAACACATAACTGTATCATAACATGGCAGATGTAAGACCTGATGAGGTTTCAGCAATTTTGAGAGAGCAACTCTCTAACTTTAAATCAGAAGCTGAATTAGAAGAAGTAGGTACTGTATTGCAAGTAGGTGATGGTGTAGCCAGAATCTACGGCTTGTCTAAAGCGCAATCAGGAGAACTTCTTGAATTTGAAAACGGACTGAAGGCCCTAGTATTGAACCTTGAAGAGGACAATGTAGGAGCTGTATTACTTGGTGAATCAGCTGAAATCAAAGAAGGCGATACTGTTAAAAGAACAGGTAAAATCGCATCCATCAATGTAGGAGAAGGAATGGTTGGCCGTGTGGTTGACACCCTTGGTACCCCAATTGATGGTAAAGGACCTATTTCTGGCGAAACGTTTGAAATGCCTTTGGAGAGAAAAGCTCCTGGGGTAATTTACAGACAGCCAGTAACAGAACCTCTTCAAACAGGTATCAAGGCGATTGACGCAATGATTCCAATTGGAAGAGGCCAAAGAGAATTGGTAATTGGTGACCGTCAGACAGGTAAAACTGCTGTAGTTATCGATACTATTCTTAACCAAAGAGAATTCTACGAAAAAGGAGAGCCTGTATTTTGTATCTATGTTGCCATAGGTCAAAAGGCATCTACTGTAGCAGGAGTAGTAGCAGCCCTTGAAAAAGGTGGTGCAATGGATTACACTGTTGTGGTATTGGCCGGTGCTTCTGATCCTGCTCCAATGCAGTTCTTCTCGCCAATGGCAGGTGCTGCTATCGGTGAGTACTTCAGAGATACAGGAAGACCAGCTTTAGTAATTTATGATGATTTGTCTAAGCAAGCAGTTGCTTACCGTGAAGTTTCTCTTCTTTTGAGAAGACCTCCGGGACGTGAAGCTTATCCGGGTGACGTATTCTATTTGCACTCTAGACTTCTTGAAAGAGCTGCAAAAATTAACGATAACGATGATATTGCACAGGCAATGAACGACCTTCCTCCTTCTTTAGTAGGAAAAGTAAAAGGTGGTGGTTCTTTAACAGCCCTTCCAATTATCGAAACACAAGCAGGTGACGTTTCTGCTTATATTCCAACCAACGTAATTTCAATTACAGACGGACAGATTTTCTTGGAAACCAACCTTTTCAACTCTGGTGTACGTCCTGCAATTAACGTAGGTATCTCTGTATCAAGAGTAGGAGGTAACGCTCAGATCAAATCAATGAAGAAAGTTTCTGGAACCTTGAAGCTTGATCAAGCTCAGTTCCGTGAATTGGAAGCTTTTGCAAAATTCGGTTCTGATTTGGATGCATCTACTAAACTTACTATTGATAGAGGTAGAAGAAACCAGGAAATTCTTAAGCAAGCACAGTTTTCTCCATCACCAGTAGAAGAGCAAGTGGCAATCATTTATGCTTCTGTAAAAGGTCTTTTAGATAAAGTGCCGGTTGAAAAAGTGAGAGAGTTTGAGAAGGAATTCTTAACAATCATGAGAACTTCTGAAAGAGCAGCACTTGATTTATTGAAAGCAGGTAAGCTAGACGAAGCTGCTACTTCAGCAATCGAAAAGACTGTAAAAGACTTAGCAAGTAGGTATTAATTTCATTAAGCCTAAATCGTAATAGATGGCGAATTTAAAGGAAGTAAAGGAAAGAATTAAGTCGGTATCTTCTACTCAGCAGATTACCAGGGCCATGAAAATGGTTGCTGCTGCCAAGTTGAGAAGAGCTCAGGATAAGATCATTCAATTGAGACCTTATTCAGAGAAACTATCGGCCATTCTTGCCAATGTATCTGCTGGTAACAGCGATGAGTCCATGACAACTTACGCCCAAGAGCGTGAAGTAAAAAATGTACTTATCGTTCCTGTGACCTCTGATAGAGGACTTTGTGGAGCATTCAACTCAAATATCAACAAAGCATTAAATGTAGTAGTCAAAGCCCATGAGGGTGCAGCTATTCATGTGATGCCAATTGGTAAAAAAGCGTTTGATATGTCCAAAAAGCAGAAATTCACTAATGTGACTGCTTATTGGGATATGTTCTCTAAACTGAGCTTTGAAACCGCTCGTGAGGCAGCTGAATTTGCCATGAACGGTTACGTGGAAGGGAAATATGACAAAGTTGTATTGATCTACAACGAGTTCAAAAACGTAGCAACTCAAATCATTCGAAGCGAGCAATTGCTTCCAATCGTTCAGGTAGAACAAGACAATGAAGCTTCTTCTACAGGTACTGACTATATTTTTGAGCCTTCAAAGGATTTTATCGTTGAAGACTTGATTCCAAAATCGTTGAAAATTCAGTTTTACAAGGCAATATTAGACTCTAATGCTTCTGAGCATGGTGCTCGAATGACGGCCATGGGCAAAGCAACAGATAACGCTGGTGACTTGTTGAAAGAACTGAAATTGATGTACAACAGAACACGTCAGGCAGCCATTACCAAAGAAATCCTAGAGATTGTTGGTGGAGCAGAAGCTTTAGCTGCTGATAAATAGAAATTCAATTGTAATAAGTAGAGAAAGCCCTTTTGAGAAATCAGAGGGCTTTTTTGTTTGCTTCTGGTTCGTAACTTTCCATACATTTGATCTATCGCTATGAGAAAGCTTTTGATCCTTATTCAGAACCTTAGCCTTGACGTTACGGCAGGCGCAATAATTTGTAGCTTGTACGTGGCTAAATTGCTTGGCGTTAGGCTTGAAAGCTCGATGCTCATTGGCTTGGGCGTGGCCATCTGGCTGATTTATACTATTGATCATCTTTTTGACGCAAAAAAGGGGAGCGGAAGTTCAACTAACCAACGCCATGCTTTTCATCATAAATACTTTAAACAAATAACTTACACTGCGCTGGGCATTTTCATTGTTGGGGTAGTTAATCTGTATTACTTGCCTTGGGTTACTACAAAATTAGGCTTGATTCTGGCGCTTTTGGTTTTGATTTACATTGGCTCATTGCACTTACTTAAGCTTAATAAGACCTGGCATAAGGAATTTTTGGCAGCCATAATCTACAGCTTTGGAGTTTTCGTAGCACCGCTAAGTTTATTAGCGCACTTGGATCCATTTGTATTTTATATTTTCATGGTCTTTTTTCTCATTGTACTTTCTAATCTCCTTGTATTTCCTGTGTTCGAACATGAGAGTGATAGAAGCAATAATATTCAATCCATAGTAACGATTTATGGTAACGTGTTTGTCAGAAAACTAACCATTGTTATTCTTGTCTTTAATGTATTGCTTATTGTTGGCGGCATAGTTTACCTGAACCCTGTTATGACAGGTGCGCGTTGGTTAAGCTCAGAGTATATTTTGTTTGTGATGACGCTAGTTTTGGCCATGCTTTTAATTTTTCCCAGCTTTTTCCAACGCAATGATCGTTACAGACTTGCGGGAGACGGCATCTTCTTTTTCCCTTTGATCTATATTCTATTGTGAAGAATAATTTCAACCTCATCGCCCCAGTGTATGACGGCTTGGCTAAAGTTGTATTTGGAAAAAAGCTAAAGCAGATTCAAATTCAATTTCTACCCTTGATTCCTGAGAACGCCAGTGTTTTAATCATGGGCGGAGGCACGGGATGGATTATCAACGAACTGTTTAACACAGGCTTTAAAGGAAAGCTGACTTATGTGGAAGCTTCGGAGAAGATGATTTCACTGTCTAGAAGAAATAGTGCCTTTAATGACTCCATTGATTTTATTCATGGAGAGGAGAATGCTATTCCGATTGATCATAAATATGATGTGATTATCACCAATTTTTTTCTTGATGTCTTTTCGGAACCACGATTAGATCAAGTTATGTCTACGCTTTCTGGAAAACTCCACAATGGAGGTATGTGGATCTGTTCAGACTTTTATGATACAAAAAAAACCAGACATCGTTTTTTACTGTGGCTTATGTTTTCCTTTTTTAGAATTACTGCAAAGCTAGAGTCAGAATCATTGATCAACTTTGATCCTAAGTTCAAAAAAAGAGGCCATTCAAGAAGTGAAAATTTCACGTTAATGAATGGCCTAATATTCTCTTCAGTATATACTAGCGAACAATAACCTTAAAGGTTTTTCGCTTTTGAGTTACCTTATCCGTGATAACGACCATATGGAGGCCTTTATTTAAGTCTGTGGTTTCTAATTTTATATTTCCACTTTCTGGCTGAAGTATTACAGATTGACTATAGATGAGTACACCAGCGCCTGAAATTATCTGTACAAGGACTTCGTTCTCTGCGTCAACGTTATACTTTAAGGTGATCAACTCACCATGGTTTACTGGGTTAGGGAATACATTGAAGCTTTGAGACGTGCTCGTTTTTTCAATAAGTACTCTTTTAATTTCAGAAACGGAAGAGGTTCCGTTAAAGTCGGTTTGTCTTAGGCGATAGAAGTTATTTCCCGATTTAGGTGCCTTGTCTACAAAGAAGTAATTATTGATATCTTCACTATTGCCAGCTCCCACTAGTGTATGAATGCTTTGAAAGTCTTCCATATTTGAACCTCTTTCAATGGTATAATATGCATTGTTGTATTCGGCTGCGGTGCTCCAATCCAATCTAACGTAATCCTCATTGGTTTTTTTCGCATCGAATGATAATAGGGTAATAGGCAATGAAGTGGCTTGTAAGGAGCCTAAAGTGAAGTATTGCTTATCATTTAGGTTGACTGCAAAGGTCACCTTTTTGTTGGTTGCATCAATTGATGTTGGAGATACTAAAGTTACTCCTGAAGTAAAATCACCATCACTATCAAGCATTAATCTCACTTGGTTCAAGTTGTTTGTACCTATGCCAGTAGGGCCGGTAACTGCGGCTAAATCAAAGGTTAAACTCACAGTTCCTACAGTCCCTGTTTCTTGAACATACCATTCTCTGAACAATCTACCGCTCACTTGAGAGGAGTTGTATTCAGTGTTTCCGTCTGCCTTTGTGCCTTCTTTTGCTGCATTATTATTTCCCCAAATCAGGAATGAGTTATCCGCAGAGAAAGAACCAGCCATTTCCATGGTCACCATGGCATCATTATTTTCACTTTTTGATTTCCATTGCTGAAAACATGAGGCATCATCACGACCAATTCCAGCAATATCATTATTGTAAACAGATTGTTCTGACCAATCCCAAGTAATCGTTCCAGCAGAAGATAAATAATCCTCATAAGCTGTACCTCCAGCATTTCTTGTGATTCCGTATTTGATCGCCAAATATGATTCTACCTTTTGTTTTTCGTTCTCCGTTAGGTCATCAGAGAATACTAATACTTCAGCAATTCTACCACTGAATTGCGATGCCACATTAGCATCATCATGGTTTCCAATACCGAATGAGCCTGGACCGGTTAATGAAGTGTTGGTAGAGACTGAAGACCCCACATTGAGCGAATTAATGTAAAGTTGAATGGCACCTGCACTTGTAGATTTTATTCTTGTAGCGGTTGCAATAAATGGTTCAAAGTTATTATACACTGGCCCAGAAGTACTTCGGATATTCAGCGTTGCATTAGCCGAAGCATTTACGTGTACTCTCCCTTCAGAAATTCCGAGCCCATAATCATTATTACCCCCAGAATCACCACCTCCGATAATAGCTGGCGCATCTTCAAAATTAGTTGTAGACCCACCCGCTTGACCTGTTTCAAAAACAGCAATCAATGTGAAGTCTTCGGAAACATTATTACCCCCAGAGGTTTTCATGAACGAAGCATTGGTTGAGTTAGGATCGTTAAAACTAATTGCTGGATTAAAATTAATCTGATTGGTTTGATACTTAGGTTCCACGGGTACACCACCACCTAAATTGGCTTCTGAGGCGTTTCTACCAATTGTACTCTGATCTGCCCATGTGTTTAAGTCAGTATTATTGGTTGTGCTTCCTGTGCCAGCATCTGCTTTTAACCATAAAGCCAAATCCGTTTTTATACCACCAGGGCCACAAGTTTCACGCGCTGTACCTAGGGTAAAGTAATTGCCATTTGCAAAATTAACGTTATTAAAGGTGATCACATTTCCATTGAATGTTCCTCCTGAGATAGTTGAACCACTGGCCATTGTTGCACTAGAAGATACAATCAATTGGAAGTTTGCAGGGTTTGATGAATATCCTAATCCTGTAAGGTCGAAGGAAACAGAGGTATTTCCAATAGTACCTGATTTGGCAACTCTCCATTTTCTCGTCATTCGTTGGGTTACGTTACCCGGTAAATCACTTGCACTCGCTCCTGACTGTAATGCACTACCTGCGTCTCTACCCCATACTAAGAACGAATTGTCTACTGAGAAACTATTAGGGTTCGAAACGTTGTCTGTATAAATCCCACCATTCCCAATGGTTACAATGGAACCCGAATTCGCACTTTTAGATTGTTTTTGTTGTAAGCAAGAGCCATCGTCTCTGCCTATTCCAGCAATATCTTTATTATAAGTTGAGTTAGTCGTGGCATTCCAAATCACACTACTCGCAGAGTTCACATAGTTTTGAGCCGAATTCTGACTTAGTGTAATTCCGTATTTAATGGCTAAGTAAGACTGTATTCTCGCATGTTCTGCATCAGACGGACGTGCTGAAAATGAAATTACTTCAGCAATTTGGCCATCAAAGTTATCGTTAGTGAAGGTGTTGGCATCTAAGTTTCCACCAATACGATAAGCTACATTGGTAGAAGTAAGTAAGTTACCATCACTCAAGTTTACTTGGTTGCGACCATTCACAAAAATCTCGGTACTGTTATTTGCTGCATTGTTTTTCACCCCAAACATCATGGTGGTATTATTGGCAATTGTGCCATAAGCGGCTTGTGATGTCGCTCTCCTATAACGTGTACCTGATCCTCCAATAGCATGAGTAATGATTTCGTCATTAAAAGCTCCTGTTACACTTCCAAAAGCTAAGCTACCAAACTGATTTGTAGCAGCCCCTGGTACAGTAAATTCCATTATGCTTTCTTGAGCCGAAGCAGAAGTATAGTCAAGGTCTGTATTAATAACCATGTAGTAGGCAGCAGAATTGAAACCAGCTGTACCTGACATTTCTTCAGTATTGCTATCATCAAAATTAAGGGCAGGGTTAAAGTTGATAGAATTGCTCTCGTAGTTTGGTTCATCACCCGAAGCAGCCGAAGCGCTGTTGCTACCTGCTTGGTCGGCCCATGTACTTACATTGCTTCCATTTGTAGTAGAGCTTGGCCCAACATCAGCCTTGAGCCATAAGGTTAGGTTTGTACTCACATCGCCAGGAGCACAATCAATAAAGGCCGTACCGATAGTGAAATATTCTCCATTGGCTAGATTTACATTGCTAAATGTGAGTGTACTTCCTGCTAAAACACCGCCTGTAATCACCGTGGCAGAAGAAAAATCACCATCTGAGCTATTTCCTGCCACAAGCAAACTGTAGTCAGAGGCTACAGGACTGCCTGAAACGCTTAATTTAGAAATATCAAATGCTATCGAGTTGTTTCCCGTTTCACCTGTTTCGCCAGCGCGCCAAACTCTTTTTACGCGTTTAGAAATCAATGGAGGAACGTCTGCAGTTTCTGTATCCGTTACAGCGGTTCCATCATTACCCCAAATCAACCACGAATCGTTTGAAGAAAAACTTCCCCCATGGTTGATTGTTACCACGGAATTGTTGTTTTCACTCCTTGATTTTTGTTGCTCAAAAGCTGAGTTATCATCTCTTCCTATTCCGGCAATGTCCTTATTGTACTCTAAAAATCCTCCAATTGAGGCTGCTGAGGTTGTGTTAAAAATTACCGATCCAGCAGAGTTTGTATAATTGATTGGAGTTGATTGATCGAGCGTAATGCCATATTTGATCGCCAAATAGCTTTCAATCTTATTGCGCTGTGTAAGTGGAAAGGCACTAGGTTCGTTACAATAGATAAGTTCTGAGATTTCTCCGTAAAATGAGTTTCCACTGTTGTTTGAGCCATCATCAAACTTTATATTACCATCAGATCCACCAAACTGAATTCCTCCAGTGTGCCGATAGAGTATACCAACGTTTCCGAATGAGCCGAAACTTTGGCCGTTGAGATACGCGGTGATTGTACCAGTCCCTGATGAATTTCCATTTTCCTCTAATGTCACAATGTATTCAGTATTGGTGCTTACTGCAGCACTTACTGAAGTGACATTTCCACTGTTATTCCAGGGTGAACCAGGCCCGTCATTTGGAGTGTTCCATGCTGTAAGGTGGAGGTTACCGTTACGGATATAAATATTTATACCTCGTGAATTTCCTCCTTGTTTGTACAGTACCTGCCTTGTATTGATGTCACTTGCGCTTGTGCGAAATGCTAGGTTAATTCCCTTTTTGGTGTAAGACGTGGCCGTATTGAAAGCGTCATTATTTGAAATATCTAGGCTATTGTTTCCGTTTCCAAAATCAGCCGTTGGGTTAAAATTGATATTGCTTGAAGTATTTCTATACACCACCGTTCCAGTATTTGAGGTGGCGTCATTATTACCTATCCACTGGTCTTGCCAGTCGGTTATGGTGCTACCATCTGTGGCAGTAGTGACTCCTACATTGGCTTTTAACCAAGTCGATAAGGCGGCTTTATAACCTCCAGGTCCAACAGCAGGGGAAAGACAATTGTCGGATGAAACAGCAGCGGCTACTCCAGCGACTAAGTCAAGGCCGGAAACAGATGAAAGGGTGGTGGTCGGAAAAGTACTAATGTCTGTTAAATCAATTCCAGGATTTGATTCATTTGTGTCGGAAGCGAAAATCGAATAGCCATAAACAACCTGATTGGCTGAAATACCCAACTCAGTGAAAGAAACGGCAACACCTTTAATGGCTTGAGCCGCTTGGCCAGCTATAGTACCAATATTGAGTAATGGTAAAGGGTTTTGACCTACCACCTGTCTTCTTAAGATCAAATAATTATTGAAGGTTTGTCCCGCTCCGGTCCAATCAGAGGCTTCGATAAGTACGGTTGATGAATATCCATTTGGGTCTCCATTACTGTCTAAAGAAGTAATGGCTGCCACACGAATGTTATCATTACCTCCTCTTTCTAAAATAGGGAAAACAGCATTGTCGGGTTCACAAGTTGCAACGCCCGTATACCAAATAATATCTACTCGTTCAATTTGAGCCTGTATAGCATCTCCAGCCAAATCGTCTTGGTTTACTAAAATATTATCATAGCCCGCATTAATATTTCCGATTTGATAAATAAGGTCGGCATCAGACACGGCCCTTGGGTCTAAATCCAATTGATTCGGAGTAGTGCCCGTATTGATTTGGTTTAGGGTATACCAAATGTTTACGAATTTACTTCCATCGGTTCGCCTTATGGCCAAAGTGTCGGGAGCCAAAAAATTACTGTAAGTATTACCGCCTACAACATAGCTAGATACTGAAATGTCATTTCCTGTGCCGTTACGCACTGTATAAATAGTAGAGCCACTGTTGTTAATATTATTACTAGCGTCTGCGGGAGCTGTTTGATTATATTGGGAATCTGGAGCTGCTGTGGAGCTTACATTAATGGTAGTAATTGGAGACTGGGCAAAGAGTAATTGGTTTGAGCATACGATCAAACATAAAACAAGAAATCTCTTGACCAGTTTTAGTATTAACACGACACGTTTGGTTATATATAGCACAAATAAACTCTCACTATCCCTATTAAATCTATTAGGCTGAGCCCCTAGTCATTCAATTAATGTAGGAAAAACGATGCCAAGAATTTATTTCTTGCTTACGTTGCAAAAATGAGGTTTTTTTTATTATAAAACAGTAATTTTTTTGAGCAGGTTGTTTTTTTTTGAAACGGGATTCCCAAGTTGGGATATTAGGTGTTGTGGCCGTCTTTAAACATTTCAGACGAATTCATTTTTTTTAGGTTGATGAACTAGTGTACCTTTATATCGTATTAAGGATTAATGTCGATTTCTACAATAGCAAGCCGCTTTTCTGTTTTCAAATACCTAAAAATGATAAGGGGTCTAAACCTCGTGATAGTAGCGTTAACGCAATACTTTACAGCTATTTTTTTGCTTAGAGAAGGGCTTGCTTGGGAGCTGTTAAATGATGAAAAATTCTTTTTACTCGTGCTATCCACAGTTATTATTACCAGTGCGGGCTATCTCATTAATGATTATTACGATGTTAAAATAGATTATGTGAACAGACCCGACCGTGTTATTGTAGGTAAAACCTTAAAAAGAAGACGGATTATTATTGCCCACACTGTTTTGAACTTTACGGGCATAGGTATTGGGTTCTATATATCTCCAATTATTGGTATCATTAATTTTGTAGCAGCTTTTCTGCTTTGGCTTTATTCCAATCAATTAAAGAGGCTCCCCTTCATAGGGAATTTTACAATTGCCATCCTCACTGGAGTCACTTTGTTTTTAGTTGGGCAATATTTTCAAGAGCGAGAATATTTGATTTTATGTTATGCGATCTTTGCGGGTTTTATAACGCTCATCAGAGAGATTATTAAAGACATGGAAGACCTCAAAGGCGATGAAAGGTTTGGCTGTAAAACCCTCCCAATCGTTTTTGGAATTGCCAAAACGAAGAAGATCATTTACGGAATCATTTTAGCCTTTTGTGCAGTGGTTTTTTTATTGATGAGTACCGTGAACATTGTTTTTCCTATCACCCTTTCAGTTGTTATGATTTTCCTCATCTTTGAGCTCTTAAAGGCTGATAAGATCAAGGACTACGGTAAACTCAGCACATTTTGTAAAGTTATTATGCTGATTGGCGTGATCAGTATGGTTTGGATATGAACAAAAAACGGATAGCAGTTTTTGCCTCTGGCAGTGGGACCAATGCCCAAAAGATTTTTGAATACTTTAAGGTGCACCAAGAAGTGGAAGTTGTGTTGCTTTTATGCAACAAACAAACCGCTGGAGTTTTAGAGAGGGCTAGAAACTTTAGTATTCCCACCTTTACCTTTTCTCGACATGAGTTTTATGAAACCCAATTGGTATTAAATGCGCTACGCGAGCATCAAGCTGATGTACTTGTGTTGGCAGGTTTTATGTGGTTGGTTCCCGAATACTTGGTCGAGGCTTTTCCAAATAAGATTGTAAATATTCATCCGGCCTTGTTGCCAAAATTTGGAGGTAAGGGAATGTATGGTATGCATGTGCATGAAGCGGTAAAGGCAGCTGGAGAAATGGAGACTGGTATTACCATTCACTTGGTGAATCAACATTATGATGAGGGAGATATTCTAGCTCAATTTTCATGTAATCTTTCAGTAAATGACTCTCCTGAGGAAATTGCTAGGAAGGTTCAAGTGCTGGAACATGAAAATTATGCAAAAGTGATTGAGAATCTAGTTCTTAATAAGTTCTAAAATGCCTAGTTTTGCGACTTAATTAAAAGCCAACCTAGATGTCGCAGGTTAAGATCCAATCCGCATTAATTTCTGTTTTTCATAAAGACAACTTAGCTCCAATCGTAAAGAAATTAGGCGCTTTAGGTGTTCAAATTTACTCAACAGGGGGTACTCAAACGTTTATAGAAGAACTGGGAGTGCCAGTAACTGCTGTTGAAGACCTTACTAGCTACCCGTCAATTTTTGGTGGCCGAGTAAAAACCCTTCACCCAAAGGTATTTGGTGGAATTTTGCACAGGAGAGATAATAGCGGAGATTTAGAACAAGCGAATGAATTTGAAATCCCTTCTATTGATTTGGTGATCGTGGATTTGTATCCATTCGAAGCTACCGTGGCATCAGGTGCGCCAGAGCAAGACATTATTGAGAAGATCGATATTGGTGGAATCTCATTGATTAGGGCGGCCGCTAAGAATTTCAAAGATGTGGTAATTGTTTCTACAAGAGACCAATACCCTACTTTAGAAAAACTACTTGAAGACAAAAATGGCAGCACAGATCTAACCGATAGAAAAGCCTTTGCTGCCCAAGCCTTTGATGTGTCGTCTCATTATGACTCAGCAATTTTCAATTACTTCAATAAAGACGAAACGCTTGAAAGATTTAAAGTGAGCCAAGCTGAAGGTCAAACGTTACGCTACGGAGAAAATCCGCATCAAAAAGGTCAGTTCTTTGGCCCGCTTGATGAGCTTTTTGAGAAGCTGAATGGCAAAGAGCTTTCTTATAATAACTTGGTAGACGTGGATGCTGCCGTAAGTTTGATCGAAGAGTTTTCGAACGATGAAAAGGCTTTCGCTATTTTAAAACATACCAACGCTTGTGGCGTTGCCATTGGCGATACTGTAAAAGAGGCTTACTTAAAAGCTTTCGCAGCTGACACGGTAAGTGCTTTTGGCGGTGTACTAGTATGTAACCAGCCGATTGACATAGCAACAGCTGAAGAATTGAATTCGCTTTTCTTTGAAGTGTTGATTGCTCCAGCTTTCGATGCCGATGCTTTGAACTTATTGAAAGGCAAGAAAAACAGAATCTTGTTGGTGAAGAAACAAGCTTTAAGTACTAAGAAGCAGTTCAAAAGTTTATTGAATGGTGTTATTGTTCAGGATAGAGATTTGGTAACGGATCAAATTTCTGGCTTTAAGCAAGTGACAAAGAAAGCCACGACTGATGCTGATAATTTAGCGCTGGCTTTTGCGAGCAAAATTTGTAAACACACCAAATCGAACACAATTATTCTAGCCAAAGAAGGCCAAATGCTTTCTAGCGGTGTAGGTCAAACCTCAAGGGTAGATGCTTTGAAGCAAGCCATTGAAAAAGCCAAAGCTTTTGGCTTCGATTTAAATGGGGCTGTAATGGCTTCGGATGCTTTCTTCCCCTTCCCTGATTGTGTAGAAATCGCAAAGGGTGAAGGAATTGTTGCAGTGATCCAACCTGGAGGCTCAATTAAAGATGACCTTTCAATTGAATTTTGTGACAATAACAGTATGGCGATGGTGTTTACGGGCACTCGTCATTTTAAACATTAAAAGAATTTTTCAACCCCTAGATAATTGCGAGTAATTCGTAACTTTCAAGGATATAAAATATAGGAGACAAGACTTGATATGGGCTTTTTCGACTTTCTGACAAGTGACATTGCAATTGACTTGGGTACAGCAAATACCCTGATCATACATAAAGATAAAATCGTTGTAGACGAACCGTCTATTATTGCTATTGATAGAAACACCAATAAGGTGTTGGCCATTGGTAGAGACGCAATGAACATGCATGAAAAAACGCATGAAAATATAAAAACCATTCGCCCTTTGAAGGACGGTGTAATTGCCGATTTCGAGGCAGCCGAGTTGATGATCAAAGGGATGATCAAAATGATTGACTTAAAGCGAAGAAGCTTTATGCCGTCATCGCACCGAATGGTGATTTGTATCCCTTCTGGAATTACAGAAGTAGAAAAAAGAGCGGTTCGAGATTCGGCCGAACATGCAAATGCCAAAGAGGTGTACATGATTTACGAACCAATCGCTGCGGCTATTGGAACAGGAATTAAGATTGACGAGCCGATGGGCTCAATGATTGTAGATATTGGGGGTGGTACAACAGAGATTGCAGTAATCGCCCTATCTGGAATTGTTTGCGACCAATCTATTAGAGTAGCTGGAGATACCTTTACCAAGGATATTCTGGACTACATGAGAAGACAACACAACCTTTTGATTGGAGAGCGATCTGCAGAAAAAGTAAAAATTGCCATTGGATCAGCGTTGACAGAATTGGACGATGCACCAGACGATTACGAAATCCGTGGCCGTGATTTAATGACGGGTATTCCGAAGGTGATTAAAATTTCATATTCTGAAATTGCTTTCGCATTAGATAAATCAGTTTCTAAAATTGAAGAGGCTGTGCTGAAAGCCCTTGAAATTTCACCGCCAGAGCTTTCTGCCGACATTTATGATCGTGGAATTCACCTTACTGGTGGTGGTGCAATGCTGAAAGGTTTGGATAGACGTTTGGCTTTGAAAACCAAACTCCCAATCCACATTGCAGATGATCCGTTAAGGGCGGTAGTGCGTGGAACAGGTGAAGCCTTGAAAAACATTGATCGATATAGAGCGGTGTTAATGACTTGATAATGAATGGGGCAGTTATTCTCTTTTCTTTATAAGTACCGAGCCTTTTTTACATTTCTGACTCTGGAACTGCTGTGCATTTGGATGATTGTTCGAAACAACAATTACCAAAGGGTGGTATACTTCAGTGCGGCTTCTGGTTTTGTTGGAAACATCAATGAAAGGACGAATAATATCAGCGACTATTTCAGCCTGAAAAAAGTGAACAGCGACTTAGCCGAGGAAAACGCTATGTTGAGGACACTGCTTCTAAGAACTACGGGAACTCCGATAGACTCTCTTAAAGCTTTTAATATTGACACCGATACTACTGACGCTGTTCAGTATAGGTTAATTGCAGCCGAAATAGTAGATAATTCTATACGTCTAAGCCATAACTTCTTTAAGATAAACAAAGGAAGCAAAGATGGAATAAAGACTGGTATGGGTGTGATTAGCCAGAAAGGTGTGGTTGGTAAAATTAGAACAGTTTCCGAAAACTATTCTAGCGGTATTTCGCTACTCAACTCCAGAAATCAAGTTTCGGCTAAACTTAAAAACTCCAACAGAACGGCTACTATCCAGTGGGATGGTGATGGCCGTAACCCTAGGATAGCAAAACTCCTTTACATTACTAGAGAAGATGATGTCAATGTTGGAGACACCGTTGTGACTTCTAGCTTTAATGCAGTTTACCCTAAAGACATCATGATTGGAACGGTGGCCAGTGTTAAACCGGACCAAAATCAGCGTGACTTGGAAATTGAAGTAGCCTTAAGTGTTGACTTTGGAACCTTGGCTTATGTATATGTTATTGAGAATATATATAAGGAGGAGGAAGATTCAATTTCTCTCAACAACCCTATCGATTTTAATGAGTAGAAACCTGATCATATTGACTTTTACAGCAATAGTGTTGATGCTCTTTCAAGTGCTGATCCTAAAATACTTTGTGCTTTTTGGTATTGGTTTTTGTTTTCTTTACCTCATGTTTTTGCTTTTTCTACCTTTAGAAATAGGTTTTGCTTCGGCCATGGTCATTGGCTTAATCGCTGGCCTAATAGTAGATTTATTTTACAACACACTCGGCATCCATGCCTTTGCATGCGTTCTCATCATGTTCCTTCGTCCTTATTGGATGAAATGGAGCAAACCACGAAGTGGTTACGAAATCAATGACTTACCCATGATTACCAATTATGGGCTTAGCTGGTTCGTAATCTATGCGCTACCGCTCATTTTTATTCACAGCCTCACCGTATTCTTAATTGAATCAGGAGGAAATCAGTTAATGGGCTTATCAGTTCTTAAGTCTGTTGTTACAACCCTCATTTCACTGGTTTTTATGATCGCTATTCAGTATCTTTTTTACTCTAAGGCGAAGCGGTAATGTGGGACAACAGAAAGTATATAATACAGGGCTCTTTTATTTTGATCGGATTAGTGTTTCTGATCAAGCTGTTTGCCATTCAAGTATTAGATAAAGATTATAGAACCAAGGCAGAGCGAAACATCATTCAGCCTATTGTCCAATATCCTTTCCGCGGCCTCATTTACGATAGAAACAATGAGCTAATTGTTTATAACGAACCAGTGTATGACCTAATGGTCGTTCCAAAAGATGTTACTATTGCTGATACCACCGAATTTTGCGAGTTATTGGGAATTGAAAAAGAGGTTTTTCTAGAGAACATGAAAACCGCTAAGGCTTACTCAAGGGTAAAGCCTTCAGTGTTTCTCAAGAAAATATCACATGAGGAATACGGCCAGATTCAAGATTTGCTGTATAAATTTAGCGGATTTTTTGTAAACCCAAGAACAGTAAGGGGCTATACCAGTCCAATTTTGGCCAACGAACTTGGCTATACGGGTGAAATTAGCAGACGCCAATTGGACAGAGACACCTCTGGATATTATAGATCAGGCGATAACATTGGTATTACAGGCCTAGAAGAACAATACGAAAGATTGCTAAGTGGCAAAAGAGGAGTAAGCTATAAACAAGTGAACGTAAGAGGAATTGAGAAGGGCTCTTTTAAAGATGGCGCACTTGATACCGTTTCTGTACCAGGAACCAACTTGATTTCCACTTTCGATCTAGAATTACAGACTTACGCAGAGAAGTTACTGGCGGGCAAAACAGGAAGTATTGTTGCTATTGACCCATCTACGGGTGAAATATTGGTAATGGCTACCGCCCCTACTTATGAGCCAAAGATGTTATCGGGTAGGGAGTTTGGGAAGAACTATGGAAAAATTGCTTTAGACAGCTCAAAGCTTTTATTCAACAGGGCGCATATGGCCACTTATCCTGCGGGATCTGTGTTTAAAACGGTACAAGCACTAATCGCTTTAGATGAGGGTGTAATTAAGGCCGATGAACAGATTTTCGTCAATTTAAATGGAATTGGAGATCATGCGCCAGCAGGCTACTATGATGTAGCCAAAGGAATTGAAAAGTCTTCGAATAACTACTTTCTTGAAGTAATGCGGAGGATTGTAAATCAGAGAGTAAACCCTACCAATACATTTATAGATACGAGCATAGGTATGGCCAAATGGGAAGAAGCCGTAAAGAAATTTGGTTTTGGTGCGCCTCTTGGAATTGATATTCCGGGTGAATCTTCTGGCTTGGTACCTGGAGTAGCTTATTACGATAGACTTTACGGTCAGAACCGATGGGCTTATAGCACCATTCAATCCATATCTATTGGCCAAGGAGAAATATTAGTAACACCTCTGCAAGTAGCGAACCTGGCCGCTATTATTGCCAACAGGGGCTATTACATTCAGCCACATTTGGTAAAAGGCTTTGAGAAGGACGGCACTGTAACTTTAAAGGAATTTGAGAAGAACTACACAGGAAAGGGCACCGATTACTACCCTGCCATTATTGAAGGCATGAAGCGTTCTGCTCAAGGCACTTTTCGGGCGCCAATTAAAGATATTACGATTGCCAGTAAAACAGGAACAGCTGAAAATGGTGCTAAGGATGAGACCTTAGACCACTCCGTATTTATGGCTTTTGCCCCAGTGGAGAATCCAAAAATTGCCATTTCGGTTTATATAGAAAATGCAGGTTGGGGTGGAAGAGCTGCCGCTACTACGGCCAGTTTAATCATGGAAATGTATCTTAAAGGGTATATTGAAAAGGATTGGAGAAATAGAGAAGAGTATGTACTCAAAGGCGACTTCTTAGACGAGGAACAGAAGAAGGAAATTGAGAGAAAGAAACTCGAAAGGGCTAGAAAAAATGCCTTATTGCAGAATTGAGAAGAAGAGACTCCATATTAAAAAACCTGGATTGGCCCATCGTTTTCCTATACATCATTCTTGTGGTGATGGGCTGGTTCAATATTTTCGCATCAGTTTACGATCCCGAAACTGCCTTTAATATTTTCGATATAAGTCTAAATTCTGGCCGACAACTTTTATTCATTGGTGGTTCGGTAATACTCATTGTTGTTATCCTCTTGCTGGATTTTCGTATTTACGAATCTTTTGCACCTTATCTCTATTTACTATTTATACTCTTGCTGATGGGGGTTTTAGTCTTTGGGGCTAAAATTAACGGAGCAAGGGCTTGGTTCGACTTGGGGATTTTTCGCTTACAGCCTTCAGAGTTCACCAAATTGGCCACGGGCCTTTTGCTAGCCAGGTATGTTTCTAATAATAATGTTAAGCTCACAGAATTCAAGCATCAGCTGATAGCACTGTTTATCATTTTCTTGCCGGTCGGATTCATTATGCTCCAACCAGATTTGGGTTCTTCCTTGATCTTCTTTGCTTTTGTTCTTCCCCTTTTTAGGGAAGGCTTGCCAGCCATTTACTTGATTGTGGCAGGAGCTTTTGCAATAGTTGGTGTGCTTACGCTCTTACTTCCCCTTAAGATTATCATAATCATTGCACTCATTGTGGGTATCATTTGGGTGGTGGTTACATCTCGGTCCGTTTCCAATATTGTGATTACCTCGCTGTTGATTCTTCTGAGTGTTGGTTTTTCATATGGCTTCGGTTATGCTTTTGAAAACTTGGTGCCGAAATACCAAAAGGATAGAATCCTTGTCATCTTCGATTCCAATTCAGTAGACCCATTAGGGGCGGGGTATAACTTAAACCAATCCAAAATTGCGATTGGCTCTGGCGGCTTCTCTGGCAAAGGGTTTTTAGAGGGAACACAAACTAAATACGGCTATGTACCAGAACAAAGTACCGACTTTATTTTTAGCACCTTGGCCGAAGAGCACGGTTGGCTAGGAAGCTTCGTGGTGATTGCTTTGTTCGTTTTTCTGATGATTAGAATCACAGTAATTGCCGAAAGGCAGAAGTTTAAGTTTGCACGCTTCTATGGTTATGCCGTTGCGGCAATTATCTTCTTTCACTTTACCATTAATATCGCCATGACCATTGGCTTATTTCCTGTGGTAGGCATTCCGCTGCCTTTCTTTAGCTACGGGGGCTCATCCCTTTGGTCATTCACCATTATGCTCTTTGTGCTCCTAAAAATGGATATGCACAGAACTCAGGTGCTTTCGAGGTGATTCGTATACTGTTATCAGGGTTTGCAGATCGCCTTAAAACTTACTCACATCAATATTAAATAGCTTGGCAGCATTTTTCCAGAGAATAAGTTCCTTCTTTTCTTGAGGCAAATCCAATTGATCCATAAACTTTAGGTAGGATTTCATATTGCAAATGGGCCAATCGGTGCCATAAAGTAAGTACTGAGGATCACCAGCATAGAGGATCATTTCTTCGATTTGAGCTTTCATGTATTTCTCGAACTTCTCTGAGAAATCACCCAAAACTAGGCCAGAAATATCCGCATGTACATTCTTGTTCTTATAAACTACTTCCATGCAGTCCTTAATCCAGGGATTACCTACATGGCAGATTACGATCTTCATTTCTGGATTGTCCACGGCCACTTCATCAATATGAATGGGGTGCGAATAACGAATTCTTCCTTTGGGAGAATAGGTATCACCCGAATGAAACATGACTGGAATATTGTATTCAGTTGCCAAATCGTAAAAAACTTGAAGTCGATTATCATAAGGATAAAACGGCTCATACCCCGGGTAAAACTTTAGTCCCTTGATCAGTCCGGCATTGATATAATCACTGATTTCTCTCAAATCTCTTTCCTTGTAATTAAGAAAGCTTACTCCTGCAACCACACCAAGATTTTTCCGACCTTCAATAGCCTCTACTACCTTTTTAATACCAGGGCGATGTTCATTCACTAAATAAGAAGTAAGGACAAGCGAATAATCCACCTTGTTTTCATCCATGGTGTCAGAAAGCTTGTCGAGACAGTCTTCAAGCGACACTACTCGCTCTTCATGGTAATTATTAAGGTGGGTGTGGACGTCTATGATCATGTTATTTTTGAATAAGAGGGTTGTTTTCTAATATAAGAACTCTTGGATGATATAACAGAAACCGCACATTGATTTAAAAAGAAACTACCGATCAAGAACTCAATTGTCTAATAGTCTTTCGTTAGCAAAGCATTTAAAAATCCCTTAGCTTTCTTTTATGAAAGTACTGTTTATCCAAGTGGGAGGAACCATTGATAAGGACTATCCAAAGCTGAATAAGGGCTATGCCTTCGAGATTGGCGAACCTGCCATTTCGCGAATCCTAGAGCGGAATCTTCTCGGTTTCGAATATGAAATTGTAAGCCTGATGAAAAAGGACAGCCTTGATATGACGGACCAAGACAGAAGCGAAATTCGGGACTATTGTCTAAAGTCAGACTGCTCAAAAATTGTCATCACACACGGGTCGGATACGCTGGTAGAAACCGCCAAAGTCATAGGTCAGATTAAAGGAAAAACCATTGTACTCACCGCAGCGTATAGGCCTGAAAGATTTTCGAACTCCGATGCAGATTTTAATGTTGGCGTGGCGGTAGGCGCTCTCAATAATATATTAGAGGGCACGTTTATTGCCATGAATGGGCTGCAGATTCACCCTGACCAATGTTATAAAAACGAAAAAACGGGAAGGTTTGAACAGGTCTAGTACTATATTTAAAACCTAGAATTTATACAGATGAAAAAATATACCATATGGGCGATACTCTTGTTCGCATCGCTTCAAGGCTTTGCCCAACAAGGGCTTTTACAATCACCTCCAAAAAATTGGTTCAACCTAGACCCAGTTGAAAACAAAGTGAATGGGGTAAGTGCCGAAAAGGCCTATGAGTTATTAAAAGGAAAAACTTCTCAAAAAGTAATCGTTGCGGTAATCGACTCAGGAATTGATATCGAGCACGAAGACCTTAAAGATGTGATTTGGACCAACCCGGGAGAAATTCCAAATAACGGTATTGATGATGACAACAATGGCTATATAGACGATGTACATGGCTGGAATTTCATTGGCGGAAAAGACGGCAGAAATGTTGGAAAGGACAGTTATGAAGTGACCAGGTACTATAAAATTCTAAGCAAAAAGTACGAAGGCAAAGAGCTCAAAGACATTGATAAAAAGGACAAGGAAGAGTTTATTACTTGGCAAAAGGTAAAAGGCCAATTCGAAGAAGCCTACGGAAAAGCACAAATGGAATTTGAGCAATACGGAAGTTTGGCGCGCCAGATTGAGCGCTTCAATAAACTGTTTGAAGCTTATATGGATGTGGAAGAAGTGACGGTTGCAACATTATCCGAAATAGATTCGCCTGATGCAGTAATCGATCTAGGCAAAAACTACATGACTCAGATCTTACAATCCGTTGGTGAAGAAGTATCTCTGGATAGCGTATTGGTATTGATCAATATGGATTTGGCTGAATTGGAGGCCAATGCTAAGTACTCTTATAGTTTAGAATATGATGCAAGGGAAATTGTGGGCGATGACCCGAATAACCTTGCTGAAAAAGGCTATGGAAACAACGATGTGATTGGCAAAGGAACGGATAACTTTCATGGAACTCACGTGGCAGGAATTATTGCTGCTTCCCGAGGAAACGGCATTGGAACAGATGGTGTGGCCAACAATGTCAGCATTATGGCGGTGAGGGTTGTTCCTGATGGTGATGAGCGTGATAAAGATGTAGCCAATGGCATTCGCTATGCGGTGGATAATGGTGCAAAAATCATTAATATGAGCTTTGGAAAGGCTTATTCTCCCAACCTTCAGTATGTATATGATGCCATTGAGTACGCCAATTCAAAAGGTGTTTTGTTGATACATGCAGCAGGAAATAGTGGCGAAGACATTGACGAGGCCAACAATTACCCAAATGATAAATTTGGCAAGAATGGCGATTGGGCCAACTGGATTGAAGTAGGAGCTTCCTCTTGGGGAGCTGAAGATCAGTATGTAGGCGATTTCAGTAATTATGGAGATAAAACCGTTGATTTATTTGCCCCAGGTGTGGCCATTTATTCAACCGCTCCAGGAAATTCTTATCAGGATGCACAAGGCACGAGTATGGCATCGCCTGTTACGGCTGGAGTAGCTGCAATGTTACTGTCTTATTTTCCAGATTTGAACGCTGAACAGCTTAAAGATATTCTGATGAAGTCTGTTCGTAAGCTAGATGGCATTAAAGTAACCAAACCCGGAACATTCGATCAAGAAGTAAACTTCTCAAAGCTGTCAAAATCAGGAGGGATCATTAATGCTTATGAGGCGGTAAAAATGGCTGAGTCTATGACTTTAGGTAAGAAGAGATAATATTACTGTCTCGCCCTAAACACAAAAGGCCTCTTGAAATTAATTCAAGAGGTCTTTTGTGTTATCCTCTGTTTTAGTTTTTTTTCTCAAGAACCAATTTTCTATGCAGAAAGAACGAGGTTATGAAACCAACACCTAGCATTAAGAAGATTGTGAAAAAGTATGCTCCTGGTTGGTTATTTGATCGATAGCCGTTGAAATTAGGGTCTGGATCAATCATACTGATCAGAAGGTTCTCTAGTAAGTAACCCAAACCAATTCCTAGTGATAAGCAGATAAGCAACGAACCAAGAATGATTGTGAAGAACAAATTTCTCTTTTTCGGCTCTGTTTGAAAAAGGCTCGCATCTGCTCCTTTTTCTATTAACATTCCACGTTCTCTATGTCGTGTGAGTAAATGGAAAAATATCAAACCGGCTATGCTAAGGATGGCTATGATAAAAAATATTCCAACTATTTCATTCATGATTTCTGTGTTTAAATTTTCAATACTTGCTCTTATAGATGCGCTTTCTGAAATTTAGGTTACACCCTGTTACAAAGTTTAATTTTTAACTTGGTATGAAACTGAATCACTCAATCTTGATGTAACCTAAAACTCCACCTTGTAGTCAAACATAAAAAATGAAACCTCATAATGAACGATATGCAATGGAGCTGATCATCGCTAAAGTAAAAAATGGTGATGTTGCGGCTTTCAATGTGTTGGTTGATGAACACAAGGCCATGGCTTTTACGCTGGCTTTGCGTTTGTTAAAGTCGAGGGAAGATGCGGAGGAGGTAACGCAAGATTCATTTCTAAAAGCCTATAAAAATATTGGTCAGTTTAAGGAGGAAGCTAAATTTTCCACTTGGCTGTATACCATTGTGTACAATACCGCTTTAACATCTTTGCGGAAGAAAAAACTAAAGACTACAGAAATTGAAGACCTATCTTCCGAAAACTTGCTTCAGCTGAGTGAGCCAGATGCAGAATGGAGAAGACTTCAAAAGGAAGAGCGATCAGGCTATATTCAATTGGCTTTGACACAGCTTTCAAATGATGACCAAGTGGCGATTACTTTGTTTTATCTCAATGAAAATTCGCTTCAGGAAATTTGTGAGATTACGAACTGGGAGCTTTCAAATGTTAAAGTTAGATTGCACAGGGCCAGAAAAAGATTACTTATTGCTTTAGAGCATTTGTTGGACAATGAGGTGAGAGAATTATTATGAAAGAGTTCGATCTATCAGATAAGGAGTTAAAAGAATTACTACAAATGGAGGGTTTGGAAGAACCTTCTATGGGATTTAACCGTGCCTTGCTTGAAAAAGTAGAGCGGTACGAAAAAACGAAAATCCGACCTGTTTACATTCCAAAATGGCTCAAGGTAACCTACTTCTCTGTCATTATTGTAGCAATAGGCTTTCTTTTACTCACCAAAAAGAACCTTGATTTAGAGGGGCTTGGTTTATCGAAAGTCACGGAGCTCTTTACTTTTAATATCGACCTGTCTTTGCTTTTGCTCGGATTACTGAGCGTGATTGTAGTTTGGATGGCTTTTCTCTTGAACCGATATTTTAAACACCAAGAACTGGAAAGGGCGGTTAAAAAAGGTTAAATACCGATTTTAGCGTAGGGTTATCTACCAATCAAACGTTACTTTGTAACGTGTTCAAAACCATCACCATCGTATGTATGCTTTTCTTATGCTTTTGCCTTAGCGCACAGCAGCAAGAAAACTATGTATTGAAGGGGCAATTGGTTGAAAAAACTACGCTGATGCCAGTGCAATTTGCAACGGTTTTAGTGGTGAATAGAAAACAAGGTGTAGCGACTGATAATGAGGGGAGGTTTGAATTTCCTGTTCAGCTCAACGATAGCATAAAGATTACCTCAATTGGTTACGAGCCTGTAACCTTTACCATCACAGCTTATTTAATGGATACTCATCCTGATGGATTATTTATTCAGCTTGAAGAAGGAACCTATCTGCTCGATTCGGTAGTGGTAACCGCTTTCGCTAAAGATTTTTACCTCAATCGTCCCGAACGTGTACCCATGGATCTAGGCTTTGTAGACCCCAATGCACCCAAAACTGATTGGTCGAAACCACAGCTGGAGACCTTGGAACAAGGTGGTGTTGGTGTTTCAGGTTTACTCAATTTCTTAGATCGAAAATTTATGGAGAAGAGGAAATTGAATGTGCTTTTAGCCGCTCAGGAAAAGGAAAAAACACAGAAAGAAGCCGTTGAGGCTAAATTCAATAAGGAATTTGTGAAATTCGTTACGCGTATAGATGACCGCGTGATTGATGAGTTTATGGAATTCTGCAATTTTTACGATATTGAAGTCCTTCGTGCCTCAGAATACCAACTGGCACAAAAAGTACTGAACAGGTACGATGCTTTTTTGAAACGGTAGACCACTATTTTTTTTTAAAAAAGAATTATCGATAACTTATGTGTGTGTAATTTAAAAATGCTTAGGGCTTGTTAAGTTTTAACCACAAAGGACACGGAGAATTCACAAAGAGCACTAAGGGTGGATAAATCGGAGAATGAAATAGCAAATCGAATTATTGGATGTGCCATAGAAGTACACAAAGCTTTAGGCCCTGGTTTGCTGGAGAGTGCTTATAAAGAATGCTTGTTCTACAAACTTCAACAAGTGGGATTATTGGTTGAGAAGGAAAAACCTATGCCACTCGTGTTTGAAGAAGTCAAGTTAGAATGCGGGTATCGTATTGATTTACTGGTAGATAAAAAGGTAGTTATT
This sequence comes from Roseivirga sp., assembly GCF_034669765.1. GTDB lineage: Bacteria > Bacteroidota > Bacteroidia > Cytophagales > Cyclobacteriaceae > Roseivirga. The sequence continues at coordinate 694,757 of NZ_JAXMOQ010000001.1, forward strand.
GAGTTAAAAAGTGTGGAAAGTTTGACTGATGTTCATTTGGCGCAGACCTTGACCTATATGAAACTTGGTGATTATAAACTCGGCTTGCTTATCAATTTTAATGTGGCATTACTAAAACATGGAATTAGAAGAGTGATAAACGGAAGTTTGATAGCGCAAAAGCCTTAGTGAACTTTGTGAAAAAACTTGGTGCCCTTTGTGGTTATAAAAGATACAATCACTGACTTAGATTAGACTAAAACTTCATTTCACATACTTCTCCAAATACATCCAAACAGTTTCGGCTACAATTTTATGCCCAGCACGGTTGGGGTGAATCCCGTCAGATTGATTTAAATCTTCTTCCCCACCAACGTTTTCGAGCAGAAAGGGAATTAAATCTACTTTTTTGTCTTTCGCTACTTTGGCAAAAACCTTACGGAATGACTCGGTATATTCTTGCCCAAGATTGGGTGGAATTTGCATGCCCGCCAAAAGAATTTTAGTGCTCGGTTGGGCTTGACGCACTTTGTCAATCATGGCTTTTAGGTTGGCTTCAGTTTCTTGAATGCTCAAGCCGCGTAAACCATCGTTTCCACCCAGTTCCAAAATAAAAATATCGGGCTTCCCTTGAAGTATCCAGTCAATTCTATCTAAACCACCAGCTGAAGCTTCTCCACTTAAACCAGCATTGATTACCTCATAATTCAACCCCAAAGAATCTATTCTTTTCTGAATAAGATTGGGGAAGGCTTCCTCTAGGCTGATACCGTAACCAGCCGTAATACTGTCACCAAAAAAGATGATTTTTTTCTTCTCTTGATCGTTCGGGCTAAGCCAAAACGCAACAACAAAAGTTAAAATACTGAGGATAGGAAGTTTTGAAATCATATGTTTCTACACTTAATTGAAGGATCATTAAACATTCAGGCGATAATTTCGTCTTGTTTGTCTACATCTCTATTACTACATGGCAAGTATACTTAAGGTTCAAGACCTAACGAAAACTTACAAAAGCGGTTCCAAAAATTTAACCGTGCTCAAAAATGTAAATTTTGAAATTGAAAAAGGCACAAGTTTCTCCATAGTTGGTCCTTCGGGCAGTGGAAAAACCACTTTGCTTGGGCTTTGTGCAGGTCTCGATAGGGCCTCATCGGGTACTGTGGTGCTGAATGGTCATGCCTTGGAAACACTCAACGAAGACCAAAGAGCAGCAGTACGTAATCAATATGTGGGTTTTGTATTTCAAAATTTTCAATTGCTACCCACACTTACCGCCTTGGAGAATGTGATGGTGCCGATGGAATTGAGAAAAGAAAAAAATATAAGAGCGCGTTCTTTGGAACTGCTCGACCGTGTAGGTTTGGCCGACAGGCATGATCATTATCCAACACAACTTTCGGGTGGTGAGCAACAGCGAATTTCAATCGCTAGGGCTTTTTCAAACCAACCTGAAATTCTTTTTGCCGATGAGCCTACCGGTAATTTAGATGAAGAGACTTCTGAAAAAGTGGAGGAATTGCTTTTCAGTTTAAATAAGGAAGCGGGTACTACCTTAATTCTGGTGACACATGATTTGGAGCTGGCCAATAAAACCAATCGAATTATAAGAATTAAAGGCGGTCAGGTCATTTACGATTCGGAATTGGCCAATGCAGAAACCTCAATTTGATTGTTTTAGATGAGCATTGACCCAAATAATTTTCAGTCGAATTCTTCTGCCAAGTGGTTGTTTTTAATGGCTTGGCGCGATGCGCGAAAAAGTAAATCAAGGCTTTTTCTTTTCGTTTCGTCCATCATTTTAGGCATTGCTGCTTTAGTGGCGATTAACTCCTTCAGTGAAAATCTGAAAGACGATATTAATGGCCAAGCAAAGGAATTACTTGGAGCGGACCTAGAATTAAGCGCCAACAAAGATGATTTCAGTTATCCGTTTTTAGATACGCTGGATTATGAGCTGTCTTCCGAAAATAGCTTTGCTTCAATGGTTTACTTCCCAAAAAACCAGGGAAGTCGATTGGTAGATGTTCGGGCTTTAGAAGGAGCTTTTCCTTTTTACGGAGTTATCGAATCTAATCCTGCATCAGCAGCGCAATCCTTTAGAGATGGGCAAGCCAAAGCTTTGGTAGACCAAAGTGTTTTGGTTCAATATGATATTCAAGTTGGGGATTCTGTCCGAATTGGTAAGGTCACCTTTTTGATCGAAGGTGCTTTGATCAGCTCCCCATCACAGTCAATGGCCGCTACTTTGGTAGCCCCTGCAGTGTACATTCCTATGAAATATGTCGAGGCCACGGGTCTGATACAGAAGGGAAGCCGTGTTCAATACAGAAAGTTTTATAAGCTTAATGACCTCGATTCTGAGTTTGACTTGGACGCACAGCTAAGAGAGGATCGAGAATATTTGCGCACCGAAGGCATTCGTGGAGATACTGTGGAGGAAAGAAAGCGAGACACAGGTCGTACTTTCGAAGACTTGAGTAGCTTCTTAAACTTGGTGGCTTTTGTGGCTTTGCTTTTGGGTTGTGTGGGTGTAGCCAGCGCGGTACATATTTATATTAAAGAGAAAATTAGAACGGTGGCAATTCTGCGCTGTCTTGGGGCTAAAGGACGAGACACCTTTTTAATCTACCTTATTCAAATTGGAATTATTGGCTTGATTGGAGCTACCATAGGCGCTTTTTCAGGAACACTTTTACAAACCATTTTACCCAAAGTATTCGCTGATTTTCTTCCAGTAGAAGTCAATTTCAGTATTTCTTGGACTTCTATTTTAGGAGGAATTGCAACTGGGCTTGTGGTGTCCATCCTTTTTGCGCTTACACCGCTTTTAGCGATCAGAAAAGCCTCGCCACTACTTACTTTAAGGAATACATCTGACGGAGAAAACAGCGCTAGAGACCCGCTCAGGTGGTTGGTGTTTGCGGGCATCTTCATTTTCATTTTCGGATTTGCCTACCTTCAAATCAGAGACCTTTCGAACAGTTTTGTATTTACTTTTTCTGTATTAATGGCCTTTGGCCTTTTGGTGCTCATCGCCCGTTTGGCCATGTGGGCAGTGAAGAAATTCTTCCCAACGGGTTGGAGTTACCTTTGGCGCCAAAGCTTGGCCAATTTGTATAGACCAAATAATCAAACTACGATTCTGATTGCCTCCATTGGTTTAGGCACAGCCCTCATCACAACGCTCTACTTTATTCAGGGCTTATTGATCAGTCAGGTAGAAATTACTACTGATGCAGGTCGTCCGAACATGATGCTGTTCGATATTCAATCCTATCAGAAAGATGAAATTGCAGCATTTACCAAAGAGCAAGGTTTGCCAGTATTACAGCAAGTGCCTGTAGTTACCATGCGACTCTCCAAGATTAATGGCAACAGTTTGGCTGATGTGATGGCCGATTCTACGCTCAATTATAGGTCGGGCGCTTTCAATCGTGAATGGCGAATTACGTATCGAGATAGCCTCATTGAATCGGAAGTATTGGTAGAAGGTGAGTTCAGAATTAGGGAGGCAAATACCGACTCGGTTTTTGTAACCATAGAAAAGGGTTATGCACAAAGTAATAGAATCAAACTGGGGGATGAACTCATATGGAATGTGCAAGGTGTTCCGGTTACTAGCTATGTGGGTGGTTTTAGAGAAATTGATTGGGAAAGGGTACAAACGAATTTCTTGGTGCTTTTCCCAGAAGGCGTTTTAGAAAAGGCTCCTCAGTTTCATGTGTTGATCACAAGGGTCAAATCCACTGAAGAGGGAGCGCTCTATCAACGCGATATTGTCAAGAAATACCCGAACGTTTCGGTAATCGATATTGGTTTGATTCTCACTACGGTAGATGAAATCTTGGGTAAAATCTCATTTGTCATCCGATTTATGGCCTTGTTCAGTATTGTTACGGGTCTGCTGGTTTTAATTGGTTCAGTAATTCTGAGCAAGTTTCAACGTATCAGAGAGAGTATTTTGTTAAGAACCTTAGGCGGAAGTAAACGCCAAATCTTGACTATCAATAGTCTTGAATATTTTGTACTGGGTAGTTTGGCCTCACTTTCAGGGATTGCCCTAGCCCTTTTGGGTAGTTGGGCCTTGGCTTACTTTACTTTCGAAACTTCTTTCGTACCAAATGTGCTTCCAGTACTATTGGTGTATTTTTCCATTACTTCGTTGACAGTTTTGATTGGATTGCTGAACAGCCGAGGTATTTTGAGCAAATCTCCACTGGAAGTGCTTAGGAGTGAAATTCAATGATCGGTTTAATATTTCATTTAACCATTGTATATCCCTTTCGTGCTTTTTTCTGTTCTCAGAAGGAGTGTTTTCGTATACATTTGACGTAATCAAAAACTCAAATCATGAAATTTATAACCACAGTATTACTCGTACTCACTAGTCTCAGTTTTTCTCTTCAAGACAATTCCAAAGCGCTTGGTGATTGGAACGGGAAAATTGTAACCCCAAATGGCGACCTTGAAATTGTAATCCATCTTACTGAAAAGGAGAAGGCGCTCAAAGCCACCATGGACAGCCCAATGCAAAATGCTTATGGCTTAGCTTTCGATGAAGTCAGCTTTAAGGAAGGTGTCTTAAAATTGAAAATGGAAGCGATTGGTGGAACTTATGAAGGCACTCTAAAAGAGGGTAAGTTTGCAGGTAAATGGAAACAGTCTGGTCAGACTTTCGACATGAACCTTGAAAAGAAGGAAAAAAAATAGTTTTAGTAATCAGCTAATACGAAAGCCTCTCAGTTTTTACTGAGAGGCTTTCTGTTTTTATTAGTCTTTCATTTTGCCCCGTCAGAATAAGCCGCGTTGTGTACTGCTGAGGAAATAATTATCTTCTGCACTAATTCAACCTTAATCACTATGAAAAAACATTTCTTAAGGGCAATTGCGTCCCTTTTCTTATTCACCCTAGTCGTTCACCTACAGGCTCAAGTAGAAAAAGCACCCAACCGCAGCGAAGGAGAAGGGCCTTTCGAAAGGCTTATCATTAGAGGAGTTACATTGATCAATGGCAATGGAGCGCCACCCACAGGCCCTGTGGATATTGTAGTGGAAAAGAACATTATCAAAGGCATTTACAATGTAGGTTACCCAGGCTTAGAAATCCGTGAACAAGATCGTCCGAAAGTAGGGCCAAAAGATCAAGTAATGGATTTGGAGGGCATGTACCTAATGCCTGGCTTTGTGGATATGCACGGCCATATTGGAGGATCTGCACAAGGTACTCCAGCAGAATATGTGTTTAAATTATGGTTGGCGCATGGTATCACCACCATTCGTGATCCTTCTACAGGTAATGGCCTTCAATGGGTATTGGATCAAAAGGAAAAGAGTAATCAGAACACCATTACAGCACCTAGAATTTTGGCCTACACAGGTTTTGGCCAGGGGTCTAAGGAGCCCATTTCAACGCCAGAAATGGCTAGAGAATGGGTAAGACAAAACAAAGCCAAAGGAGCTGATGGGATCAAGTTTTTTGGAGCTGCCCCAGAAATTATGCAGGCTGCTTTGGAAGAAAACAAAAAATTGGGATTGAAATCGGCCATGCATCATGCGCAGATGGACGTAGTACGTTGGAATGTACTCAACTCTGCCCGAGCTGGATTGACTTCAATGGAGCACTGGTATGGATTGCCTGAAGCACTGTTCACAGACAGAAGGGTTCAGAACTATAGCTTAGACTATAATTACAGAAATGAGCAAGACCGTTTTGGTGAAGCAGGTAGGCTTTGGGCACAGGCGGCACCTCCTTTTTCAGACCACTGGAACAACGTGATGAATGAGTTGATAGATCTGGATTTCACTTTGGATCCAACATTCAACATTTATGAAGCCAGCCGCGATTTAATGCGTGCGTATTCTGCGGAATGGCACCAAGAGTATACTTTGCCTTCGCTTTGGGAATTCTATCGCCCAAGCAAAAGATCACATGGTTCTTATTGGTTCTATTGGGGAACTGAAGAAGAAGTGGCTTGGAAAGAAAACTATAATCTTTGGATGACCTTTGTAAACGAATATAAAAACCGTGGAGGGCGCGTTACTGCAGGTTCTGATTCTGGATTTATCTTCCAATTGTATGGTTTCGCTTATATCCGTGAGTTAGAATTGCTTCGCGAAGCAGGGTTTCATCCGCTTGAGGTCATTATGTCGGCTACATTGAATGGGGCAGAAGCCTTGGGTATGGCCGATAAAATTGGAACAGTTGAAGTAGGCAAGTTTGCAGATTTTGTAATTGTAGAAGAGAACCCATTACAGAATTTGAAAGTGCTTTACGGCACAGGTGCGCTGAAACTAAATGATGACAATGAACTTGTTCGTGTGGGAGGAGTTCGGTATACAGTGAAGGATGGAATAGTATATGACTCCAAAAAACTTCTAGAAGACGTGAAGAAAATGGTGGATGAAAAGAAAAATGGAATGACTTTCAAAATGACCGATAAATACTAAATATATGAAAGTCCGCTTGTTGATTTTGCTTTGTTGCTCTGCGATTGTCTTCGCTTGTTCTGCTGATAAAGCTGAAGAAAAGGAAGAAGCTCAAGCTTATGCTGTTGATGGCACTCCACTGTATATTCCTGATAGAAGTGAAGACGTCACTTCAGCTTTGACTTCTAATTTGGAAGAAGCCCAAAAGAGATTTGATGAGGACCCTAGCGAAATGAACACCATTTGGTTAGGAAGGCGTTGGGCTTATTTGGCCAACTACAATAAAGCCATAGAGGTATTTACTGAAGGCATCAATAAATTCCCTAATTCTTACAAGCTTTACAGACACAGAGGACATAGGTATATCAGTACCCGCCAGTTTTCAAAGGCAGAATCGGATTACAAAAAAGCTTTTGAAATGATGGATACGGGGAAGGCTGAAGTGGAACCTGATGGTGCCCCCAACAGCATGAACATTCCACTTTCCAATACTCAGTTTAATATTCTTTATCACTATGGGCTCGCGCTTTATCTGCAAGGCAAGTTTCAAGAAGCGACTGCTATATATAAGGAATGCCTAAAGTATAGTGTAAACGATGATTTACTAGTGGCCACTACAGATTGGCTTTACATGAGCCTTATGCGAGAAGGGAAAGCCGAAGAGGCCTTGAACGTTCTTGAGCCAATTCATTCAGAAATGACGATTATCGAAAACGATAGTTATTATAAACGAATTATGATGTACAAGGGTGAGCTGGCGAAAGAGGAGCTTTTAAGAACTGATCAAATGGATGTAGCGCTGAGTTTAGCTACTCAGGGTTACGGAATGGGCAATTGGTACTTATACAATGGAGATACTGCAAAAGCGAAGGAGATCTTCCAAAAGGTAATTGATACGGGTAATTGGTCAGCTTTTGGCTATGTAGCCACTGAGGTTGATCTGAATAAATTGAAGGATTAATTCTAAAACTCAGAAAACTAAAAAGGCCATCCCAATTCAATTGTGATGGCCTTTCTTTTATGAATATTCTATTCTTAGTTACCTCCTTTTGCTGCTGCACCTTCTTCTGGAGCAGCTGGCATTGGAACACCTAGTTTTTCGAATACGGCTTTAGTAATGTTGTCTTCTTCTCTAGCTGCCAATACTATTCCACCTGTTTCGGTACCTGCATTGATAATCATGCCGTAGCCTTTTTCTTTTCTTACTTCCTCTATAGCGTTTTGAACCTTTGCATAAATTGGGTTGAACGAGTTGTTCGATTTAGTGCTTAGTGATTCATCTGCTTTTTGAGAAAAATTCTGAAAATCGGCTTGTAGCTTTCTGATTTCAGTTTCTTTTTCTTGCATCACTGTTGGTGATACCGTTGGCTGCTGTGCCAATTGCTGATATTCTGCAATTTTAGCATCGATTGTTTTTTGTTTGCTTTCTACCTGACTAGCTAATTGTTTCTGATAGACTTGTAGGTCGGCATTGATTTGAGGAATTTCAGGCATACTAAATACAATAGCATCTATGCTTGTATAACCAACTTTAAATTCCTGGCTCCAGGCTGTCATTGCCATTAAAAACAATGATGTAGCGAGTAATAGTTTACGATTCATGACTTTAAGATTCAAATTAATGTTTTAGTTCTTCTTTTTTAGTAACTCTAATTCTTCTAGCACAAACTCTGTGTAATCGTGCTCAGGGTTAGAGTAAATAATGCTAACATCGGCAGCTTTATCAAGCATATAATCTAGGTTATGCTTTCTAGAAACTATCTCTGTAGCCTCAGACATTTTTTGCAAAAGAGGTCTTAATAATTCGTTTTGCTTTTTATAGATGAGTCCATCATAACCAAAAAGCTCTGTCGATTTCTCAAGAGCTTCTTGCTCTTTCAGGTCAATTTCTTTTTGCTTTTCCTTTATCATTTCAGGAGTGAACAAAATTTCTTTGGCCCTAAGCTCTGCCCTCATCTTCTCTGCTTCGTTTTGCAAACTCCGTACCACTTTATCATACTCCTTGTGAAGATCTTCTATCTCCTTCTTTTTCTCATCGTATTCAGGCATTTTGGATAAAATATAACCTGAATCTATGTGGCCAAACTTTTGGGCATAAGCCTCGTTTTGAGCCAGCGCAAAGTTAGAAATTACAAAGAATAATACTATGGGGGGCGAAAATTTGTGCATGTTATCTTATTTGTTGACCAATAGTGAAGTGAATCTGAGAACCTCCATCAATTCCCAATTCTCTATCAGAATCAAAACCATATGCCCAGTCTAGACCTAGCAAACCAAATGCAGGAAGAAATACCCTTGCACCTACTCCCGCAGACCTAAATAAATTCCTTGGAGAATACTCCGAGTAATTGTTCCACGCATTACCTGCTTCGCCAAAGGCCAAAACGTAAATGGTTGATGTAGGGGCTAATGATACTGCATACCTCAATTCAGCAACAAACTTGTTAAAGATAAGCCCTCCTCTAAAGCCAGTTTCGGGGTCTACAGGGACAATACTGTTATCCTCATAACCTCTTAACGCAATAATGTCTTGTCCAATTATAAAGTTGTTCGCACCATTTAAGCCGTTACCTCCTAAGAAGAACCTTTCGAATGGCCCTGTATCTGTCTTGTTTCCATAAGAACCAATGAACCCAAGGTGTGCTCTGGCATTCAACACAAACTTTTTAGTAAATGGAATAAAGTACGATGCATCCATTAATGTTTTGTTGTATTCAATGAACTGATAGCGCTCTCTGGTTGTAAGGTCTGAGCTTCCACCATCATTGAATCTATCCATGAATAATGAATATGGAGGCGTTAAGTTTATATTTAAGTTGAACTGAGACCCATGTGTAGGGAACTGAGGGCTATCAATATTGCTTCGAGAAATAGCAGTGTTGAAGGTAATGCTGTTTGCTTGACCAGTAGAGAAGCCAAGTGTATTTCCAAAGTTAAATACATCATAAAATTGATATGATATGCTGTTTGATATACCAAAGTAATCATCTGGCCAACGCAATTTTCTACCTAGCCCAATCGTAAAACCAGAGGCTTTCAAGAAACCATTTACGTCAGAAGGATTATAGAAATCTGTAAAAGTTCTGTTCACAGTTCTGTTAAAGCTTACGCTAAAGCTGTTTGGTTTTTTACCTCCAAGCCATGGCTCGGAAAAAGTCATATTGTAGTTTTGGAAACGTCTACCATTTGATTGGATCTGTATAGATAGCCTTTGTCCATCACCAGATGGGTAAGGTCTCCATTTACTCCAATCTCTAATATTTTTGATTGAGAAGTTGTTCAGTTGAAGCCCAACTGTACCCACAAAACCGAATGGCCCACCGAAGCCTCCAGAAAGCTGGATCTGATCGGATGATTTTTCAACAAGGCTAAACTCAATGTCTACCGTGCCGTCTCCATTGTTTGGAATAGGCTTTGGATTGATTTGCTCTGGGTCAAAATAGCCAAGCTGAGCCAACTCCCTTGTCGTTCTAATTAAGTCTCTTCTACTGAATTTTTGTCCAGGTAGTGTTCTGATTTCTCTTAGAACCACATGATCACTAGTCCTGTCATTTCCCTTAAGAATAATTCTTTTTATAGTAGCCTGCTCTCCTTCATACATTCGCATTTCAAGATCTATTGAGTCGTTATCTGCCCTTACTTCAACTACTTCTAGCCTGAAGAATAGGTAACCATCATCCATGTAGAGTGAGTTGATATCATCTCCACTTTGTCCATCAAATGAGGTTCTTGATTCTATTCGTTCTCTGTTGTAAACATCACCTTTTTTAATTCCTAAGAGACCTGAAAGCTGTGAAGAAGTGTATTTGTAATTCCCTGTCCAGTCAATATCTCTGATATAGTATTTACTTCCTTCGTCTACTTTAATATTAAGGTTGATATAATCTTCATCTAGTTTTGTTACGGAACTACTCACAATGGCAGCATCTCTGTAACCTTTTGTGTTGTAGAAAGCAATTAATCCATCTTTATCAGCATCAAACTCAGCTTCAATAAATTTTGAACTTTGAAGAAAGTTGAGTTTGACGTTATCATTAATAAATGTCTTGAACCTGGATTCACTCACTGTATAGCTTGAGTCTACATAATTTGAAACTGACTTTGGAGTAGTCTTAAAAACTTGGTCGAAAAGTCTTGCTACAAGCCAGAAACGCGGCTTTTCATTGGTTTTCTTTAAGGGTTTCTTTAGTCGTTGATCTGAAAAAGAATCGTTGCCTTCGAACTCAATTTTATTGATTCTTACCTTCGCCATTTTGTCCACAACAAAGGTCAACTGAGCTCCCTTATTACCTACAGAGTCTGTTTCTTGAAGTGTTTTTACGTTTGCATTTAAGTAGCCCTTAGCCACATAATACTTCTTAATCAGGGTTTCACTATTCTTGATAAGAGGAGCGCTTGCTACTTTACCAATTACACCAATCTGCTCTTTTAAGTCTGATTTTTGCGAACTGTTAACACCCTCAATTTCAAATTTCGTAATTCTTGGTCGCTCAGTAATTTTAATTTCTAAAAAGGCCCTATCACCCTCAATTTTTGTAAGCAATATTTGAACATCAGCAATAATGCCTTGCTTCCATAGTTTTTTAATGGCATCAGAAATTTCGTTTCCTGGAATACTGATTTTATCACCGACCTTAATGCCTACTAAACCGGTTAGCGCCCGTTCTTCTATGGAGCTTAGGCCAGTATATAGCACTTCTGCAATTTCAAAAACCCTTGGGTTTGTATAGTCAATTTGAACACCTTCTGCCGTATTCACACCATATCTCACCTGCCCTTTAACTTGCGTTAAACCACATATGCTAATGACCAGAAGTAAAAATATTTTCTTCATTCCCAAGGTTAATTCTATATCTGTTCGCTCGTTTTACCGAACCTTCTTTCTCTTGTTTGGTACGAGACAATTGCCTCGTATAAATGCTCTCTTCTAAAGTCTGGCCAAAGGGTGTCCGTGATAAAAAACTCGGTATATGCCATTTGCCACAATAGAAAATTACTTATTCTTTGCTCACCACTTGTTCTTATCAACAACTCTGGATCAGGAATCCCCGATGTAGACAAATGGTTTTCAATAATTTCACTTGTAATGTTTTCAGCTTTTAACGCTCCACTCTCGCACTTTAGGCCTATTTGTTTCATGGCATTGGTAATGTCCCACTTACCACTATAACTCAAAGCTAAAACCAGAGTCATTCTTTTGTTTTTCGAGGTTGTTTCCATTGCCTGAGCCAATTCACGTTGACATGACTTTGGTAAACTTTCGATATCACCAATGGCAGTCAACTTGATGTCATTGTCCATTAAGGTTTTTATTTCCTTATTGATGGTGGCTACCAATAACTGCATCAGAGCATTAACCTCTAACTTTGGCCTCTTCCAATTTTCTGTTGAGAATGCGTAAAGGGTAAGGTACTCAACGCCCAACTCTGCACACCCTTCGGTAGTGTCTCTTACCGCCTTAATAGCGTTTTTATGGCCAAAAACACGGGCTGCACCTTGGCTTTTTGCCCAACGGCCATTACCATCCATGATTACGGCAATGTGTTTCGGAAGTGAGTCGAGCTTAATTTTGTTCTTCATTGTATCTGCTCCGCGAAAAAGCGATTGCGAAGGTACGAAAATGGTTATTGTTTTTAAACCCTAATTGATTCTTTATCAGTGCTATCTAAATTTGTCTTGAGGACAGACGATTTTATAGAGTGTGTAGCTAATGGATATTGACGTGAAGAACATCCAATCGTCATCATTAGGATTGCCCCCTCTATAATCTTTTATAGAAGGAGTATTGATAGAGACATTGTCCAAATCGTCTGAATTAGACTTTATTGCACTGGTTGACGCTGCCAATGTCCACCTTCTATCAATTCTATACTTGAGGCCTATTCCTATTGGTAACCTTAAACTTATTCCAGAATTATATGATGAGCCAAAGCCATCTTCCCCGGTATATTTGTAAGCGCCCACCCCAAATAAAATATAAGGAGTCCAAAATTGCCGTAATTTTTCGTCTCGAAAATCGAGGAAGTTATATTCCCATAGAAAATCAACATTGAAAAAACGGCCTTTGAAAGAAGCATTTCTATTTGCTGAAAACACGTCAAATGCTTCGTTATCCACACCTTTTAGTTTACCATACCCCGCTGAAATCCGGGTATTGAAACCGTTATTAAGGTGTTTTCTAACAAAGAACTGCGCTCCTAAAGTTGAATTTCCAAAATCATAGGCTCGGGCTACATCGCCAAGGTAGTTATAAGTGCCTAGCTCAAAACCAACCTCAGAGTCTTGTGCTCTTAGACTGAAAATTGACAGTAGAAATACCACCATCAAAGATGATTTTTTCAAAAACTTAGGTAATACAGTTTTATCCGTATGATATGCTCGCAAGCTAGATAACATTGTGATTTCGTTTCAAAAATGGCCAGTTAAATATTGTTAATTCAATTTCTGGCATCAACCCCCCAATTCAACTTATGTCGTAAGGTATCAAAATAGCTGTTATGGGCGAACCTTACCAGCTTTGCCTCAAACGACTCTCTCTTAACGGATATTTTTACTTTATCGTCTACACTGCATGACCTTGAGTCTAAAGACACCATAAAACGGTTAGTTCTACCTTCAATTTCGAAAGTAATTTCGCTTTGGTCTGAAACAATAATTGGCCGAACGTTAAGGTTATGCGGAGAAACAGGGGTTAGAATAAAATTCTTTAACCTTGGGTGAACCAATGGCCCTCCACAACTTAAGGAGTATCCTGTTGATCCCGTTGGGGTTGAAACAATCAAACCATCGGCCCAGTATGCATTTAAATATTCACCGTCTACATAGGTATGCACAACAATCATCGATGAAGTTTCTTTTTTGACAATAGTGAATTCGTTCAGCCCAAAATTGAAAGGAGCAAAAAGGTCTTCATTTGAATCAACATGAATCAATGATCTACTTTCTATATTATAGTCTGATGAAATTAGTGATTCAACAGCATTGTTGATTTCACCTCGAGGGGTAGTGGCTAAAAAGCCAAGCCTTCCAAGATTTATGCCTACAATGGGGGTTTCGTGTTGTGCGGTATAGGCAATGGTGTCTAGCATGGTGCCATCACCTCCTAGGCTTAAAACAAAGTCCATGTCTGACAGGTCATCACCTGGTAAAATAATTCTTTCTGGATTGGCGCTTAGCTTTACTTTTTTCAACTGCTTCTCAAAATCTTTTGACATCGAAATATCAATAGACTTCTCGTCTAAAACCTGAAGCAAGTCTTTAACACAATCAATGGCTTCAGGGGTGATGCTTTTTCCGTGGAGGGCTACTTTCATAGGCGATTAAATGTTGAGGTATTTCATCAACATATCATAACGGTCTTGATCATTCGATTTGATTTCAATTTCTTGAAATTTTCCAATCACTTTATAACCAAAACGTTCGATGGAAGCACTAATATGAGAAATATCGGGCTGATTAACCTTTAGGGTTAATTTAATCCGTGAAGCATCCATGTAATCGTTAGTGACACAACTGCTTAAAATTTTAGCGTTTTCGCCTTCAACAATTCTACTGATTTCGGCCAAAGAATAATCTCTATAGTTCATGGAGACAATTAGAATTGCTCCAGGTTCTTGAACGGCCATTGATTGAGCAAAACTGCTAATGGTGTCTTCAATGGTTACCACGCCCAAGAAATTTCCATTTCTACCTAAAACAGAAACCAATTGAACCTCGTGTTCATGGGCCATTTTAATGACATCGTAAAAATGCTGATCTTCAAAAATAAAGCAATCTTCGGCAAATAGGTCATATTCCCGAATGGGCCTGGTAGCATCATTATTTTCAAGGATTACCTCTTCCGAAATAAAGCCCAAAAACTTCCCCTTTTCTACCACAGGTAACTGATTGGTCCGCAATTCTTCCATCCAAATAATGGCTTTGTTGCCATCATCGGTCAATTTTAAAGGAGGAATTAAATAATTAATCAGTTCTGCTGCGGTCATGCTGCTTTTTGCTCGTCTAAAAACTCTTGAAGTAATTGATTGAATCTTTCAGGGTGTTCCATCATTGGTGCATGACAACACTTATCTATGAACCTTAGTTTCGTATTAGGTATAAGCCTGTTGAACTCATGGGCCACAATTGGAGGTGTAATGGTATCATTAAGGCCCCAAATTAGTAGCGTTGGTATTTTAATGTTCGGGATTTCCTTTGCCATATTGTGCCTTTGCGCAGACTTTGCGATGGCCACAATTCGCATACATTTTGGAATGCTCTTGGTGGTTTCAAATACCTCGTTTACATACTCCTCGGTAACGGTTTTAGGGTCATAAAAAGTGTATTCTACTCTTTCTCTAATGTATTCGTAACTCCCTCTTTTTGGGAAACTTCCGCCCATTGAATTTTCGAAGAGTCCAGAACTACCTGTTAGGATTAGTCCGTTGACTTTCTCTGGGTTGGCCAGTGTATAAATCAAACCTATATGGCCGCCAAGTGAGTTGCCCATGAGTTTCATGCTCGTCAAACCTTTTAAGGCTACAAAGCCCTCAAGGTGTTTCACCAAACCTTCAAGCCCAGCTTGTTTGATTGGCATTTCATAAATAGGCAGCATCGGAATCATAACCCTGTATTCTTTAGAGAATTGACTTACTACGCTTTCCCAATTACTTAAAGCTCCAAAAAGTCCATGAAGGAGTACAATTACTTCGCCTTGCCCCTCATCTATATACTCGTATCCTTTTTCTTCTTTAATTTCTAATGCCATGTGGTCAGTTTTAGCTAACGATTTAAACAATATTATAAAAACTCACCCAATTATTTAGCATTTCTAATCCGTATTGGGTCAAAATAGCTTCTGGGTGGAACTGAATTCCCGTTACTTTTAATGTAACATTTTCAAATGCCATTAGTTCTCCATTTTCCGTTTGTGCTATAGGAGAAAGGTCATTTGGTAAATTTTGAAGTACCAACGAATGATAACGAACCACGTCAAATTCATTGGGCAAACTATTAAATATAACGGCTTCTTTGGTTTTAATCCTGGAAATTTTGCCGTGCATTGGGTAACTGGCTTTTACCAAAGTAGCCCCTAAGTGCTGACCAATGGCTTGATGGCCTAAACAAATGCCGAGTATTGGTATTTGCCCAATTTTGGTTTGCACAACTTCTGATAAGATACCAGCTTTTTCTGGCTTCTCTGGCCCAGGCGATAAAACAATACCAGAATACTTGCTGAAGTTGATATTATGTATGGCAACATTGTTTCTAATGACTTCGGTTTTCACATTGAGTTGCCCAAAGTAATCCACCAAGTTATAAGTGAACGAATCGAAGTTATCTAAAATGAGTATCAAGTGATTTGTGGAGAAACCATTTCTTTAATAGAGTCCAGCATTTCTTCGGCAAAAGGCAATACTACATTGAGGGTTTCAATTAGGTTAGGCCCCAGTTTTACCAAATAGGGATAAAGCACCAAATCTTCATCTTGCCCAGGCAGTTCAATGCCAAAGTTATTAGTAAGCCAAAGGAGAATGCTTAAGCCAATGGCCCATTTTGCAATGCCAACAATGGCACCAGCAAATTTATCCACTCCCCCAAGCAACGTCATATCCACCACTTTCTTCATTAATTTTCCTATCATATTTACCAGCAGAATGATGGCCAGAAAAATAAGAAGAAAGGAAATGAATGGAAGGAGGTGATCCATGCCCTCAATGTGCTCTTGAAGATATGAAATACCGATTTCCATAAGTTTAAAACCGCCAATAATGGCCAAGACAAAGGCCAATATCCCGATTATTTCTAAGAGTAACCCTTTTCTAAAACCCATTACCGCTCCAAAAATGAGCGGTATTAATAGTATGATATCAAGGGTTTTCAATGAATTAGGCTGTCAGTAATTGTTTCACTAAAGTTGAAATGGTTTTGCCATCTGCTTTACCAGCAAGGGCTTTAGAAGCGGCACCCATCATTTTACCCATGTCCTGAGGGCCAGTGGCACCTACTTGAGTCATGATTTTTTGTAGCTCGGCTTTTACTTCTTCTTCA
Organism: Roseivirga sp.; assembly: GCF_034669765.1. Taxonomy (GTDB): domain Bacteria; phylum Bacteroidota; class Bacteroidia; order Cytophagales; family Cyclobacteriaceae; genus Roseivirga. Next base: position 711,194 of record NZ_JAXMOQ010000001.1, read on the forward strand.
GAAAGCTGCTTGGGCAAATATTTTTCGATGACCTCAACTTCTGCCATTTCAACGGCATATAGGTCTTCTCTATTCTGCTCTTTATAAATCTGAGCAGAATCTCTTCTTTGCTTCACGGCTTTTACCAAAAGTTTCATTTCGGCATCTTCCGAAATTCCCTCTGTATTTCCCTTTTCAGTTTCGGCTAAAAGAATCATTGATTTGACGGCCCTCAAGGCTTTCAAGTCATCTTTACGCTTTTCAAGCATTGCACTTTTAATATCTGCGTCAATCTGTTGTTTTAGGCTCATCTCAAAATTTTTACGATCAATGAAATCATTAACTTGCGGGCAAAGTTATGCAAATAAAAATATTCCATGACTAAGCTTAGTGTCAACATCAACAAGATAGCCACAATCCGGAATGCCCGTGGCGGAAACAACCCCAATGTAGCGCAGGTAGCAAAGGACTGCGAACGATTTGGTGCTCAAGGAATTACCGTACATCCGCGGCCGGATGAACGCCACATTACCAGACAGGATGTATACGATTTGAAGAAAGTAGTAACTACTGAATTCAATATTGAGGGTTATCCTGACCAACGCTTTATGGCCATGGTGAAAGAAGTGAAGCCAGAACAGGCCACGCTAGTACCCGATCCTCCTGGAGTACTTACTTCAAATGCAGGTTGGGATACCGTTGCCCACGAGAAATTTTTAAAAGGGGTGATTTCGGAACTAAAAGCGGCTGGGATACGTGTTTCAATTTTTGTAGCACCAGATATTGATATGATTGAAGGGGCCGCAAAAGTAGGCACGGATCGTGTTGAACTTTACACCGAAATGTATGCTTCGGCTTATGAGGAAGATAAGGTAAGAGCGATTGCTGATTATAAGTTGGCGGCAGCAAGAGCAAAGGAATTGGGGCTCGGGATTAACGCTGGTCACGATTTAGATTTAAAGAATTTAGCCTACTTGAAACAAGAAATTCCTTTTATGGATGAAGTGTCTATTGGACATGCCTTGATTTGTGATGCCCTATATTTGGGGATAGAAAATACTATTCAACTTTATTTAAGAGAATTAAGATAATGCAAGAACTCTATTTCAGAGAATTGGGTGAGGGGAAACCACTCATTATACTTCACGGCCTGTTGGGAACATCAGACAATTGGTTTACCCTGGGTAAAAAGTATGCTGAACATTTTAAGGTATATATTCTTGACCAACGTAATCATGGTCAGTCTTTCCATGACGATGAGTTTTCTTATCCAGCCATGGCAGAGGATTTACTCAACTTTATGGACAATCATAACATTGAAAAGGCCCATATTCTTGGACATTCAATGGGGGGTAAGGTGGCCATGACTTTCGCAACAGAACATTCAAATCGAGTGGATAAGTTGATTGTGGCCGATATTGGTCCACAGTCTTACCCGCCTCATCACGCACTTATTTTCAAAGGTTTATATTCATTAGATCTTCCCAAATTGAGTTCTAGAAAAGAAGCGGATGAAAAGTTAGCCGAATACACTCCAGAGTTTGGAATTCGTCAGTTCCTGCTTAAAAACCTAACAAGGAGCAACGATGCCTTCGAGTGGAAAATGAACTTAGATGTAATTGCTAAAGAAATTGATAAAGTGGGCATGGGTTTAAACCACAATTCGGTTTATGAAAGGAGCACACTTTTTATAAGAGGAGGGAAATCGGATTATATTAAGGATAGCGACTTCAACTTAATTCATTCCATTTTTAAGAAAAGTAAAATCGAAACCATAGAAGGCGTGGGCCATTGGCTTCATGCCGAAAAGCCAGAAGAATTTTTAAATATCACTTTAGATTATTTACAAAATGGGTAGTGGACAAGTTTTTATGATTCCGAATGTGATTTCTGCCGATACTCAACAAGCAGTTATTCCCGAGCAAGTGCGAGAAGCGATTCTTAAATGTGATCTGTTTTATGTTGAGGATTTGCGAACTGCTAGAAGATACCTTAGTTCTTTGAGGCTTGGTTTGGTGATTGAAGAACTTGAGTTTGAGATTCTCAATAAGAAAACCTCTTTCGAAGACTGTTTCGAATTGATACAACCCGCCATATCAGGAAAGAACATTGGTATCATATCAGAGTCTGGCTGCCCAGGAGTAGCCGATCCTGGAGCTCGTTTAGTACACATGGCACATCAGTTTGGGGTGAAAGTGAATCCATTGGTTGGACCTTCTTCAATACTTCTGGCCTTAATGGCGAGCGGTTTCAATGGTCAGTCTTTTACCTTCCATGGCTATTTGCCAATCGACAGAAAGGAGCGGCAGCAAGCGATTAGAGATTTGGAAAAGGAGTCGAACCTGAAGAACGTTACCCAAATTTTTATGGATACGCCTTACCGAAATGAAGCCTTACTGACAGACATCCTAAAAGTGGCTAGAAAAGAAACTTTCTTATGCGTAGCCAAAGATATTTCTGGTGCAACGGAGCATATTGTATCAAAGTCAGTGGGCAAATGGAAGGCTTCGGACATTGACATGAAAAAGACGCCTGCTATCTTTCTGCTTTACAGCAGTTAGTATTACTAAACATTTGTTTTCATAATAAAATCAAAAGCCTATTTTTGCGCTCCAATATTTGAATAAACTAACATTATAATATGTCATACTTATTTACCTCTGAGTCTGTATCTGAAGGACATCCTGATAAAGTCTCTGATCAAATTTCTGATGCACTTATCGATAACTTCTTGGCTTTCGATCCTGATTCAAAAGTAGCTTGTGAAACTTTAGTGACTACTGGCCAAGTGATTTTGGCAGGAGAGGTAAAGTCTAACACCTATCTTGATGTTCAGAGAATTGCAAGAAGTGTAATCGAGAAAATTGGTTATACAAAAGCCGAATATCAGTTCGATAGTAAGTCTTGCGGTGTGCTTTCAGCCATTCACGAGCAGTCTCAAGATATTAACCAAGGTGTTGATAGAGCAAGCAAAGAAGAGCAAGGTGCTGGTGACCAAGGTATGATGTTCGGTTACGCTACTAAAGAGACTGAGAACTACATGCCTTTAGCATTAGACCTTTCTCATAAAATTCTTCAGGAATTAGCAGACCTCAGAAGAGAGTGTAAAGAAATACCTTACCTAAGACCAGATGCAAAATCTCAGGTAACTATTGAATATTCTGATGATAACGTGCCGTTGAGAATTGACAGTATTGTAGTTTCTACACAGCATGATGATTTTGCTGCTGACGAAGAAATGTTAGCAACTATCCGTAAGGACATCATCAATATCTTGATCCCAAGAGTAATGGCGAAATTACCAGCGAGCCTTCAAGCATTGTTCAATGGTCAGATTAAGTATCATATCAATCCAACAGGGAAGTTTGTAATTGGCGGGCCGCATGGTGATACTGGTTTAACAGGAAGAAAAATTATTGTAGATACTTACGGTGGAAAAGGTGCTCACGGTGGAGGTGCTTTCTCTGGAAAAGATCCTTCAAAAGTAGACCGTTCTGCAGCTTATGCTACAAGACATATCGCTAAAAACTTGGTGGCTGCTGGTGTAGCTGACGAAGTTTTGGTACAAGTTTCTTACGCCATTGGAGTGGTTGAACCAATGGGTATTTTCGTTTCAACATACGGAACGGCTCATGTAGATATGACCGATGGTGAGATCGCTAAAATCGTGACTAAGGTATTTGATATGCGTCCTTATGCTATCGAAACAAGATTGAAATTGAGAAACCCAATGTATCTTGAAACTGCTGCTTATGGCCACATGGGTAGAAAGAACGAAATAGTAAAGAAAAGCTTTATCGGTGCTGACGGAATGTCGCACGAAAGAGAAGTGGAATTATTTACTTGGGAAAAATTAGATTATCAAGATCAAGTAAAAGCGGCTTTCGGGCTTTAAGCGTTACTTCATAAATAATTATTTGAGCCCGATTCACCGAATCGGGCTTTTTATTTAACTAGCAGCTATGGAACATAATTTAAGAGAAACGATTCTTTCCGCCTTTGAGCGCTTTATGATGATGCCCGAAAACGAAGCCAATCTAAGGCTCGATGCTGGCAAGTGGTCGATTCAAGAAATTATGGGGCATATGATCGATTCGGCTGCAAATAACCATGCGCGTTTTGTGAAAGCACAATCTACGGATGATTTGATTTTTGAAGGCTACGATCAAGTAGCTTGGGTAGAAAACCAAAATTATGCTGGCGCGAAATGGCATGATTTGATTATTCTATGGAGACAATACAACCTCCATATCGATTACATCGTCAGTCAAATTCCAGACAAGGTGTTGACCAAGGAAAGAGTAAATCATAACCTTGATATAATTGCTTGGAAACCTGTACCCGCAGATCAACCTACAACGCTTGAATATTTCATCAACGATTATATCAAGCACTTAAAGCATCATCTGGGTCAGATTGAGGAGATTATCTCTAACACCTGAGATAACAAAAAAGGAATTGTCAAATGTGTGACAATTCCTTTTTTGTTAAGTGATGATCCTATTCAGCTAATCTGAAATTTTCACACTCTCATTACCAATAATAATTGGAGGTAAATCGTAACGTTTTTCTTCCGGGCCATTTTCTAATTTTAGTACTCCTCTTGGGCAAACCGCAGAACAAACTCCGCAACCTACACAACTCGCACGAACAATATTTTGCCCTTTTTGGGCATATGCCCTTACGTCAATTCCTTGTTCACAATAGGTAGAGCAGTTTCCGCACGAAATACATTGGCCACCATTCGTGGTAATTCTAAACCTTGATTTGAAACGTTGGATAATGCCCATATAGCCTGCCATTGGGCAGCCAAAGCGGCACCAAACACGGTTGCCTAGCATGGGGTAAAAGCCAACTCCGATGATTCCTGAGAAAATGGCTCCAATAAAGAAACCATAAGGTTTTTGGAATTTAGAATAGATATCGAGCCCAAAAACGGAACTGCTACCCGTAAAATATCCATAGAGCGTAACGGCTGTCATTACAAATACGAAGATCATAACACTGTGAATGAGCCAACGCTCAAGTTTCCAAGCGCCTAGTTTTTTTGAAGAAAGGTGACGGAATGGATCTCCTGCAGTTTCTGCCAAACCACCGCAACCACATACCCAAGAGCAATACCATCGCTTACCGATCAAGTAGGTTAAAACAGGGGTTCCGATTAAGAATAAGCCAATCCCAACCACTAAATAAATCATTCCGAAAGGCTGATAAGCCTTCTCCTTCATCGCATCTAAGTGATAGCTATAAAAGAAGTCGTAATCGAGTGGCCAAACGTTTTTAATGTCAGCACCATAATAGCCGGCATATTCGCCAGCCGTGGTGGTGACATCGTTGTAATTAAGCGCGGCTAATATTTCAGGGATTGTATAGGCAAAAACCAATTGAGCAATCATCACCGAAATGGTTCTTATAAGTTGATAACGGTTGTGTCTGTATTTGAAAATGAACTTCATGCCTAAAGCCAAAATGGCGATGGTATAAAGTGTTCCATACATAAACCATTGGCTGGCAGGGCGGCCTTTTATGGCCATGCTTAAGGGATCGAACAGCGCGACCAAACCTTGGTTTTCACCACTCTGAACAAAACCCACATAACCAGGAAACCAATACAATAGGATATAAAAGCCTGTAAGCAAAATGCCAACTGCCCAAGCAAATGCGCCTCGGCTGGTCAATGAAAAGTGCCAAACACCATTGTTCTTAATTCCTTCAGGTTGCTTTAAATAGCTTCTCGCACCATAAACTGTGGTTCCGCCTATCATCGAAATAATGGCGATGGGCATAAATACTGCAGCATCTAAGGCCACATTGGCCCAAGCCGCCAAGAGTATCAGCACTCCAAAGCAGGCCACCACCAAGGCGATTTTTTGGATTACATCTGTATCTTCTGGATGTGGGTTCGAAATGGATAAATTCGGTTCTGTAGTCGACATTATTGCCTATTTGAATTATGATACAAAGTCTAAAATACGTTTCCAGCTTTTCTTTTTAAGCTGAATGTTTTTGCCGTTTTCGCGATTGAATTGCGCAATGATTTCAGCCTCATAGGTTTTATAAAGCTCAGGGTCAAAGTTGGCGTCCTTTAAGTGTTCAAGCGCATAATCCACTGTTCTTCCCTCCTTGAACCATTTATCGAAAGCATGATGTCGAAGCCTAAAACCGAAATTGTTTACGCCTAACAGTTTACCTGTAGATTTCTCCCAGCGCAGTCGAAGGCAAATTTTCCCATTCTTGTGCTCCCAATAAAAGTCGCCTTCATTTTCTTTGGCTTTCGCCCAAACCCAACCGTAGGTTTGGTATTCTATGTCTAAGAATTTAGCAGAATTGAACCAATGCCCAGGTTCATATTTGGTCGGTTTATCGCATAGTGTTCTGGCGAGTGCTTCGCCCATCATTCGGCCCGTATACCAAACTTGCTCTATGTTTTTTCGTTCTCCATTCGGCTCTAAAAATTCAGCACAATCGCCAAGTGCGTATACATCTTCAATATTGGTTTTGAGGAATGGGTCAACCAAGACGCCTCTTTTTGTTTCAATTCCTGAACCCTTTAAAAGCCCAATGTTTGGGGAAACACCTGCGGTGAGCCCAACAAATTCACATTGTATAGTTTCACCTGTTCCAGTAATTACAGCTTTCACTCGGCCATTTCCGTCTGAAATAATTTCTTTTAATTCGGTTGCCAGTCGTAGATCAATATGATGTTCTTTGATGTGACGGTTGATCATTTGAGACTCGCCATTGGGTAAAACATTGTCCCAAAAGCTTTCTTCCCTCACCAAAAATGTAACAGGGATATTTCTGGAGCGAAGCATTTCGGCCATTTCAATTCCAATTAAGCCTCCTCCGACAATGACAGCTCTGGAAATGTTCTTGGTATTGGCTTCCATGGTTTCCAAATCCTGATAACTGTACAGGCCTTGTACACCTTCTAAATCTTGACCTGGCCAACCAAATTTATTGGGTTTAGAGCCGGTTGCGATTACCAACTTATCATAAGCCATCGTTTCTCCACCGGAAAAATGGAGGGTTTTACCTTCTGTGTCTACCTTTTCGACAAAGGCACGTTTTAGGTCGATTCTGTTTTTCTTCCAAAACCAATCCTCATAAGGTTTGATGTTTTCGTATTTCATATGACCCATATAAACATACATGAGCGCAGTTCTGGAGAAGAAATGATCGGTTTCATCAGAAATCACAGTGATTTTATGATCACTTAGTTTGCGTACATGGCGGGCTGTGGTAATACCCGAAATGCCGTTTCCTATAATTACAATGTTATACATAGATGGATGATAATACCCAAGTTGAGGTTTTTAGTTGCTTGAACATGTCGTTTTTATGACGATAATACAAACTCTTATCAAGTCGGGGTTTAGCTTTTGTTGAATTTAAGGAATTAATGCCGCATGTCTAACCTCGCCCTTGCTAAATGAGTGAACATATTTATCTTGAACCAGTATTAATGATAGGCCATGCAACCTTTTACATTGATGGCCATCTTTAGGCCAGATTTAAGTTTTAAGAAAATGAAAACATTATTAAGAATTTCGAGACCAATTTTACTTGCCGCTGTTATGGTAATGTTTGCCATGACCGCTTTTGGGCAAGCCAAGCAGAAAAGAGAAATATCTGGCGTTAGAGAGTTGAGCGTAAGCAATGCTTTTGCAGTTGAAATCCGAATCGGGAATCAAGAGTCTTTAGAAATAGAGATTGATGAGGACTACATGGATGATGTAATCACAGAAGTAAGAGGAGGCCGATTGACCATCAAAATGAGAGATCAATCGGGGCGAAGAGGCTACAGAATGAGAGAAACCCCAAGGGCCTATCTTACAGTAAAGTCACTCGAATCCATTTCTGCTAGTGGTGCGGTTTCCATCAAAACCATGCAAACTTTAGAAAGCAGTAAAATGAGCATTGATCTTTCAGGAGCTTCGTCTCTAAACTTAGATTTAGACGTGAATGATTTAAACCTTGAAGTTTCTGGTTCATGCGTAATCAATTTGAAAGGTAGGGCCGATAAACAAACAGTACGTATTACAGGCGCCTCTACTTACAGTGCTTACGATCTTCAGAATAAAATTGCAGACTTGCGTATTTCTGGAGCGAGCAATGCAAGAGTTAATGTTTCTGAAAGATTAGAAGCCAATGTTTCTGGCGCCTCTAGCGTTCGTTACCGTGGAAATGCTTCGGTAGACTCAGATACTTCGGGTGCTTCAAGCGTAAGAAAAGGAGAGTAAGATTTTTGGACCTTGCTCCATGAAAATTATACAGATTCCGAAAATTCGGAACAGAATGACAGAGAGTCCTCTCTCGAAATTTTGAAGGGGACTTTTTATTTACCTTTAAATTTTTGGATTAGCTGTCTGGCCGCATTGAGGGCAGGTAAAGAACCAGCTTTGACGGCTTTGGTAATTTCAGGAAGGCTGTTTTTCACAGCATCGTTGGCATAGAATTCTTGTTCTAATAATGCACCGATGTTTTCCTTCATCCAATTCAAATTCTGAGCCTTTCGATTCACCTCAAAATAACCGTTGGTTTGGGTGTGATGAACGTATTTTTCCATCATTTGCCATATTTCAGACAAGCCAGTGTTTTGTAAGGCAGAACATGTTTTTACTTCTGGAATCCAACCTGATTCTGAAGCAGGGAATAGGTGAAGTGCATTTTGGTATTCAACTTTAGCCCGTTTTGCGGCTTTAATATTGTCGCCATCTGCTTTATTGATGACTACCGCATCGGCCATTTCCATGATGCCTTTTTTTATCCCTTGCAGCTCATCACCTGCTCCAGCGAGCATGAGTAATAGGAAGAAATCCACCATTCCATGCACCAAAGTTTCCGACTGACCAACGCCTACGGTTTCAATAAAAATAACATCGAACCCAGCGGCTTCGCAAAGCAACATGGCCTCTCTGGTTTTTCCACTTACACCACCAAGCGCAGTGCCCGATGCCGATGGGCGGATAAAGGCTTTAGGGTTTCTGGCCAGAGTTTCCATTCTGGTCTTATCTCCCAAAATACTGCCTTTGCTTAACTGACTGCTTGGGTCAATGGTAAGTACCGCTAAGTTTTTGTCCTGCTGCGTTAGAAACTCACCAAAGGATTCGATGAAAGTGCTTTTTCCAACACCGGGAACTCCCGTAATGCCAATACGAATGGCCTTGCCCGCATGTGGAATAATGTTCTCCAATAATGCTTGTGCCAGCTCAATATCCGATGGCAAATTACTTTCCACCAAAGTAATGGCACGGCTCAAGATCAGGCGATCTGAATTTAGGATTCCTTCGGTATAGGCTTTTACACTAAGTCTTTTTGATTTCAACATCTTCAGTACCGAAAGTAATAATTATTTAACTTGGCCAAACATGATTGTCGAACAAACCGATCAAATATCCTTAAGGAAACTCAATGGCATTTAAAAAACTTGGAAAACGGATGCTGCTTTGGCCATTAGGTCTTCTGTTTCTCCTGACGACAATACTCTACTTTACACCACAAACGGCACGTTTATTTTACCCTAAAGAGGTTTCAAACATTAGTCCGATTGAAGCGAAGAACTTAATTCAATCCCAAAAACTACTGATCTTAGATGTGCGCGAGCAAGCAGAATATGAAGTCAGTCATTTGTCGGGTGCCAAACGTTTTACACCAGAAGTGTTGAAAAACATTGAACCCGACACCGAGATTTTGGTGTATTGTACCGTAGGGGTTCGAAGCGCCAGTTTGGCGAAAGAACTTCAAATCCAAGGGTTTTCGAATGTGCACAACATCGATTTGGGAATTGTAAACTGGAAGAACCAAGGTTTAGAAGTGGTAGACAATAAAGGACAAACCACTGAAAAAGTACATGTATATAAGGGCATCTTTGGCCTTTGGTTGAAAAAAGGAGAAGCGGTTAAGTAAGATATATGGGAAAAGCATTACTCATCATTTTTGTTAAAAACCCAGAATTGGGAAAGGTAAAAACCCGCTTGGCCGCTACGGTAGGAGAGGAAGCCGCTTTGGCGATTTATAAACGTCTACTGGAGCGAACAAAAACCATAACCCAACCTTTAGCGGTGGACAAAACTGTGTTTTACGATCAGGCTTTGGGAGAGAATGACTTGTGGTCCGAGGGTGGGTTTTTCAAAGCGCTTCAAACTAAAGGTGATTTAGGTGAAAAAATGTTGGCAGCATTTCAATCGGCTATCGATAAGGGTTATGAACAGATCTGCGTCATCGGCAGCGACTGCTATGACTTAACTACTGACATCTTGAACCAAGCTTTTTCCTCTCTGGAAAAGCATGATGCTGTGATTGGCGAAGCCGTGGATGGTGGCTATTATCTTATTGGAATGAACTGCTTGATTACTGATGTGTTTCAAAACAAGAAATGGAGTACTGAAGAGGTTTTTCCTTCTACCATTCAAGATTTTAAGCATAAAGGACTTTCGTATTTTGAACTCCCTGTTTTAAATGATGTTGATACGGAAGAAGACTTGGGCGATTGGGCTCAGGATATTTTGAAAGAACATAAAAAGGCGTAATTATGAAAGCTATTGTCAATTTACTGCTGCTCGTTTTTATCAGTTCGGCTTGCAGCACTCCTCAAAATTCTGCTCAAGATCAATATGTGCCGAAAGCGCATTTCGACCAAAATTGGGCGATGGATAAACTGTGGGAAGATGGCTTGGCCGAAGTGGCACATTATCGTGCAGAACTGAATATTTATGGAAAAACCAGAAGCTTCGATCAGGTTTTTGTTACCGTAAAAGAAGAGTTCAATAAGGAATGGAATGTAAAGACGGACGACTATAAAAGGGACGATCTTTTTAGCGTGATGAAGGTGAATAAGTTCGCACGTATTGAAACCGATAACTATCCCTATCATTACCTCAGTAGCCTTTTCTTTAAAAGAGATCAACCCGACCAATTGTATAAAATGACACACACGGGTCAGGAATGGTGTGGCAATACCTTCAAGCAGTTTTTAGTAGAAGACGACCACTACGCATATGATTATAACAGTTATTTTGACGGAAAGGGCGATGGTGAAATGGAAATTAGCGGCACCGACTTTTTATGGGAAGACCAACTGAGTTATGCGCTAAGGGCTTTAAATTTTGAAGATGGATTAACTTTTAATGCACGTTTGCTAGAAGCCCAAATCAACACGAAAGTAAAAGAACCAATCCTTTATAATGCTCAATTTTCGGTAGTCGAAAAAAGTGATACTTGGCAAGTGGAAGTAAAGCTTGACGCAGAAAAAACGAACGTTTACTTATTTGAAAAGGAATACCCCAACCTTTTGCGCTCCCAACAGTCATGGAATGGCTACAAACTTGAACTTGATACCGTAAGCCGATATCAATATTGGAGGTAAACTTTTAACTTGGGGGCACAAAGAAAAAAGCCATGTCGAACCTGATTATTACCGCACTTTATATTTATCCGATTAAGTCCTTGGCGGGTATTGAAGTAGCAAAAGCCAAAGTAGATAGCCGTGGTTTTCAACACGACCGCAGGTTCATGTTGGTCGATGAAAATAATCAATTCATCACCCAGCGCAAATACGCTAAAATGGCTTTGCTTCAGCCAGAATTGACGGCTTCAGAAATTATAGTTCGGCACAAAACAGAAGCGGTAAGCCCGCTCAAAATCAGTTTGGACGAACCCAATACTTCTCCAGAAATGGTGACCATTTGGGACGATACCTGCCCTGCAAAACCTGTGAGTCCCGAAGCAGACGAATGGTTCAGTGCTGTTTTAGGAATGAAGTGCCGACTGATGTACATGCACGATGATTCTATCCGTCAAGCCGACCAGCGCTATGCCATTAACGAAACCGACAAGGTCAGCTTTGCAGATGGCTATCCTTACCTGATGATCAGCGAAGAATCTTTAGCCCAATTGAACGGGAAGCTTGATGAGTCGGTGGACATGAGAAGGTTCAGGCCGAGTATCGTTTTCAAAGGTGGAAAAGCTCACGAGGAAGATGAGATACGAAAAGTGTTTTGCAACGGCATTGAGATGTATGGCGTAAAGCCTTGCGCCCGTTGCGTAATGACCACCGTAAACCCTGATACTTCTGAAAAAGGAAAGGAACCACTAAAAACCTTGAGTACTTATCGTCAAACGGGTAACAAAATACTTTTTGGCGAGAACTTTATCGCCACCAGCGAGGGGGAATTAAAGGTGGGTTATTTGCTTAAGGTGTTGGAAAGGAAGGCTTCAGCTTTATAAGCTATTAAGCTTTCTTCTTCGCTATCTTTTTAACCAATAACTCAGCTAATCCGCCACCCACAAGTCCCACAATAAGAATAAATAGGCCTTCGGTTAAACTGTACTGTTTAAGAAGATACCCAACAAAAACGATAAGCAATATTAAGGGAATGGAGAATTTAAGTTTCATAAACTGAAATACGGGTTCTTAATTTAACGGGTAAGTATAAATATTATAGGGCTCTTCATCTGGAAAGCACACATAAAATCGTTCGTGTATTTTGTCGTAGGCAAAAGAGCCAATTCTACTATCAACTTCTAAAGTATACTGTTCTAAAGGGTTTCCGTCCCAATCAAACACTTGAATTTTACCTTCGTCTGGCCCTCTTCTCGATGCATAGATTTTATTTTCAACTTCTACCAATGACGAGGCGTAACGTTTTATGCCTGTAGGAAGAGCTTGAATACCAGGAGGAGGAAGTAGGTTCTCCCTAGGGCTGATAATTGTGGAGTGAATATAATTGCCCTGTAAATCAAAGAAATTCAGTTCGTTTAAGAACATAGGTGCTGCAACAAATCTGTTTTTATTTTTATTGACTAAAACGAAAGACTGAAAGATGGAGGACTTGGTATAGTCTTTCATTTCTACATCTAATTCAGGAATAAAAGGGATATATGTTGTGTCTTTTGTGCTGGAGTTAAGAATTACAAACCTCCCACCGGTTTCAGGGTTGGCTAAAAAGAGAGAGTCATCAATATGATGTAAAGTTACAGTGACACTGTTTAAATCAGGTGCGCGCTCTTGCGTAATGGCATTATCGCTGCCTTTAATGACTTTTAGAATATTTACTTTGGAAATTCGATTAGTGCCTATGTCGTATAGCCTTATTATGGGTGAGTTATTGTCTTTATCGTAAGAGGTTTGCTTTAACATATCTGGCATTTCAAACTCATTGGGGCCTGAACCTTGTGTACCAGTTTCCCCAAGCAGTTGATGGCTGTTTGTACTATATACTTTTATGAAGGGTGCTTCTCTTTTTTGAATCACTAAAAATGTATCGACTACAACAAGATTTGCCCAAGTGGTGGTTAACATGATTTCCTTTGTAGGCGTACCCGAAATTGTTGCTGTTTTAGGGAATTCTTTGACGATTATATCTTGATTAGAGGCATCACTACCAGAAGAACTACAACTGGCGAAAATGAAAACCGATAATAGAAGATGGATGCAGGTTTTGAGTTTTAGTGACATAGTTGACCAGTTAATTTCAGATAAATGTTATTGACCTTTTATTATTTATGCAGAAAAATTAGGATCAATATACGTTTATCCACTTGTTCAATACTGAAAATGGCAATAAAAAATGAGCTGCCTTAATTTAAAGCAGCTCATTTGATGTAATGAATTTTATCTATTCTTAGTGCGCCAAAGATTTCTCTTTGTGCTTTTTGATTTGTCTACGCAAGGCTTCAGTACAATGATCGGTGGCGGCCTCGAACGAACCGTTGGTCTTTTCAGCAAAAAGCTGGTCGCCCGGAACGTTCAATTTAATCTCAACCGTTTTGTTTTCAATTCCCTCGTTATTCACTCTCAAAATGACTTCAGCATCAATAGTTCGGTCGTAAAAGGTATCTAGTTTATCTAATTTTTTTTGAATAAAGTCGGTTAATTTGTCATCTGCAACGAAGTGAACGGATTGAATTTGTACTTTCATAATCGTAATGTTTAAGGGTTAAAACTTAAGCTTTAGGGTGTGCCTGATCAAAAACCGATTTCAGTTTTTCAAGCGAATTGTGTGTATAAACCTGCGTTGCCGCCAAACTACTGTGCCCTAAAAGATCTTTCACAGCGTTTAGGTCTGCGCCTTTGTTTAGAAGGTGCGTGGCAAATGTATGCCGCAGGGCGTGGGGACTTTTCTTCTCGGTAGAAGAAACCATGTCCAAGAAATTATTTACTATTCTATAAATCATCATCGGATATGTCTTGTCTCCTTTGTTGTTTACGAGCAATGGAGCATTTGGATTGCCTCCAAACACATGATTTTTCTCAGCTTTATATTGAGCAATGATTGAGAGGAGTGGTGCCGCTATGGGGATCACCCGCTCTTTGTTTCTCTTACCCAATACTTTAAGTGTGTTTTGATGGTGGTTAATATCGGAATCTTTGAGGCCAATTAATTCTGATAATCTTATGCCTGTTCCGTAAAGTAATTCAATAATTAGCTTTTGTCTTAGTCCTTCAAGGTCATTTGTAAACTCAAACTTGTCTAAAAGGTTGACTAATTCTTTTTCATCAGCAAAGCTGGGTAAGTCCTTTTGAGTTTTGAGTAAGCGAACTTTGATGGTTGGGTCCTTCTCGATTTCGCCTCGCTTGATTAAAAATTTATAATAAGACCTGAGGCTAGCAATTTTCCGATTGACGGTGCGGGGCGATGTACCAGCGTCCATTAAGGATAGCACCCAAGAACGCACCATAATTTGAGTGGCCGAACTAAGGTCACTGCATTTAAATTGTTCCGAAATGTAATTTGTGAATTGCGCGAGATCTGATTGATAGGAAATAACAGTATGCTTACTGTATCTTTTCTCGAACGATATGTATTTGAGGAATGAATCAACCATGCTAGTACTGCGCATTTGCAAACAGTACTAACATAGTGATTAAATATGATTAGAAAAAAAAGTAAGCCTTAGTAGTTGTCGTTGGCGTACATTTTTTCTTTGTAAGCAGCTTTGATCTTTTCAGCTCTATTAGCAACTGAAGGTTTCTGGTAAGCTTGTCTTGCTCTTAGCTCTTTCAAAACTCCCGTTCTTTCAAACTTCTTTTTGAACCTTTTTAGAGCTCTGTCGATAGATTCGTTTTCTTTTACGTTTATAATAATCATAATCCTTGAAACACCTCCCTTCAAATTGGACTGCAAAAATAGAGGTTTTTTTTTCTAAACCACTGATTTCCACAAAAAAAGGACAGCAAAAAAGCTGCCCTTTGTAGGTTTTGTAAAAATGCCTGTCGTTTTACTTCAAGATAGACCTTGAAATCACTAGTTTTTGAATTTCTGAAGTCCCTTCACCAATGGTGCAAAGTTTAGAGTCACGGTAGTATTTCTCTACTGGATAATCCTTTGTGTAACCGTAACCACCGAATATCTGAACGGCTTCGTTCGAGAACTCAACTGCACATTCGGAAGCATAATATTTTGCCATGGCCGATTCCTTAGTGACGTTCTTTCCTTCATTTTTTAGCTGAGCAGCCCTAAAAGTAAGAAGCTTAGCAGCTTCTAGTTTTGTAGCCATATCAGATAGTTTGAAAGAGATTCCTTGGAAGTTGAAAATAGGTTGGTTGAACTGCTCTCTTTCCTGAGAGTATTTCAAAGCGGCTTCAAAAGCGCCTTCAGCAATACCTAAACTTAAAGCCGCGATAGAGATTCTACCTCCGTCCAAAACTTTCATCGATTGGATAAAACCATGACCGACTTCACCCAAGACATTTTCTTCAGGAATGCGGCAATCTTCAAAAATCATCTCTGCCGTTTCTGAGCTACGCATACCCAGCTTGTCTTCTTTTTTGCCTCCTTTAAAACCAGGAGTGCCTCTTTCTACTACAAAGGCTGTCATTCCATGAGAATCACCCACTTCGCCAGTACGAACTATTACCACCGTAATATCGCTGCTTTTACCATGCGTAATCCAGTTTTTAGTGCCGTTAATTACCCATTCGTTGCCGTCTTTTTTGGCAGTGGTTTTCATGTTGCCGGCATCTGATCCTGTGTTAGGTTCGGTTAAGCCCCAAGATCCAATCCATTCAGCAGTAGCTAATTTTGGCAACCATTTTTTCTTTTGTTCTTCGCTACCAAACTGGAGAATATGACCTGTACATAAGGAGTTGTGAGCGGCCATAGAAAGCCCAATCCCTGGATCGAGTTTGGTCAATTCCATAATAGCGGTAACGTATTCATCATAGCTAAAACCAGAGCCACCGTATTCTTGAGGCACCACAACGCCCATAAGGCCAAGGTCGCCCAATTTTTTCATTACATCTACTGGGAAGGTTTGGTCATCGTCCCATTTATTTCTAAAAGGAGTTATTTCTTTCTCTCCAAAATCCTTGATCATACTGGCGATCATGGTTTGGTTTTCATTTAGGTCAAAATCCATGGTTGTTTTATTTTCTGAAAATTACGCAATTTCATTAACCGAACAAACGATCGTTAGGCAAAATCCTTGTCGAATATTTTTGTTCATTTAACGAAGCACACAGAAAGCTTGTCGAAAGGTGAGATGTCGAATAGGGTCAATCTGTTATCTTTGAACATGTTCAATATGGAAAACATGAAGAAGATTTTAATTACAGGCGGAGCAGGCTTTATAGGAAGCCATTTGGTGAGGCTTTTTGTGAAGAAATACCCAAATTATTCCATTTACAATTTGGATGCACTCACTTATGCAGGTAACCTTGAAAACTTGAAGGATATTGAAGAAGAGGCGAATTACACTTTTATAAAAGGAGATATTAATGATGCTGATTTCTTAGATGATATTTTCAAAGAGCATCAGTTTGATGCGGTGATCCACTTGGCTGCTGAGTCTCATGTCGATCGTTCAATTACCGATCCTTTGGCTTTTGTGAAAACCAATGTAATGGGTACAGTAAACCTTTTGAATGCAGCCAAAAATACTTGGTTGGGAAACTTCGATAATAAACTTTTCTACCACGTTTCTACTGACGAGGTGTATGGCTCTTTAGGCGAAACTGGTTATTTTTTGGAAACCACTTCTTACGATCCACAATCACCTTACTCAGCATCAAAAGCGAGTTCAGATCACTTCGTTAGGGCTTATGCCAATACTTACAAAATGCCGATTGTAGTTTCTAACTGTTCCAATAATTATGGTCCTTTTCAGTTCCCAGAAAAGCTGTTGCCTTTGTGCATCAACAATATAAAGAACAGTAAAGCTTTGCCTATTTACGGCAAAGGTGAAAATATCAGAGATTGGCTTTTTGTAGAAGATCATGCCAAGGCCATTGATATGATTTTCCATAAAGGAGAACAAGGCGAAACCTATAATATTGGGGGCTTTAACGAATGGAAGAACATTGACATTGTGAAGATACTTTGCAAAGTGATGGACAAGAAGTTGGGCAGGGCCGAAGGTACTTCTGAAAAGTTGATTACCTACGTAACCGATAGAGCTGGCCACGATATGCGCTATGCAATTGACGCTAATAAGATAAAAGAAGAATTGGGTTGGGAACCTTCCTTACAATTTGAAGAGGGAATGGAAAAAACCGTAGATTGGTATTTGGCCAATGAAGAGTGGTTGAACAACGTAACTTCAGGACAGTATCAGTCATATTATAATAATCAGTACGAAGACTAATTATGAAAGGAATTATACTCGCAGGAGGCTCAGGAACAAGGTTGCATCCATTGACATTGGCGGTTAGTAAGCAGCTGATGCCTGTGTACGACAAGCCAATGATTTATTATCCATTGTCAATATTGATGATGGCCGGAATTAAAGAGATTCTGATTATAACCACACCTCATGACAACGCACTCTTTAAGAAATTGCTCGGGGATGGAAGTCAATTAGGATGTAATTTTCAGTATGCGGTGCAAGAAAACCCTGAAGGTTTAGCGCAAGCCTTTATTATTGGAGAAGAATTTATTGGAGAAGACAAAGTGGCCTTGGTATTGGGTGATAACATTTTTTACGGTTCAGGTTTGCCTAAACTACTCCAATCAAATACCGAAGTAGAAGGTGGTGTGGTATATGCGTACCGCGTTTCTGATCCGGAACGATACGGGGTGGTGGAGTTTGATGAACAAATGAATGCTTTGAGCATCGAAGAAAAACCTGCTGAGCCTAAATCCAATTACGCAGTTCCTGGTCTTTATTTCTATGATAACCGTGTGGTAGAAATTGCCAAGAATTTGAAGCCTAGCTCAAGAGGAGAGTTGGAAATCACGGATGTAAACAAAGAATATTTATCCAAGGGCGAACTTAAAGTGAGCATCCTCGATAGAGGAACTGCTTGGCTAGATACGGGTACTTTCGAATCTTTAATGCAAGCAGGCCAATTTGTTCAAGTAATTGAAGAGAGACAAGGCTTTAAAATCAGCTGTATCGAAGAAATTGCCTACAGAATGAAGTTTATTTCTAAAGGACAATTGGAAGCAATCGCTAGACCTTTAGTTAAATCGGGTTACGGGCAGTACCTATTGAGCTTGTTGAAATAGCTACTCATTATATATAACAGTTAGCAAAGTCTCACCCACTGCTTTTAGGGTAGCTTTGCTTATCCCTTCCATATTATCCTGCGTGGTGTGGTGGCCAGGAAAGAAGCTATTTTTTGCTTTTCTATAATCCATAATGTCAATCATTGGAATCCGTGCATATTTATTAACGTAAACATGGTCATCAATAAGGCCATTTTGTAGTGCACTTTCCATTTTGAAATATTCCTGATAACCAAGCTGATGGGCTGTTTCCCAAACTTGGGTGAGTACTCGACCAGCATTTTCTTGCGAAACCCCATCATAATAAAAAGTGGCGTCTTTCGCCCCAACCATATCGAGGAGGACTCCATAATAAGCCGTATAGTTAGGAATGTGCTTATTCTTACTCCAATACTGAGAACCCAAACACCACCATGAATCTTTGTCTCCCGTCATTCTCCCATAATCCTCGCCTGAGTCTCCATAATCTTCTCCATCAAAGAGAATAATGTCGATACCTACTTCTGGATTTTTTACTGAACTAATAATTCTTGCCACTTCCAGTAAAATCCCAACTCCACTTGCTCCGTCATTTGCACCATCGAACTGAGCCTTTTTGTCCTCTGAGTCGCTATCCGCAAAGGGTCGGGTGTCCCAATGAGCAGCCAATAGCAGGCGCTTTTTCTTCTCTGGATTAAAGCTTGCGATGATGTTCTTGAGTTCGATTTTAACACCATTGTATGTGTCTTCTTCAAACTCTTGGAGGTAAACTTTTGCTCCGTACGATTTAAATTTCTCTTCAAACCATTGGCCTGCAGCTTTGTGTGCCTCAGAATTTGGAATCCGCGGGCCAAAACCTACCTGCTTCTGAATAAAATAATAGGCAGAGTCCACGTTCAATGCTGGGGCAACAACAAGCGTTTTTATTTTGCTCTTTTCACTTTGTTGGGAACATCCCAATACTGAACAGAAAATGACAAGGAATAAGAGGAAAGTTAATCTGTGGTGCATGATCATTTTCGCTTTGAGTTTTGTCCAAAATAGTATACGCTGACGTTAAAATCTATCTCTCAGACATTTATTTGATTTGAATAAAAAAAACATTAATTTTGCATCACTTAAGGGAATTTACCATGAGGGGACCAAAAGTCCCCTCTTTGTTTTCTGATATTAGTTTATGGATTTAAAGGACTTTGTGGAGAAGGTGGCTAACAGTAGCCTAAAGGATGAATCCTACTTTATCGTAGAGGTGATTGTCAAAGGTGTTTCTGGTAAAACCAAAATATTGGTGTTATTGGATAGTGACACTGATTTTAACATTGACGATTGCGCAGATTTAAGCCGAGCCATTAGTAATGAAATGGAAGCCGAGGCCATCATGGATGATCCATATATATTAGAAGTTTCTTCGCCTGGTCTTGACCACCCGTTGAAGCTGAAAAGACAGTATCAGAAGAATGTGGGCAGGGACTTGAAGTTGGTATTAACGGATAGCTCAATTGTAAAAGGAAAACTCATAGAGGTTTGCGAGAATACCATTAAGTTTGAAAAAGAAGTAAAAGAGAAAAAGAAAATAGAGTCTGAATTGGTGGAAATCAATTTTGATACTATCGAAAAAGCGAATGTATTAGTGTCATTTAAGTAATCAGATGGACAGTTCAATATTAATCGAATCCTTTGCAGAGTTTGCAAAAAATAAAAATGTCGACAGACCTACCATGATCAGAATTCTGGAAGATGTTTTCAGAACCATGATCAGGAAAAAGTACGAGGTTGATGATAACTTTGATATCATCATTAATGCCGATAAAGGTGACTTGGAGATTTGGCGCTTCAGAGAGATCGTTGACGACAACTCGGAAGATATTTGGGACTACGACAAGATTAGCCTTACTGACGCACGTTTGATCGAGCCAGATTTTGAAATCGGTGAGGAAGTTTCGGAAGAAATTAAATTGTTAGACTTTGGGCGTAGAGCGGTAATGACTGCACGTCAGACTTTGATTCAACGAATTAAGGATTTAGAAAAAGATCTTCTTTATCAGAAATACAAAGACCTAGTTGGTGAAATGATTTCTGCTGAAGTGTATCAGATTTTGGGCAGAGAAGTATTGCTTATTGACTCTGAAGGAAATGAGATTTCACTTCCGAAGGCAGAACAAATACCAAAAGATCGTTTCCGTAAAGGAGATTCTGTGCGTGCGATTATCGACCGTGTAGACATGGTAAATGGTAGCCCGAAGATTATTCTTTCAAGAACTTCAGGTGAATTCCTCGAAAGACTATTCGAGAACGAAGTGCCAGAAGTTTATGATGGTTTGATCACCATTAAGAAAGTGGTTCGTGAACCAGGTGAAAGAGCTAAAGTAGCTGTTGAGTCTTACGATGATCGTATTGATCCTGTAGGAGCCTGTGTGGGTATGAAGGGATCTAGAATCCATTCAATCGTACGTGAGCTTCAGAACGAAAATATAGATGTAATCAACTTTACCGACAACATGGAGTTGTACATCGCCCGAGCATTAAGCCCTGCTAAAATTACTAGCATGAAAATTCGGGACGAAGACGGTAGAGTTTCAGTTTTCCTTAAACCAGACCAAGTTTCATTGGCCATTGGTAAAGGCGGACAGAATATAAAATTAGCTTCTAAGCTAGTTGGATTAGAAATAGACGTGTTCAGAGAGTTATCTGAACTAGAAGAAGAAGATGTTGATTTGGATGAATTTTCTGATGAAATCGACAGCTGGATTATTGATGAGTTAAAGAAAATCGGTCTAGATACCGCAAAGAGTGTGCTTGCTCTTTCTCAAGAGGATATTGTGAGAAGAACAGAGTTGGAGGAAGAGACAATAAAGCACGTTTTTGGTATCCTTTCGCAAGAATTTGATAAGGACTGATATTTTTTAAACGCTTAAAAAAAGGGATATTTGAGTATGGCAGAAGAAAGAACGATGAGATTTAGCCAAGTGGCGAGGAAACTGAACGTTGGTAGCAGTACCATAGTAGACTTCCTTTCCTCTAAAGGATTTGATGTTGACAGCAGTCCAAACGCGAAAATCACTGGCGAGCAGTACAGTATGCTCGCTAAAGAATTTGCTGCATCAGCTTCTGAAAAAGAGGAGGCTTCTCATCTAACTATCGGTAATAAGCATACCGAAGAAAAGCCGGTTTCAAAACCTGAGCCCACTCCTTCAGTTGCTCCAAAGAAGGTTGAAGAGACAGAGTCTGAAGAGAAAGAGGTGCTTATTAAGAACGTAAGTAGCGAAAAGCTTGTAAAGAAGGAAGAACCGAAACCTGAGCCTGTTGTTGAGGCACCAAAAGAGGTGAAGGAAGAGCCGAAAGCCGAAAAAGAAGCACCGAAACCTGCTCCTGTTAAGGAAGAGGAGAGTCCTTCTAAAGAAGTAGCAACACCTGCACCTGCCGCTAAGGAAGAAGCTCCTAAGGTTGAGAAAAAGGTAGAAGAGCCTAAGAAAGAAGTGAAGGATAATAAGCCTCACACTTTTAAAGTATTGGGTAAAATAGACCTTGAGCCAAAGAAAAAGGCAGAGGTTAAAGTAGAAGAGAAGAAAGCAGAAGCACCTAAGCCAACTCCGGTAGCGCCAGCTCCGGTAGAAAGTGAAACGATTAAGGCAAAAGCCGACTCGCTAAGCGGACTAAAGGTTTTAGGGAAAATTGAATTACCCACCAAGAAGGAGAAGCCTAAGCAAGACCAAAGAGGAGGTAATCAATCTGCGGCTGATAAGAAGAAACGCCCAAGAAAAAGAATTCAATCCAAGCCAGAACACCCAAATAAAGGTACTGGAGCGGCCGCTGCTGGAGGTGTCAGAAGACCTCCAAATAGAGGTGGAGCAGCAGATACTAGAAAAAGGGTTCCAAAAGAAGAACTTACAGATAAGCAAATACAAGATCAGATCAAGGAAACGCTCGCCCGCTTAAGTGGTGGAAAAGGTGGTGGAAAAGGCCGATCTAAATATCGTAAAGAAAAGAGGAGTGCTGCCGCTGAAGCTGCCGAAGAAAGAATGCTTCAGGAGCACGAAGAGTCAAGAGTACTTAAAGTAACAGAATTTATTTCTGCGAGTGACTTGGCCTCTTTGATGAACGTTACTGTAAACGAAGTAATCTCAACTTGTATGAGTTTGGGAATGTTCGTTTCAATTAACCAACGTCTAGATGCCGAAGCGATAACCATTATTACCGATGAATTCGGTTTTGATGTAAGCTTTACTTCAGCAGACGAAGATGTTGAGGTGACTGAAGAAACCGATGAAGCGGAAGATCTACTAGATAGAGCTCCTATTGTAACCATCATGGGTCACGTTGACCACGGTAAAACTTCATTGCTCGATTATATTAGAGATTCTAAAGTAACTGAAGGCGAAGCAGGGGGTATTACCCAGCACATTGGTGCCTATGATGTAATGACGAAGGAGGGTAAGAAAATCGCTTTCCTAGATACTCCAGGTCACGAAGCCTTTACTGCGATGAGAGCGCGTGGTGCTAAAATCACTGACGTTGTAATTATTGTGGTTGCTGCTGACGATAATGTGATGCCGCAAACGAAAGAAGCAATCAATCACGCTCAAGTGGCTGAAGTGCCAATCGTAATTGCAATTAATAAAATTGATAAGCCACACGCCAACCCTGATAAAATCAAGGAAGAGCTTTCGCAAATGAATATTTTGGTGGAAGACTGGGGTGGTAAATACCAATGTCAAGAAGTTTCTGCCAAAACCGGTCAAGGTGTGGAAGAACTATTGGAAAAAGTATTGCTTGAAGCTGAATTGTTAGAGTTAAAAGCAAACCCAGAAAAGAACGCAGTAGGCACTGTAATTGAAGCTTCTCTTGATAAGGGCAGAGGTTATTTGACTACGCTGATGATTCAAGGAGGTACGCTTAAAATTGGAGATGTACTTTTGGCTGGACCGCATTACGGTAAGGTGAAAGCGATGTTCGATTACAGAGGAAATAAGCTGAAAGAAGTAGGTCCTTCTACACCAGTTCAAATGTTAGGTTTGGATGGAGCCCCTCAAGCAGGAGACCGCTTTAATGTAATGGATACTGAGCGTGAAGCCAGAGAAATTGCGAACAAGCGTGAGCAGATTCTACGTGAGCAAAGTGTAAGGACTAAGAAACATATTACTCTTGACGAGATCGGTAGACGATTGGCTGTGGGTAACTTTAAAGAACTTAATGTAATTATTAAAGGTGACGTTGATGGTTCTATCGAAGCTTTGGGTGATTCATTACTGAAACTTTCTACTGAAGAAGTTCAAGTAAATATTATCCATAAGGGTGTTGGTCAAATTTCCGAGTCGGATGTGTTGTTAGCATCTGCTTCTGATGCGGTGATCATTGGTTTCCAAGTAAGGCCATCTAGCGGTGCTAGAAGAATTGCTGAAAACGAAGAAATCGAAATCAGACTTTACTCTATCATCTACGATGCGATCAACGAGATCAAAGATGCGATGGAAGGCTTACTTGAGCCAACCGAGAAAGAGGTAATTACGGGTAACATCGAAATCAGAGAAGTATTTAAAATCTCTAAAGTAGGTACTGTTGCAGGTTGTTTCGTGTTAGATGGTTTCGTGAAGAGAAACAATCAAATCCGAGTGATCCGAGATGGTATTGTAACCTACACTGGAAACATCGGTCAGTTAAAACGTTTCAAAGACGATGTGGCTGAAGTTAAATTTGGTTACGAATGTGGTTTGAGCATTAAAGGCTTCAACGATATTAAAGAAGGAGACGTAATTGAAGGTTTCGAAATTCAAGAAGTAAAAAGAACACTTTAAGTGCTCTAGAACATAAATTGAAAAGCCATTCTGAGAAATCGGAATGGCTTTTTTAATGAAATTAGTTTTCTTTTGGTATGGAGGTAATCCTTAAGTTCCTGATTGGTGTTGCGGCATTATCAGTGATTATTGGTCTTTATTCGCCTTGGCGCATGCTTTGGTGGATGAGCATACAAAACCGCTTGTTAGTTTTGAAGTACTATGGGGTTCCTTTGTTGACTCTATTGTTGATCTACCTTTTCACATAACACTACTTTTTTCCCACCTTGATCTGTAGTGGCAAAAATGTACTGATCCCCTCCATCTGTCAAGCCAGTTTTCTTTCTTATCTGTTCCACTGTCATCGGGTAGTTACGGACTGTGATATTGGCCTTCATCTTCGGTAGGGTTTTGCGAAGTTCTTTTTTGTTGAGGCTTATTTCCCCAATTACCTTAAAACTTCGCCCTGGGAACTTCGCGATGGGCATTTTTGAGGTGTAGAGGTGTGAATTCACATGAAGCTTTATCAAACCAAACTGCGTAGCAATACTTTTAAAAGCTCCTGCTTTTAGAATCGCCACATTGGGTTCGTATAAATAATTTTCAATGCATCCATGAGTCAGGCTAATATTTTGCTCTTGAGAATAATCAAATTCAAAATGAACTTCGGTATTTGTCAAGTCAATGGCTTTGATGATTGGGTTTTCATTCGCCTTTGCATCAATGATAAAGAGTAGTTCTTTCACTTCATTATTTACCGCAACAACATGAACCTGAGTAGCTCCCCCAAGGTCTTTTACTGCGCCTTTAATGTCCAATAGAGGCGAAGTCTTCATTAGTATTGATCTTCCTTTGGCCTTCATTAATGGAAGCATTGAAATCACGTTAGGTTCGCAGTCTTCAATCCTGAAAACCTTCTGGTCATGGTTTCCCCTTCGGGCTGGGTCCAGAAAAATCAGATCGAACTTTTCGGAAGTTTGATGTAAGAAGTCTTCGGCTTCGGTATGGTGAAACTCTACCGATTTTAAGCCCAAACATTTCATATTATGTCGAGCTATCTCAACCAAATTGGCTTGTCTTTCAATATAAAAGCCCGTTTTGAAAGACTTTGAAAGGAAGGAAAAGTCGATGCCCATTCCACCAGTCAGGTCTACGAATTTCTCACCTGTGAATAGCGAAGCTTTGTATTCAGCAGTAATGGATGAAGAAGATTGCTCTAAGGAAAGTGGTGGCGGGTAAATTAGGTCGGTTGCCAGATACCAAGTGGGTAATTTGGCCTTCGCTTTTTTTCTGGATTGAATCTGCTCAACAGCTTCTTTTAAATGAATATCAGCAAACTGTTTTGCCCGAAGCATCAAAGTAGCGGGATCATCATTTTCATGATCCCGAATAAATTTTTGAACCTTAGGTGTTAGCAGTGCTTCAATCAAAAATTAGCTGTTTTTAGATAAGTATTCCGCAATTTGAACCGCATTGGTAGCGGCTCCTTTTCTTAAGTTATCGGCCACAATCCACATATTTAAGGTGTTTGGTTGGCTTTCGTCTCTTCTTAAACGCCCTACAAAAACAGCATCTTTTTTATGGGCTGTCAGTGGCATTGGATAAAGGTTGTTTTTAGGGTCATCCTGTACAATTACACCTTCAGAATTTTCTAGAATACCTCTTAATTCTTCTAGGTCGAAGTCGTTTTCGAACTCTACATTTACCGCTTCCGAATGGCCACCAACAGTTGGGATTCTTACTGTAGTTGAAGTAATACGCATGGAGTCGTCACCAAAGATTTTCTTGGTTTCGTTTACCATTTTCATTTCTTCCTTGGTGTAGCCGTTGTCTAAAAACACATCAATATGAGGCAAGGCATTCATGTCTATTTTATGCGGATAAGCCATTTCTCCCTCAATTCCATTACGCTCGTTCATCATTTGATCCACGGCAGCTTTTCCGGAACCCGTCACCGATTGATAGGTGGAAACCACAATTCTTTTAATCTTATACTTGGTATGCAACGGCCCCAAAGCCACCACCATTTGGATGGTAGAACAGTTTGGGTTAGCAATAATTTTATCTTCAGCAGTAAGACAAGCCGCGTTAATTTCAGGTACAATTAGCTTGTGGTCTGGGCTCATTCGCCATGCAGAAGAGTTGTCGATGACGGTTGAGCCGGCAGCGGCAAATTTAGGTGCCCATTCTAATGAAGTAGTTCCTCCAGCTGAAAATATTGCATAGTCAGGTTTTAACTCAACTGCCTTAGCCAAGCCAATTACTTCGTATTCCTTGCCCTTAAAGGTCATTTTCTTGCCAACTGATCGCTCTGAAGCGACAAGGAGCAACTCATCAAACTGGAAATTTCTTTCCGCTAAAACCTCTAAAATTTCTCCACCAACAAGTCCAGTGGCGCCAACTACTGCTATTTTCATTTTGCATTTCATTATTATACACATATAATTAAATATATATGTGAAATGTAACGATATTATTTGTATTTTAAGAAGCTATTAATTAATCGCATAATAATCTTAGATGAGGTCAGCCATTGTCATAGTGTCTCTTCTTCTTCTTAGCGCAAATATAACGTTAAGTCAGATTAACACCTTTCCTTACAGTGAAAGTTTCGAAGGTGATTTTATTGCTGGCAAGCCAGTGGTCTTTATTTCAAACTGGACAGGGAATGAAGTGAAAGATAATTCAAGAATTTTTCAGGGATCAGATGGGAGAACTGGCACCGCCTCTCTGAATATAATTCCTATTTCCACTTTTTCTGGGGAGGTTTTAATCGCATTAGACTTTACTGGAATCAACAATCCTCTTCTGACTTTTTATGCCTATTCCAAACAAAATGGGGGAGATGCCTCGACTAGGCCAGCTTTGGTCAGCTTCTCAACTTCTATTGATGGAGGCACTAATTTTCTCGATAATGTGTCTATTGGCGATACCACTACTTTTCCCAATAATAATACGACCAGCTACACTAAATATGAGTACGAGTTACCCAGCCAAGCCACTGGTCAGAGTAATGTAGTGGTGAAATTGAAAGTTGAAAGAGGCGATGGAGCAGGCTCGGCAGCTGAATTCGTCATGGATGATATGAGCATTGTGGAACAAGTTTTACCTCTGACCATTAGCACAACAAACGCACCCAGTTCGACATCTGTAGTAGTTAATTTTAACCAAGAAGTAACGCAAGCCACAGCCGAAGACAAGGCGAATTACAGTTTGGATAAGGGAGTAACTGTGGTTTCTGCTTCGCGAACAGCAACCAATAAGGTTACATTAACCACTTCGGTAATGGCAAACGCTAATTATCAACTGACGGTGAATAATGTAGAAGATGCGGCAAGCAATACTCCAGCAGTTAACTTAACCTCTTCTTTTAGTTATGTTGAGCCTCTTTCCATTACTGCAGTGCGTGTGCTTTCAAAGAACTCTATTGAAGCGAGTTTCAATTTGAATCTTGATCAAACCACTGCTGAAACGACTTCGAACTATGGAATTGATAACGGAATTGGCAGTCCAACTTTGGTAGCAAGAAGTACAAGTGAGCTTAATAAAGTAGTGCTCACACTTGGTATTGATCTTACGGAAAACGATTTTAGCTTAACCGTCAATGGGGTAAAGGATGCATCTACATTGGCCACTACTACAAATTTGGCCTCTAATTTTTCATATTTACCGCTGGCGGTTTCAAGTATTTCAACACTTTCAAATACTCAGGTTCAAGTAGTTTTTAATCAGAATGTAGAAGCCAGTTCTGCGAATTTAGCCGGCAATTATAGTATGGATTTTGGCTATGGCACACCAACTTCAGCTGCCAGAAATGGAACAGAACTCAACAAAGTTGTGCTCAGTTTTGCAACTGAATTGGCGAACAATACATATGAGTTAACGATTAACAATGTGGCCAATGAAAGTGAAAATGCACAGGCTTCTGCGCTAAAGACTTCTGTGACCAATGCCACACAAACAGCCTATCGAACTTTGGTCATCAATGAAATTTTTGCAGACCCAACGGGCGCAGCCCAACCCGATCCACAAACTTTACCCTCGGGTGCATCGGATGAATTTATAGAGCTGTATAATGCTGGAAGTAAAGCCATTGATTTGGCCAATTTTGATTTAACGGGAGGAACAATCGCCAGTTATGTTTTACAGCCTCAGACTTATGTAACCTTAACTTCTACTTCCAACGTAACCGATTTTCAAACTTTTGGAAATGTAGTAGGAGTCAGTTCATGGAATGGACTCTCAAATGGAGGAGAGCAACTATTGTTGAAAGATAATCTGGGAAATCTGGTAGACAGTCTCACTTTCAGTACTGACTGGTATAAAGATGCAGCCAAAGCAGATGGGGGTTGGTCCATCGAACAAATCAATCTAGAACTGGTGTGCAGCGATATCAACAACTGGCAAGTTTCGAATAATGCTCAAGGTGCTACGCCATCTGCACAAAACTCGGTGTACAATAACAGTCCGGATGTAAAGGCGCCTAATCTCACTGAAGTACGCATTGATTCGCCAAGTCAATTGACTCTGTTTTTTGATGAAATTATGGATGACGCTTCTGTTGCTGGAGCGTCTTACACCTTGAGCAATGGTGGAGCGATTGCTTCGAAAACCGTGAACCAGACAACTCATAAGTCTGTGGTGCTTTCCTTAACTGCTCCTATGATCTCTGGAACGATTTACAAGGTGTCGTTATCAGGTGCCACGGATTGTGCTGGCAATACAATAGGGACTAACACATTAGAATTCTTATTCGACAATTTGGCGCCAGCCCTCCAGCGATTGATTTTTAAAGATTCCACGACCATCGACATGGTCTTTGATGAGAAGCTGAATAAGGCTTTGGCGGAAACAGAAAGCAACTATTCGATCAACTTGGGAATTGGGAACCCGACAAAATCCGTCATTGACACAAACAATTCTAACCGTGTTCGATTGACTTTTGGAGCTTCAATGACAACAAGTTCAACATATGTATTGACTTACCAAAACCTTTCAGATACCCTCGATAATACAATTGCACTTACTTCACTGGACTTCGATTTTGTAGACCAAATGGATACAGTGATTGTATTGTCTGCTCAGTTGCTTGATGTATACTTTGATGCTGATGTCGATGAAACAACCGCAGAACAGTTAGTGAATTATTGGGTAGACGGTGATATTGGAAATCCGGTTACCGCCTCGCTAGACAATACAAATCCTCGACTGATCCATTTGGTATTCAATACCAATTTTGACGAAAATAAGAATCAGTTTATAAGTTTTGAGGGAATTCAAGCCGACAATAACGGCTATTTGCAGTTGTTCAATACCACCTTTATTTATGATACCGATGATCCAGATATAGACTCTGTGGTGGTGGTGGACGAGCATAGCCTCAGCGTTTATTTTGATGAAATTCTGGATGAAACTTCTGCTGAATCGGTGAACAATTACACCGTAAATAACGGTATAGACAATCCTGCCTCGGTAACTCGACAAGAAGACAAACGCTCGGTGTTATTACAATTTGCACAGGAGTTTCAGCAAGAAGTGAAGAATCGGTTATCCATCACCGGGGTAGAAGATTTACCGGGCAATGCAATTTCAACCCAACGAAATGAAGACTTTACTTATGACCGATTAGCACCTCGTTTGAAGGGTATTACTTTGACGAGTCCAACAACAATACTTGTGGAGTTTTCGGAAGAAGTGGTAGAAGGGGTTGCTGAGAACGTTGATAATTATTGGGTAGATAATGGCATTGGAACTCCATTGACTGCGGTACGCACAGAGAAGAATACCAACATTGTTGAACTTACTTTTTCAACTTTAGGGAACAATGAATTGAATACACTTCGTATTTCGAATATCTCAGACGTATTTCAAAACGGTTTACCAGTTGATTTAACGGCTACTTTTTCAAGCTTAAAACCAACCTTCGGAACATTTACGGTTTTAAATGACACCACCATTCAGATGCAGTTTACTAAGGCGCTGAACAAGGCTGCCGCTGAAAATATTGAGAATTATGGTTTCGATAATGGCATCGGCTTAAAGTCATCGGTTCAAGATGCAACCGATGCTTCATTGATTACACTGAACCTTACAATCCCTTTGAAAGAGGGGGTAAAATACCGTTTGGTAGTGCAAGAATTATTGGATGCTGATGGAAATACCTCTGAAATAATCAGTTATGATTTTACTTATAGCAGCCATATTGTGTCTATTCAAATCCTGAGTCAGAGCAGTCTTGTGCTTACTTTCGATCAGGAATTAGATGAGGTTACAGCCGAAACTGCCCAAAACTATGCTTTGAATTCTGGTATTGGAAACCCAATTTCTGCGGTGCGAAGTTCCGATGATTTTAAGATGGTAACCCTTCTTTTTAATACCAATTTTGAGGAAGGTATTAACTATGAACTAGCAGTGCAGAATATCAAAGATTTATTCGGGTTCACAATTAATGGATCACGAAATAAACTGATTTATGACTTGACTCCACCTGTGATTTTGGAGGTAAATTCTACTTATCTAAATGAGATTGAGGTGGTGTTTAATGAGCCGCTAAATACTGCTACTACCAAAACTATTAATCATTATTCGTTAAATAATGGAGTTGGAAATCCAACTTCAGCCACTTTGGTAGCTGGCTCTTCTTCCAAAGTAATATTGGAATTTGGCGCACCATTGACCAATGCCTTGGCTTATCAACTTACGGTGGATAGGGTTCAAAATAAACAGGGAAAGGCGATTGACGCTGCGACTTTCGATTTCACTTTTTCTGCTCCTGTTAATCCAGCGTTTCGAGATTTAGTGATCAATGAAATATACTTTGACACAAAGACCACTTCTTACTTACCTAACGCGGAGTTTATTGAGCTATACAATCGTGGGAATAAAAACCTTGAGCTAAGAGATTTCTTAATTACCGACAAAAGAGACACGGCAGTGTTCTCGGCTCAAACTTTAGCCCCAGGTGAATATTTAGCGGTGACAAGCCAAGGGGCAGTAACAGAATACTTAAAATATGGTAAAGCTATAGGGTTAAGCAACTTTCCTTCATTGTCCAACACGGGCGAATCCGTTTACTTACTCGGAAGAAATAAGATAGTAATTGACTCAATTGCCTACGAACAAGCTTTTTATAATGATGTAACAAAAGCTGATGGAGGTTTTTCGGTGGAGCTAATCAATCCTGAAAAACCCTGTTTTGAATATACCAATTTTACGGCTTCCGTTTCTCCGAATGGAGGAACACCAAGCAGTCCGAATTCGGTATTTAATGTCTCATCAGATGTTGCGGCTCCGTCTGTGACCAAGTTTGAAGTTATTTCTACAACCGAACTGAAACTGAGTTTTGACGAAGCTATGGATATTGGTACTTTGATTCCTGCCAACTTCACTTTGCATAACGGTGTTTCTGTAATTTCTGTAACAGTGCTCAATCCTTTTGGTAGAAGTATTCAATTGAAATTGAATAAGGAGTTTATCAAGGGCTATGAACGTGTTCTTACTACAAGCGGCATTACAGATTGCTCTGGCAATACACTATCCTCTAATAGTTTCACCTTTGTAAGAGGAGATAGCCCGGCATTTCATGAACTTTTGATCACAGAAATTATGGCCACTCCTACACCAAGTAAAGGCTTGCCAGAGGTAGAGTATGTTGAAATTTATAACAATTCAGGACGAATTATTGATTTGGAAGGTCTCTTTTTTGGTAATAATGACGGGGATTATAAACTGACAAAGAAGAACATATTACCAGATACATATTTGATTTTATCAAGCAATTCAGCCACCGCAACTTTGGCTGTTTATGGTGATGTTTTGGGCGTAAACTCATTTCCAACTTTGACGATTGAAGATGAGGCGAAACTCAAAGATGCTAATGGAAATATCATTTTTGAAGTGGCTTATGACCGCAGTTATTATCAGTCCGATGCCAAGGATAATGGAGGCTATAGCATGGAGTTGATCAATCCTTTGGCTATTTGTTTCGATAAGAGTAATTGGATTGCTACAAATAGTGCGAATGGCGGAACGCCAGGTATTCAGAATTCAGTTTTTGACACCACGCCAGACACTACGGCTCCATTAGTAACCTCGCTTTCTACGGAATCAGAAACAAAGCTGAAAATTACTTTTAATGAAGCCATGAATACGTCTTCAATCTTGACTTCGAACTTAAATTTTTCTGGTGGGCTTCAGGTTTCTAGTATTGAAATTCTTGATGACTTTGGGCAAGTAA
>NZ_JAXMOQ010000002.1:0-713092 GCF_034669765.1 Roseivirga sp.
TCCTTTAGCGCCAGCTACTCCTTGAATGCCCTGATCACCTTTGTCACCTTTATCACCTTTTGCGCCAGCTACTCCGTTAGTACCGTTGGTTCCAGCTATACCCTGATCTCCTTTATCACCTTTGTCACCTTTAGCGCCATCTACACCATTGGTACCATTAGTTCCAGCAATACCTTGGTCGCCTTTATCTCCTTTATCACCAGCTACTCCTTGAATGCCCTGATCACCTTTGTCACCTTTATCACCTTTTGCGCCATCAGCTCCATTAGTACCGTTGGTTCCAGCTATACCCTGATCGCCTTTGTCTCCTTTAGCGCCAGCTACTCCTTGAATGCCCTGATCTCCTTTGTCTCCTTTATCACCTTTTGCGCCATCAGCTCCGTTAGTACCGTTGGTTCCAGCTATACCCTGATCTCCTTTATCACCTTTGTCACCTTTTGCACCATCAATTCCATTAGTGCCGTTAGTTCCAGCTATACCTTGGTCTCCTTTAGCACCAGCAATACCTTGAATTCCCTGAACTCCTTGGGTTCCAATGATGGAAGTTGCACTTCCCCAGTTCCCAATAGTTTTAGGTCCAAATAAGTCTAGCGTAGTAGTGTTGATAAAGAAGTCACCGTCTACGCCATTGGAGGAAGTAGGGTTTGTGGTGCCACTTAAGAGCGCGTTTCCGTTAAAGGACCTGCTTAGTTTCACAGATCCGCCATTTTCTAAGGTTAAAAGGCCGGTTGTTTCATCAAAACTCAACTGTTGAAAACTAAGGCTCTTTTGCTGATCGAAATCGATTAAATAATTCCAGCCACTCTTTGAGTAAAAATGAAACCCGACTGGCTCATCAATTTGAAATATTAGGAGTCCAAGGGGAGGATTGGCTATTGCTTGTTTTTGTTGACTTGATAATCGGGGTATAAGTAAACCTTGATTATTAGACTTTAACTCTAAGATTGCTGCGCTGTCTGGTTTGAAATCAACACTACCTATACCAACTGATTGTGCGCTAAGTCCTAGGTTCAAAGTCAAGAACAAAAAGGGTATAAGAATCAGTTGATTAAGATTCGTCTTGATCATTGCTTAGGTGATTTTAATTAAGTTCTCTAATTCTATTCAGACTTCTGGTAATGGACTTTTGGCCTTTACTTTAAGTCTCAAGCACCTGTATTTACGAGATGTATAAAACAATCGGATCTATCAGTATTGTGCTTTTTTAAATTCCTTTTGAACCTACCTGACTTCCTTTCTTTCTAGTTGAAATCATAAGTTATCTGATAAGGCTCTTGAACAAACTTAATGTTAGAAATCAGCCCACAGATGATCCTTTCACCCATTATTAGTGCTAAGTGAAATGCCTAGTATGGTATTTATGAGCATTAAATAAGGCTTATAAGAGGCTTGTGTTTTTGGATTGAGGAAGTCTTCCAAGTACTAGAAATTACATTAGTACGACAGTTTCAAAGATGTGATTTGCGTATTCCGAAAGAAGGGGAAATTGATAACGAACAAGAACTCGAGCAAATAGTGATCTTTAACAATTAAAATTAAGTGAAATTTATTTGCACCAGTTTGATGTTTTCAGCAACAATATTGGCTTTTGTAGCTATGAAAAACGGTGGGACTTTTGGGAAGGTGGTGGTGGAGATTTAATGGCATTAGTCTTTAACGGATAGCGATTATAATTTTGGTTATGTGATTGCTGTATTTTGCCAAGTCAATGGAGTTGAGGCCGCATATTTGTAATTAACTTATTGCATTTGATCTTGAAATAAACGCTCCTATATTGAGGCTATCCTGAAATTGGAAAGCCATTAATTAACCTTGATATTAATTTACACCTAATATGACTCCAGCTAAGAGGCCATTAAATCTCTATTTTAAATACTTAGTGATATTCATTCATTTGGTTTTGTTTATCAATCCCATGACCTCAAATGGTCAATCCTATAGTTATCAACTATCTTCAAAAACAGACTCCTTAGTTCGATTATTGTCAAAAGATTTGACAGCACAGGAGGTGGTGAAAGTTTTAGAAAATATAAAAAATGAGAAGTCAGCCAATAAAATAAACGCTTTGAAAGATCAATTGGATCGAGCAAAGGGAGATGACAGGTTAGAAATGGGATTGAATGAGCGATTAGGTAGAGAGTCCAAATGGGTAGACAATGTAAAGGACTCCTATCAATATTATACAAGGACTCTTTATTTGGCAGAGAAACTTGGAGAAGAAAAAATCATAGCGATTGCCTGTTTTGAGATCGCAAATAATATCCGCTTAGGAAATGTATTGGGCCGCCCATATAAATTCTATTTTCAAAGAGCCATAGGTTTATTCGAAACGGTAAGTGACCCATTGAGTAAATCTTACCTGCTTTACGCCAAGGTTATGTTGGAACATGACCATAAAATGAAACTAGGATATGCCGAAGAGGCCATTGCGCTATTAAAATCAGATTTAAATAAATCCGATACGCTTATGATGGAATCTTTAGCCAGACATTTAAATGTGGCCGGTTCGTATCAAAAGGGTGAATTGGCTATTAAATACTTTCAGGAAGGTTTGTCTGTAGCCAAAGAAGTGGGCAATTATATATTGCAGGCGCACATTCTCAATAACATAGGAAATGAATTTCTTGTTAAACGGGAGTATGATAAAGCCATTCCATATCACTTGGAAGCACTTGATATTTCTATGTTTGCGGGAATGAAGGGGCTAGGATCCAATTCTTTTAACAACTTATCTATTTGTTATAGAAACAAAGGTATGTACAAAGAGGCGCTGGATTACTACCATTGCTTTTTCTATATCCAATCGGATATTAACACCGATAATTACTATCAAAATTTAGCTGAAGTGCAGGTCACACATGAGGTAGATAGGGTTGAGTTGAAAAATAATCTACTGCTCAGTGAGCAAAAACTTCAAGCTAAGCAAAGGTTAATTTTGTTTGTCATCTTGTTTTTGTTAATGGTTATTGTAGGCTTTATTTTTTGGAGTCGAAAGAAAATTTCAAAAACCAACGAAAAACTACAAGCATTAGATAAGGTCAAATCTAGACTTTTTGCCAATATCTCTCATGAGCTGAGAACACCGTTGACATTGATCAATGCACCTTTAGAGTCACTTATACATAATGGTAAAATAGATGACCCAGAAATACTTCAGACCTTAGAAACTGCTAGTCGGAATGGTGTGAACTTACTTTCATTAGTAGAGGAGATTTTAGATTTAGCAAAGTTGGATGCAGGGAAACTTGAATTGGTTGAGAATCCTGTGCGAGTTAATAATTTTATTGAATTGCTCTTGTCCGACTATAAATCTGGTTTTGAACATAAGTCCATTAGTTTAAGCTACAAATTCTACCCGAAAGCGGACTTAGCTATTTTAATAGATGAAAATAAGTGCACAAAAATTATTAATAACCTCTTTTCAAACGCCTTAAAGTTTATGCCTGAGGGAGGCTGCATTTCCGTAGTAGTAGATGAGGATATTGAAGATAATCTACTTTTTATAAAGGTAACGGATAGCGGGGTTGGTATTCATCCAGCTGATATTCCCTTTGTTTTTGACCGTTATTACCAATCCGATCAACCCGACAAGAAAGCTGAGGGTGGCACTGGGATTGGTTTGGCATTGGCAAAGGAACTTACCGTTTTACATGGAGGGCGCTTAAAAGTGGATAGCGAATTAGGCCAAGGAACCACGTTCACTTTGATATTGCCAATTAAAGAAGTGTTTGAAGAAACAATATTTAAATCTTCAGTTATTGAGAGTCAAGAACAAGAATTGGAAAGCGCCCTTACAGAAACGATTTCCAATTATGCAACGAAGTTTAAATTAGATAAACCAGTACTTCTTGTCACTGAAGATCACCCTGAAATGCGTGCTTTTATCACCAAAACCCTTGCCCCATACTTTGAAGTCAAACAGGCTGAGAACGGTAAGATTGCATTGGATATTCTAAAGGCCGAAAGGATTGATATTGTGATTTCGGATGTGATGATGCCTGTAATGGATGGATTTGAGTTATTGGAAGCCATTAAAAAGGACAAAGCACTGCATCAAGTATCACTGGTAATGTTAACCGCCAGGGCCGATCATGTCGATAAACTCTATGCCCTCACTTTGGGTATTGATGATTATTTGACCAAACCATTCAGTTCCACTGAATTTCTGGCACGAATAAAAAATATTCTAGAAAACAGGATTAAGATTATTCGAAAACTTGATGAAAGTACTCAGCAAATCGATATAGAGGACTTAGTGGGGAAATACAACTTGGTAGAACGCGAAGCAGAAATACTCTACCTTTTAGCGAAAAGGTATTCAAACCCAGAAATTGCAGAAGCGCTATTCATTTCTATAAATACCGTTAAGTTTCATATCAAAAACATCTATGGGAAACTGGGTATTAAAACAAGAAAAGAAGTTGCTGAAAGGGTAGGGATTTAAGTTGATTGTCACCCTTGGGGCTGTAATTAGAAAACAGACTAGAATTTCCACCTTCAAATACTCACATCCATTTGAACAGATTAACCACCATTCAGCAGAGGAAATGGAAGCTCCTTACTTTTTTATGACTTATTACATTTGTTTTTAGAACAATTTCAATAGTATTTGAGGAATTAAGTTATCTTTAGGCGATATAACCAAAACTATACCCTACAGCTTATATGGCTCGTCTTTTACCCATTGTGAAGTATTCATTGCTTTCTTTGATCTTTCTTCTTTTAAGCCAAAAAATATATTCCCAGAAATTGGACTGGGTATCTGAATTAAAAACTCCTGATGACTCTTATTCAAGCATAAATGACTTAAGCTTGATAAGCAATGATAATAAGGGTTTTGTTGAGCATAACCTTAACATTAGGGTGAGTGACGTAACAGACCCAATCATCACCTCAGCCACTACAGCAACTTTTACTGAAAACGGAACAGGCACGGCCTATACCATTACCGCTACGGATGACGGTGCCATTACTTACTCATTAGGTACAGGTAATGATGAAGCGCTATTTAATGTTGACGCTACTTCTGGTGAAGTAACTTTTAAATCTGCTCCAGATTTTGAGACGCCAATAGATGCGAATACAGATAATGCATATGCGATTGAGGTTAAAGCCAGCGATGGGGTAAATCAGATAAACCAAACGGTAACCATCACCGTGACTGATGTAGACGATACAAATCCCGTTTTCACTTCGGCAACCACGGCTACTTTTGTTGAAAACGGAACAGGCACTGCCTATACAGCATTGGCTACCGATGTGAATACAGTTACTTACAGTATTGATGCAGGAGATGATGGCGACAAGTTCGACATTGTGGGCGCAACGGGTGTGGTTACTTTTAAATATGCTCCTGACTTTGAAAGCCCATCGGATGTAGGTTTAGATAACACATATTTAGTCCGAATAATTGCCAGAGATGACGTAGGAAATTCAACTAATCAAACGGTCACTATTACGGTAACCAATGTCAGTGATGTAAATCCAACCTTCACATCCACAGCAGTCACGACAATCAATGATAATGCTACTTATATTTATGCCATAACCACGAGTGATGCGGATGGAGATGCCGTAACGGTGACCGCAAATACTAAACCCTCCTGGCTCAACCTGAGTGAAGGACAGGCTATTGTTCGCACAATTGCTGGGAGTAGTGTGTTTGGATCTGCTGAAGGCACAGGGGCCGCTGCCTCTTTTTGGGATCCAAGAGGCATTGTGGTAGATGCTGTTGGCAATATCTATGTAGCCGATCAACAAAATAATAGAATTCGAATTATCGATACGCAAGGAGTTACTTCAACATGGGCGGGCTCAACAAGTCGCGGATTGGTCGATGGTACTGGTACTGAAGCTCGTTTTTTCCTACCAAGTGCTCTTGCAATTGATGCTGACGGTAATATCTATGTTGCTGATTCGGGTAATCATACGATAAGAAAAATTAGTCCTTCTGGTGTGGTAACTACATTGGCAGGGTCATTTGGAAGTGGAGCAGATGGTATAGGTACGTCAGCGCTTTTCAATAACCCTGCTGGGCTTGCGGTAGACTCTGAGGGTAATGTGTATGTAAGTGATGACCAGAACTACTCAATCAGAAAAATTACCCCAGAGGGAGTTGTCACCACATTGGCGGGATCTGGAAATAGGGGGTCATCCAATGGCACGGGAACTGAAGCTGAATTCGATAATCCAAGAGGTTTGGCAGTAGGGCCGGATGGAAATATTTACCTAGCAGATAGAGAAAATAATTTGATTCGTAAGATTACCCCAGAGGGAGTTGTCACCACTTTCGTGGGTTCAGGAAATGCTTCCTTCGCTGATGGAACAGGATCTGAAGCTGAGTTCTATAATCCGGTTGATGTTGTATTTGATCCGTCAGGAAACCTATATGTTTTGGACCAATTTAATCAAAGAATAAGAAAGGTTACTGCCGAGAGGGAAGTGACAACAGTAGCGGGTTCCTCTTTTTCCCCGATAGTTTCAGTAGACGGTATTGGAACAAGTGCTTCATTCTATTTCGGATATCATATGACTGCTGATCAAAATGGTGATTTATACGTTGCACAAACACACAGCATTAGAAAAATAGAAATTACAGAAGCCTTGTTGAGCGGCAACCCTACCGATCAGTTGGGTACACACAGCGTTGTACTCGATGCAGCCGATGGTAACGGAGGTACTGCACAGCAGAGCTTCACCATTACGGTTCTGGATGCAACTGATCCAGTCTTCACTTCAGCCACTACAGCTACATTTACAGAAAACGGAACAGGCACAGCTTATATAATAACAGCCACAGATGCCAGTGCAATTACTTACAGCCTAGGCACTGGCAATGATGAGGCCTTATTCAATATAAATGCGGGAGTGATAACGTTCAATACTCCCCCAGATTTTGAGGCACCATTAGATGCAAACACGGATAATGCCTATGTGATAGAAGTCAGAGCCAGTGATGGTGTAAATGAGGTAAACCAAACGGTAACAATTACTGTGACTGATGTTGACGATACAAATCCAGTGTTCACATCATTGATTACAGCTACTTTTACAGAGAATGCAACGGGAGTCGCATACACTGCGGTAGCGACTGATACCAATACGCTTACTTATTCATTAGGTGCTTGTAATGACGAGAACCTTTTTAATATTAATACTACTTCTGGTGAAGTAACTTTTAAATCGGCTCCAGATTTTGAGACACCGACAGATACGAATACGGATAACGATTATGTGATTGAAGTGAATGCGAGTGATGGAGTAAATGAGGTAAGTCAAATTGTTACCATTACAGTAACGGATGTCGAAGAAATTGTTTTTGAGTTTAAATCGACTCCTATTGTAAGTGTGAATGAGGATGAAGAATATGTTTACAGTGTTCTTACCTCTAAGCCTGATGAATCAATTTTCTCATTGGCACAAGGCCCAGACTGGCTAAAACTTCGATTGACGGGTAAAGTGACGAGCACAACTGGTATTGGATCAGCATTTACCAAAGACGGTATTGGGAATATTTACGCAATTGATGGAAATCAAATTAAAAGAGTTGATGCCGTTACTGGTGAAATAACACTCTTGGCAGGCATTGAGGATTATGGTTCTTTAGACGGAACTGGGGTGAATGCTTCATTTTACACACCAATGGATATTGAGTTTGGACCAGATGGTTTGTTATATATCGCAGATATGCGAAATGGCTTGATCAGGAGAGTGACACTTGAAGGTGAGGTTTCAATTTTTGCTGGTACCCGTTTTGAAGACATTCCAAGTTCAGGGCCTTACAGTCGACCAGAAGTAATTAATGGAGATAGATTAGAGGCAATTTTCTTTTGGCCAATTGATATTGAGTTCGACACTAGTGGTAATATGTATATCGCGGATAGTAGAAACCATATAATTAGGAAGATTGACATAAGTGGTCAAGTCACTAATTTTGCGGGTAAATATAATATTAAAACAAGAAATGTTAATGGTTTAAGCTCCCGAGTAATTGATCCTGGGTATTTGGATGGAGCCAGTGATGTAGCACTATTTAACACTCCCTCGGCCATTAGTATTGATGCAGCAAACAATGTTTATGTTACTGACCAATACAATCATAAGATAAGAAAAATTTCTTCTCAAGGCATGGTTACTACGATTGCTGGTGGTATAGAGGGTTATCAAGATGGGGGTGTGGGCGATGTATTGTTTTCAGCTCCTACTGGTATTATTGTGGACACTAAGAATAGAATATTTGTAGGAGAAGCTTCTAGGATTAGAATGATTGATGCCAATGGATTGGTCAGTACTATTGCTGGTGGTAGTAGTGGTACAGGATTAGTGGATGGTATTGGAAGCCAAGCTAAGTTACGGAATACTAGGAGCATGAGACAAGGTGCTGATGATCAACTTATACTTTTACATGGTTCAGAACCTAAATTTAGGATCATAGACATGGTTAACGTTTTAAGTGGTAATCCACTCGAGCATGTAGGTGATCATGAGGTTTCTTTAGTTGCCACTGATAGTAACTCCGAATTTATTTATCAAAATTTCACTCTTCAAGTGAGAGATCATATTGCTCCTTTTATTTCCGAGATAGTAAGGATTGACCCCATAGAAGAAACAATAAAAACAGATAGGGTAGCATTCAGAGTGAAGTTTAGTGAGAAGGTTTTAAACGTTGATGTTACGGATTTTGAAATTAGTTTCAATAGTGCGGAAAACCTTGCAATAAATATTACCAAAGACATATTTGATGAAACCCTGTATACCATAAAAATCAATGTTGCCAAGACTGGTTTGATTGATTTGAATTTAAAGGCTAGTACAGACATCACTGATATTCATGGTAACGAGTTGGTAAACTTAACTCCTACAGATTTAGAAGAGACATTTCTTGTTCAAGCCAACAATGCTCCAACAATAGATTCAACACCTGTTTTAGAGGTGGATGATAATCAAGCCTATGAATATGAGTTGGTAATTAATGATATAGATTTTGATTCTTTATCTCTAAACAATTCCGTCTTACCAAGTTGGTTAAAAATTGAGTCTGAGCATAGTGTTGAAACACTTGCGGGTTCAGTCAATGGTTTTCAAAATGGTGTTGGTGTTAGTGCGAAATTTAATGAAATTTTAGGCCTCGCCTCAGATGGCTTTGGGAACACTTATGTGGCTGAAAAAAACAGTAACAGTATAAGAAAAATAACTCCTGAAGGAGAGGTTACCTCATTTGCTAGTGTTTACCGGAGGACCTCTACCTATAATGGTGGTACTACTTCTGCAATGCATCCTAGTCATGTAACCATTGCTGATGATGGTGTATTTTATATTTCTACGTACAGTTTTGGTACAATTGAGCGTATGACCAGCAAGGGGGAAATATTTACACTTGCAGGAAGTGAACCTGGTTATGCTGACGGACAAGGGGCGGATGCTAAATTTTCAAATCCTTTGGGCTCTGCAATAGATCAAGAAGGAAATCTAATTGTTGCGGATGCGGGCAATCACCTAATTAGAAAAATAACACCTTCAGGTTTGGTTACTACATTAGCTGGTTCCACAAGAGGCTATAGCGATGGTAGTTCTGACCTATCCCAGTTTTCCTCACCTACGGATGTTGCTATTGATAAAAGTGGTAATATATATATAGTAGACTCTGGTAATAATAGAATAAGAAAAATTGACCAATCAGGTAACGTCACGACATTTGCTGGATCAAGTGCTGGGTATGCCGATGGCTTAGGTCAAAGTGCCCAATTTAAATATCCTTTATTTTTAGCAATTGATCCTTCAAACAATCTCTACGTTACCGATAGATTCAATGATAAAGTTCGAAAGATAGATGCTTCTGGAAATGTAAGTACAATTGCAGGTAGCACTTCAGGATTCAACGATGGATCCGCAGAAGAGAGCAAGTTTAATACGCTAGCTGGTATTGCAATTGACCATGCAGGCAATATAATTGTCGCTGATGCAGGTAATTCACGAATAAGAAAGATTTCGAAAAAGTATATCCTTTCTGGCTCAGCCATTGGGCAATCAGGGACCCATGACGTAAGCCTTAGTTTGAATGATAATAATGAAGGAACAGTTTATCAGAATTTTCAAATTGAAATCAATGATGTTACAGCGCCCATCGTCACTTCTCCCGCCACTATATCTTTTACCGAAAACGCAACAGGCACAGCTTACACCGTTACAGCTACTGATACGAATACGATTACTTATAGCTTAGGCACAAACAATGACGAAGCATTATTCAATATAAATGCGGGAGTGATAACATTCAATACTTCCCCAGATTTTGAGGAACCATTAGATGCAAACACGGATAATGTCTATGTGATTGAAGTCGGAGCCAGTGATGGCGTAAATCAGGTAAACCAGACGGTAACCATTACTGTGACTGATGTTGACGATACAAATCCAGTGTTCACATCACTTATCACAGCTAGTTTTGCAGAAAATGGAACAGGAGTCGCATACACAGCGGTAGCTACTGATACCAATACGCTTAGTTATTCATTAGGTGCTTGTAATGACGAGAACCTTTTTAATATTAATGCTGCAACTGGAGAGGTAACATTCAAATCTTCTCCCGACTTCGAATCTGCAACCGATTCAGATTCGGATAATACCTATGTGATTGAAATTAGGGTAAGTGATGGGATAAATGAGGTGAGTCAAACAGTGATAGTATCAGTTGCTGATAGCAATGACCCACCACTATTAACAGGTAATGGCAGAGATTTTACCTATACCGAAGCTTTTCAGTCTGGCATTAGTACTTTGTTATTTGAGAATATTTCAGTTTCGACAGTGGAGCCAGATCAGTTGATTACCTCTTTTTCTATAGAGTTGACAAACATAGCTGCCTTTCCAAATGCTGGGAGCTTTGAGAGTTTTGATGGTTCAACCATATGGTTATCTAACTCTAGAGGTACTACTCAAAACAATGGTTTGGAGATGAGGCGTGAAGTGATTTCTGGAGTAAATACAATGACCTTTACTAAAGAATCAGGTATTACTACTGATGTGTTTAATACAATATTGAACAACGTAAAGTATAACTATGCTGGTAGAGATCCTGATGTGGAAAATGTTCGAACTTTTGTTTTAAAAACTATTCAAGATAATGGGAGCAATGAGGCAGATAATAATAATACTGGAACTTTTGCAATAACTTCCAATGTAACGCTGATTGGAACAGATACAGAACCTTATTTGAGTTCCTCTCCATTGAACCCTACACATTATGTAGGTAATAATCCAGTAAGTCTTTTTAAGGATACTAATGCCTCTGCAGTAGAGTCTTCTCAGAAAATTAGTCAAATAGAATTTACAGTTAACAATTTAGTGTATGGCGCAGAAGAACTTATTTTTATTGATGGTCAGCAGTTTACATTAACAGATGGCGAGTCTGGAGTAACAGTCAATAATTCAATCACTGTTAATATTGAATTAGTCGATGATATAGCGACAGTTAGACTGTCAGCATCTCAAGGCTTAAGCGATGATTCAACAATCGACCTTATAAATGGTATAACTTATAGTAATACCAATCAATCCCCAGTAGCTGGTACAAGAGAAGTAACCTTGATAAAAGTTATTGATACTGGTAATAATACTGGTAATGACAGAAATGAGCAGGTGTTTTCAATTAGTAGTAGCATCAACTTGCTTAACGAAACTGTTCCTCCACCCGTATTCACTTCTGCTGCAACTGTAAATTTCACTGAGAATGGAACTGGGGTGGTTTATACGGCTCAAGTAACTAGTGTAAACACTGTTACTTATGGCTTTGGCACAGACAATGATGAGGCTTTATTTGATTTTGGTGCGGCTTCCGGAGAGGTCGTTTTTAAATCTTCTCCTGATTTTGAATCGCCAATAGGTTTGGGTACCGATAACACTTACGTTATTGAAATTAATGCAAATGATGGAGTGAACTCTGTAAGTAAAACTGTGAATATTAGTGTTACAAACCTTAATGAAGCTCCTGTTTTTACTTCAACACCTATTACTGAAATTGATGATAATGAGACTTATGGCTACAATATTACAGTAACTGACCCCGAGAATGATAAAGTAGTCATTAGCGCTTCCGAGATTCCAAGTTGGTTGAATTTGAAAA
This sequence comes from Roseivirga sp., assembly GCF_034669765.1. Taxonomy (GTDB): domain Bacteria; phylum Bacteroidota; class Bacteroidia; order Cytophagales; family Cyclobacteriaceae; genus Roseivirga. The sequence continues at coordinate 12,122 of NZ_JAXMOQ010000002.1, forward strand.
ATGAAACCTTGGATGAGGTGGACATATTTGCTGGTTCAAGGGGTGGATATATGGATGGAACAGGAGTGAATGCATCTTTTGCAAATCCATATGGTCTTGCTATCGACAATCAGGGCAATATTTTTGTCGCAGATAATTCTAACCATAGAATCAGAAAAATTAGCAAGGAGGGAGTAGTGTCTACTTTTGCTGGTTCTGGCGTGCCTGGTTATTCTGACGGCAATGGTCTATCAGCTCAATTCTATCGACCATATGACATAGCGGTGGATCATCTTGGATACTTATACGTTTCAGACTGGCAAAATAATAGAATAAGAAAAATAAGCCCCGATGGAGAAGTAACAACTATGGCTGGTTCGGGGGATGATGCATTCCGAGATGGGCAAGGGGTTAATGCATCCTTTAGCAATCCAATGGGCATCGATGTGGATAAATCGGGAAATGTATTCGTTGCAGATTTTATAAATGGTCGGATTAGAAAAATAGCCCCCTCTGGAGAGGTGACTACTATAGCTGGTAATGGCAGCAGAGGCCATTCCGATGGTATTGGGACGTCTGCATCGTTCGATGGGCCGAGTGGATTGGCAGTTGATCTAAATGGATACTTGTATGTTTCTGATCAGTACAATCACAGTATCCGAAAAATAGCGCCTGATGGAATGGTGACAACATTAGTTTGGAGCGGAAATGGTGGAGTTAAAGATGGTGATCCTGGGATTGCTTATTTTCAATACCCAAGTGGTATAGCAGTGGACGATCTGGGGGTAGTTTTCGTAGCTGATAATGGTAATAGACGTATAAGAAGAATAGACCAAGCGGGTGTAACAACTACTATAATAGGTAATGGAACAGACGCTTATTCAGCTGGAATTGGGGTACAGGCAGGGATAGGACGTCCTTCTGGAATTGCAGTTGATTCAAATGGGGAATTATACATTAGTTCTGGTCCTTATGTACTCAAACGCTCGATAGGAAAAACGTTTATTCAAGGGATTTCTTCAGCTCCTTCGGGTCCTCATTCAGTTTTACTTGAGGCAAGAGATGAGTTAGGGAATGTATCGAACCAGTCGTTTACTATCACTGTTAATGACGTAACTGCTCCTATATTCACTTCGGCTGCAACAGCAACTTTTACAGAAAACGGAACGGGCACGGCATATACCGTCACTGCTACGGATGCCAGTGCAATTATTTACAGTTTAGGGACTGATAACGATGAGGATTTTTTCGATATCTCAGCTGGTGAAGTGTCATATAAATCTGCACCAGACTATGAAACTAAGAGCAACTATACAATAGTAGTAAAGGCAAGTGATGGCTTATATACTGCCTCACAAACAGTGACTATCACCATAGCGGATGTTGACGAAATTGCTCCTGTATTTACATCAGCTACTACAGTAAGTTTTATTGAAAATGGTACAGAGGTAGTTTATACGTCTATTGCAACAGATAATAGCCCATTGACCTACAGTTTGGGTGATGGCAATGACGAATCATTTTTTAATATTAATGCTACTTCTGGTGAATTGATTTTCAAATCTGCTCCAGATTTTGAAACCAAGAACAGTTATATAATAGTAATCAATGCAAATGATGGTTTCAATACGGTCTCGCAAACGGTGACCATCACCATTGTGGATGTTGACGAAATTGCGCCTGTATTTACATCAACCACCAAAGCAACTTTTACGGAAAATGGAACAGGGGCGGCCTATACCGTCAAAGCAACTGATGCAAATGCAATTACCTACAGTTTAGGGACTGGCAATGATGAAGCGCTATTTACGATTGCCAATGGAGTGATTGCCTTCAGATCTGCACCTAATTATGAAGATCCAAAAGACGCTAATAAAGACAATGCTTACATCATTAAAATCAAAGCAAATGATGGAAAAAATGAATCTATTCATACGGTAACAATTACCGTTACCGATTTAGAAGAAATAAAACCCGTGGTGACCTTAACTGCAGAAGTGAACGGATTGGCTTTTACACCTTCTGTGAAGGTTTCACTTAAATTTAGTGAAGCTATTACTGGACTTGAAGTCACAGACTTTATCTTGAATAATGCCTCTATTTCTAATCTAGAAGGAACAGGAGATACTTACAGTTTTACTTTAAACTCTATACTTGATGGTAATGCCTCGGTAGGTCTAAAAGCAAACACCATTATCGATGCCCAAAATAATAGTAACTTGGCATCGCCCATTTTAAATCAGAGCTTTGAGGCCAGAAATGAACTTCCTACCGAAATAAACTTGAGCACATCGGCAATTGCAGAAAACATCATCAACCGTACAGAGATAGGTAGCTTATCTACTAATGATGTTGATGTAGGAGATCTTCATTCGTACAAACTTGTCAGTGGCTCGGGAAGTACGAACAATGATCTGTTTGATATCGTAGGTAATAAGCTCTTCAAAAAAGCAGGCTTGTCTTTTAACTATGAAGATGTAAAGTCGCTTTCAGTCAGAATTCAAGTGGCGGATTTACGAGGGGGAACCTATGAGACGGCCAAAACCATAACGGTTGCTGATGTAGCAGAACCTACAGCAGCTTTGACTATTGTCGATGCTACTAATATCGAATTAGGAGGTAATAGCATCATATTCGACCTAGTGAAAATAGGGGCAAGCAAAACACGTCAAGTGAAGATCAAGAACACAAGTCCAGATGCAAGCTTACAAGTAAGTAACATTAAACTACCGGTAGGATTTAGTGCGAGTGAATCAAACTTTACTTTGGGGATTGGACAGGAAAAAACAGTCAATATTACTTTCAGCCCAACAGATGATCAGTTTTTACTCAATAGGCTTGAGGTAATAAGCAATGCCGATGTACAACAATTATTTGTTGTAGGGAAAGGGCTTAAGAATAGAGCACCAATTGCAATGGCTCCTTCTGTAAGAATTGCCCATGTACCGGGTAGTTTATTTAAATTGATAGGTTATGACCCAGAAGGTGAACTTGTTGATTTTGTCATTGTTGAAGGACCTAGTTTAGGCACCTTGACGGCTCGTACACAAGCCGGTGAATACACTTTTGTACCCAATGGCCTTTCTCCTGAAACGGTGTATGAAGATCAAGTAATATTCAAAGCAGTCGAGCAGGGTGGAGGTCTGTCTTCACAGGAAGCCACAGTACGTTTTAAATTTAGGGTTCCTGATTCAAAGCATACGCTTTATCCTATTACGATAGAACCAAAAGATGAAAACAGTATTGACCTTGTGGTTAAACTGGATGATCAAGTAATCAATAACGAGTATTTCATCAGTGGTTTTTATAGGGGTAAAGAAGAAAAAATAAACAAAACATTTAGAGAAAATATTGCCATACCTAAATCAGCTTTTATAATTGATGGTAGCACACTAACATATAAAGTGTCATTGAGTAAAACTGACTACCCAGCATTATTTACAAATACTAAAGTTTTGTTGGGTGTGAGTATATCAACCACAAATGGATTTCACGATTCAAAAGCACAAATATTTAGTAGAAACACCGCTGGTAACTTAGGTGGTGGCGGAATTAATGATGATTCATCTATTGATGGTAATTTCTCCGTGTTCTCAGTTGATTCATCTGTGCCTGAAAATGAAACGGTTAATCTTAAACTATCTGCCGTTGAATTTGGTGACTTTGACTTGTCAGATGCTGTAGTTGCAATCGTAAAAGGGCCTATTAGTGGAACTGTTGGTAGCCCTAAGCTAGCTTCTAGCAAGGATGGTTTAACCGAGTGGACGATAGCATATACTTCTGCATCAGAAATTGGATTAAAGGATTCGGTACAATTCAGTGTAACACATAAAGGAAGAAATGAAACCTTGTTGGCTTACGCTCGAGTTCAGGTAACTGACGTTCCCGATGCACCAACATTATTGGATATAAATGATCAGTCAATGGATGAAGATAAAACGCTGTCGGTAGGTTTTACGGCTACTGATCCAGATAGTCAATTATCTTATCAAGTGATTTCATCCAATTCAAATGTTACTGGAACAGTAGTGGATGGTAAAATAGAATTGAAAGCCACCAATGATTTTAATGGCAATGTAAATGTCCAGCTGTTGGTTACTGAGGTGGGGAGTTCAAGCCCACAAGTAGTCACCGATGATTTCACTTTGGTAATAGTGCCAGTAAATGATGCTCCAATCATGGGGGATATTCAAAATCAAACCGTAGCGGAAGATAATCAGTTGATAATACCTCTTTCTGCGACTGATATTGATGGAAATGTAAGTGTCTTTAATTATCTGGCCAGCTCCAATGCCGATAATAATGTATCCTATAAAATTGAAAATGGGTCATTGACAGTAACTCCAAAAGCGGACTTCTTTGGAGAGCTTGAGTTTACGGTTAATGCGGATGACGGAACGGGAACCAAAACAGCCTTATCTACTGGTAAAACTTTTAAAGTAACAGTAACTCCAGTGAATGATTCTCCAATTTTGAGCAAAGCGCTAAACACTCAGGCGCTGGTTCAAGGTTTTCCAACTTATTCACTAGACCTTGCGAATTTCTTTGAGGATAAAGAGACCGCGGCAAAAGATTTGACCTATACAGTGAGTAGCATTTCTAATGTTGCTTTGTCAATGAGCGGAAGTGTACTCACTATAACCTCTTCTAATGGAAATGTTGGTTTAGAAACAGCCAAATTGACGGTTAGTGACGGTCAATTAACTACTCTTCAGGATTTAAATTTCTTAACGGCTGTTAATAGTAAAGATATTACAATAGCCAATTCTATATCTGATATTACACTACAAGAAGATTTTGGATTGAAGGAAATAGACTTGAGCACTGTGTTCTCTTATGCAATTAACCCGAATGCTAAATTTGCATACAGCTTAGCTGGTAATCAAAATCTTAGTGCATCGATCAATGGAAGTAAAATAGAGCTTAGTTCCGTTGCTGATTTTAATGGGCTGGATAAATTGTATGTAACTGCAATGGTAGAGGGCAAAGCCTCTATGATGAGCTTTAATATTACGGTCAGTGCTGTGAATGATGTACCTACTTTGGTTACAAAAACTGGAGATCAATCTATTCTTGAAGACGCAGTGTTTAAGAAAACTATTTCTTCTTCAAGCTTTGCAGATATTGACAATGATGCATTGACCTACTCAGCCAGTTATACTGCCAGTTGGTTAAGCTTTGATCCTATCACAAGGACATTCTCAGGCACTCCAGATAATGATAATGTAGGTGAAGTAACTGTAACATTAACAGCTACTGATCCTTCAGGTGGTAAGGCCAATGATGTATTCAAAATCCTAGTGACTAATGTAAATGACGCTCCAACAGCTATATATCTAGCTTCGAATACCATGGATGAAAATACAGCACTAGGGACTGTTATTTCTGGCTTATCGAGTATTGATGTGGATGCTGGAGATAATATATTTACTTATCAGTTGGTTAGTGGGGTAGGGAGTACAGACAATGATAAATTCGCATTGACCAATGGCAACTTGGTTTTAGCGGCTTCTGTTGACTATGAGAAAAAGTCTAGCTATTCTATAAGGCTTAGAACCACGGATGGCTTTGAGGGTAGTTTTGAACAAGCAATGACGATCAAGGTGAAGGATGTGAACGAAAGTCCAACGGGGATTAGCTTGTCATCTGCTGTACTCACTGAGAATGCTGCCATTGGAACCTTAGTTGGTAATTTGGCCTCGGTTGATGAAGACTCAGGTGACACACATGTCTATTCCTTAGTGGCAGGAACTGGTGATACCGATAATACGCAATTCACAATCCAGGGTGGTGTTTTGAAATCGGCTTCTGCACTTGATTTTGAAAGTAAGTCTTCCTATTCAGTTCGATTTAGAACGACAGATAGCAAAGGCCTATTCTTTGAAAAACAATTCTCAATTGCAGTGAATGATGTTAATGAAACTGCCACAGCGATTTCGCTTGATAATGCTCAAATCATGGAGAATAATCAAGTTGGTGGAATCATTGGTGGAATTACAACAACGGACCAAGATACAGGAGATACACACAGCTATGCGCTGGTTAATGGCACAGGAGATACAGATAATGCTTCTTTTGAAATTCTAGGTAATAAGTTAGTGGCCAAAACGTCATTTGATTTTGAAACCAAAACATCCTATTCAACAAGAATCAAGACAACAGATGCAGGGGGATTATCATTTGAAAACAGCTTTGTCATATCGATTACCAACCAAGCCGAGGCAATACTAAGACTAGAAGGAGGGCAGAGTGCGGAAACCACCAATGTAGGAGAAACTACAACAATTGAAATTTCAATCTTCAACGATGGTGACGATGTAATGGAAGTGAGCTCAATCACCTATCCAAATGGCTTTACAGGTCCAGCAAAGGTTGAAGGAATCACTCCATCTACCAGTAAATCGATCACTATAAGTTTTGCTCCTTCAGAAGCTAAGACTTACACTGGCGATATTGTATTTAACTATAATGGAGGCTCTGGAATTAAATCGGTGGTTGCTGTGGCTGAAATAGTGGCTTCAATTTATAATGGGTTTATCGATGAATTGGCTGTAAGTATTTATCCAAATCCTGCTAATGATCGGATTACACTCGATTTGATTCAGTATAATGGAAAACCAGTTGATATTTTAATACTTAATGAGTCTGGGCTTCAGCTATATAATATATCGAATATTAGAAATACTTCCCATGATATTGAGGTCGGTAATTATCTTCAGGGTATTTATATTGTATTGGTTAAATCAGAGGTTGGTGTGGTAAGAAAGAAGCTGATCATTTTCAGGTAGTAGACTCAGGCAAGGAAACATTGAAGGGGCAGGTCTGTTAAAGTGAACTGCCCGTGACTCTTAGTGTTTTTGTTTACTTTTTTATGTTCAGTTGGTTACTGTGAATTGAAAAACTTATCGATACTCTCTTTATAGCTTCTTGAAATGGGGATTTTATGCCCCTTTAAGCTTAGATGATTTGCTGAAAATTGGAGTACATACTGACTGTTTACTAAATAAGATCTATGCACCCGTAAAAACGATGAAGGAAGCTCGTTTTCAATTTCCTTTAAGAGCTTTCTCTGTATAAAGTGATGCTGGGGAGTATGTATTTCGACATAGACTCCATCTGACTTTACATAAACGATATCGTTTGGATTAATATATTCAACCCCACTAGCAGTACGGATTTTAAGTGTTTCTGGTAGTTTATGAGCAATTATTTCCAAGGCGGCAGTAACATCTACCTCATGGAAAGGTTTACTAATATAAGCAGCGGGTGCTAGGCGGGCAGCAGCCTTTAATGTCTCTTTGTCTTTGTTGGCAGTTATGAAAACAAAGGGCTTTTGATGTTCCGTAAGTTTAGGCCCTAAGTCTAACCCTGTTACTTTTGAAGAAAGAAAAATATCAACAATGGCAGCATCAAACTCCCAATCGGTTTCCTTGAGGAAATCCTCGCCACTATGAAAAATCCCTACCACCCAAAAGTTATGCTGTGACACCAGCTTTTTTAAATGTGTCGCGGCAAAAAACTCATCTTCTATAATGACAACTTTGGCTTTAAACATGAAATGAAAAATTAAACTGACCGCTTTTAGGATCGAAAAGAAAATCGAACCCACCCACTCTTTCAACTAACTGTCTAATCAAAACGCTACCGGTTCCTTCCTTATAATTACTGTCCCAGGGTGAATTGTCCTTATAATAAAAGGTAAACCACTCATTGGTTTTGGAAATCTCTATATGAGCTTGTTTCGTTGCTGCTTTCGAGTGCTCCATTGTGTTGGAGAGCATTTCGTTAAAAATTAGCCCAAAATAAACTATTCGCTGGCTACGAATCTCTGCGCTTTCAAATTGATGTGAGATGATAAACTTAGTGGTTGATAAATCAGAATAGAGCTTAATGATTTCGTTAAAATATAACTCTAGGCTCACCTTTTCATTGTGAACGTCTGCATAAAGGTGTTTGTGCAATGCACTGATTGTTTGAATCTTTCTAGACATTCTTTTTATCACAGTCAGGTCACTCGCATTTGGAGTATTCTCGGCAAACTCGAACATTGATATCACCATTTGTAGGTTATTTTTTATTCGGTGGTTGCTTTCGATCATTAGCATTTGGTATTGCTTATTGGCCGTTTCAAGCTGCTGATTCATTACTTTGAGTTTGTTCCTTAATATCAATTCCCTGTAAAAAAGAATAGCTATGCTAAGTATGATAACTATTAAAATAGAGAGGTAAATAAAAAGATTTCTAGTACGTATTTCCTGTTGTGTTAATGCCAATTGAGCATTTATGGCTTCATTTTGAAAGTTCAGTGTTTCTTGCTGAACTCTAAAATTATCGAGTCTTTCAGAACCAATTGCTGCATTATACTTAATTAAGGAATTGCTCGCTTTGTTTTGCCATTTAAAATAGTTGAGCGAATCGCCAGACTTTAAAATGTATTGGTAGGCAATAATATTGAAAAGCTCAACTTCTGCGGTATGCCAATTTTTACCTTCCGTTTCCTTTAAAAGTATTTGTATAATTGAATCAGCCTTGCCATAATCATAAAGTGTGTTCTGATAAATATTTAGGACTTTGGTCAATGCGCCAACATAGTTGTGTCTATCGTTATTTTTCAAAAAAAGCTGTGCAGCCTCTAAGTGATAAGGTAGTGCGTCACTGCCTCCGATTAAATGACCGAACTCATTTTTTAGCAGTGCTTTTTCAATTTCAAAGTCATAGCTGTCGGCAAATTCAAGCCCAAGGTTAATGTATTTACTTACAGAGTCTACGGTCTGTTGTCGGTCGTCAAAGCTTGATTCGTGATATATTGCAGCAAGCCGTCCTAGTTTTTTTACATGTTCAAGGGGGTATTTCTCGGTGTTTTTCAATCTTAAAAGTAATGCCGCTCCTTTGTCGTAATCTTTGGTTTTTCTTAAAGTCTCTGCGAGAAAAATAGTGGCCTGAATCTCTTCTTTTTCTAAATGATTTAGCTGTGCTAATTTTATAGATTTGGTGAGTTCATCAATACATTCTGAGTATAAACTGGCGCGACTCAGTTTCTCGGCTTGGTCAAAGTGCTGCCGGAAGTCACCTGGAGAAAACGGAGACTCCTGTGCATTCACAGTCATCGTTAAAAAGAGCGAAATTATCAGATAGCTATATGGACAAAGATTTCTCAATTTGTGTTTTTAAGAAATTAATAATCATCTAAAGTAGTGAATAGAGCCTTGTTTCTGTATTTTTTATTGAACGAAGTTTTTGAATTATAGAGGAGCTTGAGGAAGTCTTTATTGTATAAGTCATCCACAACAGAATTGGGTTATTCACAACAATACCAGTTAAAGGTATTGTAGAAATGGTAGATTGAAAATGATAACCTCAACCAGTATATTTTTTCAACTATGACATTCTAGCTTACTCAATTTAATATAAATGGCTATTATGTTTGAGAACCCAGAAGTGATTTTGGGTTCTTTTTTATGTCTTCCATCTAACCCAACCAACTACCATTCAACAGAGGAATTGAATGCATTTAGTAATCCTCAATTTTTTCAACCCCATTTTTTCCTTAAACTCATGGTTTAATTGAACAAACTATTAATTAGCCTATGAACCAGAAAGTCAAAAACTGGGTATTGGGGGCACTATTTCTTTTTAGTGTTTCTCTTCAAGCCCAAGACTACAACAACGCTAATCAGCTTGAACAAAGGCTGAAGCAGTTGGCCGGGTCTTCACCCGATGTAAAACTAGAATCAATCACAAAAACCGATGGAGGGAAAGACATTTGGATGCTTACCCTTGGTAAAGGCGATGTCGATAGCAAACCAGCTATGGCCGTTGTCGGTGGGGTAGAAGGAGCACATGTTCTCGGAGTAGAAATGGCAGTTCGTTTTGCTGAAGGAATTGTGAATGATAATGCGGGTGTTTTGGAGAAAACTACTTTTTATGTTTTTCCAAACATGAGTCCTGATGCTACTGAGCAGTATTTTGCAAAATTGAAATACGAAAGAAGCGGCAATGCAAAACAAACGGATGATGACCGTGATGGAAAACTGAACGAAGATCCTTTTGATGATTTGAACGGAGACGGAATCATTACTTGGATGCGTGTCGAAGATGCAACAGGTGACTGGATTACTCACCCTGCCGATAGCCGTGTGATGATCAAAGCCAATAAAGGCGAAGGTGAAAAAGGTAAATACAAGATATTTACTGAAGGAAGAGATAACGACAAAGACGGAAGCTTCAATGAAGATGGTGAAGGTGGAATCCATTTCAGAAAGAATTTAACGTATGAGTTTCCATACTTCGAAGCTGGAGCTGGTGAGCATTCTGTTTCTGAAAAAGAAAACAGAGCTTTACTAGACTTCCTTTATACCAAGTGGAACCTATATTCAGTATTCACTTTTGGACCTGGAAATAACCTTTCAAGCCCATGGAAATTCAACCGTGCTGGTGCTTCAAAAAGAGTAGTAACAAGTGTTTTGAGTGAGGATGCCGATTTGAATAAATTCATTTCGGATGCATATAACAAAACAACAGGAATGAAAAATGCACCTGCTTCTGGCGAACAAGGTGGTGATTTCTTGCAGTGGGCTTATTTCCACTTCGGAAGATTGAGCGTAGGCACACCCGGATGGTGGGCACCTACAGTAAAAGATGAAGAAGGAGCTGTTGCTAATAAAGACAAAAACCAAGAAGTGAACTTCTTAAGATGGGCAGCACAAGAAAACCTAAGCAACTATTTCGTTGATTGGAAAGAAATCAGTCACCCTGATTTTCCAAATCAAAAAGTAGAAGTAGGTGGTATTGCACCATTCAAAATGAACAATCCTCCAATGTCAATGGTAGGTGATGCTTCTAAAAAGAACAATGATTTTATTGTTGAATTAGTAGGCATGCAAGCCGATGTTAAATTGGTGAATCTTAAATCTGAAGCCGTTGGTAAAGGAATGACAAGAATCACGGTAGACGTTTACAATGCAGGTACGCTGCCAACCCATACTCAAATGGGAACTCGTTCTCGTTGGTTAATGCCAATAAGAGTTGAAGTGAAGCTTGGTAAGGACCAAGAAGTAATTTCTGGCCGAAGAATTATGACCATTAATAACCTTGATGGTGATGGGGCACAACAATTTACTTGGCTTGTGAAAGGAAACGGATCAGTTCTAATTGAAGCTGGCGCTCCACACGCAGGTGTTGATAACGTAACTGTAAACCTTAAATAATAAAACCGATGAAAAGATATATATCAAACTTATTCGCTGGTTTAATCATGGTAGGTTTAACACTACCGGCAACCAGTTTTGCACAAAATGCTGATGAAGTTTTTAGGGCTGCAGGTTCTCCTCACAATCCTAAAGTTGACATCGCCTTTAATCGCTATTATACGGCAGAAGGATTAGCCGAAATATCTAAAAAAATTGCAGCCGCACACCCTGATTTGGTGAGGCGTGTTTCTATAGGTAAATCTTATGAAGGACGTGATATTTGGATGCTTCAAGTAACCAACTACAAAAAAGGAGTGGCAGACAGAAAGCCTGGGTTTTATGTAGATGGAAACATTCACTCGAATGAAATTCAAGGAGCGGAAATCTCTATTTATACTGCCTGGTACCTAACTGAAAACTTTGGTGATGTAGATTACATTACTGATATGCTTGATAATCGTATTTTCTACATTGTTCCAACCATCAACCCTGATGCAAGAAACAATTACATGAAAGAAGCGAACACAGGTAGCTCTCCTCGTTCGGGTATGATGCCTTTGGATGATGACCGTGATGGTTTAGTAGACGAAGATGGTCTAGATGATTTAGATGGTGACGGTTCTGTAACCAGCATGCGTAGAAAAAGTGAGTATGGCGATTTTATCGTAGATCCACTTGACCCACGTAAAATGTTGCAAATAGGGCCAGATGACATTACTACTGCTCAACGTTATGAAATGTTAGGTTCTGAAGGAATTGACAATGACGGTGACGGCAGAGTGAATGAAGACAGACCGGGTGTTTATGATCCAAACAGAGACTGGGCTTGGAAATGGCAACCTGATTATATTCAGCGTGGAGCATTAAAATACCCATTCAGTGCACCTGAAAATCGTGCTGTAGCTGATTTCGTTTTGGCTCATCCAAATATTGCTGGTGCGCAAAGTTTCCATAATTCTGGAGGTATGATTTTAAGAGGCCCTGGGGCTGAAGAAGATTTAGCTACGTACAACCGTGCTGACCTTAGAATTTACGATGCTATTGGTATGAAAGGACAGAAAATGCTTCCTGGCTACCGCTACTTAACTGTGTACAAAGATTTGTATTCTGTATTCGGAGGAGAGCTGGATTGGTTCTACGGTAGCAGAGGTGTTTATACATTCACCAACGAGATTTTCTCAAGCTTTGCTTACTACAAGACTAATAACCCTGATCGTAACCAAAGCTATGATTTTGATCAAGAGTTATTGGCTGGCGATGCATTTACTCCTTGGGCAACTTATAACCACCCAACTTATGGTGAAGTGGAAATTGGTGGTTTCAAGAAAAACTTCGGTAGAGCTACTCCTGGCTTCATGTTAGAAGAAGAGCTGCATAGAAACATGGCTTTTGCATTATATCATGCTCACCATATGCCTTTAATTAGTGTGGATAAGGTGACAGAGAAAGACTTAGGTGGAGGACTTAGAGAGATTACTGTAGTAATCAAAAACGATAGAATGATGCCTACTCATGCTTCTCAAGATTTGAAGTATAAAATTGAGCGTCCTGATTATGTAACTATTTCAGGCGTTGATGTGCAAGCAGGTATGATTGTTCAGGATCTAGATCTAAACCTTAGTACAGAACAGAAGATAGACCCTGCTAAAATGGTGTTGGAGAGTATTCCTGGAAATAGTACAGTCGTTTTACGCTGGATTGTATCGGGAAAAGGTACTCCTAAAATTACAGTGGATAGTGCTAAAGGTGGTGTTGTAACCAACTAAACCAGTACTAGCTAATTTTTAAGAATAAAAAAACCGGAGGAGACTCCGGTTTTTTTGTGGTTAATGAGTTTAAGGAATTAAATAGGGCTTGCTTTATTATGCTGTTCTAATTGAACTTAATCATAGCTCTTTTTGCCCTTCTTTTCCCTTTTTGCTTCTTTCTTTTCTTTAGGAGTTTTTAATGCCTCCTTCTTTGTCGACTTTTTTGCGTCTTGAGATTTGGCCATGGTTTCTAAATTTTGTTGAATTTAATGTTTTTTTAATAAGTTACTAAAAAGAGACATAACCTTTGTCAGGCCGGAACGCTAGGAAAATGGGATACTATTTTCTTTTGCCTTTCTTGATCTGATTTTTATCGCCTCGGGTTCTCGGCTTTTTGTATTTGGCTTCGATGGTTCTTTTGTAAGAGCCTCCAAGGTTTTCTTTTTGGTTCTTTTCCTTCTTGTCATGAAAGGCTGGGCCAGGCTCATGTTTTGACTTCTTGTGGTTTTTATGGATTTCAATTACCGCTGGCTCTTCCTCAGCTGTCATCTTCCTGTTGATGGTTACCTCTTCTGGGAAATCCAAGGTTGGAATTTCATACCCCATTAAAAGCTCTATGGCTTCTTTATCGTTTTCTTCCTTTTCAGTATAAAACAAAATACTTTTTCCTTGATGTTCCGCACGGCCAGTTCGGCCAATTCGGTGCATGTAGTTTTCAGCAAAATTAGGGGTGTCGAAGTTGATGACATGCGTGATCTGGTCTAAATCCAATCCACGCGCAATTACATCTGTTGCTACTAAAATTCGAGTAGTGCCTTGGTCAAATTCTTCAATAGAGCGAATCCTGTAATTCTGCGATTTGTTAGAGTGAATCACCCCAACCTTCGACATAAAGGTTTCCTCCAACAATTCATAGAGCCTGTCTGCTACCTTTTTGTTGGCCACAAAAACCAATACCTTTTTAAACTCTTCTTTATCCTCTAAAAGATGGGCGAGGAGGTTGGCTTTGGTGTAAAAGTTAAGCACTGGGTAGCACTGCTGCGAAATATTTTCAAGCGGTGTTCCGCTTACCGCAATGGATATTTTAGCAGGAGTTACAAAGTAATCCGTAATTAAGGCGTCTACCTCATCCGTCATCGTGGCGGAAAACATTATGTTTTGTCGTCTTTCAGGGAGTAGATCGAAAATATTTTGAAGTTGAAATCTAAAGCCCAAATCAAGCATTACATCTACTTCATCAATAACTAATTTATTGATGCTCTTTAAAGAAAGCGCCTTGCTAAGTACCAAATCATATAGACGACCTGGAGTAGCCACTAGAATATCACAACCTTCAATTGCTTGGGCCATGTGCGTTTTGATGTTCACCCCTCCATAAACACCCAAAGTTCGGACGTTCATATATTTTGTGAGTATCTTGGTTTGTTCTACCACCTGCAATACAAGTTCTCGGGTAGGAACAACCACCAAAACCCGTGGTGTGGTCTGTTTAGAGAACTTCAGGTCTCGAAGGGAGGGAAGCATGTAAGCGAAGGTCTTGCCTGTACCCGTTTGTGCAATACCCACCAAGTCTTTTCCAGATAAGACTACCGGGAAAGCTTCTGCCTGAATAGGGGTAGGTTTTTCAAAATTCAGATCATCAAGGGCGTTCCGAAGCGGAGTAGAAAGATTAAGCGATTCAAAGTTATCCATGAAGAAAATATTTTTGCAAAAGTAGGAATATCTTGATTAGCAATTAGTAAGCCCAGAAAATCTTCTGTGAAAGTCTTTTATTTAATTACCACCACATTCTTGCCCATCACCTTTCGTTCCACTAAATCTTGAATGGCTTGAGCACCTTCGTTCAGTGGGTATTGGTGGTGGATATGCTGCTTTAGCTGGCCGCTTTTAATCCATGCAAGAATTTGCTGAAAGTTGCCCATGCTGTCTTTAGGTTGTTTTTGGGCAAATGCACCCCAAAACACGCCAACAATGGAAGCGCCTTTCAGTAGAGGTAAATTTAAAGGAATGGAAGCTGGAGCTCCTCCTGCAAAGCCCACTACTAAATAGCGTCCTTGCCAAGCCAAGGAACGAACTGCAGGTTCTGAAAAACGATCACCTACGGGATCATATACTACATCTACACCTCGGTTGTCGGTCAGTGCTTTAATTCTTTCCCGAAGGTCTTCAGTGCTGTAATTGATGACTTCATCTGCTCCTTTTTCCTTACACAAGGCAAGCTTTTCGTCTGTTGAAGCCGCTGCAATCACTTTAGCGCCCATCAACTTCCCGATTTGAACTGCTGCCAAACCTACACCACCTGCTGCACCCAATACCAAAAGTGTTTCGCCTTCTTTCAACTGTGCTCTTTGATTTAAGGCGTGAAGTGAAGTGCCACAAGTGTACATCGTTGTCGCAGCGGTGATAAAATCCATTCCTTCGGGAATCGGCAGGGTCTTATACCCATCGGCTAAAACTTCTTCTGCAAAACCTCCCCAGCCTGTCAACGAGAAAACACGGTCACCCACTTTTAAGTGGTCGATTCCTTCGCCCACTTCTTTTACAATGCCTGCTACTTCGCCTCCAGGTGCAAAAGGTAATTCAGGTTTAAACTGATATTTATTTTGAATGATAAGACTGTCAGGGAAATTCACTCCGCATGCTTTTACAGAAATGACCAGCTGACCTTTTTCGGGTTTGGGACTTTCTGTATTAGTTAACTTGAGGTTTTCTGTGGAACCAAATTCATGGCAGAGTAGGGCTTTCATCATTCAAATTCTAGGTTTAGACTTGCAGGCTCAGATTAACCAAGATTTAAGACAAAGGCAAATCGCAGCGCATTAAATGATCCTTTTGATTATCTGTGCCTAGCTTAAATGGGTGTTCTGAAAATTTATAAAACCCTAGTTGCTTATAAAAAGCAATGGCTTTTGCGTTTTTCTCCCAAACGCCCAACCAGATGTATTCAATTTGATGTGATTTGGCTTGATCTGTTATGAAATCGAAAAGCATTTTGCCGTAACCTAGGCCATGATACTTCATGTCGACATAAGCTCGCTCAAGCTCTAAACTTTTGGGGTCATTAATATCTGACTGAAAAGGAGCGAAGTTCAGTTTTATATAGCCTATCACTTGGCCTTCAAGTTCTAAAAAGTAGAAGTTAGAACCTTCACTGGCCATTTCTTGACCTAGCTTTTCTTCTGTAATTGCCTTTTCTATATAGGCATTGAAATCTTTGGGCTCGTTGTCTTTTTCAAAGGTGTCTTTAAAGGTTTTGAGTGCAAACTGGGTCAGTTGTTTTAAATCTTTTGCTTTACACTTTCTAATGATGGCAGCCCTGGTTTTCATTCTAGTATTTCTTTTACACGTCCCACTTGGCCATCTTCTAAACGCACTTTGATGCCATGGGTGTGCTTTGGAGATTTCGTTAAAATATCTTTCACCACACCTTGGGTCAGGTTCCCATTTCTTTGGTCTTGTTTAAGCACAATATTTACCTCAATACCAGGTGTTATGTCTGCTCTATTGGTTCCGTCCATACTACAAATGTAATGAAAGCGAAAGAATGGAAAGCGTGATTTAGCTTAGATTTTAACTTGAAAAGCAGCCATTTCTTTAGGGTGAAAATCAATCCTTCAAATTCCTTAACTTAAAGCCTTTAATCTTGCCATATGAAGAAATTCAAGTTCCCTAATCCGTTTACAGTACTGTACATTATTATTATACTCAGTGCAGTGGCTACTTTTTTTATGCCGGCTGGAAGCTTTTCTACCTTGAGTTATGATGAAGGTAATTTTATAATTGAAAGCAAGGAAAATACCGTTTCCTTAAAAGCGAGTCAATCTGTTTTGGATAGCCTGAATCTGAAAATGGAACTTTCTAAATTTGAAGAAGGTAAAATCAGAAAACCCGTTTCAATTCCAAATACTTACAACGCAATAGAGTCGAGTCCCCAAGGACTAATGGCCATTGTGTATGCACCGATAAAGGGCATCTACGAATCGATTGATATTATTCTCTTTGTACTGATTATTGGCGGGTTCATAGGTGTGTTTACGGCCTCTGGCGCCTTTGATCGTGGCTTGGCTTCGCTTTCAGAAAAAATGAAAGGCCAAGAAAAATGGTTGATTGTAGCAGTAATGACCTTAGTCGCCATTGGAGGGACAACCTTTGGAATGCAAGAAGAAACCATTGCCTTTTATCCTATTCTAGTCCCCATATTTTTAGCCGCTGGTTATGATTTGATAGTGCCTGTCGGAGCATTGTATGGAGGTTCCTGCATAGGCTTAATGGGCGCCATGATCAATCCTTTTGAAACCATCATAGCATCTGATGCCGCTGGTGTAAGTTGGACTTTGGGGATTTACAGTCGATTGGCCATGTTCATTTTGGGTGGCATAATAATGATTACTTATGTGTTGCGCTATGCGGAAAAGGTAAAGAAAGACCCCAAACAATCGCTTTTGTATAGCATGGATATTAAACAGCCATTTTCAGCATTGAAGAAAACAGAAGGTGCTGGAAAGTTGAATGCGAAAACAAAATTACTGTTAATGCTCTTCGGCCTCACTTTCGTCATTATGGTGTATGGTGTTTCTAGCTTAGATTGGTGGTTCGAAGAAATGACAGCCTTGTTTCTAGTCAGCGCCTTGTTTTTAGGCTTGATTATTCGTTTGGGCGAAAATGCTTTTGTGGATGCATTTATTAACGGTGCTAGAGACCTACTGGGGGTAGCGTTGATCATTGGAGTTGCACGAGGCATCACCATCATTATGAACGATGGACAGATTTCCGGCACCATCCTGAACTATGCTTCCAATATGGTGAGCGGAGTAGATGGCTTGGTGTTCTTGCCTGTGCTGATGTTGGTATTCTTTGTGTTGGCCTTCTTTATCTCTTCTTCCTCTGGCTTGGCCTTGGTGAGTATGCCAATCATGGGGGCTTTGGCCAATGTGGTGGGCGTGCCAACGGAGGAAATTGTTAATGCTTATGTGTTTGGTTTTGGCCTGATGATGTTCATTACACCAGCTGGGATTATACTCCCTTCATTGAGCATGGTGAATGTGCCTTATAATGTGTGGCTTAAATTTGTTTGGCGCCCAATGCTTATGATGGCTGTTATTGGGATGGGGATTCTAGCTGTAGGTTATTTGATTTAAGGAACAGTCTTTTGAGTTGATACAAAAAAAATGTCCCGGTAGAATACCAGGACTGTATAAGTTTCAATTAAAAAGTAGAGTTTCTCTAGCGATTACATTACCAATATAGTAATTTTTTCAATAGCTTGATTTCTATACTTTTAACTAAAAAGTCCATTAACCTCTATGTTCACTTTTTCTACAATGAGGGAGTAGTCTTCTATATTGTTTACGAAATCAAGGTTGTTGACATCAATGACAAGCAATTTGCCCATATCGTATGCGCCAATCCAGTTTTCATAGTGCGTATTCAGGTTCTTTAAATATTCAATTCTGATCAGCTCTTCGTAATCCCTTCCTCGTTTCTGAATGTTGCCCACAAGCTTTGGAATGTCTGCTTTGAGGTAAATCAATAAATCTGGTGGCTGCACATATTTAATCATGGACTTGAATAGCTCCAAATAATTCTCGTAATCTCTTTCGCTGATCAGCTTTGATTGTTTAAGGTTGGCCGCAAAAATATGAGCATCCTCATAAATGGTTCTGTCTTGAATGGTGCCTTTTGTCGATTCCTGAATAGCAGAAATTTGCTTAAAACGACTATTCAAGAAGTATACCTGAAGATGGAAAGACCAACGACTCATGTCTTCATAAAAATCCTTTAAGTAAGGATTATCGTCAACCGATTCTAGTTCAACATTCCAATTGTAATCTTTTCCTAGTTTCTGAGCTAAGGTGGTTTTACCAGACCCAATATTTCCTGCTATCGCTACGTGCATATGTTCTAATTAATGGCCGCAAGTTAGGACTTAGCCATCTTTTGAACAGGTTTTTTTGCATAAAAAAAGTCTGTGGAAAACCAGACCTTTTTTACAAACACCCAATGAATATGAAGAGATTATTTATTAGCCTAAAGGTAAGTCGTGTGTATATCTCAGTCGTAAAGGAAAGGTTAACAATGTGTTACTTCTTAATGGAAATGTTTCCTCTGTAATTAGAATCAGTGTTTTAAGGCTTTTTGTTTAGGAATGTAGATATTTGCGAATCGAACTTTCTACCCTTTCGATTATAAAATTCATTAAAGCCTCATGCCCATACTTTCTTCGAAATATCAAGGTCCACCGTTCTTTTATTTTAATGGCCATTTTGAGACCATTATTCCAAGTATAAAAAGAAAGGTGACAGGAGTGACTTATGAAAGAGAACGAATAGAAACTCCAGATGATGATTTTTTGGATATCGACTGGATAAGAAAAGGAAATAACCGCTTATTGGTGGTGAGCCACGGACTGGAAGGAGACTCAGGAAGACATTATGTAACAGGGTTGGCAAAGCTTTTCGGTCAGAATGGTTGGGATGTTTTGGCTTGGAACAATAGAACCTGTGGTGGTGAAATGAACCGGCAGAAAATTCTTTACCACCATGCCGCTAGTTATGATTTGCGGACTGTCATTGATCATGCAAATCAGAAGCACGACTACGATCAAATTAGTCTTGTCGGTATTAGCATGGGGGGCGGGCAGACCTTACGTTACTTGGGGGAATCAGATTTTCCATTGCCGAAAAACGTGAAGGGCGCAGTGGCCATTAGTGCGCCATGCTCTTTGATTGAAAGCGCTGCCACTTTAAACCTTAGAGTGAATAAGGTGTATGAACAGAAGTTTCTGGTAAAACTTAGGGAGAAGATTAAAAAGAAGGCACTTCAGTTTCCAGAAATTGATGTGAGCCGAATGGATGCAGTGAAGACACTGAAAGAATTTGATAACCTCTATTCTGGGCCAATTCATGGTTTCAAGGACGCGAAGGAGTTTTATGCCTTTTGTGATCCATACCCCTTTATTAAAAACATTGAAGTGCCTTTACTACTTATTAATGCACTAAACGACCCATTGCTGGAAGGGGATTGCTACCCATATCAGTTAGCGAAAGAAATGCCAAACCTCTATTTAGAAACACCAAAAAGGGGAGGACATGTAGGTTTTACCCTTGCTAAAAGTGAGTTCACCTATTCAGAACTTAGGGCACTTGAGTTTCTGAATGAAGAAAAGGGTTAAACAGAAAGAACCTGTTTCCATTTTTCTGATTCGGCAAACTCCTTGATGACTTGGTTTCTTTTTTCAAGAAGCTTGAACATGTATTTTTCTAAAACAATGCTGTCGAAGAATCTTCCAATGATGCCAAGGGGGGAAGTATAATCAAAGCAATCTATCATTTGAGTTTGCCCATCAATTTCTTCAAAATGGTGTTCATGCTTGAATGACTTGAAAGCTCCACTTACCATTTCATCAACAAAGAAGTGAGGGCTATCGAAAGCAGTTATTTTTGAAGTCAGATTTTGAGTAATGCCAAAGTGTTTTGCTCGCCAAGTTACCGTTTCGTTTAACCCAATCAATCCGGTAATTTTACCTGCTATTGCTCTTTCCTTGGTTTCAATCGTGGAAATTTGATGAAGATCAGTACTTCTTGATAAATCAAAACACCTTTGGATAGGCGCGTTGATAATGGTTTTAATTGTGATAATGGGCATATTTGAATTCCCTTGGTTAATAATGAGCCTTCAAAAATAGTAGGTGAATTAGGGTTTTACGCCTTCGCTAATTTCTGGTCGTATTTGCCTGTCCCCAAATCATGCAATAAGCTAAAGTGGCTTTTTAGGGCATCATAAAACGTCCTGTGTTGGTAATAAGGAATGTCGTATTTCTCGGCTGTTTCCTTTACGATTTTTGATATAGCTCTATAATGCACATGGCAAATGTTTGGGAAAAGATGGTGCTCAATTTGGAAGTTCAATCCACCCACATACCAAGAGAACCAACGGCTGCCGTTGGCAAAATTGGCGGTTGTTCTCAACTGATGAATGGCCCAGTTATTCTCCATACTTCCTTCTGCATTTGGAAGGAAGAAATCAGTTTCCTCAATCACATGCGCAGGCTGGAAAATGAGTGCCAGAATAAGCCCTGAAATAAACTGCATCATTAAAAAGCCAAGCATCACTTGCCACCAAGGTAAGTCGACAATAATGATCGGTAAAGCCACTGTGAGTAAAATATAGCCTATTTTGTTGAAAGTTAATCTCCAAATGGCTTTTCTAAGTGTAAGACCTTGGCCTACCAATAGATTCTTTTTGTTATAGTCAATCAGCTGTTTAAAATCTTTGCTAAAAAGCCAGTTCAATGTCAATAGGCCGTAAACAAAGGGAGCATAGAACGCCTGAAATTTATATCCTTTTTTGCGTGGCTGGCTTGGTGATAAACGCATTACGGGGTTTTCAAAGTCTTCGTCAAAACCTTCCACATTGGTAAAAGAATGGTGCAGTACATTGTGTTGAATTTTCCAATTGATATGGTAAGCCCCTAAAAAATTGACCAAGAAACCGAAAACTTGATTCACGCTTTTCTTGTTGGAATAAGCTCCGTGATTGGCATCGTGCATTACGGATAAACCAATGCCTGACATGCCCATACTCATCAAAAACCAAATGCCCATCATAGGCCAAAAGCTATTGATGGTGCCAGAAAGTAATATGGCGAGAGGGATGAAATACAGGCAAACCATGAAAGCAGTTTTTACCACCATAGTGGTGTTGGCCTGCTTAGAGATGTTGTTTTCTTTAAAGTACCCGTTTACGTTTTTTCTCAGTTCGGTAACAAACTCGGGTCTGTCTTTTGTATTGAATTTGACAACGGGAGTACTCATATTGATTCTTTTACTTTGCTACAAAAGTAATGCGAATTCAGTTGAGTTGGTGTAGTTCAACGAAAGTTTTGATTATCGGTGGGTTCATTATATCAATAATGAACTCATTGATTCTCAATGAACTTTGAAATTCCTACCCATTCAATCGAAACGCTTTAAAGCCAAGTCTGAAATAGAATCACCAATGGATAAAGAAGAGGTAGCTGCTGGCGATGGCGCATTACACACATTAATGGCCTTTTTGGTTTCTATAATCGAGAAGTCATCCAATAAGCCGCCAGTTCTGTCACAGGCCTGAGCACGAACCCCCGCACCGCCATCAATTAAATCATCAGATTGAATTTCTGGAATTAACTTCTGCAAGGCTTTAGTAAATGCAGCTTTGCTAAAGGAACGGTACATTTCGCCAAAACCTGTTTTCCAATATTTCATGGCTACTTTTTGGAAGCCCGGCCACATTAATGACTCGGCCAATTCGCCTAAATGAATTTGAGATTTTTTGTAGCCTTCGCGCCTGAAAGCCAAAACGGCATTTGGTCCTGCTTCAATTCCGCCTTTCATCATTCTGGTGAAATGAACACCAAGAAAAGGGAAGTTTGGATCGGGAACTGGATAAATCAAATGCTTTACTAAATACTCTTTTTCTGGTTTCAGTTTGAAATACTCACCCCTAAAAGGAATGATTTTCAAATCCACATCGTCAGAAGTTTTTCGTGCAATCTTGTCAGAATACAATCCGCAGCAATTGATCACCAGCTTGGCTTCAAATGAACTGTCATTGGTGGAAACATTAGAATATTGACCATGATCAGATATACCTGTTACTTTGGTGCTGAGCTTAATTTCACCACCTAGTTCTTTGATTTTCTCACCGTACTTTTCGGCCACTAGTTTATAATCAACAATGCCAGTATAAGGTACATTTAAGGCAGCAATACCTTTTACATGTGGCTCAATTTCGTTCATCTCCTCTACGGAAATTCTAGAAATCTTATCTAAACCATTCTGTAAACCACGTTGATATAGGTTTTCTAATAACGGTTTTTGAAAGTCATCAGTGGCTACCACAATTTTCCCACATAGCTCGTAAGGAATGCTTTCTTGATCGCAAAAATCAATAAGCATATGGTAGCCATTGATACAATTGGTAGCCTTTAAACTCCCTGGCTTATAGTATAAGCCGGAGTGAATTACACCACTATTATTGCCAGTTTGATGTGCGGCTAGCACTCCTTCTTTTTCAAGTAGTAGTAGTTTCAGGTTTGGCTTTTTCTTCAAAGTTTGATAGGCAGTGGCTAAGCCTACAATGCCACCTCCTATAACAATCACATCGTACTTCATATTAGAATGGTAAATCGTCTGAACTATCACTATTCAACCAGTCTGGCTCATCATTGGCCGAAGGGGGAGGAGGTGTATTACCGCTGGCTTGTGTTGCGGCACTCTGACCAGCCGATTCTGGAGTGATTCTCCAAGCTTGTAATGAATTGAAATATTTTACCTGTCCTTGGGCATCAGTCCATTTTCTTCCTTTTAGGTTGAAACTCACATTTACAGTTTGGTTGGGTTTAAAACTATCCAAAAGATCACATTTGTCTTGGATGGCTTCAAATTTCACATACTCAGGGTATTGTGGGTTTTCAGCAAATTCTACTACAAACTCTCTTTTCTTGAAAGAGGCTGACACTTGCTGGGTTGGGAATATTTCGAGGAGTTTAGCTTTGAGTTCCATTTTCTAAATTTTGCTCAAAACAATTGATTAAATGGTCAAGATGCAAATTGAAAGACCAACTATATTCAAAACCACCTTAAACCCTTTTACTAAAATAGATGTCAAAGCTGGGCTGAATTAACCTCAGACCAAATTTTTCTTTGGATAAATCAAAGCCAAATACAAGGAAATGCTAATATTAGCTTTTACTTTACAGACTACTAATTAAGAGCAGAATTCATTGAGGAGCATAATTCTAACTTTTTTTGGACTACTATCTATTGCCATATCGGCAAATGCCCAAGTAACTACTGAAGGTAGAGACTTCTGGTTTGGCTTTATGGATAATTCGAATGCAGAATTCATTGAAATATACATAAGTGCCGAAAAGGCGACTTCGGTGACTATTGTTGCTCCAAAAAGCACCTTTAATGTTACAGTTACAGTGGATCCAGGAGTTTCAAAAAAAGTAGTATTGCCCATGAATCTCATGCCTACAGATGAGGGCAAGCACGGTTACGGTATTCATGTCACCTCTGATAATCCTATTTCTTTATATGCATTGAATAAAAGGCAGTTTAGCGCAGATGCAGCGGTAATATTACCCACACCAGCCTTGGGGAATGAATATTATGTAGTGGCGCATATGGAACCCCCAGGCGATATAGAAGATAGTGCAAGAGAATCAGAGTTTCTGGTAGCAGCTTCCGAAGACAATACGCAAATTGAAATCACCCCTACAGGGGATACTTATAATGGATGGCTTAAAGGTGTTCCTCAGATCATAGAGTTAGACGCAGGGGAAACTTACTTGGTTAAGTCTGATGAAGATTTAAGTGGCTCTTATGTGCGTACTGTAAGTCAAAATAATTCCGAGTGTAAGAATATAGCGGTTTTTGGAGGGAATGTATTTACCAACGTGGGTGGTTGTGGTCCCGCTAGGGATCACCTGTTGGAACAAATGTTTCCAGTTTCTACTTGGGGGAAGAATTTTCTTTTTGTTCCTTATGAAACAAGGAAGGGTGGGGATTATGTAAAAATCATTGCTTCTGAAAATGACACCAAAGTTACAATCTCTAAGATGTCTCAAACACTTTTCCTTCAGGCAGGTGAGGTTAAAATCTATAAAACACTTGATGGGGTTAGAACCATTTCGGCAGATAAACCCATTACTGTAGCTCAGTTTAGTCGAAGTCAAGAGTGTGATGGAGTACCTTCTGACCCTTTTATGATTATTGTCAGCCCCTTAGAACAAAGGATTAAGTCAGTAACCTTTAATGCCTTTGTAGTTCAAAACATTGATCGTTATTATCTTACACTTATAACTGCGAGTGATGCCATTAAAGACGTTACTTTGGATGGCGTTGATATAACGGATCAATTCAAAACTGAGGGAAATGCTGCATACGCTTCATTGAACATTTCTCAAGGTAATCATAGGCTGACCGCCCCTGAAGGCGTAATCGCTTATGTCTATGGCTATGGAAATGTCGAATCTTTTGGATACTCGGCTGGAGCCAGCCTTGAAAACCTCAATGCCCAACTTTTGTTAGCCGATGCCGATCTCAATATTATTGCCGATGAAGGCTGTTTGAACTCAGATATTGATTTTAAAATTCAATTTGAAACTATACCTGGCGAAGACCCACTTTATACTGTTTTCGATTGGCATTTCGATGATGGCGCCATGGCCACGGGAAAAGAAGTGAACCATACTTATACGGAGCCTGGTGACTATGTTATCAGAGTAATTGCTTCCAATGGCGAAGGCAGCTGTGGTAATTCGGAAGTCTTTACCAAACAGGTTTCTATTTTAGACGTTGATGCCTCTGAAATTGTGGGGCCACAATCAGTTTGTCCAGATGTTCAATTTATAGATTATTCTATAGTTGGTGCAGAAGGGAATACCTATGAATGGATTGTATCTACTGGTGATGGGCAGATTACAAGCGGACAGGGGACCGATAAAGTGCAAGTTTCTTGGGGGGCATCAAATGACAATGCTTTTTTACAAGTAATACCTCGAAACGCCTTAGGCTGTGTGGGCGCTACAATCACTCTTCCGGTGAAGATCAATAAAGAGCTTACTCCTCCATTACCCATTGGCCCTAGCGATGTTTGCTATACGGATTACCAAGAGGTCACTTATTCTACTCCTCAAACTAATGGTGCAGTGTACACTTGGGAAGTAACAGGAGGGACTTTTCTAAATGGTAATACAGGAAATACTGTAAAAGTAAAGTGGAATGGGGTTGGAGCTGGCAAGAGGATTAGATTTTTAGAATCAAACCCATTGGTAGTGGATTGTGATGGTTATTCAGAGTATTTAGAGGTGGTGGTTTACTCAGAAATTAAACCCGTGGCCAATATTACTAACATTTCTTGTTTCGGGTTGACCGATGGTGCAATTGAGCTCACGGTAACAGGCGGTAAACCAGATGGCTATTCAGCTACTTGGGACAATGGAATGACGGGGCTTTCTATTGTTGGACTTGCTGCAGGTGATTATGAAGCCACCATTACAGATGCTGCTGGTTGCCAGGTTATTGAAACCTACACCATAATCGAACCAGCTCAATTGGACATTACGAATGCTGAAGTTTTACCGGTAAGGTGTTTTCAGGAAAGCAACGGAAGCATTAGCTTAGATATTACAGGAGGAACACCCAACGCGCAAGGCGAGTATTCTATTCAGGTAGTAGGGGTTAATTTTGACCAAACTTATAATACACCTATGATCACGGACTTACCAGCGGGCGGTTATGCGGTTACAGTAACGGATGCCAACGGCTGTGGAATTTCCAGAACCTATACCGTATCTGAACCACCGGCTTTGGCGCCATTTTTAGACTCATTTATTAATCAACCAATCTGTCCTCAAGCCACAAACGGAACAACCTACATTGAAGCCATAGGGGGTACGCCAGATTACCAATTCTACTGGAGTAATAAACCAACACAGGACTCGCAAGAAGGAAGCGATTTCTCTCAAGGCGCTTATTCGTTGACCATTAGAGATGCCAATGGTTGCGAAACGGTAATGGATTTTGATGTGGAAGAGCGCTTCCCTAAAATTTTCATTCCGAATGCCTTTAGCCCTAATAATGATGATTTTAATGATGAGTTTAAGCCTGTCACCGACTGTAATCTTCAATACAGTATGCAAATCTTTAATAAATGGGGAGAAATAATATTCTCAACAGAAGACATCACCAAAGGCTGGGACGGAAGATATAAAGGGAAGAAGGTTCTAGATGGGCAGTACAGCTACATTATTTTCTATGCGGGTGCCTTAAACGGTGTAAGCTTTGAAGAAACCAGAAGAGGTTCTTTGAAACTTTTTCGCTAGACTTCCTTACCAAATCAAAGCCTTTCTTTAATTTCAGCATTGGACTGAAAACTTATTATTTTGGCATTAACGGTTTATAAATCTTCTGCAGGTTCGGGTAAAACCTTTACGCTCGTAAAGGAATATGTCAAGTTGCTGATTAAAAGGCCACAAGACTTTAAACATATCTTGGCCATTACCTTCACCAACAAGGCTACGGAGGAAATGAAAACCCGTATTCTCAAGGCTTTGGAAGAAATGGGAGCCGGGAAGGAAACTCAGTTGTTCAAAATATTAGTTACCGAACTGGCCGCAGAACTCACTCCACTCAACATTCAACAAAGGGCAGAAGAAGCCTATGACCTGATTATTCATAATTATGGTCGTTTTGAAGTGTCCACCATCGACAGTTTCTTTTCTAGGGTGCTTAAGTCTTTTGCTAGGGAATTGGATTTGCCACTCAGTTATGAAGTAGAAATGAATACTTCCATGGCCTTGCAAGAAGCCATGAATGAGCTTTTTAAAAGCCTAGACGACAATAAAGAAGTACGGCAATGGCTTACTCAATATGCCAAAGAGCAAATTGAAAGTGATAAATCATGGAACGTAGATCAGCAGATCGAAAAGCTTGGCGGTAACCTCTTTAGAGAATCCTTTCAAGATGGTTTTAGTGGGCTAAATCTTAGTTTCGATGAACTGAAAGCTATCATTGAATCGCTCAGATCAGACATCAAGTCTTTTGAGTCGGCCTACAAGTCAATTGGAAATCAGGCGTTGGATGCTCTTGAGAAAAACGGTTTGGCAATAGCTGATTTTCATTATGCTGGAAGTGGAGCCATGGCGGCATTTAACGCCGTGCTAAAAATTCAAACGGATATTGATGAGAAAAAGCGCTTTTTACAAACACTCAATGGTGATATGCCATGGGGAGCAAAAAAGAGTGCCAACTTTGATCAGGCCAATGAACTGGGAGAAAACTTGCTGAACCAGTTGGGAACGGAAGCACTTGACTTGATTGAAAACAAATTATTTGACTACAACACAGCCAAAGCCATTCTGAAAAATGTCTATGCTTTCGGTTTGCTGGAAGAACTGAATAAGTATTTAAAAGAATACCGCGATGAGCACAATGTGATGCTTATTTCGGACACTAACATCATTCTCAAAGACATTCTGGAACAAGCCGATGCACCTTTCATCTTCGAAAAGCTCGGTAGTTTCTACAAGCATATCATGATCGATGAGTTTCAGGATACCTCCAATTTTCAGTGGAGCAACTTAAAACCTTTGATCATTAACGCCCTGTCAGAAGACAATGAAGTATTGATTGTAGGAGACGTAAAGCAATCTATTTACCGTTTCAGAGGTGGGAATATGCGTCTGCTGCTTTCTCAAGTGAAGGAGGAGCTAGGTGCTTTTTATCCCAAGGAAGCCGATAAAGTGTTGAATGATAACTGGCGAAGTTTAAGCAGTATTGTCACCTTCAATAATAACTTGTTTGGAAAACTGCCGGAAGCTTTCGGTAAAAACGAGGTCTTGCACGATACAGCTTTGTTCACCCAAGCTTATGAAAACCACGAGCAACAAATACAAGGGGGAGAGGGTGGCTATGTGCAAATGCGTTATTATTCTTCCGATGACGAAGATGAAAAATGGCAGGCGCAGTCCATAAATGACCTTCTAATTCAAATTAGAGAGAACCAAGAAAAGGGATTTTCACTGAGCGATATGCTTATCTTGGTGAATCGTAACAAGGAAATCTCAGATATCGCCACTGCTTTTTTAACTGAGAAAATCCCTTTCATCAATGGTGAATCGCTCAAGCTTCAGCAAAGCGAATCCGTTTTGTTTGTACTGGAATTGCTTCGCTATTTACAATCAGGCAAGGATGAAGTGCTGATGCTTAACCTCATCAGTCTTTTCTTTAGGTTGAACGACATTCCCGAGCAAGCTGTAATGCTGCGTGGAAAAGGAGAGCGAATGACTTTGGAAGAAGCGGGTTTCCCTCAAGAATTCCTGACCAGACAATACGAAATCAAGCAGTATGCACTTTTTGATTTGGTGAGCGAATTATTACTCATGTTCGACATCGAAGAGAAATCGGATGTGTATCTGCAACAGCTATTGGATGTTATTCTTGAGCAATCGCAAAGAGGTGCTAATTCCATCAATACTTTTTTGGAGTGGTGGGAAAAGGAGGGAGATAATCAAACGGTAGCCACAAGTGAGAAAACCAATGCCATAAGAATTCTGACGATTCATAAATCTAAAGGGCTGGAATCGCCTATTGTTTTTATTCCCTTTGCCAATTGGGATATTTTGCCGAATGCTACCACACATCAGTTTTGGACGAAGAATATTCCTGAGCAATACCAATCGCTTCAATACATTCCGCTCGATTTCAGCAAGGGCACATTGCTGAAATCTCATTTTCAAGATGACTATTATACCGAAGCGGCAGAAAGTGCACTAGATATTCTCAATAAAACCTATGTGGCTTTTACTCGGCCTAGAGAGAAACTCTATTTAGGAGCGCCATTACCCAAGAGAATTGGAAGTACTAAAATCCATGAGTTCTTATTGGATTTACTTCCTGAAATTGGATTGCTTTCTCAAGAAGAATCAACTTATACGCAGTTCAGTTTGGGTACTGATGGTCAGAAAATAGGAAGCGGAGAGGAGATAGGTGCCTCAATAGCGATCAGCATTTATCCGCAAGTTTCCTTCCTCAATCAGCTGACGATCCGCAATGATTCGGAACGATTTTTTATGCTGCAAGAAACTGAAGAAGCGCAGAATATTAGCTTAGGAAATCAGGTGCATGAAGTATTGTCTGCCATTCGGGTAAAGGAAGATTTAGAAATGGTCTTAAGGCAGTTTTTACAAGCTGGAGAGTTGGATCATAATGCAATAGCCCTGGTAAAGGACCGAATCCTCAGGCTTTTTGAGGACCCAAAAATCAGTGTCTGGTTTTCGGATGAATATGAGGTTTTTAATGAAAGAGAAATTTGGTTCGAAGGCAAAGCCCATAAACCCGACCGGCTACTGATTAAAGGCAAGGAGGCAGTGATTATCGACTATAAAAAGGAAAAGGAAAGCCCAGCCCATCAAGAACAAGTAAAACGCTATATGAACGCCATAAAAGCCCTTGGTTTTGAGCTAGTCTCTGGTCATTTAATTTATGTGGAACCAGTGATAGTGAAGGAGGTAGCTTTATCATGAAAACCTTCCACCATCTTATAGTAGCCCAGATTCAGGAAAGCGACTTGCAACAGTTGAAAGGCCATTGCTTTGTGTTTCCTACCAAACGTGGAGGCGTTTTCTTCAAGCGCGCTTTGCTTCAAAAATACGGTCATCATGATTTTATGCTGCCCACCATTTTCAGTATTGAAGACTTTGTCCAGCGCATGACAGGCTTGTCCATTACTGACGAACTCACGCTGCTTTTTCACCTTTTTAAAATTTACCAAAAGCGAGATAAGGATTTAGAATTTGATGCTTTCTATGCCTGGGGAAAAGTGATTCTGAAAGATTATGACGAGATAGATCGCTACTTGGCCAATGCCAAACAGATCTATTCCGACTTACAGAATATTAAAGAAATTGATCATGTTTTCGGTTATAATGACGAATTCAGAGAGATCATTGCTCGTTTCAGAACCCTGACGGAAAAGCAAGACAAAACGAAACTACTCACCGAATTCTTGAAAATATGGAAAGAGGTCGGTGCGGTGTATGAAGACTTTCAAGGTGAATTACTGAAAGAAGAAAAGGCTTATGGCGGGATGCTGTACCGCAATTTGGCTTCGGTACTGAGCCAAGACCACTTTGAGCATCCTTTCGATTATTATCATTTTTGTGGTTTCAATGCCCTTTCCAAATCGGAAGAAGTGATTTTTGATGCTTTGGTAAAAGCGAAGCGCGCCCAGTTGTATTGGGATACGGATAACTACTTCATGGTCGAGAAGAAAGAAGAGGCTGGCGACTTTATGCGGGAATACCGAACCAAATGGCCCGACAGTATTTGGTTCGATGCTGATTCTTTAAGTGATCCCAAAACGATACATGTGCATGCTGTGCCGCAAAATATGGCGCAAGCGCATTTGGCTGCAAAGTTGGCCGGAGAACTCATTCAGCAAGGTGCCAAGCCAGAAGAAACTGCCATTGTATTGGCCGATGAAAAGCTGTTGGTGCCCTTTCTTTACGCCATGCCACTGCACGGCCATAAAGTCAACGTAACGATGGGGTATCCAATGAGGTCTACCATCGTTTTCGATTTTGTGCTTAGCTATTTGGAGTTGATGCGAAAGGCACAAACCACCGACCAGGGTTTGGTTTTCCATACCTACGATTTGCGACCTTTCCTTTCTAATGCCTACACCGCGCTTTTTCACGAAGGCATTTATCAACAATTGAACGAATGGTTTGTTCGGGAAAAGAAAACCAAAATTGGCTTGAACGAATTGCTTGAGAAAGTGAAGTCAAGTCAGTTGCAAGCCTTGCTCAAAGCGGGTAAAGAATGGGAAGGTGTTGCTTTGGCCTTAAAAACTTACCTCACAGCCGCATTCTATGATTTTAAAGAGAAAGACAGCGGACTGACGGATCGTGAGTTTATCTATTTTTTCCTGAAGTCGCTCAACCAGCTGAACGACTACCTAAGACAGAAAGAAACCTTCTCCTTAAGGTTGATCAAGAAAATTATTCAAGAGCATTTTAGGGCGGTGAAAATACCTTTTGAGGGTGAGCCAGTGCAAGGGGTGCAGGTGATGGGTTTTCTAGAAACCAGAACTTTGGACTTCAAACATATCATAGTGGTTTCGGCCAACGAAGGAAAACTTCCAACCACCAGAAACTCCAATTCTTATATTCCTTATGGCTTAAGAAAGGTGTTCCAGTTACCTACTTTCGAGGAGCAAGATGCCATTTATGCCTATCACTTCAAGCGATTGTTACAGCGAGCAGAAGAGGTTCATTTTGTCTATGATAACACCACGCAAGGCGATTCGACAGGAGAGAGAAGTCGTTTCATTTTGCAACAGTTAAAGCGATACAAGAAGCTTGATCATTATACTATTCTAGAGAAATCGTATGAAGGGCTTGTTCCGAAAGCCATTAATTCGAATGAGATTTCGATTCCAAAAGGGCCTGAGGTAAATAAACTACTGAGTCGCTTTTTGCAGGGCACAGAAGATAGTAAGTTCTTGTCGCCCACTTCCCTTACCAATTACATTACCTGTCCGCTAAAGTTCTACTTGAAAAATGTAGCCAGCTTTAGAGAATTGGATGATTTGGATGAAGATATTGATGCGCGAAATCTTGGAATTGTAGTGCATGAGGTGTTGGAGTTTTTATACAAACCTTGGCTGAACAGGGAGATAGGTGCGGAGCAAATCCGTTTGCTAAAGGGCTTGGTCGAAAAGCAGCTGATTGATTCTTTAGAACGAAACAAAATTATTCAAGAAAACCAACATCTGTCGGGTAGAGATTTGGTGACCAAGCAGGTGATGGAGCAGATGATTCAAAAAGTATTGGATTTAGATGCGCAAGAAGCTCCTTTTAAAGTGATTGGTTTGGAAGCAGAAGAATTTGAAACGCTGGTAGCCATTGATGGAATTGGCCAAGCCAGGGTCAGTGGTACGATAGACCGAATGGATGAAAAGGCTGGCGAGTTACGCATTACTGATTATAAAACGGGTAAGGTAGAATTTGTAGGCAAGGCGCTGATGAATAAAGATCCAGAGGCTTATATTGACAAGTATTTTGATGACCCAAAATACAAGTCTGGTTTCCAAGGCTACCTCTATGCGGTGCTCACAAAAGGTCATTTTGACCTTCCTGTAAAAGTGGGGATTACGAGTATGCGTAAGTTGAGCGAAGGCACGCAGTGGCTTCGAGATGGTCAAGCCATTCCCGCTGAGGCCATTGCTATGTTTGAAGAAAAGCTTCAAAACCTAGTACGCGAAATCTACAATCCAGCAATTCCATTTGCTCAAACCGATGATTTAAAGCGCTGTGAGTATTGTGAGTTTCAGCAATTGTGTAAAAGGGGATGTTAATGGTATAGATATAAACAGGTCGCCCCGCTGGGGCTTGTTGATTTTATGGCCAAGGTTTTTACAAAAGTTCACCCCGCTGGGGTTCATTAAATTCAAAAAGACGAATTGGATTAACTAAACTTATTTGCGGGCTTGGCCGGAGATAGATCTCCAATTGTTAAAGTCTTTGATAAAAGGCCCAGCGAGACGACCCATTTCTATGAAATTCATTAAACTAAGCCTGGTTCAGAAAGCCTGATTTAGCTATGATGTGCGTGATTGTTTCGCCCTATAAAAGTCCCAGAGGGACGACCCGTTTGTAGACTTACAAACATAAATTAACCGCTAAGCTCCGTAGGAGCGACCTGTGTTTTACTTGATATTCAGCAAACAAGTTAGGTTGAGAAAGACTGCTTTTTAAGTGTCGCTAAATTAAGGTTTTGGCTTGCTGTATGCTTGAAATAAAAGTCCCAGCGGGACGACCTGTTTGTAGGCTTGCAAACAGAAATAACCGTTGAACTCCGTAGGAGTGACCCACATTATCTCCATTTCAATTCCCTTCAAAACCTAAAATCAATTATCTTTCCGCATGCGTATTTTGAAACTCCTCATTCTGGTATTAGTACTCGGAATTCCATCTAAAACTTCAGCCCAAGAGATTTACAATACAGACTATAGCTTTACCATAGAGGGTTTGCCTGCCGGTGAAAAT
Source organism: Roseivirga sp. (assembly GCF_034669765.1). Taxonomy (GTDB): domain Bacteria; phylum Bacteroidota; class Bacteroidia; order Cytophagales; family Cyclobacteriaceae; genus Roseivirga. Next base: position 45,637 of record NZ_JAXMOQ010000002.1, read on the forward strand.
ATGCGTTTGGCTTACTATTTAGGTGAAAAACAATACATCAAACAAGAGGTACTTTCTCAAGAAGGTGGTTTGGTAACCTTTAAAATCGACACGCTTCATGTTGGTTTGTGTATGCTTGTGTTTCCAGATAACAACTACTTTGAGTTCGTTGCCAAAGAGCCTAGGGTGATAATGAAAACGAATAAAGACGATGTTATTGGAGCAATGGAAGTGATCGCGTCTGAAGAAAATGCAAAGCTTTATGAATACCTAAAGTATAATAATCAGAGGCAAATGGATTTTCAAAAACTAGAGGCCAATACTGAACTAAGCGATGCCCAAAGAGCGACTGTCCAAATGGATATGGAGCAAAAGGGAAAAGAAAAAAGGGAAGAGTTTATTGAGAAATACCCAGAGAGTTATTTAGCGCAATTGATTGCGTCCTCTATTGAATATGAGCCAAAAGAAGCCCCAGCTGGCTTATCAGAAGATGAAATTTCGGCTTACACCTTTTATGATTACCGAAAGCATTACTTCGATAATATTCATTTCTCTACAAGTGAAATCCTTTATTCGCCAGTCTTTCATCCAAAGATGATGGCTTATATAGATCAATTGACGGTACCGCAACCTGATTCATTGATTGTGGCTGCCGATTACATATTGAAAGAGACTAGTGCCAATGATGAGTACTTTAAATACACCTTGATTACCCTGTTGAATAAGTTTGCTAAGAGCAATGTGATTTGTCAAGACGAAGTCTATTTGCATTTAATTGACACTTACTACTTGAATGGAAAGGCAGTTTGGATGGATGAAGAAGGACTGTCGAAGTTGAAAACTAGTGCCGATAACTTAAGAAATAACCTCTGTGGCAGACTAGCGGTCAATTTTGAACTGCCAGATGTAAATGGAGCAAACCAGTCACTTTATGCACAATCAGCGGACTGGACGATCCTTGCCTTTATGCAAACCGATTGTATTCCTTGCGAAAAGACGTTGGAAGAACTATCTAAATTGGATCAATCCGTATTACCTTCATTTAATGTGGTCACTGTTTTTGCTGAAGGAGATAAACCTGCTTGGAAAGGAGTCCTGATGGAGAAGACTAAGTCAAACTGGGTAAACTTGATGAATATTGGTGATTTGCTGAATGCGGAGCGCGATTATAACGTTCAGTCTTTTCCAACACTTTATTTGCTCGATAAGGAGAAGCGAATTGTACTTAAGAGAATCAGTGTCTCTCAAATTTCTGACTATCTAAAGAGTCTAACTAACTGAGACTTCTGTATAAACTAATTAAATAGTTGGTTTTTTGATTTAAACCTAATACTTTAGTTTCAAATCAGATTGCTATGATGTCTACTCACTTTCGTTTTGCTCTTCGGTCCGTATCGCGATTCAAAATTCCCAGCTTAATCAATTTTTTAGGCTTTACTGTAGGTCTTACAGGGGCGATTTTGCTCTTCTCAATTTTACTTCATGATGTTTCCTATGATGGCTATCATCAACGAAGTGACGAAATTTACAGGTTATCGACAGGTTTGAATATGCGAGATGGGAAACGACATTTTGCTTCCACATCTGTAATGAGCGGTGATAATTTATCAGAAGTAATTCCTGAAATCACAGACCGGGTGAGACTGCGTTATCAGACCTTATCATTGACTTTGGGAGATAAGATTTTCAGTAATGAAAACGCTGCTTTTGTAGATTCTGGTTATTATAGCGCTTTTACCACCGAGCTGGTTGCTGGGCAATTTCCCAAAGAACAAAGTGATATTTTGATCAATGAAAGTACCAGCGAAAGGTTATTTGGTACTACTGACCCCATCAATCAAGTAATTTCTTCTCAAGGAATTTATGGCTCGAAGGGGTTGACTGTTGTAGGAGTTTTTAAGGATTATCCTACCAATGTTTCTTTCCGCCCAAACATCTTAGCCGATTTTCAAATTATTGAACCTTTGAGCAATAAGAACTATGGCTCCATTGTGCCTGGATTGAATACTTTTTTGGTAACCAATGGAAGAATTGATGTTGAAGAACTCAATGAGAAACTCAATGAATTCTATAAGGAAAACATAGGAGACCTGCTTGATATTGTAGTACATGAGGCTGAAGTCTATTCTGGTATGCATTACCATCGAGGATTGGAGTTTGATATAGGGCAAAAGCATGATAAGAATACGCTTTGGGTTATAGCTGTATTGGCCATTTTTATTATCATCTCAACACTGATTAATTTCTTCAATATGCAAACAGCCTTGGTCATTCAAAGATCAAAAGAGCTTTCTATCAAGCAGGTATTGGGAATTACATGGGCTTCGAAAATCAAACAACAAGCTTATGAATCGATGATTGTGCTTTTGCCTGCCTTTGCATTGAGCGGTGTAATGATTTCAGTGGCTTTAAATGAGTTAGAGCAATATACAAACCTAACCTTGGCCAATGGCTGGTTCTCGGCTGACAACTTATGGTGGTTGATGGGAGGATTATTTTTGATTTTCTGGATGATTACCGCGGGAGCTTCATTGTTAATGAGTCGTTGGAACAGCCATTCTGTTGTTTCAAATTATAAAACCAAAGGCCAAAGTAGTGTTCGTACATTCTTGATTGGGTTACAATTTACTTTAGCGGGCTTCTTTATTTTCAGTGCGAGCGTAATCTCAGATCAGTTGACTTACATGGAAACCATAGATTTAGGCTACGAGCAAGATGACCTGATGACGATTACGCTAAACCAAGTTTCTGGTTATGACCAAGCAAGAACAATTAAAACAGCTTTTGAAGGAATTGCAGGAGTAAAGAAAGCGAGTCTTTCAACCGCTCCAATTTTTGGGTGGCAAAGTAAAGCCAACTTCTCCATTAGAAAAGATACCGCAGTTGAGAATCACTTGCTTAACGTAAACCTCATAGATGCCGATTTTGTAGAAACCAATGAAATGCTGGTTTTGGTAGGGGAGAATGTTGTTGAGAACGGAAGAAAATTATTACTGAACGAAAAGGCCGTCAAAGCACTGGGTTTTTCATCCAATGATGAGGTGGTTGGCCAAAAAATGATGTATTCCATGCGCGACACCACCATGGAGTATACCATCAGTGGAGTGGTAGCTGATTACCATTATGCGACTATGCACGATATGATAGAGCCCATGGTGCTCTTGACCAATGAACTTGGAGGCTACTTCAACCTCACTTTAAGAACAGAATCTAACGATGATCAATTGACTACAGCATTGGAGAAGAAATGGGATCAGTTTTTCCCAGGCTATCTGCTGACTTATAACCTTGTGGAAGAATCCATTGACAATGCTTATCGACAGGATTATCAGAAGGGAGCATTCTATCAATGGGCTACTTTACTTTTAGTGTTCGTTTCGGCCATGGGCATTTTTGGCTTGACTTACTTTTATGCTGATCAGAAGCGCAAAGAAATTGGCATAAGAAAAGCAATAGGAGCCGGAATGCAGCAAATTTTAGCACAAATAGGAAAACCAATTGCTTGGGTTTGTCTTGCCTCAGTTTTGATTTCTGTCCCCCTGTCTTTTTATTTTTCAGGAGAATGGCTGTCAGGCTACCAATATAGAGTCACACTTGGCGCAGAACATGTAGCCCTTACTGTAATTCTGATGGCCTCACTTGCTGCACTTGCATTGATTTATCCTGGAGTAAAGGCCAGTAAAATCAATCCTGTTGAGGCGCTACGACAGGATTAAGAACGAGTTGACTATCCGAGGTTTATATTGTTCTTTTAATCGAGGGTAACTTGTTTACTTAAATGACCTGTGCAGGTCAATCGAGTAAGCACATATGCCAGAATATTAATCTACTAACAAATAGGTAATGTTGGCTTAACTCTTCTGTAAATCAGGCCTCATATATCCTTAATATTCCTTCAATCCATAGCTTGTTTAGTGCTTCTAGCCATGCGATGCTCTTAAATTCTTAACACTAGAGCGGACTCTCTTGCCTTTTTCTTAATCATTTCGAAACGACTAGTTTTTCTGCAATGGTCAGATTTGGCACAGCAAATTTTTAACCTAATCTATCTATGAAAAGACTTTTACACACACTCGTACTAGCACTCTTAATTTCCAGTGTTGCCGTAGCGCAAAACGGAATTATTAGTGGTAAGGTGACTGACGAAATCGGCTTAGGACTACCTGGAGCTACAGTTTTTATTCCAACCATCAATAAAGGGGGAGTTACGGATGTTAACGGAAACTATACCTTAATTGAAATACCAGAAGGAGACCATAACGTAACGGTTTCTTATGTGGGTTATAAAAAAATAGAACAAGTAATTACTGTGGTAGCAGGCCAAACTACCCTTAGTAATGTTACCATGGAACCTGGTTATACTCAAGCGGGTGAGGTTATGGTAATTGGAGACAGACTGAAAGGTCAGGCCAAAGCATTGAATCAGCAGCGAACCAACGCCAACATTACCAACGTAGTGTCTGCTGATCAAGTAGGTCGTTTCCCTGATGCTAATATTGGAGATGCACTAAAGAGAATCCCAGGTATTACCATTCAGAACGACCAAGGTGAAGCCAGAAACATTATTATTAGAGGTCTTGCCCCACAATTGAATTCGGTAACTCTAAATGGTGAGCGTATTCCTTCAGCTGAAGGCGATAACAGAAATGTTCAGTTGGATTTAATTCCTTCTGATATGATTCAAACCATTCAGGTAAACAAAGCAGTATTGCCAAATATGGATGCTGATGCGATTGGCGGTTCTATTAATTTAGTTACCCGTTCTGAACCTACAGGACAAAGAATTTCTGGTACTTTGGCTTCTGGTTACAACTTCCTTTCTGACAAAGCCATCTGGACAGGATCATTGATTGCTGCAGATCGTTTTGCCAATGGGAAATTAGGGGCAGTTTTTTCCGCTTCTTACAACAACCATAACTTTGGCTCAGATGATATTGAAGCGGTTTGGGTAAAAGGTGATGATGGCAATGCCTATATTGATGAGTTTGATATTAGAGAATACAGGGTACAAAGGGTAAGAAGAAGTGCTAACCTTGCTTTGGATTACCAAATCGATAAAAACAATAAGATCTTCCTTTCTGGAACATACAACTGGAGAGACGATTGGGAAAATCGCTTTAGAATGCGCGTAAGCCAAATGGAAGATGCATTCAATGACGGTGATTTCACTAGCCTGGGGAACAATAAGTATAATGTTTCTGCCGCTAGAGTAGAGTTCCAAACCAAAGGAGGAATTGGGAGTGACAGGGTGGATAATCGTAGACTTGAAGACCAAAGAAACAGAAACTTGTCTTTGAAAGGCGAACACCAATTGGACAGACTAAAAGTGACTTGGTCTGCTACTTATGCAAAAGCATCTGAAGAAAGGCCTAACGAAAGATATTTGAGCTACAGGTCTAGCGGACAGAGTGTAAATGTTGATTTGAGTAATCCAGAATTCCCGCTTGCTGTATTGGCAAATCCTGCTGATAATGCAGGAATCGGTTTCAATGAGATTTCAGAACAGTATGGATATACTTTCGACAGGGATATCAATGGAAAGCTAGATTTTGCCCTTCCTATATCTCAAAATGGTATTTTGAAGTTTGGAGGTAGAGCAAGAATCAAGAAAAAAGAGAGAGATAATAACTTCTTTGCTTACGAGCCAAATGACGAAAACGCTTTTGGAGCCACTATTGGTGATATACCAAATAGTGATTATTCTGACGCTGGTTTCTTACCTGGAAGTCAATTTAGATCAGGGATATTCGGAACCCCACAGTTTTTAGGAGGCCTTAATTTGAATTCTGGGGCTTTTGCTTCTGAAGATATTTTGGAAGAATATTTGGCCGGTAATTACAGTGCTACTGAAAATATTTATGCGGCTTATGCCATGTCGGATATTCAGTTAACTGATGAATTTTCTGCCATTTTTGGTTTGAGGTTAGAGTCTACAAGCATTGACTACAAAGGTTATGTATTCGATATTGATGAGGAAGAAGAACTTGGCGAAGTTGAGGATTCTCAGAGCTATACTAACTTTATGCCAGGTGTTCATTTGAACTACAATTTCTCTGACTTTTCAATCTTAAGGTTTGCTTTTACCAATACCATTGCCAGACCAAATTATTATGATCTTGTTCCTTATGTGCAGTTCAGTGCCGAAGACGAGGAACTAGAAAAAGGTAATCCAGAGTTGAAAGCGACAACTGCTATGAACTTTGACCTGATGTACGAAAACTATTTCGATAACATTGGTATCGTTTCAGGTGGTGTGTTTTATAAGAACCTAGATAACTTCATTTACCCGCAAAGGGTAGAAGGCTATAACGACCCAGTATATGGCAATGATTTGCAATTCACTACCTCAAAAAATGGTGGTACAGCAGAGATTTATGGTCTTGAAGTTTCCTTCCAAAGACAAATTTGGAAAGGCTTAGGATTGTATTTGAACTATACCTACACTGGCTCTAATACAACAGGTATTCAAGGTAGAGAAGCTGACGATTTGGAACTTCCTGGCACTGCCAATAATATGTTCAATGCTTCTCTTTCTTATGAGACCGAGAAGTTAGTCTTAAGAGCTTCACTAAACTTTGCTAGCGATTATATTGATGAGCTTGGTGGAGAGAGTTTTGAAGATAGATACTATGACAAGCAGACTTTCGTAGACGTAAATGGATCATATGCTTTCAGTAAAAATTGGAGATTCTTCTTTGAAGTGAAAAACTTAACAAATCAGCCGTTGCGTTATTATCAAGGCATTAGCTCAAGAACTATGCAAGCTGAATACTACAATGTTAGGTTCAATGCTGGTGTGAAATTCGATTTATTTAACAATTAATAAGTCAGGGAAAGTGGTTTGATTTGAACTGGTAACCCTGATGCTTCGCGGTCAGGGTTTACTGGTTTCTCGACTAACAGCAGCTAACCACTTCCTTTTATTTTTTTATATGAAGAAATTAACACTAAGTATTGCCCTTGGGGTTGCCGCTATTGCGGTGTCTTGTGGAGGCACAAAAGAGAAAACGGCTTTGGGAATAGATGCCATTAAGCCAATAGTAACTACAGAAGCAACCCTTCACGATACAGATGATCCTGCCATATGGGTTAATCCTACTGATCCTGCTCAAAGCATGATTATTGGTACCGATAAGGATGTGGATGGTGCTTTATATGCCTTCGATCTGAATGGGAAAGTGATTGAAGAAAGGACCGTTCGAGGCTTGAAGAGGCCTAATAACGTAGACATCGAATATGGTTTAGTCGTAGCTGGCGACACTGTTGATATTGCGGTTACCGGAGAAAGATTCACACACAATATGCGAGTCTTTGCTTTGCCTGAAATGAAAGCGATTGACAATGGTGGAATTCCTGTTTTTGAAGGTGAGGAGGCAGCTGAATTCAGAGATTTGATGGGAGTAGCCCTTTATAAAAGGCCAATAGATGGTGCAATTTTTGCAATTATGGGCAGGAAAAATGGACCAGTTGATGGTACTTACTTATGGCAATATTTATTGGAAGGAACTGATGAAGGAACTGTGAAAGCTACTTTGGTGAGGAAATTCGGATACTTTAGTGCCGTGAAGGAAATCGAAGCCATTGCTGTAGATAACGAGTTGGGCTTTGTTTACTATTCAGACGAAAATGTAGGGGTGAAGAAATACTACGCAGATCCTGAAATGGGGAATAAAGAATTGGCCTTGTTCGGGAAATCTATCTTTTTAGACGATAACGAAGGTATTTCCATTTATGATGCTGGTAATGGTAAAGGATTTATTCTGGTGTCAGATCAGCAGGCAAATCAATTTCAGATCTTTTCAAGAGAAGGCACTGTAGATAATCCACATCAGCATGAATTATTGAAAACCATCAAAGTTTCTACCAACGAAAGTGATGGTTCTGAAATTAGCAATGTGGCTTTTAATGATACTTTCAAACACGGAATCTTTGTAGCGATGTCGGATAACCGCACTTTCCAATATTACCGAGTGGAGGATATTCTAGGTGACCTGTTGAAAAAGTAATCACTAAAAACCGAATTCTATCAATTTAAAAGTCTAGGCCTGCCAAAAGTGTAGCGTCTAGACTTTTTAACTTTTAAACAACTGCTGGAACTGTACGCTTCCACCTGATTTTCACGGCTGAAAGCTTTTCGGTTTCTAAACGAACAGCACTGAGCACATTGAAACCGTTTTTCAGATAGAAGGGCAAGGGCATGGTATATAATGAGCCGTCTGATTTTTTACTGGTGTCATTATCTATCACCCAACCATTAAGAATTTCAAAGTCTTGTTTGGCTAAGTTGAGTAGCTGTTTTCCAAATCCCTGTTTTTGAAAAGCACTATCTAGGATAACTGAAAACCAGGTTTCTTCATTTCGGATAAAAACAGAAAGCCAGCCGATAATTGTTTCATACTGATGACAAAGCATGTAATGTCTCAGCTGATCAATATTGGCAAGAAATTTATCAAACTCGGAAATATCATTGTAACTCAGCGAAGCTGGGTATTCAGCATTCCACAAGTCCATTACCCTTTCTTTTTGCTGCGCTGATAACTGTTTGGTTTGAATGACTTGCATATGACGGGAAAGGTAAAAAAGTGGAATTGAATATTCACTTATTTGCCCAGGAAAAGTAATGGCTATTCATTCTTCTTATCTTAGCCATATTATTGAATAATACTGAATTATGAACAGTCGTAAAACCATTTTCTTTATCCTTTTCTTATTGTCGTTTGTGGGCATAACTAATGCCCAAGACCTTCCTTTCAGAGAAATGCCACCTTTCGCGAAGGCTTACACTTCAGGTACTTTGATGGGGCGCATGTCTGACGGGCTTGGTTTTAGATTTTATTGGGCTACAGAAGGGCTTAACGTAGACAACTTAAACTTTAAAGCAGGAGAGGAGTCGAGAACTATTGGAGAGACCGTTGACCACATCTATACTTTGGTGTTAATGTTCACTAATGCGGTAATGGAGCAACCCACTACCTTTCCAATTGAAACCAAAGACCTAACTTTTATAGAGAAAAGAAGTAAGGTGTTATCTTTTATTCAAACCGCTAGTGCCTTACTTAAAATGAGTAACGATGAAGATTTTGAGCGTTACAATTTGGTGTCGCAATTTGCAGGTGGAAACGGACAAAAATTACCTTTTTGGAATGGACTAAATGGCCCGCTGGAAGATGCCCTGTGGCACATAGGTCAGGTAGTAACGCTGAGGAGAATGGCTGGTAACCCAATTAACCCCAAAGTAGATTTTATGAATGGGAGGATTAATAAATAATTATGGCTTAATAATGCTAATATCAGACATATTCAATGCTTGTCTATTCTACTCAGAGAAAATAAAAAAGGGCGAATAATGATTATCCGCCCTTTCAATAAAGATTTAAATTCAATTAATACTTCGCTGGCGTTCCTGCTGGTGGTATTGAGTTTTTGATAAACTCTCTGATGTCCTCATTCGATTTGGCTAAATCCTCAGCCCTTAAATACATCATATGGCCACTGCGGTAACCTTTGAAACTCATTCTGTCTTTTAGTTTACCACTTGGGTCGGTCTGCCACATGTTGTACTTGGCATTAAAGTAGGTTGTAGCGCCATCGTAGTAGCCACTTTGCGTCATTACTTTTAAGTAAGGATTCATGGCCAATGCTTTGCGCAGACTCTCGGCAGAGTTATCACCTGAACGATCCCAAGGATTTACTGGGCCAAACATGTTGTATTTGATGTCAGTTTTGTAGCCCAACTCATTCATGAAATATTGATTGATGGCTGGTGTAAATGAATGTAGCCAAGAAGTGAGCTCAGCATTAAAATCTGGCCCCATACCTGCGTCCATTCTATCAATACCCTTATAGCGCGAATCTAAACGACCAACGGTATGACCTTCATGACGAAGTAAATCTTTCCAGAAGAAGTTATATGGTACATCAAGGTTATGCTGTCTGATGATTTCTTCCTCTAAACCAGAATAACGCGCAAACATTTTGATCGCTTCATTTTTTTCAGATTCCGTAGCCCATGCGCCTTTGGCCATTACGGGGATGAATTTGTTAATGGCGTAACTTTCAACTTCATCCAGCACTTCTAACAAATCTTTGCTTTGCAAATCAGAAGGAAGTTGTTTATGGTACCAAGCTGTAGCAGCAAAATATGGCAGACGATTGGCTACTTCAACTGGGCCACTTCTCTCTATACCCATATCAGTAGGTGACACTAAAATAACACCGTTCAGGTACATCCACTGATTGTTCTGAAGCTCGTAGGCCATTCCAGCAACACGCGTAGTTCCGTAGCTTTCACCAATTAGATACTTGGGTGAACTCCAACGGTTGGCACGTGTTACAAAAGTGTTTACCCATTCAGATAAATAGGCGATGTCTTGTCTCACCCCAAAGAAAGTCGATTTACTTGCTTTCGGATCTGTGATTCTAGAATAGCCAGTGTTTACTGGGTTCACGAAAATAATATCCGCTACATCTAAAATCGAGTTCGGGTTATCCTTCACACCATAAGGCTGAACAGGGTAACCTTCATCGTCTATTTTTAGAATACGAGGGCCAGTATAAGCCAAGTGCATCCAAACAGAAGCAGAACCAGGGCCACCATTGAACGAAATCACCAATGGACGACTGTCTTTGTCTTTGACATCAGTTCGCTCGTAATAGGTGTAGAACAAGGTCGCAATCGGATCTCCATTATCATCCCATACGGGTTGTGTTCCAACAGTAGCAGAGTAGGGTACACGCTTTCCTTTGATGGTGACCTCATGCGTGGTCACCACTTTGGATTCTACATCAATTTTGCGGCTCTGGGCCATTCCAGAAATGGAAATGGCCAGAAGCGCTATTAGAACTTTGATTTTCATACGCTATAAATTATTGGCCTGAGTATTTGTTTTCTTTGCTTAAGCCTTTGTTCAGCTTTTTGACAGCATCATTCATTACTGCCTTTTTCTGCGGCTCTAACTTGATCAGCATTTCTTGTAAGTAATCGAACTGCGCTTGCTGGTCACCAGTGATTGGGCCAATCCAGCCAGAAGCACCAGAATAAACGCCTCTTATTCGGCTTATTAGTTCAGAATATAATCCAGCTACATTTCTGATTTCTTTGGCAGCAGCCTCATCATACTTTACCTTATTTCTGTCTAATTGACTTAGGTGTCTTTGCAATAATGCAAGATCGCCCATGGCCTCTGTAGCCTTCAAAGAGAACTCTCCAATCTCCATCAATTTGGCTGTCCATGCTTTTCTTTCAGCGATATCGACATTCAACCTTGGGTCATCTTCTACCATGAAAGTTTGGGTATAAGTGGTGCCTTTAACGGTCAACTTGGCTACATAATTACCAGGGATTACTTTTGGTCCGTTTAAGCCAAAGCCACCTCTACGGCCCCCACCGCCAGTATTTGCTGCGGCAGAAGCAGGAGCAAAGCTTTCGTAGTTCATATCCCAAGTTTCACGCTGAATACCAGCGGCTGTGCTAGGAGACAATGTCCTGATTAGATTGCCTTGAGTGTCGTGAATGGTCAATGAAATTTCTTCCTCTTTTACAGGCGTTTTTAAGTAGTAATCAATGATTGCTCCGCGAACTGGGTTTTCACCTCTGAAGTACATGTCACCTACATGGGCTCCATCACTAGTGTAATTAATCATCACACCTTTTCCAATACTGAATAGTGCTGCATCTTGGTTAGCTACCGAAGTAGTGAGTTCTTGAATGGCGTTGATATTGTCCAAAATCCAAACACCTCGTCCGTGCGTGGCCAAAACCAAATCATTATCTCTAGGGTGAATCACCAAATCATTGAAAGGCAATGTTGGCATATTGTTTTTCAATTCAACCCAGTTTTTGCCACCGTTATTACTAATGAAAAGACCTAATTCAGTTCCTAAGTAAAGTAAGCTTGGGTTTTTAGGGTCTTCTCTTAAAGTTCTGGCTACACGATCGGCTGGTAGGTTACCTGTAATTGAAGTCCAGTTTTTACCGCCATCTACAGTTTTATATACGTAGTTTTTGAAGTCGTTATTTCTGTAATTGTTAATGGCGACATAAGCTGTTCCTGCATTGTGGCTAGAAACTTCGATGGTATTGATCCAGGTTTCTTTTGGTAAGCCACTCAGTTTTGAAGTAACATCTGTCCAGTTTTGGCCATCGTCACTTGAAACTTGAAGCAAGCCATCATCTGTTCCTGCATATAATAAACCTTGGGTAAAGCGATCTTCTGCCACCGCGGTAAGGGTAGGGTAGTATGGAATTCCATCATCTAAGGAAGCTGTGTTTTCTGTAGCTCTTCTTCCCATGATTTCTAAATCTCTACGGTTTACTTTGGTGGTTAAATCACCTAAAGATTCCCAAGAGTTTCCGCCATCAGTACTTTTCCAAAGTACGTTGGTGCCTGCATAGATCGTATTTGGGTTATGGTACGAAAGGAAGAATGGGCCGTCCCAGTTGGCTGGTGCCATTGCGTTCTCCAAATCTGGCTCAGGTAAACCTGGTCCCCAGAAATCCCAGTTTCTTCTAGCTCCAATAGCGCCTTTCGGGTCACCCGGTCTGATCGATTTTCTTTGACCAGTGTTTAAGTCTAGCTTGAAAAGACCTAAATATTGAGATTCACCATACATAACGCCTTCTTGGGTGTGGTGTGGTAAACTCAAGAAACCATCTCCACCACCTGTTCTTCTCCAATCAGAATTAAGGATTCCACCACTATTATAAGTTGCATTTGGACCTACCCAGCTACCGTTGTCTTGCAGACCACCATAAATATTATAAGGCTCGGCATTATCCACTGCAATTCTGTAGAACTGACTAACAGGTAAATTGGTGAGGAAAAGCCAAGTTTTGGTTTGGTCGTAAGAAATACCAATTCCACCATCATCACCTTTGATCACATGGCGAGAGTCATTAGGGTTTACCCAAACAATTCTATCATCACCATGCAGCGACTGACGTGGAGCCGTAAAGGTTTTTCCGCTGTCCGTAGAATAGCTGAACTGATTTTGCATGTAAATACGCTTATCGTCATTCGGGTCTACATAAGGCTGAGAAGCATACATTGGTCTTGGATTCCAATCGCTCATAAATGCCCAAGTTTCTCCTTTATCGTCAGAACGGTATAAACCAGCCCTGCGCTCGTTGTAAGCTGTGGAAGCATTGTACTGAAAACCTTGCTCCACGGAAGCGTAAACAATATTTGAGTTTTTTCCATAAATGGAAATACCAATACGGCCATATTCACCTGCTGGTAAACCGCTTGTTAGTTTTTTCCATGTTTTACCTCCATCGGTAGACTTGTGTAAACCACTTCCGGGTCCACCACCATCAAAACCGTAGGGTCTTCTTCTTCTTTGGTAAGTCGCTGCAAATAGAATGTTCGGGTTGCTTGGATCCATGGCCACATCTACAACTCCTGTGTCATCATTTACATAAATAATGCGTTCCCAAGTTTTGCCACCATCAGTGGTTTTGTAAAGGCCTCTTTCGTTATTCGGCCCCCATAGATGCCCCATTGCCGCTACATAGGCAATGTCGGGGTTTGTAGGATGTAAGGCAATTCTACCGATATGGTGAGAATCTTTTAAACCTACATTGGTCCAGGTTTTACCTGCATCAGTAGATTTATAAACACCATCGCCCCAAGAGGAGCTTTGACGGCTGGCACGCTCTCCAGTTCCAGCCCAGATAATGTTTGGGTTGTTTTGGTTTAAAGCAATGGCTCCCATTGAGTGAGTCGCTTCATTTTCAAAAACTGGCGTAAAGGTGACGCCATTGTTGGTTGTTTTCCATATTCCACCAGTAGAAGTGGCTGCGTAGAAAATATATGGGTCGCTTTCTTGTACGGCTAAATCGACTATTCTTCCACTCATATTGGCTGGGCCAATGTGTCTTAGGGCTAAGTCAGTATAGGTTTCTGACTTGATTTGCCCCATAAGTTGGGAAGAGAATAGGATGATTAACAGTCCTGATAAGGATAGGAGTCGTTTCATAGTTAAGTATTTGGGTTGATATTGAAGCTCAAGATAAGGAAAGGTTTCAAGCGGTAAGATTGATTTTTTAAGAGCGGTGAGCAGGGATTGACGGTAAGTAAATATTCATAACTTTTCTCTTACTTACGGGTTGAATGAAAACGGAAACTTGGTCGGTTCCAACCTTAGACTTAAGCTTTTAATGCGATTACTACTTTCTTCCCTTTTTCTATTCTGTATTGTCAGTGTAAATGCGCAAGACATTCTTACTTACCGACCTAAAGTAGTTGAATTCAGTACAGAATATCTTTCCAATTATAAGTCTTATGAAAAGCCCTCAGGTGAGAACAACTCTATTTCAAGTATTGAAAAGGATAACTTACTGCGAGTGCGCTTGGGTGTTCCAGTGATTCTAAAGGAAAAAACGCTTTTTGCGTTTCAATTTAAATATTACAGACAATCCTATGGCCTGGAAGCTGGGCAGCAAGGTGAGTTATTCGATTTTTTGAATAACAATAGTCTGTATAATGCTGGTCTCAATTTTCTATACCAAAGGAATATTTCAAAGGAGAAGAAATTCACTCTCATTGTCTTAACTGAATTGGCTAGCGATACTTGGGGCATAAATCAATTTTCAAATCGATTCTTAGCGATGGGCGAATACAGCAAACAGCTGAATGAAAGTACCATTATTGGCTATGGCGGTGTTGTAAATTACGCCTTGGGTTTATTGAATGTCTATCCAACCTTCACTTACAAAAAACAGCTTTCAGATAAAATGTTATTCGAAGCCATTTTGCCCAACTCAATTAATCTGAGGCATCATTCGAGTGAAAGCACCTACTTTATTTTTCAAACCGAACTGGTTAATTGGCGCTTTAACCTTACTGATGCCCTAGAAAATGAAGCGCATTTAATCACTTTACAACGAGCCGATGTATACTTTAAACTTAAACTAGAGCAGGAAATACACGATTGGCTTTGGTTGGGGGTAGATGTAGGCTATGTACATAACCTGACATACTTTACCGTAAACCCCGGAAATAGAATTAAGAATGCAATAAGCGAGTATGATATTAAAGACTCAAGCTATTTGCGCTTTTCCATCTTTATGGTGCCGCCCAGAAAGCTTTGGGATTCGCTTTAAGGCTTAAAAACCACCCGAATAGTTTCAGTCGAAGCTTTCGAAGCTCCATTTTCATCAGTTGCCGCTGTCCATACTGGCCCTTCTTTGATCAACCTGATGGCTTCTTCATCCAAAGCTGTACCTAAGCTTTCCTTGATTTCGAAATTGCTTAAAGAACCATCTGCATTAATAGTAAACTCTACTCGAACCGTACCTCTGGTTTTTGAGTCATTTTCAGGATAGATGACATTCTCTTCTAAGTATTTTCTGTAATCGGCCATTCCCATTGCAGGCGCTGCTTTTTGATTGGCACGCACTAGCGGTCTTTGTTGATTTTCTTGGGCCGGACTGGTAGCAATAATTTCAGCCAGATCCGTGGCATCAGCCTCCATTCTAATGGTGTCATTTATTTTGGAAAGGTCGCTTATCTTAAATTCTTGACTAATATAACCCAAATAGCGAACCATGTAAGTCGCAGAGGTATCGACAGGGATTTCTGCTTTACCTTGAATATTCGTGGCGGTGCCTTGGATAGTATTTTTAATTAAAACGGACACTTGAGGCAAGGGGGAAAGATCACTGGCATCTATTACTGTCAGAGTAATATTGGGCTGACTAACTTGAATTCCAGCTACTCGGCCTTGCAGCAAGCTTTGAACATCCATCGTTCTGGCCATTTCAGTTTCGGACTTTTCTTCGACCGCTGTTTTGGCAGCTTTCATTTTTGTAGCCTCTTCTGTTTTTAATGTTACGGCATTGCTTTCTTTCGCTTCTGAAAGGGCTTTTAAATCGGCTTTTTCTGGTTCTGCTTCTAAACTCATATCAACTACCACCTCCGCCAATTCTTCTTCATTGGCAATGGGGGAGAGCGTCATCGTTTTTGGCTTGGTATCGGTATTTGAAGCGGTTAGTCTTGGCTTTTCTAATTGGTCTGGGTTAATCAACTCAAGACTGTCTGTGGTTGGCCTTGCCTCAGTTTCGACTTCTTTTTCCGCAGTGAATTTCTCAGGTACTTCATCCTTATTCTGTAACCAGAAAAAGACAAAGGAAGCAGTCATTAGAATCAATAAAGTAGCAGCCAATCTTCTGGTAGTTGTCCAAAAGCTAATGCTACTCTTTTCTGCCAGTCGTTGGTCTAAACGGTTTTCAAGTTTGGCTAAGTCTGCGTTTAGGTCGGTTTCGGTAATGTATTCCCAGCCTTCTAATGCATCGGCATAGAAAGGGTCTTCCAGCATCAGTTTTTCAACTTGATGTTGTTGCTCAGCATTCAAAAGCCCTTTTTTATAGGCTTCCAGTACTGCTGGGGTCAATTGTTCAATATGGTTATGCTTCTTGTTCACGAAGGTTTTCTACACATATTTTTAAATTTCTACGTCCGTTCTGAATGTAGCTTTTTACTTTCTTCAAATCAAAACCCGTCAGTGCTACCACCTCTAGGTAACTCTTCTTTTCAATATAGAAGAACTGCACGCAGACTTTTTGTTCCTCATTCAGTTGGCCAATACAGTCTTCCAATTTGGTCAAATCACTTTCCAATGCATTCGCTTCGGTGTCATGATGCACTGCCAAGGCAATTTCCATAACGGCTTCTCCATTTTCTACAGAATGCCCTTGCGACTTCTGTTTTCTGAGGAGCATTAAGCACTCATTTTTAGTGAGCACGTATAGCCAACTTTTAAAATTTTCTACTTTTTGGTTTTGCAGCTGCGAAAGTAATTTCTCAAAAACCTGCATCACCATGTCTTGGGCAGCATAGCGGTCTTTCAAATATTTCAAACAAACCCCATACACCAAGCTCATGTATCGCTTATACAGCTCACCAAGCCACCTATTGTCCTGATTTTCTTGATAAGCGAAAATCAGTTCTAGGTCAGTTTTTTGGGCGATATCAGTTCGTTTTTTTGAGAACAACGGATTATAAATGAATTATTTTTCTCTGCTTTTATGGAATCTTCAAAAACCGTGCATCTCAAGGTTAAAGAAATTTTTACATAAACCTTTTAGCCATGAAGAATTTAATAATTGTAATGATGCTGTTGATGGGGATTTTCCATAACGGCCAAGCCAAAGATTTTCAAAAAGAGGTAACCGGCATTGTGAAAAGTGCCGATAATAATCTTCCGCTATCTCAAGTGTCTGTATTGATTAAGGGGACTACCCAAGGCGTTTCTACGGATGCCAATGGCAAGTACAGCGTTACCGTACCCAACAACGAAACGGTATTGATTTTTAGATACCTAGGCTACATTACCCAAGAAGTGAAAGTAGGGAAGCATTCGGAAATCAATGTTAGCCTTCAAGTAGATGCTCAGGAAATGGGGGAAATTATTGTAACCGGACAAATGGAAGCGGAGCAGACAAGGAAAATATGGATTGGAGCCATTGCAAACCAAGAAGAAATGAATATTGATATCTCTTCCCAAATGTACATGCAGCCCCAGAATAATTTCTCTACGGCTTACCAGTACCCAAAAGAATTAAGTCAAGAAGATTATGCTGAAATAAAGGAAAGTGGCTTCAATACGCCATGGAAGAACCCTTTTTCCACTTTTTCCATTGATGTAGATGCGGCTTCATATAGCAATGTGCGCAGGTTTATTAATGATGGAAAAATGCCTCCGAAGGATGCTGTGAAAATTGAAGAAATGATCAATTACTTTAATTATGACTATGAAGGGCCAAAAGGAAAACATCCATTTGCAGTACAGCATGAAGTATCCGATGCGCCATGGAATATCCAACACAAACTCGTTCATATTGGTATTCAAGGCGAGAAGATTGAAGTAAATAAATTACCTCCTGCCAACCTTGTTTTCTTGGTCGATGTATCGGGTTCTATGGGCGCGGATAATAAATTGCCTTTGCTCAAAAAATCATTGAAGCTTTTGGTCAACCAAATGCGTGATGAAGATTATGTGGCCATAGTAGTCTATGCGGGCGCAGCTGGAGAGGTGCTGCCTTCTACTTCGGGTAAAGAGAAAAACAAGATTATTGAAGCCTTGGATAAATTGAATGCTGGTGGCTCAACGGCTGGCGGTGCTGGTATTGAATTGGCTTACAAAATCGCAAAGCAGAATTTTATGAAAGAAGGAAATAACAGAGTGATTTTGGCTACCGATGGTGATTTCAATGTAGGTGCTTCTAGTAATAAAGCAATGGAAGACTTGATTGAAGAAAAGCGTAATGAAGGTGTTTTCTTAACCGTTTTGGGCTACGGAATGGGCAATTACAAAGACTCTAAAATGGAGCTTTTGGCCGACAAAGGAAATGGAAACCATGCCTATATCGATAATATTTTAGAAGCTAAGAAAGTATTGGTAAATGAGTTTGGCGGAACGCTTTTCACCATTGCCAAGGATGTGAAGATTCAAGTAGAGTTTAACCCTGCTACCGTACAAGCTTATCGTTTGATTGGTTATGAAAACAGAAAGCTGAATGACGAAGATTTCAACAACGATAAAAAAGATGCGGGCGAATTAGGTGCTGGTCATACCGTTACGGCTTTATATGAAATCATTCCAGTAGGGGTGAACAGCCAGTTCAAGCCATTGGACGACTTGAAATATCAGAATACCGAAGTGAAGAAAACCACAGGAAATACAACAGACTTGATGACGGTGAAACTTCGATACAAAAAGCCTGATGGAGACACTAGTGTTTTGTTACAGCAAGTGATTAGAAATGAGTCAGTAAAATTGAGCGACAGTTCTGAAAACTTCCGTTGGTCGGCTGCAGTAGCTGGTTTCGGAATGATGCTTCGCGATTCAGAATACAAAAACAACCTGACTTTCAATGCGGTCATCAGTTTGGCCAAAGAAGCAAAAGGCATAGACCAAGAAGGCTACCGTGCAGAATTCCTCAGGCTGGTGGAGATGGCTGGGCTGTTGTTCTAAATAGTCTATCGCTAAAAGGTTTCACCAAGCAAAGACCTCTCAGGTTTTCAAAACCTGAGAGGTCTTTTTGATTCTTGATTAATGACCATTTACCATTCCTATTTACAGCCATGAACTGACAGCCGCATTGGTTTATCTCGTCCTTACAGGACTTCGATAGGGGTACTCCGTGATTTCCGAAGGGTTTCACCCTTCGTTTTGGTATTTCGCCCTTTCAGGGCTAAGAGTAGCTGAATGTTTGTGCAAAATCGAAGCCCCATCGGGGCGGCATATTTGTAGCATGGAGAAACATATACAGTACATTAAGCCCCATCGGGGCGACCCATAGCGATTGTGTTATTTGCATTCCGGTTTTATGAAGGGGTATCGGTTCAAGGACAGAGTCCTTGAATAAAAGGGGTCGCAGGTTCTCCGAACCTGCGACCGGAGAAAAAATGAATACTTGTGCAAAATCCAAGCCCCAACGGGTTGGCATATTTGTAACAAGGAGAAATATATACGGTACATTCAGCCCCAGCGGGGCGACACCTTAGCCCCAACGGGGCGAAATATCCTAGGAATGGGTGCAACCCATTCCGGATTCAGAATAAAGTAAATTCAGCCCTGAAGGGGCGAGATAGTTTTGGCTTATTAGCAATAAGGTTAACCAAAGTGCCAATAGCCTGCGTTAAGTCATCCTGCTCCTTTTTCAGAAACACAGGAGCGATTTATCGGTGAGACATGCTTAGGTAGCTTGTTGGTGAAAACACCAACAAGGGCGAAGAGGGTGCCAATGGCTTACTCTAAGTCATCCCGTAGGCTCCGAGACCTCGGAGTTTTCCCGAAACACAGAGAGACTTGACTTATGAGGCTTGAAAGGATTTCTTCGTAAGCTGCGAAATGACTTCGTAGAAAGCAGAAGTGGTAAATAATTCTCTTAGCGAGCTTTATAACCAATTGTTAAGGGAGTTGCCATTTCCTCACCAACCACTAATAAAATTCCACCCCACAAAAACCTCGAGATAGCCCTATCTTGGGCCATTGATAAATAACCAAAATCCTTTCTCAATGAAGCTCGGAAATCTATTTACACTTTTATTCTTATGCCTCTGTGTCGCTTCGGCCACAGCGCAAACCGACCTTTCCCTATTCAAAACCATGGAACCACGTTCTATCGGTCCGGCAGGAATGTCGGGTAGGGTCACTTCAATCGATGTAGTTCGATCGAACAAAAACATTATTTATGCAGGAACTGCCTCTGGTGGTTTATGGAAATCTACCAGTCAAGGCACCTTATGGGAGCCGATTTTTGATGATCAGGATGTAGCCTCCATCGGAGTGGTGACCATCGACCCATCCAACCCTAGTGTAATCTGGGTAGGTACTGGCGAGGGAAATCCGCGTAACTCTCTCAACTCTGGTTATGGCGTGTACCGCAGTTTAGATGCGGGTCGCACATGGGAGCACATGGGCTTGGAGAAAACCAGCAATATCCATCGCCTTATTGTTCACCCGAACGACCCCAACACTATTTGGGTAGGTGCAATTGGTTCCCCTTGGGGCGAACACGAAGAGCGCGGTGTTTTTAAATCTACCGATGGCGGAAAAAACTGGAAAAAAGTACTTTATGGAGGTCCGGGTGCGGGAATTGCCGACATGGTAATCGACCCTACTAATCCTAATAAAATTGTAGCGGCCATGTGGGAACACCGCAGATGGCCTTATTTCTTCAACTCTGGCGGTCCAGCTTCGGGTATTTATATTACCTACGATGGGGGCGAAACCTGGAAAAGAAAAACGGGTGACCATGGTTTGCCAAAGGGTGAGTTAGGTCGAATTGGTTTGGCCATTGCGCCTTCTATGCCCGACAGGATTTATGCTTGGGTAGAATCAGCAGAAAACGCTATTTATCGCTCAGACGATGGGGGAGAAAGATGGTACAGAATTTCAAATAAGAACGATAGAGGTATTGGTAGCCGACCGTTTTACTATGCAGACATTTATGTAGATCCACAGAATGAAAACAGGGTGTATTCGCTTCACACCCAAGTTACGGCCAGTGAAGATGGCGGTAAGAGCTTCCAAAACTTTGTGAATTCAGGTATTATCCATGTCGATCACCATGCTTGGTATGTGCACCCAGATGACCCCAATTTCTTAGTTTTAGGAAATGACGGAGGTTTAGAAGTAAGTACCGATCGCGGTGGCAGATGGCAATATTCTGAAAATTTACCAATCGGGCAGTTCTACCACGTGAATTACGATATGGAATATCCATACAATGTAATGGGTGGAATGCAAGACAATGGCGCATGGTTAGGGCCAAGCCAATTGTTGAAAAACGGAGGTATTAGAAATGGGTATTGGGAAAGAATTGTAGGTGGCGATGGCTTCGATGTAGTGCCAGATCCTACCGATTTCCGCTATGGTTATTCATTGAGTCAAGGTGCCAACATTCAGCGATACGATAGAGTAACGGGTGAGATGGTCGGTATTAGACCTGAGCATCCTGATGGCGTAGAATTACGCTGGAACTGGAATGCAGGGGTGAATGTGAATCCAATCGATAAAAAGACATTGTACATAGGGGCGCAATTCCTTTTCAAGTCTACCGATCATGGTAAAAACTGGGAGATCATTTCTCCAGATTTGACAACCAACAATCCTGAAAAGCAAAGACAAATTGATACGGGTGGCTTGAACTTCGATAATACAGGTGCAGAAATGCATACTACCATTACCGTAATTGAGCCGAGTCCATTGAAGCAAAACGTGATTTGGGTAGGTACAGATGACGGTAACGTTCAGTTGACGCAAGATGGCGGTGGAAAATGGGAGAATAGCGCAGGTAAGTTCGAAGGTTTACCAGACGCCACTTGGGTGCAGCAAATCAAGCCAAGTACTTATGATGCTGCTACGGCAGTGGTGGTTTTTGACGACCACAGAAGAAACAATTGGGAGCCTTATGTATACCAAACGACCAATTACGGAAAATCATGGAAACGTATTGTGAAGAAGGACGCTGTATTCGGTTTTGCACTTTCGTTTGTTCAAGACCCAATTGAGCCGAACTTAATGTTTTTAGGCACTGAAGGCGGACTTTACGTGAGTATGGATGGTGCTGCTACTTGGGCCAAATGGACACATGGTTACCCAACTGTACCGACCATGGATCTTCAGATTCACCCAAGAGAGCATGATTTGATCATCGGCACTTTTGGTAGAGCACTTTGGATTTTGGACGATATCCGTCCGCTTCGTGAAGCGACTAAAATGGGTATGAAAAAGCTGATGGCTGAAAACCTTCACGTTTTCCCAATTCCTGCTGCGACCAATGCTATCATTGGTCAGTACATGGGTTATAGAAGTACAGGTGACGGACTTTTCATGGGCGAAAACAAGCCGTTTAGTGCAGGAATAAGCTATTATGCTAAAGAGGCAGGTCGTGTGAAAGTTGAAATTTCTGACGCACAAGGTAAAGTGGTGAGAACACTTTCTGAGTCGGCTGATAAAGGCTTGAACAGAATGTATTGGGGCTTTGAAGGAGATGGTGTTCGTCAGCCGGGTTCTGGCGCGAGCAGAGAAGGCGCTGCACCACCACGTGGTTATGATGTATTGCCGGGCACTTATACTGTTAAAATGACAAAGGGGAATGCTTCAAGCAGCCAAACGATTAAGGTCATGAAAGATCCTCGTTCACCAGAATGGGACATGAGCGAGATTGAGGCAAAACAGAAATTCATTCAAGAGTATTATGATTTCTTGGCACCTGTTACCGAAGCGATTGATCGTTTGCAAGCCGCTACGAAAAGTGTTGGTTTGATAGATGGTTTTGCGGATGATAATGCAGCCTTAAAAGCCAAGAATACTGAAATCAAGAAAAAGCTAACGGCTTTGAATCGACTGATTTATGCTGAAAGCACACAAGGTTCACGAAATGACAAAAGCGTTCTATCAAGCTATTTAGGAACTATTAGAGGTAAGATGGGTGGAAGTTATGATCCAGTAACGCAGGGCATGCGCTTTGCTTTGGCCAATGCAGAAAAGAAAGCCAACGAGGTAATTGGAGAACTCAATAGCTTCTTCAAAACCGATTGGCCAGCCTATAAAGCTTATGTAGATGGGCTGAAGCTAGAGCTACTACCAGGCTTTTAAGCTTACAAGTACCTTAAGAATTAAAAACCCAAAGCAGAGATGTTTTGGGTTTTTTGCTTTAAAGTATAAGTATGAAACCGTTGAAACGGTTGGCGTCAGCTTATTATTCCATAGCCCACGGTTTAAACCGTGGGCTATTTGTGTAAATGGCACCTTGTAATGGTTTTAACCATTTTGGCTGCCACTCATTCCTTTCTTTCCTTGAGGCACGAAAGGTCTAAAATATCAAGGTTTGGGTATAAATGTGGTCCACCCAAGGACAGAGTCCTAGGTTAATAGTAGTCACAGGTTCGGAGAACCTGCGACAGTGGTGTTTATAAATAGTATTAAACTTTCGTATTCCACTAACTTCCTTATTTGCTATATACAGTGTTAACAGTAGTTTTAATCACCTAGTTGCTCTTTTCTCACCAAGTACCATTTACCATCTTTGGCTTTAAAGAAATATTTTGCGTCACCACCAGACTCTACTCCGAACCAATGAATTATTCTTTCATCAGTGTCCCTAAATGACATTTCATAATTGTCATAAACCTGAGTTCTCTCAGTCGCAGAATTTGCGTACAAATAGTCATGTTCCCAATTGTCCTTGGTTAGTTTATGAATTACAATTTCTCCTCCCAAATCAGGGTATCCTTCTTCATCTTCTTTCCAGGTCTCATATTGTAAAGGGAATGATACTCGCTCAATTTGAAACGCTGAATCGGTCATAAAAGACCATAAAAAACCCCAGAATTCTTCATTTGTAGATTTATCCTTATTATTTATCGATCCAGATGGACCTTTTCCTTTGTCGGTTTTGAGCTCTTTCAGCTCCAATGTCAACGAATCAATAGTTAATTTTAAATCGGTAATTTTTTGATTCAAAGTAATTATTTCTGAGTTATCTGTCGGTGTACAGGAAACCATTACACATAAACAAATTAAGAGAGAGGTATATCTAATCATGATTTTTACTGCTGGTAACGTTATCTACACGCCACATTTGTGGCTTATATATCTCATGTAATTTATCAAAACTTCCTTATAGCATCCAAATATTGGTGGCTATGAGGAAATTTTATCCTTGCTTAAGATTGCTTCACGTAGGCTCTTTCGCTTCGATATATATCGGCAGGTTCGCAATGACAGTTTGAAAGGGCTAAGAGAAGTAGAATGCTTATGCAAAAGCAAAGCCCCATCGGGGCGGTCACTTTGTAGCATAAAGAAGTACCCATCCTACATTAAGCCCCAGTGGGGCGACACCTTTGTAGCCCCAACGGGGCGCAATAACCTTTTGGTACAGTTAACCTTGATCTATGGAACGTGAAAGGATTTCTCCGCAAGCTGCGAAATGACGGCTCGAAATAGGGTTGAGGTTTAAGTAATCAGTGAGATTGCTTCACGTGTGCTTCTTCACTTCGTTAAGCATTGGCAGGTTCGCAACGCTTGCGCTGAAGCTTTCACCGGTGGGTGTAAACTTTGGCAAAAGACTCAGCGAAGGAGCAATGACATTCCGATTTGTCGTTCGTGGTAAAAGCGTTTGGGTTTTGTGGTGAGCCATCGGTCACCGTCATTGCGATGAATTAGCAGCCGTTATGCAAGAATTCAGAAGGAATCTCATAAGAGAAGTGGTAGGCAATCAGTCACCGTTAATTAATTTTCTCAAGCGCCTTTAGAGTTCGTTTTCCTCTTGATTTGAAACCGGCAGAGCCATATGACATTTGGTCTTCAATCAGGATTTGAAGTTCACCTTTCAGTTCAGGTACTTTTTGGGTGATATTCAAAAGCACTGTCATGGAAAAGCACTTAATGGCAATGGCTTCGCTTTTAGAGGCCAAATAACCAAAACAAATATCAGCTACTTCGCCCCAAAGGCTTTCTGGAATTTCTAGTTCCTGAAGCACACGCACGGTGTTGCGTTTAATGGAGTCATGTAAATTGGGTTGCTTGAGATTAAATACCATCGCACTCAAATGGGGTTTAAGCATTTCAGTGTTCATTCTGCCAATTTCACCAACTACCCAAGCTGCCCTTTGAGTTACCCGATATTCATCGTTCAGAAATAGATTCATCAGCGCATCAAACCGTTCCTGTTGTTCTGCGACATATGAAACGATCAGGTTCGTATTCTCTTTGGAGTGTTCCTTTAAAAGTTGTTTTCGAATGTCCATCATGACTTATACACCAAAATTAATCATCTTTAAATATCAATCACTTTTTTAGCCATGGATATACTGCTTATTGTTTTAGGTATCGTTTTTATGCTTGTGGGCGTTGCGGGCTGCTTTTTACCCATTCTGCCGGGGCCACCGATTAGTTTTTTAGGTTTACTCTTTCTGCATTTCACAGCCAGAACCGATATTCCAGAAGATACTTTATGGACTTTAGCGCTGATTACCGTGGCCGTTACTGTTCTCGATTATATTGTTCCTATTTATGGCACAAAACGGTTTGGCGGCACTAAAAAGGGTGTATGGGGGAGTACCATAGGTTTGATTATTGGTATGTTCTTTTTTCCACCTTTTGGTATTATCATAGGCCCATTGGTAGGTGCTTTTGTGGGCGAAATGAGTGCTGGTCAGGATACGAATAAAGCCATGCGTTCAGCATTAGGGTCTTTTCTTGGTTTTTTAGCAGGTACACTACTCAAGCTTATCGCCTGTTTTGTAATGGCCTATTACTTCATTATCTATTTGTTTTAAGTGGTTTGATTATATCTTATTTATAGAACAGCCCGAAAGTCAATTGATTTTCGGGCTGTTTTTAAACTGTGTCTCTCCGTAGAGAATGGTTATAATTATTTCTCAGGAGTTCCAATGGTTACTTCAGTTTCAATATAGCCGCCACGCGTAGAAAGGATTTTCACCTTCGCTTTAGCCCCTTTGATTTTGTTCAGCTTGATTTCAAAAGTAGCCTCTTGTGTTTGCCCAGATAATGTTCTGTCCATGTACTGAGTTTTATCCGATAGGCTAGGGCTGATGATTTGTACTTGAGCATCATCTCCACCTTTGGTCAGTTTTGAATCTAACTGCAACTGAACACGGTCTTCGCGTACAATTTTAACCAATTGCGCTTGCTTCAGCGCGGTTGGTAATTCGCCTGTATTGGTGAATTTCACCTTGACCAAATAAGTGTCTTTACCTTTACTTTGAACGCTTACATTGTTCAAAGTGATTTGAGGTAAATCCATGGCCATGGCTAGGTTGAAGAGCGCTTGCTTTTTTGCCCAATTCTCTAACTGCCATGGTGGTCCGTTTTGCCCAAAGAATTTAGGGTGAAAACCACCGATTTCGGCTTTGCCTAAGGTAGGGTGTTCGAATGGCTCCCATTCCTTAAAGCCACGACCTCCGTTTTCTTCATCGTCCCAACGCAGCCCATCATAATCATCATAAATGCCATCGTTATCGTAATCTTTCATGGCGCCATTGTTCCACAGCTCATCGCCATACCAAATGGACCCGTAATAGAAGTATCCAAAATCAGGGCCATGTCCGAAAAGTGGACTTGGCTTTAATGGATCGCCAGTAGAAGGGTTAACTTTATATCGCGTAGCATAAGTTTCAAAAACATCACCCGCCCAAGGATAGCCAGTAATGTCCATTCCTATTTGATCGTACTTTTTGTAGATATCCAAATCCTCAGGATACATTCTCTCTTCACTTTTAGAAGTAGAAGGAGCTCTTAAGTGCATCGGTACTCTGGTGTCCATTGAATTGGCTACCGAAATGTTAGGATGAGTTAGCATCCACATCACGATAGAGCGTGATTCAGGTTCCGACATAGGGAAAGCACCTGCTCCGTTTTGAGTGTATCCTCTGCCTGTTTCGTCTTCACCAGTGTCTGGTCTCCAGTTTTCAGGGTAGTTTCTGTGCAAGTCGAGTCCGCCAATACCATCTTCATTAAAACGGCCATCGCCATCGTTATCAATGCCTTCGCTGTAAACGAAGTAATCTCCATCTTGCGAACGTTTCATTAATCTGCCTTTCGGGTCTCTTGGGTCGATAATATGTGTGCCTGTTTCGCCCTTTTTGGCTTTTACACGCACTTGGTACATAATGCCATCCCCGTCCAAATCTTCTTCGTCATCTTCATCAAGCAAACCATCACGGTCGTTATCGTGTGGTCTTACTGTAGAACGGTTTCGCTGGGCGGTGTTCAAATATAGATTCGAACCATCAGGGTTGTTTTGCGGCCTCAGGTAAATCGCCTTGGTATCAATTAATTTTGTAATTGCTGGATCGCTACCGTAGCCTTCTAATAAATGATTGGTTAACCATAGAATGGATTCACTACTGGTGATTTCACCACTGTGTCGACCACCTTCAAAATAGGCAGCTGGCTTATCAGTGTCTTTGCCAGTTTTCTTATTGGTCAAGGTCATTTGTAGAATAGGTCGACCTTCAAAACTGGTGCCTACTTGATATAAATCCACAATGTCTGGGTACTTTTCGGCCCATACTTTATACCAATGATACATCACGTTGACGGTATGGTAGGTGTCGAAAGTGAGCTGATTTGTGGGTTCGTATTGCACTTCAGCATGCCGAAACTGTTTGAAAAAACTGACGCCATGTCTTTCACCCTTGATGGTGTATGTGGCAGTGTCTTTATCCGATTCAGGCCAGGTGACGGGATTCAGCACTCTCACTTCTTGCGCAAAGAGCAAGGGAGAGTAGAGTAATAAAAATAACAGCGTGTGTTTCCTATTCATTTTCCATAAGGTTGTTTGAATGGGAAGATAGAAAGAAAAGCAATCTGATGGGAATGCTTTTAATGGGAGTGGTGGAGAATACTCTAATTCATTTATCGAAGATTTCTGTCAGTTATCGAATAATACTGTCAGTTATCGAAAGAATCATGGCGTCTAATATTAATTCAATTGATTTGTAGTGGATAACTCAACCTAAGTGAATACAGCGCCTCAAATAACCACCACCACCAACGGACTTTTAGTCAGTAAACAGTTTGTGCCCTCGCTCTGGAACTCACAGTTGGGCTTAGTAGTAGGGGAGCAGATTGGAGAAAAATTATGGTCTTCTATTTCTATAGATTTATCTAAGAAAGAAAATATTCAATTCGAAATGAATGGCGCATTGTATTATCTTAGTGTCCATTGCTCAGATAACTTGTACCATATCTCTTTCGATTTGCAGGACAAAAAATCATACTCTTCAAGATCTAAGTCGATTAACCGCTACAAAATGTTGGTGGAAGCGGCCAATGATATTATTTATGAAACCGATACTCAAGGTTGTTTCACCTATGCAAATCCCAAAGCATTAAAGGCTGTGGGGTATAGCAAGGAAGAGGTTGTTGGGATGCGGTATATCGATGTGGTCAGAGATGACCACAAAGAAAGGGTAGCTCTTTTTTACCAAAACCAAATGGCTAAAGGAGAAACTACCACTTATTTGGAATTCCCTATTGTTTGTGCAGATGGTGAAGTCATCTGGATTGGTCAAAATGTACAGATACTTGAGGATGAGCATGGACTTTTAGGTATGATGTCTGTAGCCCGGGATATTACGGATCGACATGTATCGGATCAGTTACTTGTGAAGTCGGAAGAGAAGTACCGAGGCATCATACAGAACCTGAAGTTCGGGCTTTTGGAAGTGGATTTAGACGAAAGAATCCTTTTTGTTAATGAGGCCATGTGTAACATCACAGGCTATGCTGTCGATGAATTAATTGGTAAAGTTGCCTCTGATATACTGGTTCCAAAACAAACCAAAGAGATCATTGACAGAGAGCACGACAAAAGAGCTCAAGGAGTAGCGAGTGTTTATGAGGTAAGGTTGAAACACAAAAATGGGCAACCAATTTGGTGTTTGATTAGCGGTGCTCCTAATTATAATTTTGATGGAGAACGAATTGGGTCCTTAGGGATTCACATGGACATCACTGGTAGGAAAAAGGACGAAGAAGAGCTGATATTTACCCGTAGTCGCTTAGACAAGTATAGGGTAGGTTTGGAACTGCTCAACGAAATGACCTCCAATATTGGTTTAGATGTAAACAGCCAAATCAATGAGGGAATGAAGATTGCGGCTAACTATCTTAATTTACCATTCGGAATTGTAAGTAGGATAGAGGGTGATCAGTATTTTGTGCAGTATAGCTACAATGAAAACAGCACGGAAGAAATGGGTGAAGAAGCACGTTTTGAGTTGTGCGAGACTTATTGTGATATTACCTATGCGAAAGACTCAAAATTGGCTATTGATAATTTTAGTAAGTCAGAATTTGCCGACCACCCAGCCTTTAAGAAATTTGGTTTAGAAACCTACATTGCTTCCCCTTATTCTGTAAATGGAAAGAGAAGAGGAACGGTTAACTTCACTTGTGTAAATGCTCGCCAACAGCCTTTCGATGCCTACGATTTAGAGTTTATCGACCTTTTAGCTAAATATATTGGATTCATCCTGAGTCAAGATGAAAACCAAAAGCAATTGGCTCGGGAGCGTGAAAACTTAAGGTTAAGGAATGAAAAACTGTCTAAGAATGAGCGTTACCTAAAATCAATTAATGGTTTTGTTACCAAGTTGTTGGTTAAAGAAGATATCGTAGAAATAGCTTGGGAGATCGCAGAAAATGTGATTGATGAGTTCGGTTTCGAGGATTGCGTTGTTTACGTTTTTAACGAAGACCACAACTGTTTAGAGCAATTAGCGCTTTATGGGCCTAACATGTCAAAAGGTCGAAAAGTCATTAACCCAATTCAAATAAAATTGGGTGAGGGGATAGTGGGGCATGTGGCTGAAACTGGTGTTTCAGAAATAGTAAATGATACATCTAAAGACAATAGGTATAAGGCTGTTGATTTTGTATGGGCCTCAGAAATTACTGTCCCAATAATTGCTGACGGAAAAATTATTGGAATCATTGACTCCGAGCATCACAAGAAAAACTTCTTTAATGAAGAGCACTTAGCAACACTTACTACACTTGCAAACTTAGCTTCAAACCGATTAAAAAATGCCAAAGCAAAACGTAGGCAATTAAGAGCAGAAAAGGAATTAAGAGAAAATGAAAATAAACTCCGTACCATTATTAATTCAGCACTTGACGCGATTATCACAATTGACCAAAAAGGCTTGATAACGGAATGGAACCCTCAGGCTGAAATAATTTTTGGATGGACTAGTGAAGAGGTAATAGGTGAACC
Source organism: Roseivirga sp. (assembly GCF_034669765.1). Taxonomy (GTDB): domain Bacteria; phylum Bacteroidota; class Bacteroidia; order Cytophagales; family Cyclobacteriaceae; genus Roseivirga. Next base: position 75,875 of record NZ_JAXMOQ010000002.1, read on the forward strand.
ACTAACAAATAATATTATTCCTAATAAGCATCATTCTGCGCACGATAACGGAATGAAAAACTACTTTAAAACAAAGAAGGGGCCTGTTTTAAATCAGCGAATAGAAATTACCGCCATGCGGAAAAGTGGCCAGGAATTCCCTATTGAATTAGCGATTCTACCAATCATTAGAGATGGTGTTCATTCGTTTACTGCTTTTGTGCGTGATATTACTTTGCAGAAGGAAGTACAAAATGAAATGGAAAAGGCATTGAGTAAGGAGCGAGAGTTGAATGAACTCAAATCTAGGTTTGTTTCAATGACCTCTCATGAGTTTAGAACGCCACTGACTACCATTAAGCAGAATACAGACTTAATAGCATTTAAACTCGAAAATCAATTTCCAGAAGATTTCCAAAGTTATAACAAGTACCTCAATCGGATTGAGTCAGAAATTGGTCGCGTAACTTTCTTGATGAACGATATCTTAATGCTAGGTAGAATTGAGGCTGGACGTGTAGAAATTAAAAAACGACCAACGGACTTAAACGAGTTAATTAAGAAATCGGTAGTTCAATTAACACAAAGTCGCACTGATGGCAGGGCCATAGCGTTGTCTGTAATTGGTGTTGCACAACCAGTTAGTATCGATGTTAATTTGTTCGATCACATTATTACCAACCTCATTTCAAATGCTTTTAAATATTCAGAAGGGAAAAAAGACCCAGAGGTTGTTTTATCATTTGAAAAGACCCATCAGGTTAAAATTACTTTCAAAGATTACGGGATTGGTATTCCATTGAAAGACCAAAAAGGATTGTTTGCTTCTTTTTATCGTGCTACGAATGTTAAAAATATTCAAGGGTCAGGATTAGGACTCTCCATTGTGAAGGAATTTGTAGAAATGCATGGAGGTACTATCTCTGTTAATAGTGACCAAGATCAAGGTTCTGAATTTGTGGTTATCATCCCAACCAATTAAGCTAAAGCTTTTTTAAGGCGATATAATTATTATCTTTAACTCAAATCTTATTTAAAGAATGAGCCAGCTAAAGATATTAATTGTAGAGGATGATATGATGATTTCAGAAAGTCTAAAAGACATTCTGGAGATGTTGAATCATGAAGTAGTAGGAATTGCTGCAAATGCCGATGATGCCATAGAACTTTGTAATGCCCATTCACCTCAATTGGCGCTGCTAGATATTCAAATTGGAGGAGATATTGATGGTGTAGATTTGGCTGAAATTATCAACGATCAATTTGATATCCCATTCATTTTCACGACTGCCTTTGCTGATAATACTACGGTGGCAAGGGCCAGAGAAAGAGGGCCATTTGGTTATCTCGTAAAACCTTATGGTGTAAAAGACATTAATGCCGCTATTGAAGTAGCTATGGGGGCTTATGAAAGACTTAAAACTGCTGAAAAAAGCAGTGGGATGTCTAAGATTATAGACAATAGCATTTTCTTGAAAGTGGACACGAAGCTTGTTAAGGTTAAAATTGAAGATATTCTTTATGTAGAAGCTAAAGGAGATTATGCCTTGTTTAAAACCCCCAGTAAAGGCTACATAGTACATAGTACTATGAAGAAGGTACAAGAAAGGTTGGATGCTTTTAACTTCCAGAAAGTGCACCGATCTTTTGTCGTAAACTTATCTAAAATCGTAGATATTGAAGAGTCGAACTTGCTTATTGAGGATAAGGTAATTCCTATTTCTAGGGCCAATAAAGAGGCATTGATGAAGCGATTGAATTTGCTTTAATCAGCCACTAAAACATTTTAAAAAGGGAGCATTGGCCTCCTTTTTAGTTTCTAACCACGGATAATTGATTTTCTGATCCATTTAAAGTCACCCTTTCAGATTTATCCCAAGTTACTTTTTGATTTCCTTTAAAATACTTGATCCAGCCTTTTACTACACAGATGTGCATGTATGCAAAGTAGTAGGGGATGTGGAGTAGTTTGTAGGACGTTTTCTGGTCTCTAATTACATAGCCAAAGAAGGCAAGGAGGTAGAAAATAGATTGAACTCTAAAAGCCAAATTGTAAAACCAATCTGTGTCGGCAAGCCAAACTGTGCTGGCATAAGCGCCTATCAAAGCCAATGGCATAAGCGTCCAGCGCAAGGCTCGGTGCGACACATACTGAAAGGTGAGTTTTCCATATTTAAAAACATTCAAAAGCTTCACTAGTTTGATTACGGCCTGAATTCCACCAGCGCTAATTCTTACTTTACGTTTAGTTTCTTCCGCAATATTGGCCGAGGCTGTCTCTGTTGCCATGGCATTAGGTTCGTAGCCCACTTTATAGCCATTGGCTGCCATGCGCATGGTCATTACAAAGTCTTCAATAAGTGTGTTTTCTTCTGTTGGAACGAATAAACGAGTTCTGATGGCAAACAATTCTCCAGCCGAACCTACTAAAGTATTCCATTCGGCATCTTGTTTTTTCAAGAACGACTCATATTTCCAATAAAAACCTTCGCCTGAAGCACTGGCACTGTCTTCAGTATCACTTAATACTATTTTTTCACCCGAAACAGCGCCCATTAAATTAGACTCGAAAGGTTGAACCAAAGCTTTGATGGCACCAGGATTCATCATTACGTTTGCATCGCTAAATACGGTAATAGGCGAAGTAATGTATCTCATGATTCGGTTTACTGCAGCGATTTTACCTTTCCTTTCTGGACTAAATCTAAGCGAAACGGATGCGTATTGATTGATGATGTCGTTCGTTTGGTCCGTGGAGCCATCTGTCACAAAAAGCACTTTTAGTCTGTCTTTCGGATAGTCAATCTTTTCACAATTGGCAATTTTTTGTCTGATGATCTCAGCTTCATTATAAGCAGCAATCAACAGTGTAACCTCAGGCCAGTCTTCTTCAGAGAAGGGTGTGTAAGTGTTTTTCTTTTTCTTCCACTTATTAAGCAAGGTGATGAGTATGCCGTAACCCGCAAAGGAGTAAAGAATAGTAAAGGTCGAAATCCAGAATAGCGTTTCCATGTGCTGTTTGTTTAGTAGGATAAAAGTAGCCTAATCAGGGGCTTGTACGGACGAGTTTCGATGAGTTGTAGACTTTTGCCGATGAATAACTCAATGATAGGATGAGGAGTGAAATGGCCCTTTAAAAGTGCCTATATCGTAGAAGCGCCTCTTAAGTCGTAACTTAAAAGGCGCTTAAATTCTTGTGGAATAAAATGGATTGTTATAGGGTTTATACCTTTACAAACCCTGTTTTTCTTAAAATTAAAGCATCACAAACCCCTTTAGTGAAGGCTTTAAAATGCTTAAACTCCGATTTCAATAAGTGATTCAAAAGGTTTTTAGGTGAACTGAGTAAGAGGAAGAAAAGCAAGAAGGCTGTATTTCTCTGTCCTTTCTGGCGCTTCATAAAATAGATTCTATTTCGAGTTTGGTAATAGACTTTAAGCGGACTGTTTTTCCCTGTGGAGATTGATTCTTTGTGGAGGATTTCCGCATCCATACATACTTTTAGTTCAAAACCTGCCTCACGAAACACTCTGGACCAATCTAGTTCTTCATAATAAAGGAAATAGTCTTCGGGCATTAAGCCACATTGTTCAATCACAAACCGAGGAATCATGACTGCAGCTCCATGAAAATAGGGGGTTGATACAGTTCCTGTGGGTTGAGGGCGTGATTTTATGAGTTCGTTTCTACCTGTCAGCTTATTGATTTCTGTAAAACCAGCAAACTGAATTGTGTCTGGCGCGTCAAAATACTTAATCACCGGACTCACTGCACCAACAAATGGGCTAGTAAAGCAATTTATGAGCTTCTCAATGGTTCCGTTTGCAATTTCTGTGTCGTTGTTCAAAAGAAAGATGTATTCGCCTTTAGCGGCTTTAATGCCTTCGTTGTTTCCTCCTGCAAAACCCAGGTTTTCCTTTTTGCTGATTACCATGACTTTCTCGAAATGTTTGCGATAGAGTTGAGTGTCATCATTTGATTGAGCATTGTTCACTACAATTACTTCCAAGTTAGGGTAGCTGAGTTTAGCTATTGAATCCAATAGCTCACAAGTAACTTGTGCCTGTTTGTAGTTTACCGTAATAATGCTGACCAGTGGGCTTTCCATATCTTATTTCTTTTTTCCGATTACCTGAATTGCGTTGCCCCATTTCCCATGATGGAACCAACGGTCCATGTGGATTAGGCTTTTTGCCAAAGGCAAGCTTAGCAATTGAGTAACTACGCCTGCTTTCTTTCCTAGGTAAGCAAGTTCCCATGCCAGTCGAGATAAATATCCATCAGAATAGGAGGCATGTACTACCTCGAACCCCTCTTGCTCAAACTTCTTCTTCAATCCATCGAGGTCGTACACTTGTCCTATGTGTTCTTCTTCTAGCCATTCATCATGATCGGCAAAGTAGCGATCTGGCAAAATTGTTTTTTGTTCTACGTTCGGAATTTTCACCATAAAATGACCTCCTTTTTTCAGACGATCATGCACCGTATTGAAAGGCATATTTTCTGGCGCAATGTGTTCGAAAACATCAATTGAAAAGGCAAAGTCAAGCTCCTTAATTGAAGTGCGATCTAGGAAGTCGGAATAGGTTTTTATGTTCTTAATTTCAGACTTGTAGAGTGCTTCATTAAGGGTGTTGATTCTACTTTGATCTATGTCTAAAGCATGCACCCTTGAGTTTGGAAAAGCGGTAGCTAAACTGATGGCATACTCGCCATATCCGGTACCTAAATCAAGTATATTTTCATTGCCCTTAAAGGGAACAAGTTTCATTAGTTTTTTGAAAATAGTAAAGCGTGCATAGTTGCCCACATTGGTGTAGCCAAACACCTTATTGAACAGTTTGGCGAGTAGGGGATTGCCCTTCATTCTCTCGCTAGTATATACCTGTGCGTTTCCGAAAGTGAGTTCCATAATGAGTTTATTTTGTAGCTATTAAAGCTTTGTTTTTTAATGAGTTAAATACTACAGGTAATGGTGAAATGTCTATGTATTTTTTGATTCTTATTTGCCCTAATACTATGGTAAGAATGATGCTGCTTGTAGTGGCCACTGCCGCTCCTACAACACCATACTGAGGAATTAACCAGACATTCATGATCATATTTACTAATAGGCTGAAAGCCAGCATCTGAAAGTTTACTTTGGGCTTACCTATCGCATCCAAGGTAAGTCCGAATACACGACCCCAAGGTTTGAACAAACAGCCAATAGATAGTATAATTATCAGTTGAGATGATTCTAGGTAATCTGCTGATGATAAAATATTTATAATACTCATATTGAAAATATCTATAACCATTACTCCTGGGATTATGAGTGCTAATAACGTGAGTATTGAGCGGCCATATTCTTTCTTTAGTTGACTGACACCGTTTGCATGATAACTTGCGGCTAATCGCGGATAAATGACTTGGCTTAGGGCTGTTAATGGGAGTTCTATGTACTGAATAATCCTTGATGCAAAATGGAAAAGCGCGAGTGAAATTGGATCAAGAAAATAGGCAATCATAAGCACATCGGCTTTGTTAAAAAGCAAAGACAAAAGATTGGTTCCGGCAATGTATTTTCCGAATCCAAGTAGCTCTTTTATGATGGCCAATTGTGGCATTGCAACAGCAATTGGATGCTTGAATAACATATACAATACAGGTGGAATTATGGCCAATAATTGACCATTCAGAATGGCATTAAAACTTAAGTTTCCTGTGTACCAAACCGTCACCATAATGGTTAAAAAAGTAACCATGTAAATGAGGTTTAGCCTAGCATAAAGTTTGAACTTGTTTTTGGCAAAACAGAGAATGTTCATCATCTGAATTGTACCTAAACTCACCAATGGCTTCCAGCTTTGTTTGAACAATTCAATTAGGGCAGGAGCCTCCCATAAATTCGCCAGAAGGCCTGCACCAAAATAGAGTAGGATAGCGCTTAAGATGATTACAGAGAAGTTGATGGTTATTCCAGATCCTGCTTGTTGCGCTTCTTCGTCCGCTTTTTGAATTAACAAACGTGTCAGCCCATTCTGGATTAAGCCCTGACGGATACTGTCTACAATGGATATTACGGTAATGAATAGTGCCCAAACACCCACGGCTTCTTGAGGAAATTCTTTAAGTAGCACGATGAAGAGCAGAAAATTACTTACCAAGAATGAGGCTTGGCCTGCAATAGAATAGAGGCTGTTCGAGAACATGGCGCTGTTTTTCAGTGATTTAATCATTATACTGCAAGTTTTTGGTATGACTCAATCGTGCGTTCGGCCACTTTGTCCCAAGTGAAAACTGATGAAATTCTTTCTTTGCCAATTGCCCCCATTCTTTCCGCTTCAGCTGGGTTTTCTAAAAGGTATTCCATAGCGAACACATAGGATTCTGGCTGTTCGATGTTACACAGTATGCCATTTTCTGCATGTGCAACGGACTCGCGAATGGCAGCCAAATCGGTGGCTACTACGGGTATTCCATGTGCATTGGCTTCAAGTAAAACGATCCCTTGAGTTTCGTATAGCGATGGTAATAGTAAAGCACAATACGATGGCATGGCTTCATGAATTTGTGCATTGGAATACTCTCCCAATAATCTGACTTGATTTTCTAGCTTAAGCTTCTTGATCAAATCTTTAAGCGTTTTATACTGCGGACCATTTCCAACAATATCCAATTGAATTTTTGATTTGGTTTTGGCGATGGCGGTAATCACAGGTATCAACCCTTTTACTGGGTGAAGTCTGCCCACGAAAAGAAAACGTGTTTTATATTCTGCTGAAATGTGCATCTTATTGGTTGCTGTAATTGATGAAAGTTGAACTCCATTTGGAATTACTTCTACACCTTCAAGCTGGTTTGATAGGCTAATTTCTTTGCAAACATCTTCGCTTACTGCAATCTTTAGCTGTGCAGCTTTTAAGAGTTTGTTTTCTATCTTTTGAGTAAGCCAAGTATGTAGTTTTGAGTTGAAACTCCAACCTTTTTCACTACTGCTCTCTCTGCTGATGATTCCATGTATTGTATTCGCTAATCTTCCTTTAAGCGCAGGAATCATGTATGATAAATATCCGCTGCGTCCTTGAGTGTGTATCACATTGAAACAGTTGTGATTTTTTGTTACCCAGTTTTTGGCTTGCCAGTTAAAACTGAATTCTTCCGCTAAATTGGAGATTGGCTTAAGGTATCTCCCTGGGAAAAATGGAATTTCGATGATGTTAACGCCATCAATTTCATATTGCTTTTCGGCCTTGCGGTAAGCGCCACCAGTAAGCACAGACACTGAATGCCCTTTCTCTGTTAATGCCAAAGCGAGGTTCCAGGTATGTGTTTGAATTCCGCCCTTGAATCTCCAAGGAAGAGATTTACAGATCAATAATATGTTCAATTTAGTGGGCTTCATTTTTTCTTTCTTTTAGCGCTTTTCTTCTTTTCTTTTTTGGCTTCAGCTGCCAGTTCTAATTTCGATCTCATTACTCCCCAGACTAAAAACAGGGTTGCTATGGGAAGCAAGAGTGGCCAAGGCATTCCTTCAAACATGATTATACTGCGTTATGTGGTGTGTGAATAAACTCGGTGCGTGACTTCTTCATCCAAGTGAAGGCATTAAGCGTTGACAGTACCAATTGAGGTAGTGCTACAATAAGCTTTAAGCCGTTTTGTAGAAGTACTTTGAAAGGAAGACAAATTACATAAGCTCCAAAGTTGGCTACGGTTCCAATGACAGCAACTGCAATCAGAACAACATTTCCTGTTAGCAATGAAAGTGCAACCAACATTAGCATTACAAAAGGGGCTAGCGCGCGTGGTGGCAAAGCCAGTTGCATAGTTTTGTGGAAGTAATCGAAGTTGCCTTTTAAAAGTGCTTTGAAGGCTGGTTTAATCGATTTTCTCAAAAAGGAGTACTGAGACTCCAACCAACGACCTCTCTGCTTAGAGAAGTGCTGAAATGAGCCTACTTTCTCATCTTTGATCACCAAGTCTTCTGCAAAATGAATGAACACCTTTTTAGCTGTAAAAGCCAGCTCTAGTTCTTTGTCGAAACCACCGATGGCGGTTAAGTCAAAAACTACGCTTTTGAATAATTCGAAATCAAATACCATGGCTGAGCCAGAAAGCTTTGAAGACAAGCCCAAAACATTGGCGCCTTTGCAAATCATTTCTTGGTTGGCGAATTCTGAAAGACCATCTAATAAAGCAATGGTGTTTTGTCCGTTGGCTGCTGCGCGATTGCCTTGAATGGCTTTCATGCCTGTATTTACATATTGATTCGCTTTGGCCAGAAAATGCATGTCCATTACGTTATCCGCATCTAAGATTACGGTGGCATTGTAAGCTCCATTTTTACCATAAACCTTCATGGCTTCTTGAAGTGATTTCACCTTGGTGCTTTTTTCAAACTTCACTTCCAACACATCAGCACCAAGGTTTCTGAGGGTTTTTACTGTTTCCAGTTTCAAACCATCGGCAATCACCACATAATCAAAAGCTCTTTTAGGGTATTGGTATCGCAAAGCCATATTGCGCTTCGTACTTTCAATGATTACGGCATCTTCTTTATAAGCAGGTACCATCACCAAAAACTTGTTTCTTTTTTCAACTGATTGAATACTAGGACGGGTTTTCACTTTTGAAGCCAAGGCCAAAATGAAAAGGTAAAGGGCAGATCCACCGAAATAGGCGATCAATATTGCGAGTACGATGATGATTAAAGTTTCCATATCAGTTTTTTTGTGGTTTCCATTCTTTGATTAAAAAGAGAAAAGGGATGGCCATATTCATTACCATGCCTGTTGGCATTTGGCCAAATACTTGGTTTCCATAGCTGGAAAAGAGCACTCCTACAATACATGCGTATAGTCCGAGTGCATATGTTTTACTTTGTTTGTCTTTAAGGTTCATTACCAAATGCCCGCCTTTGCCCAATACAAAGCCTAGAAAAGCTAAGTGAATTAGAAGGCCTACGGTGCCGGTTTCTGCCCAAACTTTAACATACCAGCTATCGGTAGCGGTGTTGGCCATTAGTGATTCTGGGTTGAACCTGGCGCCCCAAAAGCCTGCAGTACCAATTCCGGCACCAAAAGGTTTGTTGGCCAAGTAGGCACCAAAGGTTCTTTGATTATCGAGTCTTACAGAAAGAGATTTGTTATTGGGGTCTAAAGCGGTGCGCATTCTGCGAACTTGCTCTACACCTTGAAACATGAAAGTATATTTCAGAATACAGAATACCAGTACAATGGCAGTAAGACCGCCCAAAAGCACTTTGAAATTTTTGTTAACAATGAGGTAGGCTATTCCACCAAATAAAGGCACAGCCAAGGCGCCTCTTGTACCCGAAATGGCAAAGCCTAAGAAGAATAATACAGCGCAGATGGCATACCATACTTTGGTTCTGAATTTAAAAGGACCTCTAGCTAAAATGCCTGTAAAAAGGGCCATCATGGCTTGTGAAGCTCCAAACTGACCTGCATCGCTGTAGAATGAGAATACCCTTAAAACACCATGTAGAATATGCTCTTCGTGGTGATCTTCTTCCCATAACCAACGGTATTCAGCGGCATCCACCCCGATGATTTGCTGCTTAAAGCCCCAGGCGACTCCTATAAGAGAAAGCACAATGAGGATGTTAAGAAAGATCATGAAGTCTTTTCGATCTCTGAATAGCAAGAATATTAAAGGAATGCTCAAGGCTTGGTAGAAACCAAGGCCTCTCATGGCATAAAACCAGGCTACTAATCCGTTTCCAGCAGGGTTTACGATTTCGAAAATCAAGTAAACCATCCATATGGTAGAGAAGATGACAATGTCGTTTTTAAGGAATTTCCAGTTGACTTTTACTTCCTTGTTGAGGAGGATAATCAACCAAGCCAATACCATTAGGATATCGAGGGTTAAACCCCAAGGAGCGCTGATGTAGCGACTAATTCCTGAAATTAAAAAGCCCATCACTAGACTGCCCCATAGCGCAAGTTTTGGTTTGCTCCATAGTACAGCTAGTAGGGTCACGATGAAAGGGAGTCCGAGCAGAATAATTGCGCCCGCCATACCTGATACTAGGATTAACCCAGTGCCCACAACGATAAGCCCGAGTAAACTGATCAGGCCAAAGCCCGATCTTAATTTCTCGACTCCGTATTTGGTAGGTATGTTGGCGTAACTTTTCATGCTTTTTTCTTAACATAAAAGTACGGCCAGCCACGCGGCTATTTTTTAGATTACGATAACTGGAAGCTTTGCTTCGATAATTGACGGGAAGGAGGGATAAAAGAAATATTAATTCTTTAGCTGGTCGATCTCCTCTTTTACATTGGGGATGTCTTGAATTAAAATTGACCAAAGGATTTTTACATCTATTGTGTCATAAGCATGAGCGATAAGATTCCTTAATCCAATGATCTCGGCTGCATTTTTAATCTCAATTTTAGGCTCAATTTTTTGAAGCTTGTTAAGTGCCTCTCCTAAAATCTCAAATGCCCTTTCGGCTGCTCTCACACCCATAAAATCACTCTTAAATTTTTCAAAATCATTGTCAAATCTATCTTGAATCCAAATGAGTTCTTGAATAACTCTTTCGATATCGAGTATATATTTAAGCTGCCTTGAAGTCATAAATGGAAATTTGAGAGCGCTTTATTTGATCAATAAAAACAGGGTTTGTCAAACTCGATTCGGTGACTAAATCGACTTTCCTATTCAATAAAGTTTCCAATTGTCTTTGAAGGCTAAAGAAATTTTTTGCGTAGCTAGAAAGAGGGAGGCTGTCATTAAAGCAAACCAGAAAATCATAATCACTGTCGTTATTAAAGCCCCCATGAATTGAAGACCCGAAAACAGAAAGGTTCGTTACGAAGTGGCCTTCGCAAAGATTTCTGATTTCGTTTAACTTTTGTTCTAGCATAACCTCCATATGTCAAAGTTAATAAAATCATTTATGATCACTGTCAACCATTTTCAACGTTTTGAAAATCTAATTTGAGCAAATGCTCAAATTCATTTGTCCGTGCCTCCCAGCTGTTTTGCTGCGCGAAGTGCTTTCTCATTTGCACTTTGAGGCGGTTGTTTGCTTGAATTTCTTTCTTTACACCGTAAACAAAGTCTTCGGTGTTTTCTGCAATGTAGATCAATGGATAGAAATCTGACAAATCACTAAAATCAGTGGTGATTACCGGTTTACCCATGGCCATATATTCATTGATTTTTAACGGATAAATGGCCTTCGTAAGCTCGTTCTTCACAAAGGGAATAATACAGGCATCCCAAAGCTGAACACTTTCGGGTAATTCTGTTTGAGGTACTGCTCCACGAAAGAGGATGTTCTCCGGCATATTATCAGGTAAATCGACCTTTACTGGCCCAAGCATTTCAAAGGTCAGGCTGGGTAAAGCCTTGGCGCTTTGAGCTAGTAAGTCTAAATCAACGCGCTGGTCAATGGCACCAATATAGCCCACTTTATAATTCTTAGTAAGTTCTGCGCTTTCAGATCTGAATATGAAGAGGTTGACACCATTCTTTACACAAGAAACATCGGAGTGTTTGCCTATAAACTTCTGTTTTAACTGTTCAGAAGTGGTGATAATTCTTTGGCAGTGATCTATGAATTTTGATTCATATTCAGCGCCCCATTTACTGGCCCATTCGGTACCAGATATTTCATCGTAGCAGTAATAAGTGCGTTCTATTTCTCCCCAATATTTTCTGGTAAAGAAACCATAAATAGGGTTGAAGGCATTCACCAATACTGTATGCTCTCTGTCTACTGTTTTTAATATTTTCTTGATGCTCAGGCCTATGAACCAAGCGTTAATGAGCATGACTAAACGGAAAATGGTAGCATTGTTAATCCAGTTTACTGGAATTACCGGTATGGCATTGTACACTTCTACCAAACCATTTTCAGTTTCAATTTTCCTAGTTCTGTTTTTCTTACCTAAGACCTGGTTTTTAGGTGTGAATCTATTTTTCAACACATCTTTCCAAGTGTAGTGATAGTCGAGCATAATTACTCGGTGATCTTTTGCCAGCCTGGTCATAATCTCCATGGTGGATTTTATGTAGGGTGTGTCCCAAGCAGGGAAACTATGGCATATAATTGTTTTCATTGTTTTTTTCTAATTGTGAATTTTCTTCAACTTCTCTTTATTTCTTCTTCGTATTCACTCTTGTCTTCTGAGCCCTTAGCTCAAAACCGCCTTCACTTTTCTTCTTAACCAGCTTCTTTTCTTTGGTACTTCGCCAATTACATCTTCCATAATATCTGCTCTAACACCATTAAGGAATACCACCGGCTTTTGGCCTACGTATTTTTTATACACTTTTAAGGCATGTTGGTCGGCCTCGGTCCATTTTCTATCTGCTTTGGTGACTAAAATGTGGATGTCGCCATTTTTTACATTGTCATGGCCGTAGGGGTGATTGAGAATAGATGGCAATTCAATCCAATTGAATTCATTTTCATCGAAGTGCTTTTCAACAAACTTTTGAGCATTCTCGATCAATGTGGTTTTTCCTTCTTGGTTTTGAATGCTAAAAACCACCACATTTTTCTTGCCTTTGGTCTGCTTCCCTGAGCTTCTCAATTCTTGAATGAAAAGGTTCATGGCTTGCTCGGTGATGGTATCGAAATCGATATTGGATTTTTCTACATCCTTTGGCAATTTTGGCATTAAACCCGCTAATCTTAAACCTGTTTTCTCAGTAGTGTTTTTAGGACTTTTCAAACTGCTATCCATAAATTCCATCCCGATAACAGCGCTTGATGGAACAACCAATCCCACCATGAAGGCCAGAATTACCATCATAGAAGTTTTTGATTTCTCTGGCTGGGCAGGGTAGAATGGTTTGTCGATTACTTTCAAATTGCTCGACATCAACATATTGTATTTGTCCAACCGGGCTTGGTTGTAGCTGCGTAAATTTTCTAAATATTCTCTTTCAGCTACATCAATTTCTCTTTCCAATCGGGTGAGGGTAGAACCTAATGGAGCAAAACGATCATAGATGGCTTCGTATTCTTTTTGACGCATGCTCATTACTTCCAGTTTGGCCGATGATTCTTCTCTACTAATTACAGAGTTCAACCATTGGGTTAAAAGGTTGGAAGTGGGTACACCATCAGAAGTTTGATTTACAGCAATTACCGTTTTCGTTGATTCAATCATTTCTGCCTTGAGCGTATTGATTTTCGCTTCAAGGTCTCTTTTCTTAATCAGCGTTTGCCCGTCTAATAGGCTATCGTTGGTTAAAGTAATTTCCGTTAATGCATTCGTGTATCCTGCTATTTTCTTTTGACTTGCCGCAATTCTTTCTTGAATTACAGGCAATACACTTTTATCATCAATCTCTAATTCAATGCGTTTAATGGCCGATTCCGACCCAGCCTTCAACTTTAACTGCTCCTGATATTGCTTGTCTAGTTCTTCCTTATTTCCAGAAATAAAGCGGGTTTGTTCGTAATAGTTGATGATTTGGTTTTTTACTCTGAAACTCAATAAATCGTCTTCAGCCTTCTTTAGTTTGGCCAAGGTGTTGGCAGTGGCTTCTTCAAAGAATAGGATTACCGACTCAGTTTGGCCTTCTTTTGTATCCAATTGACTTTCCATGAAAATATCTGTTAAGAAAGACAGGGTTACCTGACTAATGTAAGGATCTATGGAAGTGTATTCCATACGAATCATGTCACTATTGCCTTCTCTTACTACTTTAATGTTCTCCAACTGATCTAGCCCAAAAAATGGGTTTTTAGAATAAGAGAGTTCATAAATGGCATTTTGCTTATCCGCTTCTCTTAGGGCGATAACCTTTTGCTGTACCGACTTCAAAGAGTCTCTCTCACTTATTTCTACTTCGATATTCTCTAAACTGGTTTCAAGTACTTCTTGATTCTCTTTTAAAATTGGGTTTTCGTCTTTCGACCTTTCTAATAAAATATGGGCCAATAACATGGCTGAAAGTTCTTTTTGGGTTTCGAATGAAGTAGCCAAATTGATAAGGTTCTCCATTTCATTATTGGTGAAAGCGTAATCGATTCTCTCGCCATTATTACTTTCAATGTTATAACCAGAGATAAGTCCGGTATTCAACAACGTGTGGCTTTGGTATTCTTGCTTTGCGTCTTTTGTAAACCAGAACACAAGAAAAGCTAAGCACAATGCTGTAAGGCCAATGTAGGCCGAAAAGCGAACTAATAAACGAGCGATTTGAATGAAACTCATGGTTTATCGAATTATTGAAGATCCAACCAATTGCTCTAATGTCTTAAGTGTATACCAAGCATCGCTTTTGGTTTTTTCAAGTTCTATTTTAGAAGTAGTAGCAATGTCTAAAGCCATTCTGTAGGCATCCATTTCAGCTTTTCCAGCTTTAAAATATCCTTCCGTAAGCATCAATGCCGATTCGTTGGCTTGCATCTTTTCAGTTTGTAGTGCAATAATTTTGAAAGAAAGGCTAAGCAGGTTATAACGCTTGGTCACTTCTTCTGCAATCACTTTTTTAATATCTGTTTTTTGGTATTCTATTTCTTCAATAGCATACTTATTCAGCTTGATTTTATTCTTTCTCGAAACGAGTTCCGAGAATGGCAACCTGATGCTAAGCCCTAAACTGTAAGTAGCATTTTGTCGCGTCACGAAAGTGCTTTGATTGTCGCTGGAAGTTAATAGTTGATCTGAGATTACACCGTTTCCGTAGTTATAGCCAGCGGTAAATGCCACATGTTGTAACCAGTCTTTTTTCGACATGGCCATTTCCTCCTCTTTCTGTAACTGCCCTGTTGTGAGGCGGTGTACAGATGGAGCACTTCTTAGGGCCATGCTGATGAGAGAATCCAATGGTTTGATCTTGTCCATCCCAGTGGGTGTTTCCTGAGCAGTTAGTGCGGTGGCACTGATCAATAATATGGCGATTAACAATTTTTTCATGATTCCTATTTTTGTGTTTGAACCGTTTTCTCTGAAACAATACCCTTGATGCTGTCCATTAGATTCTTAAATCCTGCTGGCTTCATAAAGGGCTTCTCTATTGTTTTAAAGAATATCATACTGCTAAATAACACGATAGGAATGGCGATAATCAGACTTATCGATAACTGTAACCAATAAGGGGATGAGTAACCAAAGGAGCCGATAACTGAATAGAGCAACTCAAGCAATGGTAGATGAATGAGGTAAATCGTGTAACACATTCCACCTATGATCGTGATCCATTTTACGGACAAAAACTTGTTGAAATAGTGGCCTTTGAAGCCCGCTATAAGCAAAAGAATTAGTGCCGAGTTGAAGATTAATGTTTTGTAATATTCTTCTGTCCAGGTAAAGGCCATCACTACTAAAAGAGTGGGCGCGAGGGCATCCCAAATCCATGGTTTGATGCGGCCAATAGTTTTTCGGTTGACATATAAATCTGCGGCCAACATACCTATCAGAAAGTGCTGCAAGTGGCCCAGTAAAGTGGCTTTGAGCGGATGAACATTCCAGCCCAATACAAATTGAAAAGTGATGTAGCCAATTAAGAAGATGATCAGAAAGCTTCTTCTCACAAAACCTTCTTTCTGATTGAAATAGAGCAATGCAATAAAAGGGGCAATGAGGTAAAATTGTATTTCTACTTCCAGCGACCAAGCTACTGGATTGATAATGGAGTATTCACCATAGATAATGCTGTGGGTATAGGTAAGTGTAGCGAAGTAATGCGCCATTACTTTACCGATTCCTAAATTGCTTTGAAAAAGGATGATAAGCGCAAAAAAGCTAATCCAGAATATGAACGGAGGCTCAATTCTGGTAAGTCTTCTGGATATATAGGTTTTGTAATTGAGCGTTCTGTTGCCTTTAGCATAGGGCATGGTAAGCACAAAACCACTAATTGCGAAGAAGATAAACACTCCAATGGTACCTCTACTAATCAAGAAAGAAAGCATCTGTTCCCAACCTGTTTGATTTAAGGCGCTAACGTTATACTTCAATAGTCTTTCGTTGGCGTGTTGGAAAAGAACTGGTGCGATGGCCAGAAATCTAAAACCGTCAATAAAAGGAATGTAGTTTCCTGAATTTGGGGTACGTAATAAGGAGTTCCAAAATTCTGTGAATCGTCTCATTATTTATACGTTTTCATGTTGAAGTGCCGCTAGAGGAGTTTTGAAGAGGATCTTCATGTCCAACCAGAAGTTATGTTTTAGTGCATATTCAATATCTAAATCACATCTGCTTTCGGCACTCATTCCCGCTTTTCCACGCTCGGTTACCTGCCATAAACCAGTGAGTCCGGCTGGTGCTAAAAAGCGACCTATGGTGGCATCAGTAGTGAGTTTTTCTGCTTCATAAAGAGGAAGAGGTCTGTTGCCTACCAGAGACATATCACCAAGAAGAATATTGAAGAGTTGAGGTAATTCATCGATACTTGTGTTTCTGATAAACTGGCCCACTTTCGTAATTCTTGGGTCGTTGTTGATCTTCACAAAAGCCTTTTTGTCTTCTAATGCTTTGTGGGCTTCGTATTCTGCTTCACCAAACAGTTCATCGTCCTTTACTAAAATATTGTCGTGTTTAGAATAAGCAATGATAGTACGCGTAAGAGGCTTGGCCTTCAAAGCTTGTTCGTTATCGTTAGCGTATTGGTTTAAATGCTTTAATTGCTCCACCATTTGGTCGGCATCGGTGCGCATAGACCTGAACTTATAGAACTTGAAAATTTTATAGCCCATTCCTACACGGTAAGAGTAGTAGAAGATGGGGCCTTTGGATTCTAGCCTGATCAGGATCATGACCAATAGGAATAAGGGTGCCAAGCATAAAACCAGAATGCCGGTTACTGTAATGTCGAAAGCTCTTTTTACAAAGGGTACTTTTAATGAAGGTCTCATAGCTCTGTTTTATTTGATACAAAGCTATGCTGAATGGGGGCTGGGCTTGGGTAATTTAGACGACCGCAAGGTTTTGGCAGTCGAATGAAATGATTTAGCAGATGGCGGTTTTGCTGCTTAGCAGAGAGTTTTATCTAGATTCTTCTCAGAAGTTTTGTGCTATAACCAATTGTCATTCTGATGTACTTGAAGTTTAACCTAAGGTGAAGGATAATTATATCTTCCCTCCTCTGAAAGTCCATTATTATATGGCTCGGTGCTCAATCACCCCTCAAGAGTATAAGAGGGTTTGGTTTCTTTATTTTATAATTCAATTGACTTATATTGAGTGGTTTACTCATCTAGTATACCAAAATCACTTTAAATTAAAGTCATGAAGAAGTTATTTGCTCTAATATTCATTGTTTCTTTATCCACCCAAACTAAAGCCCAAACAGTCGACCTTAAAGATGTAGCCTCACCTGATGCCATTATTGCCGCACTTTATGATGTAATCTCAGGGCCTGCTGGAGAGAAGCGGAACTGGGATAGAATGAAAAGCCTCTTTATTCCTGAAGGACGTTTGATGCCCTCAGGGAAGAATGCTCAAACAGGGGAGGTCGGTTATAGAGTCTGGACTGTACAAGAATATGTTGAGCAAGCTGGAACAGGTTTAGAAGCAAATGGGTTCTATGAAATAGAAATAGCTCGAAAGTCTGAAGAATATGGCACCATCATGCATATTTTTAGCACTTACGAGTCTCGCACAAAAGCAGATGATGAAAAACCCTTTGCCAGAGGAATTAATAGTATTCAGCTTCTCCATGGAAAAGACCGCTGGTTTATAGTAAGCGTATTCTGGATGGGAGAGAGCCCTGTCTATCCTTTGCCTGAGAAGTACCTTGCTATGAAATGAACCGATAGTGATTAGTGTATTAGTAAATTAGAAAACATTTATTACTACTGGCTGAGGTTAGAGGAAACTCCCTAAACATGCTGATCTATCAACACAGCATTGCCATCTGGATCCATTACTACCATGCTGGCAGGGCCAGAAGTACTTTCGTCTGCTGCGCTTTGAAGTGCTATGCCTTTGCTTTTCAATTCCTTTTGTATGTCGCGTACATCATCGTAGGATTTGAGTTTTTGAGCGTTTTCATCCCAACCTGGGTTAAAGGTGAGAATGTTATTAGGGAACATGCCATGAAAAAGCCCCACCAATGCATTGCCATTTTTCATGATCAGGTAATTTTTCTCCATATCTCCCGCAAATACAGCAAAGCCAAGGGCTTCATAAAAATCTTTGGAAGCCTTTAGGTCTTTTACACTAAGGCTAATGGAGAATGCGCCAAGTTTCATAGTTGTGGGTTTTGTTTCGAAATGAAGATAGGAATTTTATTGCAAGGACTCAACGTATTATGCTGTGCACAATTCGAAGTTTAGAGTACCGATCAGGCTTTTACTATCCGGACATAAAAAAGAACCCCGACATTTTCATGCCGGGGCCTGGGTAGTGGACTTAACACTTCACACACACTTAGTCACTACCCTTAGTGTACAGTTTTCCAACTTCTCTGTATCCATCTATACCTCTGTACCAATCCATATAGCTATAGCCACTACTTTTTGCCCAATCATTAAATCTTAAATGTCCTTTTCTTATGTCAATATTTTCTTCAGGGTAAACGAAGCTTTCTGGCAAACTAATCCCCCAAGGTAAGCTTGTTTTCGACTTATAATAGTCTCCTTGCGATGGATCAGAATCATCATCTTCCGTTCCAAAAAAGCTTTCGTCCACTAAATCTGTTGGCAAGTAGCCTGGTAGGTGCGCTTCCCTTCCCCTGTTCTGAGAAATAATAATAAAGGGATTATAGGGCACTGAACCTAAGTCTTCGATTGCTTTGGGGCTATTTAGTTTAATCGTCATTTTCACAATTGAAGGATCAGCATAGCCGTCTTCTTTACGTGTATTAATAAAACCACTTTTAGCGAAAAGGTCGTGTACGTTGTCCGAAACAATAAACACTGCTTTCCGCTGATTTGCTTCTGTTCCGTTGGCGTTGGTTTTAATAATTCCAGTATTCAAAACATTACCCTGGATGCTTAAAATATCACTTGGAGTAAGGTCTATCGAAAACCCAAAGCCATTTCTATAACCTGCTCCTGCGGCTCTCACCATGAATTTTGGTGCCATTTCTACTACTTTGTTATCGGCATTCATTATATGTTTGAACTGATAGTCTACTACCAAATCGTTAAAG
Source organism: Roseivirga sp. (assembly GCF_034669765.1). Taxonomy (GTDB): domain Bacteria; phylum Bacteroidota; class Bacteroidia; order Cytophagales; family Cyclobacteriaceae; genus Roseivirga. Next base: position 94,934 of record NZ_JAXMOQ010000002.1, read on the forward strand.
TCATAGTCGCCCATATTTGGCCAATTGTCTTCAAAAGCGAAAGTACCATAAGTAGTCGAAGAAGGGTAGTAGCTGTCGTAAGCTTTTGTACCATCGTTCGGGTATTCGTCCAAAGCATCGTTGATGCCGTCACCATCAGTGTCTAAAACGCCTGGCTTGTCGATAGGACTTACATTGGCGGTGCTAATGGCTTTTACTGGGTTTGAGGATACAAATAGAATGGCATCATTGAAGTCCTGATCACATTTAAAAGGAATGTCGTCTCTTCTAATATCTTCAAAGCCGAGTAAAAAGAGTTCGTTTTCTTCGTCCCAAAGCAAAACGTTATGTTGCTTTAGATTGTCGTCAGGTTCAGGGTTTAAGTTCTTATCGGCAAACACCACATGATTATAGTCTTCTGAGTTGCTGCCGTTCCAACCATCGGCCAATAGTACTACACCCACAGAAGTTCCAGGTTCGAAGCGGCCAATATTGATTTTGTCTCCAGTGATTAGTCCACCGCCACTACCAGCAAATGATAGGTTAGGGAAGGCAATGTTGATTTGTTGTACATCATTTAATGTCTGTGGTGGAGTGTTGGTAGGGTAGGTGTAAAAACCAATGGCGTTTCTCCATCCCGCTCCTTCGTGCACAAAAGTCAACCAAACATCTGCGGTTTCCACAATGTCCAAGGTCGTTTTCTTTCCATTGGCCAAATACGTTGGATGATAATCGGGTACAGGTAAACTTTCTGGTAACGAAGCATTAATGTATTCTAAAATCGAAGCGGAAACGATATCGCGTTCCGATTCTAAATAATCAGGTACTCCGGCTGAGTTATAACCGCCCATGTATACAATGGTAGTGGAATTATTGCTAAATGTAGTTCCTGCCGCTGCGTAACCTATGGTAGCGCTATTGGCTTCAGACGAAGTGTTGTTAATTACTTGTGATGGATCAATTGATCCATTGTAATTTAAGGTAACCGAATTTGAAAGGATTGGAATAGAAATGCTATTCGGAATTCCAATGTATTGAGCTTCCATCATCAATTCAGTTAAATGGTTGGCCAATGCTACTTTCTGACTCAAGATCCCGCTTGTGTTCGTAAATCCAGTGACCAACACTTGATTTGTTAGTGGATCTAAAAGCTGAATTTTGATTCCTTTTAAAGGAGTACTTTGTGCATCCTTAAAAGTAAGGTTGATTTCGGTAGATGTTACACTTGTGAAATCGAAGTCAGCAAATTCAGATGTTTCTACTGGCTCTGCTATTGTTTGGTCAAAATCTGGCTCTTTAACACAGCCCATGATTAGTATCAGGGTAAGTAATGTAGTTAGCTTTTTCATGTTTTTTTGTTTAGGCTACTTTTTGTAAGCGAGTTCTTAGCTGGCCAGGTTTAAGGGCCACGTTTACTCTTAAACTTAGTTCTATAGGGCTGAAAGGCTTGCTGATTGAATCGCTAACACCAAGTTCTAAAGCGTGAATTCTTTGTTCACTCTTGTCATTGTCGGTTAGAATGATCATTGGCATAGTGTATAAGTCGGCTTGCCTTTTTAGCTGGCTGAGGTCCTGATACTCTTGAGAGTTTTTGGTTTGATAATCCGCTAATATTAATGCTGCATCGTTCCCTTCTAGCCACTCTAGAGCTTCTGCTGGAGATTTAACAGCTTTAACAAAATGATTGTCCCCTAGGTAATTGGCCAAGAATAATCTCATCATTGTGTTGCTCTCTACGATTAATATGTTTTCCATTTTGCGTATTTTTTTCGTTTTCTTGAGTCAAAAGTAGGAGGTGAAAATGCGCTATTTGGACAGAAAAGACGAATGGGCTCTTTTCTTCGATAATGGGAATTAAACTGACGATAAAGAATCAGGTGAAATGCTTAAGTCTGTATTTAAACTCAGTAAAAAGTGGGTTGAACGTAAGTTTTTAACAATACAGAGGCGGAATGCCTTAAGTCAGAAATTGGTATTTAGCTACTTATACATCGTTTGAGCAAAAAATAACCTCGACATAAGAATGTCGAGACCTGAAGGTAGAATACCACACACGTTTATATTTATAATTTACTTGATTATTGGAGTACGATTTGGCTACCATTTTTCAGTTTTACGCAGCCTTCAATCGTTCAAAAACAATATCCAAAGAATTGATTGTCAGTGGCTTTACTATAAAATCAACTACCGAAGGATAAAATTTAGCTTTGTTATAGTCAGCCTTATCAGTGGAGGAGGATAATAAATAAATGTCGAACTTCTTCTTGAGTTCAATGTCGAAGCAATCGAATTGATCTAAGAAATCCCAGCCATCAAATAGAGGCATGTTAATATCGAGGAGCAGAATGATTTTATGAAAATGAGCACTTCCATCAGTAATAAAACCTATTGCCTCTTGAACATTGCTAAAGGGATGCACTTCAGCATTATTCACATTCTTAGTGATGATAACTTTTGAGAGAAATTGGTTGATAGGGTCATCGTCAACCGTGATAAATATGTTGTTGTTCTGCATCTTAATAAGTATCCAAATTTTGGAAAGGGGATAAATTCCTATTTGAAGTACAGCACAAAGTGTTTTGGGTGTTTTTGGGCTAGTGTTCTGAAGCCCTTAGTATCTTGGTAACGAAAACAAATTTAACTTTAGTATGGCACAAAAATACGTTAATAAAGTTTTTAACCCATCGCTTTTTGTTTTTTATTATTCTAGTGTGGCTTTTAGTATAAGAGTGGTTGATTTGGTGGTGAAGAAAACCAACTAGGGCGGATGTAAAGTACTACTGGGTTGCAATGCTGGGAGTATTCCTTTTTAACCTTGCTTTTATTTTTACCAACTCGTACCAGATTACGGATATAAAACCTATTCCAATGCAGATGGCCAACTGAGAAAAACTAAGGGACTTAAACCCAAAGAAACTACTCAAAGAAGGTACAAAGAGTATCAATCCAGTGATGGCTACTGTGATGGAGATGATGAGCAGAACTAAGTTGTTTTTGTATCTCAAAGTGGATAAAATGGAATAGTAAAAAGATCGATTTACCAGTGTTAAAAAGATGTTTGCGGCTATTAACACAGTAAACACCATGGTTCTGGTGAGTGCTTCGTCAAATGACATATAAACGGAATATTGATAGACTGCCAAAGTACCTACTGTAATTGCCAATCCTTGAATAATACTTGTCGTAAGTTCTTTCCAACTAAAGAAAGTAGTAGTGAAGGGTCGTGGTTTTTGAGACATGGTATTTTTTTCCATCGGCTCATTTTCAAATATAATAGAGCAGGTGGGGCCCATGATTAATTCTAAAAATATGATGTGCACTGGAGAAAGAATATTCGGATATATCCATCCTAAAGCCAGTGGAATAAAAACCGTGAGGATAATCGGAATGTGAATAGATATAACGTATTGAATTGCTTTTTTTAGATTGGTATAGATTTTCCTACCCATGGCCACAGCATTCACCATTTTTGATAAATCGTCTTCTATTAATATGAGTGAAGCTGCTTGTTTGGCAATTTCTGTCCCTTTATTCCCCATGGCAATGCCGATGTGCGCTGCCTTCAAAGCTGGCCCATCATTTACGCCATCACCTGTCATGGCTACAATCTGATTATTGGTTTTCAAGGCATTGATAATCCTTAGTTTTGCTTCGGGAAACATTCGACAAAACACATTGGTATTCATTACGCTTTCTTGCAATTCTTTGTCCGTAAGCTTCATCAGTTCATCACCAGTAATGCTTTGTTCAAAGCCCCTAAATGCAACTTTCTCTGCAATGGCGGTGGTGGTGGCCGCATTGTCACCAGTAATGATCTTTACTGAAATTCCAGCTTTGTAAAAGTCTTCAAATACTTTATTGATGTTCTTTTTTGGAGGGTCATAAAAGGCCACAATTCCTTTAAAGCTGAACCTGAACTCCTGTTGGGTTTTGGGGTAATTATTCCCTGCAAAATCACTTTGGCCCACCCCTAATACTCTGTAACCTTCGCTGGTAATGGCTTGAATGGCTTTTTCAATTTGACTCTTTTCATCTGCTGTCAAATTAGATACGGCCATTAATGCTTCTGGAGCTCCTTTGGCCGCTACAATTCTTTTGCCCGAGCTGTTTTCAAAAATATGGGTCATCATAGGTGGCTTTCCACCTAATGGGTATTCATGAACTAACTTAAAGTTTGGACGATCATCTTCTTCATGTAGGTCTTCGTATGCATGGTGCAATGATACTTCCATGGCGTCAAAGGGAATAGGCTCGCTCGCCCACATCGCTATTTTAATTAATGCTTTTTCATCCTCATTGGCATCTTCAGGAGCCAAGATTCTTTGTGAATTCAGCGTGAATACCTTTGCCAAACTCATTTTATTTTCGGTAATGGTCCCCGTTTTGTCGGTGCAGATGACAGTAGCACTGCCTAATGTTTCAACCGTTTTCATCTGCTTTACCACAATCCCCATTCTCATCAGTCGCCAAGCACCAATGGCCATAAAGGTGGTAAAGGCCATTGGAATCTCTTCTGGTAAAATACTCATGGCTAATGTTAGGGCTTTCAGTAGGCTGTCTAGTAAGTCGTAGGAAAGAAAGTAATTGATGGCCCACACCACCATAAAAACGATTGCTCCGGCAATAACCATTGTTTTCACAAAATTCGTTATCTGCAATTCCAGAGGAGTTTTTTCTTCTTTTATGCTTTCTAGGCTTTTGCCTATTTTACCTAATTTGGTATCGTTGCCAATGTTGGTAATGGTAGCAATGGCTAAACCGCTGGCCACTGTTGTTCCTTTAAAAATCAGGTTGTCAGCTTTGTCTTTGTCTTTGAAAACGGACAGCGATTCTCCAGTAAGGATGGATTCATTGACAGAGAAATCATTGGAGTGAACGATGATTCCATCAGCCGTAATCGAAGTTCCTTCTTCTACCATCAAACTATCGCCCACCACCAGGTCTTCGCTTTCAATTTCTATTATTTCTCCATTTCTGATGACTTTACAATGGGGTTGCGAGAGCTTCTTTAGCTTTTGTAATGCATTTCTACTTCTTGAATCCTGAAATAGAGAAATCACGGAAACTAGAATGATGGCAGAGGCAAGAAATATCGCATCACCAGTTTTTCCACTAATCAAATAAATGAGGGATGCCGTAAATAGGAGGGCAACCATGGGTTCTTTCACCAATTTTTTAATGGCATCCACTACATTGTTTTCTTGTTTGTATTCCAATGTATTCTCCCCAAAATTCTTCCTGGCTTGGCTTACCTCCTCAGCTGTCAATCCATTAATGTTGAAATTGTTTGATGGCATTGTGAAGGATTAGTTAAGTAATATGGGATAGTTGTTAGGGTTGCTGCTTACGTTGTGTAATGAAGCAAAAAGAGCCATTATATTCTAATGCTCAAATGTAAATGTTTCTTTGTAAACTGAATACTGACAGTTAATAACATGCATTGTAGTGTTGTTGATTTCGGGCACTAATTAAAATTCAACTTCTTTGACAAAGCTTTAAAAAAAGAACCCCGACATGAGAATGTCGGGGCTTGGGTAGTGGACTTAACACTTCACACACTTATTCACTACCCTTTGCTTACAGTTGGGCTACTTTAATTTTGAATTTCTTTTAATAAAAATAATCAATCATTTGTCAGGCTGATTCCTGATGACAAAGGAAGGGTTGCCTCTATACTTGACCCTTTCCCCAATTCAGACTTTATTTGAAAATTACCAGCAAGGGACTCGACTCTTCCTTTTATAGACTGTAGACCATAGCTGGTTTTATTTATAATTGTTATGGGATCAAAACCTATCCCGTCATCAACAATTTTAAGACTGACAGATACTTCATTCTTCATTAGATGATACTGCACACTGGATGCCTTAGCATACTTAATGATATTATTGGTTCCTTCTTGAGCTATGCGGTACAACAAAACCTCGAGGTTAATGGGTAGTTTTTGATCACCAATATTCTCAACAAAATCATAGTGAACATTGAGATTGCTGTTTTTGCTTATTAAATCGTTAATAGCAAAGACAATTCCTTCTTCTTCAATTTGAACGGGGACAATTGTATGTGCAAGGTTACGTGTTTGATTTATTGCTTCTTTTAAATAGGTAACCGCTTCTGTAAAGCGACTAGTGTATTTCGCCTCATGAATTTTTGATATGTTATTTTTGATAAACTCAAAACGCATGTAAGAAGCCAAAATTGTTTGTTGTAAGCCTTCATGAAGTGTACTGGAAATCCTTTTTCGTTCACGGTTTTCAACTAAATAGGTATTAAGCTGTAGCTTCTCCTGTAATTTTCTATTTTCTGTAATGTCGATGGCAAGTACAACTCTGGCCTTTTCACCATTAAAGTCAATGTTATTACTTCTTTCATCTACTATAATTTTGTCTCCATTCTTCTTAAGATGAACAGTTTGGCGCAACACTTTTGACGTTTCATTGGTATGGTAATTAGAAGGTTGATGGTCAGGAATTATATCAGGAATAGACATTTCCAAAAGTTCATCCTTACTATAGCCATATAATTCAACAGCTGCGTTGTTCACATGGAGAAACTTTAAGCTTTCCGTATCGCATACCCACATGGGCTGTGGACTTAATTTGAATAAGTCAAAATATCTTCTTTGTGAGTCTTTAAGTTGATTGAGATACCCGTTTCGCTCTATGGCGTAGATAATACTTTTATATAGAATGGTTGGGCTCAGGCTGTCTTTAAGTAAATAGTCAGAGGCACCGAGGGATAAACATTTCTTGCCGAAATCTAAATTGGAATAACCTGTTAGTACGATTACTAGTGCATTCTTGGAAATTCTAATAATTTCTTCAACGAGCGCTTCACCTGAAGAGTCTGGCAGAGATAAGTCGAGAAGAATAACATCGAAACGGTATTTTTCATTGAGTAGAAACTCACGCGACTGAGCATAATTTTCAGCCACTTCAAGCTTGGGTATGGCTATCTCCTCTTCCAAATAATCAGAAATCAACACTACATCCCCGGGGTTATCCTCTACGATAAGAATTGAATATTTCTTATTATCTTTTTGCATGCTGCTTCTCGCTTATGTCATTTATTTTTCTGTCTTGCAAAATCTCACATCCAGTTCTTGGAGTAGAAATCAATTATGTTAATTACGCAGACAGTGTTGTTAGCTGCAACCAAAACTCCTCAATCTTTAGTATGGCTTCTAAAAACTCGTTGATTTCGAGTGGCTTTTTAACATAGCTGTTGCAGTGATTTTCATAGGCATCATCTAGGTCTTTTTGACTGGATGATGTGGTGAGCATAATTACTGGAATTTTTTTGAGCATGGAGTCTGCTTTGATTAGCTTCAAAACCTCATGACCATTGAATATGGGTAAATTAATATCTAAAAGAATAAGGTCGGGCTTTTTGGCATTGACATATTCTCCTCTTTTAAACAGAAAATCGAGTGCTTCTTGACCATTTTTAGCAATGCTTATTTGTGTCTTTACTTTACATGTTTCAAAAGCTTCTTGAGTGAGTAAAATGTCTCCTTCATTGTCTTCTACCAATAGTATGTGAGCAAGATTATTTTTATTATTTTCCATGTTATTTAGTTTTGGGAATTGTGAAATAAAACACAGAGCCTTCTCCGTTTACAGATTCTAACCAAATACGGCCTCCTAGAAATTCAACGTGCCTTTTTGCAATAGAAAGACCAATGCCTGTTCCTGAATACTTATCCTTATTATGTAGTCTTTGAAAAATAATGAATATTTTTTCATAGAACTGTGGCTCAATTCCTATCCCATTGTCTTTAATTGAAAACTTCCATTCTGAATCTTTTTCGATGGCCTTAATCTCAATTATTGGTGGGGTATCTTCTTTGGAATACTTGAGCGCATTATCTATTAGACAATGCAGAATTTGCGTAATCGCTGCTTTATAGGTGTTGAGTGTCGGCAGTTTATTAGATTTTATTTTGGCAGATTTTTCTGTAATTAGTTGTCTTCTCAGCTGCTTAAAGTCAGATAGAACAGCATTCATATCTACTTCCTCTATACCTTCACTCGGTCTAGTTGCTCTTGAATACTCTAATAGGTCAAGGATAATTTGTTTCATTCTTTTTGCACCATCTGTTGCAAAATGAATATACTGATGTCCCTTTTCGTCAAGTTGATCTCCATATTTTAATTGCAGAAGATCCATAAAGCTAGAAACCATCCTCAGGGGTTCTTGAAGGTCATGAGATGCCACAAAAGCAAACTGCTCCAGTTCTTCGTTTGAGCGTTCGAGTTCAAGCGTATATTGCTTTAGTGATTTATTAAGCTCACTTAATTGCAGCTCCATATGTTTTTGCTCAGTAATATCAGTCATAGCACCCACCATTCGAGTAGCCTTCCCTGCAATATTTCTAATAATTATGCCTTGGTCTATAACATATAGTAAGTTTCTATCTTCGTTAAATAACCTGTATTCTTGTTTCCATCGAGTGCATAAAGGGTCAGCGATTGCTACTTCGATACTTTTTTGAATTTGGTCTAAGTCATCAGGATGAAAACTATCTTTCCAGAAGCTCTCTCTATTCAAAAATTTTGAGGCTTGTTTACCAAAAAAATTCTCAATGGCATCAGAGCGATAAAAGGTATTGTTCTTAATATCCCAATCCCAAATTACATCCTTTGTTGCCTCGGTTACTTTTTCGAATCGTTCGTTTGCTTGGAGAATGCTTTCCTCTGCTTTTTTGCGTTCTGTAATGTCCAGTATTACTGCTAGAAATCTTTTATTGTCATCTTCTGCTACTAGTTGTAAGTGGACTTCTACTGGGTAAAGGCTTTCGTCTTTTCGTTTGTGATTAGTGAAAAATACAATTTTGTCCCTTTCATTGCTCAATAGGGGAGTAAGAAGTTCCTTAAAGGAAGATTTTGTGTGATCAGGCTTTAAATCTAGGGGGGTCAAAGCTTTTATTTCTTGTTCTGAATAACCCAGATTAAGCAGCGCACCTTTGTTGACGTAGCTAAATAGTAGCGTGTTTGCATCGAATATGTAAATTTCATTCAGGCTGCTTTCTAGTGTAGTTTGTAGCCTCTTGCGCTCATGTTCTGATTTCTTTTTTGCTGTAATATCTTTAAAATAGATGGAAAGTCCCTCTAAACTAGGATACACCGAAACGTCAAACCATTTGTTTTGTGTTTGATAATATTCTTCAAAGTAAATTACCTCACCGGTACTCATGGCTTTGTGGTATTCACGATAGAAATCTGAATCAATAGCATCTGCAAAAACCTCCCAAAGGTGTTTTTCGACAATTTCCTCCCGCTTCAAGCCCAATAAGGATTCGGCCTCTTTGTTCCAATAGGTAACTGTCCATTCGGTATCCACTGCAAAGAATGCATCACCTATGCTTTCTAAAATTATGTTTTTTTCATTGAATGCTTTTTTAAGGTTTTCATTTGCTATTTTTTGCTGGTGAATATCTTGATAACTACCGTAAATTTTGGTGACCTTGTTATTTACAATCTCACTTTTACCAATGGCCCGACTCCATCGCTCATTTCCTTTAGCCGTGAGCAGAAGTATCTCTTCATCAAACTCAGTCCCCTCGTTAATTAAAAGGTCTAATGCTTTTCGTATTCGTTCTTTACTTTCTCCGATATGAAATTCTATGCCACCAGTTAGTGTAGGGTTGTAGTCACTATTCACTTCGACTATTTCACGTAACATTGGAGACCAGTACATGTTATCGTCCTTTTGGTTGATTAAATCCATCTCCCAACTGCCTATTCTGGCAATTTGGGCAGTTTGATTTAGTAACTCCTCGTTTTGAGCCTCTTGAGTGATATCAAGTATAATTGAGTTGAATAAAATAGTGCCATCTGTTAAGAAACTCGGGGTTCCTTTACCCAAATGTATGCGAAGTTCGCCTGAAGGCATCACATAATTAAACCTACATGTCCATTTTGCTTTAAATGCTATAGCATCAGAGATACTCTTTTGAACTTTTTCAAACTCACCTCCAGCTTTAATGCCATCCCAAACCAATTGATTGTTTTGAATTACTTCTTCTTTAGAAAAGCCCCAAACTGATTCTGACCCTTCTGATACATGTTTTGAATTGTCGGTTCCATCTGGATAAATGAGATACTGAAATATTACACCAGGTAAGTTGCTTGCCAAGAATTGAAGCCTAATTTCGGATTGTTTGCGGTCGTCTATATCTTGAAAACTGCCATAAACTCTTGTACATACACCATTTATATATTCTGCTTTCGCGGTGGTACGCACCCAAACTTCTTTCTTACTACAATTGACTATGACAGCTTCAATAGAATATGGTTCCTGAGTTATAATACATTTCTCGAAACTTGATCGAGCCAAATCGCGAAAATCCTCTCTATAAAAATTTATGGAGAGTTCCACATTTGGTACAAATGAATGTGGGTCTGTACCATAGATTTGGTGAATTTCGTCTGACCAAAAGACAGTGTTATTTACTAAATTAACTTCCCAACTTCCAATTTTAGCCAACTTGCCAACCTCACGATTTAATTCTCTTAGGTTCTTTTCTTTTGTAATGTCTTTGGCAACGGCATAAACTATCTCCTGGTCGGGTGTTGAAGTTGCAGTCCAGCTTAGCCAAATTATTTCACCTTGTTTTGTAACATAACGATTTTCAAAATCTCGTAAGTTTTCACCCTTATAGAGCTTTGTTTGAGTGTCAAGTGTCAATGGCCGATCGTGCTCATATAAAAATGAACTGATAGGTCTTGAGCGTATTTCCTCTAAGGAATAGCCTAGCAATGCTAAGCCAGCTGGATTGATCCGTTTGATATAACCATCAAAGCCTGCCATGCAAATCAAATCTGGTGTAAAATCAAAAATTTGTGCTAGTTCTATCTCAATTTTCTTTCGACTCAGTTCACTACCAATCGTTGATTCTAGTTTTTTAAATAACTCAATATATTGAACTAGGGCTGGTTTGGTTTTTATAGTCCCTAGTAAAAGTACACCGATCACCTCATCTTTATGTATCAAAGGCACTCCAATCATCACTTGAATGCCAGCTTTCTTAGCCGCCAATTTTCTTTGTGAAAGCCATTCCCCTTCAATATTTCCCCAAATCTCTATCGATTTGTTTTCCCAAACATTACCTGGTAGCCCTTCTCCTAGGCTACAAGAAGCTACCTGCTTGGTTGCCTTGTGAAATAGATTTCCGGCTTTGCCTTTAGCGTAATTAGCTACACGATTAATACTTTTAGTGTCAATAGCAGGCAACCATACTTCTGCGAGGTCAAAATCACCGAACTTCGTAATATGTTCGCAAAGATTTGATAGGCATGAGCTCAAGTTATTGTCGATGCTTTGGTGGAAAATATTACTTATGGTATTGATGAGGTCTTTTTCTAGCTCTCTGTTTTTTTGTTCAGTTACATCTCTTTCAATAGCAACCATGTGTGTGTGCCAGCCTTTTTCGTTGGCCACGGGTGTCACGGTAAAATTTATCCAGAATTCTTCTCCACTCTTTTTGTAGTTGATGGTGGTTACTTCATAGGGTTCCCCATTTCTAAGTGCACGGCCTAGTTTGGCCAGCTCTTCTTTATTAGAATTAGGACCTTGCAGTATTCTTGGCGATTTACCGATGATTTCTTTCGCTTCATAGCCTGTCATCTTAGTAAAAGCTTCATTAACATAAATGATTTTGGGCCCGGGTGCGTCTAATCGTTCCGCTTCGGTTATTAAAACGGCATCCTTTGTATTTGTAATAACGCTTTCAAGTAATTTGAGCCTTTCTTGCTCCTCTACCTGCTCCGTGATGTCCCTGAAATTATCCACAATACCCATAACAGCAGGATCATGAAGCAAATTGGTGATTACGGGTTCAATCCATCGCCAAGAACCATTCTTATGCTTTACTCGCGAAGTATAACCTTTCATAGGAACTCCGGGATGTTGCATGCAGAGCAACAAAGCATTTTCCGCACTAGGTAAATCTTCAGGATGAACTAATTCACTAAAGTCCATTTCCATTAATTCAGTTGGAGAATAGCCAAGAATTTTTTTAATCGACCCCGATACATAGGTGGTATTACCTTCTGGTGAGATAATAATGATGCAATCCATGCTATTCTCAACCAAGGACTCGAATCTTTTTTGACTTAGTTGAGTTTCTTGTTCTTGCTCAATTTTCTCTTTGCCATCTCTGGCAACAGAGTAATGCAACCTGGTACTTTTATCCCACCTTGACGACCACAAATTATAAGCAATGCCTCCATCCTTTTTCCTATAGCGATTCGAGAAAGATCGGGTGTCTTGTCCACTAAGAATAGTCTCTGCAACTTCAAGAGTTTTGGCTAAATCTTCTTCCAAAACAAAATCTAGGTAACTTTTGCCTATTAGCTCTTCAGGTGAATATCCCCAAAGCTGCTCAGCAGCAGCACTTACATATACAAAATCTCCTTTTTCATTAATGGTGCAAAAAACATCTAAGGAGGAATCGATCAATTGCTTCGCTTCAGATCTTTGCTTGATGTTTTGAGAAATTTCTTTGGATTGGCATGCAATAGCGAAAAATTTACCATCGTCTCCCGTTAACGGTTCGAAAGTAACTTGACGGTATTTAGTTTCATTTGATTTTTGATCATGGAAATGTTCTTCTATTTCAAAATACTCTCCTTTAAATGCCCTCTTGTAATAAGTGGTCCATTTTTTAATATCACTTTTACTATCGCCTTCAAAAAATATTGACTCGTTAATCTTCTTTTGCTTTCCTGTTATTTCATACACGAAATCTAGGTATGCTTTATTTGCATATATTAACTGTAAGTCAAGGTTAATCACCCAAATATGACCTTTGCTTTGGTTTAAAAAGAGATTTGATAAATGAGGTTGCTTCATGATCAGCGTTGATTTTTTAGCATGTTGGTTGAAACAAAAAGCAATAAAAAGTTAATTTTTGAAGACTATAAAACCCAGTTAAGTGAGCCTTGATTAAAACATTCATTGTTTTTTAATCACTTTAATTCTTAATAAAAGTGCTTAAATGAATATTATTTTTTGCAGAATATTCTTGTTTTTCTATAAGGTATGAGACTAAAAACCTTCAGGAAGAAAGTATTAACTTTTCTATTCGCTCATCGTCCCATCTTACAATTAAGTACATCAAAATTGATGGGCTTTCCTAGCCATGAAGATATATATGATAAATAAAATATTATTAATGTACAACTGTTGGTAGTAAACTGCCGATCAATCAGATTGTTAGTGAAGTAACGCAATAATCACAAAACTATCGCTAAAAGCCATCCTGATCCAGTAGATTTTCGGGGGGCTTGCATCGTCTACTTCTACATAGTTACTGTGCTTTAATGATGCTATTTTATTGTGGGGTAGTTGATGGTATTCGCCATACAACACACAAGGGCTGGACATATATCATATAAGTTGACTATCTTCCTTTTTCAACTTTAAGTCTATGATCAAGAAACTACTTTTTACAGCACTCATTTTTTGCTTTGCCGTATCCTGCGGCTCCCCAGCATCTTACGATATCATTATTGAAAACGGAACAGTCTATGATGGCAGTACCAACGAAGCACAAGTCACCGATATCGGAATTAACGGAGATCAAATCGTGGAAATTGGCGATTTGAGCAAGGCCAAAGCCTCCAAACGTATTGATGCTACGGACATGGCGGTTTCGCCCGGTTTTATCGATATGCACGCCCATGTAGAAGCCATTATGCGTTTGCCTACTGCCGAAAGTGCCATTAAACAAGGAGTAACCACCGTTTTGGGTGGTCCCGATGGTCGTGGTCCTTCGTCTATGAAGGATTACTTGGACAGTTTAGAAGGCTATGATTTGGGGGTAAACGCTGCTTATTTGGTGGGGCATAACTCCATCCGCAGGGCTGTGATGCAAACTGAAAACCGCGAGCCTACAGCAGAAGAACTTGAAGAAATGAAAGCCAGAGTTCAAGAGGCCATGGACAATGGTGCTTTTGGTATTTCCACCGGGCTTAAGTATGTGCCTGGCTCTTTTTCTAAGGTCGATGAAGTGATTGCGCTGTCTAAAGTGGCAGGCGAAGCAGGAGGAATCTATACTTCGCATTTGAGAGAAGAGGGTTTAGGCTTGCTCGATGCCGTGCAAGAAGCGATTATGATTAGTAGGGAAGCTGATATCCCCGTGATTCTTACCCACCATAAAGCCATTGGCCGACCGATGTGGGGCGCCAGTGTAAAAACTTTAGCCATGATTGACTCTGCTCGAAGCATTGGCTTAGATATTATGGCAGATCAATATCCTTATACTGCCAGTTCCACTGGGATTTCGGTGCTTATTCCCACTTGGGCCATGGCAGGGGGAACTTCCGCCTTAAAGAAAAGGCTAGAAGACCCAAAAATGAAAGAGAAGATTATTGAAGAAATTATGTTCAATATTGAGTTTGATAGAGGTGGCGCACAGTTGGATGTGGTGCAGTTTGCTTCTTTCGGCTATAAACCAGAACTGAATGGTAAAACCTTAAAGGACTGGGCGATTGAGCGAGGGTTAGAACCCACTTTTAGAAACGGTGCTGAATTGGTGATTGAAGCACAATTGAACGGTGGAGCTTCTTGCGTTTTCCATGCCATTAATGAAGAAGATGTAAAACGCATTATGCAGCATCCAATGGTGATGGTAGCTTCAGATGGTGCTTTGTTAGAACCTGGAGTTGGACATCCGCACCCAAGAGGCTACGGAACATTTCCACGGGTTTTAGGCTACTATGTTAGAGAACAAGGCGTGATTGATCTACAAACCGCTTTGCGTAAAATGACCTCCATGCCAGCCGATAGATTAGGACTTACAGACCGTGGTTATATCAAAGAAGGCATGAAAGCCGATATCACTGTTTTTAACCCCAAAACAGTAATTGACAAAGGCACTTTTGAAGATCCTCATCATTACCCTGAAGGCATTGACTACGTAATAGTGAATGGGAAACTCACCATCGTTAAAGGCGAATTGACCAACGAAAGGGCAGGGCGAGTACTCAGAAAAAATCAGTAGACTATGAAACAATTTCAAACTTCCATGTGGCGTAAATCAGCTTGGATGCTATTGGCGCTTTTTCTTTGGGTAAGTGTTTCTGCCCAAAGCCTTCAAGAACAAGCTGATTTAAAGCTAAAGGCTTTTGTAGAAGCTACTCAAGTTCCGGGATTAAGTATTTCCATTTCCCAAAAAGGGCAATTGGTATTCTCTAAAGGCTATGGCTATTCCGACCTAGAGAATAAAACGCCTGTCGACCCCTCCAAAACCAAGTTTAGAATTGGAAGTGTTTCCAAAACCCTGACAGCGGCTGGTTTGGCCTTGCTTTACCAGGATGGTAAAGTGGATTTGGATGTGCCTATTCAAAAGTACGTTCCTGTTTGGCCAGAAAAGAAATATGAGATTACCTTAAGGCAATTGGGTGGTCATATGGCTGGAATTCGTCACTATAAAGGCAATGAATTTTTAAGTACAAAGAACTATCCTTCCGTTACCGATGGCTTGGTCATTTTTATGAATGATCCATTGATCAACAAGCCCGGCACTACTTATTCTTATTCAAGTTATGGCTGGAACCTGATTTCGGCTGCCATGGAAACCGCCAATGCGGGTGAGTTCTCTTTTCAAACCTCTGATTTTCTCCAATACATGCAACAGCAGGTGTTTGATAAATTAGAAATGAACAATACGGTGGCCGAATATGCCGATCGCAAAACAGCCAACCTTACTAAGTTCTATCAATTTAAAGAGGGAAAGGTTGTGGCCGCGCCTTATGTAGACAATAGCTACAAATGGGCTGGGGGAGGTTTTGTGGGGACTACAGAAGACCTCTGTGTTTTCGGTCAGGCCCATATGACGGCTGGGTTTCTGAAACAAGAAGCGCTTGACGAGTTTATGACTTCGCAGAAAACTGACGATGGGAAATCGACCAATTACGGAATCGGCTGGTTTACCTATGCGCGTAAAAGTGGCAATACATTCTATGGACACAGTGGTGGTTCAGTAGGAGGAATTACTTATTTCCTGATTCACAAGGCAACCCAAACCGTATTGGCCATCACCGGCAATATGGATCCGCTCAACTACAATGGTTTACAGTTCGAACTCATGGAAATGTTTGTGGAGGGGAAGTAAAGGTGTTTTTGTACTTAGGTTTTGGATGTGTTTAATATTTTTTTCAGACTAGTTTTTTCACTTAACTCCTTTTTTGAGAGGTTTCTTTGAGTATAGTTCATTCCTTTTAAAAATGCATCCCTAAGGTCTTTGGAACTGAACTTGCGAATAGAATGTAGGCCGATGATGCAATCACGATAATTTGGTAAAAAACCTTGGAGTTCCAAGACAGCGAGAATGGTGATTGTGTTATAGAAATGAATATGTGAAAACTTTTCTGAAAGGTTTTTTAAAGCTCTTTTTTCATCCATAAGGATAAATCGTATTCCTCTGTGCTGTGATTGAGATATCACTTCAGCTTCACCTGCATCAATAGTTTTTTCATTTATTAATTCTTTATAAATAATATGATCTAAGGATGTGCAGTGCCTATAAAAACCTTGATTAATTTCGATTCGACCAAGAATTTGATGTCGAGCGTTATTCTCTGGCCGATTTTCCTTAGGGGTAAACTCTTTAATTATTTCTTTTGGTAATAGAATATGATCGAACAGAATTCGGATTTTGTTTAATAGATCAACTTCCTTGAGAAGAGTACAGTAAACTAGAAAGGAAGTGTCAACTATTGCAACAGGCCGACTCATTAGTCCTCATTAATAATTGAACCTAAAGCCCATAGTCCTAATCCAATACCAAGAAGTGCAAGAAGACCATTTTGCTGTTCTTTCTTCTCTTTACTCTTTTCCTCAACGTTGATAACAGCAATTATTTTTTTGATTACCAGATCAACGGTTTCATTATGAGGATTAAAAGTGATATGGGTTAATTTATTGGAGTTAGGTGAACTAGTGATGTCTGATCCTTTAGGGTCGTAAAGGACAATGATTTTTGAAGGGTCTTTGAAATGTTGAAATGCTATTTCGATTTCCTGCTCAACAATTTTTGAGAGGTGATGTGAGGTAGCAAATATTAGAAAATAATCAGACTCTTGAATTCGATTTATAGTCTCTCTATCTACTACTGATTTATGATTAAACCTATCTGGAAGTAGGGTGTGAAACCCGTTTACAGCACCAATTGTCTGTAATCTCACAGCGAGTGTTTCTTCCTGTTGAACACCACTGTTATATGATATAAATATAGTAGGTCTCATTTATAATGCTTTTAGTGCTCTCTTTTAACGACACGGTTCTTATGCAAGTTATAAATAGTAAATAAAAATACGCAGGCTTAACAATTATATGAGTTTAAAAATTGCATGTTGATTGATTTTTTGCCTTGTATTGAACGGTAATATTACTCGTTTTTACTGAAATGATATTCTTGGTTAGTATCTATTCCCTCGGAATATCATCATCTGGATCATGGTCGTGTGGGCCAACGCCAGGTGGATTGAATAAACCCCAACGGTCAATGATGTAATCCCAAGGATCAAAGGCGGCTACCCAATCGATAAACAACAGACGGTATTCTTCGATCAAACCCCTTACCATATCAAAATAATGAGCCTCCTTAAAATCGAACATTTCCAACGCATGATTCTGAACCATTAAATCTCTGGCAGATTTGCGGATAATTGCTGCGGCTTCCATTTTTAAATCGTAAAGTCCCAAGCCAGAAGAAGCGCCTGCAACTTTCACACTCAACATCATGGCATCTTGAATCATAAATTGCTTGGTATGCTGAAGTCTTGGATCATCATCGGGAATCAAGTCAGCGATTTTCATCACCAGCTCAAAAATCTCCTTTCCCTTTCTGTAAAGCGGCAAACTTGCTGGGTCAATATGCTTTTCTTCACTCATATAATCTGGCTTTGGAAACCTCAAGGTATGGAACTTCTAAATAACCTTCAATGCTAAGCCATAATCGAAGGAGTGTGTAACATTCGTTACCAACTGCCATCTAGTGTCCACCTACCTTTGATCCAAATAAGGACAAAGCGTAATGAATAAAAAGGTTTTAATACTTCTCATAGCGGGTCAACTGCTGGCTTTTACAGCCAAAAGTCAAGACACACGACTTATATCAAAAGATGATCTGGTACAACGTGTACTTCAGAATAATCTTCAATCAAAAATTGCCGAGCAACAAACGGCCATGGCAAAGGGAGACCTGAATCAGTCGAAAGCACTGTTTCTACCTTCCGTTTCTGCTACACAAACTTCGATGATGACCAACAATCCGCTGATGGCTTTCGGTTCTAAACTGAATCAAGAAAGGCTTACCGCTGCGGATTTCGACCCAAACCGTTTGAATGATCCAGATCGGATCGAAAACTATTCGGTAGAGGTGCAGGTATTGCAGCCGCTTCTCAATTTGGATGGTGTTTATCAGCGACAAGCAGCTCAAATTCAGGTTGAAGCTTACGAATTACAAGCTGCTCGTATTCAAGAACACATGGAAATGGAAGCCATCAGAGCTTATATGCAATTGCAATTGGCTTATGAGGCGGTATCGGTTTTAGAACGCGCAAAGCATACTGCCGACCAAGGGCTTAAGCTGATGAACGACTACTTCGATCAGGGCATGGCAAAGAGGGCAGATGTCTTGGATGTGGCCGTTAGACAAATTGAAGTTGAAAACCAATTGCGATACGCCAAAAGCAACATTAGAAATGCTTCCGATGGACTGGCAACTCTGCTAGGAACTGATATTGACGGAACAGTATACAAACCGCAATCTACTATTTCTAACCGTCTACAAACCGAAGACTTTTCCAACCTTTTATCGCAAGACAGAAAGGATTTGATAGCCATGAACAAGGCGCTTTTAGGGCATGAGAAAATGCTCAAGTCCAACAAAATGAGCGCAATGCCTAGAGTCAATGCTTTTGGAAATTACCAAGTGTACGACAATAACGCTTTTGGTTTTGGTGCCGATGGCTATTTGGTAGGCTTACAGATTTCATGGAATATTTTCGATGGCAACAAGAATGTAGGCAAAATTCAGAAAGCCCAAGCAATGGTAGAAAAAGCCACAATCGAAAAAGAAAATTACACACAACAGGCCCAGTTCGAACTGAACAAAACGAACCGTCAATTGGCTGATGCGGAAAACAAGGTGGAGCTATCACAAAAAGCCTTTGAGCAGAAAGCCGAAGCCTACCGAATCAGAAAAGACCGATTTATGGAAGGCTTAGAAAAAACTGCCGACTTGTTGATGGCCGAAACTCAAATGTTTCAGAAAGAACTGGAACACCTACAAGCCCTATTTGAATACAACTTAACGAAAGAATACTTAAGGTTTTTAACTAGATAAACGATGAAAACATACCAATATATACTTCTAACATTTGCTGCATTCCTAACGGTTGGCTGTGGCACAACGGAACAAAAAGAAATCACTGAACTTCCTTCAGTGCCTGTAAAAGTAACGCAAGTAAGCGCTACTGAAGCGGCAGGTTATATAGCCGCCAGTGGAAAAATTGAGGCAGGTCAAAATGCAAACCTAAGCACCCGAATGATGGGGAATGTGACTAAGGTTCATGTAAAAGTGGGTGATAAAGTAAACAAAGGACAAACGCTCATTAACATTAGTAATGCCGATTTGATCGCCCAAAAGGCACAAGTAGAGGCTTCTATTATTCAGGCTAAAAGTGGTTTAAAGAATGCAGAAACAGACTTTCAACGGTTTAAATCATTGTTTGAAAAAGGAAGTGCTTCTCAGAAGGAATTGGACGACATGACGACCCGATTTGAAATGGCGAAAGCCAATGTGGATGCTGCTGAACAAATGAAAAAAGGAGTGGAGGCACAATTTGCTTACTCCAATATCAAAGCGCCTTTCTCTGGGGTTGTGGTCAACTCATTTATCAAGGAAGGTATGATGGCCAATCCAGGGATGCCACTTATTGCTTTGGAAGATGCTAAGAACTATCAAGTGGTGGCTTCTATTTCAGAATCTGACATTTCAAACATTACGGAAGACACAAAAGCGATGGTTTATGTGAAGTCCATTGAGAAAGAATTTGAAGGAAATATCATTGAGTTGAGCCCTTCGGCACAAAATACGGGTGGTCAATACTTGGTGAAAATTGCTATCAAAGAAGCTGACAAAGCATTGCGTTCGGGCATGTTCGTGAATGTGAAATTCGCAACAAACTCACAGGAAACTGAAACCTCCCAAATCATGCTGCCAACCAGCGCATTGATCAAGAAAGGGCAATTGACTGGGGTTTATGTAGTGACGGATGACAAAATCGCTATTCTAAGGTGGTTAAGATTGGGAAGAACCTATAACGATAAGGTAGAGGTGATTTCTGGACTTGGAGAAAACGAGCGCTTTATTCTAAGCCACGAAGGCAAGCTGTACAAAGGAGCAAAAGTTACTTTTTAAGGCTTTTAAACCCGATTGAAAACAATTTAACGAGACAGAAATGCAAGAAGGAATTTCAGGAAAAATAGCCAATCTATTCATCAACTCTAAGCTGACCGTATTGCTTATGGTGGCGTTGATGATCATTGGTGTATATAGTTCGTTTCTTATTCCGCGTGAAGAAGAACCGCAAATAATCGTACCGATGGCCGATATTATGATTGGCTATCCAGGGGCAAATCCAACGGAAATTGAAAATCGTGTGGTGAGGCCTTTGGAGAAAATAATCTCGAATATCAAAGGTGTAGAGCACATTCACAGTATGTCGATGAATGGCCAAGCGGTACTCATCGTTCAGTTTTATGTGGGTGAAGACGTAGAGCGGTCATACGTTAAGCTATACGATGAACTCTCAAAACATAATGACATGTTTCCCGAAGGCGTTTATCCGCCTGTGGTGAAAACAAGGTCGATTGATGACGTGCCGATGTTGGGCGTTACACTTTGGAGCCAAAGTTATACCGATTTCCAACTCAGACAATTGGCAGAAGAACTGACTACTGAGATTGAAAAAGTAAGTGATGTAGCCATTACCAAAGTAATTGGCGGAAGAACCAGACAGCTTAAAGTTGTGCTGGACAAAGATAAGATGGCTGAAAATGGCGTAGATCCGATGGGGATTATGCAGATTATTCAGGCCAGCAACAGCAGTTCCCAGTCGGGCAAGTTTGTTCAAAGCGATCAAGAATTTCTGATTACAACGGGTAAGTTCCTTTCTTCTGTAGAAGAGGTGGAGCGGTTGGTAGTAGGGGTGAATAAAAACTTACCCGTTTATTTAAGTCAGGTGGCCAAAATTGTAGATGGGCCATCGGCTTCTAGTAATTATGTGTCGTTTGGTTATGGCAAGGCAAACGAAGAATATGCTTCATTTCCTTCAGAATACCCTGCGGTTACCATTTCTGTAGCCAAAGTAAAAGGTGCTGATGCCATGAAAGTGGCAGATAAAATCCTGACGCAAGTAGAAGGTTTGAAGAAGAACTTGATTCCGAACGATGTTGAAGTAACCATCACCAGAAACTATGGCGAAACCGCTTCGCACAAAGTAGGAGAGTTGCTCTTGCATTTGGGGGTGGCCATTATAGCCGTAACGGTTTTGGTGATGCTAGCCATGGGCTGGAGAGGCGGATTAGTGGTATTCTTGTCTGTTCCGCTCACTTTTGCCCTTACGCTTTTCAGCTATTACATGCTTGGTTATACGCTTAACCGAATCACGCTTTTTGCTTTGGTTTTTGTGGTGGGTATTGTGGTAGATGATAGTATTATTATTGCTGAAAACATGCACAGGCACTTTAAAGCAAAGAAACTACCTTTCAAACAAGCTGCTATTTACGCCATCAACGAAGTAGGTAACCCTACTATTTTGGCCACATTTACAGTGATTGCCGCGATTTTGCCAATGGCATTTGTATCAGGGATGATGGGGCCTTATATGAGCCCAATGCCGATAGGAGCATCTATTGCCATGATCCTTTCATTGTTCATTGCCTTAACCATTACTCCTTACTTAGGCTATCTTTTTCTTCGTGTAAAGGAAAGTGGAGATCATAAAGAGGAAAAGCCATACGAAACGACTTTCATTTATAGAGCCTATAAATCTATAGAGTTTCCTTTTCTGGAGAGTAAAACTAAAAGATGGGTGCTTTTGAGTGGTACTTTGGTATTGCTACTCGGCTCAATGTTTATGTTCTACAACCAGTCGGTAGTGGTTAAAATGCTGCCTTTCGATAATAAGAATGAGTTTCAGGTGGTAGTAGATATGCCAGAAGGAACCACCTTAGAGCGTACAGCTGCGGTAACTCAGGAAATCGCTCAGTATTTATCCAATGTGCCCGAAGTGGTGAGCTATCAGAACTACGTAGGCAGTTCGGCACCGATTACCTTTAATGGTTTGGTGAGGCATTATGATTTACGTGGAGGAAGTAATCAGGCTGATATTCAAGTAAACCTGTTGCACAAGGCTGACCGTGATTTGTCTAGCCATGACCTTACAAAAATGTTACGTGCCGATATTCAGGCCATAGCTGCTAAACATAACGCGAACGTTAAAATGGTGGAAGTGCCACCTGGCCCGCCCGTACTTTCAACTTTGGTGACGGAGATTTATGGTCCTGATTATAAAGAACAAATTAAGCTGGCTGCCCAGGTAAAAGACTTACTGTCGAATACACAAGATGTGGTAGATGTAGACTGGAATGTGGAAGCAGGTCAAACAGAATACAGATTTGAGGTAGATAGTGAAAAGGCCATGATGCACGGGGTTGTTCCTCAGCAAGTGGTGGGAAGCATCACTTACCTTATGCAAGAATATCCTGTGTCTAATTTCTATGACCCAGATGCCAATAACCCTGTCGGTATTGTACTTGCCTTAGATGATAAAGATAAATCTAGTCTGCAAGACATTCAGGGACTTAAAATCAAAGGACAGCAAGGTAACCTAGTTACCGTGGGCGATTTAGTAACCATAACACAAGACACCCTTCAGGCCACAATTTATCACAAGGATCAGAAGCGTGTGGTGTACGTTTTGGCCGATATGGCTGGAGATTTGGAAAGTCCGGCATACGCTATTTTGGGCATGACCGAGCAGATTCAAAACTTGACTGTGCCGAAAGGCTACTCTGTGAACGAAATGTACATGGGTCAACCCGAAGATGAGTCGGATTATACGGTGAAATGGGACGGGGAATGGCAAATCACCATGGAGGTTTTTAGAGACTTAGGAACTGCCTTTTTGGTCGTGATTGTAATCATTTACATGCTGATTGTAGGCTGGTTCCAGAACTTTAAAACGCCAATTGTAATGATGATTGCCATACCGCTTTCGCTGGTGGGAATTGTATTAGGTCACTGGATCCTCGGGGCGTTCTTTACTGCGACTTCCTTTATAGGCATGATTGCTTTGGCTGGAATTATGGTAAGAAATTCGGTGCTGCTGATCGATTTTATTGAGATCAGATTAAACGAAGGCGCTTCGATTAAGCAGGCCATTGTAGATGCAGGTGCAGTGCGTACCAAACCTATTTTGCTCACCACTGGTGCAGTAGTGATTGGTGCATCTATCATTCTATTCGATCCTATATTTCAGGGACTTGCCATTTCATTAGTGGCGGGGGCTATTGTTTCTACTTTGCTTACCCTCATTGTTGTTCCGCTCATTTACTATATGACCGAACGAAAAAAGTGGGAGAATAAATCATCAAACCATTAATCAGACGATCATGGAATTATTAATAATCACAGCAGCAAGGGCCTTTCAAAAAGACATTAAAAGTCTGCTAAAAAAGGCAGGAGTTAAAACCTTCTCCTATATGGATGTAACAGGTTATAAAGACCAGGAAGGTGAATCCATGTCTTCTAATTGGTTTGCTTCAAGCATAGGCGAACGCCAGTCTGTTTTGTTCTATGCCTTTGTGCCAATGCTCACCGTAGACGATGTAATGTTGCAGATTAGAAATCTGAATGAAAGCCAAGAATCAGAGTCGAAAATTCATGTGGCGGTAATGGACATTAAGAGAATGAATAACATTTAAAAAGAATATAATGGTAACAAGAGTAAAACATGCTATAGCCGGTGCTTTCATTTTAGTCAGCATATTATTGTCAATTTATGTGAATCAAAATTGGTTGTGGTTTACCGCTTTTGTGGGCGCTAATTTGCTTCAATCATCATTTACCAATTGGTGTTTGATGGATATTATCCTGAAGAAGTTTGGTTTAAGAGACTCGGCAAAATCCTGTTGCTAAAAACGGCAAGTTTAATTGATTACAAGTTGATTCATTTGTCTTAGACCTCACGGTTTTCGGGTTTTCGCCTTATCTTTAAATCAGCAGATAGCTGATTTATTGAATGACGATATGAATGAACTTTTAGATAAGATGTTGGCCAATTCTGGTCTTGAACAAAAGCTAGCAGACGAAATTAGGACTGCAGGCAGACTAAAGAAAGTAAAGGCTGGAGAACTCATTTTCGGCTCAGAGCAAGGAGGAGGGGAAATGCCCATCGTTTTGCAAGGTCTGCTTAAGGTGATGCGTCAAGATGAGGCGCGAAATGAAGTATTCCTTTATTATTTAGAAGGAGGGGAGACTTGTGCTATGTCAATTGCATGTTGTTTGGAAGGGCGAAACACAGGATTTCATGTAATGGCCGAAGAAGACTCTATTGTTTGGATGATTCCGAATAGCTATTTGGATGCTTGGATGATCAAATATTTGAGTTTTAGAAAGTTCGTTTTTAGTTCTTATCAAACTCGTTTTGATGAATTACTTACCACTATTGATAGCGTGGTTTTTCATAACATGGACGAGAGACTTTTGAAATATTTACTGGATACACAACAGGCCACGGGCACTTTCAAAATTCAGAAAACGCACCAGCAAATTGCCAATGAGTTAAACACCTCTAGGGTAGTGGTATCTAGGTTGCTGAAAGGTTTGGAGGCCGATGGTAAAATTGAGCTGCACAGAAACTGTATAGAAATATTGTAAACGAAGATTTATTGATGGAAAAAGGTCAGCAGAGCGAAACAGATAAAAAGGAAAAAGGAAGTTTAAAGTTGGCTATTGTTTTGGTGCTTACACTTGGTTTGGCACCTTACACGCCCGAGCCCCACATTTGGGGTAAAATAAAATGGGTAATGGGAGGAGCGAATGGAATGCAAATCATGGATTACTTTGATTTGGTTTTACATGGTACTCCTTGGGTTTATTTCATTGTGGTACTCATAAAATATTTGAAAAAAAGCTGACAAGAAACAAGGTTAGCACGTAGAAAAATAAGGGAAGAAACATATTAGACTTTATCGCTTTATGGATACCGAAATACTCGCCCGAATACAGTTTGCCTTCACCATTGCTTTCCATTACATCTATCCGCCATTGAGCATAGGCTTGGGCGTCATCCTTGTCATTATGGAAGGAATGTATCTCCGCACTAAAAAGGAGATTTACCATACCATGACCCGTTTTTGGGTCAAAATATTTGCCCTAATTTTCGGTATAGGAGTGGCCACCGGAATTGTGATGGAGTTTGAATTTGGTACCAATTGGGCCACTTATTCCCGCTATGTAGGTGATATTTTCGGGAGCGCACTAGCTGCGGAGGGTCTTTTTGCATTTGCTTTAGAATCAGGCTTTTTAGGCATTCTTCTTTTTGGTTGGAACCGAGTAAAGCCTTGGGTGCATTTCGTTTCAACAATCGGTGTAGCATTTGGCTCCATGTTTTCTGCCGTATGGATTGTGGTAGCGAATAGTTGGCAACAAACTCCTGCAGGGTTCAAAATTGTGGGTGAGGGAATGAAACAGAAAGCAGAAATTACTGATTTCTGGGCCATGGTTTTTAACCCATCTTCTGTCGACCGACTTTCACATGTTTTGATAGGGGCTTTTCTGGCAGGGGCATTTCTGGTGATTAGCGTAAATGCATATTACATACTTAAAGGACGCTATTTAGAAATCGCCAAACCGGCTTTCAAAATTGCTTTGGTGGTAGCGATTGTAGCTTCTTTTGCACAATTGTTCACTGGGCACCGTTCAGCGGAGGGAGTTGCTGAATATCAGCCTGCAAAACTTGCTGCTTTCGAAGGACACTATGATAGTTTGGCCGTTGGCGATATGTACCTCTTTGGTTGGGTTGATCACGACAACAAAGAGGTTACGGGGTTGAAGATACCTAAATTTCTCACCTTCCTTATCCATCAAGATTTCACCACGCCCATCAAAGGCTTAGACTATTTTCCTGAAGATGAAATCCCAGGGCAGGTGAATGCGGTTTTTCAGTTTTACCATATTATGATTGCCATAGGTATGGTGCTGATTGGCCTGAGCATTCTATCCATTTACCTCTGGTGGAAGGGTAAACTGTTTCAATACAGGTGGTTTTTAATGTTGATGGCTTGGGCGGTGTTTCTTCCGCAAATTGCCAATCAGGTGGGCTGGTTTGCCGCAGAAATGGGTAGGCAACCTTGGGTAGTATATGGCTTACTGAGAACCGATGAAGCTTTTTCTCAGGCAGTAACTGCTAATCAAATCTTATTTACGCTGATACTTTTCTTCTTCGTTTACGCGCTTCTGTTTGTACTCTTTATCTATCTGCTCAATAAGAAAATTAAGCACGGGCCTTATGATGATCGTATGGAAGATGATAGACCAAAGCAATCTGAACAAGTAGCTAACTTTTAAGCGTTATGGAAACATTTTTAGGTATAGAATATACAACTTGGTGGTTTTTGATTTTGGGTGCGACAGTAACCGGTTATGCGATTCTCGATGGTTTCGACATGGGCGTAGGAGCCATCCACTTGTTCTTTAAAAAAGAGGAAAGCAGAAGGCTAGCGATTAATGCAATAGGTCCAGTTTGGGACGGAAACGAAGTATGGCTTGTAATTACAGGAGGAGTACTTTTTGCTGCTTTTCCTCCAGTATATGCCACGCTTTTTTCAGGGCTATACATTCCTTTAATGCTCTTTTTAGTGATGATTATTTTCAGGGCCGTTTCGATTGAATTTAGAGGAAAAGAAAAAATGGCTTGGTGGCGAAAAACCTGGGACATTTCATTCAGTATCTCTAGTACAGTGATGGCGATTGCTTTGGGGATGGTAATTGGCAATGTACTGCAAGGAATGCCCATAGGAGCGGATGGTGAATTTAGTAGAGAAACGGGCTTCTCATTCATCAACCCTTTTAGCGCATTAACTGGAGTGACTTCTCTGTCCCTATTTATGCTTCATGGTGCGCTGTATTTAGGTATGAAAACAGAAGGCCGCCTTTATGCACGGTTGACCATAATTATTAAGAACACCACTATCTTCTTTGTGCTTAGTTTGTTGCACCTCACTTTTTATACTTTGTTGTATGTGCCTCACCTTACAGAAAAATTGAAAGAAGCAGAATGGCTCTTTATATTGCCTGCTTGTTTGGTATTGCTGGTGGCAAATATTACCCGACTCGTATCGAAGAAAAAGTATAAATGGGCATTTGCATCCTCATCCGGAGTCATTGCTTCGCTTTTGTTATTGGTGGCCTTTGAGCTTTTTCCAGTCATGTTATTCTCTTCGATTAACCCAGACTACAGTTTAACTCTGATGAATTCCACGGCTTCGGAAAAGTCTTTAAGTATTATGCTCATCATTGCCATGATTGCTATTCCGCTTATTGCCATTTATACATTTTTCGTTTTCTGGACATTCCGTGGGAAAGTAAAGATTGACGACCATAGCTATTAAACTAGGTGTTTGGGAGTGCTAGGCCAGGTTCTGTAACAAATGTAACTAAGCCTAACGCCCCAAGGTTGTACTTTTGTCTAGTAGAAAATAAGCACTAAATAAAACAAGAAGAAATGAATATTGAAGAACTAATAAATCAGGGTAATGCCAGTATTGTGGATGTACGTTCACCAGAAGAATTTCAAGGTGGGCATGCAGCTAATTCAGTGAATATTCCTTTGCAGGAAGTTCCTCAAAGAATAGAAGAGCTTAAAGCCATGAAAGGTCCATTGGTATTGTGTTGTGCTTCTGGAAATCGTAGTGGACAAGCAGAGCAATTTCTATCAGGTTATGGCATTCAATGTTATAATGGTGGCAGTTGGTTTGATGTGAATTATGTTCAGTCTAAAAACGCTTAAGTTTTATGTTAGATAGTTTAAAAAGATTGTTCGGTTTAGGTCCAAAAGTGGATTTTAAGGAACTTGTTCAGCAGGGAGCTGTTGTTCTAGATGTACGCTCGAAGGGCGAATTTGCAGGCGGACATATCAAAGGATCGATGAATATTTCAGTTGATACTTTGGGTTCGAACCTAAGTAGGTTGAAGAACAAAGATAAGCCTATAATCACCTGTTGTGCTTCGGGAATGAGAAGTGCTTCGGCCAAGAATATTTTAAAATCCAATGGTTATACACAAGTGTATAACGGTGGGGGTTGGTCAAGTCTTCAGTACAAAATTAGATAGACATTAAACTAAGGAATTATGGATGACACAAATGCAATCGGTATTGAAAGTGTAAAGGCTGAAATACTAGCAAAAAGACTGAATGAGTTATTGGCAAATTATTCAATTTTTTATCAAAACACTCGTGGTGCGCATTGGAACATTAAAGGCGAGAAGTTTTTTGAGCTCCATATAAAATTTGAAGAGCTTTACAATGACTTAATACTTAAGATTGATGAGTTGGCAGAAAGAATCTTGACCTTAGGCTATACGCCTGAGCACAATTATTCAAAGTATGCGGTAGGCTCATCTATCAAAGAAAGCAGCGAAGTAACCAATGGGGTAAGGGCAGTAGAAAATATTCTGAACTCTTTCAAAATGGTTATCATGTTACAGCGCCAAATTTTAGATTTATCGGCTGACGCCAATGACGAAGGAACAAACGCATTGATGAGTGATTACATTCGGGAGCAAGAGAAACTCGTTTGGATGTATTCTTCCTTTCTGAATAGATAAGAATAGCGTTTTCAGATATTAAAAGACTCCCTTAAGCAATTGCTTTAAGGGAGTCTTTTTTGTTTAGCCTATACTATTGGTAAGGTTGAGAAGTTTTGGATGGCGACCTGTCCTAATAGGCTTCGTTCAACTTGAAAGTGAGCTCGATTGACTTTTGAACAATTATGAATACAAGAAGTAGTGAGTATTCTTAATCTTACAATACATTAAAATGATGAGAAATGAGCCTCTTCTATTCTTAGTGAAATTGACTTAGTAATATTTCTTCTTCAACCAAAAAGAAACCCGAACCAATAGAATCAGGGCAGGTACTTCTACCAGAGGCCCAACAACTCCAGCGAAAGCTTGTCCTGAATTAAGTCCGAAGACAGCAATGGCTACTGCTATGGCCAGCTCGAAGTTGTTTCCAGCAGCCGTGAACGAAATTGCTGCATTCTTATCGTATTCGGCTCCCATGGCTTTACTGAAAAAGAAACCTATGATAAACATGAGTGTAAAATAGATCAGTAATGGAACAGCAATCACCAAAACGTCCATAGGAATCTCAACGATCAATTCACCTTTGAGCGAGAACATTACCACGATGGTAAAGAGCAAGGCAATTAGGGTCATGGGCGAAATGGTGGGGATAAACTTGGTAGTATACCAATGCTCACCCTTAAGCTTCACCAAGATAAGTCGGCTTAACATTCCAGCTAAAAAGGGGATGCCCAAATAGATGGCAACACTTTCTGCAATGGTTACAATCGAAATGTCGACAATCGCACCTTCGAAACCGAAGTAGGGTGGAAGCACGGTAATGAAGAGCCATGCGTAAAAGCTATAAGCAAACACTTGGAAGATGCTGTTCAAGGCCACTAAACCAGCACCGTATTCGCTACTGCCTTCGGCCAAATCGTTCCAAACCAACACCATAGCGATACACCTGGCCAAACCAATCAGAATTAGACCAACCATGTATTCAGGGTAATCCTGAAGAAAAGTAATGGCCAAAATGAACATCAAAACCGGCCCGATTATCCAGTTTAAAATCAAGGATATTGAAAGGATTTTGACGTTTTTAAAAACCTTAGGAAGCAGTCCGTAATTCACTTTCGCCAATGGCGGATACATCATTAGAATCAGCCCTATGGCAATTGGGATATTGGTCGATCCACTGCTATAAGAATTGATTACTTCCGGAATGGAGGGAATAAAATAGCCCAATGCTACTCCTAGTCCCATGGCAATAAAAATCCAAAGGGTAAGGTAACTGTCTAGAAAGCCTAGTTTTTTTGGTTGACTCATGATTTTTTGATTTGAGAGAAAATGTAGAACATCTCTGTGGCTATTTGTCGACTGCGCTCTGCATATTTGGCGGCCTCTTCTGAAGTACCATCATACAGTTTTGGGTCGTCATACTTTACGGGAATTCGTTTTTCTGCCCCAGCAATAAACGGGCAATTGGCATCAGCATCTGAGCAAGTCATAATCGCTGCAAAATCCTCAGCTGGATTGATGGCATCATCAAATTTTTTGGAGAACATGGCCAGAGGAGCATGATTTTCTGAAAAAGTAAGTTTCACCTTAGGGTTGGTTTCTCCTTCCATTTCTACTTTAAACCCACTGTTGATCAACGCATTGATAGCACTTTCATTAAAGGCGGTAACTTCTACACCGCCAGAAAAACTGTCAATATCAATTTCAAAATAAACCGACATGGCTTTTGCCCAAGCTTGCGTTAGTTGACTTCTGCGCGAGTTGTGGGTACAAATGAAGTTGAGTTGTGCTGCTTCATTATGATCATGCTTTTCTTGAATGTAGTAAAGCAAGGGTTGAAGAACGGCTTTTCGTTCACCTGAAATTTGATTTACCGATATTGAAGAAATGAATTCCTCAATATTCGGTAGGAGTGATGTGTTGGGATTGCTCATGATTAGGTTGATTTATGGATTAGCAGCACCCTCCGCCTGGCGTACATGCTCCAGCAGTTTGAACTTCGCTTAATTTAACTTTTGGCTTTTCGGGAGGAATACCACATTTATCCATCGCTAAGCAAGCGGTTTGCTTATTGGTCAATAGGAAGTTGGTGCCATTAAAATCAAGGCCATATTTACCAATCGTAGCGCCTTGATGCTCTACTTCAATTTCTAAATCCTTCAAGCCAAGAATTCTCTCTGACAGCTCAATAATATGAACTAGTTTTTCTGGGTGAAGTCTGTGATCATAATCATTGGCTTCCCACAATTGGAAATTAGCTACTTCTTCATTTCTTACAGTGCCACCACAGTCAATGAAATGTTTGCTGACTTGTCCGACTTCGGTAACGTGAAAGTGACTCGGTACTAAGCTGCCATCAGGCAATTCGAAAGCGATTTGATTCAATGTGCTAAGATGATTTTTGATTTCTGAGATTTTCATAATATTATTTATTGCAATGTTACGATTAATAGAAACTATTTTTTAGCAACACCCGTCAGGGGTATCGAAGTTTGGGTTTAAAAACTGACTGAATAATTGCTGCATGTTTGCCCAAGCTTCTTGGTCAATACAATAGCAAACGCTCGTTCCTTCCACATTTCCTTTGATCAAGCCCAAGTTTTTGAGTTCTTTCAAATGCTGAGAAATGGTAGGTTGCGCCAAGCCAATTTCTTCCACCAAATCACCACAAACACAAGTGTTCATTTTAAAAAGATGTTGAAGAATAGCTACCCTGGCCGGATGACCAAAGGCTTTCGCAATCATGGAAATCCTGTTTTGCTCTTCAGTAAATATTTCAGACTTAGTAACGCCCATGCTTTATTATTTATTCATTGCAATATTACGATAGAGTTTTGGTTTCACAATGGGTTCTTGCTTTATTTTTAAACACAGCTCGCTGATTGCACTAATTCCCCCTAAGAAAAAGGGGGCTAGGGGTATTAGTGAGCGATTATAACAATTGCTCTTTTGGTCGAAACTCTATTCACCCATAACTCTTAACCAATCTACCAATAACTACCTCCTAGTCCATTCCTCCTTCAAATACCTAAAGGCATTTTCAAGTGCTTCTTTGGCTGGGGTAGGCTCAAAACCCAATTCTGTCTTGGCTTTACTGATATCGTAATCCAGCTTTAAACCATAGAACATATCGAGGTAGTGACGCTGCAATAAAGGTTCTTTTCCAGTGATTTTACTCATTAGCTCCATTCCGCCCGCAACCATATAGAGTAAGAACTTCGGTACTTTCTTGGGGATCCTGAGTTTCAGTTCTGGGTATAGTTTGGCTGCAATTTGAACCGATTCTTTCACAGTAGTGTGCTTTTCATTAGCCAAGGTATACCTTTCGCCATCTCTGCCTTTTGACATGGCATAGTAGCTTCCGAGCGCTACATCTTTCACATCAATCCAGTTCAGTGAAATATTGGTTTCTACGGGAACATCACCTTGAAGAATTTGCCATACCAATCTGTTGCTATAGTTCAGTCTGTGGGCTTTGCTGCCAATCATGGCGGAAGGTAAGACCAACACCGTCCTGATTCCGTATTCTTTTCCCAACGAAAGCGCCAATTTATCCGAATCGTTTTTTGACTTGTAATACCAGCTGCTGCGGTCGTTATTATAGCCGTTTTTCTCTTGTGCTGGAAGAATTGAATAGTTTAATGCCGCTATTGAACTGATATAGAGAATGTTTTTAACGCCAGCTTTAGCAGCGGCTTCAAATAGGTTTCTTGTGCCCGTAACATTATTCTCGTAGACTTCTTTTTGCGGATTTTTCGACCACATTTCGAAAGTAGCACCTACGGCATAGAGATAAGTGACGCCTTCAAATGCCTTCACTAGCGAGCCCTTGTCCATCAAATCGGCATGTTGTACTTCGCAGCCTAGTTGATTTAAAGCATCTGCCTTTTTCAGATTTCTAAGTGTGGCGCGAACTGTATGTCCTTTGGAAAGCAGAAGACGAGTCAGGTTGTAGCCCAAATGGCCGTTCGCTCCAGTAACGAGAGAGAGTTCTTTGTTCATGAATTTAAGCGTAGAAAAGTTAGAAATGACATAAGCTGTTCTTCAACCATTGCCACCTAAAGCGAAAAAATAGACCAATTGTTTTAGGTTGAAAAACTGTTTTCCAACTGGTGGCAAAACTATGAATTTAAACCATGGGGTCATGCTTTCTCTGCCATAAACCGTGTCTAGTCTCGGAATTTTTATCGAGTTTTGCGCTGTGCTGTCAGGTTGATGGTATGATTTAAGTCAATTGCTTGAAAGATCTACTTCTTATTACGCCTCCATTTACCCAGCTGAATACGCCTTATCCGGCCACGGCTTACCTCAAGGGTTTTCTAAATACCAAGTCGATTTCTTCCTTTCAAATGGACTTGGGAATTGAAGTGATTCTGGAATTATTCTCGAAGGAAAGCCTTCAGTATTTATTTTCTTATGCTGAAGAAAACGACCGAATCAATACTGAAAATTCGGAACGAATTTATGCGCTGAGGGAAGAATACCTAAATACGATAGAAGGAGTAATATCCTTTCTACAAGACAAGAATCAAACTTTCGCTCGTCAGATATGCTCAGAGTCCTTTTTGCCAGAAGCGGCTAGATTCGAGCAAGTATATGATTTAGATTGGGCTTTTGGAGCTATGGGCATGCAAGACCGCGCAAAGCATTTAGCGACTTTGTATCTGGAAGATATCTCTGATTTCATTATTGATTGTATTGATGAGAATTTTGGGTTCAGTCGCTATGCGGAAAGGCTGGGGCAAAGTGCCAATGCATTCGATGAACTGTATAAACAACTACAGACTCCGCTCACTTATGTCGATCAAATCACCATCAAAATTCTGGAAGAAAGACTGAAAACACATCAACCTAAATTGGTTTGTATTTCTGTGCCTTTCCCTGGTAACCTGTACAGCGCTTTCCGCTGTGCACAGTTCATCAAGGCCAATTATCCAGCGATGAAAGTTTCGATGGGTGGTGGTTTTCCCAATACCGAATTGAGAACGGTGAAGGACGTGCGCGTTTTTGACTTCTTCGATTACATTACGCTAGACGATGGCGAACTACCGATTGCGCTTTTAACTTCTAATGTGCTTAATCCGAAACCTGAAAATCCAGACTTCAATATCTTTAAAAGAACTTTTCTGAAGGGAAATGGGGAAGTGGTGTATAACGACAGCTCCATTCAAAACGATTTTCCACAGAGCCAATTGGGCACGCCTGATTATTCAGACCTAATGCTCGATAAATACATTTCGGTGATTGAGATTGCCAACCCAATGCACAGCCTGTGGAGTGATGGGCGATGGAATAAGCTCACCATGGCACATGGTTGCTATTGGGGGAAATGCACTTTCTGTGATATTTCCCTCGATTATATCAAGCGTTACGAGCCACTCACCGCTAAACTTTTGGTGGACCGGGTGGAAGAATTGATTGCACAAACAGGGGAGAGGGGATTTCATTTTGTGGATGAAGCGGCACCGCCAGCTTTAATGCGCGAAATGGCGATTGAGATTATCAGACGCAAGCTGACCATTACTTGGTGGACGAACATCCGCTTTGAAAAGAGCTTTACAGCGGACCTTTGTGCATTACTGAAAGCTTCGGGTTGTATCGCTATTTCAGGTGGTTTGGAAGTAGCTTCAGACCGACTTTTGGCGCTGATTGATAAAGGCGTAACGGTGGAACAAGTAGCGGCCGTTACCCGAAACTTCACAGAAACGGGTATTATGGTGCATTCCTACCTAATGTATGGTTACCCAAGTCAAACCGTGCAAGAAACGATTGACAGTCTTGAAATGGTGCGTCAGATGTTTGAATTAGGAATTATTCAGTCTGGTTTTTGGCATCAGTTTGCATTGACAGCCCACAGTCCCGTTGGGCTCAATCCTTCTGAATACGGAATTACACCCAACTATGAGTCGATATCATTTGCCAATAACGATGTGATGTTCAAGGACAAAACTGGCGTAGACCATGAGCAATTTAGCTTTGGTCTAAAGAAGTCGCTTTTCAATTTTATGCATGGCATTGGTTTCGAAATGCCGCTGCAAGAGTGGTTCGAGTTTAAAATTCCAAAAACGAAAATCAAGCGAGACTTCATCATCAACAGTTTAGAAAATGAGCCAATATTAGTCACCAGACCCACCGCTAAAATTGTGTGGTTAGGTGGGGCTCCTTTGGTGTCTTTTCAGGCCAAAACTAAAAAGGGAGTAACCAGAGAAAGGGCACAGCTCACCTTTTTCACCAAACGAGAAAGTTTCGACATCACCACTGAGGGCGAAAAAGCAGAATGGCTTATTCACATCCTAGAGCAGCTGAAAATTGGAGATGAACCTCTGCTCACTTATGCCCAAATCAAAGCCGACTACGAAAGCCATTTCGAAGATTTCGAACTCTTTTGGATATCTAAACCCATCAATACGCTCAGAGAACAGGGTTTATTGGTGTTGTAGTTTTTCTACCTTTCGTTTTCTTCAAAGCTGGTAACCAAGTCAAGAATATCTCTCCACAAATGATTGGTACAAATGAAAAGAAGTACTCATTTACAGTTCTACCAAATGTTGGATCGTCTATTTGCCCGAATAAAAAGTCTAATGGAACAATTCCCCCTATTCTTACCGCTACGAATGACAGCACACAGATGTAGCTTCTAACCATGAATTGTTGATGGGCTTTAATGTTTTTGTTTTTTATACACCACCAAGCTGAAAATGTAGTGAAGAGAACCAAAATAGCTAAAATGAAAAGCGAAACCCGACAGGTTACACATGTGCTTATTAATGATAATCGAAGGGCAGATAACCCTGCAATGAAAGCTCCAATGATATATATTTTACCTGAAAGCCTGTGAAAGGTCACATATTTGGTTCTAAGCCATTTTGAAAATTGGAATGGCCCTAACAATAGGGCTAAGGTGCCACCAATTAGGTGTGTACTTACCCAAAGTGGATTACTGGTATAACTGTCACTTCTATATCCTGTGAAATAAACACCTACATTTTCGATAAAAAAATATATGGATAAACCAATGATGATTATCCATGAAATGAAGGATAGGTATCGTTCAACTTGTTTCATTTAGTACAAAGGTTTTGGTTGTTTGTCATTAAGCGCCAGCGCTTTGGAAGGCAAGTGAAGTTAAGAATACTTTTTGGCTTATTGATAGCGTAAGTTTATGCTAAGCGACACGGTAGCCTTGACTTGTGAAGTGTGAAACCTCGAAGACAAGGAGTCTATGGGAAAACCTCAAAATGGGGCTTTATTATTTGAAAAGTGCATAGAGTAACACAAAGGTTTAATATCTCGTCCCTACAGGACTTCTATATGATCTGGGTTCTGTTTTCCGAAGGGCTGCGCCCTTCGTTTTGATATTTCGCCCTTTCAGGGCTGAGGATATTAAAATGCTTTGCCATTAATGACCCGAGTGAGTTAATATTATTTTGCGCAAATAAGAATAGACCGCACAATAAGCCCCAACGGGGCGAAATATCATAGGAATGGGTGTAACCCATTCCTTATCAGTAAATGAATAACTAAGCCCTGAAGGGGCGAGATAACTTTAGTTCCTTCGCTTCTCATCTGCTAAAGATCCTGCGAACGGTACCCCTCAGGACCAAAAGGAGAGTGCAAATAGCATGCTTTTCAGTCATCCCTGTAGGCTCCGAGAAGTTCGGGTTTTTTCAGTAACACAGAGAGTGTTGATTTGGGTAATATATTCTTTAACCGCAAAGAGGTGGTTCTATAGCCCACGGTTTAAACCGTGGGCTATTTGTATAAATTTATTTGTACAATGGTTTTAACCATTTTGGCGGACAGAGTCCTTGATTAATCAGCAGAATTTGTGATAGGGGGCTATGGTAAGACAGCCTTAAACATTAAACACTAAACTCTCCAACATCCTCTTAAACTCACTTTGGTAATCGGCTTTAAGACGAATTTTTTCACCAGAAACCGGATGTTCAAACTCTATTTCAATGGCATGGAGCAGCATTTCGGTTAAATTCCATTTTTCTAGAAAGAGCTTGTTCTGTTTGTTGCAGCCATGAGGGCGGTCACCAATAATGGGATGTAGGATGTGCGCAAAATGTTTTCGGATTTGATGCATTCGGCCAGTTTCTGGATATACCTCTACTAAAGAATAACGTGAGGTGGTATGCTTACCAAAAGCTACGGGCACTTCTGTGCGTTCTAAGGTTTTGTAGCGTGTAATGGCCTCTTGCGTTTTGCCTTTGTCGTTGGTCAGTGGGTAATCAATAATGCCTTCATCTTCGGTATAACCTCGAACAATAGCGTGATATACTTTGTGAACCGTTCTGTTTTCAAACTGAGACTGTAAATGGGTGAGACTTTCAGGGTTTAGCGCAAACAAGAGAATGCCTGAAGTTTTCCTATCTAATCTATGGACAGGAGAGACCTTCTGCCCAATTTGGTTTCTGAGTTCTTGTACGGCAAAAACATTGGTATTGGTAGCAATAGGAGACCGATGCACGAGCAAGCCATTGGGTTTATTAATGGCCACTATCTCTTCATCTTGATAAAGGATTTCGAGTGGTGTAGAATCGTGGGTGTCTTGAATAACTTCTTCCATATAATAAAGCCTGAACCTGTCAGTAAATTGGTTTCAAACTGAATGATGGAAAGGTATTCTAAAGCCTATTTAATTCAAATTTTAAGCCTTTCTATTTTGTCTGCGGGGTCAGTTTCTTCTTTTTTGGTAAAGATGTACATCCAAAGTATTCGAGATAATTTGTAGTTGGGGAAAATGAAAATCAAGATTACAGCGATAATGACCGCCATTATACCATCTACTGAAAGATCCAGGTTGAATATTTGTATGATCACAAAAGTTGCCAATGCTTCAGCCATGGTAATTCCGTAACTCATAAACATGGCACCATAGAAATAGCCCGGCTCACGCTCAAACTTATAGTTGCAATGGGGGCAGTTGTCGTGCATTACTGGCCCTTTTAGTTTGAGTATGTTTCCATTGGTGATAAAAACTTTCCCCGTTTCGCATTTTGGGCATTTACCTTTCCTCAGTGCGTTGAATCTACTCATAGGTTACTAATTATGCCACAAAGTTATGGTTTACTATTAAAATGGACTGTTACAAAGAGTGCTATTAATAGGATAATAAAGACATTTTTACAAAATTGAAATATGGAAAACATCCCTGTACTACATCTCGATCAATTTTTGCTCAGTCAAGGAAATGGCGTGTATGTGAATGATTTGAAGAAGCACCTTGTTGATCACCATAGCGTGATTTTTCTTCCTCACAAGCATGATTTCTACTTAAATGTATTGTTTACAGAAGGTTCTGGGG
This sequence comes from Roseivirga sp., assembly GCF_034669765.1. Classification (GTDB taxonomy): domain Bacteria; phylum Bacteroidota; class Bacteroidia; order Cytophagales; family Cyclobacteriaceae; genus Roseivirga. The sequence goes on from NZ_JAXMOQ010000002.1 coordinate 133,114, forward strand.
TTCATGAAATAGACTTTCAGAGTTATAAAGTGGAGCCTGGTAGTTTTTTCGTTTTAAGCCCAGGTCAAATGCATCAATGGAAGCTTTCGGATGATGTCAAAGGGTATGTTTTTTCTCATTCTAAGGAGTTTTATCTGCTCAGAGATAATCAATTTGAATTGGACAGATTTCCCTTTTTCTATTCGAATCAAAATACGCCTGAAATTATTTTAGATCCTGAAACGCTGGCATCCTTGGTTGGAATTTGTCAATCCATGCTGGATGAATTTCATGAGGAGAAGGAGCATAAATCGTTAAGAATTCATGCACTGATTACCTTGGTTTATGTGGCTTTAACCCGTGCTTATCATCCTTCGAGTAATAAGGTGGAAGGAATTTCTCGGTATGGCAGCACAATCAAGACCTTCGAGCAACTGGTGGAAGCGCAGTTTTTGTATCGAAAGTCACCTTCGGAATATGCGGAATTACTCAATGTTTCACTAAAACATTTAAACCGGATCTGTAATCAAGTACTTGGGATATCCGTTAGTCAAGTGATTACGGGGCGTGTGTTGCTGGAGTCTAAGCGCTTGCTCATGTTCAAGGATTTGAGCATTGCTGAAATCGCAAATGAGCTAGGTTATACCGATTATTCCTATTTTTCCAGACTGTTCAAAAAGAACACAGGACAGACCCCTCAAGAATTTAGAAAGAGCTATATGACTTAAAAGTACCTGTGGCTAAAACTAGTCTATTCTCGCGCTTTGTAAAGTGAATTCGGGGGTTTCTACAACGTTACTGCGGTTTAATGCCCTGTCTTGGATTTGGAAAACTATCTTAATTGTGTCAGTTCTAAAGACAGGAAGAAAAAGCCCTGATTTCATATCGTACTTAATTACACCTTCAATGGGACCAGCGTTTTTGGATACTGCTGAGCATGCATCATCTTCATTTGAAAGGCAGGGGATTCGACTATCGAAAGGGATTTCGCCACACAACGTGATTCCATTGGCTGATTCTGGTATTCTTCGAAAATTCAACTCTTGATATGTGCCATTCTTTTTTACAAAAAAATCAATGAAGAAATTGAAACGGTCTTCATTCAACTCTATTCTTAGGGTATCTGTTACCGTACCATTGCCATTTAAATCAAGGCCATTATCTCCTTCGCCAGCTTCTCTAATATAATCTACGCAGGTAAAGGGAGGGTCTTCAGGCCTTTCTCCAAATTTAACAATCGCTCCATTAGGGTATGTGATAAAGTCGTAATCGGGTCCAGTATCTCCTCCATCAATGCCGATGTCGCCATCACCATCCGAAATATTGAAAGACAGGCTCAGTTGACCAGTTCTAATTTCAACACCAGCCGATCCTATCACTTCCACTATTTCTTTGAACTCGACTTTATTAAAGCCGATTGAAGGTTCTAAGGGTAACTCTGGCGGTCTGTTGCAGGCCAATACAAGCCCGAATAGCGCAATCGAAAGAATGATTTTATAATGTTTTTGAAAACTTAACTCCATCAGCTTTTATAACTCAATACAATTATAGGCATATTTGCCCTAATGCTCTACCAAGGGCCGACTGATTAACGAATGGATACTGCGAAAAGTTTATATGAGCGAATTTTTTATGTCGATGAAAACTCATTTGAATCACTGGCATTGAATATTTTCAGACTTCAGCACAAAACGAATCCTATTTATCGTGATTTTGTGAACCATCTGGGGGTAGCCACTGAGCTGGTGACTAAACTTGAACAGATTCCTTTTTTGCCCATTGAGTTTTTTAAAGTCCATACCATCAAATCAGGCGATTGGCAATCCGATATTTGTTATGAAAGCAGTGGGACTACCGGGCAAACTACCAGTAAACATTGGGTCGCTAATGACGAGTTCTATTTAAAAATAGCAACTCAAATCTTCACTAAAACCTATGGTGAAGTAAAGGATTATACGGTTTTGGCCCTGCTGCCTTCTTATTTAGAAAGGAGTAATTCTAGTCTTGTGGCCATGGCCAATAGATTTATTGACATTTCGGAAGATCCATCTTCTGGCTTCTTCCTTAATAATTCACAAGAACTTTACGATACACTTTTAAAGTGTAAAGCAGAAGGCAGAAAGACGATTTTATTAGGTGTTACTTTTGGCTTGCTTGATTTTGTTGAGCAATACCAAATGAATTTCCCCGAACTGATTGTGATGGAAACGGGTGGAATGAAGGGCAGGAGGGAAGAGCTGGTAAGAGACGAGGTACACGAAATGTTAAAGTCTGGTTTTGGGGTACATAATATTCATTCAGAGTATGGAATGACTGAATTATTATCGCAGGGCTACTCTCAAGGAAAAGGAATCTTTCGCTGTGGTTATACCATGAAAATTCTCACTAGAGACATCAATGATCCGCTTACAGTAACGAATCAAGTGCGCAGCGGTGGTATAAACGTAGTCGATTTGGCTAATCTACACAGTTGCTCTTTTATTGAAACCAAAGATTTAGGCAAGGTGTATTCTGATGGTAGTTTTGAGGTTTTGGGTAGAATCGATAACTCAGATGTTCGCGGATGTAACTTAATGGTGGGTTGAAATATTATCTACTTCAACCCGTTTTGATTGAAAGTTGAGATTTTACTATTGAAACCATTGGAATTTTTTAAATTTGCCATTTCAAAATTGAGTAATGAAGAAATTTAAGTTATTAGCCCTTTTGTTAGTCGTATTAATTATGGGCATATCGTCTTGTACCCAACATGCGTGCCCAGCCTACACTAAGGCGGATGTAGAGTATAATAAAGACGTGAAGAAAGCCCGTTTCTGATTAGATCAGATACTTTTTCACATCTTCGTCACCAATAACATCACCAGCCATAATGATCAATCGTTCGGTTACATTGCGTAATTCTCGTATGTTTCCTGACCAATCGTATTTCTGAAGTTCTTCAATAGCGCTATCTTCGATCGCCTTCTTTTTATTGCCGTATTCGTTGGCAATGTCTTGCAGAAATTTATCTACCAAAAGCGGAATATCTTCTTTTCGGTCTTTTAAGGCCGGTACGGCAATTAGAATAACACCCAACCTGTGGTATAAATCTTCACGGAAACGGCCTTCAGCAATTTCCTTTTTCAAGTCTTTGTTCGTGGCCGCCAAAACACGAACATTTACATTAATGTCCTTATCACCGCCTACACGGGTGATTCTATGTTCCTGTAAAGCCCTCAATACTTTGGCTTGTGCCGAAAGGCTCATGTCTCCAATTTCGTCCAGAAAAAGTGTGCCGTCATTGGCTTGTTCAAATTTACCAATACGCTGTTTGATGGCAGAAGTAAAAGACCCTTTTTCGTGGCCAAATAATTCACTTTCAATGAGTTCAGAAGGAATTGCAGCGCAGTTGACTTCTACAAATGGCGCTTTTGCACGATTGCTTCTTTCATGAACTCCATGGGCCACCAATTCTTTACCTGTTCCATTTGGACCAGTAATTAAAACACGGGCATCGGTAGGGCCTACCTTGTCCATCATTTCAATAATGTCTTTCAAAGCGGAAGATTCTCCCACCATTTCATACTTTTTGGAAAGTCGCTTTTTGAGGGTTTTGGTCTCCGTTACTAAAGATGATTTCTCCAGTGCGTTTTTTACGGTAAGCAAAAGTCGGTTTAAATCTGGCGGCTTAGGAACAAAGTCAAAGGCACCCATTTTTGTAGCGTCCACAGCAGTTTCTATGGTCCCATGTGCCGAAATCATAATGAACTGGGTGTCAATACCTGCCATTTGAACACGTTCCAAAAGCTCAATACCGTCCATTTTAGGCATTTTAACATCGCAAAGGGCAATGTCGTATTTGTCCGCAATCAGTTTTTCTAAACCCTCTTGGCCATCTTTGGCTTCATCGATGGTGTAGTTTTCGTATTCAAGAATTTCGCGCAGGGTGCTGCGGATACTTTGTTCGTCATCGATGATTAGAATCTTGGCCATTTTGTGATGGGTTAGTATTTTTGAAAAATTACATTGGACATTCTTCGTGCCAACAATAAGCGAAATTAATGTTTCTGCTTAGAACTCAAATGGAATTATATGCGGATTGCTAATATAAACCCAAAGAAGAAAAAAAGATACAAGCCGATAAGCCGGGTTCTGTTCCTCAACTAGGTCAAGGCCCTTATCATTTATCTAGCCCCGTCATTACTGGCGGGGTCCATCTGCCTACCCTCCTGCATTGGGCGGGAACCCTCAAAAGCAGGTATATGTGACATTTCACCGCATAGAGTTTACCTGGTTTCACTACAGCATTACCTGTACATACTTTCTGTTGCACTTGTCCTCTCCGCCTTCGCTAACGCTTCGGTGGATGACGGCCGTTAGCCGCTATGCTTCCCTATGGTGCCCGGACTTTCCTCTCCGATTTCGATTACTCTAGTCGCAGCGATAAGGTGGCTTGTATCAGCTGCAAAGGTAGGGAAACAATGATGTTTAATACAGTGATCATTAGAATGAAATTACAAAAGTGTTTGCATCTGAAATTTCTTTTTCATATTGTTGCAGTGTACTAGTTGTCTAATACACTAAAATATGATCTCAGTCAAAAACTTATCATTTCATTACGTCAAGAAAAAGGTGCTATTTCATGAACTCAATCTTGAGTTGGGTCAAGGGAATATTGTTGGCTTATTGGGGAAGAATGGAGCGGGCAAGACAAGCCTTATTAAAATACTCACGGGCTTGCTTTATCCTAAAGTTGGCGAATGTCAAATGCTGGGGGAGACTCCTTCAAAACGTAGTCCTCAGTTTTTAAGCAATGTTTATTTTCTGCCCGAAGAAATTGAAGAGTCTAACCTTCGAATGGACAAGCATGTGGCCCTCTATGCGCCATTCTATCCCAAGTTCGATCATGAGGCATTTGCTTCAAACATGACCAGTTTCGGGATCGATCCATCTGAGAACCTTAAAAACTTATCCTACGGCCAGAAAAAGCAGTTCTACATTTCATTCGGTTTGGCTACGGGTTGTTCGCTATTGGTCTTTGATGAACCCACCAACGGACTGGATATTCCTTCGAAAAGCGTATTCCGAAAACTGGTGGCCTCCAGCATGACCGATGACAAACTTATTCTTATTTCTACCCATCAAGTCCGTGATTTGGGGAACTTGATTGATAGGGTTTTAGTGCTTAATAATGGCGCTATTATTTTCAATAAGAGCACAGAAGACATTTCTAACCAATACGACTTTGTGTCCACTGATGCCGTTCCAGATTCTACCCAATGGCTCTACCATGAAAGGGGAGTAGGCAACGGAAAGGCCATTGTTCCGTCACAAGGGAATCTGGAATCTAAAATTGATTTAGAGTTACTCTTTTCTGGCATTGTTGCTCATCCCGAAAAATTCAAAACAACAACTCATGAATAATTCAACGATTAGTCTACAAAGGTTGACCAGCCTAGTAAAGCTTACACTTCACCTCAACCTGAAACGAATGCTCTATACTGCCTGCATTGGTTTGGGCTTTGCCATATTATTTATAGTGATATACTGGAATATGGATGTTTACTACAATGATATGGTCTTCAGTCTACATGAATACTTGTTTGTTCTGTCACTCTATATTTCAGGCTTTATTTTCACTGGTAGTAGCTTTATTCGATTTCGCTCTAAGCAAGGAACTATTGATTACTTAATGATTCCGGCCAGTAATTCAGAGAAGTTTAGTAGCGAGGTTTTACTTACCACTTTGGTTTATCCATTGTTCTTTTTACTAAGCTATTGGCTGTTTTCAGTTATCGTGAATGGTGTTTTGAATAATATTTCTCAGGCCTTTTTTATGCCTTTTAGTTTCAACATAGCACCCTATGGTTTAGGCTTAATGGTTTACTTTTTCATTCAAACCATATTGCTGTTTGCTGCTGTCACTTTCCAAAAGACTCCTTTAATGAAAATAATATTGTGGGCGTTATTGGTTGCGGCCGTGATAGCTCTAATATTCTACGTTGCTTGGTTGAATTTTGATTACTCAAAAGGAACAGATGAATTAGCCATGAATAAACTTTTTTACAGCTCGGTAGTGTACAATTGGCATTTCTTAACCATTCCCGTGGGGGTAGTTTTTTCACTACTAGTGTTTTTGAAACTCAAGGAAAAAGAAGCTTAAGATGGAATTCGAAGATAACAAATCCATATTCCTTCAAATTGCTGATATTATGCTTTCTATGATTATCAGGAAGCAATGGAAAGAAGACGAAAGAATTCCTTCTGTACGAGACTTGGCGGTGGAGTTGGAGGTAAACCCGAATACTGTAATGCGCTCTTATACCCACCTCCAGGAATCAGAAATTATTTACAACAAAAGGGGGGTTGGGTATTTTGTAGAAAAAAATGGTTATGCTAAGGCCAAGGGCTTGAAGAAAGCTGAATTCTTGACCCAAGACTTACCACAAATTTTTGAGAAAATGGATGTATTGGACATGTCCATTGATGAAATAGTTGAATTGTTTAACAACCGAAAATCATAATTATGAAGGCGTCTAAATTGGTACTCACTATTTTCTTTGGGTTTATTTTTATTACGGTTGCTTACTTGTGCTTCTACATGCTTTCCACAAATCATAATAGAGGAACGAAAGATGAAGTTCGTTATGATTCTTTTGAAACTCCTTTCAAACACTTGGTGGTAGAAGATGGCTGGCGCCTATCTGCCTTTATTGGTGATGACCCTGTGTTGTTTGATGATCTACACTGGTTTACAACTGATTCAGTTAAGATCAAGGAGGTTGAGGCCAAATTGGCCTCAAACGGAATGCTGATGACACAGTATTACCCTGTTTACGATGACAAAGAGCTTCTAAGTAGAATTGAGATTAAAAATGACACTTTGTTCTTTAGGAAAGTGAAAAGGATAACGTCATCTATTCGAACGATCAGGTTGAATTTGGTTGGTTTGAGCAGTGTGAAGGTTTCAGGAAAAAGTTCGGTTTCAATGTATTCTAAAAAGAGGTATACTGAAAAGAACTACTCTGATGAGAAGTCTTTTAATTTGGGACGTTTTACAATAAACACTAGTGATCAATCATCAGCAAGTGCTAATCGATTAGTTTTTGATCAACTAACGGTACGGTCGCAGGATTTCTCTCAGGTGAGTCTAGAATATATGTTCCTTAATTTCCCTCAAGGGATAAAGGAGGTGCCACTTAATTCTGATGTTGAACTTTCAGACAATGCCACATTGAGAATTCGTCAGAAGGAAATCCTTTTAACTAAATATAAAATTAGTGACGAAGCTGTAATTCATTACCCAAACAAATCAATTGAAACGGTTTATGGTAAAAAGGATTCTAGGTACCTGATTGAACTCAATAAGCAAACCAATGCATCTTCGACTTCTTTGAATTAAACTCGAATGCGGGGGCAGGAATGTGAAAACCATCTAAGATAAAGAGCAGTGTTTTGAGCCATTTTTTATCAGTTTCAATGTAAGAAAGGTCTAAATCTATGCCCAAGTAAAGTTGACGGTAGCTGTCAAAACCAGCTTGGTCGTTTTGGACAACTCTGGCGCGAATCATGTCTTCCGCCCCATAACCAACGGCCAAGTTGAGCCATTTTGGAAAATTAGATTGCTTTGAAAAAGCATGAATATCTATACTGAACCAATAGGTTTGACCATTGTAATCCTTAAAGAGTTCTTCGGCCAAACCATTGCCTAAAAGATTTCGGCTTTGCTGTGCCAAGGCTGTTCGGTGAAAGGAGAACTTAGGTTTTATGCGTTGCTCGTTCCAAAGTAAATCCTGCCCAAGGAAGAAGGCAGAACCAGCTGTGTTGGCAATCATGTCGCCATAAGAAAAACCAAAATCAGGTGAAAACCCGTCCAATATTTCGATAGGAATGAGTAATCCAGCTCCGGCCACACTAGACCAAAAGGCTGCCTTTTTCTCTTCAACGCCTGCCCATTGCAAAAGTCCATCGCCAATGCGCGAAAACTGATAGGTGGAATAGAAATGCCCAAATTTATCTACCTGATGCCATTCAGCATTGTCATTGAAAAATTTGAATCTTTCCAAGCCTTGCTCTTTATACCACACCTGACTGAGCCCGATTAATGTAGCTCCGTAAGTAACTCCACTTACCGTCAGAATAGTGTTTAGCCGTTTATTTGGGATACTGTCATTTTGGAAAGCGTGCGCTTTTGCCGTGAGCAGAAATGAAAGTAGGAAAAGGGCAGTCAAGCGCATGGGGCAAAGGTAAAACGATTAGGTATTCTTTTGGAGTGATTTTTAAAATTTAGACCCTTCTCCGAAGTCTCGGAGTCAGGGAAAGAAAACGGTCTTGTTCAGGTATTCCAATCTAAGCATTAGCGCTCTTCTTTTTCGAAAAGAAAAGCACTTTCAACAGGCCTAGGTTTACTGCGATAATGAGGAGTAAAGCAGGTAAGCCACCTAAATTGGAGAGCATTTTTATGCCGTCAATTCCAGCCATACTTACCATGGTAAAGGCCACGGCTCCAATGGTCAATCCCCATACCACCTTAATGAAAATTGGTGGGGAAGGAGTTTCAGGCGAAATACCCGTTGAGCTGATCCCACCCATGGCTTCGGTGTTCGAGTCTGCTGCGGTGACATACGAAAGGAATGCCGTGAATAGAAACACTGAAGCCACAATATTACTCCAAGGTAATTCTTCAAACACCCGATAAATGATGGATTCTGGCCCTGCTGTTTCCAATAACTTACCCAAGCCGATGCCTTGATTGATTTGCATATCGATGGCTGTTCCGCTAAAAATGGACATCCAAATCACGCCAAACAGGCTGGGTAAAATCCAGTTGACAATCATGAATTGTTTTACTGTATAGCCATAACTTAATCTCCCAAGAAAGAGCGCGGTAATGGGTGCCCAAGCCAACCAGTTGGCCCAGTTGAATGATGTCCAGCTTTTTGGCCAAGGGTCATCAGGATGAAGCACTGAAATAAGGCTGAATTCTGGCAGGTTTTGAAAGTACAGCCCCAATGACTTAATGCTCTGAACCAATATACTTCCCGTAGGGCCAAACACGAAAATGAAAATGGCCAAAATGATAAAGATTCGAATGTTAATATCCGACAAAACTCTTATGCCCTTCATTAAACCTGTAATGGCAGAAATGACAAAGGCAGCCACAATGGTCAGGGTAATGATGAATAACACCGTGTTGGATTGATAACCAAAAAGACTGTTAATTCCCCCAGAAAGGGTGAGAATTCCAGCGCCCAATGAGGCTGCCATGCCCGCTACTAAAGCATACAGGCAAATGCTATCAATACCAATGCCCAACCATTTATGCCGGTTTGGGCCTATAAAAGGGTAGAGGGTAGACTTTAGGCTAAAGGCTCTTTTTTCGTTATAAAAAGCCAGCGCGAACATGATGGCCGGAATGGTGTAAATGGCATAAGGGGTAAACGTCCAGTGCAAATACATTACAGACAATGCATAACTGCCTGCTGCTGGAGTATTGGCTTCAACACCACTAAAACTGGGCGGTGACATTACATGGAAGATGGGTTCAGCTGTTCCCCAAAATATAATGCCCGTGGCAATGGTAGTGCAGATGACGATTGAAAACCATCGCCATTTGGTGAGCAAAGGTTTGGCACCTTCTCCGCCAATTCTTCTTTTTGAAATGGGGTGAAAACAGATTATCAGGCAGGTGAGGAGCATCATTAAGGTGCCCAAGCTGAAAAGCCAACCAAACTTATCGAGAATGAAATTATTGATGTTGGTGGTGGTTGCCAGGAAATGCTCCACATCTACTAGGCTATATATGAGCGCCACCAAAAGCAGAATAAACGGTGGCCAAAACACCTGATGTCTAAAGCTTTTAAAGAGGGATTTTATGGTAGAATCTTGCTTTTGGATAACTGTTTTTTGTTTTGAAGATAGTGGATTTAAATCAACTGGATTACGAAAAAAGGCTCTAATATAATTTTGAGACCTATCAATCTACCGTGGAATGTCTTTTCACTTACTTCCCTCCATTATTAAGCCTTATCGGATAAACTATTCAAGCCTTTTGCGTCATCTAAAGTGTCTTTACCGCTAGTGTATTTGGCAGGCAGGCTATGGTTTTAATGAGTAAATTATTGCTTTAAAACCTTCAGCCATGAAAAAGAACTTATTCTGTAGTACGCTTATTTGCTTAGGCCTTCTACTATCATCGGGCTTATTCGCCCAAAAAACCAATTTTACAATTGAAGATGCCATCAACGTAAAGTCGTTAGGCAGCCAGACCCTTTCTCCAAATGGTCAATTTCTGGCGGGTACTATTTCTGATGGTCGAAGTCGGTTCGGTACCGACCATTTTAGATTTCGTGACCCAAGCTACTTAAGAACGAGTGAAGGCGAATTAGTAATTATAGATACGAACACGGGCGTTGAAACCCGGCCGTTTACTAGCCCTGTGATGATAACAGGCTTACAATGGACTGATGATGCTGGAAAGCTTCTTTTCTTTCAGCAAAAAGGAGAAAAAATGACCATTGCTTACTATGATATGAAGAGCAAGAAAGTGAATGAAGTAAAAATAAAGGACAGTAGATTGCTGGCCACGAGTAATGGCATGGAACTGTTGCCAAATGGAGATGAGGTGATTGTTGGTATGAGAAAAGAGAGTTGGATGGAAACAGCCATGGCAGAATACAAGGAAGCCACCGAAGGACCGATTGTTGTTTATGATGGCAATGCACCTTTTTTGAAGTGGGACAAAATTAATGTAACCAACGGGCTAACAGAAATTGTAAAAGTGAGTTTAAAGTCGGGTAAAGTTGAAAATGTATTACCTGAATCTGACTACGGTGGACTAAAAGTAGATGCTGAAGGACAGTACCTGACGTACTCAGAAAGTTTCCCATTAAAAACCACTTATGATAGAAGTGAGGGTGGAACAGAATATCAGGCGGGATTTAAAGCGTTATCCTCCACTAGTGATCCAACGATATTTTATAAGCGCACAAAAAAGCGCAGGTCTTTCAATTGGGATGATGACGGTAGTCAGTTTGTCTGGGCGGATTCTGGCAACGTGTACTTACAAACTATTGAAGCGTTTGGAAAAAATGATCCGATTAACCTCACTAAAGGCAAAGCTTATGAAGATAAAGAGAAGAAGAAAGAGGTGAAATTTTCCGTAATGCGATGGCATCCACAAGGTGAAAAGCTTTTGCTGAGTTCAAGCAAAGGCTGGTGGACAATAGATAATAATGGTGAAAACCTTAAAATGGTGTATGCATTACCTGAAGACAAAGAAGAAAAGAAAAATGCACCCAATAGAAGCGTAGTGAAATGGTCTGAAGATGGAAATTACCTCTATGTGAGCTATTCCGAAAAAGACAAATGGAATCGTGGTATTCAGCGCTATAATATCAATAGCGGACAGTTTGAGAACTTGATGAGCAACAGCAATCTATACAATGGTTGGCGTTTTGCCGATGAAGGAAACACTGTGGTATACAGCAAATCTGATGGCGATTATCCTTCTAATGTCTATGTAAACAAACTTGATTTCAATTCAGAAAAGCAATTGACCAACCTTAACCCTTGGGTTGCCAATAAAAAATGGACTAAGACTGAATTGATCTCCTACCGAGATGCAGATGGTGTTGAGCTTCAAGGCATTCTATATTATCCAGTGGATTACGACCCGAATAAAAAGTACCCTTTAGTGCTCGAGGTATATGAGACTTTCTTTGACAACGGTTACCGTTCCAGTCTAAACTTGCTTGCGAACCAAGGCTATTTTGGTTTAAGACCTTCTGTGGATTTAGAGCAGGGATATCCGGGAGAAGCTTGGCTAAAAGGGGTGACTTCGGCCATTAATAAATTGGTCGATGAAGGAAAAGTAGACAATGATAAGGTAGGTATTCAAGGTACCAGTTATGGTGGTTATGCAGCTTCATTGCTCATCACTCAAACCGATAGATTTGCTGCGGCAATCAATATTTCAGGTAAGGTGAATATCATCAGTTTCTTGGGTGATAGCCCTAAAATTGGCACTAGAAACTATGCTGCTGCTGAAAATGGACAAGACAGAATCGGTGGATCGTTTTGGGACGAACCATTAAAGTATTTTCAAACTACAGCCGTGTATTATGCAGATAGAATTACCACACCACATTTACTGCTTACTGGCGAGGGCGATTGGAATGTGCCAGGCACTAATACTCGTGAGCTCTATTACGCCATGCGTAGGCTAGGCAAAGATGTAACTTGGGTTAACTATATGAATGGCGGACATGGTGCAGGTGGAGCTAGTAATGAAAGCGATTATCATGACCAGTGGAATAGGATTTTCGCTTTCTACGAAAAGCATTTCAATCCAAAAGAAGAAAAGAAAGAAGGTGATGCCATAGAAGCAGGGCAGGGGAATTAATCAAGAGACTTCCACCACTGACCGTAAGGCTCTTCACCCATTACTACTACCTCGCCAATTTGCGGGGTAGTGTTTTTTTGATCCAATCGTTTTGCCTCGGCCATGCAACGTTCAATAGGGTCTTTCCAAGTATGTAAAGACAGCGGAAAACCTGCCCAATGGACAGGCATCATGATGTTAGATTTTGAATCTAGTGCCGCCTGAACCGCTTCTTCAGGGAACATATGTATGGCATGCCAGCGCTCGTTGTATTGGCCGCATTCCACAAAAGACCAATCAAAAGGCCCTAATTTATCACCTACAGTTTTAAAGTGATCGCTTTCACCGCTATCGCCTGTCCAGTAAATGGAATTTTTGGATGTTTTAAAAACCCAGCCTCCCCAAAGTGATTTAGCTCGATCGGTTAGGCCACGACCAGAGAAGTGACGGGAAGGAGTGAAGGTCAAGGAAATTCCTTTGAACTCAATATGGTCCCACCAGTCGAATTCAGTGATTTGATTGCTTGAAACGCCCCAAGCCTCTAAATGTCGTGCCACACCCAAAGCCACAAACCAAGTGTTTACTTTAGACTTGAGCTTCTTGATACTTGCCAAATCAAGGTGATCGTAATGGTCGTGGGTTAGCAGTATTGCGTCTAGTTGTGGTAATTGGTCAATGATGGCTAAAGTGTTTTCGCTAAACCGTTTGGTTTTGAAAGGCGCTATGGGCGAAGTGTCAGGCCCAAGCATAGGATCGATAAGGATATTCTTTCCATCTAATTGCAGTAACACTACTGAATGCCCATACCAAACAAATTTTGGCTTTTCTGGATCGCTTTTCCATTTAGAATTGTCGAATGGTATGACGGGAATGGGCTGTTTTGGCTTACGCAAATGACTGTCCGTAAACTGCTCCTTCATTAAACCAATCATGGAACTGAAGCTCATGTCCATTTCGGTAAGGGTTTCGTTTACGAATTTCTTACCATCCCATTGCTTGGATTGGGCATAACGAGCCTTATGTGCTTGAGTAATCTTGCCTCCAAATTGTGGGTTGAAATTGAGAAAGAGCAGAAAGGCAATAATTAGGGTAGCAAGAATAACGAGTAGGAGCATAAGCTAACGCTAACTGAAAAGAGTACGTAAGGGTTTCCTAAACACTGAATTCAATGGTTATTTTAAATAATCAAGTGTATTAGCCATTTCGAATTTAGGGCTTCTTTCCAGTAATTCCCTTAAAAATGATGCATGAGCCGCACCCATAAGGATGAACACTCGGTCATCTTTAACCAATGGGATTCGGTTGAGGTTCGAGTAGATCCTTAAATTTCTTTGATAGAATTTAGCGGCTTCATCTGCACCTTCAAAGCCATCTTCAGTGCCAACATACAGCAGATTATCCGCATTGATGTTGATATTGAAATCGAGGGTTTTTGGATGGTTATAAAACCTCAGCTTTTCTAAAAGCGATAGGTGATCAAAGTTTTTATCAAGCTCAGCCAACTCGGGTGAATCTTTGAACGGGTTGTTCATGTAATCTCTGTAGGTGGCCGAATCGATGGTATTGACGATTTGCTCTCCGATCAAGTAGTTATAATCCATGTAACTGTCGATTCCATATAACTGAGCCACATTATTGAGTCTAGCTACATCAAAAGCCACCATGCTTTTTTCTCCATAATTGGTGTTCAATTGGGATGGATCTTTTAGGTATTCCTGATAAGCCTGATTGATTTCTTTATCGTATTGAGGATGATTTTCGATACAAATAATGGTGGGTTTAAACTCGGACAGCATTTTGGAAAGGGCACGAATTTCCTCCTGTATTTTACGGTCATCTTCATCAAAATCTACCTTGTTGGCATCTGAGGTATAGCCAAAATGAAAGGTGGCCACATTCAGTACTTTGATTTTACCTAATGTCTCTTGTGTTGCCTCAGTCCGTGTTTCAAGGATTTTCTTTTGGTCGCAACCTAATAGGGCTATAAATAGCAGCGACAATAATAGGGTAGTTGCTTTACGCATAAAATGCTAAGATTTGATCTAGTTCAATTTTGCGCGGAAGATCTTGAAATTCCTTCATGAACCAATGATATGGAATGAATAAAGTTGGTCGCGCAGTGGTTAATTGATCTCCAATTTGGTTTTCAAAAAGTCAATTGATCGCTGCAGAGCTAAAGTGCTGGCAGCACCATCTGCACCGCTTACTTTTCTGTCAAAACCATGATCTACGTTTTCGTAATTGTACACAGTGGATGTTCCGCCTCCATTATTTCCCACGGTTTCTACCATACAATTGGAGTTTGGCGTAAGCGAATCATCGGAAGGAAGATGGATGATAAAGTCAGTATAGGTTTGGAAAAAGCTCGTTCCGCTACAAGGGTTACCATAGTAACTGTTGTGAAATGAACCAGGATAATACATCACTCCAGCGATAAAACCACCATCTGTGGGTAGAGATGCTGGAGCCTTTATTTCTGTGGTGTAAGTTGTTCCACTATAAGATTGAGACCATTCATGGCCGTTTGGTATTGCATTTGTGTTAAATAAAGTACTCTGTACGGCTGTTGCTCCATGGGAAAAACCCAAAAGCGCTACCTTGTCCGAAGTTACGATTGGGGTACCGTCTTCTCGCACCAGTTTTCTAAGTAATTCAAGGGTGCTATAAGCGTCATAATTCCTGATAAATGTGGCACTAATACCAAATTGTAATGGAGGGTTTTTCCAATCCCCTTCATTCTCAACAGTACCTCTGCCATAGTAGCTGCCGGGGAAGGCTGAAACAATTCCTTCTTGATCAAAGATGTTTTTCCATTCCTTATTCTGGCTCGATAACTCCCATTCAGTGACGGTATCGGCAGTGCCATCATTGTTTTGGTCGCTGTCTTTCCAATTTCCACCCGAGCCATGTAAAACCACAGTTGCAGGCAATGAATTAGACGATGATGAAGGAAAAGAAATAAAAACAGGCAAAGAGAAATTATCCACTGAGGTGACAAAAAGTACAGTGTCTTGAGTAGTCGCTGGAATGACTATTTTCCCTGAGAGATCAATGGGATCAGTGTTTTTCGCATCCTTACATGAGGCGAGTAGACAAATGAATAGTGCGTAAAGATAGACTTTCGGGATGCTAATGAATTGATTTTTCATTGACTGTATATGTGATTTTCAAGGCAAAGTTATTGAAAATATAGATTAGACCGTTGATAAATAAATCTAGGCGTCAGAAGGTTATGGCGGTTTTGGTGTTGGATTATCCGAGGTCTCGGAGATTTCGGCCTAATCTAACTATGCTTTGTTTTGTCCCGTAAGGGCAAAACACTCTATAAAGGATTTGTCTCGTCCCTACAGGACTATGATTAAGATGTAGGTTTCACCCTTCGTTATGTTATTGCGCCCTTTCAGGGCTAGGCCAAGCTGAATGCTTGAGGAAAAGGAAAGCCCCAGCGGGGCGGTTTGTAGCACAAAGAAATATATACAGTGCATTATGGCTCAAATGAAAACTCCGACACCTCGGAGAGTCAGTTCAAGGCCTCAGAAGTCAAGCACTGACGGATGCTTTCGGTTTCGCCTAAATTACTTTATCTAAGTTTCTCAAAAGGAGCAAGGGCTCAACACTCAGCATGACGGTGATTTTCTATGACTAAAGTTAAAGATTTAGATACTCTGATGGTGAGAACCAAGCCTATCTCAGGAATTGGTTTTATCATCCACCAAGAAACAAGCTTTTAAGAAAGCCCGTTTCCTGATAACTGATAACTGATAACTGATAACTGATAACTGATAACTACCTCCCCCCAGTCTTCTCAATCGTCAAAGTTCTATTTTTCTTCTCAAGGGCTTTGTTGAATTCCTCGATATCGTTTTCCTTGATTTGCTCGAATTGCTTAACAGCGTTTTGCAGGCGTTCATTCAAGATTTCAGAAACTTCTCCTTGCTGATTAGTAGGTTTGAAATCGATACCGCTGCCGTTAATATCGCTGGCCAGAGCACTTAATCTACCGTAAAGTTTCATCGGAGAACGGAAGGCATCTTCACGTGCTCCTGTCAAATGGATGTCGTAAAGTTTGCTCGCGATCTCTTCAGCAATAGCTTTCAGACGAATGGCCTCTTTCTGGATTTTCTTATCGCTTTCTTCGGCAATAATGGCCTCCAATTCGCTACGCAAAACTTCCACCGCATTAATACTGCTCACTGCAATGTTCATGGCATCGCGCAGTTGTAAAGAAAAGTCCACTTGCGCTTGAATATCGGCTATGGTACCTTCAGAGAATGGGTCTTTCAGCACATTGAATTCTTGGACGATCTCCTTTTGCAGGTTATCGTTGTTGTCCATCATTTTAAGCACCGCTCTGTATTTGCCTGGCACTACCCTTGGCCCCAACTGACCAGCATTCAAGTCTAAATCCCAAGTAGTCAGCGGACGCCAGCCTTCACCATTCAATTGCACCCAAGGACGGCCAGGAGGCTGTGTTCTCAGTTGTGGACGGTATGTAGATTCGTACCTGAGGTTCCATACCGTTCGGTTTACACCTGCATTTTTAGACGGTTCCATGGTGCGGATCACATCTCCATTCATTGACTGAATTTCCAATAGCAGTTGACCATCATGTTTCTGCGGTAAATAGTAATTGATGATGGCGCCATTAGGTGGGTTTTGCCCCGAATTATTGCTTGGCCCATCGGTTTTAATACTTTCTCTTGAATTGAAACGGTAAGTGTCGCGCATTTCAAAAACTTGAGGTTCGCTGCCCAGTTTGTCTGCGTTACGGATAGCGCCAAGGTCGTCTAAAATGTAATACCCCCGACCGTAAGTGCCTACCACCAAATCGTCAAAACGCTCTTGCACTTCCATCCAATACACTGGGGCAGGAGGTAGGTTGTTTCTCAATCGTGCCCAAGTCTTTCCATCGTTATGGCTGATGTAAATTCCCTTATCGATGCCCGCGTAAAGCATTCCTTCACGTTTAGGGTCTTCCTTCACTACATGCACAAAACTTGATTCCGACTTTGGAATTCCATCCGAAATTTTCGTCCAAGTCTTACCGTAATCGGCTGTTTTATAAATGTATGGATCGAAATCACCCATTTGGTGAAGGTCAACCGAAATGTAAGCCGTAGCTGCGTTGTATTTAGAAGGCTGAATATTGGCAATGGTGCCCCAAGCTGGCAAGCCTTTGATATTGGCCGTTAAGTTCGTCCAGTTTTTTCCAGCATCACGGGTCAGTTGCACTTGGCCGTCATTCGTTCCTACCCAGATTAAACCCGCTTCTAAAGGCGATTCTTCAATGGCGAAAAGGGTAGCTCCATCAAATGTCATCAAGTTGTCAATGGCCACGCCACCAGAACTTTCTTGGTGGCTTTTATCATTCAATGTCAAATCCGGACTAATGATTTGCCAACTTTGTCCGCCATCGTCAGATTGGTGTACAAACTGACTTCCGACATACACTCTACTTTTTACATGGGTTGAAAAACTCAATGGGAAGTTCCAATGCCAGCGGTATTTCATGTCTTTTGGTGCCCAGCCATAACCTGCTTCTGGCCAAACGCGCACTTCTCTGGAATAGCCAGTACGTAAATCATGTCTTTCCAAACCACCGTCATAACAACCCGACCAAACAATATTATTGTCATTCGGATCTGGTTTCGCGAAGCCACTTTCGCAACCTCCAACGCCTTTCCATAAACCCAATGGAATGTAGCCTTGAAGCGAATTGCTTGGTCCCATATAAGACCAGCCATCCTGACGATTTCCGAATACATTATATGGAACTTGGTCATCCACAGATACGTGATACATCTGAGCGATTGGTAAAACCACACGCTGGAATGAACGGCCATGATCTAAAGTGATACTTGCGCCTCCATCATGGGCTACCATCATTCTATCTGGGTTGGTCGGGTCAATCCACATGTCGTGATTATCACCACCACCGCTCGGAGGCCTTCTTACTCTGGTTTTACCGCCATCTAGCGATTGCACAAAACGTACACTCAGCGAGTAAACTTCATCTGGGTTTCCTGTGCCCACTGCAATTCTGGTATAATAAGGCGCACGCTCGTTCCAATCATGGTCCTGACTCATCAAAGTCCATGTTTCGCCTTTGTTATCCGATCTCCAAAGCTCTGGACTGTTGATTTCAAATAGGGCATACACCACATTTGGATTGCTATAAGAAACAGCCACTGCGGTTTTTCCCACAGGTCTTTTTTCTCCTCCAGGAAGACCTTTCAAATTCATTGGCTCCCAAGTGTCGCCACCATCCATAGAACGGTAAATTCCACCACCGTTACCACCGCTGTTCAAGCCCCACGAATTGATGTGCACTGACCACATGGCGGCATAGAGAATGTTCGGGTTTTTAGGATCAATGGCCAGGTCCGAAGCTCCTGTGTTTTCGTCAACAAAAAGTACACGCTCCCAAGTATCACCACTATTATTACTGCGGTAAATACCTCGTTCTTGCTGCGGACCATAAGTATGGCCTAAAGAAGCGGCATAAATTATCTTTGGATTGGTGGGGTGAACAATTACTCGACCAATACGACCGGTTTTTTCTAAGCCTTTGTGCTCCCAAGTTCTGCCAGCGTCTGGCGAAAAGTAAATACCGTTGCCCATGGCGTGAGCTGGACGAATAACGAAGGTTTCACCCGTTCCTACCCAAACTTGCTTAGGATCGGTAGGAGCTAAGGCAACGGAGCCAATAGAGGAAATGTCTTGATTATCGAAGATAGGACGCCAGTTAAGACCTCCGTTTTCAGTTTTCCATAGTCCGCCAGAAGCTGCACCAATGTAATTGACCATGGGATTGCCCGGTTCGCCAGCAATGGCAATGGCTCGGTTGCCTTCTGGGCCAATAAAACGAAAGCGTTGTGATCCGAATTGGTCATCGAGGCTGGTTTGAGCCGAAATGAACAGTGGAGCGATAAAAAGTAAGGCTAAAAGAATGAGTTTGTTGGTACGCATAGTTATGGTTGTTTCTTCAGCAAAAGATAGAAAATAATATCAGGATGAACTGCCTGAAATTTATTTGTGGTGAAATATGGGGTTCGGATTCATTTATATTAAATTATTTATTGTTGACTTCGAAACCTTGTTCGATTGTTTTTCCATTTACGGTGAATAGGAGCGTATATTTTCCTCGAGGGATAAACTGGTCAAAATTGACAAAATAGGGTTGATCGCTTTCTACAGATTTAAGAATCAAATCCCAGCGATACTGATTAATTCCTTTTTCGCCAGTAAGCTCTTTCGTCCAGATAATTTCCTCTTTTCCATCCTTAATCATCAAACTAACTTTTGCCGCAGCAGGTAAATAATAACTGATTGCGGTTCTGGTGAGTGTTTCATAATCAGGGTTTCGATGTGTATCACCATAAGCAGGTCTTTTAAAAGGGGGTAAGTCAAAAAGAAAGGCTGATTGGTTGTTTTTAGGCATTTCATGCACAGGTTTTAAGTTTACCTTATACAATCCACGGCCATGCGTAGCCACCACCAAATCCATGCTTTTTCTATTGATTTCTAAATCGCCCACCGCTACTGCTGGTAGATTTTTGCCTAAAATGGACCATGAATTACCCCTGTCAGTTGAAATGTACACACCACGATAAAGGCCAGCATAAAGAATGTTTTCATTGATGGGGTCTTCTAAAATTACATTGGTAATTTCATTGGGTAGGTTGCTCATGATCGGTTTCCAGTTGGCACCATAATCTTCCGAAACATAGAGGTAAGTGTTCAAATCGTCATAATTCAAGCCTGTAAGCGCCACGTAAACCCTAGAGGCTTTGAACTGCGAAGGCATAATGCTGCGGATGTAATTATTGGGTAAACCCATGGAATGTTCCTCCCAATTTTTGCCGTCATCTTTACTCACCCAAAAAGCACCTTTGTCGGTGCCCATGTACAAGAGTCCTTTCTTAAATTTCGATTCCACTAAAGCACCTGCAGCTACAGACTTCTTTTGTGCATCAGCCGAAACCCCTAAATCTCCACTTATTACTTCCCAGCTGTCTCCCCTGTCAATACTTTTAAAAACGAAGTTTCCAGCATGGTAAAGCGTTTTATTATCATGTGGAGAAATGAAATAGGGTGCTACAAAGTTGAATTCAAGATTTCCTGAATGTTCTCTGGGGAGTCGTGGTCTGATGGAAACTGAAGTTCCAGCTGCCATGTCCTTCCTTCTGGCGGCTCCATTTTGCATGCTGAAATAGACCGTATTGGGGTCGGTTGGATCTACACAAGTGACACAGCCATCGCCACCACTCCAAGCATCTACCCAAATGTATTTCCAGTCTTTATAATAGCGTGGGTCATATTCCGATGACGGCCCGTAAACGCTGGCATCGTCTTGCACACCGCCATAAATCATATAAGGCTCTTGTTCGTCTAATGAAATGTCGTAGAATTCTCCTGCCGGAATATTGTTGTGATGAAGCCAGTTTTTGCCCTTGTCATAGGTGGTGTATAGGCCACCATCATTCACCAAAGCCATATGGTTCGGGTTGGTCGGGTTGATCCACATTTCGCAATGATCGAGGTGCAAAGGATCGGCTGCGCTAGGAAAGAGGTGATAGACATCGCCACCCACATAATCGAAACTTTTACCTCCATTGGTACTGTGAGCCACTCTTGGCCCGAGGCCGTAAATTTCATCATCATTTTGTGGATTTACATACATGTCCGCAAAATACCAGCCGATGGTGGAGAAGAAAGGAAGTCCCTTTTCATGTGTCATTTTCCAGTTTTTGCCACCATCTATACTTTGAAAGAACTTGCCAGCACCTTCACTCTCGGCTCTATTTCTATGGTCCATTAAGGCGTAAACCTTATCGGGATTGGTGTATGAAACGGCCAAGCCAATTCGCCCCACATTGGCATCTTGAATCATTCCGTTGGTTGCCTTTTTCCATGTTTTTCCAGCATCTTCACTTTTATACACTCCGCTGCCTAATCCATTTACTTCTGGACTGTGTTGCCACATGGAAGCGTACATGATGTTCGGGTTTGAAGGTGAAATTACAATGTCATTTCCTCCAGTCTGGTCATTGACATAAAGTACATGTTCCCATGTTTTTCCACCGTCTTCCGTTCTATAAATTCCTCTTTCAGCATTGTCAGACCAGAATTTACCCAACACTGCAACCAATGCGATATCTGGATTAGTAGGGTGAATAGCGATTTCTCCAATGTGCCACGAGTTGGTGAGGCCAAGGTGTTTCCAGGTTTCTCCAGCATCATCAGACCGATAAACGCCTGTGCCCGGCATGGTGAAGTTTCTAGGTTTTTTGAGGCTTTCTCCAGTGCCTAAATAGAGGATATTTGGGTTGGAAGGAGCGAGGGCTACATCTCCAATTCCTAAAGCGGCTTGATTTTCAAAAATGGGTTTCCAAGTCAATCCGTTGTTGATAGATTTCCAAAGATTTCCAGAACCAAAAGCCACATACATCGTCCCCGGATTTGCAGGGTCAACCTGAATGGCATCTGCTCTTGCTGAGTTAATCGTTGGACCGATTTGAATCCATTCTAGACCAAGTTCCGTGTTGGCTTTCATGTTTTGATAATCCTTGAATGAATCCATTAAGGGGTTTTGGCTTTGCTGTGCGCTTAATGGTAAAAGCAAAAAAAAATGCAGCGCAATTGAAGCTGCGATAGCGTAAAGTCTTTTCATATCGAACTTTTGTATGCCTCAAAATACACAAAACATAATTCAGCTTGCATTAAAGATTGACCGATGGTGAAATGAATTTTTTATCTTTATGTTTCAATAAGATCCTTCACTTCGTTCAGGATGAGAAAGAGGGGCGTATATGATTCTTAACTGTCAGGCTAAATATCAAAATATGAAACGACTCTATCTTTTACTCACACTTTTTTGCTTGTCATTTTCACTGTCAGCGCAATACGGAAACGGGCGATACACTTTCGTTTTCCTGAATACGAACCCCAACAAAACTGAAATTTCTCAGGCTGCAGTAGATTCTTTACAAGCGGGGCATATGAACAATATCAATCGCTTAGTGAAGGAGAGGAAGATGATTGCCGCAGGGCCATTCTATACAGGAGGTGGGGTTTTCTTATTCGATACCAATATGGAAGAAACGCAAACCATTCTTAGTTCCGATCCTGCCATTGCCGCTGATCGTTATATTTTGGAGGTTTTTCCTACCGACCCGATTCCGCATAATGATGTAAAGAAAACACTTTGTACGATTTGGGATAAGAATGAAGCTGATGTAGAAATGGCAACCAATTATTATTTTGTTCGGTACAAATCCAATAAGGAGGATGAAAATGTTGCCGCTGTTAAGACCAACCGTTTCACCGAAAATTTGATCAGGTCCGTTTCCAAGAAAAATGGACGAAATACCATCATAGGAGCTTTAAACCTCAATGATAATGAAGGTCAATTGATTTTTTATCAGTCGGATATTGAAGGAGGGATAGAGACAGATTTTGCCGCACATGAGCTGGTAAAAACGGGTTTAATGACTTATGAACACAGTCAAATTTATTTTCCGAAGGGAGTGTTTTGCGAAAAATGAAATTGAAAATTCTTTGATTAGAAAAACAATCTACTTTCCTTTGAGCCAACAATGAGAGCAAATACTATTATTATCACCCAAATTATTACTGTCGTGAAAACATGATGGGAGGGGATGATATAGTTTAAAATATCGAGAGCCTTTCCCCACCGGAAAGGCTTTTTTTATGTCCTCCTGAACTTGTTTCAGGATCAGTTTGGATTGAAAAAATAAGCATAGATGTTAAAGTACACAGTTATTATTACAGTAGTCATTATTACCACCCGGACGGGGTGAAATAGGATACTATTGTCAATGCATTAGAAGCCTTTTTCACCCCGTGAGAAGGGCTTTTTTTATGCCTGAATGTCAAAATTGGCCCCTAAAAATGCTCAGAAAGCAGGATGTTGAAATTGTAAGTAGCGGTAATGTAAAGTGTTGATTTATAGTGTTTATGAAAAATAATGACGGTATAAAGAGATTGTAGAAGAAGAGAAATTCAAAACCAGAATGAAAAAGAACCTAGATAATTTTAAACCATAAAATGATGTATTACGGATCAAATACCACAGTTTTTTTAGATGGTCAGTGGCTGAAAGCCTCAGAGGCCAGCGCTAGTTTGTACAACCAAAGTATGCACTACGGAAGTGGTGTATTCGAAGGCATTCGGGCATACGATGTCGATGGATCTCCATCAGTATTCAAAGCTGAAGCGCACTATGAAAGATTGCTGAGTTCAGCGGCTGCCATGCACATGCCTTTTGATTATTCAGTAGATGAATTGACCGCGCTGACTTATGAGTTGCTCGAAAGAAATCAGCTGACTGACGCCTATATCCGCCCCTTGATTTATTTGGGTGAAAACATGGGTTTAGGCCCGGTGGATCAATCTCATTTGTTTCTCTGCGCTTGGGAATGGGGGCGATACTTAGGTGATAAAAGCCTGAATGTAATGGTTTCTTCCTACGAAAGACCGAATCCTCGTTCTGTGCCTGTTGCAGCCAAAGTGACGGGTCATTATACCAACTCCATTTTAGCCACTACCGAAGCCAAGCGCAAAGGCTTTGATGAGGCTTTGCTTTTGGATGAAAATGGCTCTGTGGCCGAAGGCAGTGGTGCCAACTTCTTCTTTGAACAAGATAAAGTGCTCTACACACCGCCATTGGGGAATATTCTTCCAGGAATCACAAGAGAAACCGTAATGGAGATTGCCAGAGAACTAGGGTGCGAGGTAGTGGAAGCCTATTTTCCTCCGGAAAAAGTGAAGGGCACGGATGGTGCCTTCTTTACTGGAACAGCGGTAGAAGTAGCCGGAATTGGTTTGCTCGATGGCAACCCTTTTCGCTTGCCTTGGGAAGAAACTATCGGTTTTCAAGTATCGAAAGTCTATCAAAACTTAGTACGTCAGCTTTCAAAAACACAATTAGTAAATACCTGATGGAACTCAATAAATACAGTAAAAGACTCACGCAAGACGAAACCCAACCTGCTTCGCAAGCCATGCTTTATGGCGTTGGTCTATCAGAGGCCGATATGGAAAAAGCGCAAGTAGGAATTGTGAGCATGGGCTATGATGGTAACACCTGCAATATGCACTTGAATCAATTAGCAAGTCAGGTCAAAGCAAGCGTTTGGAATAATGATTTGGTGGGGCTGATTTATCACACCATAGGCGTCAGCGATGGCATCGCGAACGGCACCGAAGGCATGCGCTATTCATTGGTTTCAAGAGAAATCATCGCTGATTCCATTGAAGCGGTGGCTGGTGCGCATTATTACGATGCCATTATTGCGGTGGCCGGCTGTGATAAGAACATGCCAGGCTCGGTGATTGCGATGGCACGACTCAACCGACCTTCTATTATGCTATATGGAGGCACCATTGCCTCAGGCTGCTATAAGGACAAAAAACTGAATATTGTTTCTTCATTTGAAGCCTTGGGAGAACGTTTTTCTGGGAATATATCGGATGAAGATTATAAGGGAGTGATTAAGAATTCTTGCCCTGGAGCCGGAGCTTGTGGTGGAATGTACACGGCCAATACGATGTCATCTGCTATAGAAGCGTTGGGGATGTCATTGCCTTTTAGTGCTTCAAACCCTGCAGTAAGTGGCGTGAAGAATCAGGAGTGCGAAGCCATTGGCAAAGCGATTAAGAACCTTCTTGAACTGGATTTGAAGCCCAAAGACATTATGACCAAAAAGTCATTCGAAAATGCAATTCGGGTAGTGATTGTTTTGGGTGGCTCGACCAATGCCGTAATGCATTTGTTGGCCATGGCCAAAAGCATTGATGTTGATTTGACACTGGCTGATTTCCAGCGACTATCCGATACCACTCCGCTCTTAGGGGATTTGAAACCTAGTGGGAAGTACTTGATGGAAGATCTTTTCCAAGTAGGCGGAGTGCCTGCTGTTATGAAATACATGCTAGAAAAAGGCATGCTTCATGGAGATTGTATGACTGTAACAGGCAAAACTGTAGCCGAGAACTTGGCTGATGTTCCTTCATTGAGTTCAGATCAGCAAGTAATCCGTCCAATTGAAAACCCAATAAAACCGCAAGGCCATCTGCAAATGCTTTTTGGCAATTTGGCCGAAGGAGGAGCTGTTGCGAAAATCACAGGGAAAGAAGGCGAAAGATTCGAAGGTAAAGCCATTGTTTACGACAACGAATTTTTGGCAATTCAAGGAATTAGGGAAGGAAAAGTAAAAGCGGGCCATGTAGTGGTCATTCGGTACGAAGGGCCAAAAGGTGGACCAGGAATGCCTGAAATGCTCAAGCCAACTGCCGCCATTATGGGTGCTGGTTTGGGTAACTCTGTGGCCTTGATTACCGATGGCCGATTTTCTGGGGGAAGCCATGGTTTTGTGGTAGGTCACGTCACCCCAGAAGCCCAAGAAGGTGGTACTATTGCCGTGGTTCGAGATGGCGACCCGATTACTATTGATGCAATTCATAATAGAATTTCATTAGACATTCCTGCCGAAGAAATAGAAAAAAGGAAAGCAGCATGGGAAGCTCCAGTCTTAAAAGTGACCCGAGGAGCCTTGTATAAATATGCCAAAACCGTAGCCTCTGCATCAGAAGGCTGCATAACCGATCAATGATATGTATTTAGAAGCTACACTTACTCCACCAGTAAAAGAAACGATGCGTACTTCGGGCGCAGACGCTGTGCTCAGGTCATTTATTGCAGAAGATGTTGATTTGATTTTTGGCTATCCGGGTGGTGCAATTATGCCCGTTTACGATGCACTTTATCATTATCAAGAGCAGGTGCGTCATGTGTTAACGCGGCACGAGCAAGGTGCCATTCATGCCGCGCAAGGTTATGCCCGCGTAACAGGAAAAGTAGGAGTGGTGCTGGCCACTTCTGGCCCAGGTGCTACCAATTTGATTACAGGAATTGCAGATGCAATGATTGATTCAACTCCCTTGGTTTGCATCACTGGGCAAGTGGGATCGCATTTGTTGGGTACAGATGCTTTTCAAGAAATTGACATCATCAGTATTTCCATGCCAGCCACCAAATGGAACTATCAGGTAACAAAAGCCGAGCAACTACCAGAAGCCCTTTCACGTGCGTTTTACATCGCTCGTTCTGGCCGACCTGGCCCAGTTTTGATTGATATTACCAAGGATGCGCAATTTGAAATGTTTGATTTCGCTTATCGTAAATGCAAGCAAATTCGAAGCTATACTCCCGTTCCAACTTTAAATTTAAACCAAGTGGAGCACGCTGCTGATTTGATCAATTCAGCCAAGAAGCCACTGGTGGTTTTTGGGCAGGGCGTAATTTTGGGCAATGCAGAAAAGGAATTTAGGCGACTGATTGAAAAGGCCAATTTACCTGCGGCAACTACACTTTTGGGACTTTCCGCACTTCCTTCAGATCATCCTTTGCATGTGGGAATGTTGGGAATGCACGGCAATTATGCACCCAATGTCTTGACCAACGAATGTGATGTTTTGATTGCCATAGGTATGCGTTTTGATGACCGTGTTACGGGGGATTTGGACCGTTATGCGAAGCAAGCCAAGGTGATTCATTTCGATATTGATCCTTCCGAAATTAATAAGAATGTCCAAGCCGATGTAGCGGTATTGGGCGATTGCAAGGGAAGTTTGCAAGCCTTGATTCCGCTGGTGTATGAGCGATCTCATCAAAACTGGTTGCAAGAATTTGAGGCTTTAAAAGGAGTGGAACAGACAAAAGTCATTGAACAGGATTTAAAGCCAAGCAAGGGTTCAATTTCCATGGGGGAAGTAATTCATCAAGTGAACTTACAGACCTATGGCAATGCGGTTTTGGTCACGGATGTAGGACAACATCAAATGGTGGCCAGCAGGTATACACAGTTCAAACAAAGCAAAAGTAATATTACTTCTGGTGGATTGGGTACAATGGGCTTCTGTTTGCCAGCGGCATTGGGTGCTAAGCTGGGTGCGCCTGGGCGCGAAGTGATTGCCGTCATTGGTGATGGTGGTTTTCAAATGACCATTCAGGAATTGGGAACCATTTTTCAGACCAAAGCGGCCGTTAAAATTATCATTCTCAACAATTCATTTTTGGGCATGGTGCGCCAGTGGCAACAGCTCTTCTTTTATAAACGATATTCTTCCACCGAAATGGAAAATCCAGATTTTGTAGCCATCACCAAGGGCTATGGCATTGAAGGGAAATCGGTTAGTGAGAGAGAAGATTTGCCCGCTGCAATCAATGAAATGCTTCAACATAAAGGAAGTTACTTACTAGAGGTACATGTTGGCAAAGAAGATAATGTATTTCCGATGGTGCCCACGGGTGCTTCGGTGTCAGAAATCAGATTAGAATAATATGGAACAAGCATATACACTTTCAATTTTCTCAGAAAACAGTGTTGGGTTGCTGAACCGCATCACTTCCATATTGACCAGACGACATTTAAATATTGATAGCATTAATAGCTCTGAATCAGAGAGTTCAGGGATTTATCGGTTTACGATTGTGGTACGCACTACGGAGGCTCAGGTAAAGAAACTCGTGCTTCAACTTGAAAAACAAGTGGAGGTAATGAAGGCGGTTTACCATACCGATAGTGATACGGTATTTCAGGAGATCGCTTTATATAAAATATCCACAAGATCGATTTCAGAAGGAAATCTGGTAGAAAAGCTGATTCGCGATAACAATGCTCGGATACTTTCTGTGGAATCGGATTTCATGATTATAGAGAAAACGGGGCATAAAGAAGAAACGCAGGAGCTGCTCGACTTTCTGAGTCCTTATGGAGTGCTTGAATTTGTCCGTTCGGGGCGAGTTTCGGTAACGAAGCCAATGGGGGAGTTGGAAGGGATTTAGAGTGAGCGGAGAGATTGCTTCGTCAATTTCTTTGCTATCGCAAGAAATTTTCATGCGCCAACGATGAAGCTAAGGCGTAAGCGTTCGCAATGACGGCTATGGAAGTAGGAGAAGGATTTAAACAGAATTAGAAACACTAAAAACAATAATAATGGCAAAGATCAACTTTGGCGGGGTAGAAGAAAACGTAGTGACCCGCAATGAATTTCCGCTAGCAAAAGCACAAGAAGTATTATCGAACGAAACGGTTGCGGTAATCGGTTATGGCGTTCAAGGCCCTGGGCAATCGCTCAATTTGAAAGACAATGGCATTAATGTAATTGTTGGACAAAGAAAGGAATCCAAAACATGGGACAAAGCCGTGGCCGATGGCTGGGTGCCAGGAGAAACACTTTTTCCGATTGAAGAAGCACTTGAGCGAGGAACGATTATTTGTTATTTATTGTCTGATGCGGCTCAAATTGCCGTTTGGCCAACGGTGAAAAAACACCTGACTGCGGGTAAAATGCTTTATTTCTCTCATGGTTTTGGCGTGGCATACAGTGAAAAAACGGGCATTATCCCTCCAGCGGATGTTGATGTAGCATTGGTAGCACCAAAAGGTTCGGGTACTTCTTTGCGCTCACTTTTTGTGGAAGGAAAAGGATTGAATTCTTCCTTTGCCATTCACCAAGACGCCACTGGAAAAGCTAGAGATCGTGTCATTGCTTTGGGTATTGCAGTGGGTTCGGGTTACCTTTTCGAGACCACTTTTTACAAAGAAGTAACCTCTGACCTTACAGGCGAAAGAGGTACTTTGATGGGCGCAATTCAAGGTCTATTCCAAGCGCAATATGAAGTACTTCGAGCGAATGGACATTCACCATCCGAAGCTTTTAACGAAACGGTAGAAGAAGCAACGCAATCCCTTTATCCGCTTATTGCTGATAATGGTATGGATTGGATGTATGCCAATTGCTCTACTACCGCACAGCGTGGCGCTTTGGATTGGAAAGATAAATTCTATGCCGCCACCAAACCTGTTTTTGAACAGTTGTACAAGTCGGTGACGGATGGCGTTGAAGCCAAAAACTCTATCGACTCTAACTCTCAGTCAGATTACCGTGAGAAGCTTGAAGTAGAATTGGAAGCGATCCGTAATTCTGAAATGTGGCTTGCGGGTAGGGCAGTAAGAGGTTTAAGGCCTGAAAACGAAAAGGTAGTTCAGCCAGAAGAGGCTTTGGTTTAGGTTGGATTGAAAGACTGCTTTGCGCTGTCTAAGTGTGAAGTAGTCTTTTGATTCTAATAATGGTATAAGGAAGAACTAAAAATGTACAAAACCTCCCAAGCTTACTCCCCAAGCTTAGAAAATATTAAGGTAGCCCAAACGATCCTCAAAGGAATTGTTACGCACACACCCTTAATGCCCAACTTTACTTATTCAGATAAATTTGGGGCGAAAATCATGTTCAAACGTGAAGACCTTCAGGTGGTACGTTCTTACAAAATTCGTGGTGCTTACAATAAGATTAGCGGGCTTTCGGCTGAAGAAAAGGACAGTGGTGTGGTGTGCGCCAGTGCTGGAAATCACGCCCAAGGTGTAGCGCATTCTTGTCATTTGTTGAAGGTGAAAGCCACCATTTTTATGCCAGCGCCTACGCCTCGACAAAAGGTAGAGCAAGTCCGCTTTTTCGGAAAGGAGTTCGTAGAAATTGTGCTCGTTGGCGATACCTTTGACGATGCCCAAAAAGAGGCGATTTCATTCTGTAATCAGCACTCAAGCGTTTTTATTCCTCCTTTTGATGATCAAAAGGTCATTGAAGGTCAAGGAACTGTGGGCTTAGAAATTCTGGAAGATTGCGGCAGTCCGATTGACTATCTGTTTTTACCCATTGGTGGAGGCGGGTTGGCCTCTGGAGTGGCTTCTGTGTTTAAAACACTAAGTCCGCAAACGAAGATTATCGGGGTAGAACCTGCAGGTGCGCCTGCCATGAAGAACTCAATGGCTTTAGGCCAAAACACCAAACTCGACAGTATCGATAAGTTTGTAGATGGCGCAGCCGTGCAACAAGTAGGCGATTTGACCTTCGAGATTTGCCGAACGCATTTAGATGCGGTGGTGACAGTTCCCGAAGGACTGATTTGTAGCACGATGCTCGAACTGTATAACCGTGATGCCATTGTGGTAGAGCCTGCGGGTGCATTGTCTGTAGCTGCTTTGGCTCAGTTTGCGGAAGAGATCAAAGGAAAAAATGTAGTGTGTATCCTCTCTGGCTCGAATAATGATATTTCTCGTACCGAAGAAATCCGTGAGCGCTCTTTGCTCTACGAGGGATTGAAGCATTACTTCATTGTACGTTTTCCGCAAAGAGCAGGAGCATTAAAAGAGTTTTTGGTGGAAGTCCTCGGCCCAACAGATGACATCGTTCATTTTGAATACACCAAGAAGACCGCACGTGAAAAAGGGCCTGCCTTAATTGGAATTGAGCAGCAGCACAAAGCCGATTTTGATGGGCTAATGCAACGAATGAAAGAGAAGGACTTGAATTTTGAGTACCTGAATGAAAGGCCTGATTTATTCGGTTTTATCGTTTAGGGGGCTTATTTCCCTAATACAGCAACAGCATAATTTCGGTTGATCAGCTCATTGGCTGTGCCTATCACATTTTCGGTTTTGTCACTAATACTGATAAGATTGAAGCTTGATTTACTTACTAGGTCTGAAAGGTCTTGATTGTTGTAGAGCTGAAACTTCTCTTTCACAAAGGGAAGGTCCTTCATGAATTCCTTTTGCGCAAAGGCAATTACAAATGTACCATTGGGTTTCATTACTCTATAAACTTCTTCCAAGAACTGAAGTGGCTTTTTCCAGAAGTAAATGGTGTTCGCTGTCATGGCCTTATCAAATGAATTGTCTAGAAAAGGAATGGTGATGCCATCATAGCGTGTAAATTCAACCCTTTGAGGCTTTAAATTCGCCTTATTCTTAAGTTCAGCTTCGGCTTTCATGGTTTCCGATATTTCGAGGCCATAGAACTGAATGTTTTCAGCTTGTTCTAAAATTAGGGGTAGGTGGTGGCAGTTACCGTGTCCGATCTCAAGAACCTTGTTACCGCTGGCGATGGTCAAGGCTTGGATGGATGAGGTGATCATTCCTAGGTTAGTGGAATGCATGTTTTGGCCTACATCTATTCCAAATTGTCCGTTAGGGTGGCTCAACTGACTTTCTATTTCAGAGAGTTGTTCCGGTGTTAAGTTTTCCAATGTTTTGGTACGTTACAGTAAATGTTCCATTATCGATACGGAGTATTGAATAGGTGGTTTTGTTTCAATGATTCATTAATAATACAGTCATTTACCGTATCATTGAAATAGAATGACGAATTTTTCAGCCATAGTGTTAGCAGCAGGGCTTTCTTCAAGAATGGAAGGAGGGCATAAACTTCTAATGCCTATGGAAGGAAAGACCATTTTTGAACGAAGTTTGAAGTCCATTACCAAAGCTGATTTTTCAGAGATCATAGTGGTTTTGGGAAAGGAAGCGGAAAAGATCGAAAGCCTGATTTCGAAAGATGACAGGCTTAGAACAGTAATGAACCCCACTTTTGAACAAGGAATGACTTCTTCTATACAAACCGGAATTGCGGAAGCAACAGGCGATGTATATGTCATTTGCTTGGCGGATATGCCGTTTTTAACCGCAGCAGATTATAACCGTTTATTGAATCGTTTCAGGGAAGAGCATGGGAAGAATATTCTGGTACCGCTGTACAATGGACAGAAAGGAAATCCTGTATTTTTTGCCAGCGATTATAGAAAGGAAATTCTGGAGCATACCGATCCTAATGGTTGTAGCCAATTGGTCAAACGAAATACAGAAAAGGTAGACTTCTTTGAAACCAACAACCTTCGCTTTACCTTAGATATTGATACTCAAACCGATTTAGATAAGTTTACGAATGCTGAGTAAAGAGGAACTCATACGTTATAACAGGCAAATCATTCTGCCTGACTTTGGTACTGAAGGACAAGAGAAACTTAAGTCCTCCAGTGTCTTGGTGATTGGGGCAGGTGGCTTGGGGATTCCTAACCTTAGCTATTTGGCTGCAGCAGGAGTGGGGCGAATTGGATTGGTTGAGTTTGATGAAATTAGTCTTTCTAACCTGCAACGGCAGGTGATTTATAAAACCGATCAAGCGGGGGAATCAAAAGGCAAATCGGCTGTCAAGGTGATTCAAGAATTGAATCCAAATGTAAAAGTTACTCATTTTGAAACGCGACTTGATGCTGAAAATGCCTTAGCTATTATTCGAGATTTCGACTTAGTAGTAGACGGCAGCGACAACCTACCCACGCGATACTTGGTCAACGATGCCTGTGTGCTGCTGGGTAAACCTTTGGTGTATGCCGCAGTTTTTCGCTACGAAGGGCAAGTGAGTGTTTTCAATGCCCAACGAAAGGACGGTAGCCGAGGGCCAAATTACCGAGATCTTTTTCCTACTCCACCACCACCTGAAATGGTGCCTAGCTGTAACGAAGGAGGAGTATTTGGTGCACTCACTGGTATCATAGGCGCGATGCAAGCCAATGAGGCCATTAAGCTTTTAGCAGGCTTAGGGATTCGATTAGACGGTAGATTGTTTCTATTTGACAGCCAGTATTTTACCACAAGGTTTTTAAATGTTAAGTTGAATCCAGAAAACCCTGTTTCTGGTGTAAATCCTACGATTACTAAATTGATTGATTATGAAGCCTTTTGTGGCATAAGTGAAACCAAAAACGAGGGGGATGAAATCACGGTTCAGGAGTTACATCGGATGATTGAATCGGGAAACCCTCCCTTTATTTTGGATGTCCGAGAACCCTATGAATATGCCATTTCTAACCTAAAAGGGCTGAATATCCCATTGTTCGAGCTTGGAGCTGAACTTGATCAACTGTCTCAAAATGAAACAATGGTTATTCATTGCAAAAGTGGGCAACGCAGCCGAAAAGCCCTTGAACTCCTTAAAAAAGAAGGTTTCTCAAAATTAAAGAATTTGAAAGGCGGAATATTGGCTTGGCAAAAAGAGATTGATCATAGCATGGAAATCTATTGATTCATGGACTACGAATTGATCTTCTTCTTTTTCGCGATTGCCTTTTTGTATTCCTCCGTGGGCTTTGGAGGTGGCTCAAGTTATTTGGCCATTCTTTCCCTTTATAGCTTTGAGTATCGATTGCTACGCAGCATCGCTTTGGTCTGTAATCTGATCGTGGTGAGTGGCGGCACTTACCTATTCGCGAAGCAAGGTCATGTTAAATGGAAGAAGACTTTACCATTGGTTTTGGTCAGTGTGCCCCTGGCATTTCTTGGTGCCAGAATTCCCTTTAAGGAAAATGTATTCTTCATTCTTTTAGGATCAACCTTGGTGGTTGCGGGTATCGTCATGCTGATGGAAGATTACTTGAGAAAGGTGAGTGTAGAGAAAGTGTCAAAAGGTAAGAAGGACATGCCAATCGTCAATGGAGCCATTGGTGGTGGCATTGGATTGTTGGCCGGTTCGGTGGGGATTGGAGGTGGAATTTTCCTTTCGCCTTTACTGCACATTATGCATTGGGACAAGGCCAAAACCATTGCAGGTACTGCTAGTTTTTTCATCCTGATTAATTCAGCATCAGGTTTGGCGGGGCAACTTAGTCAGGACAATTTGACCTTTGACTTTGAAATGATTTTATACTTGGGCCTTAGCGTTTTGGTAGGAGGGCAATTGGGTTCCAGGCTTTCGGTTTTTAAGCTTTCGCAGAAAAAGGTGAAAATGCTCACTGCATTATTGGTATTATTTGCTGGCGGACGCTTATTATTGAAGTACCTTGTTTGAAAAGAGATAAGATGAAAATTGAAGTGATTGCTTTTGGCATAGCGAAGGATATTCTGAATGGTAACCAGGTGACGCTGGAAATGAAAGAAAAGAGTTCTGTGGCCGATGTGCGCCAAGCTTTGGTTGATCTCTATCCTGCGTTCCAAGGGCTGGCTTCTCTGCAATTGGCCGTCAATGCCGATTACGTGAACGATGATTATTTGATTAAAGAAAATGACGAGGTGGTGCTAATTCCACCCGTAAGTGGCGGATGAAAACACTGATTCATATTACTTCTGAAAAACTCGATCCACAAGCCTGCTTAGTGGCTGTGTCTTATCCTGAATGCGGGGGCATTGTTAGTTTTGTGGGTACGGTGCGCAATCAAACCAAAGGCAAACCAGTGCTCAAATTAGAATTTGAAGCCTATGAGAAAATGGCTTTGAAGGAAATGCAGAAAATTGCAGATCAAGCCAAAATTGCGTTTCAGGTAGAGGAAGTGCTGATTCATCATCGCACAGGTTTGGTGAAAGTTGGAGAGGAAGCCGTGGTGATTGTTGTGGCAGCTCCGCATCGAAAAGCAGCTTTTCAGGCCTGTGAATACTGTATTGATACCCTAAAAGAAAGGGTACCCATTTGGAAAAAGGAGTTTTTCGAGGATGGTGAAGTCTGGGTTTCCGCGCACCCGTGATTTTTTAGCTAGGCTTTATTCGGTTTTCTGCTTTAAGAACTTTTTCAAATCCTTGTTGGATCCGTAGAGCACGAGGATGTCATCTTTTTCGAGCATAAAGTCTGGCGTTGCAACGCCCTGAACTTTCGACTCAGTTTTAGTTTTACCCAAAATACTCTTCACCTCTTTTTTTCTAATGGTAGTCAATACCAAGAGGTTGAAATTCTCACGGAACTTAACTTCTTGGATTGTTTGTCCAACGTACTCTTTAGGTAGATTAGCTTCAATAATGGTGTAATCTTCGCCTAGCTCAAAAGAATCTACAACATTGTTCATGCAAAGCTTTTTGGCCCAGCGTTCAGCTGTTTCTTGCTCAGGATACACTATTTCATCTACTCCTAATGCTTTAAGTACTTTTTCGTGCAATGGATTTATTGCTCTGCTAATCAGTCTTTTAACTTCAAAGTTTTTGAATATGGCGGTGACCATAATATTTGAGCCTTGGTCTTCGCCAATGGCTATGATTACGATGTCGGTATCTTTTAGCGGCAGGCCTGCTACGGTAAACTCATCGGTGGCATCCATGCAAATGGTGTGAGAAATTTTCTCTTTGAACGTGTCTACCTTTGACATTGAAGTATCAATTCCAATCACTTCATTCCCTTGAGCAGTCAGTTTTTCGGCCAACGAAGCTCCAAAATTCCCTAATCCAACTATAATGTATTTCATTGATTCAAGTTTAATTGATCGTAATTTCTTCTGTGGGATACCTGTAACTCTTATCCTTCACTTTATCCATTATAGCAATCATAATGGATAACATGCTTACTCTACCCACAAACATGATGATAACGAGCACAATCTTACTTACACTGGTTAAATCGCCTGTAATGCCCAAGCTTAAGCCTACAGTACTGTAAGCAGAGAAGCATTCAAAAGCGATTTGCATGAGCGTTTTATCGCCATCGAACATTGAAATCACCATGATGCCAAAGCCTATCACCAAAAGTGAAAGCGATATAATGGCAAAAGACCTTCTCACCGATATGTCGGCTATTTCTCTTCTGAACACTTCAATTTTCGTTTTCCCTCTGGCAATACTGAGAATGTTCAAGGTGGCTATGGCAAAAGTACTGGTTTTAATGCCTCCACCCGTTGATGAAGGTGATGCCCCAATCCACATCAATAGCAGTGTCATTACTAAGGTAGGGAAACTCAGAGCTGCCATATCCACGGAGTTAAAGCCAGCGGTTCTTGGAGTGGCTGCTCCAAATAAAGCGGTCACTATCTTACCGAAAAAGCCATGTTCGGCCATCGTGTTATTGTACTCCAATATAAAGAACAATACAAAGCCAACAGCTGTCAATGAGAAGGTGGTGATTAGGTTAATCCGGCTGTTTAGGTTCAGTACCCAAGGCTTGTAATTCTTTAGCCGACTTGAAAAAGTAAAGACCTGTGACAAACGATATTTCAAGTAATTCAGAATATTGACCACAATAGGGAAGCCCAAGGCACCCAAAAAGAAGGTAGAAATCAATACAATTTGTAAGAAGTAATTGAATTTAAAACCTACGTCATATACGCTATTGCTTAGGGTGGAAAAGCCAGCGTTACAGAATGCAGAAATAGAATGAAATACAGCAAAAAATATTTGGCTGTATTGAGATTCAAAGGTGCTGGGATCTAAGCTGAAATAAATCAACGAGGCTGATAACATTTCAATCCCAAAGGTGATAATGAGCACGTATTTTAAGGTGGAGAAGACTTCGCTGAGTTTCTTTGAATTGCTCATATCGCCCAATGCCAATTGGTTTTCATAGGTAGAACCTCCTTTAAAGAAATAGCTGAAGTAGCTGGCAAAGGTCAAAATTCCTAAGCCACCAATTTGAATCAGCATAATAATAATGATCTGCCCAAATTCCGTGAAATAGCTTCCTGTGTCCACTACAATCAGGCCTGTTACGCAAACCGCACTTGTAGAGGTAAAGAAGGCGTCAATAAATGAGATTCCGTCATAAGTTGCCCTTGGGAGCATGAGAAGCACCGTGCCCAGTAGAATGATGACCAAGAAACTGATAATGAACAATTGAGCAGGGTTGAGTACTGTCCGCTTATAAATGAGCCTTAACTCTGAAAATTCCCGAATAAAGGTCAGGATTACGGCAGACTTAATCAGGTTGTCATTGAATAGTATGGGGTGAAGTTTGTGGCTTGCCCCATGGATTAAATGGAGGTAAAGTACAGTGATGGTGATGAGAACACTAAGGGTATCGAAGATAAGCACCTTAGTCTTTTTCTGGTTTTTTCGCTCAACATAGCGAAATATGATGGATGTCAGTCCAATGCCTAGTACTACAAAATAGTAGCTATTGATGATACTTTGAGAGAGGTCTGATTGGGTATAACCAAAGTCAGCAATAAAAACCAAGATTCCTGAAAGACTAATCCAGAAAGCGAGGTGATCAAGCCGCTTTAAATTGAAATGCATTATAAAAACATCTTCTGCAAAGCAGCCCAAATGGCCTTTTTCAAGGCTAAGGTGCTTTCAATTAGTGTAAGATCGTCTGCTTTCATATAGAATTTCTTTCGATCTTCTTTGACTTCGTAAACAGGACTATTGTTATAACGGTCCAGTTTTTTGGAATTAAAGACTAAGACATGACGGTGGTTAAACTCATTCAATACTGCTTCAATTTGCTCTGGAGAAGCTTCTTTTACATTCACCATAAGCACATCGTCTAAACTTCGTTTCACGGAAGTCAATACCTTAAGGAGGAAAGCTTTTTTCTCTGCCTCCAATTGAGGCTGTTCAGCTTCAAAAAAGATGAGACAATGCTTGAGGTTATTGCCTTCAGTAGGGAGGGGCTTGATGTAAACCGGTTTAGCTTCTTCCACCACTGGAGTTGGTGGGGGCGGACTGGCCTTCTCAACAGGAGTTTCTGCTACTCCTTCCGTCTTCACTTCTTTGATAGGGGCTGGACTGGCCTTTTCAATAGGAGCCTCTACTACTTTTTCACCCTTAATCTCTTGGGTTGGCGCTGCCGCAACATCATCTTTAATCAGATAAATTTCTTCAGTAATGAAATGAGAAAGAAATGAGATATCCTCAGCCATGGCGCCAATTGGTTATTTTGATAAATCTAACAATTGTCTAGTGAAATATAGACTATGATCCAAAGAAAAGACTTTTCAGTTCTGTCGCTTCGTCTGGCTTCATCCTTTTGGCCAAAACCAAACGGAGTTGCCTTCTTCTTAATGCTCCTTCGTATTGCTCTTTTTCTTCAGGGGTTTCTGGAACGAGTTCTGGTACATCAATCGGCCTTCCACTTTGATCTACGGCCACAAAAGTAAAGTAGGCACTGTTGCTTTTGAATTTACGTCCAGAAGGAATGTGTTCAGCCCATACTTCGCAATACACTTCCATAGAAGAATTGAATGCGCGTGTTACATTGGCGGTAAGCGTCACTACATCGCCCAGAGCAATAGGCTTTCCGAAAGATATATTATCGGCAGAGGCAGTGACTACAATGCGGTTAGAGTGCTTTTGCGCTGCAATGGCGGTATTAATGTCCATCCAGTGCATCAGTTTGCCCCCCATAAGGTTGTGGAGTGTATTGGTGTCGTTAGGAAGTACCAACTCCGTCATCGTTACGCGTGAATCTTTGGTAGTTTTTGTCTTAGCTGCCATAACTTGGTTTTATGCTGCAAAGCTAATGCGGTAAGATGAAAGAATGGAAGAGAATTTGATTTTTATGAATATTAGAAATTACATATATAAATATGTTTGTAATTTCATGTTTATTTTTTCCAACCATCATTGCCAAGTAAGGGGACGAACTTGAAATCATGGAAAACCTCTTTGCGAAGCTTGTTACCCTCAAGTCGCGTAAGCTTTAGCATTTGCTGCGTTTTGGCATTGCCCACAGGAATCACCAAGCAGCCATTAACTTTTAGCTGGTCTATGAGTGCATCAGGAACGGTGGGAGCACCGGCAGTAACAATTATTTTATCATAGGGAGCGAATTTGGGTAAACCCAGCGATCCATCTCCATAGAAGAAGTTAGCCTTGTAGCCCATTTCGGGTAGGGCGAATCTGGTACGCTCATAAAGCTCCTTTTGATACTCTATGGTATACACTTCTGCCCCAAGCTCTAAAAGCACTATGGCCTGATAACCAGAGCCGGTTCCAATTTCTAATACCTTGTCTCCAGGTTTTATATTCAGTAATTCAGTTTGAAAGGCTACGGTGTAAGGTTGCGAAATGGTTTGGCCAGCCCCAATGGGGAAAGCTTTATCTTCATAAGCGTGCTCTACTAAGGCATTTTCGAAGAAAAAATGGCGTGGAATTTTCCCGATCGCGTCCAAAACCCGTTCGTCTTTAATGCCTTTGGAGCGAACCACTTTTACAAGCTGTCTTCGCATTCCCTTATGTCTGTAACTATCTTCCATATTGAAGAAACCGTATTACGGTTTGCGCTGCTGATTTGAATTGATCTGTGTAAAAAGAGAGAAAGCGCTAAAAAAATCAATTTCTTAACGCTTTCTTTTTGAATGATTTAGCTCAATTTACCTTATTCGGTAATTGAAATCAAGTAGTAATTCTTTTTCCCTTTCTGAACTAAGAAGTACTTCTCCTGAAGCAAGCGAATGGCTGGTTTGGCATTCATGTCTTCGATTTTTACTTTGTTGATGCTCACTCCGCCATCTTGCAGCATTCTGCGGGCCTCACCTTTAGATTTAAAGATCACCTCTTGAGTAACCACAGAAAGCAAATCAATAACATTCTCAGTTTGGTCCAAGTCCATTTTAGACACTTGTACCTGAGGAACGCCTTCAAATACTGAAAGCAATGTGTCTTCATCTAGAGACTCTAGGTCTTCGGTGGTAGACTTTCCGAAAAGGATGTTAGACGCCTTAATAGCTGTTTTTAAATCTTCTTCAGAGTGAACCCTAACAGTGATGTCTTCCGCCAAAGCCTTTTGTAAAGTTCTTAAATGCGGAGCTTCATTGTGCTCAGCTTCCAAAGCCTCAATCTTTTCTTTCGGAAGAAGGGTAAACACACGAATGAAATTCGAAGCGTCTTCATCAGACGTATTCAACCAAAACTGGTAGAATTTGTAAGGGGAGGTCTTCTTCGGATCCAGCCAAACGTTTCCGCCTTCTGATTTGCCGAATTTAGATCCGTCCGCTTTTCTAATTAAAGGAGCTGTCATGGCAAAAGCCTCGCCTTGCACTTTTCTTCTGATCAATTCAGTACCTGTAACAATGTTCCCCCATTGATCAGAACCGCCCATTTGCAGTTTGCAACCGTAGTTTTGGTTCAAGTGAAGGAAATCATAGCCCTGAACGAGTTGGTAAGAGAATTCAGTGAATGACATTCCGCTTTCCAATCTGTTTTTCACAGAATCTTTGGCCAACATGTAATTCACAGTGATGTGCTTGCCCACTTCTCTGATAAAATCAAGGAAGTTGAAATCTTTGAACCAGTCGTAGTTATTGACGAGTTGCGCAGAATTTTCTCCGCAATCAAAGTCCAAGAACTTGCGAAGCTGTTTTTTCTGTGAATCTAGGTTGTGGTTCAAAAGTTCTTCCGATAGCATAGGTCTTTCAGATGATTTGCCCGAAGGGTCGCCCACCATGCCCGTAGCACCACCGACTAAGGCGATAGGCTTATGGCCTGCCTTCTGAAGGTGCACCAAAAGCATTACAGGAACCAAGTTGCCAATGTGCAAAGAATCGGCAGTAGGGTCGAAGCCAACGTAACCCGTGGTTTGCTCTTTATCCAGTTGTTCTTCTGTACCGGGCATGATGTCGTGGATCATGCCTCTCCATTGTAGTTCTTTGATGAGTTCACTCATAGGTTTATTTTGAATCGGGAGCGCAAATATAGAGTTTGAAAGGAGAGGTTAAAAGGTAGAAACAAAAAAAGCCTTAGATTTCTCTAAGGCTTTTTGCGGAACGGACGGGACTCGAACCCGCGACCTCCTGCGTGACAGGCAGGCATTCTAACCAGCTGAACTACCGCTCCAATATTTTTGTTTGTAATCCCTTTCGTTTAAGGTGATGCAAAAGTAGTATACTGTTCTTGATTTACAAGCGTTGAACGCTAAAAAAAACGAACTAATTTTCACATAAATTCTCAACTCTTTGGTCTTGAGTAGGATAAAAACCTCCACAGTGAATATTTATTTTGTTGGTGAAGTGATCTTTGGGATTTTGATCACCAGATCTATGTCTTTTTTTCCTTTGGGCTCTATTGATTTGATCTAAGTAAATCACTTAGATAAATAATTTATGAGTTTCACTGAGCTTAATAAATTCTTATTCGCTCTCCTTTGTGAGGCATAATAATTGAAGAGGCTCAGTTATTCTGTATTCCTCAACCTAAAAAAAACAGAGCTCATGTAACGTATTTACATGGGCTTATTTTTTACCCCAATTATGAAGTGTGATTTATATATCACCTTCTTGTTTCTTAACTTAGTATTGTAAATTTAAATGGCAATCATGGTAACCATTATACAGCAAGAAGAAACAGATAATAAGGGAAGTTTTTATTTTGAAAAGGAGGGGGAGCGCTTGGCTGAAATGACTTTTTCGAAAGCGGGACCTGAAAAAATCATCATAGACCATACCGAAGTAAGCGACACGCTCAGAGGAACAGGTATGGGGGTGAAGTTGGTTGAGTATGCCGTGGAGTACGCACGCAAAATAAAGTCAAAATCATTCCTCTGTGCCCTTTTACAAAGGCTACATTAAAACGACACGAAGAATGGCAGGATGTATTATGATTTCTACCAGGAGGAAGTTTTTAAGTCTCTAGTGGCTTGAAGGATGTCTCTTCTGCTCACTTGGCCTTTGATTCTACCGTTAACGTCTACTACGGGAAACCTTCTGTAATGCGTTCTTAAGAACTTTTGAGCACAGTCCAATACATCCATGTCAACTGATACTGTAGCAACGTTATTGCTCATGTATTCTGCAACAGTAATTTTCCCGTGGTGAAGGTTGTGGTAAGCTTCGTCTACCATAATTCTCATACAGTCAATTTCTGAAAGTATTCCAATAATTTTTCCTTTCTCATCAATGACGGGTGCGCCTGAAATGTGCTTGTCTAAAAAGATATCCATAGCCTCTGCTATGCTTTGTTCAGGGCTGAATGAAATAACCTCGTGGGTCATGTAATCGGTAACTGGGCGGTATTGCTGAACGCCTTTGGGTACCTCTGGTGCTTTTACTCCTTGGAAATTCATATAGTTTCTAATTTAGTGATTTTGAATATTTATCAAATAGAAGTATAATATACTGTAAATCAGTTGAATATCAAAACTATAAATTAGTAAATACAGTTTTAGTATGGTTAATATTCTGGATAGTTTAATAGGTGTTTTGGCGTTTGTATCAATAAAAAAGGAGCTTATTGTTAAATAAGCTCCTTTTAAAATAATGAGTAAAAACTCAATTATCTTTTGTCTATAGGGGCGTAAACCCTTTCATTGTAACCAGTGTATACTTGTCGTGGTCTTCCGATAGGTTCTTTGTTCTCACGCATTTCTTTCCATTGTGCAATCCAACCAGGAAGTCTACCCATAGCAAACATCACTGTAAACATGTCTGTAGGAATACCCAAAGCTCTGTAAATAATACCTGAGTAGAAGTCCACATTTGGATATAGCTTTCTTTCTACGAAGTAAGCATCGTTCAAAGCTTCTTCTTCCAAGCCTTTGGCAATTTCTAAAATAGGATCATTCACTCCTAATTTTTCCAAAACATCGTCAGCCGCTTTTTTGATGATTCTAGCCCTTGGATCGAAGTTCTTATAAACCCTGTGTCCAAAGCCCATCAAACGGAATGGATCGTTTTTGTCTTTGGCTTTCGCCATCCACTTTTTAGTGTCTCCACCGTCTTTCTTTATGCTTTCCAACATTTCGATTACCGCTTGGTTAGCACCACCATGTAACGGTCCCCAAAGGGCATTGATTCCACCTGAAATGGAAGCGTACAAACTAGCATGAGATGAACCTACCATTCTTACTGTTGAGGTAGAACAGTTCTGTTCGTGATCAGCATGTAAGATTAATAACTTATCTA
This sequence comes from Roseivirga sp., assembly GCF_034669765.1. GTDB lineage: Bacteria > Bacteroidota > Bacteroidia > Cytophagales > Cyclobacteriaceae > Roseivirga. Next base: position 175,905 of record NZ_JAXMOQ010000002.1, read on the forward strand.
AAGCATTCGCAACTACAGGATCAACCTCATAAGCTTCCGCTGGGTTAGAAAACATCATCTTAAGGAAGTTGCTACAATAGTCTAAACTATTGTCTGGATAGTTTACTGGATGCCCGATTTGGTTTTTGTATGACCAAGCCGCAAATGTTGGCATTTTGGCAAGCAAACGGATGATACTCATGTCCACTTCTGGAGCCGCTCTGTTAGGGTCTAAAGAGGCAGGGTAGAAGGCTGTTTGAGCACAAACCAAGGAAGATAAAACGCCCATTGGGTGCGCAGTTGAAGGGAATCCTTCTAGAATCTTCTTGATGTCTTCATGCGCCAATGTGTGATTGGTGATGGTTTTGGTGAAATCCTTATACTGTTCTGGGGTCGGGAGTTCTCCGTAAATCAGAAGGTATGAAACTTCAAGGAAGGTAGACTTCTCAGCCAATTCTTCGATTGAGTAACCTCTGTAACGTAGAATTCCTTTTTCACCATCAAGGAAAGTGATAGCGCTTTTGGTTGAACCTGTATTTTTAAATCCTGGGTCGATAGTGATTACGCCACTTTCTCCTCTAAGAGAGGAAATATCTATGGCTTTCTCATTTTCGGTGCCCTCAATTACCGGTAGTTCTAATGTTTTACCGTCAACTTTAATCTCAGCAGTACTTGACATTCTATAAAGTGTTTTACTTAGTTTGGGGTGCTTTATTAGGCGAGCGAATTTAATGTATTAAACACTTAAATGAAACTCTTGTTCCCTACTTTAGTTATTTTTAATTGTTACCCCCTAAAATTAATGGTAAGCCCTCATCTCCTTGACCAATAACAACCACTTTAGAGTTAGGGGATTCAGCCAATTTCAACGTTGCTTCAATGCCTCGCATCTTTAAAAGACTTGGTGTTAAGCTATTGTTGATAATTTTATTGGCAGCAGATTCACCTTCAGCAGCGATCCTTTTTCTTTCCGCTTCACTCTTTTCTTTGTCCAAACGGAACTGATAAGCTAAGGCTTCTTGCTCTTGTTGTAGTTTACTTTCAATAGCCTGCTTAATTTTGTCAGGCAAATTAATGGAGCGAATAAGAAGTGCTCTCATTTCAATGTTATTGGCTTCACTACCCAAAACTTCAGCCGTTTCTGTTCGAATCGCAGTTTCTACTTCTGGTCTCTTAGTGGAATAAATTTCTTCGGCAGTGTAACGGCCCATTACCTGACGTACTGTTGATCGTACTTCAGGTGTAACCAAAGTACTTACATAACTCTTTCTAAAGCTTTCATAGATATAACCTACACGTTCGAATTTAGGATAAAAACGAACAGACACATCTACTTTAATGCTCAAACCGTTCTTGTCGAGCACATCCATGGTTTCTTCCACTTGGGTTTCGGCTACATCGAAAACGATTAACTCATTCCAAGGCGCCTTTACATGAAAGCCTTGTGTGATGACATTGTCCTTGTCCAAACCTCCAGAGAATTTTTTAAAGAGAATCGCTCTCTCATTGGCTTGAATGGTATAAAAAACGCTGCTCGATATTGCGAAAAGAATGATCACCGCAATGACAGAAATGACGATAGCGGGTAAGTATTTTCTGTTGTCCATAATGATAGTTGTTTATGTTTAAGAGCCAATCTGCTTTAGGTTGGCTTCAATAATGTCCAGAATTTGTTGAGCCACTTTTAAAGCTTTATAACCATCTTCAATGGTAACAATTGGCTCGGTATTATTGTTTATTGCCTGATTAAAAGTAAAGAGTTCTTCTCGAATGGCATTGGTTGGATGGATTTTTGGGTTTTCAAAAATTATTTCCTTTTTGCTTTTGCCTTCCCCTAAATCTAAAATCATAGAAAAAGGGCCTTCTTCTCCAGTGGCTTCTTGCATTCTCACGATTTCAGATTTCTTTTCAAGGAAATCTACAGATACATAAGCGTCTTTTTGGAAGAAACGTGATTTGCGCATGTTTTTTACCGCTATACGGCTAGTAGTAAGGTTCGCGACACAACCATTTTCGAATTCTAAGCGCACATTAGCAATGTCTGGCGTATCACTGACTACTGCAACACCGCTGGCCGAGATATGTTTCACTGGAGATCCAACAGCATGAAGAATCACATCAATATCATGAATCATCAAATCGAGCACCACGGGCACATCCAAACCTCTTGGGTTGAATTGCGCCAATCTGTGCGTCTCAATGAACATGGGCTGCTTAAGGTAGTCTTGAGCGGCTACATAGGCTGGGTTGAATCTTTCAACATGACCTACCTGAATTTTCAGTCCTTTTGCTCTTGAAAGCGTGATGAGTGCTTCGGCTTCAGCAATCGTATTGGTGACTGGCTTTTCAATAAACACATGCTTACCTGCATCCAGTGCTTGTTTGGCACAATCGAAATGTGATAAGGTAGGAGTGACGATGTCAATGATATCTACTACTTCAAGTAATTCAGCAATGGTGGCATAGGCTTTAATGCCATGCTCTAGCGCAACTGCTTTTGCATTTTCTTCTGAAGCATCATAGAACCCTACGAGTTCGTATTCAGGAATATCTTTGATGCATTTAATATGAATTTTACCAAGGTGGCCAGCACCCAGAACGCCAATTTTAAGCATTGATATGGTTTTTTTGAACTGTGGCAAAAGTAGCCATAAAATTATCAGGCTCTAAGGAATGCCCCTCTTTTTGGGTATCTTGTATTCAATCTGATTTTTGGACGAACTAGTAGGCACCCTATAGTTATTTTTTAATTGAACCTTTCAATCATTTATGCGACTCCTTATTAGATTTTTATGAAACGGAGTTCAAACCAAATTTTTGATGAGTTGCTTGTTTTGCGCTGCCAAGACAAAGACCAAACTGCGGTTGGCTTGCTTTGGAAACGCTGGCAACCTAAAGTCTTAAGCTGGTCTTATGGTTTTTTAAAAGATCAGGATCATGCCTATGAAATTGCACAAGAAAGTTGGGTCTCTATTATTAAAGGTATTCACAAGTTGAAAGATCCTGCTTTGTTCCGGTTTTGGGCTTATAAGATTGTTCAGCGCAGGGCAGCAGATTGGATTAAACAGCGGCAGCGCGAAAGGAACAGTGTACATCAGTTTGAAGCTGAAAATGTTTCACCTTCAGAAGCTGAACCGCATGATCAAATGGAGCTTATGTTGGCAGCCATTCATGATTTGCCTGAACAGCATCAGCAGGTCTTACGGCTTTTCTATTTGGAAAAGACTCCGATAAAAATCATTGCTCAAATACTCGATAAGCCGGAAGGCACGGTAAAGTCGAGTTTATACCATGCACGAGAACAGTTAAAAAAGAAACTTAAAAACGAGAGTTATGAATGATTCAGAAAAAGAAATGGATGATTTAATCCACCAAGCACTTACTAAAGAAGAAGCTGCTTATTACGATCAGTTAGGAGAACAAAACATGCCTCAAATGATTTTAGGCCTGTTTAAAGGAAAGAACAGCTGGATCACTGTAGTTATGTTTGTGTTCAATTTAGTTGTGCTAGGCCTTTCGATTTACACCTTTGTGGAAATGCTCAATACCGATGTAATTGTAGATAAACTGGAGTGGGCTTTTTACACCCTGATAGGTTTTATTACCATGTCTCTGCTTAAGATTTACAATTGGAATCAAATGGATAAAAATGCCATGCTTAGAGAAATCAAACGACTAGAATTTCAGGTGTCGTTGTTGGGGAAGAAAAGTTAATCCGTATTGGAAAGGAAACCTTTAAAGATACTTACAATTTGTGGGTGTCTTTTTATGTGTATTTGAACGGATTCATTTTATCCCCAAACTATTCCCCATAAGCATAAATAGAAAAAGCCCTATACATTACGTATAAGGCTTTTTTGTGGGCCCACCTGGGCTCGAACCAGGGACTTTCTGATTATGAGTCAGATACTCTAACCAGCTGAGTTATAGGCCCAAGATCTTATTTAAAGCGGCTGGTTTTATGTTGAAGCTATTCTGAAAAACGAACAAGCTACATTGTGCTTTAAACCCTTTGATTTTGGGAGTGCAATGTTACATATTTGCGATTAATTAAACAACAAAACATGACGCCAGATTTAAGCAATATAGATTCAATCATTTTCGACCTGGGTGGGGTAATCATTAATTTAGATGAAGCCGCAACCATTAAGGCATTTGCTGAAATCTCTGGGCGTACTGAGAATGAAGTACTTGAGCTGTCGAAAACAGCTGAATTCTTTAAGCTGTATGAAACTGGCCATATTGACGACCCTACGTTTAGGGCGCATTTAAGGGAGTCATTAAATGTGTTTTCTGAAGACAATGTTTTAGATGGTGCTTGGAATGCCATGCTGGGCCAAATCCCACTGCATAGGTTAGAGAAACTGGAACTGCTCTCTCAAAAATATAAGCTCTTTGTGATGAGTAATACCAATGATATCCATGCGAGGTTCTTTCTCAAGCTTGTCGACTTGATATCTCCAAATAAGTCGTTTCATGAGTATTTCACCCAAGTTTACTTTTCGCAGGAAGTAGGGGAGCGCAAGCCTAACTTTGGCGCATGGCAACCTATCCTTAACGATCATCAACTAGACGCTTCGCGCACCTTGTTTATTGACGATAAACTAGAGAATATTCAAGCCGCCATGTCCATGGGTTTGAATGGCTTCCACAACATTACACCAGACGATTGGGTAAATGTGATTAAGTAGCTGTGGGAGTTAAATCCTCCTTACAAACGAGGTTAGTGGGGTGCCCTACAACTTACCGTCACTCTGAGGTTGAAACTTGAAAAGTGAAACCGTGAGAGTCTGTCTGTTCGGAGAGGGAACATTAGGGCCTGCTTTTAGTGGATAAACTTGCTTTTCAGTCGCCCTGTAAGTTCCGAGACTTAGGGAGTAGCTGTGGTAGTTAAAACCTCGTTACAAACGAGGATTAGTAAGCGTGTTTGACTTGTAGAGAGCGGAAAATAACTACGACAGGCCTCGGCTTTGAATAGACAGATTCCCACGGTCGCCTGAAAAAGGCATCCCTGCGCCAACGCTGTAGCTAAGGCCTAAGCTTTAGGAATGACGCGCTGAATGAATGATAAATTGGGACTTTGAATTAGGATTAGTCTTGATCGGCTCTGAAAGCCTCAATACCGCCTAATAGGTTTCTTACATTAGTGAAGCCTCTAGAAATTAAGTATTTCTGAGCTCTACCTGCTCTTGCGCCAGATTTGCAATGGATAATGAGTTCGGTTTCTTTCAGCTCTTCAATTTCAGTAACTCTGTGAGGAATATCGCCCAATGGGATCAATTTGGCACCTAAGTTATCCTCATCGAATTCCCACTCTTCCCTCACATCAATGAAGTATTTAACTTCCCCGTTGAGCATTCTTTCCTTCAATTCTTTTACTGTAATATCTGCCATTGTCAGTGGTTTAGAATCAATCTTTTAGTGATGATTTGTCCTTCCTTTTTAACGTGAAGCAAATATATGCCTTTTTGATTTTTTCCAAAAAGAACTTTGAGTCCAGTTTCAGTCTCTTCCACGGTGAATGGCGCTTCTTTTCCCCAACTATCGAAAAGTTGGATGGCTTCTACTTGGCCCCTGATGTTAAACTCACCTTCGTTCGGATTGGGATATATATCCAATCGAACTTCAGAAGCAGCTTTTCCTGGAACAAAACTAGCAGCTATTGATTTGTTAAACCTTGGGCGCATAAGGAAACTTCCCTTTACATTTTCATTCCTTTTCCATGTACCATCTACATTATAGAACATCTTGTCTCCGGAATCTTGATTCTTATCGAGCCCCACGGCTAAAAACTCATTTGTAGCTTGTTGGAAACCAATATAGAAAGTGTCTTGTACAAAAAATGGAGTGTCCAATGCGTAGGTCGTCATTGCACCAATACTTGCAGGACGCAATACACTGTAGGAGTCCTGAAATAGAATTTCTTCAGTGCTTCCCTCTTCTTCAATGTTAGTCCAAACAAACAGTTCAATGGGTTCTCCCGCTTGTTGGGTGAACGGGAAATTGATATCGATATGGGTGAGCAATGCGCGTTCTTCAGCATAAAACTCATAGGCGAGCTTGCCTCCATTTTGGTTAATTCCTGCTGCGAAATCCGCATCGCTGTCATCATAGGCGAAGAAATCATGAATCTTGGTGACTACTCGAACGGTGTCGTTTAGCCTGTAATCGAGGCTTGTGTTAAAGGTGGTGTCATTGGTTGCAGAAATACGCTGAATGTAAAAGTTATCTCCCGATTTAATGTAATAAGTAGTTTCCAGCCAAAGGGAATCGGCATTAGTATCAATATTGGCCACCGAAAGCGTAGGGGAAGTGAATGTCCTTCGTGCATAAGGACCTGGTGGGGGATTGGCCACGCTTTCATTGTTCAAAACTTCCAATTGATTTCCAGTACCAAGGTCTTTTACGGTTGTCGTGAACTGAATAGGCTGAAAGAAATCATTTAGATTGAAGAACCCTGTATTAGTCTCAGATAGATATTTTGTTGGATTAGCAAAAAACTGCTCTGTAGGCATGGCCGAATAAGGAGCAATCAAGAATGAAGGTTTTCTTGTAAGTGCACGATCCACATGGGCTACATCTCCTTCATATCGGCTGTCATTCAGGTAAATGTAGTCTACAAGCCAAGTGTCAAATGCACCTGCTAAACGAGTAAAAGATCTGAAACGAAATTGGAAGCCATCATAGAAAAATAATGAGTTCACTTTTAGCACTACTTGGTTGAATTCTTCAGACTGATTGTCTATTCCTCCAATTTGCCTCCAAGCGCTTTGCCAAATACCATCTGGCTTTCTGAACTGGAGCACCAAAGAATCTTGTCTATCTGGCAACTCACCATTTCCGGTAGCTTGCCAAAAGAAACTGATGTAAACTGAGTCTGCCTGATTTATTGGAACCGCGCTTAAATCTATAGGTTGAGAAACCAAGCTGTCGGTAGCACCATTGAGCAAACTCGTTGGGTTGTATGGCCTGCCGCTGGCATCTATACCATCGAAGATGGCTACATTTAAAGTTGGGGCAGCAATTGCAATTGAACTGCTGATTCTTACATTTTCGCCTGACTTCCAGATTAAAGGATTTGGAGAAACGCTAGCTTGTGAGAAATCGTCCCAAAATGGAAGTGTTAGGCTGGCTTGGGTTTGGTTAACTCCTACTGCAGATGTAACGAAAGTACCGTTGTTCTTAGATTTCGCCTTAAAAGGTAAAGGTCGTTCGGTGATTTGAGCCGTGGTTTGCAGGGCTATAACAGCGAACGATATGAGTAGCCATCTTTTTATCAACCTTATTGCATTTTAACAACACCTTCAGATGATTCATCAGGTTCTTCGTTATTTGAGTCACTACTATTCACCCATATTTCGATCAGATTACCAGATCTAATCATACTTCCTGCTGGAGGTAATTGCTTATAGACCGTATTCGGAGCCACGCTATCTAACTTAATAAAGTTGATTACATCAAGTTTAAGTTTTGAAGCATTGATTTGAAATTTAACATCTTCTAAGTTCTTCCCAATAAAATTAGGGGCGAGAAAACGTTGCACACCTTCACCGTCACCAATCACTAAATCAATAGAAGAGCCTTTGAAGATAGAAGTACCCGCTTCTATGGGTTTTCCTTCAATTGTTTGCGCCAACACCGCGTTGTTGGCCAGGTTGGGCTCATAAGTCAATGAGCCAAGCTTCAATCCGTTTGTATTAAGAATGTCTTCTGCATTTTGAACATCAGTATTGATCAGGTTGGGCATTTTTACTTTTGGTGGAACCTTGGCATTTAAAGAGATGTAAATTTTCCTGTTCATTTTAACTTTGGAGCCAGGCTTTGGGTTTTGAGATAGGATGGAAAGCGGTGCAGATGATTCAGAATAACCAGAGTCTTCCACAATTTCGTACCTCAAATCTCTTTTGATTACAAACTCATCCAAGTCTTCGAATGTCAAACCAATCAATTCAGGCACAGTGATAGTTTCATTGTGATTGGTGGAAGATGGGAGATAGATATAGAAGAAGAACAGCACGAAAACGACTCCGATACCAGCCATAATCAATAGGTTCTTCAAAAATCTGCTAAACGTAAAAGACTTGTCACTCATAAGGTTTTGTATTGCATGAAGTAGGTTGAAAATGCGATGGTTCCTAGGTTACTTCGTCCACAAAGATAATCAATTAAGAAAACGGTCAAATGTTTAATAACAACATGGACAGACTAAGTTATTTTTTGTTTGGTCTGGCCATTTGCTTCAAATCAAAAAAGGCACAGTGTTTTTAACACTATGCCTCATTTAGTAGGTGTCAGTTGAGGAATATTATACCGTGGTCGTACTTACAGCCACAACTCCTTTTATTTCAGGTATATCTCTCTTTATAGCCTCTTCAATACCAGCTTTCATGGTCATGTGCGACATTGGACAGCTTTCGCAAGCGCCAAGTAATTCAAGCCTCACAATCATTTCGTCTGTGATTTCAAGCACTTTTACATCACCGCCATCGGCCTTAAGAAATGGCCTGATCTTCTCCAAAGCTGCTTCAACTCTTTCTATCATAGGTATAAATGTACGTTAAACTTTTAATTCTACCCGCTTTGTTTCAGCTAATTGCGCATTTCTTATCGCTACCTGTTGAGCAACTTGTTGTGACAAGCTTTTAAAGGCTTCAGCTGTAACAGAGTCTTGCATTACCGCTGGGTAACCAATATCTCCTGCTTCACGAATGCTTTGCACCAATGGGATTTGGCCTAAGTAAGGCACTTTGTGCTTTTCTGCTAGGTTCTTTCCACCATCCTTTCCAAAAATATAATACTTATTGTCGGGTAACTCTTCTGGAGTGAAGTAGGCCATGTTTTCAACAATACCGAGAATAGGTACATTGATTTGTGGCTGCATAAACATGGTCAAGCCTTTTTGAGCATCGGCCAAGGCTACTTTCTGTGGAGTAGTTACCAATACAACGCCTGTAACAGGTACGGTTTGCACCAAAGTCAAGTGAATGTCACCAGTGCCCGGAGGAAGGTCTATTAATAAATAATCCAGTTCTCCCCAATCTGTATCGGCAATAAACTGTTTTAATGCGCTACTGGCCATTGGCCCTCTCCAAACCACTGCATTTTCTGCTGGAGTGAGGAACCCAATTGACATTAACTTTACACCATACTGCTCAATCGGAATGATTAAATTTCTTTCGCCTTCTTTCTTGATATTCGGTTGCTCATGTTCGCAATTGAACATGGTAGGTATGGAAGGGCCGTAAATATCTGCATCGATTAAGCCCACTTTTGCGCCACTACGGGCCAAAGCAACAGCAAGATTAGCCGTAACAGTAGATTTACCTACCCCCCCTTTTCCCGAGGCAATGGCGATAATATTCTTAACCTGAGGAAGGAGGGGAGCATTATCCCGAGTACTGGTTACATGCGAGCTCATGTTAATGCTAACTTCAATATTTGCACCAACATGCTCTTCAATAGCCTTTAAGCAATCGTTTTTTATCACTTCTTTCAGCGGACAAGCAGGGGTGGTCAACATCACCGTGAAAGTGAGTTTGTTACCTTCAATTTCAATGTCCTGAATCATGTTTAAGGTCACCAGATCTTTCTTGATGTCTGGGTCGTCAACATGTCGGAGTGCTTTGATTACGTTTTCCTTAGTAAGTGCTGCCATAGTTCTTTAATTCCGCTGCAAATTAACGGCTTTTTGTCTAGTCTGAATAACAGGATTAAATGAAATTCGTTCCTTACTTTTTCAAGCCTTAGCAATGCCCTATATTTGAGGCAAGAAGGGATGGCAATAAGCGACAGTACTATACAGGAAATTAAAAACCGCATCGACATAGTCGAGGTGATCAGTGATTTTGTGTCGTTGAAAAAAGTGGGGTCAAATTACAGGGCGCTCAGTCCTTTCACCAACGAGAAAAGCCCTTCTTTCTACGTTTCTCCTTCTAAAGATATTTTTAAGTGTTTTAGCTCAGGGAAAGGAGGCGATGCCATTGCCTTTGTCATGGAGGTGGAAGGCATTAACTATATTGAATCGCTAAAATACCTTGCCAATAAATATGGCATTGAAGTACAAGAAGAGGAACAAACGGACGAGCAAATAACAGCTCAAAATGAACGTGATAGCCTTTTTATAGCCCTTAAATATGCTGGTGAGTTTTTTCAGGATATCCTTTGGAATCACAGCGAAGGAAAAAGTATTGGACTTAGCTACTTTAAAGAAAGGGGCTTTTCTGAAGCTACTATTAAGAAATTCGATTTAGGTTATAGCCTCGATGCTTGGGATGGACTGATGAAGCCGGCTTTGGAAAAAGGCTATTCTGAAGAAATCTTAGAAAAGGCAGGCTTAATTCTTAAATCTGAAAATAAAACCTACGATAGGTTCAGAGGCCGGGTAATGTTTCCCATTCATAATGTTGGGGGAAAAGTTATTGCCTTTGGTGCTCGAACACTTCGCAAAGACAAGAAGCAGCCTAAGTATATCAATTCGCCCGAAACGGGAGTGTACCATAAGAGCGACATTGTTTATGGCATTCACCAAGCTAGACAAGCCATTCGGAACGAAGACCTTTGTTATTTAGTGGAAGGTTATACTGATGTTATTTCCATGCATCAGTCGGGGGTCCATAACGTAGTATCTTCATCGGGTACCTCACTTACCAAAGAGCAAATCCACCTAATTGGGCGGTATACAAAGAACATCACAGTGCTTTATGATGGCGATGCAGCTGGAATAAAAGCTTCATTTAGAGGTATTGACTTAATTCTTGAGCATGACCTAGATGTGCATGCAGTGGTTTTCCCTGAGGGGGAAGATCCAGATAGTTTTTCACGCAGCATGAGCTCAGAGGCCTTTCAGCAATTCCTGAAAGACAACGCCCAAGATTTCATCACCTTTAAAACGAACATCCTAACTGAAGGAGGTAAGAACATCGATCCGGTTAAGAAAGTAGCCGTTATACGTGATGTAGTAGAAAGTATTTCACTGATTCCTGATGGTATCAAGCGTTCTGTTTATTTAAAGTCTTGTGCCGATTTGCTCGAAATTGATGAGCAAGTTTTGATTTCAGAATTGAATAAGATTCTGATTAAAAATCGCAAGAAGGATAGGCAGCATGAGGAGCGTGAGTCGAGTGCAGTAGATGAACAACTGGCCGATTCACTTCAGTCTAAACAAGAAGAACAAACTGGTTATACTCCTTTCTATGTAGAAAAGGAGTGCCTAAGAATGATCATTAATTACGCTAATGAACCTTTTGATGAACATCAAAAAATTGGAGAGTTCATTTTACAAGAAACAGCTGATTTAAAGTTTGATGATGTGTTGATTAATGAAACTATTTCTATGGCTTCGGGATTTATCAAGGCAGGTAAAAACGTAGAACCAGATATGTTTATTGGGCCCAGTAACCCTAAAATGAGTCAATTGGTAATTGATTTACTAGACATGAAGTATTTTATCAGTGATGGCTGGGAAGAGCTTCATAGAATTAGCACTAGCCATGAAAAGGAAGATTTACCAACCGCTACTTACAAAGTGATTCTGAGATTAAAGCGAAAGAAAATCGAGGAAATGCTGCATCATAATGAAGAACTATTGAAGAAGTCGTCTGAGGCAAAAGAACAAGATGAATTGCTTCAAATGATTAAGCACTTAAAAACACTTTTCGATCAGGTGACCACCGAATTGGGAATTGTGGTGTCAAAATAAAAGTATTTATATACGCATAGAAATAAAGAGCATGATAGAATCAAATACAATGGAAACTGCCAAAAATAAAATTCAATTGAACACAATTGAAGAAGCCATTGAAGCCATAAAAAATGGCGAGGTAATTATTGTGGTAGACGATGAGGATCGTGAGAACGAAGGTGATTTTATTTGTGCTGCTGAAAAAGTATCGCCTGAAATCATCAACTTTATGGCTACCCATGGCCGTGGACTGATTTGCGCTGCGGTAATTGAAGACCGTTGTGATGAACTTGGCCTAGAAATGATGGTGGGCTCAAATACTGCAGCTTATGAAACTCCTTTTACGGTTTCTATTGATTTAATTGGTCATGGGTGTACCACAGGGATTTCAGCCAGCGACCGTTCAAAAACGGTTCAGGCATTGGTAAACCCTAATACTAAACCTGAAGAACTAGGGAAGCCAGGTCATATTTTCCCACTAAGGGCAAAAAGAGGGGGAGTGCTGAGAAGAACTGGTCATACGGAAGCCTCTATTGATTTTGCACGTTTGGCAGGTTTGCAGGCCTGTGGCGTTTTGGTAGAAATATTGAATGAAGATGGCACCATGGCCCGTCTTCCAAACTTAAAGAAAGTAGCTGAAAAATTTAATTTAAAGCTAGTTTCTATCGAAGATTTGATCTCTTATCGTTTAGAAAAGGAAAGCCTTATTGAACGTATGGATTCTGTGGACTTACCGACTGATTATGGCGATTTCCATCTACAGGCCTTCAAACAAACAAATACAGAGGAAGTGCATTTGGCAGTAGTAAAAGGCGAGTGGAAAGAAGATGAGCCTGTTTTGGTTCGTGTACATTCTTCTAGCACTTTAGGAGATGTCTTCGGCTTTAACCGTGACACCGGCAATCCAATAAAACATGCGCTCCGTATGTTAGAAGAGGAAGGAAAAGGTGTTGTACTCTATATGAACCAAGGTGCCAGAGGTGCTCGTTTATTGGATGAACTTCATGCTATTAAGGCTTCAGGAGCGAAGGAAGGTAAGTTTGGAGTGAAAATGGATCAGAAAGATTTTGGGATAGGCGCACAAATTTTACGTGACCTTGGTGTGTCGAAAATCCGTTTAATCTCTAACCATCCAACAAAACGTGTTGGGCTTATTGGTTATGGTCTCGAAATCGTTGAACACGTTACGCTAAAGAAAAAATAAACATTAGGGTTTAAAACGAGTTCAACCCAAAACAAAAAAAATTGTGCGATATGAAATTGTACGTTTATGTTCTCGTGTTATTTAGCTTTATAGCTTTTGGTGCCAATGCGCAGACATTCCCTTCTGAGTTATGGCATGAAGGACAAGTTAGCCTGACTGATGGAAGTGTTAAAAGTGGAAATTTAAAATATGATTTAGATAGACAGACAGTTCAACTGAAAATTGGAGATCGAACTGAAGCGTATGATGCTAGCCAAGTAATTTCGTTTTCATTTTTACAAGAATCTATAAAGTCACGAAGAACATTTTATTCTCTTCCTTATGCCATTCAGAATAACTACAAACGCCCAGTATTTTTTGAGGTGGTTGTTACTGGTAAAATGACTTTGTTGGTGAGGGAATATGTAGTGGTAAGAAATAACAATGCTCCATCTAGACTTAACAGTAGATACAGGTACCAAGATTATTCAAACTTTAATGGAAATAGGTCTTTCCTGGCTTACAAAATGTTTTTGGTTAAGGAAGATGGCATAATTAGAGAGTCCTCAGGCAAGAAAAACGATGTTCTTTTCCAATTTGGTGAAGATCGTACTGAATTAAAGAAGTATGTTAAAAAAGAGAAGTTAAGGCTTGATCGCTTAGAGGATGTTGCGAAATTGGTGCAGCATTATAACCAAGAAATAAATTAAATGTCAAAACCTCTTATTCTTGTTTCAAACGATGACGGAATCACCTCAAAAGGGATTCGTGTACTCATCGAAGCGATGTGCCAAATCGGTGAAGTGATCGTGGTAGCACCAGATAGCCCTCAATCAGGAATGGGGCATGCCATTACCATTGGAAACCCTTTGAGACTTATAGAGACCAATATCTTTGAAGACTTAGGAGTTGTTGCTTACAAATGCTCGGGTACCCCGGCCGACTGTGTTAAACTAGCCAAGCATTTTGTTGTTAAGGATAGAAAGCTTGATTTGGTCGTAAGTGGTGTAAACCACGGAAGCAATTTGGCCATCAGTGTACTTTATTCAGGTACCATGTCTGCAGCCATTGAAGGCGCTATAGAGGGTTTCCCATCTGTAGGCTATTCTCTAGCTGATTTTTCTTCGAAAGCAGACTTTTCTCATGCTATAGATCAGATCATCCATATTGCCAAAGAAGTATTGGAAAAGGGGATTACTAAAAACGTGGCTTTGAATGTAAATATTCCCCCAAAGCAAAACGAGAAAATTAAAGGGATCAAGATCTGTCGCCAAGCCAAAGCCCATTGGCAAGAAGAGTTCGATCAGCGAAAGGACCCTTATGGAAGACCTTATTTTTGGTTAGCGGGTAACTTTGTGAATAATGATAAAGGAGAGGATACTGATGTTTGGGCGGTGGACCACAATTACGTTTCGGTAGTGCCTTGTCAATATGATATGACTGCTTACCACAGTATTGCCCAAATTAACGATGATTGGGATATTTAACCCTGAATTAGTTTCAGCTTAAATTAGTTGAGGTGATGCTTTTGTTGCGCTGTAGTCTTCAATGATTTTGAGGAGAAGATGAGTGCTTGAATCACCAAGCCAATAATAATCAGAATGGCCATTTCTAATTGTGAAATGGAGATATTCCCCAAAATGATCTTTTCCGATTCATCTCGTATTGTCTGTGCTTCACTAGTTTGGATAGAAGATAGTGCAGAAAGGCTATTAAAGGCCTCAGAAGTAATTTCATTATTGTCGCTGACCAATTGGTTCAATTGATCAGTAGAGCTTTCATTCATTACCAGACCTTTTTCGAGCATATCAATATTTCCAACAATCGCTTTTAGTTTATCAAACTCAACCTCTTCTTCAGGGGTAAGGTAAGTGGTGGCGTATTTTTCAATCAATTGATTTCTTTGCGTTCTGGAAGCTGAAAGGGCTGATGCTAAGTGCATATATCCTTCTTGGGCTTCCGGTTCCATAATCAAGATTTGACGTTGATGAAGGTTTTCGTAAAGTTTAAAAATATAACTCTCTACCAGCATTCGGTCTTCATACATCGAGGCAAATGAGGCATCGAGCTGCTTAAAATGGCTTCGCTCCACAAGGTTGTTGGCTAATGTCACGATCAGAATTGCTGCCAAAAGAACAGCTGCAGTGATTTTGTTCTTAATGCTATAGGTCCATTTCATAATCCAGGGCTTTGATGTGAAAACGCTATATGATACGAAATATGTTTTAGAATTGGGTCTGAAATGGGTACTGTCGGTGTGCTATGATTGATTTTCCGAGCTTAAAAGATAATCTGTTTAGTCATTTTTCCACCAATCATTTTTCGAATAGGTTATTTGTTTACGCTTCAATACCTTGTGTTGATGTCTAAATAATGTACTTATGAAAACCCTGACCACTCTTTTGACTCTTGCTCTATTTGGTTTGTATAACCCAGTGAAGACTGAGCTTTCTCCCGAAGCCTTAAAAGGAGCTTGGGAAACAACTTTTAAAAATGATCAAGGCAGAGAAGTACATGCTGTGGCCATTATGAGTGGGGGCTATGTGAGCTCTGCTGCCCATTTCACTGATGATAATTCGTTCCTATATACCACAGGAGGCTCTTGGAAAGTAGAAGGAAACACGATAGTTCAGACCTATGAATTCAACACACAAGATGCTGAGATGGTAGGCAAATCAGAAACTCATGAATATACGATTGTAGGAAATAAACTTACTTTTAAAGGAGACAGCCGAGTTTGGACAAGGGTAGATAATGGAACCGGTGGTGACTTGGCCAATGCCTTCCTAATTACAGGGAGACAACAAAATGGTGAAATAGTAGATCGCCCAATCAGGGCTAGAAAAACTATGAAAATACTGTCTGGAACCAGGTTTCAATGGATTGCCTACAATGTAGATACTGGCGAATTTTCTGGAACGGGTGGAGGAACTTACACCACCGTAAATGGAAAGTATACCGAAAATATTGAGTTCTTTTCGAGAGATGTCAACCGAGTAGGGGCTTCCTTAGAATTTGATTATAAAGTGGTTGATAAAGCATGGCACCACAGTGGTTTGAGTAGTACCGGAAGTCCTATTTACGAAGTTTGGACTCCAAGAGAGATTATTGAAAAGAACTAAGTGCTTTCTTTCAGACTATTGATAGCCCGATTCAAGTTTCTTTCTGTGACTCCTAAATAGTTGGCCAAATCCTTCTTCGGAATTAAGCTATATATGTTTTTGTATTGCGATTCTAGCCGCTTTAGGTTGGTCTCTGTATTGTGCGATTGGTTAAAGGAATGGCGAATGGCTTTATATTTCACTTTTGAGGCCAGCGATTTTAACATCAGCCAATTGAGTGCTTTATTCCGATCGAGTAATTCAGCGAAATCTGAGTGAGAGATTTTGAATAGAGCGCCTTCAGTGATGGCTTCTACAGCACAAAAACTATAGGTTTCACTAAAAATTTCTACCTCCCCAAACACTTCTCCTGGCCCAAAGAATTCCTGAACAAAGTCTTTTCCTGTGTCCTCAGTTAAATAGCATTTGGTTATTCCTTTCTTGACTATATAAACATCATACACTCGGCTGTTTTGTTCAAGAATAACATCACCAGCTTTAAAACTATGCTCAGTAATCAAGTTTTGATAAACTGAATCTTCTCGTAGAATTTCGATAAGGCCGAGAAATTCTTTGTTGATTCTGATCATGGGGTTATTGGGACAATTGTCCTTTCCTAAAACTAAAAAGCCCTGTTTCTTTGTGTCTGTAAATGTAAAACAAGAAGGTCAAATACGAATGGAAAGATTAAGAAAGCAGCTTGAGTTTATTCATGAGATAGATAAGTTGAAATACATTCAACGAAAAACCAAGCTGTTCAAAAGCAATCGACATGAAAATGATGCTGAACACAGCTGGCATTTGGCCATGATGGTGATGGTATTGGTGGAGCATTCTAACGAGCCAATAGATATTCTAAAGGTGCTGAAAATGGTATTGATCCATGATATTGTAGAAATTGATGCCGGAGACACCTTTTTGTATGATACATCCAAAAGCCATGACAATTGGAACGAAGAACTTGCAGCAGCTGAGAGGATTTTTGGCTTATTACCGATAGATCAAAAGGAAGAGTTGATAGCGGTTTGGAAGGAGTTTGAAACGGGAGAGACCAATGAGGCAAAGTTTGCCAAAGCCATCGACAGGCTGGAGCCTGTTTTGCAGAATCTTTCGAATGGCGGAGGCACTTGGACTGAATTTAGTGTTGAGTTAGCAACTGTGATCAAGAAGATCAATGGTATTCAGAAAGGCTCAAATACACTTTGGGACTATACCGAAGAGATGATTGATAAAGGACTTCGGAACGGAGATTTTAAACTGTAGCCTTAATGCTTATGGTCTTTTTTCGGAACTGGGTCATAGCCATGCCCGCCCCAAGGATGGCATTTGCTGAATCGCTTAACGCCTAACCAAAGCCCTTTTAGTGCTCCCCATTCTTTAATCGCGTCAACGGTATAAGCAGAGCAAGTGGGGCTAAAGCGACAATTGGCACCCAGCATTGGCGAGATGGCGTATTGGTAAACGCGAATTGGAAATATGAAAATGGTGGCAATAATCCGTTTCATGTTGCAAGATAAGAGATACGACAGAACGAGTTACATTTTGAATGAGTTCCTTACTTGATTTCAAACTCCTTTACCAAGGAAGTAATAGGGATGGCTGTCACCTTTTCATCGTTCAATAAAAACATTATGTTGGCTGTATTGCCGATCAAAATACCAGATTTAATTTCATTGTCAGCAAAACGGACTTCAATAGGTGCTTGTTCCTTAATTTGATTGCTGGCATATTTTCCATACTCATCCGCTGAAAGAAATAAGTAAGATATGAAGAGAAAGCCAAAGGCAAAATAGCGATATCTATTGAACCAAGGTTTTTTGTCCCAACCAAAGCTAGATTTTGAATAGGAGATAGGGAATTTTCTTTTCCAAACGATGTCCATTTGAAATAGAATGGATGAAATTCCAATAGAAGCCATGGAGAAGAGCAATATTTTGAAATCGGCAAAGGGAGCGATTAGGAAATCAAACACATCGGAATAGTCAAAAATATTGATGCCAAACTCATCGTAAAGCTGGTAATTGAAAAGCATTCCTATGCCCACGGTTAGAAGATAACAGATGGTAATTAAGGTTTGGATTTCCTTGATTATTGCTTCGTAGGCATCTTTAATTAAGCCTTCTTTCATCGATTTAGGTTTTTTGGAAATTGCAGAAAACTTAGTAATTAACCTATTTTGAATTAAAAAAGCGGATAATTGTGCCTGATTCTAAAAGTAATGAAGCAAGTATTATTTCTGAATTACATAAACTATGTACCCAACGTAACTCACCAACAGGATTGCTGCTTCCCATCGATCGAGTTTTTTCTTTTTACCCGTGAACATGGCCATGAAAACAAATAAGGTTCCTCCTGCCAAAATATATAAATCTAAGTCGAAAACGGTATCGTAGGCTATTGGTCGAATCACAGCAGAGGTGGCTAAAATGAAAAACAGGTTAAAGATATTGGAGCCAATAATGTTACCTACGGCTATATCGCTGTTCTTCTTCAGTGCTGCCACTACCGAAGTGGCCAATTCAGGTAATGAAGTTCCAGCTGCTATAATCGTAAGCCCAATCATTTTCTCGCTCATACTAAAAGTAGTGGCTAAATCTACCGCTGAGGTCACCAATAACCTTCCGCCAATAACGAGTCCTGCTAAGCCTAAGAGGATGAATCCATACATCTTTAGGTTAGAATAATTTGCCGCCTTGGTTTCTATTACCACCGGGTCGGTTTTTAACTGTTTGTATACGTAATAGAGGAATAGAACAAATAGAGATAGTAATAGAAAGCCATCCACTCGGGTAAGCGTGTAGTTATCGATTGCGAAAATATGATGAGTGAGTGTGTATACCAGTACAATGCCTAAAAAGGAAATCGGAATCTCTTTCCATATGGTGCTCGACTGAACCACCAATGGAGTAATTAGGCCTGTAATGCCTAGAATAATGAAAAGGTTGAAGTTGTTGCTGCCAATTACATTCGCAAAAACGATGTCTTGATGGTTTTGGTAAGAGGCAAAAACGTTAACAACTAACTCTGGTGCAGAAGTACCAAAGGCCACAATAGTGAGGCCAATAGCAAGGTCCGACACATTGAATTTTTTGGCTAGGGCAGAGGCACCATCCA
The DNA here is from genome assembly GCF_034669765.1 of Roseivirga sp. Lineage (GTDB taxonomy): Bacteria > Bacteroidota > Bacteroidia > Cytophagales > Cyclobacteriaceae > Roseivirga. The sequence goes on from NZ_JAXMOQ010000002.1 coordinate 194,962, forward strand.
CTAAACCATTGGCACCAGAGATCAATAAAATAAGGCCTAAGGCCAGCAATAAAACTTGAGTAATCATCAGTGGTATTCAGTAAGGATTATCGAGAACGTTGTTTTTATAAATTAGTTTTCTTTTACCGAAATGGGCGAAAAGTAGAGATTAAATTTGGGTACTAAATGCCAGTAAGGGCAATTTATTTTTAGAATTTAGTGCTTATCAATACGCCAAGGAGGGTTTAATCTGTTTTCTCCTCCATAAAATAAGATCAATTGATTTCCATCAACGTCCTTTAGTCTTGCTTCTCTCCATCGCCAACTTTGATCAGTTGGCGCTTGATCAAATTCAATTCCTTTTTCCTTCAGCGCACTAACATGTTTATCAAGATCATCGCATTCAAAATAGACATAAACGCCATCCCCTTTAGGTAAGCTATCAGTTTTGTGTATCGAAAAAGTTGAGTGTCCATCAGGACATTCGAACCTGGCGTAATGCGGTAATGATTCCACTATTAGTTTCAACCCTAGTTTTTCATAAAAGGGAATTGACTTTGTCAAATCCAATGATGGAACAGTGACTTGATTTAAGTTCATACTTTACTTTCCGTTTGAGTTTTAAGCTTTATACAAAGCTCTAAAGTATCGGGGATTATCAAAACTTCGTGTGGAGAAGGTAATTCTGGTTGTGTATTTATTGAACACTCATCTTGATTCCGAAGTCTCGGAAGTTTCCAGATCCCTTTGCTATTACTGGTGTTTAGTTCCTTCGTTGCCACTCAGGATGAAAAGGAGAGTGCTAATAATGTACTAAGGTGGTAGGCATGAGACTATCGAAGAATACCTGCACAAAGGCGTTGAATCCTCGTTACAAAAGAAAATCAGAGGGTTTGTATGTATTTAAAGTCATGCATTAGAAGCGATGAAGTATGAGCAGACAGATGCTTTCGGTTTCGCCTATTTTGCTTTGAGGGAGCATTCAGACTGTAAGAAAGGCTCAACCCTCAGCATGACGCTTCGAATGGTTTTTCTTTTAAAAAAACTCACAGGTAACCAAAAAAGCCTGACTCTTTCGAATCAGGCTCTTTCTATATACTAGATACTATTGTCTAAATACTATGTACTAAGCGAAGCAGATTACATCATGCCGCCCATTCCACCACCGCCCATTGGAGGCATTGGCATTCCGCCACCTTCTTCAACTTCTTCCGCAATTACGCATTCAGTAGTCAAAAGAAGTGCAGCAATAGAAGCAGCATTTTCAAGTGCTAAACGAGTTACTTTAGTTGGGTCAATTACACCCGCTGCAATTAGGTTTTCATACTTTTCAGTACGAGCATTGTAACCGTAATCAGCTTTACCGTTTTTCACTTCGTTTACTACCACAGAACCTTCACCACCACAGTTGGCAACAATTGTTCTTAATGGAGACTCTAAAGCCACTCTAATGATGTTAACACCAGTAGCTTGATCTTCGTTGTCAGTTTCAACGCTATCTAAAGCAGCAGCAGCTCTGATCAACGCTACACCACCACCAGCAACTACACCTTCTTGTACGGCTGCTCTGGTTGCATGCAATGCATCGTCAACTCTGTCTTTCTTCTCTTTCATTTCTACTTCAGTAGCAGCTCCAATGTAAAGGATAGCCACACCGCCAGCGAGTTTAGCAAGTCTTTCTTGCAATTTCTCTTTGTCGTAATCCGAAGTAGTGTTTTCGATTTGTTGTTGGATTTGCGATACTCTCGCTTTAATATCGGCTTCAGTTCCAGCACCATTTACAATGGTAGTAGTGTCTTTGTCGATATTCACTTTTTCTGCAGTACCAAGGTACTCCATTGTAGCGTTTTCTAACTTGTACCCTCTTTCTTCAGAAATTAAAGTTCCACCAGTTAAGATAGCAAGGTCTTCCAACATTGCTTTTCTTCTGTCGCCAAAGCCTGGTGCTTTAACAGCAGCAATTTTTAGAGAACCTCTGATTTTATTTACTACCAAGGTAGCAAGGGCTTCACCATCTAAATCTTCAGAAATAATTACTAAAGGCTTTCCGCTTTGAGCTACTGGCTCAAGAATTGGAAGCAATTCTTTCATTGAAGAGATTTTCTTGTCGTAGATCAAGATGTAAGGATTCTCCATCTCTACTTCCATTTTCTCTGTGTTGGTTACAAAGTATGGAGAAAGGTAACCTCTATCAAACTGCATTCCTTCTACAGTTTTCACTTCAGTTTCAGTACCTCTAGCTTCTTCAACAGTGATAACACCGTCTTTACCTACTTTGTCCATTGCATCAGCAATCATTTGCCCGATTTCTTCATCGTTGTTGGCAGAAATGGTAGCTACTTGCTTGATCTCGTTAGAGTTCTGGATTGATTTTGATTGACTTTTAAGGTTAGCAACAACAGCCGAAACAGCTTTGTCGATTCCTCTTTTCAAGTCCATTGGGTTTGCACCAGCCGCAACATTCTTAATACCAATGTTGAAGATAGACTGAGCAAGAACAGTGGCAGTAGTAGTACCGTCACCAGCGCTATCAGCAGTTTTAGAAGCAACTTCCTTCACCAACTGAGCACCCATATTTTCGATTGGCTCTTTTAGCTCAATTTCTTTTGCTACAGAAACACCATCTTTAGTTACGGTAGGGGCACCGAATTTTTTATCGATAATTACATTTCTACCTTTAGGACCTAAGGTTACTTTTACAGCATCTGCCAAGGTGTCAACACCTTTTTTCAGACGGTCTCTAGCGTCATTACGAAAGAATAATTCTTTAGCCATTTTATTTTAGTTTTTTAATTTCTGATTCGATTAAACAATTGCAAAAATGTCAGACTCTCTCATGATCAAGTAGTCTTTACCTTCTACTGAAATTTCAGTACCAGCATATTTACCGTACAATACAGTATCGCCAACTTTTACAGTTAAAGGCTCGTCTTTTTTTCCAGCTCCTGCTGCTATTACAATACCTTTTTGTGGTTTTTCTTTCGCAGTGTCAGGAATGATTAAACCAGAAGCAGTTTTTTCTTCAGCAGCGGCAGCTTCTACTAGAACTCTGTCGGCCAATGGAGTGATGTTTACTTTTGACATTTTCTATAAATAGTTAAGTGTTAAAACAATTTGTCGAAGAGCCCATTTGCATTAAATGTGCCAATCGATAAATATGAAGTTTTGTCAGGCTTTTGTCAGGCTTTGCAGCTGAATGTTGCTTTTACGAGCAGGAGGGATTTAATTTTGTCAGATTCTATGGAGTATACCCATTTGCTTGTAAGTCGTACTGTCAGGTGGTAATTGTGCAGCTACTTCTTTATCGGCCAATGCAATGATATAAAACAAAAAAAAGAGGTAGCCATTATGCCACCTCTTTCTGTAATTTTATTGAATAGTATAATCTTATTTCAAAGATGCAATCAATTGCTCGTTCAACCTTACATAATCAGGGTTTCCACCAGTTTTGGCCAGTGCCATTGATTTCTGTGCCGAAGCAATGGCCTCTTTGTTCATCCCTAATTTGGCTTGCAACTTGGCTTTAAGGTGAATGACCCAATATTGTTCATCAGTACTGCCTGCAATGGCTTTGTTAGTCCATTCTAAAGCCAATTTAGCATCACGGTTAGTGTCATAATAATAACCAGCGGCTTGAAAATAAACGCCTGCATCAGAAGGCTTTTTATCGATTACCTGTGCTTTAATATCAGCCATTACGTTGCTGTCAACATCTGACTCTATAGTGAACATCGCTTTTGTATGTTCCCATTTCATATTCAGGTTGGCAGAGTTCATGGTGAAATCTGAAAAGCTAATGGTAAAGGTCTCGTACATGCTACTTGGGTGTTTTACAGGTACGTCAAATCTCAAAAGGTCATCTTTGGCTTCGTAGCCAATAGCGCCCCACCAAGTAAGGTTCTTGCTTAAAATAATAGTAGCTACTTCTTCAGTAAATTGAGTGTAAAGGGCATAAGTGCCGGGAGGCACAGGATGGCCATTTAATTTTACACTTTCGCTGAAAGTGATTTTTGTTGAAGCATTTGCGCCTGTTCTCCATACTTCGTTATATGGAATTAATATTCCCGCCACTTGTCGGCCACGGGCACTAGGTCTTGAGTACACTACTTTAACATCTGCCAATCCTACGGTGCCTTTTAACTCGAAAGTAGGGCTTGCCGGGGGCATTTTAATTTGGGCTATTGCCATTGCGCTGATCAAAAGAGCAGCTAGGATGAATGAATATTTTCTCATGTGGTTTTTGTGTTTGTGCGGTTCAAATATAAATGATTACTCTGTAACAGTTGTGCAATCCCTTTTCCCTTAATTAAGTTCAACAGGGTATAAAAAAAGGTCGAACCTTAATGGCCGACCTTCTATTATACTTTTTTGTGTGATTTAGTTATTCACTTTCACTGGGAATTTCACAGAAAGATTTCCCCAAGCCAATTCGATATTTCCTTTGTCCATTGAATTTTTATCAAAATCCGTAAGGTTGATCACAAAAGTCTCCACTTTATTAGAAGTCTTAGTTACAGGAGCCATGAAGCTCATTACATCGCCAGAGTTGTCGTAGGATGTTCCCCATTTATCTGTAATACTACTAATAATAACTTTCCATTCTTTATCACCAGGTACTGTCCATAATGCATAGCGACCGGCTTTAAGTGCTTTACCACCAAGGGTTACATCTTTGTCAAAAGCAATAATGGTATTTGTGTTAGCTCCTGTACGCCACACACCCTTATTAAGAGTATTTACTAGTTCATTTGCATCCCTGCCAGCAAGGCTAGGACGGCTATATACCAATTCCATTTCGGTAGTGCCAATCATTTGTTTTACTGTAGCCAATGGACTAGCAGCTGGTTTTTGAGCAAAGGCGTTTTGAGTAAAGACAAAAAGGCCAAGCATTACAATTAGGGTCAGTGTTCTTTTCATAGGTATAAATTTAGTGCTTAATTTTTAAAGTCGAATTTTGATTCAGTAAAGTAAACTGAATTTCTTGTTTTAGGTTCAGTATAATTGATCTGAACAAAGGCTTTATAGACTTTTGGTCATTTAGATTTCATTCAATGCAATTAACAAGAGGGTTTTACGAAGAGAACAGTGTTGATGTTTTGGCCAAAAGGCTTTTAGGTAAAAAATTGGTCACCAATTTTAACAGAGGGATAACGGCTGGGATTATTACTGAAGTTGAAGCGTATTCTGGCAGAAACGATAAAGCTTGCCATGCCAATAATGGTCTCCGAACTTCAAGAACAGAGGTCATGTATGGAAAAGGAGGTCATACTTATGTCTATCTCTGCTATGGAATTCACCATATGCTCAACATTGTAACGAATGTGGAAGGACTGGCTGATGCTGTTTTGATCAGGGCATTTCAACCAATAGAAGGAATTGATACCATCCTTAAAAGAAGAGGGTTTGATAAGTTGACCAAAGCACTAACTTCGGGCCCAGGAAATGTGGGTAAGGCTTTAGGTTTAAACACTAAAACCCATAATGGTCTCAGCTTATTGGGAAATGAAATATGGATCGAAGAGCAACTCGAAGTTTCCGAAGACCAAATAATTACGAGTACGCGAATAGGGGTGGATTATGCCGAAGAAGACGCATTGAAACCTTGGCGGTTTTATATTAAAGATTCAAAATGGGTAAGCAAAAAATAGACATTCTACTTTCAACTTCAATATGGGATCCAAAAGCATGGATTGAAGGATTAAGCCAATCGGAATATGTAAGTAAAATCCATGTTTGGCCTACGGAAGATGACTTAAGCAAAGTAGAAGCGCTTTTTGTTTGGAAGCCTTTGGCCAAAGGTGTGATTGAAAAACTTCCCAATTTAAAATGGATCAGTTCGCTTGGTGCAGGAGTAGATCATTTAATGACTGACCCCCAAGTTCCGGAAAACATTCCCATTACCAGAATTGTAGATCCGAATTTAACTACGGACATGGCCAATTACGTGATGATGGGCGTAATCATGCATCAAAGAAGTTTTGGGCTGCTTCAGCAGAACCAACAAAAGACTCATTGGGAACGGATTACTTACAATAAACTCAGAGTAGGAGTAATGGGCCTTGGCGAACTCGGTGGACATTTAGCCAAACAACTTTGTTCTGCCGGCTTTGAGGTTTCAGGTTATTCTAGAACTCAAAAGCAAATAGAAGGAGTGCAATGTTATGATGAAAACAATCTGGATACATTCCTGTCTAAACTTGATGTATTGGTGAATTTATTACCCATCACCCCAAAAACAGTGGGGATATTGAACCATGAACTGTTGATCAAAACATCAAAGGGCTGTTACCTGATTAATGTAGCTCGTGGAAATCATTTAGTAGATAATGATTTATTAAAACTGCTTCAGGAGAATCATCTTTCGGGTGCTATGCTAGATGTGTTCCACCAAGAACCTTTACCAAGTGATCATCCGTTTTGGACGCATGAAAAAGTAGTGGTCACACCTCATGTGGCCAGTGTTACTTCACCTGAATCGGCCATTAGCCTTCTTAAAGAGAACATCGAGAGGCTAATTAATGGGGGAGACCTACTTCACCAAATAGACATGGATAATGGCTATTAAGCTTTGAAGCCTCTTTAGGGAATTGGCAGCTTCAAGCGCTCGTTATTCCATTTCACTACACAAATATTACGTTTCAGTAACACTGTTTTTATTTCATTTGCAATAGTGAAACATATCTATTTCATTTACTATTGTGAAACTAATAAAAACAGATGCAAAGAATTAATCTAGGAGAGTTCGAGGAACTGGTTTTGCTCGTAGTGGCCATTCTGAACGACAATGCCTATGGCATTAGTGTAATGGAAGAAATTGAAGCCCAAACCGAACGTAAAATCAATATTAGTGCGGTGCATTCGGCATTAGATCGCTTGGAAAGCAAAGAGTTTTTGAAATCTGAAGTGGGCGGAGCGACCAACGAAAGGGGAGGTCGAAGAAAGCGATTTTTCACGGTGACTGTTGCCGGAAATAAGGCCCTCAATTTTGTGCGCGAGCAACGCAACCGACTGCACGAACAAATTCCAAACATAGATTTTGGTCTAAATCAATATGCAGCAATTTGATCACGAGCCTCCAAAATGGGCGCTTTGGTTTTTACAGTTTTACTGTAAACCAAGGATACGCGAGATCATTGAAGGAGATGCCTATGAGCTGTTTTATAAAAGGGTCGAAACAGACGGCTTAACGGCTGCAAAACGCAAATTCGGATGGGATATACTTCGATTCTTCCGTCCAAAATATATCAAAGGTCTAGAAGATATTAACTCATTAAACAACATTGCCATGTTCAAAAACTATTTCAAAATCTCGGTCAGGAGTTTGGTTCGCCAAAAGTTCTTTTCCATTATCAACATTTCAGGGCTTTCCTTAGGTTTAGCCGCCTGTTTGCTCATTATGCTCTACATCACTAATGAGCTTAGCTACGATAATTTTCATAAAGATGTAGACCGTGTTTATCGCATTGCCAATGGTCAGAGTGGTCAATATACTCCAGCTAGCTTGGGGGCTCAATCGAAAAGAGATTTCCCTGAAATCGAAGAGGTCGTTCGATTATCTGGACCATACGATCAAACATTTAAGGTCAATAGTCAAATTTTTAAAGAAGGAGAGGGCTTTTCAGCCGACTCCACTTTTCATAAAATATTTACTGTGCAGTTTTTAGAAGGAAATCCAGATAAAGCACTGACAGAGCCAAACTCTATTATAATTACGAAATCGCTAGCGGCTAAATTATTCCCGAATCAAGAAGCTTACGGTCAATTACTCACCGTTGGTGGCAACTCCATCAAAGTGACAGGCGTGGTAGCCGACCCGCCAAATAATACGCACTTTCACTATAATTTCATTGAATCTTTCCCACATGAAAGCTGGATTACTGTAGGTAATTGGACGGGTAATAACTTCTTTACCTATGCCAAGTTGGTGCCTGGCGCCACTCCAGAATCTGTAGAGGCCAAATATCCTGATTTTGTAGCTAAGTACGTTGGCCCTGATTTAGTAAAATATACTGGGCACGCTAATTATGCTGAATACTTGGCAGAGGGAGGAAAAGCAAGGACTTTCACTTTGAAACCAATGAAGGATCTTCACCTTTATTATCCACATATGGCTTTGGGATCTCAAGGCGATATTAATAATGTATATATATTTTCCGCTGTGGCGTTTTTCATTCTACTAATCGCCAGTATCAATTTTATGAATCTTTCTACTGCTCGTTCGGCTGCTCGTTCAAAAGAAGTAGGTATGCGTAAAGTATTGGGATCCAGAAGAAAGCAATTGGTACATCAGTTTTTAGTTGAGTCTATGCTCATCAGTTTGGTGGCCATGATTTTGTCACTGGGTATTGCTAGTTTGTTCTTAGATGGTTTCAACCAATTGGCCAATCGAAATTTCAGCTATTCGGACTTATTGGCTGTGGATACTTTGTCTAAATTATTGGGGCTAGTTTTGGTAGTGGGCTTACTGGCTGGTAGCTACCCAGCATTCTACCTTTCTGGTTTCCAGCCGCTCAGGGCATTAAAAGGAGAAAGTAAAATAGGTGGTGGGAATGTGTTTTTAAGAAAAGGCCTTGTGGCCTTTCAATTCGCTATCTCAATTTTCTTGATTATTAGCACAATGGTGGTGTTTTCGCAACTTAGGTTTATGGGCGATAAAAAGCTTGGCTTTCAACCGGAGCAAATTATGGTGGTAAAGCATACGGGAGTCTTAGAGGACAATCTCGGAGCCTTCAAAAATCAGCTACTTCAGGATCCAAATATAGAATCCATCTCGCTAACCGACCGCTATGTGTCTGATAGAATTTCAGATTGGGGATATACTACCATGGAAGACAATCCAAGGTCTTTTAGTCTTATGAATCTCTTTACCACAGATGAATATTTAGAAACCATGGGCTTAGAATTGGTAGAGGGCAGGTTCTATTCGAATGATCTCGCCTCAGATTCAGCATCAGTGGTGATCAATGAAGCGACAAAGAAGGCCTTGGCCTTCGATGAGGTCTTGGGTAAAAAATTATCAAGGGGAGATGGCGAAGACTATACAATTATTGGAGTTGTTCGTGATTTCAATTATGCAAGTTTAAAGCGTTCAGTTGAACCCTTAATCCTCAGGAGAATGTTTGAAGACGGACGTATGGAAGGAGACTGGTACGGAGGAGATTTTCTATCGCTTAAGGTAACTGGTAACTTTGGTGAAACCGTAAAGCAAGTGGAGTCCGGATGGAATGCACTAGTTCAGGATGAACCCTTCGATTTTGTGTTTCTTGATGACTCTTTTAATTCACTTTATGAAGAAGAACGAAGATTCGGAAAACTCTTTACTGCATCTTCTGGTTTGGCCATCGCCATTGCTTGCTTGGGGTTGTTCGCTTTAGCTGCTTTTACTTTGGAAAGAAGAAGAAAGGAAATTGCGGTGAGAAAAGTACTAGGTGCGACCGTAAAAAACTTAACGCTACTTGTGGTTTCGGATTTCACCAAATTGGTGGTCATTGGAGCAGTGATCGCTATCCCAGTAGGCTATTGGATCATGAACGATTGGCTGGCCACATTTGCCTACCAAATTAATATTAATAACCCCTTGCTATTTTTAGCTCCAGTGATTGTTGTCGCTATCATCGCTTGGCTTACAGTTGGTTTTCAGTCGGTGAAAACTGCCATGGGCAATCCTGTGAAGGCCTTGAGAAGTGAATGATAGAATGAATTGAATAGATATTAAAAGCCAATCCATGGTGATTGGCTTTTTTGCTTTATGCATCCTGGGTGAAGGGGAAAATTTAACTTTCAGTGTCATATCTATAACCATATTACCAGTCAACCAATTTTTGAAGGGTTCTAAACCTGAGTTTATTACCTTCCCAATTCAAGAATTATAGGATATGCGAAAAACTAGACTACTAACCCTTTCCGCGCTCTTTTTGCTGATTTTTAATTTTGGCCAGGCGCAAGACAACCCTCAACTCGATGCATTTCAATTTAGAAATTTGGGACCAAACCGTGGTGGCCGTGTAACTGCCGTTATGGGAGTGGAATCACAGCCCTCTACTTTCTATATGGGAGCCACTGGTGGAGGTGTTTGGAAAACCGATGATTATGGTAACTCATGGGACAATATTTCAGACGGATATTTTTCAACCCCTTCTATTGGTGCCATTGCGGTATACCAAAAGAAGCCAGACATCATGTATGTAGGAACTGGGTCTGACGGCCTTAGATCGAATGTGATTACTGGTAAAGGAGTGTATAAGTCTACCAATGCTGGAAAGACTTGGGAGTTTATTGGATTGAAAGAAACTGGTCAGATTGGCGCGGTAGAAATCAACCCAAATAACCCAGATATAGTATTTGTAGCTGCCATAGGTAGTGCTTTTGGAAGAAACACTGAACGCGGTGTTTTCAGAACCAAGGATGGTGGTAAAAACTGGGATAAGGTACTTTATCACTCTGATAGTATTGGTTTCTCTGATTTAGAGTTTGCTCCAGACGATGCGAACACCATATATGCTGGTGCTTGGCGTGCCGAAAGAAAACCTTGGGATATTATTTCAGGTTCTATGGAAGGTGGAGTATACAAATCAACCGATGGTGGAGATACTTGGAAGAAATTAACGAAAGGACTTCCGAATGGTCTTATTGGTAAAATTGACTTTGCTGTTTCGCCTGCTAACCCAAATAGGGTATATGCAAATATCGAAGCTGGAGATGATAAAGGTGGACTTTACAGATCGAATGACCGTGGTGCTTCATGGGAGTTTGTAAGTGATAATTCAAACCTAACTAACCGCCCTTTCTACTACACAAACATTTATGCCAATCCAAAAAATGCCGATGTAGTATATAATAGTGCATTGCGTTTTAATAAGTCTACAGATGGTGGTAAAACGTGGAGAGGTGTTTCTACTCCGCACAGTGATAACCATGATATTTGGATCAACCCTAACGATACTTCAATTTGGGTGCAAGGAAATGACGGTGGTGCGAACGTAACCATCAATAATGCTAAAACATGGTCAACACAATTGAACCAGCCGACTGCTGAACTTTATCAAATAGATATTGACGATCAGGAACCATACTGGATTTATGCTGGACAGCAAGATAATTCAACTTTAGCTGTACCTAGTCTTCCTACTGGCGCTAATGACTTCCCTATTTTTAGCCTTGGTGGCTGCGAAACTGGCCCAGCTGTTCCAAAGCCAGGTAATTCAGATATCGTTTACTCTAACTGTAAAGGAAACTTTGGAGTGTACGACAAACGTACAGGACAAGAAATGCAGTATAGCATTGGGGCAATGAATATTTATGGTCATGATGGAAATAAATTGAAGTTTAGATTTCAGCGTGTAGCTCCAATTACGGTATCTCCGCACAACCCAGATTTAGTTTATCATGGTTCTCAATACTTACATAAAACAACCGATAATGGTAAAACATGGGAAATAATCTCTCCAGACCTGACGGCTTTTGATCCTTCCAAGCAAGTTTCTGCGGGTAGACCAATTACAAGAGATGTAACGGGTGAAGAATATTTCAGTACGATTTATGCCATTCAAGAATCACCTGTTCAGCCAGGCGTAATATGGGTAGGAGCAAATGATGGCCCTGTTCATGTAACTAGAGATGGTGGTAAGAATTGGTCGAATGTGACCCCTAATATGCCAAAAGATGGTCGTGTAGATTCAGTTGAACCTTCTGCACACAATCCTGCAAAAGCATATATTACTGTGCTGAGATATCAATTAAATGATTACAGACCATATATCTACAAAACAGAAGATTACGGTAAGAATTGGGAGTTAATCACTAAAGGTATTCCAAATGATTATCCGGTGAGAGTAGTACGCGAAGATCCGAACAAAGAAGGCTTATTGTTTGCAGGTACAGAGTTTGGCTTGTTCATGTCTATGAACGATGGTAAGGATTGGGTTTCTTTCCAAAATAACTTGCCTGTTACTCCGATTACTGACTTAAAAATCCATAACAACGATATAGCCATGTCTACCATGGGTAGAGGCTTCTGGATATTAGACAATATCACAAGTTTGTATAATATGGAGGCTGCTGTAAATGCAGATGCTTTCTTATTCAAACCAAAAGATGCTTACCGTTTCAGAAACCGTGGATCAAGAGGTGTTCCTGAATATCCTAGTTCAGCAGTAGATATTGACTACTACTTGAGTGACACTAATGAGGAAGTTCAATTGGACATTATTAATCAGGAAGGTAGAATTGTGAAGTCATTCACTAGCGGAAGACCAGCACCAGTTGATAATTTAGAAGTAGATATGTCTACTGGCTTTTCTACACCACCACCATCTTCTGGCTTAGGTAAAAAAGAAGGATTGAACCGTTTTACTTGGAATATGCGTAATTCAGGCGGATGGGACAGTAACCCTAGAAGATCTTATCAGGGTTTTGGCCCGATGGTTTCTACTGGAGAGTTTACCGTTAGAATGAAAGTGGGTGACAAGACTTATACTGAGAAATTCAAATTAAGCCTTGACCCTAGGGCTACACTTGTAACAGATGCTGATGTTGCAGAGCAAGAAAGAGTAGCTTTAGAACTTCAGAGTTTTTCTGAGGATGTTGATCGTTTATTGATCGCTGTTGAAGAAGCGAGAAAAAACTTGGATAACTCATTAAATAAAGAGAAACTGAGTAAGAAAGACCAACTAAAGAAAGATCAACTGGAAGCTTTGTATTACAGAATTGTAACTCCTCCAGGAACTTACATGCAAGGTATGCTTCAAAGCCAATTAGGGTACCTAAATGGTATGTTGAGCAGAGCTGACCAAGCGCCAGGACAAGATGTTTACGAGCGTTTAGAAGAGCTTAAGGCTGAGCATAACGCAATTAAAAAAGCTTTAGAAGGATTGAAATAATCGTCAACCTTTTAAGTGAACCCTCCAAAAGTTTCGAATTTTTGGAGGGTTCTTTTTTTTAACCTGATTTATGTATTAGGTTTCGTAATGAAGAGATTTATTTATGGAATACTTGTCTGCCAACAAGGCAGAGAAAGTCTAATTCATAATTCAGGCTTAAGCTAGCTTCTATCAAAATAGCCTATGGAAAAGAAGAAATGGTATTCGAATATCCCACATCCAGTTGTGATGCTTTTTGGTATTCTTATCCTCATTACTTTGTTAAGCCACTTCATTCCAGCAGGAGCTTACGATAGAGTAGAGGTAGATGGCCGCCAAATGGTGGAGCCAGGCTCATACCATCAAATCGACCCAACCCCTTTGTCTTTTCTAGACATGTTTAGGGCCATCCCAGGAGGTTTCTCTTCCGCCATTCTTATCATTTTTGTAGTGCTTTCAAGCGGTATCATGTTCGGGGTGTTGGAAAAAACGGGAATGATCGAAAACGCAGTAGGTACTTTCGTTAAGAAAATGGGCTTCGAAAGAAGAATGCTGCTGGTCGTAATTATGACTTACCTTTTTGGAGCCCTTGGTGTTTTTGTAGGCTATGAAAATAATATTGCCATGATTCCCATTGCGGCCATTGCTAGTTTGGCTTTAGGGGGTGATTTAATGTTGGCAGCAGGAATTGCTGTAGGTGGTGTAACTGTTGGTTTCGGGCTTTCGCCTGTGAATCCTTACACCGTTGGCACTGGACATGCCTTGGCCGAAATGCCCATGTTTTCGGGTTGGCTCTTACGTTCCGTACTTTGCATTGTCGCCCTTAGTGCTTTGGCCTATGTCAATGTTCGCTATTTCAGAAAAATATTAAAAAATCCGGAAAAGAGCCTTTCTATTGGCTTGGACACCAAAGGTTTTCAGCTTTCTAAACCATTGGATACTTATGGAATGACAGGCAAGGATTGGTTAATGCTGATCATTTTCGTTGGCGGCTTGGTAGTAATGCTTTATGGCGTATTTACCCATGGCTGGTACCTTACCGAAATTAGCGCCATGTTCATTATTATTTCCATTGTGGCAGCCCTCGCTGCCCGAATGTCAGGAACAGAAATAGGAGAGACCGTTTTATCTTCAGTAGCCGTAGTGGCTCCTGGGGCTTTTATGGTGGGGTTGGCAACTTCCATTAAGGTAGCCATGGAAATGGGCAATATCTCCGATACCATCGCTTTTAATTTAGCTGAAACGCTTCGTGACTTACCTACTTATGCTTCCGCTGTTTCCATGTCTTTGGCGCAGTGCGGTATTAATTTCTTAATTCCTTCGGGAAGCGGACAAGCCTTGGCTACTTTACCCATTATGATTCCACTGGGGGATGTTTTAGGCTTAACCCGTCAAACCACAATTCTTGCTTTTCAGATAGGTGATGGAGTAACCAACCTTTTCAATCCAACCTTGGGCGGCTTAATTGCCATGCTCGCCATGTGCCGAATTTCCTTTGACCGCTGGCTCAGATTTATTATGCCTGTTGTGGGTGTAATTCTGATCGTTTCATGGCTATTTTTGCTCTTCAGCGTAAGCATTGACTGGGGACCTTTTTAGGGTACAGGGTAAGTGAGTATTGGGTATTAAGAAGTTTATACCCATGACTAATGACAAGTGACTAATGACCAAATTATGAATGTTGAAGAAATATTAACCAAACTCGTTTCATTTCCAGTATTAGGGGGCGAAAGCAATCTGTCAATTTTAGGTTGGATTGAAGCGTATCTCGATAAACATGGGGTAGAACATCACCGTGTACCAAATGAAGACGGAACCAAAGCGAATCTCCATTGTCGAATAGGCCCAGAAGCTGAAGGCGGAGTCATTCTTTCTGGACATATGGATGTAGTGCCAGTAAAAGGCCAAGCTTGGGATACTGATCCTTGGGTGTTGACAGACAAAGAAGATGGTAAGTTATACAGCCGTGGTTCCTGCGACATGAAGGGATTTGTGGCTTGCTGTTTAGCGGCTTTACCCACCATGCTCAAAGCTAATTTGAAAACGCCAATTTACTTCGCCTTTTCATACGATGAAGAAATTGGCTGTTTAGGCGCTCCCGACTTGGTGAAAGCCATTAATACCCATTACAAAGTAAAACCTAAGTTCGCCATCATTGGAGAGCCTACCATGATGCGGCCAGTAACAGGGCAAAAAGGGATCTGTATTTTTGAAACTACTGTAAGTGGCTCAGAAGGGCATAGCAGCCGAATTAAGCAAGAAGTAAGTGCTATTCATGAAGCCATGCGTTTAATCCTTTGGCTTGAGAACAAAATGAACTCTTTGATTGAAGCGGGAAGAACAGATGATCGCTTTACGCCTAATCATACATCAATTCATATAGGAATGGTGAAAGGTGGAATTGCGCCCAATGTGATTGCCCAAGAATGTAAGTTCAGTTGGGATGTACGTACTATTCCTTCAGAGACACCACAAGAAATTAAAGCAGAGTTCGACTTGTATTGTAGAGAACGCGAAGCTGAATTAAGGAAAGTTCATCCTGATTTTAAAATCTCTACAGGTAATGTGCATCCTGCCGTGCCAGGCTTGAATACACCAGATGATCAAGAGGTTGTAGTATTAGTGAAAGATTTGGTAAGAAATCCAAAATTGGATGCTGTGTCTTATGCTGCTGAGGCAGGGCAGTTTGCCGAAGGTGGTTTCCAAGCCGTAATCTGTGGCCCTGGTGATATAGCACAAGCTCATCGGGCCAACGAATTCATCCATAAAGATCAGCTTATTCAAGGCATGGAGTTTATGGACAAACTGATTCAAAAGCTGAGTTAGTGAGTGTTTCCATGTTTCAGCAGAACGACCTTAAATTCATCATTCCATTTGGGCAAATATTCTAATTAAGCGACCTTGCAGTTGAAAGGCAGGTTACTGAAATGCCTGATTATATGTAAAACCCATTGCTTATGAAATTACACGTTATAGATACTGGCTTTTTTAAACTCGATGGTGGTGCCATGTTTGGCGTTGTCCCCAAATCACTTTGGACAAGAACCAACGCAGCGGATGAAAACAACATGTGTACTTGGGCAATGCGTTGCCTTTTGATTGAAGATGGAAATCAGTTGATTTTGATTGATAATGGTATTGGGAATAAACAAGACGCAAAGTTCTTCAGCCATTTCTATTTACACGGAGATGCTAGCCTGGATGGCTCGTTAAAGAAGGCTGGGTTTTCTCCAAATGACATTACCGACATGTTTCAAACCCATTTGCATTTCGACCACTGTGGTGGTGGTGTAGATTATGTGGGAGACAACCAAGATAAGCTGCAACTACATTTTCCCAATGCAAAATATTGGTCGAATGCCGACCACTGGAAATGGGCTACCGAACCCAATGCACGTGAGAAGGCGTCATTTCTAAAAGAAAACATTCTACCAATTCAAGAAAGCGGTCATTTGAATCAGGTTCCTCTGGATGGGAAATCTCCTTTTTCACAATTCGATATTTTCTTGGCCGATGGACATACCGACAAGCAGATGATTCCTAAAATCAAGTACAAAGACAAAACCATCGTTTTTACAGCTGATTTGATTCCATCTACTAGCCATATTCCCTTGCCTTATGTAATGGGCTATGATACACGTCCGCTACTTACCCTTTCAGAGAAAGAAAAATTCTTGAAAGAAGCAGCCGATAACGAATACATCCTTTTTCTTGAACACGACTCAATGAATGAGTGTTGTACAGTGAAGAATACAGAGAGAGGAGTAAGGCTAAACCGTACCTTCCCATTGTCAGAAGTACTATAAAATGAGAACAGGAATTGCTTTATCGGGCGGAGGCGCTCGCGGATTTGCACACTTTGGTGTATTGCAAGCACTGGACGAACTTGGAATCGAAATTAATGCGGTTTCTGGTACGAGTGCAGGCTCAATTGCCGGTGCTTTTTATACGCATGGCTATAAGCCTAAAGAAGCATTGGAATTGATTTCTAAAACCAACCTGTTCAAGATTATATGGCCGGCCTTTAGCCTTTCTGGCCTTATTAACATGAGCAAAAGCGAAGATATTTTTAAGAAATTCTTTAAGGAAGACACTTTTGATAATGCTCAAATTCCATTACAAATTATAGCCACTAACTTGAATGAAGGTCGAAAACATGTGTTTTCTTCTGGCCCCTTGGTAAAAGCTATGATGGCCTCGAGTTGTATTCCTTTTATTTTCGATCCAGTGAGAATAGGAAATGAAGCTTATGTAGATGGGGGAATCGTCAATAACTTACCCTCTGAGGTTTTACGAGGCACTTGTGATGTTGTAATTGGAGTCAGCGTAGCGCCTGTAATTCGTGAAAATGATTTGGATGGGCCAAAGCGAATGATAGAACGCATTTCTATGGTAAGCGTGAATGCCAATGTTTCGGCAAGTAAAGAATACTGTGACATTTTGATTGAGCCGACTTCCCTGCGTAAATACACTACTTTCGATATGAAAAAGGCGCAAGAGATTTATGAAATTGGCTACGAATCTGCCATGCATTATTTCGATACACATGCTGATGAGCCCGCTGTTATTAAATTGCTTACCAAAGCTAAATCACAACCCTCAATTTCGGCCAAATGATGAAATTACTTTCTAGGTTTTTGTTTTGGATAACGGGCTGGAAGCTCGAAGGAAAATTCCCTGATGGAGTGAAAAAGGTGGTCATTACCGCAGCGCCTCACACCACTAATTGGGACTTTGTATATGCCCGAGCAGCTTTTTATCTGCTGGAAGTTCCATTGAATTTCACGATCAAAAAGGAATTTATGGTGGGCCCGTTGGGCTGGATGCTCAAAAGTATGGGGGCAATTCCTATAGATAGATCTCCCAAGAAACCTGGCGAAAAAAGACAAAGTACAGTAGATGCGATGGCCGCTCTATTTCAAAGTAGAGATGAGCTTGCGGTAATGGTTACTCCAGAAGGAACCAGAAAGTATGTTCCTGAATGGAAAACGGGTTTTTACTATACTGCCATGAAAGGCGGAGTGCCAATTGTACTCGGCTTTTTAGACTTTAAAGACAAAATAGCGGGTATAGGCCCAACCATTTACCCTTCGGGAAATGTAGAGGAAGATATTGAAAAGATGAAGGCGTTTTACCGTACTAAAACAGGTAAATACCCAGAGTTAGGCGTGAAATAAAATTGTATAGAAAACGATGTTCACAGGGATTATTGAAACCACAGGCGAAATCAAAAAAGTAGAAAAGGAAGGTACTAACGTTCACTTTTCTGTAAAAAGTAACTTAAGTGGAGAACTAAAAATTGATCAGAGTGTAGCTCATAATGGCGTTTGTCTTACTGTGGTGGAAGTGAAGGATGGAGTACATGTGGTGACCGCCATTGAAGAAACCCTTAAGAAAACGAATTTGGCGAATTGGCAGACAGGTACAGTTGTGAATTTAGAGCGCTGTATGGTGGCGAATGGCCGATTTGACGGTCATGTAGTGCAGGGGCATGTGGATCAAATTGGCACAGTCACTCAAGTACAAGAACAGGATGGAAGCTGGCTTTTCGACTTTGAGTACGACCCTAGTTTAGGAAATGTAACTGTAGAAAAAGGCTCAATTTGCGTGAATGGTACAAGTCTAACCTGTTTCAATTCAGAAGAAGCAAGCTTCAGAGTCGCCATTATTCCATATACCTACGAGC
Organism: Roseivirga sp.; assembly: GCF_034669765.1. GTDB lineage: Bacteria > Bacteroidota > Bacteroidia > Cytophagales > Cyclobacteriaceae > Roseivirga. The sequence goes on from NZ_JAXMOQ010000002.1 coordinate 213,484, forward strand.
ATACTTGTTTCCACCAATTGAAGGCTGGAGACAAGGTAAATCTTGAATTCGATATTATTGGGAAGTACGTTAAGCGCTTATTAGGGAAGTAATGCGTTTACAGTTCGAAGTTATTCCGCACCTTTTAAAGTTTCGTTTCGAAGCAGGCACTAGCCGAGGTTCATTAACAGAAAAGGAAACTTGGTTCATCAAGGTTTGGGAAAGAGCGAATCCTGACTGCATTGGTTGGGGAGAAGCCAGTCCGCTAAAAGGCCTTAGCATAGACTATAACCCTAATTACGAAAATGAACTTCGAACTTTACTCAATACGCTTTCAGTATTAGATTTTCCAGAAGAAGCTGGTGAGCTGCTGAAGTTTATTTCAGCCAATACGCCAATTGAAAAACCTTCCATTCGCTTTGGATTAGAAACAGCTTTGCTCGATCTGCTCAACGGAGGCAAGCAAATCATTTTTGATACTCCATTTGCGCAAGGTAAATATCGAATTCCGATCAACGGTTTGATTTGGATGGGAGAGAAGGCTTTTATGCAAAAGCAGATCAATGATAAGCTGAAGGAAGGCTACAATACCATCAAACTTAAAATTGGTGCTATCGACTTCGATGCCGAATTGGCTTTGTTAGAAGGCATTAGAGAGCAATACTCAGCCAATGATGTAACACTCAGGGTAGATGCAAATGGTGCCTTTAAAGAAGCTGATGCTATGGAAAAGCTAGAGCAGTTGGCCGCTTTGGAGATCCATTCCATTGAACAGCCAATTAAGCCTCATCAATATGAGTTAATGAAGATGCTCTGTGCAGAAAGCCCTTTGGCTATTGCTTTGGATGAAGAACTCATTGGAGTGAATTCTATAGAAGAGAAAAGAGCACTTTTAGAGCGTATTCAACCACAGTATATCATTTTGAAGCCCGCTTTATTGGGTGGGATTCTTTCTTGCCGAGAATGGATTGAAATAGCCGAAAGCCTAAACATTGGTTGGTGGATGACTTCCATGTTGGAAGCTAATATTGGCTTAAATGCCATTGCTCAATTCACAGCCCAATACAAACCCACCTTACCACAAGGCTTGGGCACTGGTCAACTCTACCACAACAACATCAATTCTCCTTTAGAAATCAGGAAAGGCGAACTGCTGTTTAACAAAGCAATGGGCTGGGGAACCATAGGAAAGTAATTCACTGTCATTATGAGGAGCAGTATATGCATTCACCATGAGCTAAAATGTGGCAATAAACCTACTTAACATTCGTTTTTGACTGTCTAATCGATTTTAGAATGTAGTAGGTAATTGGAATAAAAATAAGTCCTATTGTTAAGGGCAAGAACCAAACGCCTAAGCCTTCAGCCGTTCCGTTAATATTCTGTAATGTTCTAAACACAATCAGTCCAAATATTATAACCAACGTTAACTTCAATACACGGATTAACCGGGTGGCCATTGTGTAGTTTTTCAAGGCATTTTCTTCTGTTACTGCCTCAGTAGGATAGTTGAAAACATGAGGAAATTTGTTCAAAATCGTCATTCCAACGTATAGTACTGATGCAATAATTGGTAATGTTAGAATGCTCCATTTGCTACCAAACCCATCTGCTTTTCCAGCCGCATTAAAGTGAATGGGTATTGTGTCAGGTAAATTCTGAAAATTCAGAAATACTAAAACCCAAATCCCTATCAATGACAGCCAACCCAAAAGCTCCATGCCTATATCAACTCCTGATAACTTAAGCGCTAATATTGGGCGACCATTTTCACTCATTTTTTCAGATTGGTTTGATGCTTTGACGCTGTTGAGTTTTGATTCAATGAATTGACATTTAGCATTTGCAGATAACAGTCGTTGCCACGTAGAAAAGTTTCAAGCCAAGCATAGGCTACATTGCCTACATCTCCATTTCCTGTGCTTGGGAACAGCGGAGTAGAGTGATTACCCTCAGTAATTTCAAAGAGCATTTTTGTGGTCGTTGTTGGGGTGTAGTCATAGTGTACATTCGAATGCTTTGCTGGCGGGGCCGTTGGGTCAACCTGACCACTGATAATTAGCACTGGTGCAGCGTGCTCCAGGTCTGATTGCACAAGCGTTTGAGGGTATAACCACGGAGCAATGGCAATAACAGCTTTTACTCTTTTGTCGAGTGCTGCAGCCAATTGTGCACCACCACCACCCATGGACCAGCCACCAACAGCTATATTTTCAGTGTCTAGTTTTTGGAATAATGGTGAATCCCTTCTTTTGTTTTCTTGACGTATCGTTTCCATGCCATCCACCAGTCCTTTGGCCCTTAATGCAGGACTGTCGGTTAAAACGTTTGTACCAATCGTCATGGTGACATAGCCACGCTCGGCAAGGTATCTTGCCCAGAAACTCACAGATTTTTGTGTGGCTTTGTAGCCTGGTACGAGGACGATACTCTTTAAATTGGATTCCCCATTGGTAGGAAAGTATAACGTAGCACCATCATAATCAGGGCCGTCTCTAAGGCCATCAGCTTCATATAAAGAATCCATAGCCAATGGAGTGAATTCGGATACACTTTGAACCGTAACCGACTCACATTGCGCGTAGGAGTAATGTGATATGGTAAATATCAACAATGCTATTATTAATCTTGCTTTCATGTTAGTGCTGTTTATTCAAAGTTTGATTAGCTGTGTTGAAGATAAAAATACTTTTCAGTATTTCACTTCAGTAATAATACTAAGTCACAGGGCAGTAACCTTTTTTATACAAAGGGTAAATTACTTTGAAAAGACAACTATTCACCGTCATTCTGATGAACCTGAAGTGTAACGAAAGTGAAGAAAGAATTCGTCTGCTTGTAGGAATTACAAGAATCAGAATACAAATACCCACTAACACGCACGCCTGAATACCGATGGGGATGTATTGAAACAAGGCTGAATAGCATTGATTTTTGTGAAATAACTTGAATCAATCCATTATGAGTAAAATCATCCATTCCAAAATATCCCTAATCGCTGCATTGTGCATTTTGTTGTTCTTGAGTGCTTGTGGAAATGATGACGAACCCAACCCCGATAAGCCAGATTCAGGAGGGGCCAGCCCACTGATAAGTACCATAATGGAACCCACAGAGCTGTTTAAGGCTACGAAATTGGTAGTAAGCGAAAATGGTCAATATATAGCGGCCAGTCTAGACACCCGAATAGACGGTAGCAATGCCAATTATAAATTCTATTTCTCAAAAGATGCAGGGGTGACTTTCACTGAGCTGTCTGGTATTAGTGATTTTACTGCGGTGAGTAATAATGGCATTTTGCTATCGGGTAAAATTTTAAAAAACCTAAATGACAATAGCACACAAACAGTACCTACAATATACAATTCTGCAGGGCCTGTGATGGACGCGAATGGTGTAGCCTATTACCTTAACGGCACACTCTATAAATTTGAAAATGGCCAGTCGACAAATTTAGGAATAGCGGTGAATGCCTTGCCTGGTGAAATGATTTATAGCAATGGAAAAATCGGGTTCTTAAGTATGTACTATCGCACTTTGGCTGAGTATGATATCGCTACCAACAATTTAACTTCTAGAGTATGGCCTGCTTTTGATGCAAGAAGATTGAGAGGTGTCAGCGCCAACAATAATAATAACGCAAAGCTATCCTATAATCAAGGCTACTTTGGATATGCCAGTGGGGGAGCTGCCGTGGTTGTAAACCCAAATGATCAACTTGCTTATTATGATTATCCTTCAACTTACGATTATCAAGATAATCCGATAGCCGTGGCTGTAGAAGACGGGAAAATGTATGTCGATTTGTATGAAAATCCCTTAAGAACTGGCAAATACGATACTGTGTTAAAGACAACTTTTGAAGCCAGCGGATCAACGCTCACTGAAACTGATATCGCTTTTCCAAGAACAGCCAAGGTAAACGGAACCGTTTACTATACTGGCTTTATTGAAGGTGGTAAATATCGTGATTATGGCCTTGTAAAATCAACTGCTTCGGGCCAGGAATACGTTGCTACAAACATAAATTTTGATAATAATTACTCTAATACCGGATTTGTGATGGAGGTGGGCGAGCAGCTCTATTTCAGAAATAAAAAGTATGACATGACATCAAAGACGTATCAAAATTCGGAATTCAAAAACGTACTATATGGATATGCTGAAGCACAGAAAACAGTGGCGTATACAGGTGAGGGTACTTTTTCAACAACCAATAATGGAAGCTCATGGAAACTGGAAAACGAAAATGGCATCGCGCCAAATTTTGTTGTTAAGAATAGCAAGGGTGGCTATTACGCTCTCACCTATAAAGAATATTATTATGTTCCTTCGGGGACTGGGTTCCAGTATTCTAAATTTGACATGGCAGTATATTCATCTACCGATGCTTATAACTGGCAGTTGATTTCAGAACATAAGAACGTTGACGGATTTGCACCAAAGGCCATTAGCCCAGAAGGGCGCTTGGTTTATTTAGAAAATAGAAATCCATTAGGAAATCCAGATTTTGCCAGTTTTATAAGCACAGATGAAGGTGCAACCTTCAAATACTTGAAAAATGAAGTAGCAGGCGCAGTTAGTTATGTAGGGACATATCCATCTTACCATAAAATGGCTTCTGGCCGACATGTGGCATTTACATACCAAAACCCAAACTTTATTGCCATCAGTTGTACTGGGCTTACCGATGGTTGCACCCAGCAACAGGTAACAGCGGCAGAGGTACCGAGTGAATTGTCTAAGGTGTTTTATAATACCAATGATGAAGCCTTTGTTGGTGGTAAAACTGTGTATAAAATCACGGGTTTGTAATTGGCATTTGTATAGCAAAGACCTATAAGGTTTTAAAACCTTATAGGTCTGAACGCTAGCATTCTTCTATGAGTCTGAAACCACCTTTTCTACACGTTCACTGGTATCTAGTTTAGAAAGCGTTAAACGCACGATACTGTCTTGCAGGGCAGTTAAATCATGGGGAATATTAGCATCTAGGGTGATGATATCTCCTTTTTTTAATGGATGTACATTGCCTTGTACACCGAAATCTATTTGGCCATCTATAATATGCACGATGATGGGAAAAGGAGCTTTATGCTCTTTCATCATTTGCCCTTGTTTTAAGAGAATTCTAATTTCTTTGGAAAAGGAAGTTTCCAAAAGGACTTTAGTCACGATCTTCTTTTCGTTAAAGTCTAGGTTTTCATTAAAGGACTCAATTTTCATATCGGGTTGGGTTTTTGGTGGTAGGGGATTTATGCCTTATCGTTATCAAGGCCAACAAGGGCTTCACTCGCTTTAGTTCCTTCGCTTCTCCATCCCCTAAAGCTTCAGAGAACGCGATGCCACTCAGGATGAAAAGGTGTTTGCAAATAACAGGCTTCTTTGGTGTAGTGGAATTGATTACTTCTAATATTGAAGCCATTCGATGTAAAACTGTCTATTTTCTTTCCTTGAGGCACGAAAGGTCTAGGATTAAAGGTGGAGAATGAAATTCAGTGGGCTGTTGGTGAAGAACACCAACAGGGGCGAGAATTATATTTGTTGTTGTGTGTTCGTCCTTCTGGTTCTCATTATTAGTTTCAAGTCTGTATATAGGTAGAATGAAGCTATCGCAATTGCCCCCATTCCTGTAAATGGTGTTCCCCAATCATCAGCATCGTAAATCATATAGAATCCAAAACCAATAAGAAAGAGACATAATGGATAAGCAAACAGACGGAATAGCACCTTCTTTAAAGTACACTCATTTTCTTGCATCTCAATCACCTCTTGAACTGGAATGCCATTTTTAGCATCATTAAGGTGCTTTAGAAATGTTTCAACATTTCTCTTATTCCAACCAAAGGAAACAACAGAACTCGTTTTCTCAGGGTCACAAATGCTATTGAGTAGAAGTCGGTCATGGTCTTTAATTATCGTAATCATTTCACCCCAACTTCCTGTCCAATTCCAATGTCGATATGCTCGTAAAATATTTTCATTGTTCAAGTCAATTCGCCAATGGTATTCATTGGTTGTTCTTTCTACTGCTTCTTTAAATTCTTGATCAGTAAACTCAATTTTCACTTCTTTAAATCTCAGTTGCCTTTTTCGTGTAAAATAGAGAGCGATAGCAATAATTACCCAAGGCCAAGAAGTTGAGATGAGTTCACTGGCTGTTCTTACTCCATCATAAGAGTTGGTGACATAGATTTCAAACAAGTGAAAAAGGGTAAGTAATGGAATAACTAGAATGAAAATCACAACGAAATAATGGTCAAACAACCGCCATCGACTTAGCTTCAGTCGACTTGTTTGTTTCATTATGTCAATCCATTCTGTATTCATTGATCTATTTCGACTTTGGCTTATTCTATTGTCACTTTACAAGAAAGTCAGTCCGATTCTTCTGTTCAATCCTTGTTCAAAAATCCGGATTAGAGTAGAGAGCTGGATGTTTCCTTTTCCATTCTCAATTTTAGAAATATAGCTCTTCTTTGTCCCTGACCTTTCAGCAAGCTGTTCTTGTGTCAGGTTAGCCTCTTTTCGCGCAGACTTGAGCATTTCACTCACAATAAACATTTGAGCACCTTCTTCGTATTTATTTCGGCTCTCTGCCCCGATTTTCCCGTGCTCCAGTTCAACAAGCTCGTCAAAATTCTTTATGTCCTTATAATTTTTCATCACCGTTATTTTTTCCTTTTTGATAGAATTCAATGAAATGATGTTCGTGAAATTTTATGGTCCTAACCATTACGTAAAGTTATCCTGTGAGATAACATTTTCCTAATATTGTCACGATTTCATTTGTCCACGAGATTGCTTCACTCAGGCTGATGTGCTCAGTTAGCAAAAGCATATGACGAAGCAATCTGTCTGTTCTTGGCTGCTGCTATTTTGAACGGACAGATTCCCACGGTCGCCTGAAAAAGGCATCCCTCGGAATGACGGCCATGTTTTCGTTTTCCATACATAGTATGATGCACTATGGAAGAAATGGAGGGGGAGTTAATAAAAAGACCTGACAGGTCTGAAATGCTTTTACTTCTTCTTGGCTTTGGCCTTCGCTGGTTTTTTCTTTGGAGCGGCCTTTTCTATTTCAGCTTTGGCTTGTTCTAGCGTCATTTCAGAGACGTCAACGGTTTTAGCAAGCTCAATCTTTGTCTTTCCTTTGATGATGTTGTGTCGTCCCCAGCGGGCTTTCTCCACCCTGATGCCAGCATCTTCCCAGTTATGAATGACTTTATCAATCTCCTTCTGAATTTTATCTTCAATCAGTTCAACAATGTCCTTGTCAGATAAATTGTCCCAATCGTACTTCTTATTGACATTGATAAACATGTCGTTCCATTTGATAAATGGCCCAAAACGCCCTTTACCTTTCTGAACAGGCAATTCCTTATAAACATAAATAGGGGCGTCCGCATTCTGCTTCTCTTTGATATATGAGATCGCCTGATCCAATTCAACCTCTAAAGGATCAACACCTTTTGGCAATGAAATAAAACTGTCTTCAAACTTAATATAAGGGCCAAATCTACCAATGGCAGCGATGACCTCTTTGTCTTCATATAAGCCTACTGTGCGTGGAAGCTTGAAAAGATCAAGCGCTTCTTCCATCGTAATGCTTTCAATAAACTGGCCTTTTCTAAGACTGGCATATCTTGGCTTTTCGGCTTCCTCATTATCAGGATCGGCCTCACCAATTTGCGCCATTGGCCCAAATTTACCCATGCGCACAAGGAGTGTTTTTCCGCTTTCAGGGTCAATGCCCAATTCACGAGAAGAATTAATTTCTGATCTATCAAGTTGCTCTGTGTTTTCTACTTTCTGATGGAAATCTCCGTAGAAATCAGCAATCATTTTTGGCCATTCTTGCTTGCCTTGTGCAATTTGGTCAAACTGCTCTTCCACCCGGGCGGTAAAAGAAAAGTCAATCACATTCGGGAAATGCTCTACCAAAAAGTCATTCACAATCATGGCGATATTGGTAGGGAAGAGTTTGTTTTTTTCAACTCCAGTATTCTCCGTTTTGGTTTTGGTTTTGATGCTATCATTCGCTAAAATCAGCTCCTGATAATTTCTTTCCATTCCCTCACGGTTCTCTTTAATTACATATTCTCTTTTCTGAATGGTAGAAATGGTAGGGGCGTAAGTAGATGGTCTACCAATCCCCATTTCTTCCAATTGCTTCACCAAACTGGCTTCCGTAAACCTGGCAGCATGTCGTGAAAAGCCTTCTTTGGCCATCATGTGGTTCAGTTCCAAAGTTTGCCCCACAGTTAATGGAGGCAACATGCCTTTGGCTTCGTTTGTGCCATCTTCATCGTCTGTCGATTCGATGTATACTTTTAAGAAACCTTCAAATTTGATCACTTCACCATAAGCAGAAAGGGTTTCCTTTCGGGTTGAAATGGAAATTGAAGCGGTAGTTTTTTCCAATTGGGCATCGGCCATTTGCGAAGCAATAGCACGTTTCCAAATCAAGTCGTAAAGCTTTTGTTCGTCATAATTTGCACCAGCGGTATGCGTAGCGAAATTCGTTGGACGAATCGCTTCGTGGGCCTCTTGTGCCGATTGCGACTTGGTTTTGAACTTTCTGGTTTCCACAAACTCTTTTCCGTATGCAGAAGAGATTTCTCCCACAGCACTTTTTATAGCATCATCAGAAAGGTTCAATGAATCCGTTCTCATGTATGAGATCTTACCTACCTCATATAGTTTCTGCGCCAAGGACATGGTACGTGACACCGAATAGCCCAATTTCCTACTGGCTTCTTGCTGAAGGGTAGAAGTGGTGAATGGGGGCGCTGGAGAACGCTTGGCTGGCTTTTTCTGTAAGTCTAGAATCGAATAATTGGCACCTACACAGCCTTTTAAGAATTCGTGGGCGTCTCCTTCGGTATTAAATTTTGAAGGAAGCTCAGCTTTCAATTCAACACCATCGCCAAGGTTGAAAATGGCGGTAATTTTATAAGAAGAAATAGGGGTGAACTGATCTATTTCGCGTTCTCTGTCTACCACCATGCGCACCGCAACCGATTGCACACGACCAGCAGAAAGGCCACGTTTAATTTTTTTCCAAAGTACTGGCGACAACTCAAATCCTACTAGTCGGTCAAGGATTCTACGGGCTTGTTGCGCATCTACTAAGTCAATGTCAATCGTACGCGGATTATTGATGGCGTTTTGAATGGCATTTTTTGTAATCTCACGAAAAACGATTCGTTTCGTGTTATCGTCATTAAGTTTTAGGGCCTCTTTTAAGTGCCAGCTAATGGCTTCTCCTTCGCGGTCATCATCACTCGCTAGATAGATCATCTCCGATTCTTTGACGAATTTTTTCAAGGTTCTTATCACCTCTTTTTTATCGGCTGTTACCTCGTAAGTTGGCTTAAAACCATTGGCTATGTCTATGGCCTTGTTGCCTTTAGGTAAGTCACGTATATGTCCATAACTTGATACAACTTTGTAATCTTTTCCCAGAAAACCTTCGATGGTTTTGGCCTTGGCTGGAGACTCTACAATGACGAGATTTTTAGACATAAGTTGGTAAATTTTTAATTTTGACCGCGCCAAAGATGGGCATAAAAGTTTCAAAAAAACAAATGAAAGAGTTTTTACCCCCTATGTATTTATATGAAGCAGGTAAAAAACACGTTGTAGCAACTGTAACTAAGGAGGAGGGAGAATGGTTAAGAATCTTTTATTGATAAGACATGCAGATGCGCAAATGCCGCAAAAAAACGAGCGTGATTTCGGAAGAAAACTGAGTGAGAAAGGGAAGAGTGAATCAGCTTTGTTGGGGGAGTACTTGAAAAAGCTTCCTTTTAAAATAGACACTATATATACTAGCCCTTCGGTGCGCACTTTACAAACCTGTGCCGAAATCATACAGCAGTTGGAGGTTGCGCCAAGGATTATATCGTCCGAAGAGTACTATGAAGCCACGCGTAATGTAATGATGGCAGCGGTCAACCGTGTTGACGATATCTTTGAAAATGTGGCGATTGTGGCGCACAACCCATCCATTAGCAATTTGTATGAATACCTCACTGGTGATTCGCAAGGTGGTTTTGTAACAGGTGCCTGTGCTTGGCTTCAGGTAACTGCTGAACAATGGGAAGAAGTATCGGGAGGCACTGCCGAAACCAAGGATTATTACTACCCCGGAATGAGCTCCAAGTAAGTTTTTTTATTTTGTTTTAGTCCGTTTAAAATGAAGACCTCATATTTGCAGAAAAAAAATATAGAATGGCTTCATTGGGTAGACACATCATTGTCGAGTATTACAACTGTTCATCAGAACTTTTAAACGATGTAGTTCACATCGAAAAAAGTATGGAAGGCGCTGCGGAAGATTCAGGCGCAACCATCATCAATTCCACCTTCCATCATTTCTCGCCTTATGGCGTTTCGGGCGTTGTGGTAATTCAGGAAAGCCATTTGGCTATTCATACCTGGCCAGAATACGGTTATGCTTCAGTAGATATTTTTACTTGTGGCGACACCGTAAATCCTTGGGTGGCTTATCAAATCCTTAAAGAGAAATTCCAAGCGGGACATGGTTCGGCAATGGAGTTATTAAGAGGTGAGAAGGCGCTTCTGAAAGAAAGAGATTTCGATGTACAGGCCATGCGTGACGAAAAAAGCAGCGAAGAGGGCGAACCAATCCGTACCAGAGATGTATGGTTTACAGAACGTGACGATAAAATAGCGCTTTCTTTAAAGCATGACGGAAAGCTTTACGATGTACAGTCTGATTTTCAAAAAGTAGAAGTATATAAAACACAGGCTTACGGTAACCTACTTACTTTGGATGGTATGGTAATGACCAGCGAAAAAGATGAGTATGTGTACCACGAAATGATTACGCACATTCCTACGTTGACACACCCTAAGCCGAAAAGAGCTTTGGTGATTGGTGGTGGAGATGGCGGTACTGCCCGCGAATTGTTGCGCCACGATTGCTACGATGAAGTAGTGATGGTAGAAATTGACGACAAAGTAATTGAGGCTTGTAAAGAGCATTTACCGGGCATCGCTTCGGCTTTCGGTAATCCAAAATTGAACCTGATTGTAGATGACGGTATCAAATACGTGAAAGAAGCAGCCAATGGCTCTTTCGATATTGTGATTGTAGACTCTACCGATCCAGTAGGGCCAGCAGAAGGTTTGTTTACGGTTGAATTCTACAAAGAAGTGTACCGTATTTTGAGCGATGATGGGATCATGGTCACGCAAAGTGAATCACCTCGATTCAACAGCAAAGTATTCAGAGAAATTTACCAAGTATACCGTTCTATTTTCGGACAAGATCAAGTGCATTGCTACTTGGCGTATATCCCGACTTACCCAACGGGCATGTGGTCATTCTCTTATTCTTCTAAAGGAAAAGCACATCCATTAAATGGTTTTAATGCTGAAGAGAGCAAGGATTTTGCTAAAAAGCATGGTTTGAAATATTATAATGAAGGCATTCACCAAGCTGCCTTTGCATTGCCTAATTTTGTGGCTGACATGATCAGTTAATGTATGGCCGATATAGATAATTTTAATCCCAATGATGTAGGGCTGAGAGGCACCCTTTTCGGCTTGCCTTTTGATACCGATTCCGCCAAAGTAGTGGTGATTCCAGTGCCTTGGGATGTTACCGTGTCTTATGGTGCAGGCACTGCCGATGGGCCAGAAGCTATTTTAGAAGCTTCTTCTCAAATCGACTTTAGTCAGTTGGACATTGCAGAACCTTGGAAACTGGGTGTGGCCATGGCTGATATTCCAGAGGTTTGGTACTCGTTAGGAAGTGAATTGCGCGAAAAATCTGAAGAATATATTGCTTGGTTGGAAGAGGGCAGCGATGAAGAAGAGCGCGAAGAAATGGAAGCTATTCTGGCTGAAATCAACAAGGAAACGCATCAGCTGATGGAATATGTAAAGCAACAGTCGGAATATTGGCTGTCGCAGGGGAAAACCACCATTTTAGTCGGTGGCGACCACAGTACTCCATTGGGCCATTTTCAAGCTTGCGCAAAACACTATGGCGACTTCGGTTTGCTTCAAATTGATGCCCATGCCGATTTACGTGAGGCCTATGAGGGTTTTGAGTTTTCGCATGCCAGTATCATGACGAATGCCCTTAAAATAAAGGAGATAACCAAGTTGGTGCAGGTGGGGATTCGTGATTTCTGTGATGAAGAACAGCAGCTTATTGCCAATTCTAATGGGCGAGTGGTCACTTTCTTCGATCAGCAGTTAAAGCACGATCAGTACGCAGGAAAAACCTGGGCTACGCAGTGCGAAGAGATCATCAAAGAACTTCCGCAGCAAGTGTATATTTCATTTGACATCGATGGCCTTGACCCAAAACTTTGTCCGAATACAGGTACTCCTGTACCAGGAGGTTTTGATTTGGAGCAGGTCATGTATTTAATCAAGCAGGTAGTCAAATCAGGACGTACAATCATTGGTTGCGACCTGAATGAGGTTTCGCCTAGCGAAGACGAATGGGATGCTAACGTGGGCGCCAGAGCGCTTTATCGAATGATCAACCTGATGGCTGCCAGTAAAGGAATGCTGCAATTGAATTAATTATACGACATACAGTTCTTGGTTTAAGAATTTAGAATCCCTTACTTCAATAAGTTTGGGGTTTTTTTATGTCTTGAAATGAAAAGGAGTCATTCAATATATGCCCTAGAGTTTTTGTTAAGAAACTAAAGATCAATTACCTTATCCGATATTCCCTGATCACCGATTTACTGATCCCTCTTAACCAATAACTAATTACCCAATAACCAAACACACCCCATGACCGAATTATTCGCCACCAATAAATTAAAAGCCCTTTACCCTAAAGTAAAGCAGTTTATAAAGGAAGAATTGTACCCTTCGGAACTCTATTTTTTGAAAGACCCTTGGGACGAAGTGAACCATATTTTGAAAGCCAAGCGAGAAAAGGCGAAGGAATTAGGCATTTGGGCACCTTATCTTTCTGAAGAAGAAGGCGGAGCGGGTTTAACGCTGACTGAATTTGGACAGCTATCGGAGTTATTGGGGACTACGCCATTAGGCCATTATGTGCTCAACTGCCAAGCCCCAGACATTGGAAATATTGAACTGTTGCATCAGTTTGCTTCAGCTGAACTGAAAGAAAAATACTTAGCGCCTTTAATGAAAGGCGAAATCAGAAGCTGCTTTTCCATGACCGAGCCAGACTTTGCAGGTTCGAACCCTGTGAATATGGGTACTACGGCTGTTTTGGAGGGAGATGAATTCGTCATCAACGGACATAAATGGTTTACCACAGCGGCAGACGGGGCTGAATTTGCCATCGTCATGGCAGTGACCAATCCCGATGCGGAACCACATAAAAGGGCCAGTATGATTGTAGTGCCTACCGATACCCCAGGATTTGAGCTCACCCGAAATATCCCCATTATGGGCGATGTGGGAGAAGGCTATTTGAGTCATGCCGAAATTCACTATGTGGATTGTCGTGTACCGAAAAGTAATTTGATTGGCGAAATGGGCAGTGGCTTTATGTTGGCGCAGCAACGTTTAGGTCCAGGCCGAATTCACCATTGCATGCGCTGGATTGGTATCTGCGAGCGAGCCTTTGATATGATGTGCAGTAGGGCGGCTTCAAGAGAACTAAGGGACGGTAGAATGTTAGGCCACCAACAAACCATTCAGAACTGGATTGCTGAGAGTAGGGCTGAGATTAATGCTTCAAGGTATATGGTACTTCATGCTGCGCAAAAGATTGATAATGAAGGGTCTAAAGCAGCACGTTTAGAAATTTCTACGATCAAATTTTATGTGGCCGATGTACTGATGAAAGTGCTGGATCGTGCCATTCAGGTGCATGGCGCCCTCGGCATTACCGATGATACTTTACTTTCGTTTTGGTTCCGCCATGAACGTGGTGCAAGAATTTACGATGGCCCAGACGAAGTTCATAAAGCGAGTTTAGCCAAAGCGATTTTGAAAGGGTATGGGATGTGAGGAAGCAGGAAGTTGGAAGACGGAAGTAAGAAGTAACCGTCATACTGAGGTAGAGCCTTTTGGGGCGAAACCTTAAGTATCCGTCTGTTCTATGCTTTTATAGTAAAGAGCCAACAGATTCTTTCTTCCTCGTACCTCGTCATCAGAATGACGGTTTATTTAGCGTTTTCTTGAGCTTTCACCATTGACCAATGACCAATACACTCTTCCCTAATAACCAATAACTATTAAACCAACCAATGATTGATAAGGCAAAAGACATCAGGAAAGGAGAGGAGTTAGACCTCACTAAGCTGACAGATTATTTGGGTGACCATTTAGCAGGCTTTTCTGGAGCGTTAGAAGTCTCTCAATTTCCAAGTGGTTTTTCAAACCTTACCTATTTAATCAAAACGGGCGAAAAGGAATATGTATTGAGGCGTCCGCCCTTTGGAGCGAATATCAAAGGAGGACATGATATGCACAGGGAGTTTCGGGTACTTTCGGCCCTCAAACCTGTGTATTCCAAAGTCCCTAAGCCTGTATTGTTTTGCGACAACCATTCGGTGATGGGAGCCGATTTCTACCTTATGGAGCGTGTGAAAGGCGTGATTCTACGCAGTCAACCCCCGAAAGACATTGAGCTCAAACCTACGTTAATGCGGTCCATTTCTGAAGCCTGTATCGATAACTTGGCAGATCTTCATACCATGGATTTGAATGTTGCTGGTTTGGCCGATTTCGGTAAACCTGAAGGCTATACCCAACGACAGGTAGAAGGCTGGGTTGGGCGTTATTACAAATCCGAAACGGATAAGCTGCCTCATATGGATGTGGTGGCCGAATGGCTTCAAAAACACATTCCTGAGCAAAAATATGTCAGCTTTATTCACAATGACTATAAGTACGATAACCTCGTATTGAACCCAGAAAAGCTGAATGAAATTATTGCGGTATTGGATTGGGAAATGTCCACTGTGGGCAATCCTTTGATGGATTTAGGTACTTCATTGGCCTATTGGGCACAAGCGGATGATTCTGAGGCGCTAAAGCCTTTCAGCCTTACATGGTTACCGGGCAATTATACGCGTAATGAATTGGTGGAGCGCTATGCAGAAAAAACAGGCTTCGACCTAAAAGATCAAGTGTTTTACTATGTTTTTGGGGCTTTTAAAATCGGGGTGATTATTCAGCAGATTTACGCCCGCTATAAAAAAGGACTGACACAAGATCCTCGTTTTGCTAATTTGATTTATGCCGTTAAAGCTTGTGGTGCCAATGCGGTAAAGGCTTTGGAAAAGGATAGGATATGAGTTTTTACAATATCTAAATGAATGAGGGTAAATTTCAATCGAATTTACCCTCGTACTAATAACTAGAGTAAATATTACTCTTGTAGTTTATGAAATTTGAATAGAAGGAAAGACATGCAACTAAAAATAGAAGACATCGATAAAGTACTTATTCTGGGGGCTGGAACGCTTGGTTTAAGGGTAGGGCTGCAATCTGCCATCAGTGGTTTTGAAACTACCATTTACGATATTTCAGAGAAAGCACTTGATACTGCCATTAAAACTCAGGCCAGCATTCTTAAAATGTTAATTCGAAATGAAAAGCTCACCGAGGCACAAGCTGAGGAAGCCAAAGGCCGCTTGACTTTTACCACCGACCCTGAAGCCGCGGCAGATGATGCCGACTTCTTGAATGAGTCTGTCACTGAAAACCTCGAATTGAAACGTAAAGTCTGGGCGCAGTTTGGAGCGCTTTGCCCCGAAAAGACGCTTTTCACTACCAACACTTCCTATTTACTCGGTTCACAAATAGCAGATGCTTCTGGCCGACCTGAGCGTTTCTGCAACTTCCACTTCCATGATGTATTCTATTCCAATGTGGTGGACGTAATGCCGCATCCGGGAACAGAAACTTGGATCAATGATTTATTGATGGAGTTGGGAGAGAAGCTTTGGCAAACGCCTGTCTTTGTTCAAAAGGAAAACACGGGTTACATCTTCAACTACATGCTGATGGCCCTTTTAGGAGCCGCAGGTTCACTCAGAACAATGGACATTGGTTCTATTGAGGATATTGACAGAAGTTGGATGGGTAACTTTAAAATGGAAATGGGGCCATTCGGAATTTTAGATACGGTTGGGCTCGATACGGCATGGCATATCACCAGCAATCACCCAGACAAGAAAAGTCAGGCCTTTGCTGCCTTGCTGAAAAGCTATATTGATGCCGGTAAACTAGGCGTAAAAACAGGAGAGGGCTTTTATACTTATCCGAACCCAAGGTTTAAGGAAGAAGGGTTTGTTTGATAGTGCCCCGTTTTCTTTAGAATAGTAGAAGGTTTAGATCCTTCGTACCTCAGGAAAAGAAAGGAGGCGGTTTACCTTCGCACAATTATTGGTGGTTAAGTAAATTAGAGTCTCTATTTAATGTTAATTAAGCCCTATCCCGTAAAAAATTAAGCTCCATTGCAATTCTACGAACACCGCTTTTCATCCTGAGTGGCAGCGAAGGAACTAGAAACTGTAAAGCAATCGAGAAATTAGATCCTTCCCTGAAGTCCGGGGTCAGGAAAAGAAAATAGGCAGTTAACTTTCAATCAACGATTGGAGCTAAAGTAAACGCTTAGCTACGTTCTGCTAGAATGAACTGGGCAAGTTGAAAAACAAGTCCAACCATCATTAAACGCACAATGCTTTTCATTCTGAGGTACGAAGGATCTAAAAGGCTTATTCCTGATGGAACACCATTCTAAATGTAGCCCCTTTACCCAGTTCAGTTTCTAGCTGAATATCTCCACCATGCAGCTGCATGATTTGCTTAGAAAGGCTGAGGCCAATACCAGAACCTCTGTTTTTGGTAGAGAAGAAAGGCATGAAAATCTTCTCAGTGGCTTCAGGGGTAATGCCCGCGCCATTGTCGCTAATTGATACAGTTACTAACTCTCCATGCACATGGGTTTCTAGTTTCACTGTAGCATTTTCTTTATTTTCAACCACTTCTAAGGCATTCTTCAAAATATTGATCAGCACCTGTTCAATCAATTGATAGTCAATATTAAGTTCAATTGGGGTTTCAGCATGAATGACTTCTAATGCTACATTCGCTTTAAGGAAATCATTCTTGAGTAAGGCTGTCGTGTTTTGCACCAGTGACTTGATATCCGTTGGACGCTTGTCAGGTTCTGGTAGGTTGGTATAATCGCGATAGGCGTTTACAAAATTGATGAGGCCTTCACTTCGGCTCGAAATGGTGCTCAAGCCTTCGGTTAGGTCTTCCAAGCTTTCATCTTCAATGGTATTGAGTCCGTTTTTCTTAATTACATCTTCCTTTAACACTTCGCTTAGGGTAGAAGTGAGCGAAGAAATAGGGGCAATGGAATTCATGATTTCGTGTCGAAGTACCTTGGTCAGGTTCTGCCAAGCTTCTAGTTCTTTGGCCTGTAATTCAGCCTTAATGTCTTGTAAGGCAATCAATCTGTAAAGCTCGCCACCCAATTTGTACATGGTTTCTAGAATTACCAACTCCTGTCCTTTTTCATTTTTGTAAGCTGCTCTTTTAGAGGAGTTAAGGTGAGTAATGGTAAAGTGAAAGTTAGGTGCCTTTTGTCTGAGGTCATCTAGACTTCTAAGGCTTTCTAGCTGCAATAAATGAAGCGCAGAACGGTTGATCAATTTCACTTCTCTAGTCTCGTTGATGGCGATGATTCCTGTACCAATATTTTCAACGACTACGCGCAACTGCTGAAAAGACTGCTCGCTCTTTTTACGTTCTTCCAAAATGGCATCAATCACATCTTTAAAGGCCATGTTCAGCGCTTTAAACGTTTTACCCAGCTTATTATCATGGGTAAAACTCATGTTGAAGTCGTTGTATTTGATGGCGTCAAAGAAGCGGGTGAGCTTCTTGTTCGTGCTTTCTATGTAGTTGAAAAGCTCAAATACTTCGAAAATGATGAGGAAACCAGTGACCACGGTAGTTACATACTTCTGATCGAAGAAGAGCAAATACACGAAAACGGCAACCGTAACAAACAATACGATAACGCGGATCAACACGAATATTCTAAAGCGATTAAAGCCCATATTTCTCAAGTCTTCGGTACAAGGATGAACGCGTTAAACCTAATTCTTGGGCCGCATGGGTGATATTTCCGTTATGTTTGGCCAATACTTTCCTAATCAAAATCCGCTCGACATCTTCCAAGTTGAACTGTTCTAAATTGATGTCATCCTTATCACGAACAGGCTGATTATTATTGAAGAAGAAGTCTTCTGGTTGAAGAATGTTATCACGACTCATGATGACCGCGCGCTCTACAGCATGCTGTAATTCACGTACATTCCCGGGCCAGCTGTATTTCTCCAAGCGCTTAAGAGTAGCTTCGCTGAACTTGTAAATGTCTTTGTTGTACTTCTTAGCGTAGTCTTTTAGATAATGCTCTGCTAGTAGGGGGATATCCTCAATACGTTCCCTCAAAGCAGGTAATTTTAGTTCTATGGTGTTAATCCGATAGAGCAAATCTTGCCTGAATTCTCCTTTTTGCACCATTTCGTACAGCGGCATATTGGTGGCGCAGATCAAGCGAATATCCACATCGATCGTCTTATTCGACCCAACTCGGTTTACTTTCCTGTTTTGCACTGCGGTTAAGAGTTTGGCTTGAAGTGGTAGGGAAAGGTTACCGATTTCATCCAAAAACAAGGTGCCACCATTGGCAATTTCAAACCTACCCGCACGATCAGTTTTGGCATCGGTGAAAGATCCGCGCACGTGACCAAAGAGTTCGCTTTCAAATAAGTTCTCAGAAATAGCCCCTAAGTCTACACTGATAAAAGGCTTCTCTGCTCTTGTTGAGTTTCTATGAATTGATCTGGCAATCAGTTCTTTACCTGTGCCATTTTCACCCAGTACTAAAACGTTAGCATCGGTACTGGCTACTCGGTCAATGGTATCGAACACCTGGATCATCGATCCGCTTTGGCCAATGATTTCCTTGAATTTATGATCGAGGTCTTGGGTCAAAGTGTCTTCCCGATCTTTCATCAATTTCAATTCCTCTTTAGATGACCTTAGACGGATGGAAGAAAGGAGTGTGGCCAAAAGCTGTTCGTTTTCCCATGGCTTCATTACAAAATCAGAAGCGCCTGCTTTAATGGCTTTTACGGCTAAATCTACTGAACCAAAGGCGGTAATTAGCACTACTACTGCCGATGGATCGATCTCTAGAATCTTATCCAACCAATGAAAGCCCTCTTGCCCTGAGTTCACATCTTGGGTAAAATTCATGTCCAGAAGAATCACATCGTAAGCGTCATTCTGAAGTAAATCAGGAATAAGTGTGGGGTCTTTTTCCAAATCAATTTGACCAAAATGCCGCTTCAGATAAATCCTTGCTGCTTTTAGTAAATCTTCATTGTCGTCTATGATGAGTATTTTTCCTTGTTTCATGGTGTGTTTATTTTACAATCCCCCGAAGCCTCGGGACCAAGGGGGAGGCGGTATTGATGCTGATTACTTTCAATTTTTGCACCTTCTGTTTATTGGTCTTTTCTTCTTTAGTATTAAAATAACCTCTCATGCTTGTTCGGAGCTGTCCCCCTTTTTCAAAGGGGGTTAGGGGGATTTTCGAAATTAAACCCTATGTATGTTTTGGTTTCAATTAATACTTATTACTAGGTAATGATTAAGACTAATATTGTAACTGTTTTTTCAATCCCCCAGCCCCCTTGGCCAAGGGGGAGGCAGTAACGATGTTGATTACTTTCAATATTTTTTCATTTCCCCTTACCCTCCTGTATTAAAATTTGATTAAACACTGATGCCTAATCGAAGCTGTCCCCCCTTTTCAAAGGGGGCTAGGGGGATTTCATCTTCTCTATTGGTTTATTCAATGTCTCTTCTGACAAATGAGCTTCAATCGCTCTAATTACATTTTTCAAGTCATATTTAACATCTACTTCCGCAATTCGAACGACCTTATAGCCTAGCTCATTTAGTCGTATGTCTCTTTTTCTATCCTGTTCTTGTTTGTCATCATGCGATCGGCCATCAAGTTCTATAATCAATTTTTCTTTTCTACATATAAAATCAACAATGTAATTTCCGATAGCGAATTGTCTGTTAAACTGAAGCCCATAAAACCGTTTTGCCCTGAGAACATGAGCCCATAAGATGGCCTCACCGGGAGTTCCATGTTTTCGGAGCTCACGAGCCAATGGTTTTAGTTTCTTATTGTAATATGATTTAGTCATAAGTTACTTATCAATCCCCCAGCCCCCTTGGCCAAGGGGGAGGTGGTAACCGTACTTTTGATGTTCAAATTCTACATTTTCTTATCCTTAATCCTCCTGCGTTCCTTTTATTAAGTACAAATGACTATTCGGAGCTGTCCCCCTTTTTTAAAGGGGGCTAGGGGGATTTCGCTATTCTAATATTAGTAAAAGCACCTTTTATAATCTTCACTTTACAATCCCCCAACCCCCTTGGCCAAGGGGGAGGCATTAACGATGCCATTTCTTTTCAATATTGCTTCATCTTTTCTTTACCCTTCTGTATTCGGCTTTAACTAACCAATGTTGTCTATTCGGAGCCTTCCCCCTTTCTTAAAGGGGGTTGGGGGGATTTTGTCTCATCATGTCTCGTCTTAGCATTGGTTTACATTTGTCTTTCAATCTTGTACAAATCAAAAGCTTGTCGAATATACAAACAAATGTTAGCGTCCGATAACGGACGGTAAAGTTCGGTGGCGACCAAGTCACAAAGAAAATTCAGTATTAATCATCTATTTTTCAGTGCTTTAATTCTGGCATTGAGATTGTTTTACCTAAAAAAATAAACTCTAAGCTATGCTGAATCTTAAAATCATTTTGAGAAGCCTCAGAAGGAATCTGATTTATACTTGGACTAACGTAATCGGGCTTGCCATTGCCTTTTGTTTTATTTTCCTGACGTCTATTTATTTGATTCATGAGTATACGTTTGACCAATCTTATCCTGACAGTGCAAAAATTCATAGGCTAGTAACCACAAACTCGGCTTCATCACGATCTGCAAACAGTTCCAGCTACCCTTATATCCTATCATCAAGCTACCTCGAAAAAAATCCTTCAATAGAATCCTTGGTTAGGGCTTACAATAATTCATATCTAACTCAATTAGTCAGACCAAGTGCAGAAAGGGAAAAGGCCTTTGAAGAGAAGGGTTTTTGGTATGTAGAAAGAGGCTTCTTGGATATGTTTGATGTGAAACAAGTCAGTGGAGACTTTGGAATGTTTGATGTTCCGGGAACGGTTTTAATCAGCGAGTCTGTCCATCAAAAGATATTCGAGGGAGAGCAAATTATTGGAAAGAGGATATTAGTGGGAGAGGATGAATTTGAAGTCACCGGTGTGTATAAAGACTTCCCTTCTAATTCCTCTCTTGACCCACGGTTTCTTATTTCGGTTGAAACTATGAAATCGAACCCTGACTATAGTGACTATTTCACTAGCACAGGTTATCTCATGTTTAAGGTTTTTATGACGTTAAACGAGGGTGCTGATATAGATGCTTTGGAAGCTCAGTTAATACAACAGGATAAGGGTGGGGAATCTCAGGGAGAAAAGTACGAGTTGGAGCCAATTGAAGATTATCATTTTAGCACTTTAGATATTGCTAGATCATTTGGGCCAAAGGCGGATGAACAGTTGGTCGTTTGGTTAGTCATAATTTCTACCTGTTTACTTGCTGTGGCCATCGCTAATTTTGGCAATATTTCGTTGGCGGTTGCATTGGACAGGAGCAAAGAGGTAGCCATTCATAAGATCATAGGAGCTAGAAGAACTCAATTGATCAAGAGGTCTTTGATTCAGTCTGTTTTGTTGAGTTTTATTTCGTTTATATGTGCTTTGATATTAATAGAAGCACTAATTCCAATTTATAGTCAATTTGTTGACAGAGAGTTAACTGTCGCTATTTTTGGTTTTAGAACCTATTTGATTCTTTTGGCCTTTACCTCTATGGTGGGGCTTATCGCTGGCATTTATCCCGCTTTAATTGTTTCCAGTTTTAAGGTTTCAAGTCTATTCAATTCTTTTAGTAGAAATGGCGGATCAAAATCTCTGATCAGAAAGAGTTTACTGGCCTTTCAATTTTTCATAGCCTTTGGGATTATTTCCGCCATGCTCTTTATGAATCGCCAACTTGAGTTTATGATGTCCAAAGAGCCGGGTTATGATTTTAAAAATACACTCGTTTTCCAGTCCAATTGGTTTCAAGGAGGGGATGAATCAACTATACAAACATTCAAGGATCGTTTGATGGCGATGCCAGCCATTCAAGATATAGCGCTTTCAGATGAACATCCAATGAGGGCTTTGGATGTTAATGACCTACAGAAACCAGGGTTTAGAGATGGATGGGAAAAAGTTGAGTTATTGAGTATTGGGATCGATTGTCATTTCTTCGAATTCTATGGGATTCAGGAGAATTATGATGCTGATGTAATCTCCCTATTTTGTGGTGATAGCAAAGTGGCTCTACTCAATGAAACGGCACTTAATACGCTCGAAAATGAGCCTATTGGCAAATTGCTACCTTCTTATTATGGCAAATCAAAACCTGGATATCTTGTTCAAGAAGGTGCAGTAAGTGATTTCCATTTTAATTCGGTAAGTGAACCAATTCCGGCCATGTTATTTATGCCTTTAAGCTATTCGAATGGAAGGGCTAACTATTCTATTCGCTACTCTGAAAACACCAATGTGGGGGAACTTATTCAAACCATTCAGCAGATGTTTTGGGAATATGAGCCTTCGGAACCTTTTGTATTGAAAGTGCTCGAAGAGGAGCATAAACGACTTTACTCTTCAGAAACCAAGATGATGCAAATGATGGGGGTTTTAGGTATTGGAGTTTGTCTTATTGCCTTTGCAGGGGTATTTGCGATGTCGATATTTTATGGCCGAGAGAGACTGAAGGAGATCAGTATTCGTAAAGTGCTTGGGGCAGGAGTTGCACAGCTTTTTGGACTTCAAAATAGAGTATTTGTAATCGCAATGATCATCTCAATCGTAGTCGCAGTTCCTGTTGTGATTAGGATAATTGACTCATGGATTTCTCAATTTGCTTACAGAACTGACCAACCTTTATGGCTCTTTGGTTTAGCTGGCCTGATAATGCTTGGCGCAACACTTCTGTCTTCAGGATGGTATTCTTTAAAAGTAGCAAAGTCTAATCCAGTAGATACCCTTCGTGATTCATGATCAAATGGGCTGCCGTCCGTCAACGGACGGCAAAGTGCGATGGCGACCAAAATGGTTTTTTATTTATGATGTAATAAACTGTATTTCAGTGTTTTAACTTTGGTATGACAGTTGGTTAGGGGCTGATAGTTTTTATCGTAAGATTTATTTCCTTTTTAAATTTAACCCAAATAAAATCCATGTTATCATCCTTCTTTAGAATAGCCTTTCGATACTTAGTAAAAAACAAGCTTTACTCTATTCTTAATGTATTTGGGCTAACGGTGGGCCTGATTTGCTTTGTCATTCTAAGCTTATATGTGAGGGAGCAATTTGATAAAGATTCATATCACGCTAATTCAGAAGAAATCTATAGGGTATTAGTTGCCAGAGATGATACTACAGCGGTTGAACCCAATTGGGAAATGATGACCCAATTTCCAATGGGAGAGCTTTTAAAAGAAGGTATCCCAGAGGTGAAGAATACGGTGAGGTTTGGTCAAGCTTCTGAACTGATTATTGAAGCCGATCAAAGAAAATTTAAAATACAGTCCATCCATTTTGCGGATCCTTCTTTATTTGATGTATTTGATTTTGATGTGCTCGGGCAGTCTAAGCCACTAGATCAGCAAACGGTAAGTGAGCTCATTTTGGTAAAGTCTGAGGCAGAAAAACTCTTCGATTCTGCGGAAAATGCCATTAGTCAAACCGTCAATTTGAATGGTTATGGAATGTTTAAGGTGATTGGGGTGATTGATGATCTTGGTCAAGAAACTCACATGAATTTCAAATATATACTTCCGCTAGAGCAATCTGACAAAGCTTATGGCGATGATAGAGGTTTTCGGAACTGGAATGTAATGACGGCATTTCCACTCTATGTCCAGATTGATAAAAACGCACAAGTGGCGGATATTGAGGGTAAAGCTAAAGCGCTACTTCAACCTCATATTAAGAACTCAAGTGTTCGTTTAGAGCCTGTGGGGGAAGTTTACTTCAGTGATTTATACTCGTTTTTTAAGAAGACTGGCGATAAGCAATTCATAAGATTGTACATGCTTGTTGCTATTCTAATTCTATTTATTGCATGTATTAACTACACCAACCTATCAACGGCCAGGTACCTAAAGAGGGCCAAGGAAGTGGGGATTAGAAAAACAGTAGGAGGCTATAGAAGCCAGATTATCGCTCAATTCTTTATTGAATCTATCGCCCTTTCCTTCATTGCAGTGGTGCTTTCAGTTTGTTTCACAGAAATACTGCTACCTACATTTAACGCTTTTGCGGGTTCTTCCATATTTATTGATTACCAAAACCCCTTTACCTATTTGTTTATGGTATTGGCTGTTTTAGGCATTGGTGTTTTTGCTGGACTTTATCCCGCGGTTTTCCTCAGTCGTTTTAGTGCCACCCAGATTTTATCGGGCAGTGTCACCAAAGGAAAATCAGGCTTGCTTTTCAGAAATGTATTGGTAGTGGTTCAGTTCTTTATTTGCATTGGTTTGTTTATTACTACAAATGTTATCTATCAGCAATTCAAGCATTTGAAAGGCTTAGACCTTGGTTTTGATAAAGAGCAAGTCATTATGATTCCGTTGAATGACGCGGCCATCAAACAATCATACAAAGCTTTCAAGAATGAATTGAGTTCAAATCCTTCGATTGAATGGATGACAGGAGCGGGACCAAAGGCCTTTGGCGGACAAGCACAGTTTTATTTAGAAATAGAGGGCAGTGAAGACGTTACCCCAGTTTCCATTTTTCCAGTGGATGAAGATTTCTTTCAAAAATTCGATATAAAACTACTAGAAGGAAGGCTTTACCAGCCGGAATTGGGTAAAGAAGGAAATGATTTTCTAATCGTGAATGAAGCCTTGGCCAAAGTGGGCGGATGGAAGATTGAAGATAAAATCGGCAAGAACGTCTTTAAGTATGATGTTGGCGTCCCGAATTTAGGTGGAGTAGTAGAAAATTTCGTGTTCTTCTCCGTGAAGAATGAAGTAACACCTGCGGCATACCTTTATAAGCCCAATGACAATAATCTGGCTTATATAAAGGTAAAGCCTGAAAATATGGAAGCCACCATTGCTTCTATTCAAACCACATACGAAAAGTTCGCCAATCTTTATCCTTTTGAATACTCGTTTTTAGATCAAGAATTTGCCGCGCAATACGCTCAAGAACAGCGCTTGGCCAATATATTTACCACATTCAGTGGGGTGGCCATTTTAATTGCATTGCTAGGTTTGTTTGGGCTTACCCTATTCTTGGCCGAACAGCGCCTGAAAGAATTCAGCATTCGAAAAGTGCTCGGGGCTTCAAACATCCATTTGATTTGGTTAATGAACAGTGGCATCAGTCGTATGCTGCTGATCAGCACCGCATTGGTCATTCCTTTGGTCTATTATTTCCTTGAAGATTGGATCAACACCTTTGCTTTTAGGATTAAACTTGACTGGTCTCTTTTTGCATTGCCAGTGGTCTTGGTAATGCTTTTTGCTTGGCTTACTACGCTTTATCAGTCTGTTAATTCAGCCAGAAAAAATCCAGTAGACTCATTACGCAACGAATAAACTCAATAATTAAAACAACAAGGTCATGTTCAGAAATTACATCAACATTGCAATTAGAAGCCTAAAAAGGCAGAAGGCTTACTCACTGATCAACATCTCAGGGTTGTCGGTAGGCATTATGGCCTGTATTATCATTTTACTCTATGTAAGAAATGAATCGTCTTACGAGAAGTTTTACCCAGATGCGGATAAAATTTACCGAGTCACTTCTATTTTTGAAACCTCTGGACAAACGGAGCATATTGCAATCGCTCCGAGTAAAGCCACTCAGGTGGCATTAGAGCATATTCCAGAAACGGAATTAGCCACCTTTGTTTTTGACTGGAGTGTTGGGCGAGAGTTTTTGGTGAGGTATGAGGACAAAATATTTACTGAAACGAATGTGTTTTATGCCGACTCAAGTTTCTTTAAGGTATTTCAATATCGATTCTTAGATGGCAATGCCAATAATGCACTTCTTAAGAAGCAGTCCATTGTATTGACCGAATCGACTGCCCAAAAATATTTTGATAACGCAGCCGATGCCTATGGCAAAACGATAAATGCCAACGGCAGTGATTTTGTAGTAACGGGGGTTGTGGCAAATCCTGCCGGGAATACAGCTTTGAATTTTGATATGGTTATATCGTTGAATTCAATCTTTGGCCAAATTGATAATTCTAGGTGGTTCCCTATGAATTATTTTAGCTATGTAAAACTTAACGATAAATCTGCTGCCGAAAGCTTTAAAAACAAGCTAAACCAATATATCGAAGATGATATTGGTGATGAAATGACGGCAGGAGGTTTCAAAATGTCATTTGAAATAGCACCGATCACACAAATGCATTTTGATACAAGCATAGGGTCTGATTATCCTGAGAAAATATCTAAGGAGTTGTTGTACTCCTTAGTGGCGATTGCCGCCTTTATTCTGCTTATCGCTTGTATCAATTATATTAACCTGAGTACAGCCAAGTCTGAAAAACGAGCGAAGGAAGTTGGAATTCGTAAGGTAATGGGCGCCTATAGAAGACAGCTGATTCTACAGTTCTATGGGGAGACTTTTATGATCACGCTTTTATCGGTAATTATCGGTGTGGTGTTGGCGGAAATTTCAATGCCGTTTTTTAATCAAATGGCAGGTACTCAACTGTCTATTAACCTTCAAAGCGACCCTAGTTTAATGCTCATATTGTTCGGCTTTGTTTTGGTGATCAGCTTTATTGCGGGCAGTTATCCCGCTTCATTCCTTTCTTCATTTCAGCCGGTAAAGGTGCTCAAAGGTACTTTCAATGTAAAAGGAGGGAATGTGTTCCGAAGAATATTGGTGACGCTTCAGTTTACAGTCAGTGTTTTTCTCATCACTGGCACTTTGGTCATTTTCTATCAACTCCGGTATGTTCAGAATACAGATATAGGCTATGACCAAGATCAGGTAGTGTATCTCAAACTTCCAGATCGCGCAGCCCGAAATGCTTATAACTCTTTAAAAACTCAATTCGAAACCATTACGGGGGTAGAGGAAGTAACGGGGAGTAATAATGAGATTTCTAATGTGCTTTCCGGTTGGGGAGCGGTGATGGATGGTCTGCCTAAAAATGTCAGTATTTCCTTCAGAGGAATGTATGGCGACCAAGACTTTCTGGAAACTTTTGGTTTCGAACTGTTGGCTGGCGAGGGCTTTAAGAATAAATCCGATTGGGACTCTTCATTTTACTATTTGGTGAATAAAACTGGCATCGAAAAGCTAGGGTTAACGCCAGAAGAAGCAATTGGAAAACATTTTGGAATAGAGGAAAGTATGATGGGCACTATCACTGGAGTGGTTGACGATTTTCACTTTACTAGCTTTCACAATGATATCGAGCCTTGGGCAGTTTATACGGGGCCACAAGACTATAAGCAACTGCTGTATGCCAAGGTCAATATGTCCCGAATAGAATCAGTTAAGGCTGAAATGGCTAAAGTATGGACTTCGCTAGTTCCCAATCGTCCGTTTGAATTAAGGTATGTTGATGAAGCGGTCAAAGAACTGTATGAAAAGGACAAGCAGCTCAGTCAAATCATTCTCACCTTTACGGTTTTGGCCATTGCAATTGGTTGTTTGGGCTTGTTTGGTTTGGCTTCTTATTTAGCCGAAAAACGCACCAAAGAAATTGGCATTAGAAAAGTGCTCGGAGCCGATGTTTCCAAGATCGTCATGATGCTTTCTAAAGAGTACGTTCGAATTATTTTGATTTCTAATCTTATCGGTTGGCCAATCGCCTATATCGCCATGAGTCGTTGGCTGGAAGGTTTTGCTTATAGTATCAACCTCAGTTGGTACTATTTCCTAATTGCAGGTTTGGTCACTGTGATGGTGGCTATGCTTACGGTTTCTTATCAATCTGTTAAGGCCGCATTTTCAAACCCAGTAGACTCTTTAAGGAATGAGTAAAATAATGAGTGAAGGGGATAATGAATTAATGAAGGAGTGAAACAAGGTTAGAAGATCGAAGAAGGAAGTCAGAAGTGGGTTTTCGTCTTCACCAATGACCAATGACCAATGACTAATAAACTAAGCCATGATTAACTTTTTAAAAACTGGAATAAGGAATTTAAGGAAAGGTAAATTCTTCGCAATGGTGAATATTCTGAGCCTTAGTTTGGGAATGTTCTGTTTCATTGTCACTTCCCTTTACGTAAGGGATGAGCTCACTCATGACAAATGGCATAGCAAAGTAGATCGGATTTTTACTACTGAAGTAATTATGAAATACAATAATGGTGAATCCTCATCTCTACTACCTCCATTTGCTTTGAGAGAAGCCCTGCTCAATGAAAGCCCGGGTGTTGAAACCATTGCCAATGTTGGTTATAAGTTAAATGATAATTATAAAATAAGCGATGATTGGTTTGAAACAGGAGACCTACACTATACCGAACCCTCATTTTTTAAAGTATTTGACTTTGGCTTACAATTGGGGAACGAAGAAAGTGCGCTGGTTGAGCCTCATAGTGTAATTCTTTCATCAGTATTGGCTAAAAAACATTTTGGTGATAAAAACCCCATTGGAGAAATAATTGAATTTGAGGAAAAGGGAGTTTTTAAAGTCACAGGGGTTTTAAATCCAATTCCTAGTAATTCGCATTTACAGTTTGACATGTTGATGTCGGCCAACTTTAACGAAACTCCATATACTCAGTATAAGGATCGTTGGTCGTTGGGTTATGGCCAAAACTATATTTTACTGAAAGAGAACTATACAGCTGATCAACTAGCTGAAGATGCCAAGGCGATTTTGATAAACAATAAAAACAAAACCTATGCTGAAGGCTTGGTGGTGAACTCATTTGGCGACTTATATTTAGACGGAAAAACATATGGTTATGAAACCAAGATGTTTGGTGGGCAAAGGAGGTACATTGTTATATTTTCTCTTGTTGGAGGTTTGATTTTATTGGTGGCTTGTTTCAATTATGTAAACCTACATACTGCCAGAACTTTTGCCAGAACCAAAGATTTAGCCATACGCAAAGTGATTGGCGCCAGCCGAACCCGATTACTTTCTTTGTTAGTAAGTGAAACTGCTTTTATCGCCTTTGTCTCGTTAATAGTAGCCGTTATCGCTGTAGAACTAAGTTTGGGTAGTATCAATTCAGTTCTTAATAAAAGGCTTGAATTCTCTTTGTTCAATAACCCAGTGCTATTATTTATTCCAGGAACTGCTTTATTATTAGTAGTACTCATTTCAGGTTTTTATCCAGCGATTGTTGCCTCGTCATTCAATATTTCAAATTTGCTGAAGGGGGTATTTCCATACTCCAAAACTTCAACATTGCGGAAAGGCCTCCTTGTTTTTCAGTTTCTCATCTGTGCTGGCCTTTTAATGAGTGCGCTGGCAATCAGGTCTCAAGCAAAGTTCATGATCAATATGGATTTCGGTTACAATGTTGAGAACGTGCATTATATAAATTTATACAAGGGAGGTTTTGATGGTAAGTATGAACAGCTGAAAACGGAGCTGGAGAGAATTGCTCAAATTTTAGATGTTAGTGGAGCACCAATGCCCACTAGGGGAATTGGTTTTTCATTTCCTATTGAGAAAAATGGAGAACGAGTGTTGACAGATTTTATGACAGGTGCTGCGGATATCGATTTCGCTGATTTACTGGAAATTGAAATTCTTCAGGGAAGATCATTTACTGAACTCGAAACTTCAGAATTGAAAAAGGCTGTTCTGATTAATGAAACAGCCTATAAAGAATTAGGGGTTGATGACCCGATTGGTATGGAGTTAGCGGGTAGGTATAAGATTGTTGGCGTTATGAAGGATTTTCATTTTGCTGATGCAAAAAGTCAGATTACTCCATTATTAATTTCTACCAGGAAACCTGAAATCCCCAACCTTCATTTCAAGTTCAAAGAAGGGGAAAGGGCAACGGTAATGCTCGCTGTTAAAAACGTATGGGAGAGCTTTAACACGGGAACACCGTTCGAAACAACCGAATTGGCCACATTCTATGCATCCGCTTATCAGCAGGAAGAAACATTGGTTAGGATTTTTAATTGGCTTACAGCAATGCTTGTGGTCATCGCTTTCCTTGGTCTGTTTGCACTTTCTAGTTTCGAGGGACAATTGCGTGAAAAAGAGCTGGGAATCAGAAAAGTACTTGGTGCCAATTACCTTCAATTAATCAAGGCACTAAGTCAACGGTTTGTGGTTCTGGTTGTCTTGGCGTTACTCCTTGCGACACCCGTTTGTTACTATTTGATTAATAATTGGTTGTCGTCATTCCCCTATAGAATTACTGATCTGACTCCACAGTTTTCCATTGCGACTGCGGCTATAGTTTTCCTTACCATAGGTATCCTTGGCGTACATGGTTATTTAAGCTCAAGAAAGAACCCCGTTGACGTATTGAGGAATGAATGAAACAAGGGATTAATGAAGTAATGAATTAATGAAACAAGGTTGGAAGTCCGAAGACCGGAGGCCCCTTTTAACCAATAACTAATACACGAATAACTAAATAGCCATGCTACGAAATTATATTAAAGTCGCTTTTAGAAACCTGAGAAGGAACAAGCTCTATGCTGGCCTGAACATTCTTGGGCTGAGTATTGGTTTGGGCTCATTCTTTATCATTTACCTTTTTCTTCAGAATGAATTGGCCTATGATCAGTTCCATGAAAAGAAGGACAGGGTTTATAGGGTAGTACAGACTATTGAAAGCGATTTTGGTGTAGAAAAGGAAGCCAATATGTCCTATGCTTTTTCCCCTGAATTTGTGGAGAGCATTCCAGGTATTGAGGCTTTTAGTAGAGTCATACAGAAGCCAGTTCCACTTTCATTTAACGAGGGTAGCGAAGGAGAATCAGGCATAGGAGCCCTAATTGTTGATCCTGAGTTTCTGGATTTTTTCACCCTAGATTATATTTATGGAACTAATGAAACAGTTCTGAAGTCTCCTAATTCGGTATTAATAAGCGAGTCAACGGCAATGAGATTTTATGGAACTTCTGATGCTTTGGGTCAAGTAATTAATTATAATAAGGTGAATTATGTAGTTGATGGAGTGTTTCATGACCTACCAAACAGTTCATCCATCAAGGGTGATGTTATTATGCTCAATGAAATTATACATGCCCGTTATGGTCAGGGTTCTTGGAGTTGGAACGTAGGTGCACAATGTTATTTACTCCTAGAAGAGGGTACAAACATAAGTGACCTAAAGGAAAAACTTACACAACACTATACATCTAATAATAAATGGGCAAAAGGAAAGAAACTCACCTTACAACCCATTACTGATGTTCATTACTCCTTAGATGTGAGGGATAAAGTATTTGAAAAAACTGACAGACAGTATGTTTCTATTTTTGCCTATGTCGCTATTTTCATTTTAGTCAGTTCTGTTTTCAATTACATCAGTTTAGCAGTCTCTCAATCAATAGTGAGAGCAAAGGAAATAGGGGTAAGAAAAGTAACGGGAGCCAGTAAATTGGAGCTAGGCAAACAGTTTATTTTGGAATCTCTACTTCATGTCTTTATAAGCTTTGTAATCGCGATGATTTTGGTAGAGTTACTGATTCCTCAACTCGAAGGATTGATAGAGAGAGATTTAGGAATTAGCGTTTTAGCACAGCCTGTATTATTGGTCAAAGGCATCGTTTTCTCTATGGTCAATGCAATAGTATGTTCGTTCTATCCTACCTATTTGAGCACCAGATTGAAAGTAGTGAATGTATTCAAGAATGGTAAGGGCAGCTTTTCATCACAGCGACTGATCGGTACCATTGGTGTTTTCCAAATTGTAGTATTTGTAGTACTTATCTGTGTTTCGGTTACTGCAAACCGACAAATGCGCTTTATGCGAAACGAAAATTTAGGCTTCGATAAGGATCATCAGTTGGTTTTGGAGTACATTCCTTGGAGAACTAGAGAGGTATATAAGAATGAGTTATTAAAGCTCCCAGGTGTAAAATCTGTGAGTAGTGGTAGCCAACTTCCTAATGATGTTGTCTCCTCTACGGGTTTTTACGGATCAGATGTTAAATTTAGTTTTTTTGAAATAGATCACGATTATATCCAAACTATGGGGATGGACCTGTTAAGTGGTCGAAATTTTGTAATTGAAGACCTCGATTCATCTAGACTCATAATGATCAATGCCACAGCAGCTAAAAAATTGGGTTATGATGAAGTGACAGCTGTCGGTAAAACAGTAGGTTCAGCATCTTCACCATTTACAATTATTGGAGTAGTCAGTGATTTTCACTTTGCCTCCAAAAAGGAACTTATAGAACCAGTAGTATTCAGACAATATACCGAAGGTTCTAATAATCAGTTCTTGGTTAAACTTGATGATGCCAATTGGGCTTCCACTTCCAAACGAGTTTTGGATGTCTACAATAAGATTCCAAACCTCTCTAGGTCTTCATTTTTCTTTTTTGAAGACCGCATTGACGCCCAATACAAACAAGAAAATGTGATGATTACCATGCTCAACACCTTTACGGTAATTGCAGCTTTGGTGGCTTTTATTGGCTTGTTCGGTATTGCAGGTTATTCAGTAAAACGCAGGTTGAAAGAAATGGGCATTCGCAAAGTGCTCGGTGCGGGCTTCCTGAGTATTCAGAAAACACTGAATGTATCAAGCGTTTGGAAGCTACTGATTGCGGTGGCTATTGCTGTACCTGTAGTATTGTATTGGATGGACAATTGGCTTAGTTCTTTTGCTTATCGAATTGAAATGCCTGTGTTCCTAATCTTCGGAGCCATTGCTGTTGCCTCCATCGTGATTTTTCTTACGGTTTCCATTCACAGCATAAAAGCCTATTTGATTAACCCAGTGGAGATACTAAAAGACGAATGAAATAATGAATAAAGGGAACAATGAAACACTGAATTAATGAGGGAAGGGATTAATGAAATAAGGGTTTGGAAGACCGAAGAGGTAACTTGGAAGAGCCCGCATAACTAATAACTAATACACCCATAACTAAACAACCATGCTACGAAACTACATCAAAGTTGCTTTTAGAAACCTGAGAAGAAACAAGCTCTATGCAAGTCTGAACATATTAGGGCTGAGTATCGGTTTGGGCTCATTCTTTATCATTTACCTTTTTCTTCAGAATGAATTGGCCTATGATCAGTTTCATGAAAAGAAGGATAGGATTTACAGAGTGGTTCAAATTAATACATCAGACATAGGTGAAGAGAAGCAGAGCGGGCTTACTTCAGCACTTGGGCCTACAGCACAGGGCGAAATTCCTGAAATAGAAGCTTTCAGTAGATTGGAGAATTTACCTAAAAGCATTGTAGTCAAAGGAGTTCAAGACTCAGTGGGCAGGGTTGAAAGTGCGGCCATTGATCCTGGGTTTTTAGAGTTCTTCGATCTCGATTTCGTAGCGGGTAGTGTCTCGAGTGTATTAAAGACACCGAATTCAATGTTAATCAATGAATCAAAAGCCACTCAATATTTTGGCAGCGCAAATAATGCAATGGGCAAGGTGGTTAAAGTGGGGCGTGTTGATTTGATCATTGATGGGGTGTATAAAGACCTGCCAAATACCACTTCGATCAAAGCCGAAATTATTGCATTACACACCACAGTGAATGGCTGGAGGGGTGAGAATGGCTTTAACCAATGGAATGCGAGTTACAATGATCAAACCTATTTTTTGCTCAACAAAGAGGCTCAAATAAGTGAGGTAGAATCAAAACTAAACAATCTGTTTAAAGTAAATGCTATAAGTGAAACTAGACGCTTAACATTACAACCGTTGGCAGATGTGCATTTCTCTTTGGATGTAAGAGGGCCTGTAACTGAAAAAACAGATCGTCAGTACATTTTTATTTTCACCCTTGTGGCCGCGTTTATACTCATTTGCTCTGTGTTTAATTATGTAAGTTTAGCGCTTTCGCAGTCTATAGAACGAACTAAAGAAATTGGCGTAAGAAAAGTGTCGGGCGCTAGAAATAAAGAGCTCTATACCCAGTTTTTGATTGAGTCTGTCATTCAGGTGTTTTTCAGTTTCTTGGCCGCTATCATTTTGGTGGAATTATTACTTCCGCAACTGGAAAGCCTTATCGATAGAAGTTTAGCCATTAGTGTTTTTGAACGACCAGAGTTTTTAGTCAAAGGCTTAGTGTTTTCTTTGATTATTGCCGGTCTGTGTTCTCTTTATCCCGCTTATTTAAGCACTCGGCTTAATGTGGTGAAAATTTTCAAAAACACATCAAGTAATTTTTCAACCAAGAGGCTAATAGGTGCTGTCAGTATTTTTCAAATTGTAGTTTTCATCGTGCTCATTTGTGTTTCGTTTACGGCCAATCGTCAGATGCAATTTATGCGGAATGAAAACCTTGGCTTTGATAAAGATTCTCAACTAGTACTCAATAGATTTTCACGAGAAGCTGTAAGTAAAAAAGTATTGCTTAAGAATGAGTTGCTCAAAGTGCCAGGGGTGCTTTCTGCCACTTATGCTACATCTATTCCTTCTAGGGTTATGGGGTCAATGACCTTCAGTGATTATGATTTTCGTTGGAATATGTTTGATGTAGAC
The DNA here is from genome assembly GCF_034669765.1 of Roseivirga sp. GTDB lineage: Bacteria > Bacteroidota > Bacteroidia > Cytophagales > Cyclobacteriaceae > Roseivirga. The sequence continues at coordinate 248,271 of NZ_JAXMOQ010000002.1, forward strand.
CCTGATTATTTTAAAACCATGGGCATGGAAATTATTCATGGTAGGGGATTCCTTCCCGAAGATACCGACTCATCGAACTTGATCATAATCAATACCACAGCTGCCGAAAAACTTGGTTTTGGCAATAATGCTGTTGGGCGGACTATCGAACAAAATAGCACTGCCTTAACAATTGTAGGAGTAGTGAATGACTTTCATTTTGTCTCTAAAAAAGAACCTGTGGAAGCCACACTGTTTAAACCTTTGGGCGCCTATACAGGGGTATTGGTGCTGAAGTTAGATAAGGAAAATATGGTGTCGGTTGTTGAAAATGTCAAATCGAAATACTCAGGTTTAACCAGTGGCGATGAGGCCACCTTCTTCTTCCTAGAAGACCAAATCAACTCCCAGTACAAACAAGAAAACGTGATGATTACCATGCTGAACACCTTTACGGTAATTGCTGCTTTGGTCGCTTTTATTGGCTTGTTCGGTATTGCAGGTTATTCGGTAAAACGCAGGCTGAAGGAAATGGGTATTCGCAAAGTGCTGGGAGCAGGCTTTTTGAGCATTCAGAAAACACTGAATGTATCAAGCGTCTGGAAGCTACTGATTGCGGTGGCTATTGCTGTACCTGTAGTGGTGTATTGGATGGACAATTGGCTTAGTTCTTTTGCTTATCGAATTGAAATGCCTGTGTTCCTAATCTTCGGAGCCATTGCCGTTGCTTCAGTAGTGATTTTCATTACCGTTTCCATTCATAGTGTTAAAGCCTATTTGATTAACCCAGTGGAGATATTGAAGGATGAGTGAAATAATGAGGTAATGAGTGAAGGGATTAATGAAGGAATAAAGGAATGAGGGAATGAAATATTGAATTAATGAAACAAGGTTGGAAGTCAGAAATAGTTTTTTTTCACTAATGACCAATTAACTAATAAACCATAACGACTGATGAAATATTTTGAGACTGTATTCCGAAGCCTAAAACGCGAGAAAGCTTTTACGCTGATTAACCTTATAGGTTTAAGCATTGGCATGTTCTGCTTTTTGGTGACTGCTCTTTATGTTCGAGACGAAGTGACCTATGACCGTTGGCATGAGAATGCTCCAAACACCTTTATGTCGTCTTTAGAGATGAAAAGAGAAGATGGCACGTCATTTAAAGTAAGGCCATCTGATGCACTGATGCATGTATTGAAAGAGGAGAGTTCTGCTGTATTGGACGCTGTTAGTATAAGTAGAAACTCTTATGCTAGTTATATGGTCAATGATGAATGGATACGAACGGATAAACTGTTTTTCTCTTCTCCATCACTTTTTAAACTCTTTGATTTTGGTTTAAAATTTGGCAATGAGGAATTGGCACTGGCTGATCCCTCTGACATCATCCTCTCTTCTGCTATTGCAGAAACCCTTTTTCCAGGAATTAACCCCGTAGGCGAAACGCTCACTTTTCAAAATAAAGGTAGTTTTAGAATAGCAGGAGTACTAAAGCCTATTCCTAAAAACAGTCATTTAAAGTTTGATTTTTTAGGGTCGATTAATGCCGAAATATCAAATTATGATTACAATAAAGACAATTGGCTGAATGGGTCAGGCTTCAGCTATTTTCTATTAAAAGAAGGACATTCACCGAATGAGTTGATGGCAGATGCTAAGCAAATATTGGTCTTACATGATGTTACACAAGTAGCGGATGGACTTGCATTTCTTAAGTTCTCAGATCTATACCTCAATGGGCAAACCGAACGCTATGACGCTAAAAATTTGTTTGGTGGTCAATCAAAGTACTTATACATTTTTTCTCTTGTTGGAGGCTTAATTCTATTTGTGGCCTGCTTCAACTACATCAACCTTACTACAGCCCTTTCTTTTTCTAAGGTGAAGCAAATGGGCATTCGGAAAATAATGGGCGCAAGTCGCAGCCGTTTGGTACTTTCTCAAATGGCAGAAACTTTAGCCTTGTCCTTTTGTGCTTTAATAGTCGCGTTAATTGGGCTTGAATTGGCATTACCATACGCCCAACCGCTCATTGGTAAAGAATTGGATATCAATTTTAGTCAAGCCCCACAGCTATTATTGTTACCTGTTGCTGTACTCATTCTTGTAGTGTTGATTTCAGGAATTTATCCAGCAATTTCATTGAGTTCTTTCAGTATTTCAGGAGTACTCAGAGGGGTTTTGCCTCAATCTAAAGTGAATATTCTTCGGAAATCACTGTTCGTATTACAGTTTATGATTTGTACTGGCTTACTCATTACGGCCTTGGTTATTCGAGGGCAATCGAATTACTTAATCAATTTAGATAAGGGTTATAACGAGGAGAATATAATGACTTTTAGTCTTTACCAAGAGGGGCGATCACTCGATTATCAGACCGTTAGAAATGCGCTAGAAGCGATTCCGCAAATTGAAAAAGTAACTTCTTCTCCGTTGCCTATGTTTGCGCCTCCGCCACCTATGACGATTTTGGTGGATGGAAAACCTGTTCCCATTACTATTTACTCTGGTGCAGCGGACCAAAATTTTAATGAGCTATTTGAACTTGAGGTTTTAGAGGGAACCGACTTCTCTAACCTGCCAAAGTCTAAATTGGACAGTTTGGTCATTATCAATGAAACAGCAAAAAAGAAACTTGGATTGAACCCAGCCATTGGGGCAAAAATGCCTAATGGTAGAACTGTAGTGGGGGTAGTGAAGGACTTTCATTTCTCTTCGGCTAAAAATGTAATAGAACCCGCTATGATTACCTATACGGCTAATCCAAGGGGGCCTGTTCAGTTTAAGTATAGGGCTAACAATAAGGAGACGGTAAAAGCGCAAATAGGCCTGGCGCTCAATAAACTAGGCGTAAAATCAGACCCTAACTTAACAGAGCTTGAAGGTTTTTTCTCTCCTGCCTATGAGAAAGAATCGCAGCTCATTACTATTTTCGATTTCCTCACTTTGATGGTCGTTTCGGTTGCTTTCTTAGGGCTCTTTGCGCTCTCTTCTTTCGAGAATAAGTTAAGAGAAAAAGAAGTGGGGATCAGAAAAGTACTAGGCGCAAGCTATCTGCACTTAGCACAAACTTTAAATAAGCGATTCACTTGGCTGATAATATTAGCCTTTATTGCAGCCGTTCCGCTTACCTATTATGGTTTGGAAAAATGGATTGCCGATTTCCCTTACAGACTAGAAAACTTAACCCCATTCTTTGTCCAAGCCATTATTATGGTGGGTGTATTGGCCATTGCTGTGCTTGGTTTACATAGCTATTTCAGTGTCCAGAAAAACCCGATAGATGTGTTGAGAAGTGAGTAAGGAATTAATGAAATAATGAGAGAGGGGATTAATGAAATAATGAAGAAATGAGATAATGGATTAATGAAATAAGGAATTAATGAAACAAGGTTGGAAGACCGAAGATGGATTCAGAAATGGGTTTTCGTTTTCACTAATCATCAATTAACTAATAAACCAACAAGCCATGTTACGGAACTATATAAAATCAGCCTTTACTAACCTAAAACGAAATACAGGCTATACACTCTTGATGATCTTTTCATTGGCTTTAGGCATGTACTGTTTTGTAATGGCGGGGCTTTATGTGCGCTATGAATATTCCAGAAACCTAAATCACGCCAATGCGGATAGGGTGTACAGGATCATGTTAGATTTTGGGGAGTACAAAGATTATATCACCGAAGATTTTGCTGAGCAAATCAAGACATCTAATCCTGAAATTGAGGAACTCAATACCATTAATGGTGTAAGAGGTGACCTTTATCTAAGTGCGGACGGAGAGGCCTATTTAAAAGAAGGGAATGGCTTTTATACGGACAACAATGTATTTGATGTTTTTAGCTTTCCTCTCAAATATGGTAATCCTCAAAACGCCTTGGAAGGAACGGGGAAAGTTGTGATTTCAAGTAGTTTGTCCGAGACCTTATTTCCAAATAAGAACCCTGTAGGCGAAGAAATACAAATTCATGAGAAGGGCACATTCTTGATTTCTGGAGTCATGGATCAGGTTTCTGAGTTATCCGTATTTAATCCAGGGCTATTCTTTTCCATGGAAGAATTTAAAAAGGAAATGGCCGACTCAAACAGAGCGTTCTTCTACTTGTTAACGCATGTCAAGCTTAAGGAAGAAGTATCGAAAGAACAGCTCGAAGAAGGTGTTTTTAGAACGGCTCAGAATGTAGGTGCTTTTGAAAATCTTAAAGGAATCTATACCGAAAACCTAGCAGACGCATACTGGGGTAATTCTATCTATGATTATGGTGCGCAGTACTACTCCCTTTTTGGGGCTTCCAAAAAAATGATTAAAACGGTAATGTACATCACTTTTGGAGTTTTGCTTTGTGCCTTTTTAGGCTATGTGGCCATTGCCTTAAGTCTTTCGCTTAAACGTGCCAAAGAGGTTGGTATCCGAAAGGTCAATGGTGCTAATGTAAAGGAAATAAGAACGCAGTTTCTTATGGAATCTGTGGTTTATGCGGTGGTGGCTCTATTGCTTACCGTAGTGGCTTTGGAACTTAGCGAAAAGAGCATTTCTGACCTATTTCAAGTCCCTGTAGGGTTGAGAAGCGGTCAACCCGAAGTGATTATTTTCTTAATTGTATTTACCTTATTCACAGGTTTAGTTGCAGGGCTTTACCCGTCCTTAGTAGTTTCAAAACTGAACCCTGTCAAAGTGCTCTCTGGTTTTTCTAGTCCGAGAGGTGCTGGTTTTATATTGAAGAGAGTACTGCTTACCACTCAGTTTGTCATTACCATTTGCTTGGTGTTTGGGGTTTATGTATTGAAACTTCAAGTGACTAAAATGAATCACTTTGATACAGGCTATAACGTAGAGAATGTACTGACTTTCGGTAATAGTAACCCGAAAATAAAGAAGAACGCTGAGGTGATTAATGAAAGACTTAAAAACCTTCCTGGAGTGCAGAAAGTAGCCAAAGGGCCCTTTCCATTCAACTTTAATGGCTTTTCCAATATTGAATTACAGTTAGTGGACACCTTGATAAAGAACAACCCATCAAGAATCTACGTGTCAGATAACTTTTTTGACTTAGTAGATATAGAGTTGGAGGAAGGTAATGTCTTTTCTGATACCAATACACCTCTGGAAAACGCCTGTATTATCAATGAGCGTCTGGCGAAAGAATTAGGGTTACAAAGCCCTGTGGGAACTACGCTGAACGTTGATGGTAAACCAAAAACTATTGTAGGATTAGCCAACGATATTTCCACTTGGGGAGTAGGAAGTCCTGATCCAATGGCACATATTTTTCTGCCAGATGTCAACAATATTGCACATAGTTATCTAATCAAAGTAAAACCTGAAAGTAGAGATAAACTGGTGGCCAGTCTTGAATCCATTTGGAAGGAATACGAAACCGTAATTGAACCAGACATTACTCAGCTTGATCAAAAAGTAAATGGCAGTGTTCAAAACATGTCAAAGATCTCAACGCTCTTTAGCATTCTAGCAGGAGTAGTGCTTTTGCTTTCTTTTATGAACCTTTTCGGCATGGCCATTATGTTTGCCAACTCTAAAATGAAAGCGGTGAGTATCCGTAAAATTCTAGGTGCAAGTGTTCCTGAGTTATTGGGCAGGTTGTCACTTCCTTTCCTTTATAGCCTTATTATTGCATTACTAATTGCCTTGCCCATTGGCTATTATTTGATGGAGCAATATCTACAAGACTATGCCGTAAGAATAAGTCTTAATGCTGGCCAAGGGCTTATCGCTGGTGTCTTTATGATTGTACTGCTATTCGTGGTTATCGGCTTTAAAATGCTTCAATTCAGCAAAACCAATCCAGTTGAAGTGTTGAGGAAGGAGTGAGAAAGTTGGAAGTCAGAAGTACGAAGACGTGAGCCTCCCCATAACTAATAACCAATACACCAATTACTCAAAAGAGACATAAAAAAAGCGACTATCACTAGTCGCTTTTTTTATGTGTTTGAAATATGCTTATTTCTTAATGATTTTAAGCGCAGGGTCGTTCTTTTTAACACCTGGAGTTCTGTTCAAGAATTCGTCATACAATCGGATTTGCTGAGAAGTCATTGGTACTTTATAACCGTCAATGAACAAATCAGTAATCTTAGAAGCAGTTTCAAATGGATCGCCAGTAGAAATAAACACGTTTGCTTTCTTTCCTACTTCAATTGATCCAATACTACTAGAAACGCCTAAAATCTCAGCTGCATTAATTGTAATTGCCTTCAATGCTTCTTCTCTACCCATTCCGTATGAAGCCGCAAAGCCTGCATGGTAAGGTAAGTTTCTAACATTTTCAGTATCACCAGTACGCAAGGCTACTTTAACACCTGCTGCACTCATAATTCCTGGGTTGGCATAAGCTGCATCGTATTTATCAGAACCACGTGTAGGGATGGCTTGGATAGGACCAGCAATTACAGGAAGCTTAGACTTAGCAATTTCATCGGCTACTCTCCAGCCTTCAGAAACGCCAGTGATAACCACATCCTTATAACCTCTAGCTTTTACCCAATCAATAACAGCAAGGATATCCTTGGCAGCATTGGCTTCGATGAAAAGTTTCATCTCACCTTTAACAACAGGTACTAAAGCTTCGATTTCAGGGTAATTTCTAACGTCATCTGAATTCTCAATTTTAGCATAAAGTTCTGCTTTGTCCCAAGCATCGTTTACTTGCTTTAAAGCTCGTTCAGTAGCTTTTGCTTGCTCTTCAGGAGATCTTCTTCTGAAACGGCCTCCACCAGCGGTAGAAGGGAAGTTCATGATGATTCCTTTTGCACCAGCGAACATTTGATCCGGAGTGTAGCCAAACAAATTAATGGCAGCAGCAGTACCTGGTAAGAACCCTCCGCTAGGAGTAGTCCATACAGTAGTAACACCACTTACACGGGTTACTGGAATTACAGCTGAATTTGGGTTAACCGCAGTTAATGCCTGCATTTGAGGAGTTAAAGCTCCACTTTCACTGAAATCTTGAGATACGTCAATACTACCGATCTCTGATAAACCTACTTTAGTACCAGAATCAATCATACCTGGGTAAATCTCTTTTCCCTTGCAGTCAATTATTTCCGCATCATCTGGAATAGAAATATTGGCGCCAACTGCTTCGATGATACCATTGTTGATTATCAAAGTACCGTTCTCAATAATACCGTTAGTTACAGTATATATCTTGGCATTTGTAAGAGCGAATTTACCCGCTCGTGCTTTCATTACTTGGTCGTCTTCTTGTCCAAAAGAAAGAAGTGGAACCATTAAAGCGATTATGAGTATTTGGAATATTCTTTTCATAGCTACTTTCTATTTTTTGTTGGAGAATAATGCCTCGAAACTAACTACACCTTCTTCCATGCATCTGTCTTCATCCTCGCGGTTGAAAATAGTGATATTTTCAACTGCTTCTTCAGGGTTAATATAGATCCGTTGGTCAGCTATATCGTTAGCTCTATCAAAGTATTTCACACCATCCACAAAAGTCATTACTGGAATAGCATAAACAGATAGGGGATGACCCTCAAAGATTGCGATATCAGCATCTTTTCCTACTTCAATTGAACCAACTCTGTTGTCGATACCTAATTGCTTAGCAGGGTTTAATGTGATCAATGAAAGTGCTTCCTCATCGCTTAAGTCACCATATTTTTGAGTTTTAGCAGCTTCGTGGAATAAGTGACGAATCAATTCGCCTGAATCAGAGTTGATAGAAGTCAACACGCCATTTCTAGTAAGAATAGTAGCGTTGTATGCTGTAGACCAGTATACCTCTAATTTGTAAGCCCACCAATCAGCGAAAACTGAAGCACTTGCTCCAAATTCAGCCAATTCAGAAGCTACTTTGTATGCTTCGTTTGCATGTTGGAAGGTGAGTTTCTTGATTCCGAAATCAGTGAAAACTTTCAACAACATATAAATCTCATCCGCACGGTAAGAGTGACAATGCACCAAAACTTTACCATCAAGAATATCAACCAAAGTCTCCATTCTTAAATCATACTCTGGAGCTACTTTTCTCGGGTTTTTATCTGCTTTGTAAGCAGCCCATGTAGACCTGTAAGCAATAGCATCGTTAAATGAATTTCTCAACATAGCCTCAACGCCCATACGGCTTGAAGGCTGAATACCACGAGAACGCCCACCTCTAGTTGGGTTTTCACCCAATGCGAACTTGATTGTTCTAGGCGCATCTTCGAACTTTAATTCCTCAGGGTTAGAAGTTCCATAACGAAGTTTTAAAGTTTCGCTTTCTCCACCAATTACATTAGCAGAACCGTGAAGTGCGTGAGTAGAGGTAACACCACCAGCCAATGCTCTGTAAATAGAAACATCGAAAGGATCAATAACATCGCCCATATTTACCTCAGCTGTTACTTGGCTTGTGCCTTCGTTAACAGAGCTAAGTGCAATATGTGAATGTGCATCGATAATTCCAGGCATAATGAACTTACCTGTAGCATCAATCTCCTGAACTCCGTTTGGAGCTTTAAGATTCTTTCCAATTCTAGAGATCTTGCCGTCTTTAATGAGAACGTCTGTATTGTCCAAAGTTCCTTTGGTAATGGTCAAAACGGTTCCATTCTTAATCAGCACATCTCCCTTCTTTACTTGAGCTTCAGAAATAAAGCCTGTAAAGAGTATGAGTGTTAGTATTAAAATATTTTTTTTCATGTTTTCAGATTTTATTGGCCGTCTTTAGTAGCGCTCATCGGAGTAGAGAAATTGAAGGCAGAAACTGTAACCTCTGCATCATATTGGTTGCCAGTAACAGTTCCAGAAACAACTAATTCAACAGATTGACCACCTGCATCTATCATGAAGATAAAGCTAAGAGTGCCATTGGCAAAAGTTACTTCTTGCAAGTTGGCATCAGGGGCACCGTCATTGCTGGTCATTTTTCCAGTATATGTATCGCCATCTTTCGCGAAAGTCATTTTACCAGTAGAGGCACCATTAGGTGTTTCAAAGTTATAAGTCCATGAACCAACAATTGGGTCATTGCCAGCAGCAGCTGACCTGTTACCATTTCCGGCTGCACCTTTTTCTTTGATTTCGAAGTCATACTTGTCACCATCCACAAACATGAATTTAATTTGTGAATCTTTAGTGAAGTAAGGAGCATTGCTCACCATAATGTTGGCAATCTTACCTGCTTCTACGGTTCCTGTGATTTTATCAATTCCTAAAAGACTAGCAGCATTTGTTGTAAGTGCAGCAAGTGCGTCATTTTCGCTCAAACCATTTTCTATCATGGTCAATAAATTGGCTTTTACCTTTGTGCTAGTAGCATCAAGTGAAGAGAAGCCAAATTTCACACCTGAATTGGCTAGAGAAGCCGCTTGACCAACATATTTTTTGTAGAAGTCTACTTTTCTAGCTTCTAACCTTTTGGTTTCTTCTGTCATTTCATCTAAATCTTTCCCTTTCGCTTCTTTCGGAGCATCAGGTAAGTCTAGAGACAAGAATACACCAGTGCCATTGTCTTTGAACATTTGGCCTAAATCCCATGCCTGTTTTACATTGCCAACCATCAGTCTGAAACCTAGCTCTTTTTGTAATCTCATTGCCCTTTGAACTTCAAGAACTCCAGAAGCATCATACATTACAGCCTGTTGTTTAGTAACTACAGGGAAGAAAGCTTCTGTTACTCTGTCTCTTTCTGGTCTTTCAATACCGCTTGGGTTTTCAGCATAAGAATCATAATGCTTCTTGTTGTTTTCAGCATTGCGATAGAGATTTCTGTATTTGGCCATAATCCCCAATACATTACCTGGATAAGCTCCCGGTGCACCAGCGAACTGAGTGAACATAGTTACATCTTTAGACAAGATAAGTTCATCTGCGTGCTTCTTATCTCCCAAAAGGATGATAGAACCAGCTCCTGGAAGCATTCTTCCAAAAGGCACAGAGTGAGAGATTGCAAAACCTTCTTTTCTCATGGAAGCAATTGTATTGCTTTCAATATCCAATTGATCCAAAAGGCTATGCTCGGGTGTTATTCCAGCATAATCGTTCGGAGGGTCAGGACTGAATAGGTCATTTGGACGTGGTGTGTTTTCAGGGCGTTTTGCTCCTGTATTAGCAAGTCCATCAATAAACCCAGCATAAACAAACATGTCTTTGCCGTCAATTACTTGTGCATTCGTAGGTACCGTTACATTGGTGCCTACAGCCTGAATTAGGCCATTTTTAATCACTACGGTTGCTCCTTTTAACTCCTTACCAGGTGCTTGAATCACCGTTGCATTGGTGATGGCGAAGGTTCGAGTTACTGCTGATTCTCCGGTTGGATCACTTTGAGCGTTTAAGCTCACTGTGCTTACCGTTAACAGCATAAGGAAAACCGCGCGAATGGTTTTCGTAAGTAGTAGTTTCATTCTTAGCGCTTTGAATTGTTGAAAATTAAAAACCTAATATATAAGAAACTACGGCACTTTTTCAAAGTCAAATATAGGAGTGGTAAGAATCCAATTTAAGTAAAGGTTGAATTGACATTTTTATAAAATTGACAGGTCAAATCTGCTCGTTTCCTTAACCATATTTGATTATTCAAATCATCAACACCTAATAAACCTAAAAGTATCTTCACTTGAGATTAAACAAAAAAAAAGGGCTCATATGAGCCCTTTTTTAAGGTTATATAACTTATTTCGGATCAAGGGCCTCAGCTATTCGGTCTAATAAATCTTCCAAATGAACTGAACTGGCCCTGTCTGTAAATTTACCTTTGTTAGTCTTGATCTCTTGTTGAAGTGCTTTCAACTCAGACTTCACCACTGGACGAATGTCCGACATGGCAACATTCACCTGTCTTGCTTGGAATGAATTTGAATCAGTCGTCATTAAGGATTCAAGCTTTTCAACAAACGATCGCTGTAAGTTTCTTCGGAAAGTATCGATTTCATTACCTGTATTAAGCTCAGAAAACAATCCTTTTCTCATATCACCAAAAAGTTGATAAATGGTATAAGTGTTTCTGCCCTTAAATGCTTCGGCTTCTATTAACCTTTGGGCTCTAGTAGGATCCAAAACCGAATTTAAGAAAGAAGACTGCGTTCCACTTATACGGTTAACTGCACCATAGCTTTCAAGTCTTCTCAGCAATTCTTCATCAAGTAACCAATCAGGTGTGCTGAAAGCATATTTCTGCATCCATGCCATAGCTTCCTTTTGATAGGTTTCTGGAACTACATTAAATACTGCTCCAGACTGGTCAGTTGATTTCAAATCTTCGGTGATACCACCGATTACCGTAGTAACATGCCCTGTGAAACGTCTCCACTGACCAATGATCTCACCATAGATTTCATTTGTTTCAGTATAATCTTCACCAGCAGTAGTAGTCCACGTCAATAAGTTAGGTACTACTTTTTTGAGGTTTTCCATTCCATACATACTTGCCATTACAGCATTGTCTCCCAAATCTTCAGTTTGTGCTTCTGGATTACTTCCGTTGCTACTTCCAAAGCGGTACATTCTGTCATTGGCCTTTTCCATGATCCAGCCGTCCAAAATGTTTGACTCTGCTTGAGGCGTATTCGCAGAAGGAATAACTCTATAGCCCCAATTGATTGAATATTTGTCGTAAGGGCCAATTTTACGGATAAAACGAGTTACACCATCACCTGGCTGTGCTATGTAATTCACTCGAGCGTAATCCATAATTGTTGGTGCTACACCGTATTCTTGAGTGAATTCAGGGTCTCTTAATTTTTCAACAGGGTAGGCCGAACTGGCTTTCATATTGTGAGGTAAACCTAGCGCATGACCAATTTCATGTGCCACTACTGCTCTCATCATTTCACCAATTTCATCTTCAGGAACATCAAAACTTCTGGCCAAAGGATTTGCTGCACCCGTTTGAATCATATACCAGTTTCTGTATGATCTCAAGTGGTTGTGAAACCATACTATATCACTCTCAATAATTTCACCTGTTCTTGGGTCAGCAGTGCTTGGTCCAACCGCATTACGGGTCATACTAGCTACGTATCGAACTGTAGAATACCGCGCGTCTTCTGGTGACCAATCTGGATCTTCTTCTTTGCTTGGTGGCTCTTTAGCGATGATGGCGTTTTTAAAGCCAGCAGCTTCAAAGGCAACTTGCCAATCTTCAATTCCAAGCTTAAACCACTTAACGAATCTTTCTGGGGTAGCAGGGTCCAAGTAATAAATAATAGGCTTGATAGGCTCAACCAATTCACCTCTCGCATAAGCAGCAGGATCTTTCGGCTCTAATCTCCATCTTTTCAAAAAGGTTTGTTGATCACCTTTTAGCTTCAAAGAACTATAGTTAATGTTGCTTTGAGTAAACCATCCAACACGTTCATCTGCCAAACGAGGCATCATTTTGTTTTCAGGCAGCTTAATCATCGACTGACTTACTTCTACTGTCATTAAGCCTATTTCTGAGTCAGAAGGAGGTCTGCCTGCATCGTAGGTCATTACCTGACGAACTTCTACATTGATTGGAAAACTTTTTACAGATGATAAATAACTCTTTTCGGTATCAAGTCTACGCACTTGAAATTGTGAACGCATTCCGTTACTTATCGCACTAATCGCCTTTGTATCTTGCGTGAAGAATTTACTTACATCAATTAAGTACGCTTCTTTACCATCAGGTTGTCCTTCTATTTTGAATGAGCCAATGATAGGAGCGAGGTTATTATCTGCTACGGACTTAGAGATAGCGTCTGTAGTATCGGCTACATTATTGAATGAGATAGACCTGAGCAAGATATTCTCGTTCACCTTTTCCCATTTTACTACTTGCTCATTCATCTTCCAGCCACTACCGATAAAGCCACCAAAATTCTCTGGTACAGCAACAACGCGTGTTACCCAAAGCATGTCTTTTCCTAATTCAGACATAGGGATTTCAAACATTACCTTATCATCCTTTTGATAAAGATTAAAAAGACCTTCATCTTGATTCAAGTCTTTTACAAGGTCTGAGTATCCTTTTTCTTTTTTCTCTGGTTTTACTTCAGGAACCGTTTGTTCCGTGGCAGTATTGTTCCTATTTCTTTGTGCCTGTAATCCTGTGGGTAATGCGCCAATAGTAGCGAACGATAGCGCTAAGATTGCTGTGTTTCTTAATTTCAATTTCATATTAAAGTGGTTAAATGAATTTTTGACCAATAAGTAAATGAACACCTAATGAGATAATTGTGGAACTTTTATTTAACACAAAGGGTAAATGGTTATGTTAGTGGTCATAGATAAAATTGAAATGAGCAGGTATTGGGAATTAGCAAAGGAATCTTACAGCGGATATGCAAATTATATTTGGAATGAAATTACCTTTCAATACGATTATAAGCCGCTTTGGCAGAACTATTTTTGGGGGTTAATTCTTCTATCATTGTTCTTTTTTATTTGGGAATGGACAAGGCCATGGAGAAAAGAACAACCTAAGTTTAGAAAGGACTTTTGGCTCGATGCTTTTTACATGTTCTTTAACTTCTTCCTTTTTTCACTTATCGTATTCAATGCCCTGTCTGATGTATTTGTAAATCTGTTCAATGACTTTTTAGGCATTTTTGGACTTACAAATGTGGTAGCACTAAAGATTGAAACTTGGCCAAAAATCGCACAGCTGTTTATGCTTTTCATCATCCGAGATTTTATTCAATGGTGGGTGCATAGACTTTTACATGCTTCGCCAAGGCTATGGGAATTCCATAAGGTACACCATTCAGTAGAGCAGATGGGGTTTGCAGCTCACTTGCGGTATCATTGGATGGAAACCATAGTGTATCGCACCATTGAATACTTGCCTTTGGCCATGATTGGTTTCGGTATTGATGATTTCTTCTTCGTTCACATGTTTACCTTGGCGGTAGGTCATTGGAACCATGCCAATATCAATGTGAGACTGGGGTATTTAAAGTACATTTTCAATAATCCGAATATGCATATGTGGCACCATGCTCATGATCTGCCAAAAGAAAGAAGGACGGGTGTCAATTTTGGATTGACGTTAAGTCTTTGGGATTACATTTTCAGAACTGCTTATATTCCACATAGTGGTCAAAACATTAAGCTCGGATTTCCAGGGGTCAAGAAATTCCCAAAGGGCTTTTGGGGCCAAATTTCGTACGGTTTTAATAGGCGAAATACTTCCGAGAAAGAATAGCTGTTTTAAATTGGAACAACGAATCATTACTTTAGTTGAAAAATTTCACCCAGTTTAAATCAATTTTTCATTTTTTTGGTTTATCATGTCGAAGAGAAAGCCATGAACAAACAAATTATCCGAAACGCCCAAAACGAGATTTTCTACGAAGCGAACCTCGATCAAGAGAATGGATGGATCTATATCAATTGGATTGGAGATATTGAAATTGAGGATGTTAAAAGAGGAACTCAAGCTTACTTAGACCTGCTTGCTATTTCTGGTTGTAGAAAGTTATTAAACGATAATAGTTTACTCACCAGTAATTTTTTAGAGATCAATGAATGGTTAGAGGCTAACGTAGTGCCTGTGGCCGTTCAAACTGGTTTACGATACATGGCCCATATACTCTCTCCCAAATTTATTGCCCGATTTTCAGGTATTGATTTAGGGCTTCGAATGAAACCAGTTGAATTCCATGCATTTAAAGAATTGAAGAAAGCGGAAAAATGGCTTAATTCTAAAAGCTAAATCAATAAAGTAATACATAGACAAAGCTATCTATACAGCACACCATAGTTGTCAGACAATAAGTTCTATACTCACCTTCCCATTCAAAAGAGCACAATTAGCCAGCTCTTATCAAACGAAGCGATGTTTTCCCATTGCCCGCCCGATTGGGTTGTGATCACCACAGATATTAAAAATTCGACCAATAGCATAAGGAATGGCAAACATCAACTTGTTAATTTGATTGCTACTGGGAGTATTATTGCAGGTTTAAATATTGCTCACAAGGCAAATATTGACATACCATTTTTCTTTGGTGGTGACGGAGCGGCTATGCTTGTTCCTTTGACTTTAAAGAAAGAGGTTTTAAATGCCTTATTTGAACATAGGTACAATACAAAAAAGAACTTTAATTTAGACTTGAGAGTGGGGTCTATTCCCGTTTCTGCGATCTATGAAAATGGTCATAAAATAAAGATCGCTAAGGCTCAAATCTCTAAAACATTAATATCCCCTGTCATTGTTGGTTCGGGTTTACATTATGCCGAAAAAGTATTGAAAAACAACCTTCCCTCTCTAACATTAGACAATAAACAATTGGGCTATTTATCGCTTGAGGGTATGAATTGTAGGTGGAATGAGATAAAAGCACCAAACACTGGGAATGAAGTATTGAGCCTTTTGGTTGACGTGATCAACCCAGCCGAACAACATGCAATGATGGCCAAAGTAATGTTGGAAATGGAAGAGATTTATGGTGACATTGCAAAGCGTAACCCTATTTCATTAGCAAAACTCAATCTAAACCCAAGCTTCACAAAATTACAAGACGAAATTAAGGTGAAACTGGGACAAAGGAGCTTTTTCCGAACCTTATCAGCTTCCGTGATGACTTTCATTGGGAAATCGTATCTACCGAATTCAAAAAAGGGGAGACGATATTTGGAGAACATGGTTGAATCTTCGGATACATTGGTGATTGATGGAAGAATTAACACTGTAATCTCGGGTACTACAGATCAGTGTCAATCACTCATTTCTGGCTTGGCAAAAATGGAAGGTGAAGGGCAAATTCATTTTGGTTATCACATTACACATGCCTCAATTCTTTCTTGTTATGTGAGGAGCATGGAGGCCGACCATGTTCATTTTGTAGATGGTATCGGGGGAGGTTATACGCAAGCATCGAAAATGCTTAAAAGCAAATATCAAAAATCACTTTAGTCCATTTGGAAGTACTCTCTTTTTTAAACATTTTCAAGTCAAATTATAAATCATGAGATCACACGAAATAGATTATGAATTGCATGGCGATGACATGCAAATGGTGGAAATAGAGCTTGATCCACAGGAAACAGTAATTGCCGAAGCAGGCGCCATGAACTGGATGGAAGAAGATATTGATTTTCAGGCCAAAATGGGAGACGGTTCTGAGCCTGATAATGGTATTTTTGGAAAACTACTTAGTGTAGGAAAACGAGTGCTTACTGGTGAATCCATTTTTATGACCCATTTCACTAATTTGGGTTATGCAAAGCGAAAAGTCACTTTCGCGGCACCATATCCAGGTAAAATCATTCCTATTGATTTAAACGAAATAGGCCAAAGTATTATCTGCCAGAAAGATGCATTTCTTTGTGCCGCTATGGGTACAAACGTTTCTATAGCCTTTAGTAGAAAGTTAGGCGCTGGTTTTTTTGGTGGTGAAGGTTTTATTCTACAGAAACTTAAGGGTGATGGAATGGCATTTATGCATGCTGGTGGAACGGTAGTGAAACGCCAGTTGAATGGCGAAACGCTCCGGGTCGATACGGGCTGTATAGTCGCTTTTTCTCCCGGTATTGATTATGATATTCAGCGAGCAGGTAACCTGAAATCAATGTTTTTTGGAGGAGAAGGCTTATTCTTAGCTACTTTAAGAGGTACTGGAACGGTTTATTTACAAAGCTTACCATTCTCAAGACTAGCGGACAGAATCATTCAACATGCACCAAGGGCAGGTGGTTCTTCAAAAGGTGAGGGCTCTATCTTGGGTGGCCTGGGAAGAATAATTGACGGTGACCGATAGTTTAATGAAAAGGCATTAGGCAGGAGATCCTGTTTAATGCCTTTTTGAATATAAACCCTTTAGTTTTCCTTAGCTGATAATTAAAATAGGGATATTTACTTTGTGCCGTACTACGTCTAAGGTAGTACCGAAAACCAAATCTTTAAGGCCTTTATGGCCATGAGCTCCCATCACCAGCATATCGATATCATTCTCCTTCACAATTTTGACAATCTCTGTTGGGGCACTTCCAAAGCCAATTTTTTGCTCGGTTTTATAGCCTAACTCTTCCAACATTTTCTGATACTGCTTTAGGTTATCAATATCAAGTTGAGTTTCATTATCCAGGGTATTCTTGCCTAAATAACGCGCAGCAGCACTTTCTACCACATGTATGAAAATATAAGTAGCGGATTTCCCTCCCTGTTTTAATGCGTTCTGAATGATGGTTTGGTCATTGCCAGAGAAATCAATCGTAATACCAATGTGCTTGTATTCAATAATCAGTTCTTCAGAAAAGTCTTCAGCTTGTCCATGAGGTAAATGGTTGGTTTCATTAGGCTCTTCTTCTTTGTTTTTGTTAAGGAAAGGGTGGATAAACACATATACCAATAATGCGAGACAAGCGAGGGCAATAGGGATAACAATGGTATATATGTATATTCTATTGTCACCAGAGTTAATTGCCCAAGAGCTTATTTCATCAATGACTAAGGTAATATTGAGGTAAACAATGATGGCTGCAATTAACCAAGCAAGCCCTTTTACCCAAGGCTTGATCGCAAATTCTCCCATCATTTTTTTGTCTGAGTTAAAATGGATCAGTGGAATCACAGCGAAACCCAATTGTAAACTCAAAACTACCTGGCTAAGGATCAAAAGACTTCCTAAGGCTTCTTCACCAAAATAGATAATGGTAAAAAGGGCAGGAGCAATGGCCAGTAAACGAGTAATTAACCTTCTGAGCCAAGGTTGAATTCTTAAGTTCAAATGGCCTTCCATTACAATTTGGCCAGCAAGTGTGCCCGTGATCGTAGAACTTTGGCCAGCGGCAATCAAAGCAATGGCAAAGAATGTTGGGGCAATGCTGCCAAACAGATTTTCCAATAAAATAGAAGCATCTTGAATTTCGGCCACATTATAAAAACCATTGGTATAGAAGGCGGCAGCAGCTAAAATTAGAATGGCAGCGTTAACAAAAAACGCCATATTCAAGGCAATCACAGTATCAATAAAATTGTACTTAATCGCCTTTTTTAAACCTTGAAAAGAGCGATCAATTTTTCGAGTTTGAACTAATGAAGAATGTAAGTACAGGTTATGGGGCATCACCGTAGCCCCAATAATACCGATGGCCAGGTATAATGCATTTCCACCAAGGTCAGAAGGAACAAAGCCCTTCACCACATCGCCATACACAGGCGCAACGACAATCATTTGTATGATAAAAGAAACACCTATGATAAAGATCAAAGAAATGATAAAAACTTCCATTACCCGCATTCCCTTTTTAAGTAGGAAAAGGAGCAGAAATGTATCTAATGCGGTAATACTCACCCCCCAAATCAAGGGTAGGTCGAACAATAAGCTTAAACCAATGGCCATCCCCACAATCTCAGCAAGGTCGCAGGCGGCAATGGCTATTTCAGCTAAAATATAAAGCGGAATGTTAGCCCATTTTGGATAGGCATTTTTAGACGCTTGTGCTAAGTCTAGGCCTTTTACAATCCCTAAACGGGCACTTAACGATTGGAGCAGCAAGGCCATTATATTGGACATGAGTAACACCCAAATTAGCTTGTAGCCAAATTCCGACCCTCCTGCAATATCGGTGGCCCAGTTTCCTGGGTCCATATAGCCCACACTTACTAAATAGGCAGGGCCTAGAAATGCTAAAACCTTTCTCCAACCTTTTTTGTCGGTGCGTACCGTAGAGTGGACTTCGCTTAACGATTCTGATTTCATATATCGGTCAAGTATATATTAATTTTCTAATATCTCAAGCATCTGTTGAGCATCTAAATATTGGAAGTAACGGGCTGTAGCTTCGAAATTCTCATTCAATACGACCATGGCGGGTAGTGAAAAAGGCTTTCCCTTTCTGCTGGCCATCATCAAAGGGATTTCGTGGACAGACATTCGTTTATTAGCATTCTTATTCTTGAATTCAGTGTTACCAAAAATTATAGTATCCTCTGATTCAATATTCATTTTTACCACATAGTAATCTTTGTTAAAACGCTCTATGATGGTTGGATCTTCAAATACATTTCGATCCATTTTATGGCAGTAAGTACACCAATCGGCATTAAAATAAACAAAAACCTTTTTCGGGTTTACTTTGAGTGAGTCTTCCAGTTGCTCAAAATTGAGCCAGTTTATCTGATCTGTTTTTTGCGCATTGAGCTGTTTATGTCCAGTAAAGATCAAGCTTAACCAAAGCAAAAATATTGTCAATATGTTTAATGTCCGTTTTGCCATGCTGAAAACTAGTTGGATTTCACTTTTAGCCCAAAGAAAAAGGTGCGAGGCAGGCTTGGGCCATAAACATAATTGCTATCCCTGTTCTTACCGTAGTCAAAATCACTCTGATATGCATCGAAAACATTTTTAATTCCCCCAAAAAACTCAAGACTGGTATCGATCTTAGGTAAATCTACCATATGTCCAAGCCTTACTCCTAACTCTGTAAAAGTAGGAGAGCTGTAATATTTGTCTTCGCTATTTCCAGTGGCTGGGCCTCCAAAATGAACCAGTTCCATTGTGCCTGTATAAACCAAGTTACCACTTAAGGACCAATTTTTAACTGGCGTGTAAGTAAGTGTAGCATAACCGTAATGGTTTGGGGTTCTTAAAAACTCACGCTTTTCAGGCAAACCCTCAATGTTTTCAACTGGTGAAGTAAATAGACTCGATTGAATGGTGAAACCAGCGTCTACTTCAAATACATAATCAAAATTGGCCCTGGTTTCTAAGGTGATTCCACGCACCGTAGCGCCATCGCCATTGCGCTTTTCGAAACGCTCACCAAAGTCATCTGTCCCTAATGGAGACAAGAAGAAAGCGTCTTTCAAATTGGTATAAAACCCTTCTAGGGTGAAGCCCGCAATAACGTGCTCAGTGGCTTTGTCGTAATTAAAAGAGGCTGTTAAGCTATTTGAACGCTCTTCTTTCAGATTGTCAGCCAATGAAATTCTGGAAATTCCACCCCCAGCAAAAGCGATATGAAGATCAGCATCAAAGGCCTGCGGTGCTCTAAATCCTGTACCCCAACCCAACCTTATCTGCGCTGTTGGTTTCAGTTTATAAAGCAGCGAGACCCTAGGACTAAAGATGGCCTTGTCCATTAAATTGTGTTTGTCTAGTCTAAAACCTGTAAGTAGATTTAGTTGAGGACTAACGTCCCAGTCGTGCTGAACAAATGTCCCTATATTCCTTGTGGTTTGATCAATAAGGTAATTGTAAGCCTCAATTTGATCGTATACTTTGTCGTGGACATATTCGGCACCAAAAGTTAAAACCGCATTCCCGCCTAAAAACTCATCAAACCTATTATTCATTTGAACGCCTCCTTGATGCGTCACCACATCTGAAGTACCGTAGGGAGGATTGGCAAGGAATTCTTCTAGCGCAGGACTGTTATCAGGAATGATTCCTGTGTAATGCTGTCTGTCCGTCTTTTGCCCTCCATAATAGAAAATGAAAGAGTTCTTGTTTTCATTAAAGTTCACCTGATAGTCTAGGCTGCCCATAAAAATATTATGAGTTCTTTCTTCAGCTTGTTGAGCCAAATGAGCAGGTTTACTTACTATCTCTCCACCAAAGCGATATTCGTTGATGCTACTCAGGCTTATGGAAAGCTTTTGATCTTTGCTGGGCAAATAGAAAAGGTTAGTTCCGAAGGATGTGTTTTTTAATTCTGGCGCCTCCGAAAAATTGTCACCGTTGGCATCATAAGCTTGCCGCGTTCTGTTGTTCACAAAAAAAGTTGCTCCAGCATCTTCGTCCTCATTAATTAAAGTGGCATTTCCTGAAAGGATATTGTCTGCAGCTTGGCCATCTATACTTTGAAAGGTGTTGGTAAGTGTATATTCATTTCTATCTGGAACTTTAGTAATCACGTTTACTGTGCCACCAATAGCGCTTGATCCATACAATGCCGAAACGCCACCCCTTACTACTTCAATCCGCTCAATCATGTTGGCAGGAATTTGTTCCATTCCATAAAGACCAGTCAATGGACTGAATATTGGTCTGCCATTAATCAGGATTTGAGAATAGCCACCTTGCAAGCCATTCATTCTTAGTTGGGTATAATTGCAGGTTTGGCAATCCGTTTCAACACGTAAGCCAGGTTGAAAGCGCAAGCCTTCCGATAGATTGGTGGCAACAACCCTGTCCAATTCCTTGCTGTCCATTAAGTTGACAATTACAGGAGTGTTGACTCTTCTTTTGGCAGTTCTTGTCCCTGTAACAACTACTTCATTTAGGTTTAATTTACTTTCTGTTAAGCTTACATCAAGCGTAAGCTCTTCCCCTTCAACAATTTCAATGGCTTGGTTATAGTTTTCATAACCCACCGAGCTAACCATGAGATTATATTTCCCTTGAGGTATTTTTTCGAATTTAAATCTACCTCTAGCGTCTGTGCTGGTGCCAATATCAGTGCCTATCAAAATTACGGTAGCATAGGCTAGAATATCATATTGGTCACGAACAGTACCTGATAAACTACTCGTTTGGGCAAATGAAGATGAAGATAAGCAAATCCCTATGAGTGTAATCAGTATTTGATGCTTCATAAATGAGGGCCTCTAGAGTAATCGATTTTATTAATTTGAATCACAAAACTAATATGTTAGAGTCTTCTAACAAATGTTTTCTAAACAAATTTTATACTTTTGCTTTCACAGAGACGAAAAGACATGGCTTCACAAACTGAAGAAAATTATCTAAAGGCATTATACTCGCTATCCGTTGGGAAAATGGAGGTTAATATTTCCGAATTGAGCGCGGCTCTTAATGTGAGTAATCCTACTGTAAACAGTATGGTGAAAAACCTTAAAAGCAAAGGTTTGGTGAAGTATGAAAAGTACAAACCACTTTCGCTTACAGAAAAGGGGAGGAAAGCGGCTGCATTAATCGTCCGTAAGCACAGGCTTACCGAAATGTTCTTGGTTGAGAAAATGGGATTTGGCTGGGAGGAGGTGCACGAGATTGCAGAGCAATTGGAGCATGTGAATTCGTCCGCACTTTTTGATAGAATGGATGAGTTAATGGATCATCCTTTGGTAGATCCACATGGTTCACCAATTCCTGACAAACAGGGGAATATCTCTGAATCAGCCTATGAGCCTCTAAGTAAATTTAGTTCAGGCCGAAAGGTCAAACTTGCCGCACTTGGTCACTCTTCCACTGAGTTCTTGAAATTCTTGAACAGCCGTGAACTCAGTTTAGGAACCGAAATAGAAATCAAATCCATTGAAACTTATGATGGAAGCATGGTTTTAAGCTATCAAAACCATGCTTCGGAAACTTTCACTAAAGCCGTTTGTGAAAGTCTATTGGTGGAAAGAGTGGGGTAAATTTTATTTTTTGATCTGTTTGTTCATAACGTAATAATTACGATCAACTTCCACTGTTTGAATGGTGTTATCAAACTTTTTGGTCTGTGCTTTAGTAGATGGTTTTATCCTTACTTTTTTCCCGTTTACCATAATATCCAACGGCATATCAAAGCCATTGACGACCTTTTTCCACTGATAAGTAAGTTTGCTTCCTTCAAAGCTATATTCAAACTCAGGAATCATGGTGTCCCTCAAGTACTGGTCAAACACTTTGGATAAGTCGATTCCAGCCATTTTAGAAATGTAATTCTCGATTTGAGCTGTGGTAACCGTTTGGTGATAGAACTCCTTGTTCAAGCCCCTTAAAATCCCCCTCCATTTTTCATCATTTTCAATAATGGTTCTGATGTTGTGGAGCATATTGGCTCCTTTATAGTACATATCGCTCGAGCCCGAGGCGTTTACTCCATAAGTTCCAATAATAGGCCTGTCATTTACTATGTTTTTACGTATGCCAACCACATAGTCTTGGCTTGCCTCTTTACCGAAATGGTAATCCACATATAGATTTTCTGAATAAGAGGTGAAGCCTTCATGCACCCACATATCAGCCATGTCTTTATAAGTAATGTTATTAGCAAACCACTCGTGACCAGATTCGTGAATAATGATAAAGTCGAATTTCAGGCCCCAACCACTTCCACTTACATCACGGCCTAAATAACCATTGGCATACTTGTTTCCATAAGTCACAGAACTTTGGTGTTCCATACCTAAATAGGGCACTTCTACGAGTTTATAGCTGTCTTCGTAAAATGGGTAAGGACCAAACCAATGTTCAAAGGCCTTCAACATAAGTGAGGCCTGTTTGAACTGTTCTTTGGCCTTGTATAAGTTTTCGCGCAGCACATAATAATCACAATCTAATGGGCCATTTTCTCCATCAAAAACCTCAGAGAAATGCACGTAGTCGCCAATATTCATGTTCACCCCATAATTGTTAATTGGGTTATTTACGAACCAGTTATAGGTTTTGGTTTTGTCTGCATTTTGATCTACCGACCTTAATCTACCATTTGAAACATCCATTAAATGTTCAGGAACAGTAACGCTAATGAGCATACTGTCCACTTCATCATACATATGGTCTTTATTTGGCCACCAAAGGCTAGCGCCATCACCTTGGCAACTGGTAGCGATGAAGTCCAAACCATTGCTGTCTTTTTTCCAGGTCACACCACCGCTCCACGGTGGGTTTTTACTGATCACTGGATTGCCTTCAAACTCAATTAAAATCTCATTTACACTATTTTTGGTTTGCTTTTGACTGAGTTCAATGAAATAAGCATTCCCATCTTGTTCAACCTTTAAGGTTTTTCCTTCTTGGGTTACTTTCGTAATCCGCATAGGAGACTGCAAGTCAATTTGCATGCGCTGCGCAGGCTTCAAAACCTTGTATTGCACTAGGTTTGTGCCTTTCAAAAACTTGTTATCAATATCGGTTTTGATGGAAAGATGATAATAAGTGAGGTCCCACCATTCGCGTTCAGGAGTGATGCTTCCGCGAAGCGTATCTTGTCTGCTGAAGTTTTGAGCATTCAGCGATACGCAAAGCACGAGGCTGAAAATTAGAAATGTAAATCTCATGATTTTAATTTTGACCTAAATTAAGAATTATTGGGCTTAATTTAATTCCCTCAATGGGATAAAAACGCAAAGAAATAATTGCCCATTATTTTCCCATTTGGGAACGGATGATTATCTATTAAGTGTTGCTGATGTCATCGATTGTTCGTTCATCAACTACAAATAATATGCTTACACCTTTCGAAACTAAAATTCACGAGTGCTTTATC
Organism: Roseivirga sp.; assembly: GCF_034669765.1. Lineage (GTDB taxonomy): Bacteria > Bacteroidota > Bacteroidia > Cytophagales > Cyclobacteriaceae > Roseivirga. The sequence continues at coordinate 272,344 of NZ_JAXMOQ010000002.1, forward strand.
GGTAAGCATTATTCTAGAATCACCTATTTCAATGAATACCGAGAGTTCCATTCGGTGGATGCACTAATCAAAAGTATAGGGCAAGGCGAGGTTGGCGAAACCATAGTGTTGACTACTGGTGATGAAATACCATTAGAAAAGGTGATCAGTATTAACGGGTGTTATGCTGAGAATTATAAGCATATCGAAGATTTCACCTGCGACTGTTAATGCTTTGTAACCTATGTTACAAAGCCAATTCATTTCTTTTAACTTTGGTTATCTTTGTTCTGTAATCGAGAGAATAAAGGGTTTTCAAATTAGCATTCAGTGATTAAAAGATTGTTTCCCATTCTTAGTTGGCTTCCAAATTACCAGAAAGAAAACCTCAATGGTGATGTTTTTGCTGGTTTAGCGGTTGGTGTAATGCTGATTCCTCAAGGTATGGCTTACGCCATGATTGCAGGTCTACCGCCAGTTTATGGATTATATACCGCTATTTTTCCTCAGTTAATTTATGCCATCATGGGTACTTCACGTCAGTTGGCGGTTGGCCCTGTAGCGATGGACTCTTTATTGGTAGCTTCTGGTATTTCTATTCTAGCTACAGAAGGTACGGAAACCTATTTAGCCTTTGCCATACTTCTTGCTTTTTTTGTGGGTGCATTGCAGTTCCTATTGGGTGTTATGAAAATGGGATTTATCACCAATTTACTATCAAAACCGGTGATTAGTGGCTTTACTTCGGCAGTCGCTTTTATAATCGCTCTGAATCAGCTGAAAGATTTAATAGGTGTGGAATTGGTAAAGAGCAATCACAGTCATGAAATTCTTATTTCCGCAGTGGAAAATATAGGAAGCACACACCTATTGACTTTAGTTATTGGAGTGTTGGGGATTGTATTGATCAAGATGATTAAAAGCTGGAACAAGAAGTTGCCAGGTGCTTTTATGGCCTTAGTGCTTGGTATTGTCGCGGTTTATGGATTAGGCCTTCATAACCAGGGGGTAAGTATTGTAGAAAACATTCCATCCGGTTTACCGCAATTTATCATTCCAGAAATCACATTAGTACATTTCAAAACATTAGTGCCTTTGGCAGGTACTTTGGCAGTGATCTCATTCATTGAAGCCTATTCCGTAGGCAAGGCAATGGAGGCAAAAGCAAAGAGTTATAAGATTGTTCCGAATCAAGAATTGATTGCATTAGGTGCTTCAAATATGTTTGGTTCGTTTTTTCAGTCATTCCCAGCCACTGCTGGCTTTTCCCGTTCGGCAGTCAATTACGAATCTGGGGCTAAAACGCCTTTGGCTGGAATTATCAGTGCGGTAATTGTGATACTCACATTACTCTTTTTAACCCCTCTGTTTTACTATTTACCTAAAGCCATTCTAGCTTCCATTATCATGATTGCCGTGGTCAACTTAATTGAATTGGCGTACCTAAAATACCTCTGGCGTACCAGTAAAATGGAATTTGTGCTAATGCTTATCACTTTCTTGGTCACATTTAGTTTTGGTATGGTTCAAGGTATAGTTACTGGAGTGGCATTATCAATTTTGTTACTGCTTTTTAAAGCGGCAAACCCGCATATGGCTGTTTTGGGAAGAATAAAAGGCTTTACAGAATACAGGAACGAAAAGCGTTTTAACGATTTGGAGTCTTGGGAACATCTGCTCATCATTCGTGTAGATGCCCCATTTGCATTTGTTAATATTCAGACGATTAAAGAATGGGTTTTGAATGAAACTCAGAAAAGAGAGGGTAAACTAAAGAAGGTAATTATAGATGCAGGCCCAGTTTCTTACATTGATGCTACGGGCATTGATGGTATACGCGACCTTATCGACTCTTTAAAAAAGAAAGAAATTGAATTGATTTTCTCAGAAGTAATTGGCCCAGTGCGCGATGCCTTCCATAGAAATCATTTGTTTAGCGAGAAAGCTTATGAAATCTTCTTTATGACTACAGATGAGGCAGTAACTTATTGTATTTCAGAGGATTTTAAAAATCAGCATGCTAATTTTGCGGTACAAGTGAACGAAAAAATATAATATTTGTTAAGTAAATAGTACTACTTAACTATTATTATTAAAAAATAAATATAAAGAGATGAAAATAGATCAAATTTACACAGGATGTTTGGCTCAAGGAGCCTACTATATTGAAAGCAACGGAGAAGTGGCAATTATTGATCCGCTTCGAGAAACTCAGCCCTACATAAATAAAGCTGAAAAAAACGGTGCGAAAATAAAGTATATCTTCGAAACGCATTTCCATGCCGATTTCGTTTCTGGCCATTTAGACTTGGCCAATAAAACAGGAGCTACCATTATTTATGGACCAAATGCAACGACCAGTTTTGATATCCATCAAGCCAAAGACGGTGAGATTTTTGAATTGGGTAAGGTTAAATTCAAAGTGCTTCATACCCCAGGCCATACACAAGAGAGCTCAAGTTATCTTTTAATAGATGAGAATGGTAAAGAAAACGCACTGTTTAGTGGCGATACCCTTTTTATCGGTGATGTGGGTAGACCTGACTTGGCCGTTAAGTCTGATTTAACCCAAGAAGATTTAGCCAGTATGCTATTCGATAGTCTTCGTAATAAAATCATGACTTTGCCAGACGATGTTATTGTGTATCCGGCACACGGTGCAGGATCGGCTTGTGGTAAAAACATGAGTAAGGAGACTTCTGATACATTGGGTAATCAAAAGAAAGTAAACTATGCACTTCGTGCGAACATGACGCGTGAAGAGTTTATCAAAGAAGTAACCACTGGTATTTTACCTCCGCCACAATACTTCCAGAAAAATGCCATGTTGAACAAAACAGGTGCTTCTGGTTTGGACGAAATTTTAGAAAAAGGAAGTATTCCTTTAGATATAGAAACTTTTGAGGCCATTGCGAACCATGAGGAAGCTTTGATCTTAGATACCAGAAACCAAGTTGATTTTAAAGACGGTTTTATTCCTAATTCTATTTTCATTGGCATAGACGGAAGCTTTGCTCCTTGGGTAGGTGCTTTAATTACCGACTTAAAACAGCCAATCGTTTTCTTGGCTGATGAAGGCAGAGAAGAAGAAGTGGTAACACGTTTATCTAGGGTAGGCTACGACAATACTCTGGGTTATTTGAAAGGCGGAATTGACGCTTGGAAAAAGGCAGGTAAAGAGGTTGATGCTATTGAATCAATCCCAGCCACCCAGTTAGCGGAAGATTTCAAGTCTGGTAGTTTGAATGTGCTTGATGTTAGAAAACCAACGGAGTACTCTGCTGAGCATATTGAAGGTGCTGAAAACGTAGCACTTGATTACATTAATGAGAATATGGATAAAATCAGTAAAGATAAAACCTATCACATTCATTGTGCAGGTGGGTATCGCTCTATGATTTTCTCTTCAATTCTTAAGTCTAGAGGTTTCGATAAGGTGATTGATGTAGCGGGTGGTTTTAAAGCCATTAGCGAAACTGATTTACCAATAACCAATTTCGTTTGTCCTACGACACTCAAATAAGTAAATAAAGCACAAAACATTATTCTTCCGGCTATTCTTGATCTATAACAGATCAAGGGTAGCTGGTTTTCTTTTATACTCATTTCAATTCCATTATGAATAATATTATTGAGATCATTAGCTCACCATGGCCGTGGTGGGTGGCAGGTCCGGCTATTGCTCTGTTAATGTTCACCCTCATCTATTTCGGAAACAGTTTCGGATTCTCTGCTAATTTTAGAACGATGTGTTCTATGTTTGGCGCAGGCAAATCATGCGATTTTTTCGATTTTGACTGGAAAAAACAAACTTGGAACTTAGTCTTTGCAGTAGGTGCTATTCTTGGGGGATTCTTAGCAAGTCATTACCTATCTTCGGGAGATGCCATTGCGCTTTCAGAAAAAACAATTACTGAACTTCAAGGCTACGGCTTAGAAAATCCAGGTGCTGATATAGTACCCATGTCCATCTTTAGTTTCGAGTCCCTGTTCACTTTGAAAGGTGTCATATTTATAGTTTTTGGCGGCTTTTGTGTAGGTTTCGGGACACGCTATGCAGGTGGATGTACTTCAGGTCATGCCATTTCCGGATTAAGTGATCTTCAGCCGGCTTCTCTAATTGCAGTTGTGGGATTCTTTATTGGTGGCCTCACCATCACTTACTTTGTTCTTCCTTCAATATTACCTCTGTAAACTGCTGATAATGAAATATTTTAAGTACTTAATATTAGGGACGCTTTTCGGAATTACGCTAACGAAGGCCGAATTGATTTCATGGTTCAGGATTTATGAAATGTTCCGTTTTCAATCTTTTCACATGTATGGAGTCATAGGTTCTGCGGTAGTTTTTGGAGTTGTTATTACTCAAATTATAAAGCGAACCAAAATGAAGGATGCACAGGGGAAATCCATTGTTATAACTCCCAAGAAACTCTCAGTTTGGCGTTATCTTTTAGGTGGTATCATTTTCGGTTTTGGCTGGGCCTTAACTGGTGCTTGCCCAGGACCAATGTTTATTTTGGCTGGTAATGGTGTGTTTGTTATTTTCGTGGCCATCGCATCGGGGCTCTTGGGCACCTATGTTTACGGTAAAATAAGACATAAACTACCACACTAGAAACTATGAAATGCACTCGTTCTTTATTTTTGATTTGCTTTTTTAATCTTCCATTTGTAACTGCTTTAGCCCAAGAAGGAGAAAGAGAACGGGGGTTTTGGTCTGGCGCAATAACCACACGCTACATGCAAACCTCCAATAAAGGAAGCCTAGAAGACTTCTCTATTCTGGCTTCATATGGTAGTGTTGGCTACCATATTCAGCTGCGTGATTGGCTTAAATTTGGCGTTTCTGGAAATGGACTGGTTCATTATGGTACAGGAGGGGTTGATAAAAGAGACCAGACAACAGGATCTGGGCCAATTTACGAGGCTAACCTCTGGAACAGTAGGTTCATGGCTGGTTCGGCAGAATTCAGTTTACCAGAGTTTTATCTAGACTTTAAGTTTGATAGTCATTTAATAAGACTAGGGAGATTTGTTGAAGATTCACCTCTGATCAACGGTGAAGGCTGGCCTTTCCCAAATGCTTTAAAAGGTCTGTGGTATAAATATCAATCTGTTGAAGGTTTTAATGCTGAAGCGGGATTTATTGATAGAATTTCATCTCGGTTTACAGGAGAGTTTGATAACGTAGGTAACACGATTGGTACTGGAGGGCTTGGCGTTGGAACAAATGGCAGTGGTAGCCAATACTGGAATGACACTAATTCAAATTTCATTGTTATTTCTAAACTAGGATATCGTTTCTCTGGTGGACTTGATTTATCACTTTGGAATTATTATACCGATAACATTTCGAATACGGTTTTCACCGAAGCTAAATTTGATTTAGGAACAGATAAAGATTGGCATATTTCAAGTCAGTTTATCTATCAAACTAAAGTAGGAGATGGCGGTAATGATTCCGCAATTCTTCAGTACAAACAAGATGAATCGGCCAGTAGTTTTGGGTTCATGGTAAAAAAAGACATTTCTAAAAGCGCTTTGTCTGTGGCCTTTACAAGAATAGGAGACGGAAGTCGACTGCTCTTGCCGCGTGAATGGGGGAAAGAGCCATTCTATACATTCCAGAGGAGAACTCGAGTTGAAGGCATTAGTGATGTTACGGCTGTGACTGTTAAATGGGAGACTAGCCATGACAAGGAAAACTATAAACTCAATATGTTTTCAAGTTTAGGCTATCACAGCTTGCCAGATCCAGCTGATGCGGCTAAAAATAAATATCAGGTACCATCAACGGCACATTTAGATGGCTCAATTAAATACAGTCCTAAAAATAAACTCCGTGGGTTTTCGGCAGAACTTTATGTGGCCGGACGATTTTTAGCTGGAGAAACAGTTTCAAACCCCGCTTATCTAATTAATCGTGCGGATTTCTTTCATTCTGACTTGATTTTGAGTTACATTTTCTAAAATTGGAGAATGAACCCTATCGAAGGTATAAAAGCGATAAGTCAAATACTGAAACTGATACTCTCGGTTTTGGTGACCCTCATCGTTTTTGTTTTGATGCTTCATTTTAATCCAGAAGCATTTCTATCAAAAAAGGTAGATCCCACCCATTGGAAACCTCGTTCGGTACTCACTGATTTAGAAGGTGAAAGTCAGGCTTCCCTTATCAATTTTGGTCATGAACTGATTACTAAAACACCACAATATATTGGCCCAATGTCAGCGAACGAGAAGAAGCGTTTGGCGGGCAATAACCTTACTTGTCAGAATTGCCATTTAGAAGCAGGTACCAAACCAGGAGCAGGCTCTTTTGTGGGTGTATTTAATCGTTTTCCCCAGTTCCGTGGAAGAGAAAATAAGATGGGGTCACTTGAAGAACGCATCAATGGCTGTATGCAGCGCAGCATGAATGGCGATTCTTTACCGGAAACTAGCTTAGAAATGAAGGCCATGATTGCCTACATCAAGTGGGTAAGTGAAGATGTTCCTGAAGAAAAAATTGATATATATAAAGGCTTTGTAAAGGTTGAATTGCCTAATGTAAAAGCTGATCTTTTGACTGGAAAATCCATTTATGAGAAAACTTGTGTAACCTGTCATGGCGCTGATGGGCAAGGAGTAAGACTTAATGAAAATAGTCTATATCAATATCCACCACTTTGGGGAAATGATACCTTTAATGACGGTGCAGGAATGCACCGAATTATCACCGCAGCAGAATTCATCAAGGGCAATATGCCCTACTTACAGGCCACTTGGGACAATCCAGTATTATCAGATGAAGAGGCTTATAACGTGGCAGCTTATATCAACAGTTTTAATCGGCCTGAGAAGGCAAATAAAGAAGCCGACTTTCCAGATAAAACGCTCAAACCTGTCTCCACACCTTATGGTCCTTGGACGGATACTTTTTCTGCAGAGCAGCATAAATACGGGCCTTTTCAACCTATAATGGCTTATTACCAACAGGAGTTCGGCTTGAAGAAATCTAAATAGTAGTCTGACTCTTTAGGTTACAACGGCTTTATACTTTGTGTATAATCGAAATCTGTCTAGCTTTAGGAAACAACCTTAAACTATGAAGACTTTTTTGACACTCGCATTGCTGGCCTTTGCTGTTTTGCCTACCTATTCTCAAGCCAATAGTACCCATATTCTATCAATGAAAGATAGGGCTGAAACCATTGATCGCCTACTTGAAGACAAAATTCAGAATTACCTTCCTGAAATTATGAGAAGAGAGGGAGTGGACATGTGGGTGGTAATGTCAAGAGAGTACAATGAAGATCCAGTGATTAAGACTTTATTGCCAGCTACTTGGTTGGCAGCCAGAAGAAGAACCATCTTGATCATGTTTGATCGTGGCGAAAAGGAAGGTATTGAATCAATTGCTGTTGCTCGATACGATGTTGGCTCAAGTTTTAAAAGTGCTTGGAACCCAGAAGAACAGCCCGACCAATGGGCAAGAGTTGCCGAGATTATTCGAGAAAGAAACCCAAAGAAAATTGCAGTCAATAAGTCAAAACACTTTGGTATTACTGATGGAGTAGTAGCCACAGATTTAGAGGAGTTTACTGCAGCATTAGACAAGAAAGATCAAAATAAAATTATTTCGGCAGAAAAGGTAGCCATAGGTTGGTTAGAAACTCGTACCGAAGCTGAAATGACCATATACCCTCACATTGTGCGTATTTCACACATGATTATTCAAGAGGCATTTTCAGATAAGGTGATCACCCCAGGGGTAACTACAACAGAAGATGTAGTATGGTGGATGCGAGATAAAGTGATTGAATTAGGGCTACAAACATGGTTTCATCCCACCATTGATGTGCAACGTGCTGACCCAGAAAGCTTTGATCATTTACGCACTTTTTCAAAGCGCCCAGAAGAGAATGTTATCCTTCCTGGGGATCTTTTACATTGCGATTTCGGGATTACCTATCTAAGACTAAACACTGACCAACAGCAGCATGCTTATGTGTTAAGACCAGGCGAAACTGAAGTGCCATCGTACCTACAAGCTGCTTTCAAAAACGGAAACAGGCTTCAAGATATCTTTACTGGTAATTTTAAAGAAGGACGGACCGGTAATGAAGTGTTGAAAATGTCTCGTGAGCAAGCCATTGCCGAGGGTATTAAACCGTCAATTTATACCCATCCAATTGGCTACCATGGTCATGCTTCTGGAACTACGCTGGGTATGTGGGATTCGCAAGGTGGGGTGCCCGTTACTGGCGATTATCCATTACACTTAAACACAGCTTATTCGATTGAGTTGAATGCTGCTACCTTCATTAAAGAATGGCAAAAAGAAATTCGAATAATGTTGGAAGAAGAAGCCTTTTTCGATAAATCGGGTGTTTGGTATATTGATGGTCGTCAGAATGAAATCTTGACCATTCCGAGAACACCAGCCAGGTCTAAATAAGTCTTACGTTGATTTGTTTCAGCAGATGAAAAAGCAGAAAAAGGGTTTCTATAACTACTTTACTAAGAACCTGATCAAGGGATTTCTTTATTTGGCAGTTCTTGTCGTTCTCATCATTATTTTCAAAAATTACTTTCAAGAACAACATGACGCCATAGAGCATTGGGTGTCTGATGACTATGGTGTGATGTTGGTCATATTTTTAATCTCTGAAATTTTTGTCGGCATTCTTCCCCCAGAGCTTTTTATGATATGGTCAATTGACGACCCAATGATGGTTTACATAGCGATAGTAGCCACCATGACGGTTATCTCACTTTTTGCTGGTTGGATTAATTATTGGGTTGGGAAAAAGATCAGTACCAAGCATTTCTTTCATCGCATCTTTAAAAGGCGATTGCGCAAATTTCAAAGACGCTATGAACAGTATGGGGGAGGTTTTATAGTGGTGGCAGCTTTAACGCCTTTGCCATTCTCATTGATCAGCTTGTTTACTGGTTCAATGTCATACCCAGCAAAAAAGTACATGGTTTATTCTTCTTTTAGAATACTTAGGTTTATTGTTTATGGCATTGTTGTATGGCATTTAGAAGGGGTGATATAAGTACTTATCTAAATTTTTAAGCTATTCATCTATCTAGAATCAGATCCATAATAATAGGTAAGTGATCGCTATAGCCTCCAATGTATTTTGGCCCCTGATATGTCCTAAATGGTCTCCTTGCCCCAGTAGCACCTTCCATAATCAAGAAGTCCATATCGAATATTTGAGCTGTTCGATTGCTCACTCTGGTTTTCGATTGCTTCAGTAGTAAATTGCCAGAAACCACAAACTGATCCAGGATACCCCATTTATTTTCGAAACTATGGGTACCTGCTACATACCTAAGGTCAAACATCAGGTTATAGAGGTCAGAGGGTTTTAGCATATTTATATCCGTATTCACGGCTAATCCATTAAGCATACTTTCTTCTTCTGGTTCATCATTAAAGTCACCAGTAATCACAATATGAGCATTGGGGTTTAACACTAACAATGAATCAGCTTTTAACCTTATAAACTGAGCGGTAAACATACGCTTTGGTTGAGTTTCGAATTCCCCACCAAATTTTGAAGGCCAATGGTTTACAAAAAAGTGAAGGGTATCTTGATTGGGCAGCTCCATAACCGCATGCAAAATGTCTCGAGTACGACTTGTAGTATCAAAAGGAAAGTTCAGCTCATAAAATTCATAATTGAGCAATTTAAGCCTATCAGGTCTGTAAATAGCTGCCACATCAATTCCTCGGGCGTCTCGTGAGTCTTTATGTATGATTTCGTAGCCAATGGATTTGAGCTGAGTAAACTGGGTCAACGACTCTAAAACATACCTGTTTTCAATTTCGCAAAAACCAATTAACTCAGGGGCGTCCCAACCCCCCATTGCTAGAATCGTTTTAGCCAACTTATTTTGCTTTTCAGTATAGCGGGCTTTTGTCCAATAATGATCTCCACGAGGCAAGAACTGTTCGTCAATTGTAAGACTGTCATCGAAGTAATCGAAAAGGTTTTCTACATTGTAGAAAGCAAGCCTGACCCTTTCTTCATTTCTTGGGCTAGGATCGAATGACTCACTGGCCAAATAAGGCTTTTGACCAAGGGTGGCAAAAGGCATTAACAATAAACAGCACCATAAGACAATGTTTATTTTTTGCTTCGAATGCCTAAAACACGATTGGTTAATCATAACTTTGTCGATTGGTAAACTAAATTAGTAAAAGATAAATCATAATGAGCATGGAAATAGGTAAAAACCACGTATTAAAAGTAGCTCGTGAAGTAGATTTTGGTTTATACTTGACTAATGGCGAAGAAGATATTCTTTTACCAATGAAATATGTGCCTTCGGATACGAACATTGGAGATGACATTGAAGTGTTCGTTTATGTTGACTCATTAGGTCGACCCATTGCTGTAACTGCTCAGCCTTTTGCAAAGGTAGGTGACATTGCCAGCTTAGAAGTAAAGCAAGTGTCGAGTGTGGGTGCATTTATGGATATAGGCCTGGAAAAAGATTTGATGGTTCCTTTTAAAGAGCAAGGCCAAAGGATGGAAACAGGCCATAAGTACGTTGTTAAAGTACTTCTAGATTTTAAAACCAATCGGATGATTGGTACAACTAAAATTGGGCCTTTCCTGAGTCCACACAAAGACGAATTAGAGGAAGGGGAGCAGGTAAGTATTCATATTTGGCAAGAGACTACTTTGGGCTATAAAGTTGTGATTAACAATACCTACCAAGGATTGGTTTTTCATAACGAAATCTTTGATCATGTTGAAATTGGTGATGAGCGTTCTGGTTATGTAAAAGCAATCAGGGAGGATGGTAAAATTGATATTTCCTTACAAAAGCAAGGTTATGAAGCTGTAAAGGATATGAGTCAAATTGTACTGGATAAGATTAAAATTACAGGTAGTCTAGCGTTAGGAGATAAAAGCAGCCCAGAAGAGATAAAATATAAGCTCGGAATGAGCAAAAAGAACTTCAAGAAAATCCTAGGTGGCCTTTATAAAGCAGGCCAAGTAGAAATCTTTGACCATGAGGTGCGTTTAAAAGCAGAAGGTTAGCCTGAGGAGAGACTAACCTTCACATAAACTACCTATAAAACTAAAACTAACTTAAACTTAGTTTGATTAAACTAACACACTCCATTCTAAAATAGAGCGCTTAAAGCTTGTTAGTGTCTATTGACGTTAAACCGATAGACACCATTAAATTAGGTAAAAATACTGACTTGTAAAATAATATTTTACAATAAATAAATTAACGAACTATTTAGCGGGTGGAATCATATTTCCTCAACGATTAGTGGGAAATCCATTTATCACTACTTAATATCAATTTCGTTGGCAATGCCCATAGCAGTAAAACGAATCGATAATTTTCTAGGGTTTTCCGAAGGTTGATCACATTTTGGAGATGGATCAATATAATACCAATAATAAGTTTGGCTTCTTTCATAAAGTTCTTCGGCTTCGGGTTTACCCAAGACTTCGATTATTGATTTGTGATATAAGGCCAATAAGTTTGGTTTGATTTTAATCAAGTCTTGAATCATCTCTGCCCTTTGGTTTAAACAACCATCTTGATCACCAATCCATTTTTCAGAATCAAAATCTCCCACATCTATTTTTTTAGTACACGCGGTACTAAATAGAAAGAGAGAGAATAATGTAATTACTTTTAGTTTAGATGATTTCATTCCAATTGAGCTTTGGCTGGCAAAGTTACTTTGCGTACCTGCATCAACCAAATTTGAAACACGATAAGAAGCGTAATGGAAAGTATAATCATTATTGAGCTTGCATTCATTCCTATGAAGGCATAAAAAGCCGCAGAGATGACAACAACTAGGCGAAGAGATTCCATGAAGAAGCTCCAACTACGATTTTCAAACAGCGCTCCAAAGCAAACCACCGAGAAAACAATAACCCCAGCGAAAATCAACTTATCAGTGGGCAGCATTTTGTCCAAGTTGAATAAAAACATTGAAGTACCAGCAAGTAACAAAATATACTGAACCAATACATAGACATTGAGCTTAGCAGCCGTATTGGTATTAAATTTCTGATAAGTATTTGTGTCTACATCTTGAGGAGCCCTATAACCTCCCATATAATCAGGTAGCCATCCCGGTTTCTCAAAGACATATCGAAATTTATCACCGAAATTTGGAATGGATTTGATATCCCCCCACATGTCTGAATAATGAGCCAGGTTTGCCCATACAGGGTTCCAGCTGTTTAAGTTTTTTGTAATACCGTAAATAGGCCTTTCTTCTTCAGCTTTAAAGGTACCGAAAAGCTTATCCCAAACGATAAAAGTACCAGCATGATTTTTGTCAATATATTTTGGGTTTCTGGCGTGGTGAACCCTATGGTGTGAAGGCGTATTAAATATGGCTTCAAACCATTTAGGTAGCTTATTGATGGACTCAGTATGAATCCAAAATTGATATAGAAGATTAAACCCAGAAACGGAAACCAAAAGGATAGGGTGGACACCAACTAAAGCCATTGGAATATAAAAAGCGAATGTCCAAATGGTTTGAGTTGAGCTCTGTCTTAAAGCTACTGAAAGGTTATATTCTTCGCTTTGATGATGTACACTGTGGCCACCCCAAAACAAATTTACCTCATGACTCATTCGATGGGCCCAATAATAAAAGAAGTCATATGCTATAAATGCACCTATCCATACAATGGCTGAATTGGGTAAATCCATTACCCTGACCTTCTCAAATATTATTGTATAAACTCCAATACTTAATACTTTAAGGAATGCCCCTGTCACTTGTGAAGTTACCCCGCAATTAATATTTGCAATGGCATCGTTTAGCCTATATGATTTAACTGCTTGAACACGGTGCACTATTAATTCAATTCCTATCAGAAGGAAGTAAACAGGAATTGCAATGACAGTTGGGTCTAAGATCATCTGGCTATATCAATTACCTAAGGTATCATGTTCCCCCATAAGTTTCAAGAGTTATATCAAACATTAGTGTGGATAAAAGGTTACAGAAAAGGGTAAGTCCAAAAAATGGAGATTATACAATGAAATGTATGTACATTTAGTTGAATTGATATTAACTAAGTATTAGCCATTACTTTTTCTTTATGGAAATCATTTACGATCAAATCTTTAATAACCCTGTAATAGGCATTGCATTGGTGAATCATGATGGAAAAATTATCAAGATCAATAATGCGTTCTGTGATTTTCTAGGATACGCTAACGATGAAATGACAGGAGTGAATTTTATAGAGATTACTCACCCTGAAGATGTCGACAAAGATTGGCAACTATTCGAGAAACTAAAAAGTGGAGAAATACCTCACTATAAACTTAGTAAAAGGTACATAACAAAAAAAGGAGAAACGATATGGGCCGAGTTAAGTGTGTTTTTAGGGGAAAAGGTAGAAGGTCAAGAGACTGTAATTTCATTTATTAAAGATATTTCAGAGGCCAAGTTGTTGCAAGATGAGCTCAGAGAACAACGAACCAAATTTAAGGGCATTTTCGATAACACGTATCAGTTTATTGGGCTCATGAAAACTGATGGTACTTTTATCGAAGTTAATAAAGCGATTACTCAATTCTATAAAAAGACAAGAGAAGAGTTTATAGGTAAAAAAATCTGGGAAGTATCAGGAATAAATCAAGATAACCATGGAACTGAAAAGCTAATTTCTTCGGTCACGTTGGCATCAAAAGGTGAGTTTGTGAGATATGACGTACAGGTTACTCAAGGCTTAAGAACCGAAACGATTGATTTTTCTATTAGACCAGTATACAACGAAAATGGTGAAGTAATTCTATTAATTCCAGAAAGCAGAATAATCACAGACCGCTTTAAACTTCAGCGTAAACTTGAGAGTAAAACACGCCTTCTTGAAACAACTGAGCAATTGTCAGGTGTTGGAAGTTGGGAATGGCTCGTTCGTTCAGATCAATTGTATTGGTCCATAGGTACCTATGATATGTTTGAAAGAGAGCAGCTGGATAATAAAGCTTTGGTCGTTGAAAATTATGTTGAATATGTTCATGAAGATGATTTAGAAAGGATTCAGCAGGCAATTGAAACCACCTTAAATGATGGGGTTGATTTTAATGTAGAGCACAGAATATGGGTAGGAGATAAAGTAAAACATATTCATGTAAAAGGTGAGAGTGTATTTGATAAATCAGGAAGAGTAATTATCGTTAGAGGAGCTGTACGAGATCGTACTTCCGAGATTCAGATTCAGGAATCCTTGATGTTGTATAATGAGCTTCTTGAGAAGAAAAATGATGCATTAAAGCAATTTGCATATGTAGCTTCACATGATCTTCAGGAACCACTAAGAACTATAACCAGCTTTATTCAATTGCTAAGAATGGAAATGGGGGATGTTGAAGAGAGTATTGAGAAGTACTTAGAAATTATTGAAAAAGGGGCTGGAAGAATGAAAAGTCTCATTTCAGACATACTCTCTTATTCACAGCTCGATAATAATGATTTATTCATTGAGACGAATGACCTTAATGTTATGTTTAATGAGCTTGAACAGGACCTTACTGCAAGTATTAGCGAATCAAAAGCTAATATTGTCTTGAAAAATAAGCTGCCCATTATAGAGTGTGACTTGAGAAGAATAAATATCCTCTTTCAAAACCTTATATCAAACGCCATTAAATTCAAGAAGCCGGATTCCCATCCTGAGATTCATGTGGATTGGAGTTTGAATAATGGGCTTTATACCTTTATGATCACCGACAATGGGGTTGGAATTGAGCCAGAGTATTACGAGTCTGTTTTTGACCCATTCAGGAGGTTGCATGCAAGAGCCCAATACGAAGGGAATGGTATTGGCTTGGCTTTGTGCAAAAGAGTAATTAAGCAGCACAGAGGCGAGATTTGGCTTAGCTCTGAAAAAGATAAAGGTGCAGTATTCCATTTCACCATACCGCAGAATATAATCAATGTTGGCCAAGGGGCTTAGAATTAATTCAAGTCTTCAGAAAAAATATAAAAATCAATCCGCAATGGAAATTTTACTAATTGAAGATAATGAAAACGATGTATTCCTGATGATGGAGTATTTAAACTTAATTGGGTTTTCCAGTGCTAAAGTCACAGCATTAGCTACTTCTAAAGAAGTGAGAGAGGTTTTGAAAAATAAGACTTTTGATTTAGCGCTGTTGGACCTTACATTACCAGACACCTCTGGGATTTCCAGTTTTGAGTCGTTGATGAGCTGCTCTCCAAAATTTCCGATCATTGTTCTCACGGGAGTAGAAGACCAAGGAATAGCCAGGAGAATCATCCATAAGGGAGCGCAAGATTACTTAGTAAAAGGGGTCTATCAACCAAAAGATTTGATGAAATCGATTGAATACTCCATTGAAAGACATCAATGGTTTATGGATCGATATAACATGGAGCGGAATTATATAAACGCTATTATTAAAGGGGCCGAAACAGAGAGAACAAGAATTGCCAGAGATCTACATGATGGAGTTGTTCAAACCCTAACCATAAGTTTATTGACCGTAGACCTTCTTATTAAGAAAAACCCTGACTTTGATGAAGACAACAGTGCCTTGATTGCGAAAACCAGAAAGCAATTAAAGAACTCGGTAGATGAAGTAAGAAATATTGCTCATTCGTTAATCCCAAATGCGATTCAAAATACAGGATTGAAACTCGCCTTGAGCGAATTAATGGAAGATATTCGATCACTAGCCAGTATCAACGTTGATTTCAATTATGACATAGTTTCTGAAGACCTTTCAGAAGATAAGTACATGACTGTCTATAGAGTTGTGCAAGAAATTTTCAATAATATGATTAAGCACGCGAAAGCTACACACTGTTCAGTCTCTATGATACAAAATGAAAATTTCATCAATATCCTGATCAAGGATAATGGTTCTGGGTTTGACCTTGATGTTATAAAAGATACCAAATCATCATTTGGTATCGATAATATAGAGAGTAGAATAAATTTATTGAATGGCACCTGTGCACTTAATAGTAAAATAGGAGAGGGCACTTCTTACGACATAAGCTTTCCTATGAGTTAATACAATTATTCAATCGATTAAGGAATCTAAAAATCAATTGTGCATACTGGTATTTTATGTAATTTCGATGCTTACTAAAAAATCAAATGGCTATAGAAATCACTACCGCACTCAAAGAACTGACGGGGGAATTAAATGATAAGAGTTTTAATGCTTCAAATTACCTAGGAAGCATTGGTTCCGAAGAGGTTGTGAATGCCATGATCGTATTGCTAGATAACCCAAACCCTGAAACTCGGTTTATGGCCTCTAGAACACTGGGCTTGATCGAAAATAATTCAGCTGCATTATCTTCGCTTTTTGAGGCTTTTAAGAAGAAAGAAAATAGTGAAATACTGGGTGATTTATTAATGGCCTTAGAAGGTTTCGATGTGAGTGATAGTTATGTAGATATTTTTAAATTGTACCTTTTCGGTAGCTTTAAAGTCTCGCGTATTGCCGAAGACTTATTAGACCACAAGGAATTTAATATTACACCTCGTGTGTTGAGAAAGGCGCAAAAACATTGGGTTCATTTCTCTAATAATGTAAAACAAGATGAAGCCTTTATGCTTCAAAAAATAGAAGTTGAAGAAAGGTTGAATGACCTCAAGGGTTTTATCGATGATTCTCAAAGTTAGAGTTATCAATGACTGACTAAGCATTGAACCGATTAGCTAATTTTTTTCGTTTTTAATAGAGTTATTTTTTACATTCAGCGCTAGATATTTTTTCACATATGCCAATAAGCCAAACTAAAATCGCTTTATGAGATTCAATCCCAAATATTCAATTGTCGCAATCGTTCTATCACTTTTTTCTGTAGCATGCACTCCAAAATCAAATACCATTGATCTATTTAATGGTGAAAATTTAGAGGGCTGGGTGAATCACGGAGAAGAAAAGTGGTATGTAGAAGATGGACTCTTAGTTTGCGAAAGTGGACCTGCTGCCCAATATGGCTACCTTTCTACAGTAGACTTTTATGATGACTTCGAATTGACTCTTGATTTTAAACAAGATGCCAATGGCAACAGTGGAGTATTTATCAGGTCCACAGTAGAAGGTACTAAGGTGAGTGGATGGCAGGTAGAAGTAGCCCCTCCAGGCGACAATACGGGCGGTATTTATGAATCATACGGCCGTGGTTGGTTAATTCAACCTGACGCTGAAAAAGACAAAGCCCTGAAAATGGGGGAATGGAATACAATGAAAATTAGAGTAGTAGGACCAGAAGTGACAACTTGGTTAAATGGTACTCAAATGATCAACTTGGTAGATGAGAAAATAGGTGCTGGCAAAGGCTCCATCGCCCTTCAAATCCATGATGGTGGCGGAATTAAAGTAAGCTGGAGAAATATTAAATTAACTCCGATAGAGGCCGAATAACCTTTACCTGATTAAAAACTGAAATGATGAATATAAAATCAATAATCACAAAGATGAAAAAACTCTTTCTACTTACACTTTTGGCTGCCACAGTTTCGGCATGTAGTTCTGGTTCAAAAACCGAAGATGATGGTTGGATTTACCTGTTTGATGGCACCAGTACAGAAGGATGGAGGGCCTATAATGGAGAAGATCTTCCTCCCCAATGGGTCATTGAAGATGGAGCTCTGACTTTTGACACTGAAAAAAAATTAGAGTCTGAGCGCCAAGGCGGGAAAGACATCATTTATGCTGCAGAAGAATTTGACAACTTTGAGTTGTACTTGGAATGGAAAATACCAGAAGGTGGAAACAGCGGTGTTTTCTATCATTTGAAAGAAGGTATTGAAGGAGGCCCTGCGGCTGTAGCCCCTGAATACCAATTACTAGATGACCTAAAATGGGAAGAAATCAATAACGCCAAACTCGAAGAATGGCAAAAGACTGGCGCAGATTACGCCATGCATCTTCCTGATCTTACGCAGAAAATCGTTAAACCAGCAGGGGAGTGGAACACTACTAAAATCACCTTCACCCCAGAGCGTGTTGAACATTGGTTAAATGGAAAGATGATTGTGTCGTTTGTGCCTTGGTCAGACGATTGGTATGAGCGTAAATCTGTTGGAAAATGGAAAGATTATCCAAAATACGGTTCATTCAAAACGGGATATATCGGTTTGCAAGACCACGATAGCCCACTTTGGTTTAAGAATATCAAAATCAGAAAACTGTAATCCATTTCTTCATTAACTCATTCTATCATTAATTCCTTATTTCAATAACCCCCTAATTCATTTCCTCATTAATTCATTATTATGAACAAAAGAGACTTTTTAAAAAACGCAGCCATACTTACTTCAGCTTCCATGCTTCCATCATCGCTATGGGCATTGGGAAAAGCTGACAAACTCAGAACTGCTCATATTGGAGTAGGTGGTATGGGAATGGAAGACCTAAAAGCTATCTCATCGCACGCAGCGGTAGAAGTAACTGCCCTTTGCGATGTTGATGCCAACAATCTGGCTGCTGCGCTTAAAATGCACCCTAATGCAAAAACATATACGGATTATCGTGAAATGCTTAAGGAAATGGGAGGAAGCATTGATGCTGTAGTGGTTTCTACTCCGGATCATACGCATGCACCCGCATCAATGATGGCCATGGGCATGGATAAGCCTGTGTATTGTCAAAAGCCTTTGACGCACCATGTTACTGAGGCCCGTGCCATGCGTAAAATGGCAGAAGAGAAAAACTTGATTACTCAAATGGGTATCCAAGTGCATTCATTCTACGATTACAAATTAGGAACGGCTTTGATTCAATCAGGTATTATCGGTAAAGTGAAAGCGGTGCATGCTTGGTCTCCAAAGAACTGGGGTTTTGATGGTCCTGCACCAGAAGGCAGCGATCCCGTACCAAATACTTTGGACTGGAACCTTTGGTTAGGAACAGCGCCTGAAAGACCCTATAAACAAGGAGTTTATCACCCAGGAAACTGGAGAAAGATTATGGATTATGGCTGTGGCACCTTAGGGGATATGGGCGTACATATTTTTGATACCCCTTACAACGCTTTGGCCCTAGATATCCCGAAAACGATTCGAACTAAGTGTAGAAAACCAACGGGTTTTGGATTTCCAGAAAACAACATAGTTACTTATGAATTTCCAGGGACAGAATACACTACCAAGAAGTTTAAATGGGTGTGGTACGATGGTCCTGGTGCTCCTAAAAACCATAAAGATTTGAAGCTGCCGAATGGCGACCAATTGCCTGACCAAGGGGCTATGTTTATTGGTGAGAAGGGTAGACTCTTGCTACCGCACTTTATGCAGCTTCCTAAACACATTGTTAAAGGGGAATATGTAGATATTGACTTGGAGCCTTTCTCAAATGTAGGAAGTCCTACGGAAGACTATGGTGCAGAAAGCAAGAAGCACTACCACCAGTTTGTGGATGCTTGTATGGGTAAAGATCAAGTAAGTGCACCATTTTCATACGCAGCCCGACTGACAGAAACCATTCTTTTAGGAGTGATCGCAGGCCGATTCCCAAACAAAAAGCTGCACTGGAACAACCAAACAGCCCGTTTCAAAGAAGAGGCAGCCAATGCCTTTTTAGATGGAGAGTATCGCGAGTTTTAATTGACTTCGGTTCATTTACTAAAAACTTACTTTATCATTTAAAGTCTCAGTCGAATCAACGATTGGGACTTTTTTTGTTTATGCCAAACTTGACAGTCACCAGTGCTCCATAGTCGATGTATATCCACATTTGAACTATAAAAACCTCGCTATCAACAGATTATTTATGGTGAATGATAAAATTTATATTGTGAGTTACAATAATCACACGTATCTTCTAACGATTATTTTTTACCAACCAACCAAAACAACCATGCAATTAACCATCAAAAACCTTACAAAGACCTATTCAAATGGTGTTTGTGCCCTCAACAATGTTTCACTGACCATCAACCAAGGTATGTTTGGTTTACTAGGCCCTAATGGCGCTGGTAAATCAACATTAATGAGGACAATCGCCACTCTTCAAGATGCGGATTCGGGAACGATTTTTCTAGATGACATCAACCTGTCTGAAAACAAGCAAGCCATACGAGAGAAACTGGGTTATTTACCGCAGGATTTTGGGCTTTATCCACGAATAAGTGCCGAGGTAATGTTAGACCACATTGCACAGATGAAAGGAGTGGGGAATAAGTCAGAGCGCAAAGAGTTGGTCAATGGACTGCTGGAAAAGGTTAACCTTTACAGGCACCGTAAGAAGGCCTTAGGTACTTATTCTGGGGGGATGCGCCAACGCTTCGGTATTGCACAAGCCTTAGCCGGTAATCCCTCCTTAATTATTGTTGATGAACCTACAGCAGGGCTTGATCCATCGGAACGTAATCGGTTTTACAATTTATTAAGTGAAATAGGGGAGAATACGATTGTAATTCTATCTACGCACATAGTAGAAGATGTTAGCACTTTATGCTCTAATATGGCTATTATTTGTGCTGGAGAAGTATTAATGCAAGGAAAGCCATCAGAGGGTATTCAGAGTATGGATGGTAAAATATATGCTAAAACGATAGATAAGGTAGAACTAGATGAATACCGCGAGGGCCATCAGGTAATTTCTACACAACTAAAAGAGGGGCGATTAAGCTTACGTATTTATAGTGATGTTTCACCTGGCAATGGGTTTGAAGCTTCTAAAGCAGATTTAGAGGATGTGTATTTCAGTAACATCTCTAAAAAAGTAGATCCAATCACTATTTAATCCGTGCTCCATGTTTTTTAATATTTTCAACTTCGAATTGAAGTATCGGTTCAGTAGACCTGCTACTTACATATATTTTGCATTGCTGTTTCTGGTGTCATTTGTATTAGTTGGTGTTGGTAATACGCCAGCTACCGAAAAGGTATTTCACAATGCTCCCATAACATTGGCCTTCTTACAGCTCACCATGTCGCTGTTTGGTATTTTTCTAGCTTCGGCTGTAATGGGAGTGCCTATTTATAGAGACCTAGAACATAAAACAGGGACTTTCCTCTTTAGTTATCCCATTTCAAAAACAGCCTATTTTATGGGTCGATTCTGGGGGTCTTTCTTTATACTCGTTTTCATCTCATTTGGGTCAATAATAGGGTCTTACCTAGGGAGTATAATAGGCCCTGCACTTGGCTGGGAAGAAGCTTCGAGGTACGGCCCAAATTTGTTGATGAACTATTTGTACCCTTGGCTTACGCTTACCTTACCTAATTTATGGTTGGCGGGTACCCTGTTTTTTGCAGTAATCGTATTTACCAAAAACATTAAGGCAATTTACGCAGGAGGAATTATTGTATTTATTATTTATATGCTCTCCAGTATTTTTTCAGAAGACGTAGCGAGTAGTAGCATTGCTCAGATTTTAGATCCTTTTGGTTTGAACACTTTTGACATTCAAACGAGGTACCTAACTCCTTATGAGCAGAATAATTTTTTATTGCAGGTTGAAGGAAACCTCCTATTGAACAGACTTCTGTGGTTTGGGGTTGGCGCGGTTCTTTTTGTAAGTGCTTATGCAAGGTTTAATTTTGAAAACTTCTTTTCACCAAAAGTAGCCAAGACTAAAAAAGAAAAAGAAACCACAAAAATCAGCAGCATAAAAAGACTAGTAGCAAATGTGAGTTTTACCAACAAATATCAATGGTCAAGCTTCAAAACACTGGCGAAAATTGAGGTTCAAAATGTTTTAAAGGATGTTTACTTCAAGGTAATTCTGCTAGGAGGAGTTATATTTTTGTTTGTTGACCTTTGGTTTGGCTTTCCACTCTATGGAGTGTCTTCGTTACCAGTTACGTCTGACATAGTAGCAAATAGAGGTTTTACTTATGGTATTTTTGTTTTCATCATCATCGTATTCTTCACTGGTGAATCACTCCATCGCGATAAAGCGAGTGGTTATGCATCAATCAATGATACTTTTCCAGTAAAAGATAGCGCAATCGTGGCCTCTAAGTTTGCTGGAATGGCCTTTATTTGTGTGCTACTCACTCTAGTACCCGTTTTTGCAGGCTTGGTTACTCAGACGCTAAATGGCTACTTCAATTATCATTTGGATGTCTATTTAATTGATGCTTTCCTTATAGCGCTTCCTGATTACTTACAGATGGTCATGCTCGTATTTGCTATACACTTGCTTGTGAATAATAAGTTTGCGGGTCATGCCACAAGTGTGGTTGTGTGGCTTGCAATGCTAATCCTGAGGAACTTTGCAGGCTATGATTTCAATATGTTCTTCTTTTCGTATAAACCAGGCTTCAGTTGGTCTGAAATGAATGGCTTAGGGCACTTTGGAGAATCACTTTTTTGGTTCAATAGTTACTGGACAGCATTTGGTATATTCTTGGTCTTATTCTTCAGCATATTTTTTAGCCGAGGTACTGATGACGGATTCAAAAGTAGACTTCGGGTCGCCAGAGGTAGACTAACTTCTGCCAATGCTAAAGTGTCTTATCTGTTTTTAATCATTACAATAGCCTTAGGCGGTTATATCTTTAAAAGTGTGGTTTATGATAATAACTATCTTACTTCTGATGAGGCCACATTGTCATCTGTGAGTTATGAGAAACAGCTGAAACAATATGAGCATTTACCTCAGCCAAAACTGACAAGTGTAAATATGAAAGCGGATCTTTTTCCATACGACAGAGAGGCGCACTTTAATGCCGAAGTTACCTTGGTCAACAAAACTGATAGCAATATTGACTCACTACACTTAGATATAGGTCAGCTTTCTGATTTAGTGGTAATGTTTGGAAAAGATACGCTTCAATATAGAACCCCAATGAAGCTTGCACCTAGGAAATTCCAAGTGTTTGGAAAGAAACCAAGACTGGGTAATTATAGAATTATGGCACTACCCAAAACTATGGCTCCTGGAGATACGCTGAACTTGGTAATGAATAGCAAAAGAATCTTTAAAGGTTTTCCAAACGCTGGTTCCGGAAGAGATATAGTTTATAATGGCACTTTCACCTCAGAAACTTTACCCACAATAGGTTACAATCCTCAGGTTGAACTTACCAGTGACAGTGAGCGGAAAAAGTATGATCTACCGGCCAAAGATTATGATTTACCCGCTCATGATGACGAATTGGGTAGGCGTACACTTTTGTTTACTGATGATGCAGATTTCATTCAGTTTGAAGCGACCATAAGCACCGTGCCAGATCAAATTGCGATTGCACCAGGTTATTTGCAACGCGAATGGGTAGAAAATGGGAGACGTTATTTTCACTATATCCAAGACACACCCATTCAAGCCTTTTTCAACATCGTATCAGCAAAGTATGACGTGCTAAAGTCAGAGCAAGAGCTTCCAAACGGAGAAAAGGTGAATATTGAAATTTTCTACCACTCAGACCATGATTATAACTTAGATCGATTTGAGGCGGCTTATAAAGATGGGCTGAAGTATTTTTCTGAGACCTATGGATCATTTCAGTTTAGACAAATGCGTTTACTCGAATTCCCTAAATATGCTAGTTTCGCCCAGTCGTTCCCGAATACGGTTCCTTTTTCCGAAGGCTTTGGTTGGTTGGCAGATTTCGATGACCCAGACGATTTTGACTATACTTATTTCGTTACTGCACATGAGTTGGCACACCAATGGTGGGGACATCAAATTGCGCCTAATTACACCCGAGGAGCCAACCTTGTTTCTGAAGCACTGGCTGAATATTCTGCTTTAGTGCTTACAGAAAGACAATATGGTAAGGATAACATGACGTATTTCTTAAGAAATGAGTTAGACGATTACTTATTTGGTAGGGCGAATGAAAGTAAGAAAGAGAATACTTTCATTAACTGTAATAGGGCTTATCAATGGTACAACAAGGGTAGCCTTATACTTTACGGTTTGCGCGATTATATTGGAGAAGAGGCCATGAATACAGCCTTGAGAAGCTTTGCAGATGAGTTTGCTTTAAAACAAACGCCACCATTCGCTGGTAGCACTGATTTGTACAGACACTTAGCAGAGAATACGCCAGATAGCCTTCAATATTATTTAGAAGATACTTGGAATAAAATCACGCTCTATGAAAACAAAGCAAACCAAGTAAAGGCTGAGAAAATTGCTGAGGATGAGTATTTAGTAACATTTGATATCAACTCTCAAAAACTATATGCCGACAGTGCAGGAATGGAATCTAAGGCTGAATACTTAGGCGACTTTATTGATATAGGAGTGTTCTCTGAAGATGATAAAGATGAAAACGGAAGAACTAGAACCAATTCTATTTATCTCCAAAAGCATAAAATTAGCCCTGGTCAAACGAGTTTAACAGTCAGGGTTAAAGGTGTCCCAGTCAGGGCTGGGATTGATCCTTACAATAAATTAATCGATAGGATGCCAGATGACAATGTTGTGGATGTAGAAGTTGAAAGTTCTTCTAACAAAGAATAGAGTTGAACCTTTAAGAGACCTTTTTAGAATTAGTTGAAATCTGATTTATTTACAAAAAGTCCCAGCTGTTAATCAGACTGGGACTTTTTGTTGTTTTGAACTGTACTCACTATAGCCAACCACATTGACTTTTATTAAAACTGCAATTGCGACTAAAATAATTTTATTTATATTTACTGCAATTACGATTAATATACAATGAAGAAAACTAAACTTGGAGAGTTCGAAGAGTTGGTGCTACTAACGGTGCTAGTTTTAAGAGAGGAGGCTTATGGAGTCGAAATTAAACGCGATTTAGAAGTTCGTTTAAAAGAATCGTTAAGCGTAGGTTCGGTTCAATCAGCTTTAAAGAGACTAGAAGAGAAAGGCTATTTAGATTCAGAGTTTGGGGAAACAACGCTGAAAAGAGGAGGTAAGCGAAAACGTATTTATACCGTAACCGCATCTGGCACAAGAGTGCTTAACGAAATGAAAGATATCCGCGCTCAATTGTGGGGTGCAATTCCAAAAACCTCATTGAGCTTTCCAAATTCATGAATCCCAAAGGACATATTCATCCACCCAAATGGCCCCTTAAACTTCTTCGTGGTTTGGTCAAGCCACATTATTTAGAAGAGATAGAGGGAGACATGGAAGAGGTATTTGCAGATTACCTAGAAATGCATTCTCCTGCCCGTGCCAAAAGGCGATATATCATAGAAACACTCAAACTATTAAGGCCCAGTCTACTCCGTGGAATGTCTGGTTCCTATCAATTAAATTATTTCGGCATGTTTAAACTAATGGTCAAAAGCGCAACAAGAAATTATTTCAAACACCGAATGGTAGCCACCATGAGCCTTCTTACGCTCATTTTTGGATCCGTTTGTTTTCAGCTCATTAATGCTTGGCTTCAAAATGAACAAAGCATGGATCAGTTTCATAGTGAGTCAGATCGAATTTACATTGCTGTGGCAAAACTGAATCCCAAGGCTGAATTGTCACCGCTACATGTTCAACGAATTTTCAATCTAGATTACAGTAAGTTTCCTCAAATAGAGAAAAGCCTGATTGTACATACTTATGGAGAAGATGAAATCAAGCTGATTAAGGAAGAAGTTGAATTTGGAGGAAAAGCATTGATAGCGGACAGCACATTTTTCGACTTCTTTGATTTCGAATTGATTCGAGGTGATCA
The DNA here is from genome assembly GCF_034669765.1 of Roseivirga sp. GTDB lineage: Bacteria > Bacteroidota > Bacteroidia > Cytophagales > Cyclobacteriaceae > Roseivirga. The sequence goes on from NZ_JAXMOQ010000002.1 coordinate 297,921, forward strand.
ATTCGTTTTGAACGATCCAAGTAGTATTGTTCTCACGCAGGAATTCGCAGAACGTGTTTTTGGTAATGAAGACCCAATGGGTAAATTGGTGTCAATCCGCTGCGATCAAACTGGCACCTATAAGGTAGCTGGAATAACCGCCAATATCCCTTCAAACAGTTCAATATCCTTTGATTTTCTGGTTCCAAGACAATCAAAGGGCTTTTGGCGCAGAATGCCACAGGATTTACTCTTGGTGAATGATAATTTCAATCGTGAGGTTTTCAATCAGCAAATTGAATCAGTAGGAAGGGAAAATGCCCGCTTTCCTGATAGCCAAATTTCTACCATACCATTGAATACGGTCTACAATGATCGTCCCTTTAATATTTCACTGTTCTCGAAATATGGCGACAGCACGAGCTTCAAGACCATGCAATTTGTGGCTGCCATCGTTTTCCTTATAACGCTCATTAGCTTTGTGAATTTACAATCCACACTGCAATTGACTTTAGTTAAGAAGTTAGGTGTGAAACAGGTGATGGGTGCCAGTAAATTCGACCTTGGTTTTGAGGTAGTAGTGAGTAGATTACTCTATTTCTTAGTAGCCTCAGGAATGGCTTATCTGCTTTATCAATTTACCTTCCCCTGGTATGTAAATACAATGGAACTTTCTTTGGATTTTTATCCAATTCGTAACCTTTTCAATTTATTGACAGTCATAGGTATTATTGTTATGATCTCCATAATCACTTCACTTATTCAAACTGCCAAAATTAAAACGATGCAGGCCATTTCGGGGGAAGCGAATATGCTGAAAATACCTCGTTCACAACGTGTGATGACGACTATTCAATACAGCGTAACCGTATTGCTTTTAGTCGCAACTTCAGTAGTGTTTCTGCAACTCCGTTTTATGCTGAATAAGGACACAGGCTTGAATCAGACCAACATCATTAAAACTGACTTTTTTGAATTGTCGCCTAATGGAGCTCAAGACAGTCTGGCTCAGCAAAACATGGAACTGCAGTTTCAATATGTGATGTCGCATATAGCGGAACAGCCTAATGTTATGGCTGTTTCACAAGGCAGTATGCCTATTGATATAGCCTATCAAAATGATTGGAAAGTAGTGGGTTCGCAGGATGGTTATAATTCAGTGAACAGTATGTCTGTTGATCCACATTACGGTGAACTGTTTGGTTTGCAATTGGTCAAAGGCCGCTTTTTTGCTGATTCATTGGATACCAATAATTCTCCAAAACTGGTAATTAACGAGGCTGCCATGAAATATTGGGGCATCGATGATATTGGTCAAGTGAAGCTTACCACTAATTCTCGCTCCAATGAAACAGTGAGTTATAATATCATTGGTGTGGTAAAAGACTACCACTATGAACACTTATCGCAGAAAATACGACCGTTAGTGCTTTCGTACTATACCTATATGGACAGTGATATACTGATTCGTGTAAAGCCAGAAAAACAAGCTGAGATATTCAGTTTTTTAGAAGAGTTGTTTAATGAGATCAATCCAAGAGGTTTTTTCACCTATACCACTATGGAAGAGCAGATTGCCCAACAGTACTCAAAAGAGCAGCAGACAGGCAAAATCTACTTGGCTTTAAGTATTGTTGCGTTATTACTGTCCTCAGTAGGGTTATTCACCTTTGCTTTCCACGAAACCAAACGTAGAACCAAAGAAATAGGCATTAGAAAAGTAAATGGGGCTAATGCTGGCAATGTTTTCTGGTTACTGAGCCGTTCATTTCTGAACTCTATAATTATTGCCTTCATTTTAGCCTGCCCAGTGGCTTGGTTCTTAATGAAACAATGGCTCGATAATTTTGCCTACCGCGTTGCCATTAGCTGGTGGGTTTTCGGCTTGGTAGGACTTTTGGTCACCATGGTTGCTTTAATTGCCATTAGTTGGCAAACCTTGAGAGTAGCTTATCTCAATCCTATCGACTCACTGAGGTACGAGTGAATTAACGGTGTCTAAAAAAAATGGCTTCCTTCACAATGTCTACAGACATAGAAGGAAGCCTTTTTGTTAATTGGAACTAGATTAGTTGCCCTTTTTCTCTAATGTGATTTTACCAGAAAGCGGTTGTTGCTTTAGATCAGAATTCAATACTTGATCCAGTTTGTCTAAATGCATTTTCAATTCAGCAGAAAGCTCATCAAATACCACATAAGAAGCATCTGTTGGTCTCGCCTGACCACTTTCAACACTTCGTCTTAAAGAAGCCAAACGGTTATTGAGCTTAATAGGGAAGTTGAGTGGATCTTGACCACTTTGATTCTTCACTTGGTATAAATCCTCTTCAATGACCTTCATTTTTTCAAGCATATCGTTGATGGCGCTGTTAAGACCAGCATCGTCTGATTTGGATAATGCTTCGGCTTGCTTACGGATATCTCTAATTTGAATTACGGCTTCATTAGCGGCTGAAGTTTTATCTCTAATCTGCACGGCCAAATCGAATTGCTTTTGAATATCCTCTTTAGTAATGCCTTCTAAGTTCGGATCCATTTCTACAGTGAATGTACTAGTTTGAGACACTCCATCCGCGGTGAGTTTCACCTGATAATCACCTAATGGCGCTAGAGGCCCGTTTTGAGGTCTTCCACTCCAGATAATCATTCCTTCAAAGGTGGTAGCACCTGGATAGCGCAAATTCCAATTAAAGTCATTTAAGCCTTTGCCAGTGGCTACGCGCGATCTTCTTCCTTCAGGTGGTGTACCCTTGTAAGTTTCAATGAGGTTACCTTTGGCGTCCATGATTTCTATTGTCACATTATTAGCCTCTTTTGGTAAGTAATACTGAATGGTAGCACTGTAAACACCTCTGATCGGGTTGGCTGACTTAAATAGTTTTACTTGATTCATGTTCATTGAAGCGGCATCTCTCAAGGGAGCTACATCATGCATAATCCAGAAACCTCGGCCATGAGATCCTAATACAACATCATCATTTTTCAATACCAAATCACGGATAGGGGTATCCGGTAAATTCATTTGCAATGATTGCCACATGGCGCCATCATTGAATGAAACATATACACCGTGTTCCGTAGCCAAATACAATAGCCCTGGTACTTTTAAATCTTCACGAATGGAACGGGCAAAATGACCTGACTTAATACCAGTAATGATCTTTGTCCATGTTTTACCATAATCTGTGGTTTTGAACACATAAGGCTCTCTATCATCCACCTGATAACGGTTGGCTGCCAAATACAAAGTGCCTGGGTTGAATTTACTTTCTTCGATAATACTCACCCTTGAGAACTTAGGAAGGTCTTTAGGGGTGATATCGTCCCATTTCTTTCCACCATTTCTGGTAATATGCACTTTACCATCGTCTGAGCCAGCCCAAATGGTATTCACGTCATAGTTAGAAGGGGCCAAAGCAAATACAGTGGCATAAATTTCTGGACCGTTCATATCCATCGTAATTACACCACCCGTTACACCCAAAGTTTCAGGGTCGGCATAGGTTAGGTCTGGACTGATTTTTTCCCAAGTCTGTCCGTCATTGGTGGTTTTCCATACATGTTGCGATGTCGTGTACATTACCGATGGATCTTTTGGTGAGAACATAATCGGGAAAGTCCACTGCCATCTTTCTGGCAAAGCACTTGAAGGTTCACCAGAGAAAAATCTAGGATACACCTGAATATCTCTGTATTGGCCTGTTCTACGGTTATAACGCGTTAACAAAGCGCCTTGGCTTCCTGCATAAAATACATCAGGATCAACTGGGCTTTGGGTAATCCAACCACTTTCTCCACCACCAACAGAATAAGATGGCCCTCTGCCTTGGCTAGGCATGGCCAGTGTGCTGTTGTCTTGCTGAGCTCCAGCGACATGATAAGGTACATCACTAGTAGTCATAACATGATAAAACTGAGCGGTAGGGAAATCTAAATCCGTCCAAGATTGGCCGCCATTCACACTTACAGTTCCTCCACCATCATTCGAACTGATCATTCGCATAGGGTCATTTGGATCGATCCATAAATCGTGGTTATCACCATGAGGTGGTCGAATGGTTATATCGAAGGTTCTTCCGCCATCCGTAGATTTGTAGAAACCAACATTCAAGCCGTATACCACATCTCTATCGAATGGATCGGCATAGATTCTTGAGTAATAAAAGGCACGCTGACGTAGTTTACGTTCTGAATTGACACGCTCCCAAGTCCAGCCACCATCATCGGAACGGAAAATACCGCCTTCATTGGCTTCAACAGTTGCCCAAACACGATTGGGGTCAGCAGGGGATACCGTTACTCCAATTTTACCGATCGGCCCTTCTGGCATTCCAGGGTTTTTGGTCAAGTCGATCCAAGTGTCGCCACCATCTAATGATTTGAAAAGCTTACTGTCTGGGCCACCGCCCCACATTTTCCATGCTTTACGGTACACCTGCCAAGTAGAGGCATAAAGTACATTAGGATTGGTACGGTCGATGATTAAATCAGCAGCACCGGCTTTATCACTAACATACAATACTTTTTCCCAGGTATTTCCTCCGTCTTTCGATCGGAAAACACCACGTTCTTCATTGTCGCCATAGGGGTGACCTAAAGCCGCTACATAAACGATGTTGGGGTTAGTAGGGTGAATTCTAATCCTTGAAATCGCTTGCGTTTCTTTCAGTCCGATATCCCTCCATGTTTTTCCACCATCGGTGGTTTTATACACGCCATCACCTTGGGTAATGCTACCACGAAGCTGGGTTTCTCCACCTCCGATATAAACAATATCTGGGTTGGTTTCTGCTACGGCCACAGCACCAATACTAGAAGAGGTAATTTGGCCATCGGTGACAGGAAACCATTCATTTCCGCCATCAACAGTTTTCCATAAACCACCGCCAGTAGCACCAAAATAGTATTCGTTAGGTCGGCCTGGGCTTCCGGAGCTCCCTAACGAACGTCCACCACGGTCTGGGCCAATGTTTCGCCACGAGTAGTTTTTGTAGAAAGAGGGATCAACAGGTAAGGTCTGTTTTTGAGCTTGCGCAAACATTGCTTTATCGGGCAAAAGCAAGGCGCTGATGCACAGAATAAGCGTAAATAAGGATCGATTGATTTTCATTGTTTTTGTAATAAGGTTGAAAGGGAAATTACAAAATCTAAAAGGCATATCATTCACCAATTTACTTTAATGGTGATTACTAAGGACATATTTATGCGAATGAACAGCTTACCATTTAGTATGTACTAAAAGGAATATTTATCTTGCTTCGAATTATCTTTGGAAGAAAGTAGACAAGCTAACCCATGACTTGATTGTAATCGAACATAATGGAGGAATTTTTACAGAATTATAAGCATCAACTTTTGTACACAGCTCTCGTAGTGGTCAGTGTTGTAGTGTTACGTTACCTCACCAACCTCTTACATAAATGGCTCATTAAAAAAGAAGAAAAGAGGTTTTCAGGTGAAATCACTAAGCCGGTTTATTTTATAAAAAGAATTCTGAATGCCCTTTGGTTAGTTTTAGGGGTTCTTACTCTTCTCCAGATTTTCCCTGATGTGATCCACAACGAATCACTGACTACTGACTTTAGGTTCATCTTTTATTTAGGCTTTTTATCCGTTTGTACTATAGTTGGTGCAACATCAGTTAATTTATGGTTTAAGCAGAGCATCGCTAAAAAGACAAACAACAATGAAGACCCTACGAGTTTAAAGTTTTTAAGGTATGTAGCAGTATATGGTATCTATTTTATAGGCCTATTTTTCGGGCTTCTTGCAATCCCTTCTTTTCAAAACGTAGCCCAAACCGCTTTGGGTGGAGCAGGAGTCATAGCCATTATTGCTGGTATTGCTTCGCAGGAAGCTTTATCCAATCTAGTAGGAGGTGTTTTTATCATTTCTTTTAAGCCATTTAAAATTGGTGACATTATTAAGGTGACGGACAACATGGTAGGTACAGTGACGGATATTACGTTACGACATACGATAATCAGGAATTTTGAAAATAAGATGATCGTCATCCCTAACAGTATCATCAATAAGGAACGACTGATCAATTATGACTTGGGGGAAAAGAAGTGTTGTGAGCACGTTGAGATTGGTATTTCCTATGATAGTAATGTGAAACTGGCAAAAAGTATCATGCAGCAAGAGTGCGAAAATCACCCACTTATTTTTGATAACCGTTCCGAAATAGATTTAGCTAACGACCTCCCTAAGGTGAGAGTAGCACTCACTACACTGAACGATTCATCCGTAACCATTAGAGCATGGGCTTGGGCAGCTAACTTCACAAACGCTTTCCAGCTTCGAATTGATGTGCTCGAAAGTATCAAAGAACGCTTCGATAACGAAGGCATCGAAATCCCATTCCCTTACCGCACCATTGTAATGAAAAAGGAGAAGTCAGAGGAAAAGGTGAAAGGGAAGAAGTAGCACTAATCTAAAGGTTTAGGTCACCCTTCCACTTTGTTTCCTGATTTTCTGCAATGACACTTCGATTGAGCTTGGCAATTATCATCACTGCAAGGCACGAAGCAATCTACCCATCATAATTTCTTTGTGTTCCTTAGCGCCCTTTGCGGTAAGTCCCTCATTCACATCAAAAAACACAACACCCAAAGAAGTACAGTTCTAAATCATAAGGATAAACTGTATATTGATCGACAACACCATTTTCAATTTTAGAGAACTCTTTTTCTCATTCAACCTTAAATGCACTCTTGTCATGCAGAAACTCTTCAAACCTCATTTTTTCACACTCCTTTTTGGCTTACTACTTTTCAGTCATGTAGCCATAAGTCAAGAAAAGAAAGCCTTATCTCTTGACGATTACCATCAATGGAATAGCATCAGAAACACTTCCATTTCGCCCAACGGGCTTTGGATGACTTATTCTTACGTGCCCAATGATGGAGACTCTAAACTTCATATTCGCAAAATAGAAGGTGACACAGTGCGCACTGCCATTAATGGAAAGCAAGTGAATTTCTCCATGGACAATCAATGGGTGGCCTATCTTACCGATGTTCCAGAAAAATCAAAGAAAGCAGGACAGCCGAGTACTAGTACACTTGAATTATTTAACCTGGCCTCAAACACGGTGTTGACAGTTGAAAACACCAGTGGTTACAGTTTCTCTGACGCTTCTAATTACATCGCCATTCAGAAAAATCCAGCCGACAGAAAAGCGGAACACAAAGGAAGTGACCTTATTCTGAAGAACTTAAAAAGCGATAAAACGCTGAATATCGGAAACGTATCAAGTTATGCCTTCAATGAAAAAGGAACACTCTTCGCTTATCTAGTAGATGCAGATGGTGACAATGGTAATGGCTTGTATATTATCGACCTAAGCAACAATCGCTCTTGGCCACTCCATACAGGGGCATTTACTTACAGTCAAATGACATGGAATGAAGAAGGTAATCAACTGGCCGTATTATATGGAACTACTAAAAAAGGAAATGTAGAGCAAGACAACACACTTTATTGGGCGTCAAACCTTAGCGCTGGCATGTCGGCTTTGAATACACAGAATACTTATTCGGCTTCTGCTGACTCTAATTTCCCTCAAGACATGGTGATTAGCGAATACAGCAGACTAACATGGAATGAGAAAAACACACAACTCTATTTTGGGGTGAGAGCACAGGAGAAGGAACTGAAAAAGGACGATGAACTGAAAGCCAATGTAGATGTATGGCATTGGAAAGATGAGCGTGTACAGTCAGTACAAATGGTGCAAGCGGGCAGAGATCGCAGGTCTACTTACACGGCTGTATTAAATCTTGCTGATAAGAAGTTTATTCAATTGGAAAATGAAGACATGCCCAATGTAAGTTACAGCGACAAGAGCCAATGGGCTTTGGGCCAAAACAATACGAAGTACCGTAATGACGTGAACATTCCTGGCAACTACGCAGACATTTACAGCGTCAACACCCGCACAGGGGAGAAGAAGCTGATAGCTGAAAGGTTGTATTGGAAATTGGGAATGTCGCCTAATGGAGAATGGACGGTTTTTTCGAGAGAGGGAGAGGTATTCGCTTACAATTTCGGAACGGGAAAAACTACCAATATGACAGCCAAAGCTGGTGTGAGTTTTCAAAACGTAGATTATGACACGCCTGTGGAAAAGCCTTCTTATGGTGTCGCAGGCTGGTCGAAAGACGGCAAGTGGCTGCTGTTGAATAACAGATATGACCTTTGGGCCATTTCCTTAAACTCAAACGAAGCCAAAAACATAACACAAGGCATGGGCGATCAAGAAGAAATTCAATTCAGACTTGCAAGACTAGACCCTGAAGAAGACGATTATGACATGAAACAACCATTACTCGTTTCTGCTTATGGCGAATGGACGAAGAAATCAGGTTATTACACGGTAGAGATGGGCAAAAAGCCACGAGTACTGCGTTATGAAGACAGCATGATTGGAAGACCTACCAAGGCAAAAGATGCTAATAAGCTTATTTACACTGAACAAACTTTTGTGGATTTCCCTGATTATTGGATAGCTGACTTGACATTTAAGAGCCCGAAGAAAATCACAGATGCCAACCCTCAACAAGCCAATTTCAAATGGGGGAAAAGGATTTTGGTGGACTATACAGACCAACGTGGTAACAAGCTGCAAGCTACTTTGGCCTTACCTGCCGACTATGAGCCGGGTAAGAAATACCCAATGGTCATGTACTTCTATGAAAAAATGTCGCAGCGCCACCACCAGTATTCTATGCCTACTTATGACGACAGACCACACATGTCTACTTACGCCAGCAACGGCTATTTGGTGTTAATGCCTGATATCGTTTTTGATGAAGGCAAGCCAGGCTCTTCTGCATTAGACGATGTTACCAGTGCGGCCAAAGAAGTGATTAAACTCGGTTATGCTGACCCTGAACGAATTGGTTTACAGGGGCATAGCTGGGGAGGTTATGAGTCTTCCTTTATTGTTACCCAAACCGATATGTTTGCTGCCGTTGTTACTGGTGCACCGCTGACTAACCTCATCAGCATGTATAATATTGCTTACAAACAGTCAGGTAGTTTGAACGGCCCAATCATCGAATGGTCTCAGGGTAGAATGGGTGTAAGCCCTTGGGAAAACATGCAGTTGTACCAAGATCAATCGCCATTATTTCATGCTCAAAACATCAAAACACCTTTCTTACTTTTGCATGGTACTGCTGATGGCGCTGTAGATTGGAACCAAGGCTTGGAATTTTATTCTGCCGCCAGAAGACTGGGCAAAGAAGTGATTATGTTGTCCTACCCAGATGAGCCACATCATTTGGGCAAAGAAGACAACCAGAAGGATTTCCAAATCCGTATGAAACAATACTTTGATCATTACCTTAAAGGCGCTGAAGCTCCTTTATGGATGACCCAAGGCGTTCCAAACTCAGATAAAAAGAGAGTAGGGCCAGAGGTTATGGAGGGGAATAAGTAAGCTAAAATAAACTGTCACCCTGGAGTGAAGTTTGAAGAACGAAATCGTGAGAGTCTGTCTAGAGAGGTAAGCGCTAAATAACTGACACTCAGAGGCTTCGGAGCTTGCGGTCGATTATTTCTCTATCGCGAAATACTCTTCCTCAGAATGACGATAAAAATATACCGTCACTCTGAGGTTGAAGTTTGCAAAACGAAACCGTGAGAGTCTGTCTGTTTGGAGACGACAAAGAGAATCTGAAATTGATGAAATAACTACTGGCTAAACATTCAATTCTTATCTGTGCCGTGCATTTCTTCTTCGTGCTCAGCAAACCATGCTGGTTCTGGAAGCTCATTATCATAAATAAAAGCAACAATGGCCTTGATTTGCTCATCAGTTACCGGTGGTTTAGGCATTAATCCAAAACGCCCTATTGGCCCTTTCATTAGTGCTTTCTCTTCACTTGGGTTGGTGACGAATGCCGCCATACGTTCTACAAAACCCGCACGATCTTCAGTAGCATTTAAGTATTGCTGTTTGATACCAACAAGGGGTGGAGCAAGCATTTCATCATGCGAACCACTTTTAGGATTGTGACAAGCATAGCACACAGTAGTGAGCAAGTTGGCGGCATCAATACCTGCCATTACCTCCATGGGTTGATCTGTTGGCTTTTCAGCCTCTTCTGTGGTAACACTACTTTTACCATTACAACCCACGGCTGCAAATGTGGCTATCAATAACAGGCCTAAGGCCAAAAATATGTTTTTCTGTTTCATGTCTTTTATCGTGTCATAAAGTGGGAAAGCTTCCTACAGTAAATAGACACATCTCTTAATTAAGAATGTGTAACAATTGTTACTGGAGTCGATTTATATCTGATTGGATATCGAAGAAGTGATGATAAGGAAAGGTGCTTTAAATTTTAAAATTGTGTAATTTCATTGGTACTGAAAGACTAAACGCAAGTATTGGCTGATGGACAAAAGACAAATCAATAACAGACCAACATTAAAGGAATTCAGGAAAAATTTGAGGAATAACCTGACCAGTGCTGAAGCTACACTCTGGAAATTCCTAAAAGGTAAACAGCTCGAAGGCAGGAAGTTTAGAAGACAATTTAGTGTAGAGAATTACATCTTAGACTTTTATTGTCCCTCAGAGCAATTAGCGATTGAATTGGATGGAGCTCACCACTATACAGCTGCTGGGGTTGAATACGATACTGAGCGGACTAAAGTTCTGAATAGTCATGGAATTACAGTGATTAGATTTGAAAACAGGGAGGTGTTTGAAGCACTAGAAGCCGTGTTGGAGAGGATAAAAGGTAGTTTTGGTAATCCACCTGAATAGTGGTGGAAATATCACCCTAAATTGTGCAGCTCTTAAATAATTGGAAAAGGACCACTCCGTTTTATGCCCCTCCTAAACAGGAAGGAAAAAACCACCCCACCGCGCACCCCTCCTAAACAGGAGGGGAGTGGATTAGTGCAAGGAATATAATCTTGAGAATACATTATAAATTTCAGCAAGAAAACGGATACTAGTACTTGTGTTACAAGAACCGCCTCATGACAGGTTATCCAATAAATAGCGGAATCTTAAATTGAGTTAAAACCCCAAATTTCAGCAGAATCTGCTGCTCCCATGTTTTAGGGGAGCTGTCCGCAGGACTGAGGGGTATTAATACCTCCTGCCCCTAGGACCTGAGGTCATATAACCTCAACCAAACTTGCTAACTAGAAGATAAAAACCCTTAAATTCGGCTCTTTATGCTGACGAACAACGATATCCTCAAAAAATTAAGAGTAGCTCATAAACTCCGAGATGAAAACATCGTGGAAATTCTAAAATTGGTAGACTTTGAAATCACCAAAGGAGCCCTTGGCGACCTGTTCAGGGCAGAAGACCACCCCAAATATGTGGATGCTGGAGACCAAATCCTTAGAAAATTTTTAGATGGACTGATCATCCACCTCAGAGGGGAACGGCCACCAAAAGTCAAAGCAAAAGAAGCAGTCATTACGCTTGAAAAGCCAAAGTAATAATCGGCCTTGTTAGAGTAATTCTTTTCTCAACTCGTCTTCCTATAACTCCAAACGGCCAATCCATTCATGATTACGGCAAAGGCAAGTGTTTTTAAAAGTTGAGGCATTATGTCGGTAAGGCTGGAGCCTTTGAGCATGACCATCCGCATGACTTGCACAAAATACTTGATGGGGTTAAAATCAGTAATTGTCTGCGCCCATTTGGGCATACTTTCAATTGGGGTAAAGAGGCCACTCATCAGAATGAAAATCACAATAAAAAACCAAGAGATAAACATGGCCTGTTGCTGTGTATCGGTAAAATTGGAGATAAACAGCCCAATGCCTAAAATCACCAAGATATAAATGGAAGTGTAGCCATACATAAGTAGCAAGCTGCCCAGCATAGGCACATCAAAAATCAGTTTGGCAATGATCAGCCCAACGCTCAGCAAAGCCAAACCAATCACCCAAAACGGAAAGAGTTTACCAATGATAAACTGGCTCTTTTTAATGGGCGTTACATTGATTTGTTCCAAAGTGCCTATCTCTTTTTCGCGCACAATATTCATTCCCGATAGAAATAGGGTGATCATCGTCACCAGCAGCACCAAAATACCAGGCACCATAAAGGTTTTATAATTGAGGGTTTCATTGTACCAGAACAAGGGAATGGTATTGATGCTTTTCATCACATTGCTGGATTGCCCCTGTTGCATCAACTCTGGTCTGATGTTGCGGTTAAAGCCCTGTATTATCTGGCTGATATATACATTTTCAATTCCCGCAGCCGCACCGTCAATGGCGTTGATGGTGATGCCCAGTGGTGCGTATTTGTCCTTGGCCAGGTCGCGTTCGAAATTTTGGGGTATTTCTAAAATCACATCGACTTCACCATTGAGCATAGCAGCAGTTGCCAAGTGGTGGGAAGGGAAATCGGTAATAACATTGAAATAGCTGGAAATATCGAATTTCTCCACCAAAGCCCTAGACACCGCACTATGGTCGTGGTCGATATAGGAAAACTTGATGTTTTTCACCTCAAAAGTAGCCGCATTCGAAAGAATAATGAGCTGAAAAAGCGGCATAATGAAAATGATAGGAAGCATGGCTTTATTTCTAAAGATCTGCCTGAATTCCTTCTGAATGATGTATCCGATCGTCTTCATTATTCCAGTCTGATTTTATATTTTTTCGCACTCAAGCCAATCAAAAACAAAGTCATGCCTACGAGCACCAGTGTTTCCTTCCATAGGAAATTGATACCAACGCCTTTGAGCATAATCCCTTTCAGGATAATGATAAACCACTTGGCAGGGATAATATTACTGATCACTTGCAGGGGCAAAGGCATGCTAGTAATCGGGAAAATAAAGCCCGAGAGTAGAATAGTAGGCAGCATTAATCCCATTAGCGAGATCATCATGGCTGTTTGTTGGGTAGCCGATGCCGTGGATATCAAAATGCCCAATGACAATGAAGTGATGATAAAGAGGATGCTTTCTAGTGCCAGCAAAAACAAGCTTCCATTCACAGGTACTCTAAAGATGAATATGCTCATCAGCACAATGACACTGGCGTTGATAATGGAAAGGAAGATATAAGGAACTACTTTGCCTATAATCACTTGCAGTGGCTTTAAAGGCGAAACCAGGAGGATTTCCATGGTGCCCAATTCCTTTTCGCGTGCAATGGAAATTGAAGTCATCATGGCAGAAACCAACATCAGGATGATGGTCATTACCCCGGGCACAAACATAAATACGCCCTTGAGTTCTGGGTTGTATACCATGTGGGTTTGTGGAACAATTTGATAAGCAAGCTTGACATCTTTATTGATTTGTTGCTGATAATTCTGGAGAATGGTATTGGTGTAATTGCTGATGGTATTGGCCGTGTTAGGGTCTGTAGCATCCGTAATAATTTGAACAGTTGCAGTGCCTTCTGTGATCAAGTGTTGACCAAAATCCTTTTCAAAAGTCAATACAGCCTTGATTTTTCCTTTTTTAAAGATCGCCTCAATGTCTGCTTCACGTTCTATTACGGTTTCAATGGTAAAATATTTGGAAGCCGAAATCTTATTGATGATTTCTTGGGTGGTCACATCTTTGGAATGGTCCAACACCGCGATATCCACATTGTTGATTTCATTGGTAATGGCAAAGCCGAAAAGCAAAATTTGGGCAATGGGCATTCCGAACAGGATAAACAAAGAACGCTTGTCTCTGAAAATGTGGTAAAATTCTTTTTTAACGAATCCTATAAAGCGCTTCATCCTCTGGCCAGTTTTAAAAATACATCGTTCATATTTTCCACACCGAATTGCACTTTGAGATTTTTTGGGCTGTCTAATGCCTCAATTTTCCCATTGACCATAATGGACACACGGTCGCAATATTCAGCTTCATCCATATAGTGGGTGGTCACGAAAACGGTAGTGCCGTTATTGGCGGCTTTGTAAATCATTTCCCAAAACTGACGTCTGGTAATCGGATCCACACCACCTGTAGGTTCATCCAGAAATACGATTTTAGGGTTGTGTAAAAGTGATACAGAAAAGGAAATCTTCTGTTTCCAACCTAAAGGCAATGCACCCACCAGTTGGTTCACCACTTCTTTCAAATCGAGTTCTTCTACCAATTCGGCAGTTTTCAATTTGATCTGCGCCCTGGACAAGCCATAGATGCCGCCAAAGAAGGTGATATTCTGTTTTACCGTGAGGTCGTCATAGAGCGCAAATTTCTGGCTCATGTACCCAATGTTCTTTTTGATCTTTTCAGCTTCGCTAGAAACATCAAAACCCGCAACTGTGGCCTTACCGGCACTAGGGGATGAAATACCAATCAGCATTTTCATGGCAGTGGTTTTTCCGGCACCATTGGCGCCCAAAAAACCAAAGATTTCACCCTTCCGCACCGAGAAGCTAATGGCATCTACAGCAGTGAAAGGACCAAAGGTTTTGGTAAGGTTTTCAGCTTGTATGACGAGTTCGTTGGTCATCTATTTGGCTAATTCCATAAAAGTGTCTTCAATAGTCGGGGCGGTGGGTTCAATGATAATGTCCTTGAGTCCTTGTGTTTCGAGAAAGGCGTTCAAGTCACTGCTGTCGAAATCCGTTCTTTGGTCGGTGTAGTGCACAAACTCACCAAAAGGGTACACGCTATAATGATGCTCATAGGCTTTTAGGCCTTGTATAAGCGCATACATATTGTTGGCCTTCACATTGTACAGCTGCTTTGGATAATGCTTTACAATGGCCTGTGGCGTGTCTATTTCCAAAATCTTTCCTTCTTGAATAAAAGCAATGCGATCGCATAAAGCGGCCTCATCCATATAGGGCGTAGAAACCAAAATTGTAATTCCTTTTTGCTGAAGTCTTTTCAGCATTTCCCAAAACTCTTTTCTTGACACTGGATCGACTCCAGTGGTAGGTTCGTCTAGAAACAGTACTTCAGGTTTATGGATCAAAGCACAACAAAGCGCAAGTTTCTGCTTCATTCCTCCTGAAAGTTGGCCAGCCCTTCGTTTTTTGAAAGGTTCAATCTGAACGTAGATGTCCTGAATCAGCTCGTAGTTCTCTTCAATAGTGGTTCCGAAAATGGTTGCGAAGAAATTCAGGTTTTCTTCGACTGTCATATCCTGATACAACGAGAACTTGCCTGGCATATAGCCCACACTATTTCTGATCTGTTTGTAATCTTTGACCACATCATAACCCGCTACCGTGGCATCGCCTTGATCGGCAAATAGGAGTGTGGTCAAAATTCGGAATAGGGTGGTTTTGCCAGCGCCATCAGGCCCAATCAAACCGAATAACTCACCTTCCTTCACCTCAAATGAGATGTCGGTCAAGGCAATAATGTCCTTATACGATTTGCTGATATGATGGAGGCTGATGCTCATTATCTAATGAGGATGAAGTTACTGTCCTTTTTAGCTGTCACTTTATGCATCACGTCTTTCTCGATAAACATATAATCTCCCGCCTTCAAGCGGATAGATTTGCCGTTTACGTCTTCATAGGTCGCGTCTCCCGTAACACAAAGGAACAATGCCGATAGATTGCTGACATGATCTTTCAGTTCTTCACCCTTCGCAATTTTTAGTGAAACCACTTTGCCATCTTCCGCAGTAAATATCACTTTGGTTTGCACCGCTTTCTGTTCAGTGTGCAGTTCTTTTAGGTTGGTAACCGCTTTGGTTTCTTGTGCAGATAGATTTTGTTGCCCCAATAGGCCAAGGAAAAAGACCAGGGAGAGGAGCAGGGCTGATTTCGCTGTTTTCATAATTGCTAGAGCTTATTGTTTGTTGATAAATTCATTTCAGCTGGCATTCCGATTTTCAATCGGCCATCGTTTTTAACATTCACTTTTACCGCATAGACCAAGGCCACGCGCTCTTCTTTGGTTTGAATAATTTTAGGGGTAAACTCGGCTTCTGAAGCAATCCAAGTGACGGTGCCAGTAAATGCTTCCATGTCCTCGTTCGTGTCAATTTTCACTTCCACTTCTTGACCGATTTTGATACTGGACAACTGCGTTTCACTGACATAAACCCTTAATTCCAAAACACTTAAGTTAGCAATCTTGTATAATGGCTTCCCAAAGGCGGTTATCTCATTCGGTTCCGCGTATTTTGCTAAAACCGTTCCGTTGATCGGGTTAATGATTTTACTTTTAGCAATCTGATCGTTGATCTGTTTGATCTGCACATCAATACTTTTGAGCTCGGTCATGACAGGGGCATTCTGAATTTCGATGCTTTTGATCTGCTGTCTGATTACCGCCATTTCTCCATTGATATCATCCAGTTGCTTCTGCGTACCTGCGTTTTCCCTGATCAGGTTTTCAATGCGAACTTTATTGACCTCTGCTGCAGCCAATTGGGCATTCAGTACATTAATTTGCGACAAAACCCCTCTAGACTTTGAAGCAATCAATTCCTTCGAAACACCGAGTTGTTCACGTTTCAAGGCCAAAGGAATGGTATCGATGTAGCCAATAAAGCTGCCTTGGGTCAGTTGTTGACCTTCTTCCACATTAAAGGCCATCAGTTTGCCATTGCTCTCAGCGGAAATGGTGGTTTCCGTGGCTTCAAAGTTGCCATAACCATCGGCCCTGTCGTTTTGCTCTGCACATGAGAAGAGTGTCAAGAGGCTGAGACTTAAAATGGAGATTGTTTGTATCTGTTTCATCGTTCTATTGTCCTTTGGTGGTGTTGTAGTTCGCTTTCAGCAATTTGAGCTGGATCTTATGGATGGCCAAGGTATTCTTGGCTTCGAAAAGGTTGGTCAATTCGGTAATGTAGGCGGAAGCGGTAATCACTCCGTTTCTCAATTGGGCATCTGCCGATTTAAGTACCTCGTCACGTAATTCAATAATCTCAGCATCTGAGCTGATAAAGCCTGTCAGCTTTTCCATTTCAGATTGCAACTGATCCATTTCTATTTGGGTATTCAGCTCAAATACTTTGGTCTCATTGTCAATAATTTCCTTATTGATGGAAAGCGACTGACGCTTTTTGGTATTGACATCCCAATCAAAAATGTTCCAATTGAGCTTTACACCCACGGTATAAAAGGCTTGAAAGGAATTGTCCAACATGTTTAATCCTGGATTTCCATAACCGCCTGTTGCAAAGCCGAATACCTTAGGTGAGTTCTGTTTCGACATTAAGGATAGATTAGTTTCGATTTCCGTCTTTTTAAGTTGAAACAACTCCAGTTCTGGTCGTTTGATTTCAGAAGTGAGAGGAGCGTTGATTTCTGGATTTTGAAGCTTCGTGCTTGGATTGATATTTTTGCCCAAAAGCGAAGAAAGACTTTGGAATAAACTACTTTGGTTATACTCCACTTCGTTGAGTTGCTGCTTTATTTTGATCAGTTCAGCTTCAATCACCTTGTCCGAAGTGGGCAGAATCGTACCGTATTCGATCCCCGATTTCACCTCTTTTAGTTTGGCTTCCAGCTGTTCTTGTCTGGCGCTTAATAAAGCAGCCTTTTCTTGGAGCAATAAAACGGAGAAATAAAGCTGATTCACCTGTTTTTTCAAACCATACAAATTAACCTCAATCTGTTTCTTCTTGGTGTTCAGCGCTGCCGTTTGGGTATTGAGGGTGGCGTCAATCATTCCACCGTTGTAAATCAATTGATTGACGGAAACCGTAGCGCGGTACTGGTCTTTATTCAGTGGGGTTGCTCCTGGAAACGGTACTTCAATAACATCCGACTGATAAGTGACCTGAGCATTCAGATCGAATTGGGGCAATTTACCCGTATTGGTGATGTCTATATCGATGGTATTCTGCCTTGTCAATATTTCGTTTTGGAGTGCCAAAGGGTAATTGACACTGACCAACTTATAACATTCCTCCAAGCTCAGTTGCTCTTGGGCAATTGAAAGTAGAGAAAAAAGGAACATTGCGATGAAACTTATTTTCTTCATAACTAGGCTTTTATAGCGTTGATAATAAAGTTGGCGACTTCTGTTTTTCTGGTTTCGAGTAATCGCGTATACTCCTCATCCTCTGCACGAACAAAGGCTTTAATCATAGGGCTGGCGATAATTGGAAAGATGTTGAGCGCCAATACATTGATAAAGAGTTGTTCACCTTCAATGGGTTTAAGAATTCCCTGCTTCACTTCAGCCGCTACTTGTGTTTTGAATTTTTCAATACTAGGAAAACCCGTTTTGGTTTTCATATTCGTAACAAAGTCTGGATTTCTATTGAGCTCTTGAATGATGAATTTTGGAAGGTAGGGGTGCGCCATGATGAAGCTCAGGTGGTCATGTGTGAAATGTCGGATTTTATCCTCTATGGAAGAATCATCGTTTAAGATCTGATTCAATTGAGGCGCCATCATAGCAAAGGCATGAGAGAAGACCGCTTCGAAAAGCAACTGCTTACTTCTATAATAATAATGAAGCATGGCTTTGTTAATACCCGCCTCATCCGCAATCTCTTGCATTCTGGCACCATCCATGCCTTTCAGTTGAAAGACCTTCTTAGCGGCCTCTAAAATCTGCTGTTCGGTATCCTCGTTTTTCGTTCTCGCCATTGTTGACTGTTTGGTTTAACCAAATGGTTAACAAAGGTAATGGAAAGTTTTATAGAGGCAAGGGGTGGAAAAATTAAATTCTGTTTATATTTATTTAGTATTATTAATTAGCAGGATATCATGAACCAAAGACGTTCTTTTTTACTGACTTTGCTAACGCTAACATTGTTGCTTAGCTCATGCGGCAAAAATGATATTGATACCCCATATATTGACCAGCACGATATCAAAGGGACATGGCAACTGGTAGAAAGGTATACAAGTAGTGGTGGGCCTGGTCAATGGTCTTCGGTAACGGATGGCTACACTTACACCTTCACAGAAGACAATGTTGTAATTACAAACAAATTTGATTCTGAAGGTAACTTCATCATCTTATCTCCAGATCCTACTTCATGTGATGAAGGCTGTGCCGAAAAGTTTAGAAGGGTAACAACGGATTAGATCGAGTTTGATTTTTATACCAAAAAAAGTATTCTAGTTTTCGCTTACATGGGCAAACTCACCATAAACCTAGTCATCTCACATGACTTCCATTCTTCTAAACCAGTTTAATACTCAGGGTCGTACATATAGTCACTAATAGACTGTTTCAAATTATCTGGCCGCTCGTTTCCGGCAAGGCCAAAGTCGTAAGCTTTCTCTGCCACAGCCACCGCAATTTGAAGGGATACTTCTCTAATGTCTTTTAAGGGAGGATAAAGAGAACCTTCCATAATATCCTGCTCACTCACAAATTCAGAGAGTGTTTTAGCAGCCGCTAGAAATAAAGGATCGGTAATTTTGCTCGCACAACAAGCCACCGCTCCTAAACCTATTCCCGGAAAGATATAAGCATTATTCCCTTGTCCTGGTCTAAAACTGTGCCCATCATAATCAACTTTAGCAAATGGGCTTCCGCTGGCAAATACAGCTTTCCCATTACTCCATTCATAGGCCTCTTCAGCCGTACATTCAGCGCGGTCCGTGGGGTTGGATAGCGCAAAAATTACAGGCCTAGCATTGTTGGCACTCATGTGCTCGATCACTGCTTGATTAAATGTACCAGGTGCTCCAGTAGCCCCGATAAGCACATGGGGCTTAAGGCTGTCAATCGCTTGGATCAAATCCATTTGTTCAAAGTCATGTGCATAAGGAAGGTTATGTTCCATCAGGTCATTTCTGGAGGAAACCACCAATCCGTTAATGTCCACAAAGCAAAGCCTGTTATATGCTTCTTCCTTAGTCAGCCCAGCTTCCTGAAATGCGGAAACCATCAAATCGGCTATTCCTGTAGCTGCCGAGCCTGCTCCTAAAAACATAATTTTCAGGTCCGCGAAGTTTCGCCCAGTAATTCTGCTTGACGCATACACTCCGGCCAGCGCTACAGAGGCCGTTCCCTGAATATCATCATTGAAGCACAGCACCCTGTCCCTGTATTTCCTTAACAACGCGTAGGCATTGGGCGTCAAAAAGTCCTCGAACTGTATCAGTACATTGGGGTATTTATCCTGGACCGTCATCACAAACTCTTCCACCAAATCGAAATATGCTTCGCCTTCCAGTCGTGGATGAGGGTATCCTAAATAAAGCGGATCATTCAATAAGTCTTTGTTGCCAGTTCCCACATCTAACATCACCGGCAAACATTGATGAGGGTGAATGCCTGCACAAGCAGTGTAAAGGGCCAATTTACCAATAGGAATCCCCATGCCGTTCGCCCCAAGGTCGCCCAAGCCAAGAATCCGTTGCCCGTCAGTGATCACGATCACACGGATGTCTGTTTGGGGCCAATTGTCTAAAATTTTATTGATTTCACCTTTGTCCTCAGGCGTAATGTATAATCCTTTTGACTGCCTGAAAATGTGAGAAAACTCCCGGCAAGCCTGTCCTACAGTGGGGGTATAGATGATGGGCATCAATTCCTCAATGTGTTGAATTACCGTTTTGTAAAACAAACGCTCAGTACGGTCTTGAAGTGCGTTCAATAATACATACTTCTCAATGTCAGAAGTCTTACGTCTCACATTGCCCATTACACGATTCACCTGCATTGCTTGAGTGGAGACGGCATGTGGCAAAAGTCCTCGCAAGCCAAAAACTTTTCGTTCTTCTTTGGTGAAAGCTGTCGATTTATTTAATGTGCCATCATG
This sequence comes from Roseivirga sp., assembly GCF_034669765.1. Classification (GTDB taxonomy): domain Bacteria; phylum Bacteroidota; class Bacteroidia; order Cytophagales; family Cyclobacteriaceae; genus Roseivirga. The sequence continues at coordinate 318,546 of NZ_JAXMOQ010000002.1, forward strand.
CAGGATTCGGCTTCCCTTTTCGGTTGGGTTCATTTTTTTTGAGTATTTGTGGGTTGGCTTTTTAACAGCGGCAATATTACATATTTAAGTAGATGGCAATAACCACTTTTTTACTAAAACTGTTATGGGCTTAAGGTAAATAAAGTATTCACTGATTTCTAATGCTATCTTATGATAGACCTATACTTTAATAAAGCATTGATAATGAAGATGTCATGATTTATTTCTTTAGCTTGTCTTAATTCCTAATTCTTATTCCCAGTCCCCGACCTCCCAATAAGCCTATGAAAACCCAGGTAGTACTCATTGGAATCGTGATTACCCAATTAAACCAAATGAGAATGAGGGCATAGACAAAGTCGATAATTGTGGTAGGCCTTGCATCCTTAACATCAGATTTTTCATCTATCAGCTATTGTGTTTTTTCGGCTTTCAAGAAGAAAATCAAACCCAGACCGAAGAAGTTGTTACTTATAAGCGAAAAGAAAAAATCAGGAAATACTCACTTTAACAGAAGACCCAGCTGGTCAATCAAATATAGGGTTATAAAACAAACGGTTGACCAAGAATGTGCTGAGCACTGACAAAGAATAGGAATGAAGCTGGCTTACAACTTATTGCTATTCAAATAAGCTTTTAAGGCTTCTCGGTAACTGCTGCCCACGGGAATTTCAGTATTGTTGATCAGTACACACCTTCCATTGTACTGACTTATTTTTGCCAATGGAACAATGTATGATTTGTGGATTCTCATAAATTGATAAGCACTCAGTGTTTCTTCGATTGACTTTAGCGTTTTTAAAGCCAAACAATGATTGTTCCCAATCACAATTTTAGCATAGTCTTTCAAACCTTCTATGTAGTCAATGTCCTTCACCAAAATCTTCACGAATTCATCTCCTTCCTTTACGAAAAAGGAGGGGGCTAGTGTGTTTTGAGGCACATTGTTTTCTAAGCTTTCAAAGCGTGAAATGGCTTTGGCAAAACGCTCAAAGGAAATGGGTTTTAGCAGGTAATCCACCACTTCTAAATCAAAACTCTCCACAGCATATTCGCTAAAAGAAGTCGTGATGATAAATTGAGTATCAGAACGAGAAAGCTTTACCAGTTCGATTCCAGAAATTTCGGGCATGGCAATGTCTGTAAAGACAAGGTCCACTTTAGCGCCTTCTTTGAGAAAGTTAAAGGCTTCCACCGAGTCGGTAAATGTCTTGATGACTTCAAAATTAGAGAACCGCTTTAAATGGTGGGCTATCACGTCAATCGCTAAAGGCTCATCATCAATGATTATGGTTTTATACAACTCCATTTATGTCAAAGTTACTTTAAGTTTTGCGGTATAAACTTCTTCATTATTGATAACCTCTAAACTCGAACTTTTAGGGTAAAGCAGCGCTAAGCGTTGTTTTAAGTTTTCCAGTCCTTTTCCTTCTCTGTTACTTTCTTGAAAATGCTGCTTCTTAAAAACACTGTTTTCTACGGTAAACTGAAGTTCGTTATGTTCGATAGTCACAGCTATATTCACAAATGCACCCTTCGAATTAGTGTAAAACCCATGTTTAAAGGCGTTCTCTACGAGTACGATTAAGAGGAAAGGTTCTATCCATTTTTCATGATCAAGGGAGTCATCAATGCTCAGCTTGATCCGAGCATCCTTGCCAAATCTAATTTCTTCAATAGCGATGTATTTTTGAATGAAGTCTAATTCCTTCCTCAGCTGGATCTTATTATGATGCGTTTCATCGGTTAAATAACGCATCATACTCGATAGTTTAAGGATATATTCAGAGGTGTCGGGATGATTTTTCAATGACAAACTATACAGCGAATTAAAGGCATTGAACAGGAAATGAGGATGCAATTGATTCCGCAATAACTGGGCTTTGGCTTGGCTCAATTCATCTTCTAATTGCTGATAACGACTAAAAAACTCTAATCGATTGAAGAAATAGGTCAGTAAGTAATACAAGAGAGCATGCCCTAAAAAGCTGGTGAAGTATTCAAAGCTCTGTTCAAAAACAACGACATCATGGATTCTGTAATCTTTCAGCCCTGCCAATAGCACTAGGGGGATCATAAGGGCTATGGCCAAGCCGATTTTCTTCCAAATACCCTTTAGTTTTAATCCGTAATAGTACAAGACATAAGCACTCAAAGCGAATAGGAGGTTTTCTACCGCATCGCTGGTCCAAAAGAAAAGCCAATCGTCTGGAATCAAGAAATAGGCACTTCTTGCGAGTTGAAAAACCACAATTGAGATTAACGTCACGTTAAAAATGATCTTAATCTTCCGTATGGTCTTGAGCGATAGTTGCAACATATTGACTTCTAATAAGTACCCGTAAAGATATAGAAATCATATTCTGCTAAGTCGGTTAGAAAGTTGGGTTCATCTGTACAGACCTAATGTTCGTCTATCTCATTTTTATTGAAGCCCAAATAAAAATACGTTTGATCGTAAATCACTAAAATATCCAACATGAGATCGTTTTTCATTCTAATTGCTTTGTGCTTCAGTTCACTAGTCGTTTTTGGTCAAAAACTAGAATTAGCAAAGGCATCGCCTTTTACTGCCGTAAAATGGGAAGAAGACCAGCCCATCGTTCAATTCGATAATGAATGGTATCATTTTGAAAAGTTAGATCACCTAAGTAAGGAGGAGGTCTTAGCCTTTTGTAAAAGTGAGTTTGGTGGTAAATGGAAAAGGCGCTTCTCTGAGGACCTGGTGGAAGTATTAGAAGGTCTCAGTTATGCACCCAATGTGAAAGTTGAATTACAACTGTCTCAAAATGGTGTTTCAAAAAGATACATAGGAACATTTACTTTGGCCAATAGACAGCGCGCGCTTCAATACAATGCAAGTTCAGAACAGGCCAAGCGGCCTCAAAAAATCACGAAGGCGCAAGCCATTGAAGACTTAAAGGAGTTTGAGAAAATACTGGAGTCTAGGTCATCCTACGCTCAAATTTCTGGTGTTGACTATAAGGCCGCTATAAAGGAATTATCGGCCTCTATTGCCGGCCGAAACAAGGATATTGATATTAATGAGTTGGCTCACGAAATGGCCAAAATTATGGCTCAAATAGGGGATAGGCACTCTTCCATCAAAAATGAATCCTTCAATAGTAGGGGGAATGAAAGCTATAATTTAAAACTTCCCTTTGGTGTAGTTACAATTGAAGGAAAACTGGTGGCTATAAAGCAAAATTTGGATGAGCAGGGTTACGACTATTACTATGAGAAATATCCGTATCTAAAAAGCATTGATGGAGTCTTCATAGCAACCTTGGTCAACAGCTATAATTATAAAGCAGCCAAAGCACCCACAGCGGCAAAAAATACCAGAGGAGCCGTGGCCATTGAGAATTATGGCGCACTATTATTCAATAACAACATGGATAGCGCAGACAGTGTACAAGTAGTTTTCAGCGATGGTATGAATGAAAAAACTGAAACATTTCAATTAACCTCCGATGAAAAAGGATACAGCTCAATAGTGAATGAAGCGAATGATAGGAATAGTGAGCAAGTTGCCAACGGAAACCTTGCTGGTTTGAGCAAAGTGTTAGACCATAATATCGGCTACATCAAACTTCCAGAAATGTACCATTATGATGAAGTAGAAGGTTTGGAAGTGTTTATCCAAAACACGTTTGCTCGTTTTTCAACTACCAAAGCATTGATTATTGATGTCAGAAATAACCCTGGAGGTGTAAGAGACATTCTTCAAACGGTGGCCAGTTATGTGGTGCAACCAGCGCAGTCGCCATGGGTAGCGAATGTGGCTTATCTGCGCACCGATAAAACCTTGAATACCGATGAAGAATCGATGAATGCGAGGTATATGTACAGTTATCACTCTGAAGAGTTTACGGACAGCGAAAGAAATGCCATCGACCAGTTTAATAAGAGCTTCAAGCCTGAAAAGACGGTGGATCGGTCAAAGTTTAGTGATCCCTACTTTATGATCTTGCATCATGGAAATCAATCTTATCCAAAGCCTGTTTACATCTTGGTGAATGAAAGTAGTTTTAGTGCGGCCACTGTTTTTACAAGCGCATTGAAGGGCTTGCCCAATGTTAAAATTGTAGGCGAAACAACGGATGGTTCAAGCGGTAATTCAAGGGAATTGTACCTCACAAACTCCAACATTCGAGTGAAGGTTTCTACCATGTTGTCCTTTCAAAGGAATGGGAAAACACTAGACGGAAATGGCACCCTACCCGACATCATTATTCCAAAAAATGAAGCCCAAGTATTAAAAGGAATAGATGTTCAGTTGAACAGGTTAATTGAAATGATTAATAGGTGATGATTGGCCGAATGAGAGAAGACTGGAAATAGGATAGAAGCAATTGAGCACTTATGCGACACTCTTTTCTGGCGCATGTGTGTGCATTAAAACCCGCCAAATGAATTTTATAACTTAAAGAATCGGAAATGGTTATTGAAGATTAATGCCACTTGGCTTTTATGTCTTTGTATTTAGTTCTACCGATAGGAAGAAGTACTCCGTTTTTCAGCTCGACACTATATTGGCTTCCAGACTTTACAATGATCTCACTTATCTCAGACATCTTCAGTAAGTAAGATTTGTGGATACGCTCAAAAGAAAACGATAACAGCTGTTCTAGCTTTTCGAGTGATTTGTCATGGAGTTCTTTTGTTCCGTCTGCCAAAAACAGTTCAGTATACACACCAGCTCCTTTTACGTAAAGTAAATCTTCAATGGGGATGAGCTGAATTCTGTGCCTTTTCTTTACGGCTAAAAATTTAATCTTATCCGTTTCTGCTTTTTCATTTGTGGTGAGCCGATTTAAGGCTTGCTCCAGCCTATCTCTGTTGAAAGGTTTAGGTACAAAATCTAACACTCCGTATTCAAAAGCAGTAATAGCTTGGTCTTTATAGGCGGAAACTACTATGGTGTGAAAGGGATGAGAAACTGCTGTTTTCAGTAGTTCAAAACCATTATCACCGTTAAGGTTCAAATCCAAAAGAACGAGGTCCAATGAGTTGTTTTCAATAAATACCAACGCTTCATGAAGTGTGTTAATATGAGTCAATGACTGTAAGGTATTGCCAAGAATCTCTCTAGCCATTCGCTCTATTCTTTTGGCGATTCTCGATTCATCTTCAACGATCAGTAGATTCATTCTGATTAGTAATGTATTTTTATGACACTTTTCCAACCGTGATTGGCGGCCTCCGAATTGATTTCCCATTTCGACTGATAACTTTCTGTCAGTCGAGCCTTTATGTACTTGAGTCCCGTACCTTCTTTTCTGCTTTTTGCATCACTTATATTTGCAAACGTTAAAAACGTATAGGATTGGCAGTCAATGTTTGATTCATACACTAGCTTAAACTTGATACTGCTATCCTCCGGAGGCAAGCTATGTGTAATTCCATTTTCTAATAGGGTGTGAAGAATTCCAGGTGGGATTTTTTGATCAAGGTCTATACCTTCTTCTTCCCACGAATAGTTGAGTTCTTTCCGGTACTCCATAATCTCAAGATGTGTACGGCACAGCGCTATTTCCTGAGCAATAGGAATCAAGGTTTGGTCTTCTATCTGATTGAAAAGATCAAATTCTTTGGCCAGTGCTTCTATAAACAAAGCTCCTTTCTTTGGCGATTCTTCCACCCAGTCTATCAATGAGGTTAAAGTGTTCATTAAAAAATGCGGTTGAATGTTCTTTTTTAGTAATTCTAGACGCAGGCGGGTCGATTGAACTAATGAATTTTCATAAGCCAAGCGTTGTGCCTTTATATTAAGCGTTAAAAGATATAGCATACCTAACAGAACAAGCCCTAACCCAGTGTACATACTAATGACAAATCCGAAGACAATAAATACCACGACCGACAAAAGTAAGGCTGCAAGAACAAGGCGTGCTCCTCTTGCATTTTTATAAGCTCCATAAGCTACTATACCAAAGGAAAAACATAACATACTCAGTACCATGCTACCTGTTTTGAGATCAAAAGCATGACCATTTATAAACCACAGGGAAATGAGTAACACCGCGTATAAAATTAATGACAATCCCCGCCTTGGATAGGGGAATTGCATAGAGAAGTAGTAAGGAATCAAAAATGAAATACCCAACAAAAACGAGTTAATGATTTGTAATCTTATGACATGCAAACTGTAATGCATGGGTACGTAATCTTTGCTAAATACGGTTATAACAAGAGCAAAAATGAGAAAGCAGCAAACACTAAAAATAAGTGTGGGATATTCTTTTCTATTGTTAAGGAATAGAAAAAGAAAATAGATGGATGCGATCAGAAAAGTTCCTGCAAAGACGTGCATGTAGGAAGTTTTAATAAGAAGGTCGGTGACTAAATCCTCATAACCCGCAATCTTTAGTTGGTATTGCCCTACATGGTCTGGAAAATAATAGTTACTTAATCGCAAGGCCAGTACATGTTCTCCTGCTGTCGCCAGCTGCGTAGGAATGCCGTAGGTTACCCAAACTTCGCCCTCAGGAGGAAGTTTTGCTTCTTGTCCCGGGTTTCCATTTTTCCCAATCAACATCCCATCCCAAAAAATTTCATACTCTCCGTAAGCGTCTATTTCAAGGCCATAAGGCCGAAATTTCTCAGGTGAGGCTAAAATATCAACCTTGGTTCTAGACCAGAAAATTTCACCATCCGGAACAGACTTCAGCCTTTTATGCCAGTCCTGATCATTAAATTCCTTGGCAGCCCATTTGGATTGATCACCTATGTTGTATACAGTCTCGTGTTCGCTGAAAATAGCAGGATCCTGAGCGCAGGAAGATGCCAATAGCACAACCGATATCAAAAGATAATAGGGTGAGAATTTCAGGGTCATTTTGAGGTGACATTTAGAATGTAAAGTAAATGATAAATCTGTCTTTTCTAAGAAGCCTAGGGCAGTTCACACAACCATAGAGCAGTTGACAAACTAAACAATGACTATTTACAACTTATCCGAGAGGTTTGGAGTAAAGTCGTCAAAAACCCAAACCTATAATGAAAATTTCATTCACCGAATTCCGGAAAGAACTGAGCAAGAATATGAGAGGAGTTAAGTTCATAATAATGCTATTTGTAGCGATTTTGATAGCGATAAACCCTGTTTTTGCTCAAGATTATAGTATAAACGATGGTGCACAAAAAGCATATAAAATGCCTAGAACGCAGGTAGTACCCATTCAAGATCCCGAATCAGGAGGACAATATGAACTCTATATAAAGCTCCCAGACGAGTACTTAGAAGATAGTAATAAAACCTATCCTGTGATCTATTTTACTGATGCAATCTACCATATAGAAATATTATCTACTTCCACTGAGAACATAATGGAAGATGTTATTTTGGTTGGAATTTCCTGGCAGAAGGATATAAAAGAAGATGTAAAACAAAAATATGGAGCTCATGCCAGTCGATTTGAGGATTACTCGTTCTGGAAAACAACCAACCCAGAACATTCACTATTGAAGTTTGGCCAAGCCAGTAATCACTTATCATTTATTCGCAACGAAGTCTTTAGTTATGTAGAGCAAAACTATCGTACCGATCCAAATGACCGTTCTTATTTTGGATATTCCCTGGGTGGAGTATTTGGTGCCTACATACTAGTGACACAGCCTGAAACTTTCAATAAATATATTCTTGGTAGCCCATCGGTTGACTTACTTACAAAGTATAAAATCGAATTCACAACTAAAAAACTCAATGCCAATGTTTTCATTTCACGCGGCACTCTAGAAGAAGAGGAGTTACGCGAGCCGATAAGTGAATTTGTTAATTTGTTGGAAGCCAGAAAGGATAATACTCTATCCATAGAGAGTGTAGTGATTGAGGGTGATCATCAAACAGCGTTTCCGTTGACCGGTGTGCGCAGCATCACTTGGCTATCAAGCTTAACAAAAGATGGTGACTATCCAGTCTTGGAAGGCCCTTACTTTGGACAAAAGCCTCCAGGGATAATTGCGGAGCCGTTTGCACCGGGCATAGTTTCCAAAGAAGGCTGGGAAATCGAAGGTGTTTTTGCACCAAGCATGAAGGAGTTTTACTTTGTCACTCGCAGCAGCAAAGAGACGCCCATCACGGTAATTGGATTTCGGCAACAAGACAATACCTGGAAGAAATACATTGAATTCCCGCGTAGAGGTGAAATATCGTTCTCTCCAGATGGTTCACGCATGCACATGGCGGAAGGCTACAAAGACCGTAAGGGTGAAGGCTGGTCAGAACGCAAAAGCCTTGGTCCAATGTTTGACCGGGACGATTGGGGTATTATGCGCCTGACGGCCTCATCAAAAGGCACCTATGTTTTTGACGATTATAAAAGTGGCGATGTCATCCGAATTTCAACAATTAAAGACGGCATACGGCAAGAGCCTAAAAAGATGGGTACAATGGTGAACACAGGAAAATGGACAGCTCATCCCTTTATAGCCCCTGATGAAAGTTACCTCATTTGGGATAGCGAGCGCGAGGGTGGTTACGGTGGTTCAGATCTCTACATTAGTTTCCGTCAAAAGGATGGTGCATGGGGGCCTGCCATTAATATGGGGGACAAGGTCAACACTGACAAATGGGATGCCTATGCGAGCGTCACTTCAGACGGCAAGTACATACTCTTTAACAGACGCATAGATGACGGCATTAACAATGACAATATGAATGTCGATATCTACTGGGTGGATGCACAGATTATTGAGACTCTTAGACCCAAACAATAATCATCAAAAATTAGACAATGAAAAATATCATCTCAATTCTCCTAATTGTAATTCTTTTGCAGTCCTGTACAGAAAAATCAAATGAGGATAATACAGCGGATTTAATTAGAAAGGTAGAAACTGGTCTCACCACATGGGTACATATAGAAGGTGATTCTACATGGTCTATACAAGACCGCATGGAGCACTACGGAATTCCGGGTGTTAGTATTGCTGTAATATACAATGGTGAAATTGCTTGGGTAAAAGGATACGGTGTGATGGATAAGGAAAGTCAAACCCCCGTAACAACACAAACACTCTTCCAGGCTGCGGCAACTAGTATGCCAGTAACGGCTTACGGAGCATTACGTCTAGTTGAACAAAATAATCTAGGCCTAGATGAAAACATAAACAGCTACCTAGAATCATGGAAAGTACCGGGAAATGCATTTACCGAAGAAAAGAAAGTTACCGTAAGGAATCTTTTAAATCATTCTGCTGGAATATATCCTTACGGAACGGGATCATACAGTATAAGTGAAGAACTTCCAACACTTGTGGAGATACTAAATGGAAGTTCTCCAGCTTCAAACGAGCCAATTACTGTAAATAAAGAGCCTGGCGAAAGTGTTAGTTTTGCATACGCAAGCTATGTTCCTATTCAACAAATGATGCTGGATGTTGGGAGGGAAGCATTCCCAGAGATCATGCATGAACTTGTATTGCAACCCTTAGAAATGAATAACAGCACGTTCAACCAATCTCTTACAGCAGATCAGTTAACGAAGGCAGCAACAGGTTATTTACAGGATGGTTCTATGGTTGAAGGGAGAAGGCATATCTATCCCGCAACAGCTTCACATGGATTATGGACAACTGCCGAAGACTATGCGAAATTTATAACCCACATACAGCAATCAAAAGATCTGACAGAATTGATGGGTACACCATATGGGGTGAGTAATTCTGGTTGGTCTTTTACACTCGGTTTAGGTTTTCAGCTTTTAAATAGAAACGATGAAATCTACTTAAGGCATCATGGATGGAACACAGGTTTTTATGCTGAGATAGCGGCTCATAGAGATAAGGGTTATGGAGTGGTGGTGTTAACAAATTCAACTTTTCCCGAATTTAATGCTGAAGTGATGCGCTCTGTAGCCCTGGCGTATGACTGGAGTAATTATGTTCCAGTACATCAAAAAATGGAAATTGAACCTTCGTTAGTAGATGAAATTATAGGTAAATACCAGTCTGACGAGGTGATTGTAGAAATCTATCAAGAGGACAATCAGCTGTTTTACAAAAATATACTTGCTGAGCAGGGAGAAGAACTCATTAAAGTATCAGATAGCCTTTTCGTTCTAAGGAGTTCCAGTCAATTTATTCAATTCAAACCAGATTCTGAAAATGGAACAATCAATTTACAGTATTTGAATAGAAACGATGAAGCTGTACTTTCAACCCTAGTTAAGGTCGCCAGCAACAAAAAATATCCGGTAGAATTCCTTCTTGAAGGTGATTTTGAAAACGCACTTATAGCCTATAAGAATTGGAAGGAGCTTAATCCTACTCATCCAATGGTTACTGAATACTACATCAATGATATTGGTTATGATTTTTACCATGCCGATAGAATGACATTATCGCTAAACACCTTCAAAGTGAATATGATGCTCTATCCTGATAGCTACAAAGTATATGATAGCTATGCAGAAGCCTGTATGAAAGCGGGAGTGATTGATCTGGCCATTGCAACCTATACTCGATCACTTGAGTTAAACCCTCAAAATAATCGAGCGAGGCATGAACTTAAGGAACTACAAAAAAGTAAATGAAACAAGCCTTACCCTTCGGTGCCTGTTATCTATTTTGGTTATACTACATCTGATACTCTATTTTAAGAATTTTCCATACAAAATCACCTATTTTGGTTTTAACTATTACTTCATCTCCAACAGTTTTATCAAGAAGGGCTTTAGCCATGGGGGAGTCCATAGAGATATAATCTTTATTACCTATTAACTCTTCGTAACCAACAATACGAAGGCGGTTTTGAAAACCTTTCTCTTCGTTTTTAATTTCTATCCAAGCACCAAAACTCACTTTTCCTTCTTGGCTGGGGTGGTAGTCAATAACTTTAAAGTCATCAATACACTTACGCAAATAACGAACGCGATTATCAATTTCTCGAAGACGTTTTTTGTTGTAATGGTAATCGGCATTTTCTGAACGATCTCCCAAACTTGCGGCCCATGTAACCTTAGCGGTAACGTCTGGACGTTCAACTCGCCACAAGTGATCATGTTCTTCCCGTAATTTTTGAAAGCCTTCGGAAGTAATCATTTGCGAGCGATTGAGTTTTGGCAGGGTTGATTCTGGGATTTTTCGCCTCATGATAACTGATCTTGTTGTGAAAATTTTCGCAAGATAAGATAATGATAGATAGTTTGCTCGTGCAGAAGAATCAATTGATAGGTATATAATGTTCTGCGTTATGTTACTTAGCTTTAACCTGTAGGTGGGATTCATAGTTTTAGAGAAGGCCATTCTTTTTACTTCTAAGCATTTCATATTATACTTAGTATTAGTAGGAGTGGAGCACTCATTTGACATTTTTGGTATTTGGTATATGGTATAGCAGTACAAGCGAAATTAGAAATAGGCTCATAGACTTAGTCTTATGTAATGAAAAGATTAAAATAGGCAGCAGAAAATTTCATTGCTCATAACCTTATCACACCATTGCTTTATTACAATAAGTTGCCTTTTCAAAATTCCTGATATTGATGGACAGGATAGGGACACTTGGAAACAAAAACTTTAATTCTTTGATTATCTTGTTGGACAAATGACTTTTTTGTTCCGTTGTTCGGCCTTCCATGATATTGCCAAAAACGTGAATGAAATCACCTTGAGAATTTCCAACAGTATAATATTCAAAGGGATTAATTCTTACCTTAATATCGTCCTTTTCAAAAAGATGGGTTGATTCAGCTGCGTCATATACAACCCGAATAATTTCTTCAGGTGATTTCAATTTTATGATGTTTTCCGAGCAGTCGATTACGAAATGTGGCATTTTGATTTCAGCTTAAATGATTGATACTAGCTAATATATTGCATACTAAACAGTAGCGTTTTTCACCACTTTAAGTTGCCAGTAAGTGGCAATAATTGTCACATATTCCAAACCAATAAGCCAAAAACTGATATCACTAAAGAAAGATAAGTGATCTCCGCCAAGTGGAATAATAAAAACAGGGACAGTTATAATTGCATCTAGCACTATGGCATTTAAAAACATAAAAAGGCCCAATACAAGACCATTGGTTTTATGTCCCTTCCTGTAGTAAATATGTGCTGCTAAGTAAGCAGCTGGCAACATAGCTACCATTAACGCTAAGTTGGCCTGAAGGTCAGGGTCATCTATTAGTGGTACATAAAAAGATCCGATAAAAACTGGAATCAACAGTACATAAACTATTATAGAGCTAACAATTGCATGCTTAATGTTTAAATTTTTCATAATGTTTGAATTTGGGTTTTACCTATTTTAAAATGGGTGTAGAAAATTGTCCCTAATTGTATCTGAATTCGAGATAACGGATAAATAGAGGTTTATAAAATGTAAACCTTTATTTTCAGGCATGACGTTATCTTGTTAAACGGGTTCAGGTTTATAGTACTCCTGAGGCTACACTATTCCAAACCCCTGTACTTGCAGTTTCTTTGGCATACTGACTAAAATCCTTCGGCTTCCTGCCCAGCACTTTTTCTATGTCTCCGGTGATCATATTGTTACCCTTGGCATCTAGCACTTCGGTAAACAAATAGTTAATCAACCAGATGTAATCATCAGGCACATTGGCCTGCTTCAACATGTTGACATAAGCATCCATTGAAATTGGCGTGAATTGAATTTCGCGGTCAGCTTGCTTGGCTATTTCTTGCACCACTTCTTCGAAAGTAAGTACCCTAGGCCCCGTCAATTCATACAACTGTCCGTTATGCTCTTCATTGGTTAAGGCCGCTACCACCACGGCTGCAATATCATCAGTATTCACATACGGTACCTTTGCCTCAGCTTTGGGTAGCGCAACATGCCCTGCTATAATTGGATCCAAAAAGAAGCTCTCACTAAAATTTTGCATAAACCAGCTCGCTCTCACAATAGTGTAATCCATTCCCGAATGGATTACCACCTGCTCACATAACTCAGCTTCACGCTCGCCTTTACCAGAAAGCAATACGGCTTTTTTCACACCACTTCTCTTTGCCTGCTTTATCAAAGCCTCAATCGAATCAAGTGCGCCAGGCACGGCCAAATCAGGTTGATAGGTGATGTACATTTTTTCTATGCCCTCCAAAGCCTTGCCCCAGGTGGTCTCATCATTCCAATCAAAAGGAATGGAGGCCCTTCTTGATCCTATGCGAACAGGATAGTTCTGCGTTTTTAATTGTTCTACTACTTTACGACCGGTTTTTCCCATGCCACCGATAACTAAAATATTGTTTTTCATGACTATTATTGATTAAAATTTGTTGTTGTATTCATAAAAACTGCTGCCAATGCTAAGGCAAATGATAGCACCGAAAACACGGTTCTAATCATATGCAGCTTGTTCCAAGGTAATTCGTAGTTTTTTCTGACGATTGCCAGCTCCTTTAGGCTAAACTTATCCAGCTGAAACGTCTCTAAAGCATTATTTAGGGGTACATTGCCCATCCCAGTAACACCTATAGTCCCGATCAGATAAGTGACAGTCGCAGCAAGTAAAATCCAAAAGGTGCTCCCTGATTGATAGTGCTGCATAGTGCCCATAGCTAGTAAAACCGCGCTGCCCAAGAAGATGATTATGAATGCCGGATTGATGATCGCCCTGTTGATGGACTGCATGGTTTCCAAATAGGCGAAATCTGAAAATCTTCGAGTACCCGGTATTACTGATACAAACCAAGCAAAGAACAATCCTGCAGACAGACCAGTAAGTAATACCGCGACATACAGTGTGATTTGTTTTGTTGATAGTTCCATCATTATAATGTGTTTGTTGTTGTCAGCCACTTTTTAAGCTTGGCCAATTTGCTTTGAGTTAATTTGATTTTATTACCCTTGGGCATTCTCCTTTTCACAAAAACCTGCTCGTAGATCTTTGTGCCATAGTCAAGCATATTGCTATCATGAATACTTTGCGCGGATTCCGTTTTTGGTGGCATAAATTACACTTGACCTGTAGCACCTTATAAGCCTCTTCTTTTAAGTCATAGGCCTCGGTAGCCCAAACTTGAGCAGCGCTGATCTCTTCCGAGTGATATTGGAAGGAAAACAGAGAAATGCTATTATCGTCTGTGTTTTAAAGTTTATTCGTCTCATGCTCTTATTGTTTAAGATTATGAGACAAAGCTGCGGCTTATGCTACCGTTCTATTTGTCTGAAAAGGAGTATGATTTGTTCGAAAAGGATTACCACTTTATTTCGCTGGGCCGGAAGCCAAATTTCTTGGCAAAGGCATTGGAGAATGAACTTAGACTGTCATAACCGACATGCCAGGCGGCTTCCTGGATAGAGAGTTGATTATTTCTCAATAAATTGTGAGCGGTAGTGAGGCGCTCGTTTTGAAGGTATTTGAATACGGGTACACCAAACAATTCCTTAAAGTTTTTCTTTAGCTTAAAAGTATTCAAACCAATTTCCTTTGAGAGTTCGGAGAGGGAAGGCGGGTTGTCAAGGTTATCGGAAAGAATTTCTTTAGCACGCTGCAGTCGCTGCCTTTCATCGGCAGAAATAGTTTCTTCGCTTATAATAGAAAGCTGACCAAAAAAGTGAGCTAAAAGCGAAGTCATTTGACTTTTGAAAAACACCATTTTAGCCTTTCCCTTATACTTGTTATTAAAAACCTGATCTACGATATGCTGCATTTCAGGGGACATAAAAAAACTAGGCCCTTCTACATAGGCAGCTTTTGGATTAACCAACTGCTGCAACATTTCACCAAAAAGTTCGCCTTCTTGATGTGGCAACTTATCCAGATTTCTTATGGATGTAGCAATCACAATACACTCCAAAGGCTTAAGCGCAGATACAGTATGGATGAATTCTACTTCATTACTGGCATAGAAAGCTAGTGTTAACCCTTTGGTATAGTTGTATTTTTGATGACTATCACCATACTTTACTTTCAGGTCTACATTACCCGAACCGTAAAAAGCGACAGCTATTAGCGGCTCTTCAAAAGAGCAGGTATCAACGGTTTCTTCTTCTGAATTACCTGTTTCTACCAAAATCGTAAAATCGTTAATGTCTATGACGTCTCTGGTCATAAATTGGCTGCTGTAGTTTCAATTGTTAATTACGGGATAATAATTGGGTTAATCGAGGCAGAAGTTAAAAATCAGGCTTTTTCATCACGTACGGAACAGGGCTGGGCAGCTTAACGAGAGCCAAGAGCTTCAATGAGAAACCAAAGCGTTCGGTTCCCGAGATTTCTCTCGGGGTGAATTTAATATAGAATTATAGAGCAAGCGGTGGCGGTGTAGGCCGCAATTCCCTTAACATAAATGCTAACATTATTGAACAGCTAAGGCTGTGTCAAGAACTGCATTTATGTTGAATACTCCGCAGGCTTCGTATTACGGGAATTGCTATAATGTTATATAATTTATATTATGTTAAATATAGTTATCAAAGAAAAGGGAGATCGTTAAACCTCCCTCATTCTTCATCCTTTTATTCTCCTCCTTCTAGCGCATCAATTCTGGCTAGAATGGCATCTCTTTTCGCATCCATACCCAATTGGTCATATACAGTACTTAAAGGGTTAAGTATGAATAGATCATTCGGTTTAGACTTTTCTGCTTGTTCGAAGTGTGGCAATGCCAATTTAAATTTCGCAAAAGCTTCCTCGCGTTTCTTATCGTATGCGTCATTGTCAGTTAAATCATTTGCCGCTTTAAGAATATCAACACCTTCGTTAAAATAAACACTACCAACTACGTAAGAAGCATCTGGATAAACAGGCTGTAGTTCTAAGGCTTTATTTGCAGACACTAAAGCTGCAGGATAATCCTGAGCATTGTACTGCAAGAAAGCAAGGGTATAATAAAGAATAGCAGTTTTGTCACCACTGTCAATATTTTTTTGAATTCCAGCGATAGCCTCGTCCAATTTATCACCTTGAATTAAGATATCAATCTCGAAGTCTCTGTACACTTTTTCATCGGGAAACGACTTTTGCGCCATTCTCGCATACTTCAAAGCATTATCGAAATCCTTGTTAGACATGTACATATCAATCAGACCATTATAAGCGAAGTTAGTATTCTCAAACTCCTCATTTGACTCTACTACTGCTACATAAAATGGAATAGCTTTCTCGTACAAATCAGCATTATATGCACTATAACCCGCATAGAAGTTCATAATAACATCCGCTTTAATCGCTGCCGATAAGTCGAAATAGTTAAATGCAGCTGCAAAGTCATCCACTTCAAAGTAATCGTTTCCTTTCTTGTTCAAAAGGTTTTGAAGAAAGATGAAGCCCTCTCCACCACCTATAAAATCACCATTAGAGTTCATCACTGGAGGAAAATATAAATCTTCCTTAAGATCTGCGTCTCCTTTTTCCACAGCAGTGTTCAAATATGCAAATGATTCTTTCGCTAAATCTAAGTTCTCTAAATCAGCTTTAAACTGATATAGTTTCGCTTTACCAAGGATTACATATACCTCTGGATCATCCTTGGTCTCAGCATTTTCCGAGGCCTGTTTGGCCAATGTAAGTGCTTCTGCGTATTCGCCCTTTTTAAGTGCCTTATCGGCACTTTTTAGCACTTTCTTTTGTCCGTATACCCCTGCTACAAAAAACAATAGCAAGGCGGTAAAAAATAGCTTTTTCATGTTTTCTAGTTTCTTGTTTAATTTAAAATTTACTCTTCTGTTTTACTTTCGTCTTGGTCTCCGCCTTCAACTTCCGGTGTGTCGTTGGTTCCTTCAATTTGTTCTACTTCCTCTAATTCGATGTCTGATTCGATGTTTTGAATCTTCTCTACAGATGAAATAGCATCACCTTCGTTTAAGCGTATAAGTTTAACACCTTGAGTGGCCCTTCCCATTACTCTAAGAGAATCCACTGATATTCTTATGGTAATTCCTGATTTGTTAATGATCATAAGGTCATCGCTGTCGATTACCTCTTTAATGGCCACAAGGTTTCCTGTTTTTTCAGTAACATTAATGGTTTTCACCCCTTTACCACCTCTTTTGGTAATTCGGTAGTCATCAATTGGTGAGCGCTTTCCGTATCCGTTTTCAGACACAACCAATAGGTTAGCCTCTTCCCTGTTTACACATACCATGCCAATCACCCTATCGTCTTCGCCAGCCAGCCTAAAACCTCTTACTCCAGCTGCTGTTCTTCCCATTGGACGAACATCGCTTTCGTGGAAGTGAATAGCCCTACCAGATTTAGCTCCAATAATGATGTGATTATCACCGTTTGTGAATTTGACCTCAAGTAAGCGATCTCCTTCGTTAATTGTAATGGCATTTATACCATTGGTACGTGGACGAGAATAAGCTTCTAAAGAAGTCTTTTTAATGGTTCCGAGTTCGGTACACATTACTACATAATTGTTGTTAATGTAGTCTTCATCTTTAAGGTTTTGAACGTTAATTACCGCTCTTATTCTATCTCCAGCTTCAATATTGATCAGGTTTTGTACCGGACGACCTTTGGCGGTTTTACTGCCTTCTGGTAATTCCCATACTTTCTTCCAGAACACTTTACCAAACTCAGTGAAAATGAGCAAGTAATCGTGCGTCATTCCAGTAAATAAGTATTCAGTAAAGTCATCCGTTTTAGAACCAGCGCCTTTAGAGCCAACTCCTCCTCTACCTTGAGTTCTGTATTCAGACAATAAGGTTCTTTTTACATAACCTAGGTGAGAAATAGTGATCAACATTTCCTCATTAGGAATCATGTCTTCAGCACTGAAATCCTCTGCAGAATGGATGATATCCGTTCTACGCTCATCACCATAACGGTCTCTGATTTCTATCAACTCATTCTTTATGATCTCCATTCTAAGCTCCTCTTTTTCAAGGATTTCTTTTAGTCCGGTAATCAACTCCATGATCTCATCATATTCCTTTTGGATCTTATCTCTTTCCAGACCTGTGAGTCTTTGGAGACGCATTTCCAAAATGGCTTTGGCTTGAATTTCAGAGAGATCAAACTTCTCCATCAAACCAGTTTTGGCTACTTCAGGATCTCTAGAGTTTCTGATCAAAGAAATTACTTCGTCAAGATGATCCAAGGCAATAAGGTATCCTTGGAGAATGTGGGCTCTTTTTTCTGCTTCATTCAGTTCGTACTGAGTTCTGCGAACCACCACTTCATGCCTATGTTCTACATAATACTTAATTAAGTCCTTTGTGTTCAGCGTATAAGGCCTTCCTTTTACAAGGGCTACATTGTTTACACTGAAAGAAGATTGCAATTGAGTGTATTTGAACAAGTTGTTCAACACTACATTACCAATGGCATCTTTCTTCAGTTCATAAACGATCCGCATTCCATTACGATCCGACTCGTCACGTAAATCTGAAATACCTTCAATTCGCTTTTCATTGATTAAGGCTGCCGTTTTTTCGATCATACTGGCTTTGTTCACCATGTATGGAATCTCTGTAACGATAATTCGCTCACGCCCAGAAGGCATGGTTTCAATTTCTGATTTTGCCCTCAGCATTACCCTACCTCTACCTGTTTCGAAGGCAGATTTCACACCCGTATAACCATAAATGGTTCCTCCAGTTGGAAAATCTGGTGCAGTAATGTGCTGCATCAATTCCTCTGAAGAGATATCGTTATTTTCTATATAGGCGATGGTACCGTTCACTACCTCTGTAAGGTTGTGTGGTGCCATATTGGTGGCCATACCCACAGCAATCCCTGAACTACCGTTCAACAGTAGGTTCGGAAGCTTTCCAGGAAGTACCGATGGTTCTTTTAAGGAATCATCAAAGTTGAATTGAAAATCAACCGTATCTTTATTGATGTCTGTTAAAAGCTCGTCTGCAATTCTTCTTAGCCTGGCCTCGGTATAACGCATGGCTGCAGGTGAATCTCCATCTACAGAACCAAAGTTACCTTGACCGTCCACCAACGGATAACGCAAAGACCAAGGTTGGGCCATACGCACCATGGTATCGTATACTGATGAATCACCGTGTGGGTGATACTTACCCAGCACCTCTCCAACGATTCTGGCTGACTTTTTATATGATTTGTTCCAGTTTACCCCCAGGTCTAACATACCAAAGAGTACTCTTCTATGAACGGGTTTTAAGCCGTCTCTTACATCTGGTAAAGCTCTTGAAATAATCACCGACATGGAGTAGTCGATGTAGGCTCCCTTCATTTCATCTTCAATATTGATAGGGATGATTGTTTCGTTCGTTCCTTCTGCCATTTAGTCTAAAAATAGTTCGAAATATAATGTGGCAAGATACTAAATTTTGTTGGAGTAAAATGTAAAATACGGACTAAAAATGGCGGTTTTTAATCGTTTCTTCCACCATATTTAACTTTCTTCTTTTTGTTCTGGCCGAACTGACCTGTACGTGGATTTTGAGGTTGAAATATAGACCTTCCACGATAGATTCTACCGTTGAAAACATGCTCCATTTGTACTCGGTTGGCGCCATGTCGATTTCTTGGATATGTTGGGTATTTAATCAGTGCACCTATATCAATGGTGAATAGACTTAGCGAGTGCGCTGTGGTGATGAACGCATCGGATAGACTGTATTTCCTCATCTCGAAAGAAGGGCGTAGATAGAGCTTAAAATACTTCGAAACTTGCTTCTCCATAATAACCCCAACATTAAAGAAAGGATCATAAGTCACTAAGTCTTGATTAAGGTCTGACGATTTAGTTTTCCAGAATCCCCCGCCTGCATCAAGCATAAAAGAGAAATCCATAAAAGTATAGGCGTTGTAGGTCAACGAGGCAAAGAGTTTGGTAGTCGAAATCTTGGTTTGGGGCACATTGAAATACCCTATTCTATCGTCTACTTCTTGGTAGTTAACCGTATTGGTGAATTTCAATGCGCCAGTACTTATCCCCACTCCTACACGAAGCATCTCTTTGTCGGACATTACGCGCTCACCTGTGGTTTTTAGCCTCAGTTTGTCGACTTTATTGAGTGAGAAAGAAACTCTTAGCGTGAGAGGACTTACTCTTCCGCTGTTTTTGTAAATAACAGAAGTGGTATCTGTTCTTACAATTTGAGAATCATCATCAATTCTATAAATACTCGTTGGAGTAAGATCGTTGAACCAGTTGGAGTATGCATTATATGGCCCAGAAGTAGATTCTTGACCAATAGGAACAATATAAAGTTGATCACCTCTTGGGTTACGGACTAAAGATACATCCGTAAGCTCGTTTTCATAAAGGAAAAAGCCATAGCCCTTTTCTAATTGCAGGTTGAACTTATTCAGCACTTCCCGAATGGGGCTCACCATTTTCACCTCTTCCTTTTCCTTGGCTTGGTCCGGGGTAAAAGCTTGTACATCGCTTGTACTTTTCTTTTTCCAAAATTGGGCATTCACCTCAGCAGGGGCCAATGAAGAAAGAAGAACCAGAAGAAAGAGTAAGCGTCCGTGTTTCAAGATTTGCAATGTTTAGACTAATAAAGGAAAACTAACGGATTTATTATCATAGACAAATAAAAAAGGCCGCATCACTGCGACCTTTCTGACTTAGTATGTTAAGGTTGATTAAGGTTTCTCTGAAACTAACTGCGCCATCATTGCATCAATCTTCGATTTAGTGTCTCCACCGCTAGCATATGCTTTCTTAACAGCGTTGTATGCTGATGCTCCTAATGAGTATTTGGCCAAACTGTTAACTACAACTCCTGCAGCATCTGTTCTGTCTTTAACTCTCTTTTGAACAATCCCGTAAAATTGTTTTTCAAAATCTGTAGCGTCTGCAGGCAATTTACTTATATCTCCTTTTGCCGCAGCATCTAATTCTGCATATCTATTACCATCTATTCCATCTTGTTTTTCAATCAGATCATTAACATATGGGCTAATCTTGTCTGTAATAGCTTTTTGTGCCAACATAATAATGGCATAGTCTTTCATGTCTTGATCAGTGATTCCTTGAGCTCTTACAGCAGTTGAAGTCAAAGTTACCATCAAGCAAACCAATACAGCTTTTGTTAAGTTTTTCATCATGTTTTCTCCTCTTAGTCGGTTAGTGTTAATTTTGATTCTACAAATAATAGCATTCGATCAAATAATACAAGAGAAAAATTGCCTAATGCTTCAATTGACCTTTATTTTTTTTCGTACGGCTCAAGAGTTAGCACTATTCAACGATCTTTTTAGTTTAAAGATTATAAATGAGCTATCACTGCGAAATCAAAACGTAGATGAACTGAATCTTCCGTTTTTAAAATGAAAATTTAAAAAATGAACTTAAATAGCACAATGAAAAAAGTATACTACCTCTCTACTTGTTCTACTTGTAAACGAATTATGGACGATTTAAATCTATCGGATTTCGAGAAGCAAGACATTAAAACAAATGCCATCACTGCTAATCAATTGGATGATATGAAGGAAATGTCAGGTACTTATGAATCGCTCTTCAGCAGAAAAGCAATGAAGTTCAGGTCGATGGGCCTCAACGAAATAACTTTGGAAGAAAAGGATTACCGTAAATACATTTTAGAGGAATACACTTTCTTAAAACGCCCAGTGTTTATCGTAGATGGTCAGATCTTTGTAGGAAACAGTAAAAAAGTTGTGGAAGAACTGGCAGCCTTATTAAACTAAGGCTACTACCCTATTCTCTTTAACTCTTCGATGGTCGCCAACGGATCGAGTGATTTGAATACAAAGCTACCAGCCACCAGTACATCGGCACCAGCCTCCATTAGTAATGGTGCATTGGTAGCATTCACTCCTCCATCAATTTCAATCAGGGTTTTAGCATCGTTCTCGGCAATGATCTCTTTAAGCTGACGTACTTTCTTGTAAGTGTTTTCAATGAATTTCTGTCCACCAAAACCAGGATTCACAGACATGATACACACCATATCGATATCGCAGATGATATCTTCTAACAATTGAACATTGGTATGTGGGTTCAAAGCTACACCCGCTTTACAGTCGAGCGACTTAATTACTTGAAGCGTTCTGTGCAAGTGATCGCAAGCCTCATAATGTACTGTAATGGTGGCGGCTCCAGCATTTCTAAAGTCTTCTAGATAACGATCAGGCTGTGCTATCATCAAATGAACGTCCAACGGCTTTTTAGCATGCTTATTAATTGCTTCACAAACGGGCAAACCGAAAGAGATATTTGGCACAAACATACCATCCATGATATCAATATGAATCCAGTCAGCTTGACTTTCATTCAACATTTCAACATCGCGCTGCAAGTTGGCAAAGTCGGCAGCTAATACAGAAGGGGCAATTATTGGAGCGTTCATGGCCCAAATATAAGGCTAATATTTTATGATTTTCTTCTTGAAACTGGTTCTTTGACCATCGATTTTTAGAATATAGACCCCCGCCATTCTGTTGGTCATATCAATCTGAACTTTGTTGTTGTTCAATTGCGGTTCAATTTGAAAGTTATTGAGTTGCTGCCCATTCATGTCCACTAAACTCACACTAACCGATTCACTCAAAAAGCCCTCAGGAAAAACAAGGTTAATGAAACTGTCAGATGTTGGGTTAGGATAAATCAGCACTTGATTTTCTAGCGACTCAGGTACAAAAGCCAACTCATAAGCCTTTGTGTAATTGGGGATGCCATACCCTATTTCATTATCTGGAGTATCGAATTGATGGGCACTTCGTCTGATTAAATCCAGTAACTGAAGGTTGGTCAACGTTGGGAATGCTTGCCAAAGACAAGTAGCAAAACCCGCCATCACAGGTCCAGAAAATGAGGTGCCATTTTGAAATGCAATGTCTCCAGTGGCTGTAATCACAGCTGTTCCCTGACCCAAAGCACTTACATCTGGTTTTACCCGATTATCTGCGGAAGGACCAAAACTGCTAAAACTGGCCCTAAAACCAGCGCCATCTACTGCCCCGACAGACAATACGTTTTTGCTATCGGATGGAGCGGTGATAAAATGCCAAACTTTATTCCCTTCATTACCTGCACTATTGATGAGCGCAATTCCTTTGGTGGCTGCTATATTTGAGGCTTTGGAAATGACAGTCGTTTCACCGTCCATATCACTATAAGCATAACTCATAGTAGCATCATCAAACTCACTGTATCCCAGTGAAGTATTGATCACATCAACACCGGTACTGTCGGCCATTTCCGCGGCAAATAACCAATTGTATTCTTCTACCCTATATTCCCCTGCTGCTTCGGTAACACATAAAATATAGTTGGCTCCTGGTGCCGTACCGACATAGACATTCGCTTCATCAGCTGCTAGAATAGACAGAACCCTTGTGCCATGTGATTCACTATTTTCAATTTGAGTGGTATTGGTCACAAAATTCTTTTTCACCATAATTCTATTGGAAGTGATTAAAGGTTGCAGCGCCCCAATTTGACTCATGTTCTGAAAGCCGCCATCAAATATTCCTACCAACATCCCCTGTCCTTCAAAACCTTCATCATGCATTTGATCAATGCCTAGCATACTGTTTTGAAAGTCTGCCGCTCCTCCGTCTTCTAGTTTACCATTGGCTTCACTCCCGCCCGCGCCACCTGAAGGTATTTGGCCTGGAGCCACATATTCAATCCTTTCAACAAAAGTTAAAGCTTGAACTAGATTTACCTCTACGGTTTCCATTTCAACCAAAACCCCATTCATCCATTTAGTACGGTGTATTGCTTTGATTCCGATATTGGACAAAGCATCCACGTAAGACTGATTTACGGGAAGGTCGTTTTCAATAATTGGAATGTGCTGTTTTTGTCTGCGTTGAATTGATCTTTGCGAAAGAAATTGACTTGGGTTGCTAGTAGTGTATGGGGAGTTTGATTTGTCGGAAAAGAAAACCATGTATCGGTCTTGGGCAGAAAGCCTAAAGCCTATAAGGATTAGAATTACAATAAATTTTGCCTTCCTACTCATTTATAAAACCATGTGCATAAATGGTTTCTCTGTAAAATCGTCCTGATTCGATTTTCTCTTCACCTAGGCATTCTTGGCGAGAACAGATCTTTACCACATTATAAAGCTTAGAAATTAAGCCAATACTATCTGCATAAATCTCCCTTCTAATATCTCTGAAGGTAATTCCATCTTCATCATTTTCCTGTTCAATGGTCATGGTAGAAGTAGTCTCCAAGTCATTGTTTACGGCAATATTGGTTAACACGTCAAAATTCAAAATCTTAAATTGATCGACTGCTTTGGTATTAAAGATGTTTCCATCCCAAACACGACCCACCTGCGATGGGAAGACCATCTTAACAATAGAAATATTGTTTTCGATAGATACGGCTCTGTCCTTTTCAATTCGGGCAGTCCATACTGAATCTAAGGACCATGGTTGGGTGTCATTGGTGCGGCTTAACCTATGGATTATTCTAGACTCTTCGCCTTGGCTATTAATAAACGACTCATGTACTTCTTCTCTCAATTGGTATATGAGCGTATCACTAATGTCTACAGCCGAATATCTGATTTCTCGCACATTGTACTCTCGATATTTGTTCTCAGCCATAAAGAAATAGCTCTTTCCTCGGTCAGCATTTAAAGCGGGAATGGGGTCTTCGCCTGACTGACAAGCAGAAAAGGCCAACATAGTAATAAAGAAGAAGAGGCAGACTTTTTTCCACATAAAACAAATATAGAACTTCAATACAAACGTATTATCATAAGGCACAGTATAAAAAAATGGTACTGCAAAAACATTGCACTACCATTTCTCTTGTTTACCCAAACAAATATAAGTTTTTAACTGATACTTGTCCTTACTTTTTGGGTGTATTCACGCAAAGCGGTTTTGAAATCAACATCACCAGTCTTCATCTTTTCTAAAATAAAAATGGCTGCAAATACGTGCGTCAGCTGCTCTCCTTCATCTTCGCCTTGAATTTCTATGGCTGGCTTAAGCTCTTCCATCAAAGCCTCTTCAGCTGCCCTTAAATCTTCTAGATCCACCTCTTCAACCAATTTCTTTATAACGGGAATCTTCATTTCAATTCAATTTCGCAATGAGCTCTACCACTTGGTCTTCTTTGTTGGAAGCAATTGTCTCTATCAATGCTCCATCCTTAAAAATAGCGAAAGTAGGTAAATTAGAGACTTTCCCTAAGTTTCTTGCAATTGGACTTTCTTCGGCATCAACATCCAAGAACCTAATGCCATTAAAGCGCTCGTCTACTGAAAGTCTTTTGAATTTTGGAGAGAATAGTCTGCAGCTACCACACCAGCCTGCATAATACTTTACTACTACTTTCCCATTTTCACGAATTTCATTTTCGAAATTCGTATCGTTCGCTAATTCAACTGCCATTTTTAATCTGATTCTTTAGTAAATATGTTTATACCTCAATTCTTAAACTGTTCTAACGAAATAATCAGAAGCTTCTGAATTGTATGCAAAACAGCATTAATTCTATTAGTTTTGCCAACATTCTGAATTCAAACAATCAATTGATTATAGAGAACCTCAATAATTATGGCCTTAAAAACCTTTGTAAAAGTTAGTGGAATTAATAACCTGAGCGATGCAAGATATTGCGCAGGAATGGAAGTGGATCAACTTGGTTTTGAAGTTGAAGAAACAGCCTCTAACTACACTGATATTCATAAATTTAAAGAAATTAGTGATTGGCTTTCTGGAGTGGAATATGTTGGAGAAATCACATCCACAGGTACAGCCATCAAAACGCTTATTGAAGGTTATCAGTTAGATGCTATTCAGATAGAAAATATAGGTCAAATCTCAGAAGCACTGGAAACAGGTTTGCCTGTAAGCTTTTTAGCCCATGATATTGATTCAGTCAGGAGTGCTTGGGAAGCATCTCAAAACCAGTTGGCTTATGTTCTCCTCGATGCCTCTGAAATCGAAGAGAGTGCTTTAATGGCTTTGGCCAAAGATATCCCCGTTGTATTGGCTTCGGGCTTTGATGCTGAAACCGTCACAGAATTGGCCAAAAGTGATTTAAAAGGAATTTCCATTCAAGGTGGAAACGAAATTAGACCGGGTTATAAAGACTTTGATGAAATGGCTGATATTCTAGAAGCCCTTGAAATTGATGACCTTGCCGATGAGTAGTTTCCTTTACTAAACGCTAAAAAACTTTTTCTATATTGGCCTGAATTAATTTTTAGACCATGAAAAACTTTTTATTCGTTGCCTTATTCTCTTTTTGCTTTTTAGGCTGTACGCCTCAACCTGCTGAAGTAGTTGAAGTCCCTTCTACCACCTTTATTCTTGTGCGTCATGCTGAAAAAGGTACTGATGATCCTAGAAACCCTTCATTGAATGAAGAAGGTATTTTAAGGGCTGAAAAATTGCTAAACATGCTGTCTTCGGCTGAAGTTGGAGCCATTTATTCGTCTCCTTATAAAAGAACTAGAGAAACAGTAGCACCCCTAGCCTCTCAGCTCGGACTTGAAATTCAAGAATACAACCCTAGTGAAAACACCTTTGCAGATGAGGCTTTAAAGAGTTACCAAGGAAAGACGATATTAGTTTCTGGCCATTCTAACACGGTTCCGGGACTAGCCAATTATCTTTTGGGTGAAGATAAATTCAAACAATTGGATGAAAGCGAATACAGCAAAATCTTTATTGTTACTGTTGACACAGTAGGAAAAGCCCGTGTAATGGTTTTGAATTATTAATTGCTATTGCTTTTTGCCTCAACAGATTTGACCTGACGCAAGTAAATTAGCCCAATCAATGAGCTAAAGAGCGTGATTAGGAAAAACAATGAGGCAAAAGCCATTGCCGCATTTTGATCTAAAATAAAGAGATGGGCACCCCAAACCATTACCCCTTCTCTTACGCCCAGTCCACCGGGTAATGAAATAGGGAAGGCAGCAGCAACAGATGAAGCTAAGAATAGCGTGAAGTAGTCCAAATAACCATCAGCTACCCCAAGGCTTTTCAGCATAAGATAGGCACATAGCACTTGCAGTATTTGCGAACTTAACGATTGCAGGTTGGTGATGTGGTTTACCTTTTTAAAGGTTGGGAAAACAAACTGTACTAAAACATAATAGCAAGGGTAAGCGATGATAAGTCCTACCCAAATCAGAAAACCATAACCTTCTAAAAGGCCATAGGCTTCTCCGCCAATAAGCGCTAAAAGAAAGGCCAGAAACCCTAGTGCCACTACTCCACTGATTCGGTCGAGCAGAGTGGCGGCAATCAAACCTTTCAGTGGTGTTTTGTACTGTTTGTTGAGTAAGTATACTTTATATCCGTCTCCCCCAATACCTCCGGGTAAAACCTGATTATAGAGCATCCCAACATAGTAAAGCGTGAGATTGAAACGACTATCTAGTTCAAGCTGAATGGCCTTAAAGAAGTGATTGAGCCTGAAAGCAGCCAAGAGTTTGGAAGCGTTAAATGCAATTATGGCTAAAACAAGCCATCCAAATTTCACCCCAAGAAGTCGGTTTTTATACTCTTTTAAGTCGATTTCACCAATTACAAAGTAAATGGCGACTACGGCTATTACAACTTGAGCGGCTAGCTTAAGCCACTTATTACGCTTCTGCTTGTCCAACAAAGACTTCTTTTAAACGATAGACTTTCTTGTCTTGCGACTCATAGTAAGTACGCATCATGAGTTCGGCAATAATTCCAACGGTAATGAACTGGATTCCACCAAGCAGCATAATAGCTCCTAAAAGCAATAATGGCCTGCCCCAGATGTCTTCTCCGTAACCAAACTTTACCACCAAAAGGTAAATATTGATCATCATTCCTATGCTAAAAGTCAAAATGCCCAAACCTCCAAAAAGGTGCATTGGCTTTCTGAAATACTTTTGGAAGAAAATCATCAGCATTAAATCGGCCATTACCTTGAATGTTCGATTGATACCGTATTTAGATTCTCCGTGAATTCGGGCATGATGATTTACATCTACCTCGGTCATTTTTGCACCTTGAAGCTTGGCTAAAACGGGGATAAAGCGGTGCAACTCGCCATAAAGCCCAAGGTTTTTGGCAATGTCTTTTTTGTAAATTCTTAATGAGCAACCATAATCTGTCAAACGAACGTCTGTCAGATTTCGGATCATCCAGTTGGCAATTTTACTTGGAAACTTACGCAGGACAAAACCATCTTGACGGTTGGCACGAACACCAGCCACTACATCAAACTCGCCTTCCTCTAACTTAGCAAGCATTGCAGGAATATCGGCAGGGTCATTTTGTAAGTCACCGTCCATGGTGACAATATACTCACCTTGTGCCATATCAATACCGGCAGACATGGCGGTACTTTGCCCATGGTTCTTATTGAAAATCAAAAGCTTGGTGCGGTTGTTCGCAAAGGATTTGACATTTTTTACCGTATCGTCAGTAGAACCATCGTCTACCAAAATCAACTCATAATCAATGCCTTCTAAGGCCTCGTATTCTTTCTGACAAAGGGGAATAACGTTGTCTTCTTCGTTGTAAACCGTAACAACTACAGATAGCTTCATAGTGTATTTTTCTGTTTGCAAAATAAATGCTTTCAATCTTGAATACCTAACAGGACGTTAAGAGACTGAAAATGGTTCAAATCCATTCTTGATCATTGTGTGTGCGTTCATCCACCACTTCACCTGTATGCAGTGTAGCGGCCGGCTCAAAGAGCATTACCCAAACCTCTTCCCCGTTTTCTGTTCTGGGATTGTGCTCCACACCTTTCGGAACAATAATCATTTCTCCTTCCCTAATTGTTTCGGTTCTGTCTCTAAACTCCATGATTAACGTGCCCTTCCAAACCAAAAACATTTCGTCTTCATTTTCATGACTATGCCACACGAAATCATCTTTCAATTTCGCCAGCTTGACCAATTGACCGTTAAGCTCGCCTATTATTTTGGGTGTCCATTGGGCAGAAAACTTAGAGAATTTTTCTGAAATATTGACCTTTGTGTTTTTCATAAATTGATCGATTATATGATTAAGCCCTTTCTATGGCGTATATCTTTATCAGTTCGTTTTTACCTCTTAACTCTTCTTCGCCCAGCAGTTCTTGTACATGCCCTTTTTGATGACTGATTTTGTCGTAGTAGCATTCGGATACAAGTAAAAGGCGGTCATAATGGTTGCATTTTTCTTGAATTCGGGAAGTAATATTCATGGTATCACCGTGATAGGCAATTTCCCTTTTAATTTCGCCCACTTCGGCCACGGTTACTACGCCTTCATTGATACCAGCTTTAAAAACAGGAATCAGTCCATACTTTGTAATATAGTGGTTCTTACGCTTATTCAATTGATCTTGAAAGGCCCAAAAGGCTTTTAAACAGATGCTGAAATCCATGTCTAGTCGGGACTTCCAACTCAATACTACCTCATCCCCTACATATTGATATACTTCGGCACCATACTGCTGAACGGCCTGCAAATCAAAGAAACAATCTTGTATAAACTGACTGTATCGAATATGACCTAACGTTTCGGCTATGCTAGTAGAACTTTTGAGGTCGATAAACATAAACACCCTATTTTCTACCCGTGGCGTATAAAAATCACCTCTTAACAAACGCCATAAATTCCCATCGCCTAATGATAAGTTGATCTGTCTTAAAAGCGCCATCACAAAATTGACAAAGATGGAGTAGAAGAAGACCAAGATCGCAGAAGGGTTACTTAAGAATTGCCAAAAGTCAATGGGTTCATTAAAGCCAAACGTATACTTGATCATGAAAAATGCCAGTACAAACATTATGGACATAATGACCACATTACTAACCAAGCCAAAAAGCTCTAATCTCCAAAGCGGGATTCGTCTATATAAGTAGCGTTCGATCTTAATTTGGGTTAATCCGAACAGCACCCCAGCCAAAGGCCCGAAAATAATGATTAAGCGTAAGGCATGAACTGGCTCAGGAGTTGCCGGTGTATTTAATGTAACTCCATAGCTACGCATGATTACCCAAAAAATAATAGCAACGATCCAACCAATGATGTAATCACGTAATATCTTTAAGTTCCTTTTATTCACATCTTCTCCTTTGAAGGGGCTAATTTAAATCAGATATGTTTAAAGGCAATTTCTGAATCAAAGCAAATTGATTTGCGTTATCAAACATTTACCTCAATTGTAGGTTAAGCAATTTGTGATGTACTAATCTGATAAGCATTGCCCATTTTTTAAAAGTAAAGTATTCAAACTAATATTTAATATATTTGGCCTATGCCTCAAAGCGACACAAGGTTTAATTTGAAGACCCCATTTTTCCTTGGCACTTTGTTCTATTTTTTGATTTTATCCTGCTCAGAACCAGAGGCTTCTAATACTGTTACGCTAGAAGTAAAACACATTGAGTTGCAGAGTCCTGAAGATATTATCCCCCTAAAAGATTCATTGGTGGCTCCCCTGTTATATTCCCACATCAAAGGAATCGATACGCTGGAGGTTAACGAAAAGAAAAACAAATTCATTTCCGCAATTCTTCCAGCAATTTTGGTTGCGAAATACAGAATTGAACAAAATAGAAATAAGGTTAAAAAGCTAATAAAGGAAGAAAACTGGACCGCTCAAGACAGTACCTTTTATAATCACCTTTGCTCGGAATACGGCACCGACAACCAAACCGTTTTACTCAATCGAATGATTGTGCATCCTAACAGTATTATTTTGGCACAAGCCATTATTGAAAGTGGCTGGGGCAGTTCAAGGGTTTTTCAAGAAGCCAATAATATGTTTGGCGTTTGGTCATATAGCCTCAATGAGCCAAGAATAGCAGCAAAATTTCAAAGGGATGGTGAAACCATCTATTTGCGTAAGTATGATGATTTTGCAGATTCTATTGAAGATTATCTAAAAACGGTTGCACGAGTAAATGTCTACCGTGAATTCAGAGCGGCAAGACTAGTTACCACAGATCCATTTAAGCTAATCACCCATCTATCTCATTACTCGGAAAGACGAGAAGAGTATGTTATTGAGCTTTCCGCAATGATACGATTCAATGAGTTAACACAATTCGATAGGTATATCATCGACCCTTCTTACATCAATTTAAGTGGTACTATTCAATGAAAAAGGCTCTATACCTCATCTTCCTTGTTTTATTTACTAACGCCAATGCTGTGGCACAAGCTGTTCAGCACGAAATCACTTCTCTAGTCTACCATAGGTTTGGAGATGATCGATTCCCCTCGACCAATATAGGTACCCAAACTTTTGAAGAGCACTTAAAGTACTTGAAGGCTGAAGGTTATTCCTCTCTTACTATTTCAGAAGTAGTGGATGAAATTAACAACAGCAAAGCCATCAAAAGAAAGCTAGTGGCCATAACGATTGATGATGGCTATAAGAGCTTTTTTGAAAACGGGCTACCATTACTTAAGAAATATGGCTTTAAAGCCACATTATTTGTCAACACAGCGTCCATTGGCTATGCTGATTACATGACTTGGTCAGAAATAGCCGAAGCCCAGAAAGCAGGTGTAGAAATTGGTAATCACAGTCATAGTCATCCTTTCTTTTTAAGTGTTTCTGAAAGTACTAGAAGCGACTTTTTCAAACAAGAACTGCAAGAGAGCCAAGACCTAATGAAAGCCAACCTCAACTTCACTCCACAGGTTTTTGCATATCCTTATGGAGAGCATGATGAGGAAATGAAGATAAGGCTATCAGAAATGGGTTTTAAAGGTGCGGTGGCTCAAAACTCTGGAGTAATAACGGAGTATTCAGATAGCTTTCAGTTCCCTAGATTCCCTATGTCAGAATCGTATGGTGATTTAGATCAGTTCAAGGAAAAAATGAACATGAAGGGGCTAGCAGTCGATAAAGCAGAGGCTACAACTGCGGGAAATGGTTTTGGCCTAAGAAAACCCAAAGTCAGTCTAGAAATTATCAAAAATGACCTACTGATAGAATCAATGCAGTGTTTTGTTCAGGGTAGCACATGTGCTAAGACCATGGAGATTACATCAGATGGAAAAATAGCACTTTCAATTCACCCAGAAACAGATTTGAAAAGAAGGAGAACCCTATTCACAATCACGATACGGGACTCAAAGGGCAACTGGCATTGGTATAGTTATCTGTGGGTAATTCCTGAGGTTCAGGAATAAGGAATCACTTAATGGTTTCTAGTTCCTTAAGCAATAGCTTGTTTGCAGGATGATCATTAAAACTGTCAAACTCCAAGAAGTAGTTCCCTGGATCGAAGCCGACAAAGCCTGAATACTTACCTTCTTCGTCTTGAGAGATAGTATTATCTCTCAAGACGAAAGGTTTTTGACCTTGCGCATAGTTAAACCATCCTTCTAAGTCATTCACGATGAATCCTACGTTTACAGCGTTTTCTTTCGCATAAGAATGCATTCCCCTGCTCACGTCTACTAAACCTATATAACTGTCGTCAGTAGTCCTGTAAATCTTTGTCCAAACCTGATCTGCAGCCAATTCAAAGCCCATCACATTTTCATAGAAATTCTGGAGTGTCAGTAAGTCTTTGTAATACAACCAAGTAATTGAAGCATGAAAGCCCAAACTTGTTCCATTATGATTCGCAGACGTCAATACATCATCAGTTTTGGCTAAATAAGGAATGAAGTTTTCATTCTCTTGATCTTGTTTAAATACTTCGAATTCAAGCAAATAGCCCTCTGGATCAATGGCCACAAAGCCATCATGTGGACCTCCCTCTTTTGGCTTATAAGTGTATTTAATCTCTACCTTTTTTTCTTGTAAGTAATCATACCAATGGGCCAACTGACGGGTGAGAAAAGCTACAGCTACAGATTTGGGTTCATCGGCTGAATGCATGCCTTTGGCGGCATCAACCAGTGTAATAAATGAAGTATTAGAGATCTTTAAGATATTAGCATTGTCGTATTCTGCTACAATTGCCAAGCCCATCACTTCGGTGTAAAACTCAGTGGCCTTTTGTACATCCTTGTAATATAGAAATACATTACTTGCCTTTACGCCAAAATCCGTTAATCTGCGGTAATTGGTATTGGTAGCAATTTTATCATTAATTCCTTTGGCCGAATAGCCTAGCAAACGGCCAAGTCTTCTAGCGATTTCTTGTTTTTCTGAACCTTCATATAAGCCAGACTTCTCTAAGCTATTTCTGTCTGCCTTTAATTGAACATAAGCCTCATAACTGTTGCCCTTGTACAAAATGAGTACTTCTTTTCCTTCGGCAATTCCTGCATCGAACAAGTCGGTTTTGATCAGCTCTGTTTCACGAACGAGCTTAACACTATACTGGTCCGCTATGGCTTCTGCCTGAGGATAAAATTCATTCATTTCGGCAGTGGTCATCGGTTCACTGAAAGCAATTTGCTTTGCCCCGCTGTCCACCATTTCAGCAAAGGCAGTTAAACTCCCCAACTCCTTACTGAACTTTTCTGCATTACTACAGCCCATTAAAAAGGCGGCAATCAAGACGATGGATAATGCTTTAGATTTCATTTTTACTTTTTTGTTGAAAATAATGGAGGATGTTGCTCATCGAAGTCTGTTACATTTTGATACGCTCTGGCCAGCGCCAAAATCACCCCTTCATCGTATAAATTACCAATAAGGGTTAAACTCGTAGGTCTGTTACGTTGATCAAAACCTGTTGGAATGGCGATAACGGGATGTCCTGTTAAGTTGGTCGTCAGCAACTGGCTGCCGCGAGAAGTCTGTGAAATGATCACATCATAATCCATGAACAAAGCATTCACTTCTTCAATCAGCTGTCTTCTTTGACGATTGGCCTGTAAATACTCTACAGCAGGGATAAAACGGGCTTGTCGTAAGGAATTGGCCCTAGAACCTGAGGCTTGTTCCACCATCGCATCCACTTCACCAGAACGAACGAGGTCATCGAAAAAGGCACCCGCTTCAGAACGAAGAATAATATCGAAGACATTGAATGGATATTCGCTTGGTAGCTCAATGGCAGTAGGCGTTATTCCCATGTCCATGAACACTGCCAAAGCGGAACGAAGGTTATTTCCTGTAGCAGAAGAATCTCGATCGATGTCTTTTCTTAAATAGGCCACTCTCAGTTCGCTCGGCTTTTTGGTGGAGCGATTAAAAGGCACATTATTGGTGGTCGGGTCTTTTGGGTCTTTGCCATATATGGCATTGAAAACGATTTCGCAATCTTCGGCAGAACGACACATTGGACCAATTTTATCCATCGACCAACTTAAGCTCATTACACCATAGCGACTGACGCGACCATAAGTAGGTCTTAAGCCGGTAATGCCATTTCTAGACGATGGCGAAGTAATTGACCCTAAGGTTTCTGTGCCCAGTGAAAAGGCCACTAAACCAGCTGAGGTAGCAGAACCTGGGCCAGCAGACGACCCGCTTGCACCTTGACTTAAATCCCATGGATTTTTGGTCTTCCCACCAAACCAAACATCTCCCCTGGCCAATGAACCAGAAACCAGTTTAGCAATGAGCACCGCTCCTTGGGCTTCTAATTTCTTTACTACACTCGATGTATGATCGATCATTTGATGCTCATAAGGAGCCGCACCCCAAGTGGTTGGGTAACCTTCAACAGCCATCAAATCCTTTACGCCATAAGGAATACCATGCAATATGCCTTTGTAATTCCCTGCAGCAATTTCTAGATCTGCTTTTCTGGCTTGCGCCATGCCCAAATCCTCAGTTAAGTTGATTACACTTTCAAGCTGACTGTCATAGCGCTTAATACGGTTGATATAAAGTTCAGTAAGCGCTACTGATGTAATCTTTCTATGCTTTAAGAGCGAAGCCAGTTGCGGAAGACTATAAAAAGCAATCTCCTCTCTATTGGCTGGCAATTCCACATTTTCTGGTATCTCAAATGGGGCATTTACAGCCGCTTCTGGAAATTCAAAGCCCGCAGGATGCGGATCGAAGATCATGGATGGGAAAGTTTCAGTGTTGGTTTCGTATTTCCTAAGTGTGTCGTAACCACGCTTATTTCTGCCTAAATATTGGTACATGGTATCAATAGCAGCCTTCTCGAAGTTCATGCCCATTAATTTCTGGCTACTACGAACATCTCTTTTTGTAAAACCATACTCGTTGGTTTTACAGCCTACTGAAATTGCCAATACAGAGCATATGGCAATGATGAGTGTGAGTTGCTTTTTCATGTTTTTTTAGATTATAGATTTAGCCAATAAGTCAATTTGAAAACTAGCGCCCTAAATTTTGACCTTCCAATATCGACAAATCCACCCTCTTCTGTTGCTGAATAATTATCGGTGTACACCAAGAAGAAATCAGATACTGGGGCAAATCGCCATTGAATTCTTGAATTAATATTTAGGTTATCAATTTGGCTATTGTACTGTACAAAGGTGGTCCAGAATAGCTTTTTTGTGAATGTAAAATCAAAACGAGGTCCTATGAGAATCAAATTTGTATCATTATAGGGGTCTGGTAAGCGAATGCGGTTGTACGCAAAGTTTATGCTGGTAAAGCCCAGCGGCTGATACCTTAGGGATACACTTCCTTCCAAATTCACACGTGTTCCATTGTAATACTCACCCGACCTGGTGCTTAGAGAATAAGAAACAGCCTTTCTCTGGTCGGACCGGAAGCTGGCAATAAAAAGGTAAGTGGTGTAATCTGTATCGCTAGGAAGGGCTAATCCACCCGAACCACTTGGGTCGAAACCGTTAAAGAGGTAGGTATATTGTTTTCTTAGGCGGAAACTGAGGGAAGCAGAATTTTTCCAATTGACATCATACAATAAGTTGGCATCCCAATCCAGAAAGCCGTACTCAGAATTTCCTACCATATCAAAATCAATACCTGGGCCATGTCGCTGAACTCCGCTATTGGCTGGAAAAAAGGAATACCGTGCAGTGCCATTGAGCTGCTTCACGTTTCGTCTTCTTACAAAGCCTACTTCTGGGTTATAGTTGGCGCCTACTTTTTGAGAAAACAAGTTCGCTGTAAACTTGGGTACCCCATAGGCCAGGTTAAATCCAGTAGCATAGGCCTCATCGGGCTGCACCTGGTCTATAGATTGATGGTAGAATGCTTTTCCCGACCATTTGTTATTGGCAGAAGCCAAGTTGTAATCCATACCCACCGTTCTATTCCATTCCGAAAAATTGGCAGCGTCATAGTCCTCTTCGTGCTGAAAAGTCTGTTTGTTGACCAACAAAAATGAAATATTAGACCGATCAAAAACTTTTTGCTGAAGCGATAGCACAGAGAAATTATAAGAGGGCAAACCAATGCTTTCATCACTCCCTGCCTGCATAGAAAGAAAACCAAGGCGTAAGTCATCATTTACTTTGCCGCTCAAACGTGTGCCCACTGGAATTGGGTTCTGAACGTTCTGACCTGTATTTTCATCACGTGCCACCCCTATTCTTCTAGAGAAAAATGGCCGGGTACTACTGGTTCCATAGGCGGCAAAGAGGTCAGCGTTTTCTAGAAAGAACTGACGCCTTTCGGGAAAGAAAATCTCAAAGCGGTCTAAATTAGTTACCTGCTGATCTACTTCCACTTGTGAGAAGTCGGGATTCACGGTAACATCGAGGTTTAAACTTGGTGTTACAGCAAATTTCAAATCGAAACCCGCATCAATGCTGTTTTCCGAAAGATTTTCATTCAGGTAGTTTTTCTTCGTTCCAGCCGCTAAATAAGGTATAAAGGAAATATTCGAGCCCGGCTTCTTGGTGGGTTCATCCCAATTCAGGGTGCGCATGGTACCCAAATTAACGATAGAAAAATTACGGTTAATGGGCGACCAAGTAGATCGCTCTGTGTATTCGCTGTCGATTCGGTAGAAATTAACATTCCATTGACTTTGATCTTCAGCAAAGCGCAAAGTCTTAAAAGGAATGGCCATTTCAGCCACCCAATAACCATCATATTGTTTGACAACTCCTTGCCATTTATTGTCCCAGTCTAAACTAAAAGCACCATCTCCGGCTCCTCCATTGGTAATTAAACCTTCCCTACGCACCCCAAATGGATTGATGCCAAAAAGCACCGCATTGGTATTGTCCTGAAATGGGTCAAAAATTACCGAGAATGAATCGTTTGCCTCTCCCCTAAAATCCCTTCTCAACGATGGCGTAATGTAATCTCTGTCCCCATTTGGGTTTCTCATTATACCTGAAACATAGATGAATTCATCATCATACAGTATTCTAGCCGTAGTTTGAGCAACCGCCAAAGAAGAATCGTAGGGGAAGTATTGTTTGAAGTTATAAGCCGAATCGGCAAAAGCCCATGCGGCATCGTCTAAAACTCCATCAAGTACGATTTGGCCTGTAGTTCTTCTAATTTCTAATTCTTGAGCGAAAGATGAAAGCCCTATAAAAAATAGAAATAGGGCTAAAGGTATTTTCAACATTATACAAATCTAAAATTTGCCAGTCATTTATAAGTCCAATTTACATCAATGGAAAATAAAATATGGCATATCAAGCTTAGGCACTCAATAGCACATTTCTAATTTTAACAACGGAAATCTATTACATCGCCCCTGAAAGAGGGTGAAAAAATAATGGACTACCCAGAAAGGGTAGTCCATTATCATGTTCCAAATATATTTTTTAGTTATTCCGTTCTCAACGCCTTCACAGGGTTCGATTTGGCTGCCCGAATGGCATGATAGCTAATTACCAATGTTGTTAGCCCAAAAGCCAGTACCCCACTGAGTAGAAACATGTCCACTCCTATATCGATTTGATAAGCAAAGTCTTTGAGCCAGTTGCTCATCAGGTACCAAGTAAGTGGCACTGATAATAAAATCGCAACCAACAACTGCCATGAAAAATCACCGAACAGCATGGCGAAGATTTTGAGTGGTGAAGCGCCCAAGATTTTCCGGATTCCGATCTCTTTGACCTTAGTATTCACAATAAGGATGGTCAGCCCTAATAGCCCTATACTGGCAATCAACACACTTAATACGGTAGCTATGCCCACAATTTTATTTACCCTTGCTTCATCTTGATACATTAAGCGTAGCTTCTCGTCTACAAAATCGAACCTTAATTCTTCATTAGGGAAAGTGGAAGCCCAAGCTTCATCCAAGATGGATTTCACTTCCAAAAGGCTGGTTCCAGTATACTTGAACACCAATTTTGGGGTGGGCGAATCGGATATACTAATATCATTGATGCCAGAAAATATGGTTTGATCGTTTTGCGTAATCACCAAGGGACGAACCTCGCTATGCAGCGACTCAAAATTGAAATCTTCAGTAACGCCAATAATGGTATTGTTACCAAAATCCTTCCCCGGTAGCTTCTTCCCGATTGGGTCGGTTAAACCGAAATAATCCACTGCGGCTTGGTTCAGAATAATGGATTCTCGCTTGTCTAAATCCAATGCAGGGTCAAAGTCTCTGCCCTCCTTCATCTGAATGCCAAAACTCGAAATGTAATAAGGATCAATCACCAACAGGTTGAATTGCTTAAAGGCATCATTGTTATCATTAAAGCCCACTTGCATCCATCCATTCGAACCGAAAATATGGCTTCCCATGGCCACGTCCGAAACATCAGGGTTTGCCTCAAGCTTGGTCTTCAATAACTGACCGTTTTTAAAGCCAGAGGTGAAATTATCACCTAAACCCTGTGCTTCAGGGGCTGGGTACAAAACCACCGACACCATGGCATCACGATTGAAACCCAAATCTTCAT
Source organism: Roseivirga sp. (assembly GCF_034669765.1). GTDB lineage: Bacteria > Bacteroidota > Bacteroidia > Cytophagales > Cyclobacteriaceae > Roseivirga. The sequence goes on from NZ_JAXMOQ010000002.1 coordinate 357,065, forward strand.
TCTGAATATAGTTGAGCTGTTTTTTCATAATCAAGGTGCTCGAAATCAGAAATACTGTGAGCAATAACTGAAAGACCAGCAATGATTTTCGCAAAACGTTCTTTCCGCCCAAGCTGGATTGACCACCACGAAGTACATTGGTCAACTTAAGGCTGGAAAGCACTAAAGCCGGATAAGCGCCCGTAGCCAAACCAATGGCCAAAGCCAGCACCACGTACACCCAAAGCGATTCAAAGTCCAGCGGCATCACCAAATCTGTATTGGCCAAAGTATTGAAGAGCGGCAAGAGCAAATAGGCCACCACCAAACCAATGACCATGGCGATAAAGGTGATCAGAACACTTTCGGATAAATACTGCCAAATCAAACCCGACTTCTGGGCGCCTACTACTTTTCTTACCCCAACTTCTTTGGCGCGCTTCATGGACTGCCCCATAGAAAGCGTGGTGTAATTGATACAAGCAATGAGCAGCACCAGCAAACCAATGGCTCCGAGTACATATACATATTTAGGATTCCCAACAGGCATATTTGCTAATGGAAACTCCGGATTCAGGTGGATGTCGGTCAAGGGTTGCAAGCCCAAAGTATACTCTCCTTCTACTACCCTGTCGCCCAAAGCGGTTTTGACCATGGCAGGAAGTTTTTCTTCCGTAGCAGCGAGCGTAGAATTCTCTCTAATCAGCACAAAGGTTTCTGGAGAAACATTGAACCAAGCTTGCAGTGCTTCTTTTCGATAGAGAATATCATCATTCTTGTTCGAAATCATCATATCAAAACTGAAGCCTGTATTCTTGGGCAAGTCTTGCATAATGGCCGACACGTTGAATACACGGTTCTCCCCATTGATCTGTACCGAAATCGGTTCACCAATGGACGTTTTACTGCCAAAGTATTTAGTCGCATAGGCCTCGCTGATCACGATGGAAGTTCTATCGGCTAATGGGCTTTCTTGATTGCCATTCACAATAGGGAATGAAAACATCTCAAAGAACTCCGGACTGGCTACGGCAATGTCCTCATTGATTCTTGCGCCTTCTTCCCCCACTAAAAAGTTATTGTGATTGTATTGCACCGCCATTTCTATGTCAGGAATATTGTCTTCAAGGGCCTTTTCTAAAGGAAGTGGCGAGTTGGTGTAAAAGAACTTTTGGTCACCACCGTAATCTTCTAAAGTCCAGGTGCGGTAAATCCGATCTCCTTTTTCATGGAATTTATCAAAGCTGAGTTCGCGCTTCACATACAGTGAGATCAGTACAAAGCAGGCGATGCCAATCGATATTCCTGTCACATTTAAGAGGGTATTTACCTTTTGCCGCCAAAGTACCCTTGCGGCAATTTTAAAGTTGTTGCGTGTCATTGTTACAATATTTGAGTTAAACCTTGTTGTTTTCTTGATATTAGACCATTTGAAAAAGCGCAGCACATTCCAGGCATAGCGCCAATTTGCCCTTCGTTTTCCATGGGCTTGGCAATTGACCTGATAGATCTCTTCCAAGTCGCCACTGATTTCTTCCAGAAACTCTTCTTTGCAGAAGAAAGTCAGGAACCGAAATACCCAGCGCGGTGGCTTTATGGACTGTTGTTCCTTCATTAACTGCCGTATGAGATATTGGGAATGCGATTGTACAAGTTCATACGCTGCTCTTGTACTTCGTCCAATGCCTTTTTACCGAAAGCCGTGAGTTCAAAAAGGCGTTTTCTGCGGCCTCCCCTTTCATTGGTGGACTCGCCCATTTCAGATTTTACAAAACCCTTTTCATCCAAGCGTCTTAAGGCAGAATGGATGGCACTGATATTTACTTTGCGACCTGTCTCTTTGCCAATCTCATCCATAATGCCTACCCCATAGGCTTCTGGGTAAAGTGCACCTACCGTAAGCAGCACCAGTTCTTCAAATTCTCCGAGGTATGTTCCTTTCATGTGTATTGATCTTGTGTTATTACTTACACAAATATAAAAGAAATATATCTTTCACTTATGTACAACTAATTAACGCAGATTAACACTGGGGCTGTAGTGAACTGTGGAATATATGTGTTGAAGTGTGTATGTGTGGAGGTGTTGAAGTGGGGATTTGTGCTCGGTGCTCGGTTCTCAGGGTTTAGTGTTTAATGTGTGGAAGTGGCAAAGTGTTGAAGTGTTGGGGTGTGATGAAGCAAACTCGTCAGACCTCTGAAAGTGGTCGGACGTGTGACTTGTATTTGCAGCATCAAACAAATCTTAATTAACTATTAATTTAGTTGTTTGATCGGAATGTTTTCTGCTATTTCCCAACTCAATCGAAAAACTACCACAAACGCCACGCATGAAAACCTTCAAATACATTGCGCTAACCTTACTTGCCATTATCCTCTGGGCCGTTTTTATCATTTATGGTATTTCCGATGGGTTCATTTTAAAAAGCCTTTCAAAAGACGAAAGCCCAGAAGCTTTTGTAGAAGCCACCAAAGCGAAAATCGACCAAGAGTTTGTAGGAAATATGGCTATGGTGCTGCTTGAAGATGGAAAAGTAGCCCAGCAATTCTTTCATTCTGAGGACAAGCCAGTGGATGAAAACACGGTATTTCAAATGGCATCTGTCAGTAAATGGGTCACTTCTTGGGGAATTATGGCACTGGTGCAAAACGGTCAACTGGATTTAGACCGACCAGTGGATGAGTATTTAACCCGTTGGCATTTGCCTGCCAGCGACTTTGACAATAATAAAGTTACTGTGCGCAGAATCCTCTCCCACTCTGCTGGTTTGGTGGACGATTTGGGCTATGAAGGTTTTGGCCCCGATGAAGAAGTGCAAAGCCTAGAAGAGTCACTCACCAAAGCATCTGATGCGGGTTATTCAGATGGCGTGACCAAAGTGGGTGTAGCACCCGGAACACAATACATGTATTCCGGAGGCGGCTATACTATACTGCAATTACTTATTGAAGAAGTCTCAGGCCAGTCTTTCCAAGACTACATGACGGAAACGGTTTTTAAACCACTGGGCATGTACAACTCTACCTTCGACTTAGCCCTGCGTACTGACCTTGAATTGGCCACGCTTTATAAATCTGATGGCTCTGTTTCTGCTCCTTACAAGTTCACTTCATTGGCTGCGGCCTCGCTGTATACTTCAGCAGCAGATTTAACCAAATTCTTATTGGCCAATATCAACCCGAACCCAGTATTGAAGTCTGAAACCATCACACAGATGACCAAGGCGGAAACCTTTATTGGTAATTTGGGCGTCTATGGCATGGGGCCTCATTTGTACAGCCAAAACGCTGAAGATTCTTATGTGATTGGGCATGACGGCAACAGCAATAGACCCACGGTAAACACAGCGGCTCGCATTGATTTAATGACTAAAAACGGCATTATCATTATGGAAATGGGCAGCCCAAACATTGCTTCCACCCTAGCAGAAGAATGGTTATTTGAAGCCGCTGGCATTGCCGACTTTGTAGTGATCCAGCGCAATATGTCCTATTTGATTATGCTCTTCAGCATTGGTGCCCTTTTGATGATTATTGGCACGGTGGTTTTAGCGAGGAGGAAAAGGTTGAAGAGATAATACTATTATTATGTATTCGCTTTAATTATGAGGCGGAATTTCCTTCTTCGAATAGTGTAAACCCCTTTTCTCTCAAGAGCGAAGGGGTATTCAGGAACTTAGCTCTAGATAATTCCACACTAAGAAAATGATCAAAAGATATTTGCGAACTATAAATGAGTCTTTCCAATTCACTTTGATCTTTATATACCTTTTTATTTAACTGAGCCATTTTATGATACCTGTCAATTATTTTATTCAAATGAAGTTTTCTTGACTTAATTAAATCTTGATGGAATACTAGAGAATCAACATTCATTAGCGTTACTGGACGAACACTTTTAGTATTAATGCCATTTTCAGTTAAAACCTTCAATTCAGCTTTAAACCAAGTATTCAGCAGGTGATTTATCCCTGGAATTATACACTGCCTGTCGTGAACAACGATTATAGGATAGATTTTTAAGCTATTGACTTTGTAGTTCGTATCAAAGGGAAACTCTTTGTTTAAGAGCCTTCGAATGTTATTCATAAGTTGTAGTACAGCTTTGTTTCCATCTGAATCTTTATATAATTTCTTAGCTAACTCAGGTTCAATCTTCTTGTAGTCAGCAGAAACCTTGACATCGACATTTATTAAGAAGTCTTTTGACTCAAACATGAGAACATTATTACCATTTCTGATGTAATAATCAGCCTCGGCCTCTATTCCATATTGTTTCATTTCCGTTCCTGAATATTGGATATACCTAGTTCCATAGGCCCTTTCAAGAACGTTATAAAGTAATGTCCTTTCAGAAAATTCATCACAGTAGAAACCTCTAAAGTCTTTAATTCTCCCCTCTTTATTTAGCTCTTTATTTAAGTTATTTAGAGTAAAATAAAGTCCTTTAAAGACTTTCTCAAACATAAATAAATCATAGATCACCAAGTACTTACCTCTAGAAAGTTTAACCAAAGGACTTGATCTAATTGTACGAAAGTCCATATCTTCAATTAGGATATCGCCCAAGATCAATTTATCCAAAAAAACTTCGTTTTGATTGAAGTTCTCTGCAGTAAGAGTTATTTCAAGCTTGCCTTCTTTCTCCTTAGTAATGATAGACCCACATATTGGGAGTAGGCGCCTTAAATAATCTCTCCAATTTGGACATTCCACATTAGCCAAAAACGCTTTAAGTAATGATTGAGTTTGTTCGTTTCTTTCTAAGAATTCAAAAAGAAAAATTGCTTTAATCAACTGACAGGTAAAGATTTCTCTAGAAGAATAGTTTACCAAGTCGAAATAGGGAAACGTTTGTGCTAAAATTAAATTAGGGAATACTTCCTCTTTAGGAAGATCTTCGACCGATTGAGATGCAACATCGTCTTTACCAGTATTCTGTTGGTTTAATACTAGATAAGCCTTGAAAATGCTTATCTCTGACTCCGCCTCTGTTTGTGTCTGAATATCATTCAAGTTGTCAAAAGTATATTCGAATAATTGAAGGCTTGATTGAGCAATTGGTATAGCTACTTGTCTATTGGTTTCCTTTTCAAGAAGTAAAATCTTATCCAAAACATTTTGAGCAAACTCATTATTTTCTTTCCTGAAGAACATTCCAAGAAACTTAGCAGGTGTTTGAAACTCAGAGTTGTTTCTTTTTAGTCCAAGGAAATGAGCCCCAATCTTTAAGAGAGTTTCTTTACTAATCCCAGTCAAATATTCCGATAGCTCCTTAGAGTCTTCTTCAAATACTCTATTAAATTCTAAAATAAGTTTGTTACTTAAAATGGATTCAGCCATGTGTGAATATACATCTAATTATTCAGACTATTTGATGAAAAATCATAAAAATAGCACTTAACTAAAGCTACATTTCCATTGCACAACACCAATTTACCAAGCACTGATACCCAATACACATGCTCTAGCAAAACATGCTAGATTAGCTATTCCTAATTCTCACAAAAAAAGCCAATCCTTCTAAAGAAAGGTTGGCTTAATGGTATCTGAAGTTTAAACCCCAATCACTTACTTACCAACTTTCTAAAAGGATTGGTTTCGCGATTTTTATAGGCATGGGCAGTTACGGCAATGGTGAGCACTACAATCCAGAAAACAGCCGTCCATTGTATGCTCGGCATTTCACCCCAATGTCTTACGGCTATGGCGGTGATGGCCCAGATGCCTACCAAAGCAAACTCACGCATATTGCGGGTATAGACCATAAAAAGATTGAGCAGTCCGGCCACAGAAATCATAATTAGGGTCCATGTGAGTTCGCCAAAAACAGCTTCCCATCCTATTTTAGCTAAATAAGCCGCAATGTTGGCAATGGTAGCCACGGCTATCCAGCCACTATAGGCGCAGATGGGCCACCACACCCAAGCGATTACTTTTAAAGGGGCATCCCATCGCTCCATGTTCAACCTCAGAATAATCTGAACCAGGGAAAACAAGATCACCAGCATTACCATCACGCTGATTCCTGTTTGTTCATTCAACCAAAACCAGAGCCATGCCGCATTACCAAGGTTGGCAATGATGAGCCAAGGCCCCATTTTCAAAATGCTGTCACTGTGGTCGGAGTTGGTAAAAGCCAGTTTGATCTGATGGATCCCCAAAACGATAAGGCCTATAAAGATGATTCCCCAAATAGAAAAGGCATAACCGGCTGGCGTAAATAGATTGACATACTCAGCACTTAAGCCTCCTACTGTATTTCCATTGATGCCCGCAGTATTGCTCCAGTAGTTCCAAAAAATTATAGCGAAGATGACTAGGGTATTGAGGATGGCGTATGTCTTTTTCATTTGATGGCTTTATCTGTTTGATCGATCAACTATTAAATCATTGCGCTTGTTTAAAAATGGCATTATCATAATGGAAATGGGTTAAGGCTCCTACTTACTCGTCACCCCATAAAAAACGGCCATTTCGTTAACAAAAAGCTGGTGAAACTCATTGCTGACATAGAAGTAGCCGCCATCGCCCCAGTCGGTTCCCCATGAGTTTTTCAGGATAAAACCGTCTTTATCAAAGCCTACAATCACCACTTCGTGTCCGCCATAAGCTTTTGGATTGGTGTCTGCACGCACCACTTTCAATTCGCCTTTTGCGATTTTGGGAATCAGGTTATCGCCATACAGCAGTTTTGCAGCAGCCATGGTGATATTGGAATTAAGCCCTTTAATGGCAAAACCTGAACCCTCAAGGCTAAGTCTGTCCGCTGGTTTTCCTGAGTGATCCTTCCATTGTGGGGCGTAAACAGTGTAGCCAACAGGAATGGCCTTATGGCCTTGTAGCAGAAGTTGTCGAATCAGGTCAATATTTCGCATTTCAGTGCCGTTAAAGATTTTCACCTGGCTTTCTGACACAAATGTTTGCGCCCTCGGAACATACTGCGCCATTAAAGAAACAGGCCCGATATCTCCTTCTAAAATCACTTTCCTCAGGTTAGCGTCAAAGTCAGACCATTCGGTATACATTGGGCTATAAGGCAATTCATATTCGTTGAGTACACCGTATTTGGCCAAACCCAAGGCGTAGTTCTTCACAAAATCACCAGCGGAAACTTTCCCTTCGCCCATATCCCACTCCACCATTTTACGGATGGCGTAAATGTACTTTTCACTGATGTCTTTCGGGGCACCGGGCAAAACCTCCAAAGCCGCGGCCACCGCAAAAGCGGTACATGTACCTCGGTATCCTTGATCTTTAACAGGCGATTGATAGGCTCGGTAGTCGATTTTCAGTTCCTGTGCATTAGAAGGGTGAATGAGACCAAAAAGTAGTAAACCAATAAAACAGAGCGTGGAGTTGAAAAGTGTTTTCATAAAAGTAATTATTATCGAATTTATTAGATAATTCGACTATTTCAAATTTTATTGATCTAGTCATGATGATTCAATAATGTAGAAGCGATTGAATTTTTATAATCTTGCACTTGAATTACATCCATGTTTATGAAGAAGATATTATTACTCGCAACACTATTCATTTTTAGTAGCCATACTCTTAAGGACGAAACGGTTTTTTGGGGACAAATTGGGCACCGTGCTGTCGGTCATATTGCTGATGGTATGTTGACGAAAAAGGCACAGAAAAATGTGACACGAGTTTTGGGAACAGAAACCTTGGCCGTAGTAAGTACTTGGATGGACGATATCAAATCTGATCGTTCTTATAGCTATGCCGGTCCTTGGCATTACTGCACCATTCCTGAAGGCATGACCTATGAAACTGCACCAACACAAGAAGGTGGTGATGTGGTTTGGGCGATTGAAAAGGTGATTAAAGAATTAAAAGCGGGTGGACTTACGCCTGAGCAAGAAGCCACTAACCTGAAGTTCCTAGTGCACCTTGTGGGTGATATTCATCAGCCGATGCACGTAGGCAATGGAGAAGACAGAGGCGGAAATGATACGAAAGTAGAATGGTTTGGCAGCAACACCAATTTACACTCTGTTTGGGACAGCCGTATGATTGAAGGAAAGCAATACAGCTATACTGAGTTTGCGGATATCGTAAACCACCCTACGAAAGCGCAAGTAAAGGAATGGCAGGCCGCCACGGTTCGCGATTGGGCGATGGAATCTATGAGCTACCGCGATAAGGTGTATGATATTCCTGAAAACGGTAGACTGAGCTACCAATACTCTTACAACTACTTCGATATCGTTGAGCTAAGAATTGCCCAAGCCGGTGTTCGTTTGGCTGGGATTATCAATGAGATTTATAGATAATCACCTTTCAGAGAGAAGAATACGGGTCGCTCCTACGGAGCTTAACCTCATGCGTATACTTTTTTACAAACAGTTCGCCCCGATGGGGCTTTGGGCTTGCATATTTCTGTTGGTTTAGTGGAAGGTGCGACCCTGCTAGGGTCGGGTTTTGCATTATGTTATACTTTACAAATGTATGACCCCGCTGGGGTCGAAGGGTGTTTTGTTGATATTCTACTCTCTAAACGCATGACCTCGTTGGGGCTTTAACTGTGGTAATGATTAGAAAATAGGTGCTCAAAAATAGACAAAGAGCTCTCATCAGGATTTATGCATCAATTAACCCTTTATATCTAACAGGTAATCAATCACTTCTATCAGTAACCACAAATCCCGTAGGGATGACCTGTTGGTAGCAGTGAGTCACATTCACAGAATTAAGCACCGTAGGTGCGACCCGATAATAATGATGAGTTACCCACTGCTAAAATCGCATAGCAGGTGTTCGTTTGGCGGGTATCATCATTGAGATTTATAAGTAGCTAAGCATTTTACGGGGAGCAGAATTCGGGTCGCTCCTACGGAGCTCAATCTTAACTTTATACGTTTTTACAAACAGTTCGCCCCGATGGGGCTTTAGGCTTGTGGTTTGGTGGGAGGTGCGACCCTGCTAGGGTCGGGTTTTGCACTGCATTAATTTTTTTACAAATGTATGCCCCCGCTGGGGTCGTCTTGAAGGGTGTTTTGTTGACCTTTACGCTATAAACGTATGACCTCGATGGGGCTTTAACTGTGGTAATGATTAGAAAATAGGTGCCCGAAAAAAGACAAAGAGCTCTCATCAGGATTTCTGCATCAATTAATCCTTTATATCTAACAGGTAATCAATCACTTCTATCTGCAACCACAAATCCCGTAGGGATGACCTGTTGGTAGCAGTGAATCACATTCACTGCGCATTGAGCTCCGTAGGTGCGACCTGTTAATAATGGAGATTATCCGCTGCCTTAAATTACCCAATACGCTGTACTCACTACCAAATACTCTTTACCCAATACTCCTATATCACTTCTGCTGCAAACTCTGCTTCCCCCCTAATATTCTTTCTGAACGGAACAGGTTGTCTGCGCCCTGCAAGATCTTCATCTTCAATTGTGCATTGTAATCAGGATTGTCCTTAAGGAAATCACGCACAATTTTCACGGCTGAAGCTGAATTATAATTGCCCAAAGTTTGGTCTGTCCAACGGGTTGGGAAGAAGATATCTCCCGTTTCTTGGATCTCCTTCAGCAATTCAATGCTTGGCAGAATGTACTTTTCAGAAGACTCTTTTCTCAATGGATGGTGTAAAGCACCCAAAGCAGAAAGCACCCAGGACTCGGTTTGTCTGTTTTTCTCATCCTTCAAGGACTCAAAAAATGCATCGCGCACTTCTTGTGAATTGGAAAGCGCAGGCATCACGAATTCAAACCTCAATTTCGTATCTGGGTTTTTAATCGAATCCAGCTGCTGTTTTAAAATGGCATCTGCCCTATCGGGTAATCGAATGGCCAATTGCGAAGCCAAGCCCACCTTATCGTTTTCAGATAAATTCAAGCCTTCCACTTTAGCACCATTCCAGATGTCATACAAACGGTCAGTGTTGCTGTCAGTAATGGTCACATTTCGGAACGCATTAAAGTAGATTTTCTTTACACTTGGCTTTTCTGCCTTGGTTTCCATTAAGGAATATAAAGTCCGCTCCAAATCTGGTGCTACGCTGGCCCTTTCATCTTCGGTTAAAAAAGACCAGTAAATATTGTTCATCTGACCTAAAACCAAATTCAAGATAAGCTCATTTTCCTCTTTGGCAATCACCCATTTTACCATTTCGATGTAGCCAATGCGAGGCACTTTCCCATCAAGGAAATTCTCATAAAGATTAACAAAAGTAGATCCTTTTTCCACATCGGTCATGCGCGCATAGCGCTGAGTAACCATGTTCATGTCCACTTCAAAAAGGCCATAACCTCTTCCGTTCGCGTTCAAAACAAGATCTCCTAACCTTAGAATAGGAAGGTCAACATCTAAAACAGCCTCTTTAGACACTATTTTCTTATACACTTTGGTTTGATCGAGCCAAGCGGCCGCGCTAAATACCTGTGGCCAAACACGGTTCTTTCCTAAAGGATCGACCTGACCTAAGGTCATCTCATTCAACGCTCCCTGCTGACGAACAATCTCCATTTGAAACTCAGGACGACCGGGGGTATTCACCCAAACCTCACTCCAAGTTTTCAAATCTTCGGGTGTCTTCTTGTCCAAAATATTGATCAAATCGGGCCATGTGGCATTGGCATGCGCATAGGTTTTTAAGTACTCCTGCATGCCTTCTTGGAACAATTGTTCGCCAATCAGCATTTCCAACTGACGCATCATAATAGGTGCTTTATTATAAATAATAGCCCCATACATCTGACCTGCTTCATTTAGGTTATTTAATTCTTGGCGAATTGGGTTGGCGCCTTCCGTTCTATCCACCCCATAAGCCGAAGGATAATGACGCACCACAAAATTCAACTCATGGTCAATTTCGGGAAAGCTCGGATTTACCATTTTGGCGGCCATAAAATTTGCAAATACCTCTTTGGTCCAAACATCATTAAACCAGTCCATGGTGACCAAATCGCCAAACCACATATGCGCGGTTTCGTGTCCAATCAAACTTGCCCTGCTCAGTAATTGAGACTGGGAAGGATCTTCATCCAACAAAAGGCTATTGGCTTGGTACTGAATGGCTCCTACGTGTTCCATTCCACCATATTGAAAGCTAGGAATCAGGGCAAAATCGAATTTTTTGAAAGGATAAGGAATACCTGTGTATTCTTCCAACCATTGAATTGAAGCACCATGGAGGCGAAAAATTAAATCTACATTCCTGGCCACTTTTGCACTGTCCGTTTCTCTGTGAAGCATGGTCATTTCCCTGCCTCTTATATTTCTGGTTTCAGATTTAAACTTTCCCGCTACAAAGGAAAACAAGTAAGTACTGATCAAATCAGACTTTTCAAATTGAATGTTTTTTCGGCCGTCTTTTATACTCAAAAGCGCTACTGGCCCATTGGCGATGGCCGTCCAGCTTTCAGGTAAATCCAAAGTCAGGTCGTAAGTGGCCTTTAAGTTGGGCTGATCGAATACGGGAAAAAGTGTGCGGGCTCTATCAGGAACCAATAATGTGTACATGAACTCTTCCTTGCGGTTGAGTGAAGTTTCTCCCGCAAAGAAATTGATCTCAATGATGTTCTTCCCTCTACGCAGCAAATCCTTATTGATAACGATGTGCTCGTTCTTGAAATTGATTTCCGCGGATTGATCATTGACAATAATGCCCTTGAGTTTGTCGGCAGACTCTCTAAAATCTAAAAGCAAATCTTCAGAATTGTCACTCAGGTTGAAACTCAATGTTTCTAGCGACTGAATGGATTGAGTGAGGACCTCAGGTACTCTGAATTCAAGCTTATAATTGATATTGGAAACAATAGCCTTTCTAGATTTGGCCAAGGCCAACGAAACGCCATTTTCGACACCCTCAAATTCATCTTTGCTATTACAGGAAAAGATTAAAAAGGGAAGCAGGCAGATGAAGAGTAGTTTTTTCATATCAGAATAAAGTCTTTTCTCAGTTCGGGCGGAATACCAAAATGTTGGTCAACAAATCCGTCCATGTCTTCTTTGGTTTCTTTGGAAAGCAAGCCATTCAGTTCTTCCAAGGCTAAGCCGCCAATCATGTAAGGTGGCATAAAATTCGTCATCAAACGATCGCCCTTAAAAGAAGCGGCCACTTGGAATTCCGTCATTTCTTCTTTTGGAGTGCCATGAATCATGCAATGCGACATCCACTTTTCAGGATCTTCTGGGTTTTCCTCAATGCGTTGCTGCATGGCTGAAAAATCCATATTGTTCATCATGTAATTGGACAGGTTCTGCATACTTTCCACAGAAAGGCTGTCCTTCATTTTTTCATAGCAAACGCTGCACATGCCGTATTCAAAAAGCACTTGGGTGGAATCAAGGTGTGGATATCTTTTAAACACCTTTTCGATCATATAAGACCGATCGCCTTTTAGCAATTCATAATCGCACTGAATGCAATGCGTGATATAACCTTTGGTGTCAGAATTTCTAAATATTTCTGGAATGGGAAGGCCTTCTTGCGGTACTTCCTCATTGAATTCTTCTTCGTACATTTTGTTTCTTGTTCTTTCTGAGAAATTTAAAGCTAGTTTTTCACTACTAAAGTAGAGGAAGCCTGTGCAGCAGGTAAAATAAGCGTATCAGCAATATTTACATGCGCTGGTCGGGTGACTATAAAGCGGATGAGGTCAGCGATATCTTCTGCTCGAAGCGCATCAAAGCCCTCATAAGCCATTTTCGCTCTGTCTTTATCGCCTTTAAAGCGTACCAATGAAAACTCAGTTTCTACCAAACCTGGGCAAACCTGAGATACCTTCACTCCTGTTCCGTTCAAGTCCATTCGCATGCCCGTATTAATAGCGTCTACTGCATGCTTAGAGCCGCAATACACATTTCCGCCTGGATAGGCTTCTTTACCAGCTATCGATCCAATATTGACCACATGGCCAGCTCCACGCTCCACCATATTTGGCACAATGGCTTTGGTGACATACAAAAGTCCTTTAACGTTAATATCAATCATGGCATCCCAATCATCCACATTTCCTTCGTGAATTTTACCCAAACCATGGGCATTTCCAGCATTGTTGATCAATACATCGATGTTTTTCCATGCTGTTGGAAGCGAATTAAGGGCTTCTGCCACCGCAACTTTATCCCTCACATCAAATATCAGTTCTAAAGTTTTTACGTCCACTTTTGCAGATAATTCTTGCAGTCGTTCCTTTCGTCTTCCGCAGATAATCAGTTGATATCCTTCTTTGGCCAGCGCTTCGGCAGTAGCCCATCCAATACCAGAAGAGGCTCCGGTAACCATTGCTATTTTGCTCATTCCCATTCTAAATTCTTAATGTTCGAATTTAGAAGAAATATGGGGAAGTAAGAAGGTATTATTTATGAGGTGGGGTGTGACTTGTTTTCAGTTGGTCTTTATCAAACTGATTAAATCTTACTCGTCAGCAATTAAATATGTAGTCTGGCACTGACTACTCCCCCTTTTTTGAAAAGGGGGCTAGGGGGATTAGAAATACAATTTCACTAATACTAAAGGCCAATCCTCCCAACCTCCTTCTCCAAGGAGGAGTGTTCGTACTAACATTCATGCGGCATAATCCTTAGATACGCCATCTAATGGGGAATCAATGGAGTATAAGCTTGCCTTGATCTGGAACAGGCTTTTGCTCAGTCCAAATTAATCCGTAAAGTGGAAATAGATGGAAAAGTTATGTGTAGTAATTTGGCCTATGCCGTTGGAATAGAAGTTGTTCGAAGGATTAAGCACATTGGTTAAACCTCTAGAGTATCTAATTTCAGGTTCAAGCTTGAAAAACTCAAAGTAATTTTCGAAACCAAAGCCAATTTCAGCTTTCAAGTTTGCTTTCCTTATTTCGAGTTTATCCACACCACCTATATCTTCGGCTTTGCCCGAACGCATAGAAGCACTTACACCTGCAACCACATACATTCTAAGGTTATCGCGTCTGATAGAGCGATATTTCAGAAATATCCCCGGTTCTATTCGGGTGCTTTCAATCAGCTGCTCATCCACAGTGCCATCGGTCATATTGTATTGCACGATTTGTTGGTACAAACCAATCTTCACAGGAACAAACCTCAAGATGAGCTGGTCGTCAAGCCTAAAATTGACCATAAACCCAAGGTTGAAGCCAGCATTTTTCTTGGAAACAATGGAGGTTACATCATCGTAATCGGGTCCCTCAAAAGCATCGGAGTACTTTATTCCGTAATAGTTTTGATGGTAGCCTAAAAAGAAACCGTAATTGATTTTTTTGGCATCACTACCAATGCGATTGAACTTTACAGGTGCTCTTTGCCCCAGCGCTACATTACAAATGAATAATGCTAAACAGAAAACTATTTTTGACCGATGTAAATTGAGCTGATACCAAAAGTTAGTGGCTTGCATTCAGTTTTGTTAAATCCTACTTCCCCTAAAATATTCAAAAATCTTTCACCATTGGGAAAAGCGGCTACCGATTCTGGCAAATACGTATAAGCCGACTGATCTTTAGATACCATTTTTCCAATGACAGGTAATATCGACTTAAAATAAAAATTGTAGAGCTGCTTCATTGGGAAAGTTCTTGGCTGCGAAAACTCCACAATCACTACTTTCCCTCCTGGCTTCAATACGCGGTGCATATCGCTCAAACCTTTCTTTAAGTTCTCGAAATTCCTTACGCCAAATGAAACGATGACGGCATCAAAGGTATTGTCTTCGAAGAGCAACTTCTCTGAATCGCCCATCTGCATATCAATGATATGATCGAGCCCTTTTTTCTTCATTTTCTGCTTACCGATTTCCAGCATTCCCGCAGAAATATCAACCCCTACTACCCTGTCGGGCTTAAGGGCCAAAGCTTCTATGGCAAAATCTCCAGTGCCAGTAGCAATGTCCAAAATCTGCTTCGGCTGATGTGATTTTAGCATTCTAATGGCTTTTTTACGCCAAAGAATATCGATACCTAGGCTTAAAAAATGATTCAAGAAATCATACTTGTGGCTAATGTTATTGAACATTTCGGCCACTTGCTCTTTTTTACTCGCTTGGTTCTCTTTGTAAGGTACAACCGCCATTTTTTCGAATTTGGGTGCAATAATACGAAGGAAACAGGGGGGATAAGAGTTTTGTTGCGATTAATTGCGGTGAAAATAGTGAGTGATCGCAGATTTCTAGGGATTAAGGGGTGGCGCAGAACTCACTAATCCTCGTTTGTAACGAGGATTTACCTTACACAGCCCTGAAAGGGCTTCACATCAAAACTTCGTCCCTTCTGAAGCCCAACATTCAAAATGAACTCATATTTTTTTATATTTAATTATGGAATGGCATTACGTTAAATTCTTTCGCTCGTGCCTTTTCATAACTTTTCAATAAATTACTAAACCCTTAGGGTGATCATCTTTTACCCAAACTGAAAAATGAGTGAGGATAGTAATGAAATAGAGATTCAGTTTTTAGACCACGTGGCTATTCGTGTAAGGGACTTAAACCAATCTGTTGAATGGTATCAGAAAGTACTTAATTTAAGGAAATGCCAATTACCAGAATGGGGAGAATACCCCATTTTCATGCTTTCAGGTAAGTCAGGAGTAGCTTTGTTCCCAGCAAAGCTCACTGATCCGCAGCTTGATATAGCTTCAAAAAATGTAAAAATAGATCACTTTGCTTTCAACGTCACCAATGAGAACTTTGAGAAAGCAAAAAAGAGATTTGCTGAATTGAAGCTCGAATTCAGTATTCAAGACCATCACTATTTTCATTCTATTTATACCAAAGACCCCGATGGCCATACCGTTGAATTAACTACAATTGTTACAGATGAGGGTGAATTCTACCAATAAAAAATTTTCAATAAATTATGTGGAATATGGGCACCATTTAAAGATTACATACTTAACATTTACAAACATTAAATGAATACACATCCGAAACACTGGCTTGACTTTTTGAAAACCAATGGTTTAAATGGATTGGAAATCGAAATACCAGAAAGTAAAGACCTAAGTGAACTTGGCGCTTCGTTCAAAATTATGAATGAGAAGGAGAGTATTGATGAAATGTTAAATTTCTATCCAAGTATCATAGTAAAACATCAAAACTATATCCCCATCGGAAACTGTTGTGTAGGAAGTGGAGACCCATATTTCATCAATAGTGATGACGGACCAAATGGAAAGCTCTACAGGGTTTATCATGATGAGGTTATTGATGAAACCTATGACAAAGACTCCGCGATTTCTGTTGTATTGATCAAATATGAGGATATTCTAAAGTTCAAAGTATAAAAAACGTTAAGCCCTCTCCTCAATTTTACCAATAGGCTATCTACGTTTCGTGAAAGGATCCCTACAGGGATGACTCAATAGCTGGCTTTATCATTTCAATAAAATCATTGGCAGAAACTTCAAAACTAAGTCATGCTATAAGCATCTTTTTCAGTAACATAAGAAACGACTCACTAATCCTCGTTTGTAACGAGGATTTACCTGACACAGCCCTGAAATCACATCAAAACAAAGGGTGTAACTCCTTATGGCTCCTGATATGTAGGCTTATTTTTTTCTTTATCGTTACATTTTTATTGTTTATCAATAAATTATTGTTGATAATTGCGTAATCATTTTAAACAGGGAGTTAATCATGGAAATTAAAATCACCACTAGCCAAGTTTTGAAAGTGTTGCAGGTACTTTCTTGGGTCATTTTTATTGGCTTATGTATTGAAGCTGGCGGCACAGCTATCAATACGATCATCACAATGTTCATCAACCCACAGGGCGTTGAGAACTTTTGGGAAGGCGCAGATTATCTATCAAGTCTTTACAACTTTGACCAAGGACACTTTTTTGCCATCACACTAATCATGACCATTGTCGCGGTATTGAAAGCCTTCATGTTTTACCTTATCATAAAACTGTTTATTGAAAAAAAGCTGACCATTGCTCAGCCTTTCAACATAGCATTAAGACAGTTCATTGTAAAGCAGTCCTACCTCGCTTTGGGCATTGGCCTGTTTTCTTATTTTGGATCCAAATATGCCATATGGCTGACTGAACAAGGGCTTCCGATGGCCAACCTAGAGTCATTGCACATTGCAGGAGCCGATGTATGGCTCTTTATGGTAGTTATACTTTTTGTAATCGTGCAAGTGGTTAAAAGAGGAATCGAGATTCAAAGTGAACACGATTTAACCGTATAACCTATGCCCATAATAGTAAACTTAGATGTTATGATGGCAAAGCGGAAGATGTCGCTCAACGAACTTTCCGAAAAAGTAGGTTTAACCCTGTCTAACCTTTCCATCCTAAAAACAGGGAAAGCAAAAGCCATTCGGTTCAGTACACTGGAAGGAATCTGCGAAGTGCTAGACTGCCAACCAGCGGACATTCTAGAGTTTGTGAGCGAAAAGAAATAAGTAATTCTACCTCTACCCTGCCCCTGTTTGGTGTTTTCACCAACAGGCTGCAAAGCCTAATTACTTTACTTTGGGCATTGATGAAGGGGTAGTGAGGAAAAGCAGACATTGGATGCTTGTTGGTGAAGAACACCAACAAGGGCAGCGAAAATCATCGGCAGAAACTTAAAAATTAAGTCATGCTGTAAGCATCCTTTTCAGTAACACAAGAAACAGATTCAAGTAACCGCTATAGTAAAGAACACCAACAAGGTCAGCGATTAACCTCCCTCAGCCCTGAAAGGGCTATATATCAAAACGAAGGGTGTAACCCTTCGGAACCCACCCCCCTATTCTAATCCAGTCCTGTAAGGACTAAGTCTATCACTGCCGACAAAAAAAACGGAGGGCAAAAACCCTCCGCATAACTACCTGACATATTCAATCGCCCCGAAAGACGGAATATTAATTACTTCAATGTACTCTTATTATAGTACTCCATCGCCTTTGGCAATGCAGCGTTCAGTCTTTCAATCCTAGTTTCATGGCTTGGGTGTGTTGAAAGAAACTCTGGTGGTGCTTGACCACTACTTCCTTCCGACATTCTTTCCCAAAACTTAGGCGCTTCACTTGGGTCGTAACCCGCAATGGCCATAAAAGTCAAGCCCAATTCATCAGCCTCTGACTCATGGGTTCTTGAGAATTTCAAAAGCCCAATATCCGTCCCTATACCTACCGCCTGAAATACCATTTGTTGTGCCAAAGTTGGGTCTTGACCTAATGCCACTGCACCTATGCTTAAACCCACCTGTTTAGCATAACTCTGATTCATTCGCTCTTGACCATGTTTAGCTACAGCATGGGCCACTTCGTGTCCCATTACTACGGCTACACCCAAATCATCTTTACAAATAGGAATGATTCCTGTATAGAAAGCCACTTTACCGCCTGGCATCGCCCAAGCGTTTACTTGCTCACTTTCAATCAGGTTGAACTCCCAATCGAAACCATCCAAAAGCCCTTCATAACCATTGTTATTCATGTATTGCTCTACCGCTTTTTGAATTCTGTTGCCCACACGTTTAATCATGGCCACTTGCTCTTGATTATCCGAAAGCTTTACAGAATCAATTACTTGCTTGTAAGCATCAGCACTCATCGCAATCACTTCTTCACTACTCACCACTCCGGTAAGTTGTCTTCTGCCTGTAATTGGCACAGTAGTACACCCAATCACTAAGGCTACTATAAAACCAAGTGCTATTATTTTTCTCATCACTAAAAGTTCTCTATTATTAAAAATGTATCTTCCTGAATAACAAGGTCTATTGCTATATTCCTTCGTTTCACAAAAATGATCATAAATGACAGGTTGTCAAATCAGATCGAAATTTTAATTTTGTGCTGAGGTTGCCTTTTGGTTATCCAACCCTAACTAAACTTATCCGAATGAAGATTGTTGCTATTGGCCGTAATTATGCAGAGCATATTGCTGAATTAAACAATGAACGCCCGACAGAACCAGTGGTTTTTCTAAAGCCAGATACGGCCGTATTAAGAAATAACGCGCCTTTCTATCACCCAGACTTCTCTAATGACGTCCATTTCGAGGTAGAAATACTTTTAAAAATAAGTAGAGAAGGAAAACACATCGAGAAGAAATTCGCCCACAAATACTATGATGAAATTGGCGTGGGAATTGATTTTACGGCCAGAGACGTTCAGCAGCGCTGCAAAGAAAAAGGATTACCTTGGGAAAAAGCCAAGGCTTTTAATGGCTCAGCCCCTATTTCTGAATTTGTGAGCAAAGACAAGTTTGATTTGAATAACATCAACTTTAGCTTGCAACAAAACAGTGAAGTAAAACAAGACGGAAATACCAAGATGATGCTTTTCAGTTTTGACGACATCATTGAGCATATTTCGAAATACTTTACGTTGAAGAAGGGAGACATCATTTTTACCGGTACGCCTGCGGGTGTTGGTAAAACGGTCATTGGCGACACACTTACTGCTTATATAGAGAATGAGAAAATGTTGGAAGTTGAGGTTAAGTAGATTTTATTTTATTCCCCTTTTGTTTATTACCGTTTCGACCTTTGCTCAATACAGCAAGATTGAAAAAGGCTATTATCAATTCCCCATTCAGCCAGAACGCACTAACTATTTGGCGGGAAATATGGGTGAATTGCGGGCCTCTCATTTCCATGCTGGACTTGACATTAAAACCAATGGTGTGGAAGGCTTGGATGTGTATTCCGCGGCCGAAGGTTATGTAAGCCGTATAGCGGTGTCTACTGGAGGTTATGGCAATGCCATTTACGTGGTTCACCCCAATGGCACCACAACCGTGTACGCTCACTTACAGCGCTTCAATAAAGAACTGGCTAAATACGTGCTGGAAAGTCAGTACAAACAAAAGTCTTTCGGGGTAAATCTATTTCCCGACCGTGGTAGGTTTAAGTTGAAAAAAGGCGAAGTATTGGGCTACTCAGGAAACTCGGGATCTTCAACAGGCCCACACCTTCATTTCGAAATTAGAGATGCCAAACAGGAAGTGCTCGATCCGCTTCGAATTGGCTTCACCGAAATCAAAGACAAAATCGCGCCTATTGCCGAAAGAGTTGCCTTGAAAACGATGGACATTAATTCTAGGGTTAATGGGCAGTTTGGTAGATTCGAATTCAACCTTGAAAAGCGAGGAAACGAATACGTGATCACTGACACCATTCGCGCAGCAGGGAAAATTGGCTTTGAGATTTGGGCTCATGACAAACTGGATGGAGCAGCCAACAGAAATGGAGTTCCAGAAATTGATGTATATCAAAACCAAGAATTACTCTTCAGTCAAAGAATTGATTCTGTCAACTTCTCTTTACAAAACAACATTAAAGTCCACACCAATTACAAGGCTGAACAAGAAACCAACAGACGCTACAATAAACTCTATGTGGATGATGGCAATGGCTTAGGTTTTTATAATGGCATCAAAAACAAGGGCTTCTTCTACCCAAAGCAAGACTCCATTTACCTTTTCCAGATTATAATGGCCGATGCCTATGGCAACCAGCGTAGGGTTTCATTCAATGTAAAAGGTACAAAGGTCTCTCCTACTGAACTCGCGCTAGTAGACCGCAGGGATCATTCTTATTTATTAGACAATACGCTACAAATTAACAGAAAGCGTAAAGGAGAACTTAATAACATCACTGTATATACCCAGCAAGGCTCGCACATTTTAGAACCCGCTTATTCCGATGGTGAGGAAAACGTTTATTTGGTGAATTTGAATAAAGGTTTGCCAACATCCATTGATTATGGAGACGATCAGGAAGCCATCGATTTTATTGATATGATTCCTTCCGAAAAAGAACACTCTTATCTCTCCGAGTCCTTTTCGGCTGCTTTTGGCAAAAACACCTTATTCGATACCCTCTATTTGAAGGCCAGACATTACATTGATGAAGACAAAAAGATCGAAGTATTACAGGTAGGTGATGAGGTTTCGGCTTTAAGGGGAATTGTCGAAATTGAGCTTGTACCACTGTCGCAATACGATTCGCTAGAGCAATTTCAGGCCTATGCACTGAGTAATTCAGGCAGTGCTAGTTATGTAGGGGGCACTTGGCAGGAAGGAAAAATTAGGTTCGCTACATCATCTTTAGGCAATTTTACGCTGATGAAAGATTTGATCTCTCCTACCATCAAACAACGCGCATCAACGAACGGCATTCTATATTTCAATATTGACGATGAGCTTTCGGGCATTAAAGATTACGAAGCTACCATTAACGGAGAATGGCTTTTGATGAACTACGACTCCAAGAGAAAATTAATTTGGTCAGAAACTTTAGATAAGAGCAAACCATTGAAGGGAGATTTTGCTTTAACAGTAACAGATTACGCTGGAAACAAGAAAACCCTAACGTTAAAACTTTAATTATGGCATTACAAGCAGGCGATAAAGCCCCAAATTTTGAAGGAATCGATCAAGACAGTAACCCCATTAAGCTTTCGGACTTTGCTGGAAAGAAATTAGCCCTATTCTTCTACCCAAAAGACAATACCCCCGGCTGCACCGCAGAAGCATGCAACCTTAGAGATAATTATAATGCCCTTTTAGAGGCTGGATACGCGATTGTTGGGATTAGTTCCGATTCGGCAAAGAAGCATCAAAATTTTATTAATAAATTCGCACTACCATTTCCGCTAATTGCCGATGAAGACAAGAGTATTCATGAGCAGTTTGGAACCTGGGTAGAGAAATCGATGTATGGTAGAACTTATATGGGAACTGCCCGCACAACATTTATTATTGATGAAAACGGAGTGATTGAAGAGGTGATTGCGAAAGTAAAAACCAAAGACCACACCGCTCAGATATTGAAATAATTTTTAACCAATCATTAATACAGCGTGAATAAACCTAGTATTGAAACCCTAGAGAAAACAGCTTCTCAGGTAAGGCGTGATATTGTACGAATGGTACATGCCGTGAACTCTGGTCACCCAGGAGGCTCTTTAGGATGCACCGATTTCCTTACTGCTTTGTACTTCAACATCATGGACATCAAAAAACCATTTGATCCAGATGGAAGAGACGAAGACATGTTCTTTTTATCGAACGGGCACATTTCTCCGGTTTGGTACAGCATTTTGGCCCGCAGCGGTTACTTCCCTGTGGCCGAACTTGCCACTTTCCGAAAGTTAGATTCTAGGCTTCAAGGCCACCCTGCTACCGAAGAAGGTTTACCCGGAATTCGTGTAGCTTCAGGCTCATTGGGTCAAGGCCTATCTGTAGCCTGTGGTGCTGCTCAAGCTAAAAAACTGAACAAGGACGACAAGCGTGTGTATGTTTTGATGGGCGATGGAGAACTTGATGAAGGTCAGGTATGGGAAGCGGCCATGTATGCTGCTCACTGCAAAATCGATAACCTTATTGCTACAGTAGATTACAACGGTCAGCAAATTGACGGGCCTACTTCTGAAGTAATGGACCTGATGGATTTGAAAGCCAAATGGCAAGCCTTTGGTTGGGATGTGATTGAAAGCGATGGTAATGACATGAAGTCGGTAATCAATGCCATGAGTTTAGCCAAATCACTTTCTGGTAAAGGAAAGCCAGTAGTGAACCTGATGAAAACCGAAATGGGTGCTGGTGTAGACTTTATGATGGGTTCGCACAAATGGCATGGTGTAGCGCCAAACGATGAACAATTGGCTACCGCTTTGGCCCAGTTAGAAGAAACCCTTGGAGACTATTAATAAGCAGCAATGACGAAATTAACATACACAGAAAAAAAAGATACGCGTTCTGGCTTCGGTGCTGGTTTATTGGAATTAGGACGTACCAACCCTGAAGTAGTGGCGCTTTGTGCCGACCTAGTGGGTTCTTTGAAAATGCAGGATTTCATCGATGAATTTCCTGAAAGATTCTTTCAAATAGGTATTGCTGAAGCGAACATGATGGGCGTGGCTGCTGGTTTAACCATTGGCGGTAAAATTCCTTTCACAGGTACTTTCGCCAACTTCTCTACGGGTCGTGTTTACGATCAAATCCGCCAGTCGATTGCTTATTCTGGTAAAAACGTAAAGATTTGTGCTTCTCACGCAGGTTTAACTTTGGGTGAAGATGGTGCAACACACCAGATTTTGGAAGACATCGGTTTGATGAAAATGTTACCGCACATGACGGTGATCAATCCATGTGATTACAACCAAACCAAAGCGGCTACCATTGCCATTGCTGAATTTGAAGGCCCGGTATACTTGCGTTTTGGAAGACCAAAAGTGCCTGTATTTACGCCAGCCGATCAGAAATTCGAAATTGGCAAAGCCCTTAAAATGATTGAAGGAAATGATGTAACCATCTTTGCTACGGGTCATTTGGTATGGGAAGCTATTGAAGCAGAAGCGGTTTTGGCCAAAGAAGGCATTAGCGTGGAAGTGATTAACATTCACACCATTAAGCCTTTAGACGTTCAAGCGATTATTGAATCAGCTAAGAAAACGGGTTGTGTAGTGACTGCCGAAGAGCACCAAATGAATGGTGGTTTGGGCGATAGCGTAGCACAGACTTTAGCGCTTAACCTCCCTACCCCATTAGAAATGGTAGCGGTGAATGATTCTTTCGGTGAAAGCGGAACGCCAGAGCAATTGATGAAGAAATACGGTATCGATGCTGAAAACATTGTGAAAGCTGTTAAAAGAGTAATGAAGAGAAAGTAATTTCCCTTCAAACCCTAAAATACAGAAAGCCCGATTCGTAAGAATTGGGCTTTTTTTGTGGTTGATTGAATTGTAGCCCCCTGCCCCATGGTTCTTGGCACTCCCTCTCCGAACAGACAGACTCTCACGGTTTCGTTTTTCAAACTTTAACCTCAGAGTGACGGTTATTTTTGGCGTCATTCTGAGGGAATTCACTTGTGGGCACACAATGTGAATGACCGCGAGAATCCATCAGTAATAAGCACTTACCCTGCAAACCAACAGACTCTCGCAGTCTCCTTTTTCAAACTCAACCTCAGAGTGACGATTAATTTTAACGTCATTCTGAGGGAATTCACTTGTGGGTACACAATGTGAATGACCGCGAGAATCCGTCTGTAATAAGCATTTTCCCTGCAAACCAACAGACTCTCGCGGTTTCGTTTTTCAAACTCAACCTCAGAGTGACGATAAATTGTAGGACTACGTGTTGTTTGCGGTAAAGAAACCAATCCACTTGATATACCACAAAGACCAGCTAGCTTTATTAATTTAGTGCTTGCCAATGAACAAGTCTACATTTAAGCTCCGCCCGTTTTTATACAGTTTATTCATATTGATTGCCTTGGTGATTATTGCTGATTTTTCGCTACCCGGAAGAGCCTATACCGATGAAGTGATAAAGGTTCAATCGGAGCGTCAACAGTATTTTAACGCAGCTCAGAACTACCACTATTCATACAAGCTAACTACTGGCCAACACGATTTTTCTGTATCGGAAGAATTTGCAGAAACAGTCAATGAAGGTGATACAGTCAATTACCGTCTTTCGCGCATATTCAAAGAGGTCAATCGCTATCACCTAAGCGCAACTGAAAGCATTCACACGGATTCTTTTAGGCGGTATTCTGGCCTTATCCTTCCATTGCTTGTGCTCTTGGTTATGGGGCTCGCTTATCAGCATGGAAAAAGAATGAGTGCACTAATTTTCGTTTTGCAGACACTTACCCTAGGCGACTTAGTGTTTTTGATCATGTGATGAAGCCAATTCGCAGCGTTCTCCCCCTCTGTGTTTCTGAAAAAGCCCCTTACAGGGTGACGGGTTCAATAGAGCCTCATCGGAGCGTCATGCTATTCAATAAGTTCTTATGCTAGTAAAAACCCTTCTTGATTAGCACAATGTGTAACATTAGTCACAAAAAAGCCAAAACTGGGGAGTTACCTTTATTCCATAATCATAGACAGAGAATCATGGAACAAATTCAAGAACAAGAAATCATTAGCATGCCAAGAATTGGCGATGCCGCACCAGAGTTTAAAGCTGTGACCACACAAGGGGACATCAATTTTCCTGCTGATTACGCTGGAGACTGGGTTATTCTATTTAGTCACCCTGCCGACTTTACACCGGTATGTACTTCAGAATTTATGACTTTTGCGTCAATGGAAGACAAATTTGCTGAAGCGAATTGTAAACTAGTGGGTCTCTCAATTGATGGCTTATACAGCCACATTGCTTGGTTAAGAACCATCAAAGAAAAGATAGAATACAAGGGAATGAAGAACGTAGAAGTAAACTTCCCTTTGATTGAGGACATCACAATGGATGTTGCCAAGAAATACGGAATGATTCAGCCCAATGAAGATTCAACAAAAGCCGTTAGGGCCGTATTCTTTATTGACCCAAAAGGAATCATAAGAACTATCATATACTATCCACTTAGTCTGGGTAGAAATTTTGATGAATTGTACAGAGTAATCATTGCTTTGCAAACCGCAGATGCATTTGAAGTTGCAACTCCTGCCGACTGGTATCCTGGTGACGATGTGATTATTGGTCCTGCTGGTTCTTGCGGTACAGCAAAAGACAGAATGGAAGACAGTGATATTGATTGTAAAGACTGGTTCTTCTGTACCAAGAAGCTTGACAAAGACCTTGTATTAGGGAAGATTTTGAAAAAGAAATAGCGAGCAGAAAACCTCGATCCTTGTTGGGGGTTCGCAACTTCATATCTATTGGTCTGACCACTTGAAGTGGTCAGACCAATCTAAATCCTCCTTGCTTTACTGTTTAATAGAACTTAGTTGCCTTCCTTATTAAAACCACTACCACAGGTTCTCCCAAACTGCGAATAACTATTAACAAAGGACTCAGTCCACTTTCTTCTGTAACCAAAATCAGAATACATACTAACTTTTTCCTCAGCTATTTTATATTAGCAAACGGATCCTGAGGGAATTCATTTATAGTTACACAAGGTGAACGAGTGCGAGCTCTGATACCTAGGAGTGTCAGTACTTAGCACTCCCCCTTCAACCAGCCGGACTCATTCGGCATGGTTTTTCAAACTCAACCTCAGAGTGACGCAAGGTTGTAGGACTTTGCGTTTCTCCGCGTTCTTTGTGGTTTAATAAGGGTTAGTTATTTGCCTTCTCATTTTTAAAATCAGGCTTTTGCTCGTATTTTAACCCCATGACCAGAGAAGAAGCACGAAATATTCTAGCATCAATGACCAAAGGTGACAGCCTTTTACGTCATGCCCGAAGTGTAGAATTGGTAATGGAAGCATACGGAAAGCATTTTGGGGAAGACCCTGAAGAATGGGCCATTACTGGCATGTTACACGATGCCGATTATGAAGCCTATCCCGAAGAACACCCTAACCGAATTGTAAACATGCTTAGGGAAATGGGGGAAGAGAAAATAGCACATGCCATTTCTGCCCACTATACCAAGTGGAATGTCCCATACGAAACCAAACTCGACAAAGCCTTACTCGCCTGCGATGAACTGACAGGGTTTACTATTGCCTGTTGTCAGGTTAGACCAGAAAGCATTGAGGGTTTAACGGCTAAATCGGTAAAGAAAAAACTCAAGCAAAAAAGCTTTGCTGCCAAGGTAGAGCGCGATGAAATAGAAAAAGGCGTGGAACTCTTAGGTATTGACCTCAACGAGCACATTGAATTCATTATCAAGGTGTTGGAAGAGAATAGAAAAGAGCTGAATATTTAATGAAAAAGCTAATTGTACTCTCAGGGGCAGGCATAAGTGCCGAAAGCGGTTTAAAAACCTTTCGCGATGCAGATGGACTTTGGGAAGGCCATTCTGTAACCGAAGTAGCCACCCCTGAAGGTTGGTGCAACAACCCAGCACTGGTGATGGAGTTTTACAACCAACGCAGAAAGCAGGCTTTGGAAGCCAAGCCCAACAAAGCGCATGAAGTCCTCAAAGAATTAGAAGCTCATTTCGAAGTAAGCATCATTACTCAAAACGTAGATAATTTCCATGAACAGGCGGGTTCAAGCGAGGTGATTCACTTGCACGGTCAGCTTTTTCAGAGCCGTAGCGTGGCCGATGAATCATTGATTTATGATATGGATCATTGGGAATTGAAACTCGGGGATCTTTGCGAAAAAGGCCATCAGTTGCGTCCGAACATTGTATGGTTTGGTGAAGCAGTTCCCATGATGGACATAGCAGCCGAAATTACCCAACAAGCCAATATCCTCGTGATTGTAGGCACATCGCTCGTGGTGTACCCTGCCGCCAGTTTGGTGCATTATGTGGGCAATCATGTGCCTATATTTATTATAGACCCACATCAACCAGAAATCAGCCGAAGATCAAATCACCATTTTATTCAGGAAAAAGCCACTACTGGAATGGGGCGTTTGAAAGAAATTTTGCTGAAGGATCACATTTGAGTTTTGTAAAAAGAAAAAAAACTCACACTTTTACGTCATCATGAAGTTATGAGAATTGTGTTTACCATAGTAGCCGTCAGTGCACTGGTCGCAGAAGCGAGCAAGTAAAAAAGCTCGTACCCCTATTACTCATATTTTTACACTACTTTTTTCAAGACAACAATGACAGATTTTACAAAATCTTCTATTAAGAAGTTTATACACTATTTCAAAATAGCGATCACCGGTAAAGAAGAAGAATTCACTACGGGTAGTATTCGCAAAGCCATCTTCATCCTTTCCATTCCTATGATTTTGGAAATGTTGATGGAGTCAACATTCGCTTTGGTCGACATGATTTTTGTGTCGCAAGTAAGCACTAATGCCATTGCCACGGTAGTGCTCACAGAGTCAGTAATCACTTTGGTTTATGCTTTAGCGATTGGTTTAAGCATGGCGGCCACAGCAGTAGTCGCGCGCAGAACTGGCGAAAAAGACATGGAGGGTGCTTCCAAAACAGCAGTACAAGCCATATTTCTAGGAACGTTTATCGCCATTCTTATTGGGGCCTTTGGTATTATTTATCCTAAGGAAATTCTTGGTTTAATGGGCGGAGAACCCGATTTGATACAAGAAGGCTATCGTTATACCCAAATTATGATTGGCGGAAATATAACGGTAGTACTCCTATTCTTAATTAATGCGGTTTTTCGTGGCGCAGGAAATGCCTCTATCGCTATGTGGACCTTAGTGCTCTCCAACGGTATCAATATTATTCTCGATCCAATGTTCATTTTCGGCTTTGGCCCTATTCCAGCCTATGGTGTGGAAGGTGCAGCCATTGCCACCAATATAGGTCGTGGAGTAGCCGTAGTTGGGCAGCTCGTGGTACTCTTTATGGGGGGCAGTCGCATTAAAGTCGGTCTTAAAGATTTGGTCTTTCGTGGTAAAATCATGTGGGGTTTGATCAAAGTTTCCCTAGGAGGCATTGGTCAGTTCATTATCGGCACCTCTTCTTGGGTAATTCTCACCAGAATAATTTCTGAATTTGGAAATGATGTATTGGCAGGATACGGTATTTCCATTCGTGTAATGATGTTTACCATGATGCCCGCTTGGGGAATGAGCAACGCTGCGGCAACACTGGTTGGTCAAAATTTAGGAGCAGGCCAACCCGAAAGGGCGGAGAAGTCAGTTTGGACAACAGCAAAATACAATGCCATTTTTATGGTCAGTATTTCTGTGATCTACCTGCTCTTCGCTAAAACCATTGTGGGTTGGTTTAAAGGTGATATTGCCGTTGTAGAAGCTGGAGCCTTAAGTTTACAAGTAATCGCGGCTGGTTATGTATTCTATGCTTATGGCATGGTGCTTACACAGTCCTTTAATGGGGCCGGAAATACGAAAGTACCTACGGTAATTAATTTCTTCTGCTTTTGGTTATTCCAAATCCCGGTGGCTTATATTGCCGCACTGGTGCTTGGCTGGGGCCCATTGGGAGTTTACTTGGCCATTACCCTTTCTGAGACCCTAATTGCAGCGGTTTCATGGTATTGGTTCAAAAAAGGAAAATGGAAAACCTTTAAAGTTTAGAATGCCACAAATTTGCTAGGAACGCCTTATATTTATATATTAAAAATAAGGCGTTTTTTTTATGGCCAATTTTAAACCACTTTTATGAATCTATTATCTTTGATTCCCTGAATAACAACGAAACCATGAAAAAGCAAGCTTTTTTACTTACCATTTCAATTTTCCTCTGTCTTTCTTGCGAGAAAACAAGTACACCTACACTTGAAATGAACTCCATTGCCGAAGCCTATGTAAAGCTGGTGTTGGAAATTGGTCAATACGATTCAGACTTTGTGGATGCCTACCATGGCCCAGAAGATTGGAAACCAAAAGGCGAAAGATTAGCAAAACTTCCTTCAGAAGATTTTATTGAGAGGGCCTCTGCTCTATTATATCAGTTGGAAATGATAAATAGTGATGGTTTTGGTGAGCTTGAACAGTCTCGACTGAACATGATGAATAAGCAGTTGGTATCTGTAAAAACCAAAGTGGAAATGTTGGCCGGAAAATCCTTAACCTTTGATGAAGAAGCAAAACTATTATACGATGCAGAACCACCCCACTATACTCAATCTCATTTCGATAGTTTATTAAACTACCTAGACCATGCACTTGAGGGGGAAGGCTCTATTTCTGAGCGATTTGTAGCGTACTCCAGTCATTTTATTATACCAAGGAATAAATTAGATGCTGTATTTAAAGCAGCCATTACGGAAGCTCGTAAACGTACCGATTTGCACTTCAACCTCCCTGAAAATGAGAATTTTGCTCTGGAATATGTGAACGATAAGTCTTGGTCAGGTTACAATTATTATCAGGGCCAAGGCAAGAGTTTGATTCAACTAAACACCGATCTACCTATTTATATTGAAAGAGCCATCGATTTGGCTTGCCATGAAGGCTACCCTGGTCATCATGTTTTTAACGCCCTGCTAGAACAAAACTTAGTGAATGGTAAAGGATGGATAGAGTTTTCAGTGTATCCACTTTTTTCTCCACAGTCACTAATTGCAGAGGGAAGTGCCAACTACGGAATTGACGTGGCTTTTCCGGGCGAAGAAAGAATCAATTTTGAAAAGGAAGTGCTTTTTCCATTAGCAGGCATTGATCCTAACATGGCAGAACAATATTACGAAATTCAAGAGTTGCGTTCTAAGCTAGACTATGCAGGAAACGAAGCGGCTAGAAAATACTTGAACAAAGAAATCAGTAGAGAAGAAGCAGCCATATGGCTTGAAAAATATTTGCTCTACGAACCAGAACGTGCTTTGCAACGCACTCGTTTTTTCGATCAATACAGAAGCTATGTAATCAATTACAACCTCGGTAGAGACCTAGTTGATGAATATATCAAAGCCCAAGGAGGAACCGCAGACCATCCTGAACAACGATGGGCAATCTTTAAGAGCTTGCTTAGCAACCCGCACACCGCGAGTGGGTTAAAGTAGTCTGAATGATCTATTTATGATAGCATGTGCTTAGTTGCCAACCGATTGATTATCTAATCAAACTGATCTATAGTTTTTACCCTGATCCTGAGACTTCGGAGGAAGAAATTACAATTAACAGGTATACATTTCTTCCTGAACTACAGGATCAGATAAAGAAACCCAGAAGCTTCAGGGTAATATATGCTTCTTAGGAAGGCTCGGAGTTAAAAACTCAATACAATCGAGAATGGTGACAGTAACTCCTTAAGCAATGTGTTTACTTATTACTGATCTTTCTATTTTTATCCAAGCCAGCTTCGGCTACAGTCACTAATAAGGCCAACTTGATAGCATCAGCGCCATTTTTGTTTAACCACCATTCGGTCAATGCATGTCCGTCTGACCCTACACCACCACGCCCCAAAGTAACCGCTGGAATCCCCAAGGCGATTGGGATATTAGAGTTGGTAGAACCTCTGGTCAAGGAAGGTTCTTCACCAAAGAACTGAGTAGCTGCCATAGAGCGTTGTACCAAAGCAAGGCTTGTTGCCAATTCGCCACTTGGCCTATCTCCGATTTGCTCTAACACCAAAGTAAGTTTCTCGCCTTTGATACCGCTGTTATTGTAATCTACTAAGGCACGGTTCATGGCGTCTTTAAAGATTTTATCAATTTGATCTAATCGATCAGGACTTACCGAACGCATATCTACTTCCATCCATGATTCGAAAGGAATAGAGTTCACCGAAGTTCCTCCGCCCATTCGGCCTACATTAAAGCTTGTTCTTGGCCCATCTGCTGTGAATTTAGAAGCATCTTGCGTGAAGTAATCAATCGCCTTTCCAATGGCATGATGAGGATTCCCCAAACCAAAAGCACCCCAAGAGTGTCCGCCTGGCCCTTTGAAAATTGCTTTGTATCTTTTTGAGCCTAAACCTTGATTATTGACACGACCAATAGAACCTCCATCAATCGAAATCCATGAGTCAATTTTTACTTCGCCTGATTCGAATAAATGACGAACGCCTCTTAAATCGCCCAAGCCTTCTTCGCCTACAGTGCCTACAAAAAGCAAGTCCGCTTCAGTTTGGATTTCAGCTTTATTCAAAGCCCTTAAAGTGGTTAACACTACAATCAAACCTCGAGTATCATCACCGATTCCGGGTGCATACATGGTGTCGCCTTTGTATTTTACTTTTACATCCGTTCCTTCAGGGAAAACAGTGTCTAAATGTGCATCTAAAGCGACAGTCCTACCTCCTTTGTTGCCTTTCTTTAAAGCCAATACATTGCCGACTTCATCAATCCACAC
The DNA here is from genome assembly GCF_034669765.1 of Roseivirga sp. Taxonomy (GTDB): domain Bacteria; phylum Bacteroidota; class Bacteroidia; order Cytophagales; family Cyclobacteriaceae; genus Roseivirga. Next base: position 388,603 of record NZ_JAXMOQ010000002.1, read on the forward strand.
CCGATCAGCACCCGCTTCTTCTAGCATTTCCTTATACTTTAAGGCACGTTTGGTTTCCTTAAATGGAGGCGCTTCAATTTCTGTCAATAACACCAAATCACTTTGAGATAGAGCCTCAAGTTCATCTATGACCTGAAAAGCCTTTTCAAGCTGCTTTTCCAAAGTAAGGTTCTTAATTTCTTTTGTATATGCTTTTTCAACCTCGACCTTTTGGGCAACAAGGTTAATGCTTAAGAAAGTCACAAAAAGGAGGGCTATCAATTTCTTCATCATTGGGGTCTTTTATTCGGAATGAAGATAAGGCATAAATCTGAGTTGATTAAATGGTTTTTGATGAATAACCTGAAGCTGCTCAACCGATTGTCCTAAGCCACTTGTCTCAACTCTCATTTTCAACTATCTTGAACAAGGAATAAAATTAAATTATCAAATCTATAATCTCATGAAAAAGCTCACCAAAGAAGAAGTCAATCCAGAAATCTATGATCTGTATGATGATTATGCCCATAGTAAAATTGATCGAAGGCAGTTTATGGAGAAGCTTTCCATTTATGCGATTGGTGGTATCACGATAACCTCACTTATGGGCTTTATGATGCCCAATTATAAAGACACCATGTTGGTAGCGCCAGATGATGAAAGAATCAGTTCTGATTATATCAATTATGAATCGCCAAAAGGTGGTGGAACCATTAAAGGACTGCTATCTAAGCCAAATAATGCTTCTGGAAAACTTCCGGGAATTATCGTAGTTCATGAAAACCGTGGACTAAATCCTTATATCGAAGATGTAGGCCGTAGAGCCGCTGTAGATGGTTTTATTACCTTGGCGCCAGATGCCCTCACCCCGCTGGGTGGTTATCCTGGCAATGATGATGAAGGAAGAGCAATGCAAAGCAAACGTGACCGCGATGAAATGCTTGAAGACTTTATTGCAGCTTATGATCATTTGCGTAATCACCCAGATTGTAATGGTAAAATTGGCGTTGTCGGCTTCTGTTTCGGAGGTTGGATTGCCAATATGATGGCGGTAAAAGTACCTACTTTAGGCGCAGCAGTTCCTTTCTATGGTGGACAGCCTTCGGCAGAAGATGCTGCTAAAGTTAAAGCACCACTAATGTTACAGTATGGCGGTTTAGATACGAGAGTGAATGCGGGATGGCCTGCATACGAGGAAGTATTAAAAGCAAATAATGTGAAGTATGAGGTATTTATTTATGAGGATGCAAATCATGGCTTCCATAACAATACCACACCTCGTTATGATGAAGCTGCTGCTACTTTAGCTTGGTCTCGAACCATCAAGTTCTTTAAGGATAACCTGGTTTAACTGATCACCCTTTCTTGATATAAGAAGCTAATCACTTGTTATAACGCCCCTTCAGGGCTTATTAATTATATGTTGGACATAGGAATGGGGTGCACCCATTCCTATGATATTCCGCCCCGTTGGGGCTTTTTTGTGGTGAAACGCATTAAATCTAAAATAGAAATCACTCTACCTATTAGCCCTGAAGTGGCTGGATATAAAACACTTCAATCCTTTCAGTGGAATTTTTCAAATAGTTCGTAATCACACACAAAAGGCTTCTCTATTGAATAGAGAAGCCTTTTTATTCATAGAATGATTGAGATTACATCTCAAATTCGTTGATCAATTTTTCCTTTAGGTCCAGCAATTGTTTCCTTTTCCCAAGATTAAAGTGCTTATGCTCCCAGCGGCTCATAATAAAGCCTACAATAAAGAAAGCAGAGATTAAAATAATGTTGAATACAGATCTTTCGCTGTTAAGCACTGTGTACATACTAAACCCAATAACAATTAGGCAGAACCAAATCATGGATTGAGATAGCTTAATGCGATAATTGATATTTTCAATCGCATTCTCTAAATCTCCCAAAATTGAAACGTCCGTTTGCTGATCTCTTCTAATTCTTTGTGAACGTATGAACAAAATGTAAACCCCTACCATCATCATTAAAACCCCCATAGTAAGCGAAGCTACATTGCCGCTATTTTTCAGTAGGTGCGATATAATTACTACTCCTCCTCCAATAAGATTAGAGGCGATAAGTATGATTTCTGCAAAAGTGGTTGTTCTCTTTGTGCCCATTTTCTTGGCTTTAATCCTTCTGTGTAAGGCATCTTCATTGATCACATAAAGTGCCTCATCGTTCTGCGTATCCCATATTTTTTTCATTTCCTTAAATTCCATGGCGATCATGATTTTTCTGATTTAGTGGTTAAATGTTTCTTGATCCGGTTGATCTTCACTCCTACGTTACTTTCGGAAATCCCCAAAATCTTGGACATCTCTTTATAGCTGAACCCATCCAATAATAAGAGGGTGAGTGAACGATCTACCTCATTGAGTTTGGCAATTTCTTCATACAACCAAGCCAGCCGATCGTCTGGCGGTTGATGACTTTCAATGATGTGCTGACTAATATCAATCGACTCATGTCTATCTTGGTGCTTTCGCTCCTTGGTAGTCCATTTAATGGCCGTGTTTAGTGCAACGCGATAGAGCCAAGTGGTTACCGCTGATTGTTGCTTAAAACTCGTCACCGATCTCCAAACCTGAATCGCGATTTCTTGAAAAAGATCATCTCTGTCTTCTTCGTTAAAGGCATAAGACCTTACTATCTTAAATAGTAAAGCTTTATGCTGCTTTAACCAGGTTTGAAAAATGTGATTGATTTCGCTTTCCGTCATTTTGCCTTATTCTCAAACTACTAGTACCAATAGGCAATGGGTTTCTTACACAAGGACGCAATTTTTTATAATTTCATGCATAGCGCATTAGGGAGTTCCTTCTTTATAAAGTTGAAATCAGGTTTAATGCATACCTTTGCAGCCATAATTTTCAATCCTTTGTTTTATGAAAGAAGAGGCCGATAAACAGCTAAGTCCAGAAGAAATTCAGCGCTGTATTGAAGTAATGGAAAGCCTTATTGGCGACACCAACCAACTCTTTGAAATGCCAGAAGAGCAACGTGTGGCCTTATTTATGGCTGCAGGAAAATTAACTCGTCCCGACCGAGAGGAGTTTGCCAGGCGCAGAAAGGACGCTAAAAAGGCCGCTAAACGTAAAATGATTGAGCGCGATAAACACGCTCGAAAAACCACTGGGATTAGAAGTGCGAGAGAGCAAATTATTTTCGAAGCGCCAAAATTAATTTCATTGGTTGAACCAGAAAAGCTGGACACACCTGAACTAGAGTCGCCAAGAAACTGCTACGTATGCAAAGCGGTATACACTAAAGTGCACCATTTCTATGATACCATGTGCACCGATTGCGGTGACTTCAATTATGCCAAACGATTTCAAACCGCTGATCTTACAGGTCAAGTAGCCTTGGTTACTGGTTCTAGGTTGAAGATTGGCTACCACATTACTTTAATGCTCTTAAGGGCGGGCGCTACTGTAGTGGCCACCACCCGATTCCCCGTTGATTCTGCCATTCGCTTTTCAAAAGAGGCAGATTATACCGACTGGGGTGATCGTTTGAAGATTCACGGTTTAGATTTAAGACACATTCCCAGCGTGGAGATCTTCTGCAATTACATTGAACAGAAATACGACCGACTTGATATTCTGATTAATAACGCAGCACAAACCGTAAGAAGACCTTCTGGTTTTTACCATCACCTGATGGAGAACGAGGAGAAACCTATCGAGAAACTCACGCCTTATGTGAAAGACCTTTTGGCCGAACACCATTACTGTTTGCAAGAATTGAGAACACTTTCTTCAGGTGCTTCGGACAAGAAGAACAACGCCCTTTCGGTCACTTGGCACGCACCAGAACCGGGTATTGGAATTAGGGCCTCTGCGCAATTATCCCAGATTCCATACAGTTTCGATAATTCGCTTCCTACCAAAGAAGTATTCCCTGAAGGTCAATTAGATGCTGATTTGCAGCAAGTTGACTTAAGGAAGACCAATAGCTGGCGTTTAAAGTTGGGTCAAATTGAAACACCTGAAATGGTGGAAGTGCAACTGGTAAATGCCGTAGCGCCCTTTGTATTGTGTAATCGCCTTTCAAATTTAATGCGAAAAGAAAACACGGGCATAAAGCACATCATTAACGTTTCGGCCATGGAAGGCAAGTTCCATCGCTTCCATAAAGAAGACCGACATCCGCATACGAACATGGCCAAAGCTGCCCTGAACATGATGACGCACACTTCGGCTTCTGACTTTGCAAAGGATGGTATTTATATGAATGCTGTGGATACGGGCTGGGTGACTGATGAAGATCCTGCAGAGCTTTCTAAAGCGAAGCAAGAGGTACACGACTTTCAACCTCCATTGGATATTGTTGATGGTGCAGCCCGTGTAATGGATCCTTTATTTGACGGAATCAACACAGGAAAACACTGGTGCGGAAAATTCTTAAAAGACTACAGACCAATAGATTGGTAGTTCTAACTTCAATTAAAAAAACAGCCATTTAATGAATCATCATTAAATGGCTGTTTTCAAATACCTCTTCTTTTTTTATTCGCTCCTTAGGGAATCCACTGGATTAGATCTGGTGGCTATAATTGAACGGTAACTTACCGTCAATAAGGCAATGATTACAGTTACCAAACCGGCTGCTATAAATGCGACAGGACTGATATTCACATGGTACACAAATCCATTGAGCCAGTTTCGCATAATCCAAAAGGCAAAGGGGCTGGCAATCACAAAAGCCACGAGTACTTGCTTCGCGAAAGTGGATGAAAGCAAATAGAACAAGCTCCATTGGCTTGCGCCTAGCACTTTACGAATGCCTAATTCCTTGATTCGTTTTTCAACCGTAAAGGAAGCCAAACCAAATAGGCCCAAACAAGCCACGAAAATACTGAGTCCTGCTCCTACCTTATAAATCACGCTGGCCTGTTGTTCTGCTTGATAAAAATTAGCCAACTGGCTATCTAAAAAGTGTGATTCCATGGCCGTAGCTTGATCGAACTTATTGTGCACTTCTGTGAGGCCAGCCACCACATTCGCCATGTTACCTGAAGCCTTTACCGTAAAGTAATCTATAGAGGCTGCAGGGTTATTCCAGTACCCCAATATGATAGGGGCTACTTTGTTGTGCAGTGATTGAAAGTTAAAATCTTCAACCACACCAATAATCTGCACACGTAAACTTCTACCACGTGAAGTCAATTCTATGGTTTCCCCTATTGGGTTTTCTAAACCAAAAGTAGCCACAGCTGCCTCATTCAGTAATATTTTAGTGCTGTCTGTAGCATCAATGCCTGTAAAACTGACTCCATCCTTTAATTTAAAACCGAAAGTCTCAATCAGATTTTCGTCAAAGCCCATAAAAAACACATCGACCGAATCGCGGGTTTGTTGCTTTACATTGTTGGTCACAGCAGTAATTTCATTGATGGTTTTCCATTCACCAGGCACTCGGCTTGAAACTGATACCGACTCGACTCCGGGTACATTGGCCAATTCGGTACGCATGGCTTTAAAGTTTGTCCTAACATTCGCGTTGTTAATATCAATCACTACTAAATTGCTATCGTCAAAACCAAGATTTTTGTCTTTGATATAATCCATTTGCTGGGTCACCACAATGGTGGAAATAATCATGATAATAGAAAGGGCAAATTGTGCGATGACTAGTACCTTACGCAAGGCAAATGGACTACTCGTGTTACGCTCCCCTTTCAGTACATCCACCGTTTTAAAGCGGGTCATGAAAAAGGAAGGATACACCCCAGAAAGCAATGCGATAACAGCGGTAAGCCCAAGGAGCATCGGTAAATATTCTCCCAAGGTGGCCCAGCTAAAATCGAAATCCTTCTGCGTAAGCTGGTTGAAGAATGGCATGCTTAAATCTGTAAGACCTATTGAAATGATGAGTGAGATTGTGGTAATCAACAGCGATTCCATTAAAAACTGAGTGACCAACTGTTTTTTAACGGCTCCTACTACCTTTCTAATTCCAATTTCTTTGGCCCTAAAAACGGCCCTGGAAGTCGCCAAATTCATATAATTCACTGAGGCGATGACCACCAAGAACACCGCAATGGAAATGAAAATCAATATATAACTCTTGTCACCACTCGTTTGCGCTATACTTCGCTCAATATTGGCAGAGTTAAAATGAATGTCAGTGAGGGCTTGAAATTCATAGTCTACCATATCGGCCATAGGCGCTCCCATTCTTTCGTTAGCAATGGCTTCAGCTTTCTTTTGAACTTCGTCCATATCTGCTCCTTTGGCCAAGACTAGGTATGAACTAGGGCCAATTTGTTCCCAACTGTTCAGCATCTGCTGCCACTGTGGATCAGAATAGTTCTGCGAAATCAGCACATCAAATTTAATGTGCGAATTGGCGGAAGTGTTTTTAGTAATGCCAGTTACTTTAAAGTCACCAGCAAATGGAGAGGTTATGATTTCACCAATCACATCCATTTTACCAAAGTATCGAATGGCTTCATTTTCACTTAAAATCACGGAGTTAGGTTCAGCCAATGCGGTAGCCTTATCCCCTTCCAAAAATTCAAAATCAAAGACTTCGAAAAAAGAGGGATCGGTGATAAAGTAATTCCGTTGAGCAAAACGAACCCCATCAATAGTGAAATTCATATGTCCCCCACGCATAAACAAGGTGGTCGCATTGGTTACTTCTGGTAATTCTTCCACCAAAGTAGAAGCGAAAATAGCAGCGTTAACCGCAAATTTTCTTGGAGCTTCTCCCGTTTTATCTACAGCAATTATCCGTACAATATCATCCGCCTTACTGTGGAACTGATCAAAGGAAGTTTCGTCTTTTACATAAGTAAGCAAAAGTGTAGCCCCAGTAATACCAATGGCCAAGCCAAGGATATTAATAAATGCGTAGCCCTTACTTCTGGCAAGGGTACGAAAGGCAATTTTGAAATAGTTTCTAAGCATGTTGTGTTGTTTTTGTTTTGAGTTATTCGCTTTTCAAAGCGTTTATAGGGTTGGCCTTAGCCGCTTTAATCGCCTGAAAACCAACGGTAAATAGTATAATTGCTAGAGAAATGACCAAGGCAACCACAAAAGGCATTACACCAATATTGGTACTATAAGCAAAATTGGAGAGCCATTCTTTTCCCGCGCCAAGTGCCAATGGAATCGAGATGACCGCAGCAATGGCCAAAACCATTAAAAACTCTTTAAGAATAATGAAATTGATGTTGGTGCCAGAAGCTCCCAACACTTTACGAATACCGATCTCTTTTAATTTTCGCTCGATCACGAAAGTGACCATTCCGAATAAGCCTAAAGCAGTGAGCACGATGCTGATAATAGAAAAGAAGCTAATTGCTTTTAATAGTTTAGTTTCATTGGCATAGAACCTCGCAAAGTCATCATTCACAAAGCTGTAGGCAAACTGTTGATCTGGTTCAAACTCCGCCCATTTGCTCTCTAAGAATGCGAGCGTTTCTGTGATATTTTCAGCCTTCATGTTCACTGATAGGTTCCATAGATTTCTGTTGGCAATTCTAAAAGCTACAGGACTAATTTTTTGATGAAGCTTTTGAAAGTGGAAGTCTTTTACCACGCCTATAATCTTCATTCCTCTATTATTAGGATTGTAAAGCGTTACTTCTTCTTCCATTGGGTTATCTATACCGAGTTGGCTAACAAAAGCTTCGTTAACAATCAGTGCGCTCGAATCGGATGAAGATTGCATATCGAAATCCCTACCGTCTACAAGCTTCAAATCATAGGTTTTGATAAAGTCGAAGTCGACTCCAAAAATCGTAGTTACTGCACTCAAGTCGGGGTTCGTCTTGGACATCATTGGACCTGAATTGTTGGTATAACCGTTTCCCAAAACATCTGTGCTTACAGACGATGCCACAATGCCGGGATAGGCATCAATTTCACTTTTAAACGATCTATAATTTCTACTTAAGTTCTTGGTGGAAACACTAAAAGTGATGACTTGGTCTTTGTTAAAACCTAAATCTTTCTGATGCAGAAATTGGTTTTGCTTAATAGCAATCACCGTAACAGCAATTAAAAAGAGCGAGATCACAAACTGAACAAACATCAATGTTTTACGCGCCCTTCCTCCTTTTAAAGATTCACGTGCAGATGCCTTCAATGCCTGAGAAGGCTGAAATGACGACAGCACCAAAGCAGGATAAAGCCCTGAGAACAGGGAAGTAAAGAGCACAATCCCTAGTAGAACCGGAATCAAACCTTCATTCATTAAGGCAGCTGTGGTGAATTCTTTCCCCGTAAGTTGGTTGAAAGACGATAAGCCTAAATCGATCAACAAAATGGAGAAGATTGCGGAGATGACCGTAATCAGAATGGCTTCGCCTAAGAACTGGCGGATCAATTGACCTCGGTGCGCCCCCATTACTTTTCTTACTCCAACCTCCAAAGAGCGTCTTGCCCCTTTTGCAGTCTGTAAATTGATGTAGTTGATACAAGCCACCACCAAAATTATAATGGCAATAAACAAGAGTGTTTGAATGGCCGAAGCACTGCCCGAAGAGAAAGACATAAACTGTATATCTCCAGATTTTAAGTACATGTCCGTTACAGGAAGAAACTCATAGCTCATATTGCCATCAAAGTCTGGATCCTTCGCTAATTTTTCATTCTTTAAAGTCCGAATTTCGTCAATACTAGCACCTGCTGTGGTTTTTAAATAGGTATAAAGTGAGTAGGCATAACCTTTGGCAGGCTGAGAACCACTAGGAAAAGTCATTTCCCAAGGAATAATTGCTTGAAATTTGATGTGTGAGTTCTTTACATCAGCAGCAATACCCCTCACTACCAATGCTTTGTCAGACGAAACCCCAGCCATGGTTACTGTTTTTCCAATGGCATTGGAAGTACCAAATAAGGCGATGGCCGTACTTTCAGTAATGACTATGGAAGAAGGATCACTCAGTACTTGCGCTGCATTTCCTTCTATTAAAGGGAAGCCAAAAAACTCGAAGAAGTTACTGCTAGCATACCAATAGTCGATGCTTAGTTTTTTGACTGAATTATCGTCTGGATAAAAATCACCGCTATTATTTCTGATAATCGCAGCTTCTTTAACTCCTGCGTAATTGCTCGACAAATCTTTAAAGTCATCCTCTATTGAAAGACCAACCATTCTTTCATTGGCACCCGTTTGAGCCCCATATAGAAAATAAGTGTTTTCTTTCTCTGGAATGAAATCATCAATTGCGTACTCATACTGCACATAAAGCAATAAAAGCAGACTGCAAGAAATACCTAAAGTAAGACCAATGAGGTTAGTGCCCGTTACCAGTTTATTTTTCCAGAGATTCCGAGTAGCGAGTTTGAAGTAATTCTTAATCATATCTTGAGTATTTGACAATGTTCTACTGGCCAATTTTGAACCAACATCACAGTTCATTGTATATCAGTAAGTTAGCAACTCTATCTCGTATTTAATCGACTTCAATTGTCCATCAGTAAAACAGGAGTGCCCAAAATTGGGCACTTTTCAATACATTCATATTACTAAAAGTAAATGAATCAGCATATTGTGAGCTTGGTATAAATTTGGTGCTTTAACGATTATGAAAAACAAAGGTCGAATTCTGATTGTAGACGATGACAATTATGTAATGCTTTCCATCCGCATTTTGTTGGAGCAGCATTATAACGATGTCCGGGGCATTAACAATCCGCTTCAAATTGAAACGGCCTTGGCCGAAAACGATTATGACCTTGTTATTCTGGACATGAATTTTAAGGCAGGCGAAAGCTCTGGAAAGGACGGTTTATACTACCTCAATCAGATTAAGACCATTTCCCCAGAAACTTCTATTGTGTTGATTACGGCTTATGGTGAAATCAATTTGGCCGTGGAAGCGATCAAATTGGGCGCCTTCGATTTCATTACCAAGCCATGGCAAAACGAAAAGCTACTGAGTACTGTTTCGGCTGCTTTTCAACTGAATAAGTCGAACCATAAGGTCAAAGAACTTAGTTCGAAACAAAGGGTATTGAATGACATGCTTGATGCGCCATTCGCTGAAATTATTGGTGAATCGGAAAAGATCAAGCAGGTTTTTCAACAAATTGAAAAGGTAGCCCATACGGATGCCAATATTCTCATTACTGGCGAAAATGGTACGGGAAAGGAATTGGTCGCTAGGGCGATTCATCGGGCTTCCAACCGCTCTAAATCCATTTTTGTGAATGTTGATATGGGTGCTATTACCGAAACTCTTTTTGAGAGCGAACTCTTCGGACATAAAAAAGGCGCCTTTACCGATGCTAAAACCGACCGCATAGGGAAGTTTGAGGCCGCCAATGAAGGCACTTTATTTTTGGATGAAATCGGCAACCTGATCAAACCACTTCAGGCCAAAATGTTACGGGTGATTCAAGACCGTCAAATTGTGCCTGTTGGGTCAAATGATTCCAGGACCATTGATGTTCGTTTGATTTGCGCAACCAACGCCAATCTTCCCGAAATGGTGAATGAAGGTGAATTCAGGCAAGATTTACTGTTTCGAATTAACACCATCGAAATCCACCTTCCTCCCCTGCGCGAACGCAAAGAAGACATTGCGGTATTGGCCGAGCACTTCATCCATTTGTATAAAACTAAATATGGAAAGAAAGGGCTTTTTGTACCCGAATACGTCATTGCCAAACTAGAAAAATACGACTGGCCCGGCAACATCAGGGAACTTCAGCACAGTATTGAACGTGCGGTAATCATGAGTGATGGCAAGCAACTCCATGTTCAGGATTTCAACTTAAGCAGCCAAAACACCAGTGATAATGCACAGGTGGAGAGCTATAACCTAGAAGAGTTGGAAAAATGGGCGATAGAGACCTGTATCAAAAAGCACCAAGGAAACATTAGTAATGCGGCTGGAGAATTAGGGCTGAGCCGTGGCGCCTTGTACCGTAGAATGGAGAAATATGAACTCTAAAAATTTCCAGATTCAGATCATCGTAAGACTGCTCCTCATCACGGTGGGTTTGGGCTTTTTGCTGTTCTACTTCTTTGAAGACCGCAATTACATCCGCTTGTTCTTTATTGTCATTTTTATCCTGTCGGCACTTATTGAGCTTTTTTATTACATCAATCGAGCGAACAAGGACACCAAGAACTTTCTTGAAGCCATTCTTCATAATGATTTCACCCTGAAGTATTCTGCCGATCATAAAGGCAAGAGTTTTGGCAGGCTCTACGACAGTTTCAATCAAGTAAATCAAAAATTCATTGAGGTATCTCAGCGCGAAGCCAACGAATATCAGTACCTCTCGTTATTGGTGCAGCAGCTCGAAATTGGTGTACTTTCTTACGATGATAAGGAAAGAATTCATTTAGCGAACAAAGCCCTAAAGCAGTTATTGGGCAAAGAAGAACTGATCACATTGAACAGTATAAAAACAATTAGTTCAATAATTTACGATACAATACTTCAACTAGAAAGTGGGCAAAGTGAATTACTGAAAGTGACTATTCATGGCAAGGAGTTTCAGCTTTCCATCAAGGCTTCTGTTTTCAAATTGAGGGGAATAAAATTCACCTTGGTCTCTATTCACGACATCCATACCGAACTGGACAATAATGAAATGCTGGCTTGGCAAAAGTTGATTCGTGTGCTGACCCATGAAATCATGAATTCAGTGGCTCCGATTACTTCCCTTTCTTCAACGCTCAACCATTTTGTTAGTCAATCAAGAAAGTCCGGAAATGAATTGACTGAAGCTCAACTCCAATCTCTACAAGAAGGACTCGATGCCATACAGCACCGCAGTGCAGGGCTCATGACCTTTACTGAAGCCTACAGAAGCTTAACGCGTGTGCCTTTGCCAAACCTTAAGCCTATTGAGGGTCTGCTGTATTTCCAGCGCATTGCTTCGCTTTTTAAGCCTACGCTGGCCCAAAGCAACATTCAATTCCATATGGAGCTGCCCAAAGAAGCATTCATCTTACACATTGACCCGGATTTGATGGAGCAAGCACTGATTAACATATTAAAAAATGCAAAAGAAGCCGTTGAAGCCAATACGGGTACCGTCCGCTTGGCCGTGAAAAAGCCAAGCCTATTAGAAGAAAAGTTAGGCAGCTTTCAAATTTCTATTACCGATAATGGTGGTGGCATTCCAGAGGAAATTCAGGAAAATATTTTCATTCCTTTCTACACCACAAAGTCCAGTGGTTCTGGGGTTGGGCTTAGTTTAGTCAAACAAATCGTGCAAGCCCATAAAGGAGAAATCGGCTTTACTGTAGATCAAAGCAAGGGCACTACTGAGTTTACGATTAAGGTGGCTGGAAGAGTTTGAGCGTAGTGAAACAAGGATGATTTAACCGTCATTGCGAACCTGCTACAGTTTTTCGGAGTGATAATATTGACGTGAAGCAATCTCACCGTCCAGATAACGAACACCTTAGATTGGTTGATTACTCACTTAAGCTTTATTAGTTGTTAAATACTAAATAGCCAACGAATGTTACTGTTCTAAAATTAATTTCGCTAAACTTATAACTTGTTAATAGGTGCGTATAGCGCACCGTATTTGGTCGCTAACGCTGCTGTTAATTAGGATTAAATGAAATCGTCAATAGAAATAGAAAAGTTAGATATTGTCCCAAGTGACAAATTATTTTTATATCGATATATCACGATTGACAAGTTGATGGATTGTCTGTTGAATAAAAGGTTTCCCCTCACTCGCCTAAACTTATTTGAAGATAAGCTGGAAGGCATTACACCCCAAAATTTATCATTAAACCTAGCAAGCGATAAAATTGGTAAAGAAATAGCTCCTTGGATTGGTGAAATTGTTAATCACATTACATTGAATATTAATCCAATAAAAAGGAACTCATTAAGAAGACAAAAGTTAGATTTTCAGAAATACAATTTTGCAAGCTGCTGGTTTGTTAACGATCATGAATCTGTAGCCATGTGGCAACTATATTCAAGCCCTGATAGTATAGCTATTAAAATTCCTGTCAACTCATTTTTAGGTGAACTTGATTCCAAACGTTTTGATTTAACTGGCTATAACCACAAGAAAATCAGATATGGCTCAGTAAAGTATTATAGATTTGATGATATAGGCTCACTTAGTCAACTTGTAACAAATGAAAATATTCAAGGATTCTTAAAAGACAAAAGCTTTAGTCATGAATCCGAGTTCAGAGTTATTCTCTCTGTAGAAGAAAATGAAAGAAAGAGAGCAGAGAAAAAGCCAATGATTTTAGATGAACAAATTGAAGACTTAAATAGGAAATTAGACCAGCACATCATTTATATTCTATTTGAGAATTTCAAAAATATGCCCTTTGAATTAATCTTTCATCCACAAGCTAGTGATTGGCACAAGTCAAATGTTAAACAGACAATTAAAAAATATGAGGTAGATTTTCCGATAATTGAATCCAAACTGACTAGAATATTTAACTAACAACATTAAACCTAAACTTCATTAAATCACAGTTTAGCTAAACCGTACAGTCTCTCACTTCAACTTCATAAGCACCTCCCCCCTCACCAAAATCGTCTTAACCAATAATTTTCATCACTACCATCCCTCATTTTATAAGCTATTGATTAGTTTAGCAGCCTGAAAAGAATCCCATGAAGTCAAACGTTAACCGTATCATCGCTATTCTCGCCATTATCATTGTCAATATAGGCTGCGATCAAGTCACCAAAGAAATGGCACGCGAGCAAATTCAATACAATGAGCGTATTGAGGTAATCGGTGATACCCTTATTCTTACCAAGGTTGAAAACTCAGGTGCGTTTTTGGGTATGGGCTCTGACCTGTCTCCTATTTTCAAAAACATTCTCTTGCTTGGTTTACCAGGCCTGGTCATGCTTGGCCTTTTAGTGTTTTTACTTATTAAGAAAGACCTGACCAAATTGGCGATTGTGGGACTTTCTTTTATCGTTGGTGGTGGTATTGGCAACCTGTATGACCGTATTCTATATGGTTCGGTCACCGATATGGTGCATATAGATTTAGGTGGAGTTTTTAGAACAGGAATTTTTAATGCTGCCGATGTATCAGTAATGATTGGTACTGGCCTGATTCTACTAGAGCAATTCTTAACCCGAAAAGACCAGGAAAAAGTAAAGGAAGCCAGCTAACCTAGATTACCAGCCATAACAACAAGGCTACAATTAAGACTACCGCTATCCAACTCAGTGCTTTGGGTTGCGCAGGAAATTCATAAGCACAGATAGGGCAAACTTTGGCTGCTTTATCGATTTGCATGGCGCATGAAGGACATTCTTTTTTCATTTCGGCAATTTAGAAAAATATAAAAGCGTAAAAGCGTCTCACTTTTCTATTTATACCTGAAATACAAGTAGTTTTGCACCATGCAAACTGCCCCTAAAAACCAAGAGGAAATCCTCGCCAAGCTTCGTATAGAAAAACTCAACCCGATGCAAGAAGCGGCCCAAGAAGCCATTCATCAGCATCCGGATGTAGTGTTGCTTTCCCCTACGGGCACAGGGAAAACCTTGGCCTTTTTGCTTCCTATCCTTCAATCCTTAGATATCAACTGCACAGAAATACAGGCTTTGATCTTGGTGCCCTCAAGAGAATTGGCCATTCAGATTGAACAAGTGATTAGAGAAATGGGAACGGGCTTTAAAGCCAATGCCGTGTATGGCGGCAGACCTGCTTCGAAAGACAGAATGGAGCTGAAACACAGGCCCGCTATCCTTGTGGGAACTCCCGGCCGTGTAGCTGACCATTTAAGACGTGAAGTTTTCCCTGTAAAAGACATCAAAACATTGGTGTTAGATGAATTCGATAAGTCTTTAGAAGTGGGCTTTGAACTGGAAATGTTGGAGATCATCGCTTCGCTTACGCATGTACAGAAGAAGATCTTGACTTCGGCCACCAACGAAACTGAGATCCCTAACTTTGTAAAACTTAAGTCACCCCAAATTCTTGATTTCGCAGATAAAGGCGATTCTTCGCTTGAAATTCAACTGGTGCTTTCGCCCGATAGAGATAAGCTAGAAACTTTAGTAGATACCCTCAACCGCCTTGGCGACCAGCCGGGCATTGTGTTCTGCAACTTTAAAGATTCCATCGAGCGCATCAGCCAATACCTTTTCGATCACGAAATTAACCATGGTGTATTCTATGGCGGAATGGAGCAAATAGACCGTGAAAGGGCACTCATTCAGTTCCGAAATGGCACCTATCAGTTACTATTAGCAACCGATTTGGCCGCCAGGGGTATTGATATTCCAGAATTGAAATTCATTATTCATTATCACTTGCCTAACTCTGGACCAGAATTCACCCACAGAAACGGAAGAACGGCCAGAATGAACTCAGAAGGCACGGCTTACGTGTTGCAATGGGAAAAAGAAGAATTGCCTGATTTCATTTCGGACCTTAAGCCCAAAAGCGGCCGAGTGCGCGATGTGTTGGAAGGAATTTCAGCGCCAAAACCACTGATGAAAACTCTGTTTATTTCGGGTGGAAGAAAGGACAAAATATCGAAGGGCGATATTGCTGGGCTCTTCTTTAAACAAGGGCAATTGCAGAAAGATCAGCTGGGGATGATTGAGATTAAAAACGATTGCGCTTTTGTTGCGGTAGCCGCCATAGAAGCTAAACGCTTGATTAAGAGCTTAAACAACACTAAACTGAAGAACAAGAAGGTAAGGATTACAGAAATTTAGTAAGGCCTTGTCTCCTATTTTCATTCTGGTTCGTCAATTCAATAAAACATGAAAAAGCTAAGCCTATCTCTCCTATTCATTTTATTCTCTTTCGTCAGTTTTGGTCAAAACACCTTAAAGCTTGGTACTAACAAATCTCCCAAAGCAACTTTGGCAGATGTGGCTTGGATCAGTGGTCATTGGCGTGGCGAAGCTTTTGGTGGGATTACAGAAGAAATCTGGTCACCCCCCTTAGGCGATTCTATGATGGGTTCCTTCAAACTGGTTTCGGAGGGCAAAACTAGCTTTTACGAGATCTGTCAAATTGTGGAAGAGCAAGGCTCCCTGTCCTTTCGCCTAAAGCATTTTAACAGCGACCTGACGGGCTGGGAAGAGAAAAACGAACGGGAAGAGTTTCCATTGGTTAAAGTGGAGAAGGATGCTGTTTATTTTGATGGTTTTACCATCAAGCGAATTTCAGAAAATGAGATTCATATGTATGTCGTGATTAGCGATGAAGGAGAAGCGGAAGAGGTTGAATTCAAGTATTTTAGATTCAATAATAAGTAAGTTCAGCGCTCTGCCTGAACTTTTATAATACTGTTTTCAAATCAAAGCACGCTGGCTAGTTCAGCGTTTTTTGAAATTTAAAGTCGTCTCGGAGTTCATTTTTACCTATTTTAGAAGAATTACGAACTATCTTGACCTTTATGAACAACCTCGAATACTGGCCAATCTTTATTATTCTGTCTATTGCCTGGGTAGTGCCTTTGGTGCTTTCTAGGCTAGAAATATCAAAAGTACCTTCCGTGATTGTCGAAATCATAATGGGGGTTTTGGTTGGTCCTTTTTTATTAGGTTGGGTGGAAGAAACTGCCATTACCAGCTTTTTGGCGCAAACGGGTTTCCTTTTCCTTATTTTCTTGGCAGGAATGGAAATTGATGTCAATAAAATTATTTCGTCATTTCCTCGCGGCCGCATCAAGTTTGTTGATTTGGTAAGTAACTCTTTGCTGGTCGCGCTCTTTATTTACTTTGGGTCATTATTGCTTTCCCTGCCCTTTGCTTGGCTAATGAACCAGTTTATGGAGGTGGACATCGTATTCTACATGTTCCTATTGCCTACCGTAGCACTCAGTATTACGGTTCCGATATTAAAAGCAGAAGGAGAATTGAAGCGTAAGTTTGGCCAAATCCTATTGATGGAAGGCGCCATTGCCACGGTGATGAGTATCATATTGATCTCCATTTATTCAGGCGTACTTAAAAAAGGATTTCAAGTAGAGTTGCTTCTTTTCGCCATCATTTTCATTGTATTTATTGTCGTTTATTGGCTTGGAAACCGAATGATGAAAGTGCGCAGCTTTCAGCAATTACTATATAGATTAGAACATGCGGCAAGTCAGATCAGGGTGAGAGGTGCTGTGGCATTGCTCCTTTTCTTTGTGGTGATTGCTCACTTAATAGGCACGGAGTTGGCCATGGGTGCTTTTTTCGCAGGCACTTTGTTGAGCCTTTTTGTAAGCAAAGAACGTTCTGCATTGCTGTTCAAACTAGACGGAATGAGCTATGGCTTCTTTATTCCCATCTTCTTTATTATGGTTGGGGTGAATTTAGATTTATCGGCACTGACACAGTTTCAAGAGTCGATTCCATTTATTCTTACCTTAATGGTTGGCTTTTTTGTTACCCAGCTTATTCCCGCTTTAATTATGATTAAAGTGTTTGGCTTGAAGAAGGCATTGGCCGGAGGCGTATTGCTTACCGCTAGAATGGGTTTAACCATTGCTGCAGCCCAAATCGGCCTTTCCTTAAATGTAATTAGCTCGGCAGACAATGCGGGAATCGTTACCACAGCTATTTTAGTGAGTCTTATTTCACCTTCTATTTACAAGATCTTTAATAACAGTAAAGAGGAGCACCATAACATCTATGTTTTTGGCGGAAGCAAAGCGAGTTTGTACTTGGCTGAAAGGCTTAAAATGCATGACATGTCTTTTATCACGCTGATTCAGAAAAAGGAAATATTGCCTGAGTTCGATAAAAAGAGCTTGAACTATAAATTCATTGAAAACCTAAGTGCGAGTGTGGTAGATGGATTAAAACTCAGAACCGCTGACCTCGTCATTGTACTTACAGAATCCAATAATTTGAATCAGGAGCTTACGCGTTACATCAAAAACGAACTGAAGCACAGTAAGATCATTACTAGAAAACAGTCTGCTACGCACGATTTAATTGATCCCCAAGGAGAAATCAAGTTCATTGATCATGACATTGTGCTAGCAAGCCATATTGAAAATATGATTGCCAGTCCAGATTCGGTTTCTTCACTATCTGAAAGCTTTGGAGATTATCGTTTAGAGGAAATCAAGATTACCCGAAGCGATATCAATAGAAAGCTGGTGAAGGAAGTCCCCTTCCCTCCATCGGGTTCTTTGGTCATTCAAAAGCGAGCAGGAGAAGTCTTTATCCCACACGGGAATACGCATCTGCTAGTGGGTGATATCATGACCGTAATTGGTAGCCATGCTGCCCTGGCCGAGTTTAGGAACATATTAGAAAAATAGCACTCTTTTAGGGAGTGCTATTGAATAGTGTTAAGCTTAAAGAAGTGTTACTTTATTTTTCTGAAGCGTATTTCTTCTTTACGTAGCTTGGGAAATGTTTTTTTAACTTGTTCACCTTTGGAATGGCAACATTGATGATGTAGGGATTCCCTGGGTTGAGTTCATAATAATTTTGGTGATAATCCTCGGCAAGCCAAAATTCAGTATAGTCCGTCACTTTAGTTGCAATTGGGCGGTTATAATCTCCGGACTGGTTCAGTTTTGAAATATAATCGGTTGCCAACTTCTTCTGATTATCATCATGATAGAAAACTTCCGTTCGATACTGTGTTCCTACATCTGGACCTTGACGGTTTACCTGAGTTGGGTCGTGCGTATAAAAGAAAATTTCTAAAAGCTCTTGATAGGAAATCACTTTAGGGTCGTAATAGATTTGAATTGCTTCGGCATGAGTCGATCTACCATAACTTACATCTTCATAGGTTGGATTCTTCTCTTTCCCTCCTGTGTAGCCTGAAACCACATTCTTCACACCATTCACTCTTTCAAATACGGCTTCTGTACACCAGAAACAGCCGCCTGCAAAAGTGGCTATTTCATTGCCTTTCTGAACTTCAGTAGCCACATTAACCAACTCTGTTGAACTCATGCCAGTGCAAGAAGAAACTCCAAAATTGAGGAATAAACTGGTAATCAATGTATAAGCTATATGCATTTGCTTTTTATTTTATCTAATGCCCTAACGCCATCCACAAGGGATATGTTTTTAAATAATGTCGTTCAAAATACTCTTCAGGTCAGCTGGAGAGTAATTCACTGATTTTAATGTTTTATTATCCGCTGTTCTGTACACCAAAAAATGACCGTCCGACTCTTCTATGTAGCTTTCCGTTCCATCCTTGTCCATGTAATGTTTTTGGGTGGCTTCAGCTTCCTCTATTGTTTTGCAGGTTTTGCTCATATTAGAGCGCTGAACTTCGTCAAACAAAGTTTTGAAGCTATTACCCATTCCAAACTCTAAAATGGCACCAGACAATACATATTGGATGTCACACAAGGCATCAGCTATTTCTACTAGGTCGTTATCCGCAATAGCTTCTTCTAGTTCTTTCAACTCTTCAGCAATCAGAGAAACTCGGAGTTTACATCTATCTTCAGATGGAATTTGTGGAGTTTCTAAAATTGGGTGCTTAAATGTTTTATGAAATTCAGCTACTGAGTTGAGTGATTGTGGTTCTTTCATGATATAAATAAAAAGGCCTGTTAATACAGGCCAATGTTAAATAATTATTCGCGCTTGGTGAACTAGTTATTGTCTTTTTTAAACTTTGGAGGTGTTCCTCCTTCAGGAACGAAGATTAAAGCCGCTGAATTCAAGCAGTAGCGTAAGCCAGTTGGAGCTGGACCATCTTCGAATACATGTCCTAAATGTGATCCACTTTTACTGTCTACCACTTCCCATCGCACCATTCCTTCACTCGTATCCTTTACTAACTTGATTGCATCATCAGAAATTGGATTCCAAAAACTTGGCCATCCTGATTTAGAATCATATTTGGTCTCTGAGCTAAAAACAGGTTGCAAACTGGCTGCAGAATAGTAGGTTCCTTTTTTATAGAACTTATCATATTCGCCAGAGAACATCGTTTCTGTTGCTTGTTGTCTTAGTATGGAGTATTGTAAAGGGCTTAACCTTTCTTTCCACTCTTTCTCCGTTAACTGTATTTCGTATTTCGGTTTGTCTTGATCTAAATTTACTCCAGATAGTTCATCTTGGCCTCTGAGCGTGATAACACTCGCCACAAGTAAAATAGCTAAACCACTAATTAATATTATTTTGGTCTTCATGCCTCGTTTTTTTTAGTCTAACCAAATAAACGTAGAAATGGTTTGAACGGATTGAAATCAATTAAATGAATTGTCAACTAAGCGATGCTTTGGCTCAAAAGGCCTATACCATCGGGCGTTTCATGTTCTTTGTTAATTGGATAAAAGAAGATGTTCGGTAGCTTTATTTTTTTCCATGGAGCAATAACTCCCAAGGCTTTCTTCGATCTCTGATCCGCTTTAAGTTGGCCACTGGCATGCATTGGTTTGGAGTTATCGTATAACATAATCGAAACTCCATCTGGCTTTAAGCATCTTTTCAGCTCTTCGTATGCCAATGACTGAACCTCTTTGTCGTAGTTATTTATATAGTCAAATGAGAAGAGGGCTTCTACAGCGCTATCGCTAAAAGGTAAATGATCCACATCGCCTAAAACCAAAATGGTTTCATTAGGAAGCTCGTCTTTAACTGCCAATAACCTTGGCAACGAAAAATCCATATGGAAATAGTGTTTAAATGATCTTCCATAAGTAAGATTATGAATAGAGTCCACATCGTGCGTAACAACACTCATAAAACATTCACCTCCTTTTGGGAGAAGTCTGCCCAACTGAGTTACTTTTTCTTGACTTATGGGGTTACTATTGAGTTTTTTTGATGATTTTTCAATGGAATTGTCTACACCTAATCCATATGTTTTGTAGAACAGATCGATTTCATCTTGTGGCACTCTTCTTAGGTGGTTGTCAGTTCGGTTTTTGGATACTATAGCTGTTTTACGCTGAAGGTACCTAATGTTGTCTATAATAGGGTAAACATAAGTTTGGTTCGCTGTAACCAAGGCAGCTTTTAATTCGATGTTGACAGGTGCCCCAGGGTAAAAGAATAAATCACCGTGCTTTATCTGAGCATTAAAAGAAATCAATTCCTTTTCAGTCATCAGTCGTAGCGACTTTTTTGTAAATGGGCACACCATTAATCCTTCCATATATAATTTACCGTTCACAGCACTTATTTTTAATACACTAACGTATTCAAATGCCCTACCAGATCGTCAAAAATAGTTTTTAAATATTTTCGGATCATAAAAACCTAAATATCGAGAATTACAATTCCCTTAAGGAGTTCTGTAAATTTACAGATCAATCCTATTAAGCTTTTCCCTCTTGTTCAACCTTGATATACTTATGACCAGCTAAAAGAACGCTTGAATAAAAGAGTTCTTTACTAACTGTACTTACATCATTCACATACTTGATAATTCGTTCTGATTTTTCTTGAGACTCTTGAAATTTACCTTCGGCATACTTCAATAATTTTCCTCTTATCTCTTTAGTCTTTTTCATTGCCATTTTCTTGTTAATTCTATATATGTGTAATCGATTATTAACATAAATAGTTTCAGTTTCTTATCAATAAAACAAGCAAATGTTTTAACCTTATAAGCTCAGCCAAGGTATATTGACAAGTCCCTTTTCCAATACCTTAAAATAGGTATTTTAATTTTATAATTGTGCCTAAATAATAAGTAAAGAGGTATTCAACTCTATTCGCTTAAGCAAACAGACCATAATTTGGTTCTTGGGTTTGCGTTGCAAATTGAATCACTTTGCGTTTGGCATAATACTGATTGATTATACGTTGGATATCAGGCGTATCGGGATAGTTTGTGATAATGTTCTTCACATCATCAATTGAATTGAAAGCTATATCGTTTTCATAGAAGCCAAAACCTAAGTATTTTCCATTCTCTACCAAGGCAACAGATTTTTCAGCATTGGTTCTACCTTGCCCTAGCAGGCAAAACGATTGAGAATTCTCTTTAATACTTTGAATGGCTTTTTTGAATCTCTCACGTTGCTCTGCACTTCCTTCCCCACCTGTTTTTATGGTATATCCAAAATACATCATCATAGAGGCAGGTAGGCTGCATAACTCTGGATCAAGTTCAAACTTCTTTACCAGTTCGATCAAGTAATCACGGGCCCGGTCGAAAGAAGTAAAGCCAATCAACGGCAAAGTGCCTTTCATTTTCTTACCAATTGATAAACGATCAAAGCCTTTACCGTCTTGGTAATGGTAAAGGCCATATTTGGCATTAGTGAATTTCTGCGCCTTGTTATAAATCGGGAAATGTTTTTTGATTTCTGAAGACTCAAACAGGAAAGCAATCATTTCATCTCCACACTCCTCATAAGAGATATCATAGAGTTTATCCTTTAACCCTTGTTTGTATACCACATCGGTATTGGAGAAATGGCCTTTTACGCGTTTCTTGATATTGTTGGCCTTGCCCACATAAAGAACATCACCATGTGCATCATGAAAATAATACACCCCAGTAAATTCTGGTAAAGCATCAAAAACGGTCTTGGGTAAATGAGGAGGTAAAAATCCTTCTTTGGAATCTTTCTTTAAGAAGGTAGCAATGTGGTCTTCGTTATTCTCGATAATGAGGTCCAGCAGTTCAACCGTTGCTTTGGCATCGCCCATCGCCCTGTGACGCGCATGGTTAGCAATTCCAAAATGATCGCAAAGGTTACCCAAACTGTAGGACTTCAAGCCTGGAAAAACCTTTCTAGAAAGACGGACTGTGCAGAGTTTCTTCAGGCTTAATGTTCCACCCAACTGCTGGAATTCGTTTTTAAGGAAAGAATAATCAAAATTGACATTGTGAGCCACAAAGATGTTCCCTTCCAACATTTGAAAGATTTCTTTGGCCACTTCAAAAAAACGAGGTTCATCCCTTACCATTTCGTTAGAGATGCCCGTTAGCGCAGTAATATTCATTGGAATCACTCGTTCGGGATTCAAAAGCGTCTGATATTCGTCCACTACCCGTTGTCCATCATGAATTAAAATGGCTACTTCGGTGATTTTTCCGTAATTGGCAGAACTGCCCGTGGTTTCAATGTCGACTATGGCGTACACAACTTCAAATTACATAAGTTTTATTTTCATTACGTAGCATTAACTGAATGAATACTATCCTTGTTAAGAAATACTCTGGCGAACTCGTTCCATTTGAAATAGAAAAACTAGAAAACTCATTGTTTAAATCTGGCGCAAGTCCCGAACTCATTGAGAAAATCACCAAAGAAGTACTCGGTTGTTTGGTGGAAGGAATTTCCACCAAAGAAATCTATAAACGCGCTTATGGCATTCTAAGGAAATCTTCAAACGCATTGGCTGGTAGGTATAAACTTAAAAAAGCAATTCTTGAATTAGGGCCTTCAGGCTATCCATTCGAAGCTTTTATTGCTCACTTATTTGAATATCAAGGCTATAAGGTGCAGTCAGGAGTCATCTTAAATGGAAAATGTGTAAGCCACGAAGTGGATGTGAGGGCCGAAAACGATACTGAAATTCATTTTATGGAATGTAAATACCACAGCAATCCTGGTTATAAATCGGATGTGAAAATTGCGCTTTATGTCCATTCAAGGGTCAATGACCTTATTGCTCATTATCAACCCAAGTTCCCTAACAAAAAATTCACTGGATGGATTGTAGACAACACGAATTTCACTTCAGACGCAATTCAATATGCAGAATGCAGCGGGTTAAAAATTATGGCATGGAATTACCCTTCCAAAGGAAGTTTAAAGGACAGGATTGAAATTTCCGGTCTCTATCCTATCAGTTGCTTGGTTTCGCTCACAAAAGCAGAAAAGCGAGTACTGCTCAATAAAGACATAGTGCTCTGTCAACAGCTTTTAGACTCTGACGAAGCACTCCATCTTATCGATCAAAGAAAGCATAAAAAGGTTCAGGAAGAATGTCGTGAACTTACGCTTCCAATGGCTTCTCTGGCTTAACTAAATTAAAGAGATAACTAAACAGCACTACCAAAATACAGCCGAAAGCATTGTACCATAAAAAGCCCATGGTAAATGGTCCTGCTTCACCAATTGTGTTTAAGTAGTGAGTGATAATTATTGTTATCTGACTGAGAATGGCTCCCATAAATACCGCATTTGAACGTATTTTCTTGAAAAAGAAAGCCACTATAAAGATTCCCAATACTGTTGGGTAGAACAGGGAACCAATCAAATTAACTGCCTCTATAAGGTTATCAAAAAGAGATAAAGTGGATGCCACAATGATGGCGAGTATTCCCCAACCCAGGGTAAAGAGTTTTGAATACCTCAGGTAATGATTATCATCACCATCCTTTTTTACTCCTCGCTTATAAAAGTCTATTGTGGTTGTACTCCCCAGTGCATTCAATTCAGACGATGTAGAAGACATCGCTGCTGAAAAGATCACCGCAAATAGTAAACCTACGATACCAATAGGCATGTTCTTCTGGACGAAATCCATAAAAATATAATCCGTATCCTTCGTTTCCGATCCTTCAACAGCCTCTCCAACCAGTGTAATCGCCCTACTCCTTAATTCATCAGATTTGGCTTGAAGTGCATTCACTTCTGTCTTAGCCTGTTCTATGGTAAGCTCATCTCCTGTTCTTACTGCTTCATTGAGCCCCTCAACCGCTGCTAGTTTTTCTGCAAATATTTCCGAGTATTCATCTTCATAAGCCCTGAAATCATCAGCCCTATCGGTTTCGTAAACTTGCTCTTTCAGCGTTTCATTAAAAAATATTGGGGGTTGATTATATTGATAAAACACAAACACCATTACTCCAATAAAGAGGATAATGAACTGCATTGGCACTTTTAGCAGGCCGTTCATCATCAGACCTAAGCGGCTCTCAGATAAGGTTTTTCCAGATAAATAACGTTGTACTTGAGATTGATCTGTTCCAAAATAAGACAAAAAGAGAAAAACCGCACCAGTCATTCCTGACCAAAAACTATACTTATTTTTTAGGTCAAATGTAAAATCCACCACGTTGAGTTTGCCCATTTTACCAGCCACACTGAGCGCATCATTCATATTTACACCTGAAGGCAATGCGTTCAGCACCAAAATACCTGCTAGGATCATACCGCCCATCATTACCGCCATTTGCGTTTTCTGGGTTTGAGTTACAGCTTTGGTTCCACCAGATACGGTGTAAATGATTACCAGAACACCAATGATGATATTGGTCGCTCTAAGGTCCCAATCAAGTAGTGATGAAAGAATAATTGATGGTGCATAAATTGTTATTCCGGCTGCAAGGCCACGTTGCACTAAGAAAATAAAGGCAGCGAGCATACGGGTCTTCACATCGAAACGTGTTTCGAGATATTCGTAAGCAGTATAAACTTTAAGCTTATAATAAATGGGTAAAAAGAATACTGAAATGATAATCATGGCCACTGGGAGGCCAAAATAGAACTGTACGAACCCCATACCCTCGGTATAAGCTTGGCCAGGAGTAGAAAGAAAAGTAATGGCACTGGCTTGAGTGGCCATAATTGAAAGGCCAATAGCCCACCATTTCACATCGTCTCCGCCACGTAAATAGCTATCAATGTCCTTATCGCCACGGGTTTTCCAAACGCCATAGACTACTATAGAAATCAATGTGCCGAAAAGCACTACCCAGTCAATCCAACTCATTCGTATGTGATTGTAAACCA
Organism: Roseivirga sp.; assembly: GCF_034669765.1. Classification (GTDB taxonomy): domain Bacteria; phylum Bacteroidota; class Bacteroidia; order Cytophagales; family Cyclobacteriaceae; genus Roseivirga. The sequence continues at coordinate 414,160 of NZ_JAXMOQ010000002.1, forward strand.
ATAAAACAAAAGAATTAATACAGCCAATGTACCCATCAGTAACCAGTACATTCCAGACCACTTCTTAAAAAATGGAGGTTTAGCATCCCTCGCTTCTTGTTCTGTTTGCGCGCTCATTAGCGTTTCTTTTCGATTTGATTCAGCTTGGTATTCTTCGGTTTCTCGTTTCCAAGCGAAATCATATTACTAAAAATTCGGTAAGCTCCAGCTACACCAGCTGGCAATTCTCTAAACCAAGAGTAGCCAGTATAGACAAAATAACCTTCTCCATATTGACCTACAATCAAACCACCATCATTTGGTTTATCACCGGGGTCATTGCTGGAAAGAATGGCAGTATATTTCTCATCCCATTGGTTAGGGAAGTAAAGCCCTCGCTCCTGCACCCAACCTTCAAAGTCTTTTTCGGTAATCTTATTCGGCCCATTGATCAATGGATGATCTGGTGCTAAAATTCTCACCTTAGCGTCTTCAACCGTTACTCTATCTCTTGAGATTTGAAAAGGATAAGGCCCAATCTCAGGTTGATCCCTCATGCTGGTGTTGTATTGCGCAATTACAGTTCCACCCTGTTTCACATATTCCATTAAATCGGGTTGAATAAATGGCATTCTTTCCACGGTGTTATAAGCACGTACACCAATAATAACGGCATCAAAAGCGGCTAAACTTTCTGCCGTCACGCTGTTCGGGTCAAGAATGGATACGGTATATCCAATTTGTGTTAGGCTTTCTGGAACAGCATCTCCCGATCCCATAATGTAGCCCACGTACTGCCCTTTTCTTTCCAAATTTAGACGCACCACTTTTGCCGTGCTTTCTGGGAAAATCGTTTGTTTAGGAATGTGCTTGTACTCAATAGTCTTCAAACCTTGATGATATGATTTGCCATTGTAAGTTACTTTGGCTGTTACCTGCCCTTCTTGCTGCGTTGTTGGAGGCAATACCTGGAACTTGAATCGGGCTTCTTCTTGCTTTCCTTTTAGGTTGTAATCAAAGTGCTCAGGGCTCGATTTCCAGCCCGAAGGTAAATCTAAGCTTACTTTTCCCGAGACATTGTCAGTACCAGCCTTCACCACCACATTCACTTCTTTGGTTGAATTGTCGGCAAATACCAATACGCTTTCAGCAATATTAACAAATACTGGTGGCGTGATGACAAATGGACGGTATACTTCTCCATCTACTCTATCATTCTCTTTATAAACCACTGATGAACTGTAAGTAAACGGCTTTTCATTAATTGTTAAGTTAAATCTCGCATTCAGTAGATCTGGATTTTGAGCAAGTCCAATCAATGCTTGATCATCTACCCTATACATTCCAATAGTTCCATCTTCGCGCAGCCAATAAGGCTGTGAGTTGGTGAGTTCAGGTAATGTAAATTCTAAATTCTTTCTGAAAGATTGGTTATTGGCCAAAGGCTGTGTTATTGCCGCTTTTTCGTTCAATTCTGGAAATTCAATCGAATTGAGTGACACTTTAACATCAGAGCGATTAATGGCTTCAACACTAATTCTTAGCTTCTCCCCGCTTACTTTGGTTTCTTCATCGGCAACCACTTCTAAATAAAGGCCGAGTACGGATTTAATGACCAAATCAAGTTCTTCAAGCTTTACCTTCTTCCAATAGTCATTGTCGATATTCACCAATTTCTCACGCGCTTGCAGTAGGTCGTCAATGATTATAGAAGGATTGCTGAGGTTATAATTCTTATTTGCTTTGGCGAGCAAAGCGCCAATTTCAGCTCCACCTTTTACCCTCGACCATGAAGAATCAATACCTTCGAACAGATCAGATTTAGGCTTCTCGCCTTTCCAATACATTAATACTTCTTTGCTTTCGCCTCTTCTACCTGTACTTCCAAAACCTTGAGATTTATGTTCGCTACGGCCTAAAGAGGATATTTCGTCATAAGAAAGCCCTAAAAGTGGATTATAGGCTCCAAAATCAACAGTAATATAACCAGGGGTACCGTCAAATTCTTCCCCATCATTTCTACCCCCAAAGTTGTAGCCGTTCCAGTAGAGTGTTTTTGGTTGCCAAGGCTCAACATACTTTAATTGCTCAGGATATTTGGTCGGGTCATTGGCCAAATCAAAGGCCTGCATGGCCAAACGGGCCGAAGCGGTATGATGACCGTGCATACTTCCGCTCGGCACTAAAGTGGTATCAAAACGGGTGATGATAATATCTGGGCGAAAGCGTCTGATGTTCCAAACCACATCAGCCAAAGCATCATCTTTATCCCATACATTCAATGTTTCGTTCGGGTCTTTCGAAAAGCCAAAGTCATTGGCGCGAGTAAAAAATTGCTCTCCGCCATCTCTTCTTCTGGCAGCTAATAACTCCTGAGTTCTTATAATCCCCAAATACTCACGAATTTCGGTACCGATTAAGTTTTGCCCACCATCTCCACGCGTCATGGCCAAGTAGGCAGTCCGCATGTTCTTTTCATTCGCCATGTAGGCAATCAGACGTGTATTTTCGTCATCGGGATGAGCCGCTAAATAGAGCACCGAACCCAGTACTTCCAGTTTATTCAGGGCTTGTTTTATTTCAGCGGCATCCAGTTTTTTGGGTGCCTGCGCTTTGGTTACTGTTGAAAAGGCAGTAAGCAGAATGCAGAAAAGCATTAGTTTAGAGAGGTATGTCATTTGGTCTTAATGAGTAATTGGGCTAGTAACGGGTTCTAAGTTATCAGGTTCTATTGATTATCCGAGTGGCAATTCTGTTAATGGAGGCATATTTTTTCGATTTTAGAAAGAAAAGTCAACTAAACGACTTGTTCTCCAATTCTACCCTTGAATATTCCTTTTCAGAGCTTTTTAGATTTCATTCCAATTCTTGACCATTATCAATTAGCTTTGCAAGCAGTTCATGAGCAAGCAAAAGTCACTTTTACTGATCCTCGTTTTAGCCGTTGCGGTGTGCTATGCCAATATTAGCGGTTTGGATGTTTACGCATTAGATGAAGCCAAAAACGCAGAAGCGGCAAGAGAAATGTTTGAAAGTGGCGACTATGTGGTACCCTATTACAACTACCAATTGCGTACCGACAAACCACCGCTTCATTACTATTTTATGGCTGCGGGCTATGCTATTTTTGGAGTAACCGAGTTTGGTGCACGCTTCTTTTCTTCCTTAATGGGTGTTCTCACCATCATGATCACCTTTCTATTTGCTAGAAAACACTTTGGTAAAAAAGCAGGTTTGAACGCTGCCTTAGTGCTTATTTCTTCGATTCATTTGGCACTGCAATTCCATATGTCGGTGCCCGACCCTTATTTGGTGTTCTTTATGACTTGGGCATTTTATTCGTTTTACGAAGCTTATAAAACCAATAATAAATGGCAGTTGCTCTCTTTCTACTTCGCCATTGGCTGTGGTGTGCTCACCAAAGGACCAGTAGCGATAGGATTACCGGGCTTGGCTGTTCTCATCTTCCTCTTCACCCAAAAAGACTTTAAATGGAAAACGATTTGGCGCTTACAGCCCTTTGGAGGTTTACTGCTTGCCCTATTGATTTCTGTGCCTTGGTTTTATGCCGTGCATATTCAAACGGATGGCCTCTGGACCCAAGAGTTTTTCTTTAAACACAATTTCTCCCGTTTCTCCGACTCAATGGAAGGCCATAGCGGAAGTCCATTATTGACCTTTGCCTTTGTTTTTGGTTTGGGCATGTTGGCCTTTATCTCTTTTTCGGTGCAGTCGTTCAAAAATGCATGGAGGGAAAGAAGAGACAGCGCGATGATGTATGTGCTGATCTCTGCTTCAGTGATTGTTGTGTTTTTTGCCATTAGCAGCACCAAACTACCCAACTATACGGTTCCGTCTTATCCCCTTATTGCTATTTTGATTGGCGCCTACATTGCCAAAATCGATAACCAATGGTTTGCTAAACTTGGAAATCGAATTGGCCTGTTTTTCTATGCTATACTGTTGATTGGTTTCCCTATTGGTATTTATTTTGGGCTGAAGGGCGATAAGTCCTTAAGTGAACTGACGAATCTGGCGTTTTACTTCATTCCGCTTGCTGTGGTGGGTATTTTCATTTTCAAACAAGGTATTGCTAGAAAGAACATTGAAAGTGTATTGTGGATGAACATCAGCGTTTGGTGCGTTACCATTATGCTTTTCTTCCATTTAATTTTCCCACAAGTAGACGGACAGAACCCCGTTCAGCAGACTTTGCCAGAAATGGACACGAGTAAAACAATTATAGCCTTCAAACGACTTAACCCCGCTTTCGTTTTTGCCCTGCAACGTGAAATACCAATGTATGATGATGTGGAAACCATCAAGCAAATCATGCAATCACAGCCCAGTGGTTATTTGATTTCGCGTACTGAATTCCAAGAAGAACTGGAAAGCATTCCAGGTTTAGCATTTCAAGATAAAGCCAGAGATTTATTCGAAAACCCCACCACTTTGGTAATGAAGTGGGGAATGGATTAAAAGGCGTTCAACTCAATTATTTCTTCTTCAATAAACCGTTTTGGAGCTTCGGTCTATCGGTATAAGGCTTCATAATGTACCATGCTAAGAGTGCAGCCAAAACTCCAAAAACACTTCCGATGTAAATGTCTCTAAGGAAATGTTGGAGAATATAAACCCTTGATATTCCGACCAATACAGCCGCTATAAAGAACGATACATTCAAAGTTTTATTCTTGCAAATACTAATCAGCACAAAGGCCAAAGTAAAAGCCGAAGCGGTATGCCCAGAAGGAAAACTATCAAAACCACGAACGTTCACTCCATCTACAAAATTGAGGTGATCGAGTTGCTCAGCAAAGAAGGTTTTGGGTCTTGGTTCGCCCGCAAATAGCCACTGCTTAAAAATATGAACAAAGACTGTTTGTAGCGCAATGGCAATCAGCATGTAGTAGAACCGATACAGGTTTGTCAATAGGAAATACAAAGCCACAATGCCCAGTAAAACCCCATCCCCTACGTGCGTCCAATATCTAAAAAAGAAATCACCAAAAGTAGTGTGCCTGTCATTTAGCCACAGCACAAAATCGCCATGGTTGGTTAAAAACATTAAAACACTAAAAGCCAATACATAAGCCAGTACCAACCACTGCATTCCTTTATCTATGAATGGTCTATTTTCCATGGTTGAATCTGAATTTCATGTATTTAATATTTTCACCAAGATCATAAAATTTCTCCTCAAACTTAGTTTTAATACCGTAATGATCATTCATGTATTCTGAATCATACAAATTACGAGTGTATTCCAAATCAATGATATCATTTCGCTCACTTAATAGCTCAAGCGTATAATCAAAAAGTGGTGAATTGTCTGTTTTAAAGAACACTTGACCCTTTTCCGTAAGTAATTCCTTGTAATACTCGAGGTAACGAGGTGATGTAAGTCTTCTTTTGGCATCGCCATCTCTTCTGAAAGGATCAGGAAAAGTAATCCAGATGGTTTCTACTTCGTTTGGCGCAAAAAAGCTTTCAATGCTCTGAATTTGAGCCCTCAGAAACCCCACATTGGTGAGGTTTTCTTCTATCGCTTGAGTGCTGCCCACCCACAATCGGTCTCCTTTCACATCAACCCCCACAAAATTTCTGTTGGGATAAACCCTGGCCAAACCAGTCGTATATTCTCCTCTTCCGCAGCCCATTTCAATAGTAATCGGCTGCTCATTTTTGAAGTATAACTTGTTCCAGTTTCCTCTTAGTTGGGTGTAAAGTGCCTTGTAATCTTCTAGAACATTCTCACGCTCTTTTAACTCTTCAAACCTTTTCTGCTTTTGTCTCGACATTTATAACGCTTCTATTTCGGCCACCACAAAGGTACTACCTCCAATATAAATCATGTCATTTTTCGTGGCTTTTGACTTGGCCAAAGCAATTGCTTCATTTACGTCCTGTACAAAGTCTGCTTTTAGGTGAAATGGCATTGTCAATTCCTGAATTCGTTCCAACTTCATGGCCCTCGGAACTTTGGCTTCGCAGAAAATGAATTCAGCCTGAGCAGGCAAACGTGGAATCAAGGTGTCAAGCTTTTTATCGTTGACAAAGCCCAAAACCATATAGAGTTTTTTAAAAGAATAAGATTCTATTTGTGGAATGATATAGTCAAAGGCTTCCTTATTGTGCCCCGTGTCGCAAACGGTTAATGGCGCTTCAGCAAGAATTTGCCACCTGCCCTTTAGCCCTGTTTGAGTTCTTACATTGGCCAGTCCATTCTTCAAGGCTTCTTCGGAAATCTTCCAGCCCTTATTTCTTAACACATTGACAGCTGCCAGTACGCCTTTGATGTTTTTGGCTTGGTAGATTCCAGGCAAATCAAGTGAGTAATGTGCTGTATTCAAGGGCTCCTGATCAGCAAATATCAACTCGGAATTCATTGCTTTGGCCTTCTCAGTAAAAACTGAACTTGTTTCATTTTGGGACTCTCCTATCACCACAGGGATATTTGATTTTATAACTCCAGCCTTCTCAAAGGCAATTTCTTGCAAGGTATTGCCCAGCATATCCATGTGATCGAAGCCAATGTTGGTGATTAATGAAAGTTCTGGAGTAATGATATTTGTCGAGTCCAACCTTCCACCCAAACCTACTTCGATAATGGCAATGTCTACTTGCGCTTCGGCAAAGTAATCGAAAGCCATGGCCACCGTCATTTCGAAAAATGAAGGATGAATTTCGTCTATGGTAGGTTGAATTCTTGCTACAAAATCAACCACATTCTGCTCGGGAATTGGCAGTCCGTTGATTCTGATTCTTTCCGTAAAACTCTTGAGATGCGGACTGGTATAGAGCCCTACCTTATAGCCAGCCGATTGAAAAACAGAAGCCAACATGTGAGAAGAACTTCCCTTACCATTGGTGCCAGCCACATGAATAGACTTAAACTTATACTGAGGGTTGTTAACAGCCTCACAAAGTTTTAAAGTATTGGTGAGGTCTTTCTTAAAAGCCACGTTCCCTACCCTCTGATACATGGGTAAAGATGAAAACAAATAGTCGAGGGTCTGTTGATAGTTCACTGCGCGAAGATAGTGTTTCGCTCATTATTTGCCGCTAAAATCAAACGGCTTAATGCATCATTTCATTTCCCACAAAAAATATTGACTCTCCCTACGTGTGTTCTTAACATCAACCGTCATAAGGATACAACAACAAACTCAAAAACATGAAACAGCAACACTTACTCTTAATGCCTTTTGCAATTTTAGCCCTGTCGGGTTGTTCTCTAGATGACATTACAGGAAATGGCCTCATCATTACCGAATCTCGCGTGGTGGATGATTTCCACTCTGTCAAGCTCCAAATTGACGCTGACGTTTACTTATTACAAGACGATGAGCAAACGTTGAGAATAGAAACATACGAAAATCTAATGGCCATAGTAGATACCTATGTGAGTAATGGTGAGCTTATTATTAAAAGCAATCACAACATAAGAAAGGCCAGAAGACTGAAAGTTTACATCTCGGCTCCTGACTTCCAAAACATTACTTTGACTGGATCAGGGGACATTAATAGTGAGAACTGTATGGATTTGGACCACTTGAATCTGAAAATCAGCGGCTCTGGCAAAATTGACATTTGCGGAACGGTAGATTCATTGACCGCTTCAATTTCGGGCTCAGGCGATATCAATTCTTATGGCCTAAATGCCAAAGTAGTTGACGTTAACCTATCTGGTTCTGGAAAGATTAAAGTAACGGCCATAGATAACCTTGCCATCAGAATTTCTGGATCGGGCGATGTCTATTATAAAGGAGACCCGCTAGTTGATTCTAAAATATCAGGTTCAGGCAGAGTTATCCGTACTTATTAAACATTACAGAGGGGATTAAGAAGCCCCTCTTTTTTATCCTCAAAAAACCCAGATTCCCTTTCACCTGAATAAAAGACCTACTTATAAATTTAAATGCTGGCAAAGAAATACTACTTTGATCAAAATCCACTTAATTGTGATTATGGAGTCAATTCAATCGTTTCTAGCAGCGGTTCCTTGGTGGGGCTGGGTTTTGTTTTTCTTATTCATCCTTTTCCTAAGGGATATTATTCAGCGAAAGCACACCATCACGCATAACTTTCCAATCATCGGACATATTCGATATATGCTGGAAAAAATTGGCCCAGAGCTCCGACAATATATAGTGGCGAATAACCGCGAGGAACTTCCCTTTAACAGAAGTCAGCGCACATGGGTTTATGCCTCTTCAAAAAGGCAGAACAACTATACGGGATTTGGTTCAGACCAAGATCAGGCCTCCCCTGGCTTTGTGTTTATTAACCCAACCATGCTTCCGTATAATCCTCCGCCTAATCACCCGAGCAAAACTCAGATAGATTTAATTCCATGTGCCAAAGTAATGGGGTTATACAATAAGAGAAAAAGGCCATTTAGGCCTAAGTCCATTGTAAATATTTCAGCGATGAGTTTTGGTTCCTTATCTGCCAAAGCCATTGAGTCATTGAACAAAGGCGCTAAAAAAGCAGGCTGTTATCATAATACTGGTGAAGGCTCTCTTTCGTATCATCACCAACATGGGGCTGATATTGTTTTCCAGTTTGGTACTGGTTACTTCGGTGTTAGAACCCCTGAAGGCAATTTCGACATGGACAAAATGGTAAAGTTGGTGAACGACCATCAGTACATCAGGGCCATAGAAGTGAAACTTTCTCAAGGTGCCAAGCCTGGGAAAGGAGGCGTTTTGCCCGCTTCCAAAATCACTAAAGAAATTTCCGAAATCAGACACGTCCCGATGGGACAGGATGTGATTTCCCCAGCAAGTCATACGGCCTTTACGAATATTCCAGAGTTACTGGATTTCATTGAAGACATCGCCAACAATACAGGATTGCCTGTTGGCTTTAAATCTGCGGTAGGGAAACTTGACATGTGGGAAGAACTGACCGACTTAATGGTAGAACGTAATATTGGTCCTGATTTTATTACCATAGATGGTGGTGAAGGTGGAACTGGGGCTGCCCCTCCAGCCTTTGCGAATCACGTAGCATTGCCTTTTGTTTTTGCTTTTGCACAGGTGTATCAAATCTTTAAAAGAAAGAACTTGACAGATCGAGTAGTATTTATTGCTTCGGGTAAATTAGGTTTCCCTTCCAGCGCATTAATGGCCTTCAGTATGGGTGCAGACTTAATCAATCTAGCGAGAGAAGCCATGCTTTCCATTGGCTGTATTCAAGCTTTGTCATGCCACACCAATACCTGCCCTGCTGGTGTGGCCACCCAGAAAAAATGGTTACAAGCAGGTATTGATCCCACCATTAAATCAGAGCGCTTTTATAATTATGCTAAAACGCTAAGGAAGGAAATCCTTGAAATTACGCATGCCTGTGGTTATGAGCATCCTTGCCAAATGGAAATGACTGATGTAGATATGAGTATGGGTGATAACAACTACACCACTACCCTGCGCCAGATCTATAATTATGAAAAAGTGCCCGTAGACTTTATCAGCATGGAAAATCTAATGGAATGTGAACATTTGGGTGGTCAAGATGGTAAGGCATAACCCCCTATCGGATTATTCCTCAACAACTTCCGTCAAAAATAACTGAGTTTATTTGCGTTTAACTATTATAATAGTTTAATTCGGATAAAACTTAGTTACTATGAAAAAATCAACATTATTACTTGCTGCGCTGCTATTTGTGGCGTTCTCATGTTCCGATGAAGATATCAGCCTTGAATCCATTGACCAAGTGGGCCAAGTGGTGGGTATCGCTGGAGAACAAAATTCGGATGAGGTTTTTCTTATTGTAGAGGAGCCCCCTACTTTCCCTGGAGGAACGGATGCCTATACCAAGCATCTTTTAACCAATCTTAAATACCCTGAACAAGCTAAAAAAGAAGGCATTGAAGGAAATGTATTTGTGTCCTTTGTAGTGACCAAAGAGGGGAAATTAGAAGACATTAAAGTGGTGAGAGGTATTGGAGCAGGTTGCGATACCGAAGCGGTACGCATGCTCCTAACGTCTCCAGATTGGACCCCAGGAAAACAAAGAGGCAGACTAGTGAATGCCAGAATGAGTCTACGAGTAGCTTTCAAATTATCAGGAAGTGAAACTAAAGTAGACGAAGGATCACAAGCAATCGTAAAAGCACTCTCAAGCTTATAACAACATCTCTTTCTGTCAGAAGAGTGAATGGTCAAGGTCAAAATTCTTGGTCAAGTAAATGGAAGCCGATATACAGGCTTCCATTTTTTATTTTTAGCCAATTCTACATTGGTTATCTTTGGCCATGTTCAGAACCGAATTAAGCCCAAAACCCTCTTCCAATAAAATTCAGTTATCAACCCCATTGATTTCAATAGGTTCCTGCTTTGCAGACAATATTGGGAAGAAACTCTCTCAGCATAAATTCAGAATTCAAAAAAATCCTTTCGGCACTATCTTCAATCCTCTCTCCATTTTTGAGTTGATAGAAATGGCGCTTGATGAAGACCGATTACCAGAAGACAGCTACTTGGTTCGTGATGGCATTCATTTCAACTACAAGGTGCACTCTGAACTTTACGGGAAGTCACATCAACAGCTGGAATCTCACATTAACCGGCAGCGCAACCGACTCACCAAGGCACTAGGCAAACCAACAACGATCATCATCACTTTAGGTACGGCTTGGGTCTATGAAGAGAAAAAGACGCAGATGTTGGTGGCCAACTGCCATAAAACTCCCGCTGCCCAGTTCAATAAAAGGCTATTAAGTTCTGAAGAAATTTCAAGTGCTTTTATGTTGTTGAAAGAACAGCTTCAAGCGCAAAATCCTGAATTGAAGTTTATCCTCACCGTCAGCCCTGTTCGGCATATTAAGGATACTTTAGAACTGAATATGGTCAGTAAAAGCATTCTCCGAATGGCATGCCACCAAGTCAGTACTTATGCCGATGATGTGGATTATTTCCCTGCCTATGAACTCCTAATGGACGATTTGAGGGATTATCGTTTTTATGAAAAGGACATGCTGCACCCCAACGATTTGGCCCAAGAATACATTTGGGGGAAGTTTATGGACGTTTACTTCGATAAAGAAACGAAAGCCTTTATTAAAAGCTGGGACGAAATCCGTAGCGCCATGAAGCACAAGGCATTTCACCCCGAATCTGATGCACATCAGAAATTTCTTCAAAAGACCATTGAAAAGCTAGAGCAGCTTAAGGGGCAGGTAAAGGTGGATAAGGAGCTGACGAAACTTCGTAGTCAGTTAAGGGTTAAGGGTTAAGGGTTAATTGTTAAGGGTTAATTGTTAAGGGTTAATTGTTAAGGGTTAAGGCAAACTTTTTTCAGCAATTTGAGTTCCCAACAACACCTGCTTTTTTCAATATTCTTTACCGATTTCGTTACCCATATTTCCCTAATTAACTATTTAACTAATAACTGATTTCTGATATACTGTTACCCTCATAACTAATTTCCAATAACTAATAACTAACTCAACTGTCTCCCCGCATAACCAATAACTAACACCCCATAACTAACTACCGAACTTCCCCCTCAACGCAGCCAACTTACTCGCCATATCTCCTTCTGACTCTTTTTGAACTTTGGCTTTTGGTTGAGGTTGTGATTTAGGCTTTTCGCTTCTTTTGACCTGAGGTTTTGCTTCACCTTTCATTGATAGCGAAATTCGTTTTCGGCTGGCATCCACTTCGAGTACCGTAACTTCTACGCGTTGCTGAACACTGACGATGTCGGCAGGGTTGCTCACAAAAGTATCGGACAAATGGCTGATGTGCACCAAGCCATCCTGATGCACTCCAATATCTACAAATGCACCAAAATTGGTCACATTGGTCACAATGCCCGGTAATTTCATGCCTGCCCTAAGGTCTTCCATGCTATTGACGCCCTCCATAAAACTGAAGGCTTCGAATTGCTCTCTAGGGTCACGACCCGGCTTGGCCAGTTCGCTTAAAATGTCCTTTAGGGTGGGTAAACCAATTTGTTCGGTAATGTAGTTCTTGAGGTCGATTTGCTTTCTCAGCTCCTCTTTCTGAATAAGGTCGGTAACCGAGCATTTCAAATCCTTCGCCATTTGGTTGACAATGGCATAAGATTCAGGGTGTACTGCACTCTCGTCCAATGGATTGACTGCTCCGCGAATCCGCAAGAAACCAGCCGCTTGCTCAAAGGCTTTTTCACCCAAACGGGTTACATTTTTAATCGACTTTCTGTCTTTAAACGGGCCGTGCTCATTTCTATACTCTACAATATTCTTGGCCAACTGAGGCCCTAAACCCGCCACATAGGTCAGCAGTTGCTCAGAAGCCGTATTGACTTCCACGCCCACGGCATTCACGCAACTCATCACCACATCATCCAATGAATGCTTTAATGCGCCTTGGTCTACATCATGCTGGTATTGCCCTACTCCGATGGATTTCGGGTCAATTTTCACCAATTCAGCCAAAGGATCCATTAGTCTACGACCAATGGATACCGCTCCACGCACGGTAATGTCTTCATTCGGGAATTCATCTCTGGCGATTTGCGAGGCAGAATAAATAGAAGCGCCACTTTCATTTACCATCACCACGGTAATGGATTTAGGAAGCCCTAAGCTATTTACAAAAGTCTCTGATTCACGGCCAGCGGTTCCGTTGCCAATAGCAATCGCTTCAATATTGAATTTCTCTGCCAAATACTTAATGGTCGCACCTGCCTTGGCGGTTTGTCTTTGTGGTTCGTGGGGGTAAATGGCTTCGAAATGAAGCAAACTTCCTTGTTTGTCTAAACAGACCAATTTACAGCCTGTTCTAAAACCCGGATCGATGGCAATTACATTTTTACTACCCAAAGGAGCCGCCATCAACAGTTCTTTCATGTTTTTGGCAAATACATCAATGGCTTCTTCATCCGCTTTCTTCTTGGAAATCATGCGCAATTCCGTTTCCATACTCGGCTGAAGCAAACGCTTATATCCATCTCTAATGGCCAGCTTCACTTGCTCAGCACTTTGTGAGTGGCCTTGGATCAGTTGACGATCCAACAGCTCAATCGCATCGTCTTCTGGCGGAACTGTGTCCAACATGAGGAACATTTCGCTTTCGCCCCTGCGCATGGCCAAAACACGGTGCGAAGGTGCTTTCGCTACGCCTTCTTCCCATTCAAAATAATCTCTGTATTTCTGTGCTTCAACTTCCTTTCCCGGATAAACACGGGCTTTGAAAACGGCTTTCTCTTGGAAAAACCTACGCATTTTGGCCCTCACTTCTGGATCTTCATTCATCCACTCGGCCATAATATCACGAGCACCTTGCAAGGCCTGCTCAATATCTTCTACCTGCTTTTCAGCATCTACAAAGTCAGCGGCTTTGATGTAGGGATCAGCATTGGTTTGCTCAAAAATAAACTTGGCCAAAGGCTCTAGTCCTTTCTCGCGAGCTATCGTGGCCTTCGTTCTGCGCTTTGGTTTATAAGGCAGGTAAATATCTTCTAAACGTGCCATGGTTTCGGCTTCGTTTACTTGTTTATCAAGCTCGTCTGTGAGTTTATCTTGCTCTTTTAACGACTTTAAAACCGCCTCTTTCCTTTTGTCCAGTTCCCGCAGCTGCAACAATCTATCACGAATGTCTGCAATTTGAACTTCATCCAAACTGCCTGTTAATTCCTTTCTATAGCGGGCAATAAAAGGCACTGTTCCTCCTTGGTCGAGAAGGTCTACCGTAGTGGCAACTTGCTTTAGGTTGACTGAAAGTTCTTTGGCGATTCGCTGAAAATGTGCTTGCATGTACTGGTCGTGTTTTAAAGGCAACAAAACTAAACAAAGATGAATTGCGAGAAAGGGTTTGAACCGAAAAGATATAAACAATTCAGAGTTTAGAATTTAAGGGTTCAAAGTTTAGAGTTTAAGGGTTTAAAGTTTAAGTATAGCCCCAAAGAGTTTATACACATATTACTCACAAAGGATTGAAAAAATAAAATCACCATTAGACAATCTAAATATCAAAGTGTAGATTTATAAAGTGAGCGTTAGCCAACAGTTTATCGTCAGCTAACGCTCATATTAATTAAACCATTAGAGATATAACGCTCATAAAAGTGAGCGATACATAACGTTACAAGGCATACTTAAAACATGGCAAAATCTAACTTAGTAAATCTCGATGCTCTTATAAAAAGAGAGGACTTTGGTATCACCGAAGAGGAAGAACATTTTGATAGCTTTGATAAATTATCTTTGAGAGATTTATCGAGAGGAGCTCTAATTGGGCCTAATTTGAGAAAGCCTGATTTTCAGAGAGAAACTAATCATTGGACACCAAGTCAGGTAGTGTCGCTACTTGAAAGCTTCGTTTCAGGGGATCTTATTCCTGCAGTTATTCTATGGAAATCTCCAACTTTCCTCTTTGTAATCGATGGAGGTCACAGGTTAAGTGCAATTAAAGCTTGGATTGAAGATGATTATGGTGATGGTCCTCTTTCTTATGAATATTTTGGACGGGTTATTTCACCTGATCAACAAAGAATGGCTGAAAAAACTAGAAAGCTGGTAGACAAGCATATCGGGAGTTTCAAGCGTTTAGAACAACAAAATGAACAGCTAGATTTAGAAGCAATAGAACGAAAAAGAATAAGTAGAATAATTTCTCGAGGAATACAAGTTCAGTGGGTTAAAGGAGATGCTGATAAAGCAGAGCATTCATTCTTTAAAATTAATACACAAGGAACTCCTTTGGATCCTATTGAAGAGCTTCTACTCAAAAATAGAAATAAGCCAATCCCCATTTCTGCTAGAGCTGTTATACGTGCAGGAACAGGACATAATTACTGGTCATACTTCGAAGATGAGCATAAAACAAAAATAGTTGACTACTCGAAAAAGTTTCATAAGATACTTTTTGAACCAGAATTAAGAAGACCTATTAAAACCCTTGATTTACCCTTAGGTGGATCTAAAGGAATTAGAGACGCGATCCAGATTTTGATCGATTTGATGTTAATATCCAACCGTAATCAACAGGGAATTCCTAAATTAGTTTCAGATCAAGATGATGATGTAACAGGAGAACATACTATTGCTTCTCTTAAGAGATCATTAAAATTAATAAGTAGGATTTCTGGAAACGATGGAGGGAGTTTGGGGCTTCATCCCGCAGTTTATTTTTACGGTCCTTCAGGAAGACATTCCAGAGCTATGTTTCTAGGAATGGCGACACTCTTAGCTAAAAAATTGGTCAATAATGATTCAAGCTTTTTCTCTAAATTCACTACCTCCAGAGAAATGTTGGAGAAAATTCTTATCTCACGTAAAGATTTAATTGCTACAATTCTACAAAAGCATATATCTAGGAAGAGGAATCTGATTTATGCAAAGCTAATCGATGAACTTGTTAAGCTAATTAGTGAAGATATTGAAATAACAGATTCTAAGATTGTAGAGATTACAGAATTAGATGGAAAAATAGTCGTTGGTGATATTGCAAGCACTGAACCACAGTTTAATGATGAAACAAAAAGCAAGACCTTCTTAGACAGAGCACTTGAATCAGCAATAAAGTGTCCAATTTGTAAAGGATTTCTTGACCCTGAAAAATCAGTTTCTTATGACCATATAATAAGACAAAGAGAAAATGGTACAGGTAATTCTGAAAATTGTCAACTAACACATCCTTATTGTAACCAGTCAGTAAAAAACTAAACGCCTTGTAACAGAAGCTAAGCCCAATCGGCTTATTTAGTTGTTTGCAAAGAGTGTCTGAATCCGATACATTTGAGATATTTGAAAGGCTGAGCCGACTGTGCTTAGCTGATCGTTAAAACAATGATTTGGGCATTTTTGGAAAGCAACCATATTATTAATTCCCTAAGTTCAACGTCAATATTCAGTTAAATGCCCAACCCAAACCTCCAAATCATTAAAGACCGTATCTACAAGCCATTGGGTTTTGAACTGACCCATTTCGGCCTTGAAAAGGAAAGTCAAGAATACGGAGCTTGCACATTCCAGCTTAACGGCTTACAGATTGTGAGTAGAAACGCGAAGGTCACCCCTACCAAAGTTGGGCAGTTTGTTACGCTTTGGAAACGACTGAACAATGGCCCAATCCAGCCTTTTGATGCTTCGGACCAGATTGATTTTGTGGTGGTTAATGTGTGTTCTGAAAATCAAATTGGGCAGTTTGTTTTCCCTAAAAAGCTATTGCTAGAAAAAGGCGTTTTCACTACGCCTTCCAAAGAAGGGAAAAGGGCCATTCGGGTATACCCTTTATGGGACAAACCTTTGAGCAAACAAGCCCTCAAAACACAGCAATGGCAATTGGATTACTTCCTATTGATTGATAAGGGCGGTAAAACGGATTTGGAACGCGCCAAAAAGCTGTATTCAAAAGCCTCAACCTAATCTTCATAGAAGCTAAATAAGGGCTCACACTGGTCTTAGCGTCTCGCTGAGACCCCACCTAATATTAAAAAATAGATTGTTATTATCTCTTTCAACCTAAGTAACCGCCCACTAATCTTCGTTTGCAACGAGGATTTAAGCCCACCCCTACTAATAAAATCTAATAAGCTTTGTCTTTTAGTCTTAGCGAGACGCTAAGACTAGTGGAGTATACAACGCGCCAAAAAGCTATATTCAAAAACCTAAATCTACTATACTTCATAGAGGCTAAATAAGGGCTATGGATTTGTCTTATTGACGGGCTTCATCTATCTTCCTGTCATCGTCCCAATACATTGGGCGCATTTGATTCTATTCTACTAAAGAAATGTTTATGAAAAAATCATCGGTACTGAATGTAGCAGCTTGCTTTGCGCTGCTCTTTTTAGGCTTTTTACCAATGGCCAATGCACAAAAGGCCGTTCCTGTATTCGAAAATGGCGAAGCACAGATTGTTCCCGCTTTCAACGATCCTGAAAAATGGATTCGACATGACCTTTGGGTTGAAACAGAATTTGACACGGATGGAGATGGCAAACCAGACCGCATGCATGTCGATGTCACCCGTCCGTTCCAAACCGATACCGAAGGTTTGAAATTGCCGATTGTCTACGAATCGAGCCCTTATTTTGCAGGAACCGCTTCTTTGGCTGACGGTGTATTATGGAACGTGAAACACGAATTGGGTGCCACTCCACCTGCGAGGGTAAACCCTACGGTAACGCGCAGAGGCGAGCGACCAATCATTTCAAATTCTCAGATCAAAACATGGGTGCCGCGCGGCTATATCGTGGTGCATTCTTCCTCTCCGGGCACAGGCCTTTCTCAAGGCTCTCCTACCGTGGGTGGCGACAATGAATCATTAGCGCCCAAAGCGGTGATCGACTGGCTCAACGGAAGAACAAAAGGCTACACCAGCCCAGATGGAAATGAAGAAGTAAAAGCATTTTGGAGCACTGGAAAAGTGGGCATGACGGGTACTTCCTACAATGGAACATTGCCATTGGCTGCCGCTACCACGGGGGTTGAAGGTTTGGAAGCCATCATTCCTATTGCACCGAACACCTCCTACTACCATTATTATAGATCAAATGGTTTGATTAGATCTCCGGGAGGCTATTTAGGCGAAGATATTGATGTGCTTTATGATTTTATACACAGCGGTGATGAATCGAAACGTGCTTATAACAATAAGACCGTAAGAGACACGGAAATGAAGAACGGCATGGACAGAATTACGGGCGATTACAATGACTTTTGGGCAGGCCGTGATTACTTGAATGATATGGGGCCGATGAAGGCTGCACTCTTAATGTCGCACGGTTTTAACGATTGGAATGTAGTGCCTGAGCATAGCTTACGTATTTCTGAAGCCGCCAAGGCAAAAGGCATTCCTACTCAAATATATTACCACCAAGGCGGACATGGTGGGCCTCCCCCAATGAGCATGATGAACCGTTGGTTTACCCGCTATTTACATGGCGTTCAAAATGGAGTGGAAAATGATGCGAAAGCTTGGATTGTCAGAGAAAACGATGCCAATGACAAGCCCACTGCTTATGCCGATTACCCGAATCCAGAAGCCAAACCTGTGCAGTTCTTCTTGTCCAAAGGTGCTCCGAAAGCAGGTGGCATCAGCACAAAACGTTCGGCTAACCAAGGTAAAGAGACTTTGGTAGATAATTATTCTTTCTCGGGCGCCACTTTAGCGCAAGCCGAAGTCACCGAACATAGATTGCTCTACGTTTCTCCAGTACTTACCGCGCCAGTGCATATTTCTGGTACCGTGAAGGTAAATATTAAACTAGCGAGCAGTAAACCAGCCGCTAACCTTTCGGTTTGGTTGGTTTCCTTGCCATGGACAGAAGGTAGAAATTCTAAAATCACCGACAACCTGATTACCCGTGGTTGGGCCGATCCGCAGAACTATAAATCATTAAGAGAAAGCGAGCCTTTGGTACCGGGCAAATTCTATGAAATGTCTTTTGAGTTGCAACCAGACGATCAGATCATTGCCGCTGGACAGCAAATTGGCGTAATGATTATGTCTTCCGACCGTGAGTTTACACTTTGGCCAGCACCAGGCACCGAACTCACCGTTGACTTAGATGGCACTAGCATTTCCATTCCTATTGTAGGCGGAACAGCCGCTTTTGAAAAGGCGGTGAAGAAGTAGTGAGTACGGTGTAATTAGTATTGAGTAAAAAGGATTAAAGCCCGTTTCTTCTGATAGAAGGAACGGGCTTTTTTGTTGAAGATTAGCACATTATTTATTACTAAACGATTAACTTTAAAGTGAGCAATAGCCATTGTTATATGCTATAAGTGCTACAGAACCGAATTTATCGTAGATGCCATTTTCCTGCAAATTCCAACTTAACAACGGAGCAATTTCCGAACAGCAAGAAGTGATACTTGAAGAGTTTATAGACTCAACATTTGGAGACTTTCATCAGAACAATGTGAAAATCGCTAAAGTCCTTGTAAACGGAAGGTCAGCATTTATTTCCTCAACTTGTCCCTGCTTTCCATCATCCAAGAACAAGCAACTTGTGAAAGGAACCAAAATACTAGAATCAACAATAATTGGTTATTTTTCAGCTAATGGAGAAGATATCCCCTATGATAAACCATACGCTAAAATTACATTCGATGAATCCCTCTGAAATAAAAGATTGGCTTGAAGATTTATGGAAGGTTCTTGTCGACTTGAACATTTCAATCAATAATGCAAAACGACTAACGGAAAATAAATATGAACATGAGGAGAAGATAAAAAAGCATGGTTTCATACAGCATCACTGGTATCAACTTCGTTTTATCATAGTAATTCAACTTTCAAAGTTGATTGCAAATAAGAAGAATACACACAAACGGAATTTTTTCTATCTGTGCGATAAGCTTGAATCAACGGATTTTAACGAAACCTTCTTTCAAGAGCTCAACAAGCTTCAGCCTGAAAGATATTTTGAAGCTAACACTACAGAAAAAAGCATTCGGGAAGTGATCAGAAGAACGAGGGAGAAACTAGATTATCATAGTATTCTGATCGAAAAAACTATCAGCGCTAGAAACCAAACCTATGCTCATAATGACCCAATTCCAGGAAAGAAAGTTCCTGTAATGAAAGACTTGGGAACGATGGTTCTGCTTTGCAATGAGATTTACAATGAGATATCAGGCGAACTCTTCAAATCTCATACCGGATTTGAACATACAAACAATTGGGATATCGATTATATTCTAAAAGAGATGAGCACTAGAAGGACACAATTCATAGAACAAATCAACAACAAAAGAAAAAGAATATAACTCCGCCCTTGTTGGTGTTCTTCACCAATAAGCCACCTAAGGATGGAAAACAATATAGTCATCAGAACACCCTCATAGCCTGCACCATTTAGATGATATAAGGATTTTTAATAAATTACATGAGTTATAAGCGTCACAAAAGTGGTGTATACATAACCTTAGGATTCATCCATGCCAGATCAAAGTAACTTCTTATATCGAACGAACTACTTCCAACGTGATTGGACTTGGATAAGAAGGGTCTTTGCAATGATTTTTCTTGGTGGTGGAGCCTTGTTCATTCCATTGGGTGAAGAACTTCAATTCCTGAACCTACTTATAGCTGGACTTGTGATTTTCTATCTCATAGCTAAGCCAAAGGATGACTTGGCAGTGACTAATGAACTCTTACTGCATATTAAAAGATCAGCAATTCAACAATTCACACGCGTTGACAAATACGAAATATCCGAACTGAGCTCTATTCGATGCGGTGGAATACACACTGACGGTTGGGAACTTGTAGACTTTTTCAATGGAGGAAGTAACATGGGAGGACATTATAATACTGTTGAAATGAGCTTTAATGACGGTGGTTCAACTAGTCTAGCGTTAGCAATAGACAGGAAGAAACTGGACACCATTATAAAACTCATTTACGATCTAAAAAAAACGAACGCACAACACAATGTGAAAATGCATTAAAACGCTTGTTACACTAACCCATAACCATCATTTGAAGATACCTTCGATAACACTTAAAACGGAAACATTGGAACTGGGCAACCTCAGCTCTGAAGAGTTTTGTAATTCAATCCACCAATATCTAATCAAAGCCCCATCAAATAGTAGCCCAGGTAGTAAAATATTTGTTGATGGCAAGGTGGATATAGCTGATCAAGAATTTATTATATATCCAATAGTCAATGATGCATGGAGAAGAGTCATTCATTTGAATATGATGGGCAAGATGAGCGATAGACAAATTCAATTACGTTTTGTAACGCCCATAACATCACTAGTCATTCCAGTACTCTGGATCGGGATTTTTCTTTATATATTCTTATCAGAAGGGTGGAGAGAAGTTGCTTGGTTCACTTTACCTTTCTCGGGGTTATTGTTCACAATCGTCTTTCTTTTCTCTAGAAGATTTTACCGTAAGGACCTTCGAAATCATATAGAATTTATAACCAAAATGAATCCCCACTAATCCTCCTTTATAACGAGGATTTAAGCCCAACCCCTTCTTTCTAATAAAACCTAACAGCTTGGTCATTTAGTCTTAGCGAGACGTTATGACTAATAGGAAGTAGTCCTCTCGACAGTCGTATAGGAGACTTTCACTCCATTAACTATATTTACCATTCAAGGCACACACAAAGTGTGTTATGCATACCCTTCGGTTTACGCACCATACACAGACCGTTAGCTACGGTAGAAAAGAAGTTAATAATCGATAGAAAATGAGAAGAGCTTATGTCAACTTATGTTAAAAACAAATCTATATTCTTTCAAAGAATGGTTGACATTGGTGCTAATTATAACTCCTCATTCACTGAAATCAGATATTTGCGCGTAACGAATATTGCATCCATTTTAGGAGTAATTTATAATACAATTTGGATGCTTATTGCATTTTTTCTTACAGACGCAATAGTGATTTACGGGAGCAATGCTTTGTTGGGATTAATGTTTCTAATGGTGTTAATATTCAACAGGAAAGAGTGGCGAGTCCTGGCATCTATATGGCTTATTCTGGCATCTTATATATCCGTTCTTTTGTTTCTTTATTTGTTGGGATACTCTTCTGGCGTTGCAGTTGTTTGTTTTCTTATTATTATACTGCCATACATGACTTTCCCCCGAAAGGCAAGGTATATGGCTCATATCTTTAGTATTCTAGCTTGCCTGACATTGATTGTTACCGTAATCTTTCAATCAAACATACCTGCCCATCTTGGCGGAATAGATCCTTACATATCACAAATAATGAATATTAGCATTACTGGATTCATTTGCTTCATACTCATATCGAGTATGTCTGTTCTAATTGATAAATCAGAGGAATCCTTAATGGCTGAACAGAAAAAATCAGATGATCTTCTGCACAATATTCTACCAGCAAACATAATTAGGGACTTAAAAGAAAGTGGTAAGACAATTCCTAAAAGACATAAAAATGTCACTATCCTATTTACTGACTTTGAAGGCTTTACAGAGCTTGTAGCATCTATATCGGCAATCACTTTGGTCGATGAACTCAATGATATTTTTGGTCGATTCGATCAAATAATGGAAGAAACCGAAGTTGAAAAGATTGAAACAATTGGTGATGCATATATGGCAGCATGTGGCCTTGAAAAAGAAATGACAAATCAAGCTGCAAACTGTATTAGAGCAGCACAAATGATGCTATCCCACCTTGAGGAGAGAAATAAAAGCCATGAAATAAAATGGAGAATGAGGGTTGGGGTCCATTCAGGAACTGTGGTGGCAGGTGTTGTAGGCAAAAAGAAGTTTGCATATGACCTTTTTGGAGACACGATAAATACAGCCAGTAGAATAGAATCCGCTGGTGAGGTAGGTAAAATCAATATATCTTCATCCACCTATGAACTGATTAAAAACGACTTTGCATGTCTTTCTCGTGGAAAGATCTTTGCAAAGGGGAAAGGGGAATTGGAAATGTATTTTGTAAAATAAACTGTAGCTAACATAGTGCATTATGCATACCCTTCGGGTTACGCATTGGCAATAATTAAACTCGATTGAGATAACTCATAAGAATGAATCGCGAAATAATAGTTCTAAATGATTGCACAATTTTGTTGGAAGAGGCTTCTACCCTACCTATCTCAACCGTTTTAACGGTTTCTAACTAATAGGCCTAGCATTTCATTGGTACTCTTCACAACAGGCCACCTAAGGGTGAAAATTGCCACCCTCTGGTCTTAGCGTCTCGCTGAGACCCCATCTAATATTAAAAACTGAATTTTAATTATCCCTTTCAATCTAACCCACTAATCTTCGTTTGCAACGAGGATTTAAGCCCACCCCCTTCTTTCTAATAAAACCTAACAGCTTGGTCATTTAGTCTTAGCGAGACGCTAAGACTAGTGTGTTATTAAGCAGACCTCACTCGGTACAACTGAGCGACTGAGTGTAATAGCCTATAAAATGGTTAAAACCATTACTCAAAACATTCATTCCCATAGCCCAGTGTTTAATCCCTCATCATCAAATTTCCAGTTATCTGGGCATGAAACCACAATCTTTGAGTAGAATTCGAAAAAGATGATTAGACCAGAAAAAATAACGTCCACATTAACTTTAGTGAATGTTTAAAAAACTCATGCCTATTACTTTTGTAAGTATGAATGAAAAAAGTAATTCAGAAAATTATTCGATTTTTTATTTTATCACTAATCACTTTATCAATGAGTCTAGGTTCCTCCAATCAGGCAAGGGCACAACAAATGATAGATTCTTCTCAAATCTATATTCATTCTGAAAAAGTAAGTTTCAAATCTCAGTTTATTCAAAAAGCAGCAGCCATTTTTGGCGCAAAAAACATTATTGAGAACAAAATCAGGAAGAATAATGTAGATCAAAAGCCTGCCAAGTTATCCAAATCAATAAAAAAGAATTTGGATGTAACTGAAACTACAAAAAAAAGAAGACAGACTTGGACCTTGAAGCCAAGAAATAAAGCATCTGAAAAGGTTATTCTTTATTTGCATGGCGGAGCATACTATTGGAATATCTCCAAATACAATTGGTCGTTTGCAGAAACATTAATGAAGGAGACGAATGCAACTATAGTTATGCCCGATTATCCCTTAGCGCCTGACGCTACTTGCGATCAGGTGTATGAATTCGTAGGTGAAATCTATGAAGAATTAATTGCAAGACATAGTCCGGAAAATATAATTCTGATGGGAGAATCAGCGGGTGGAGGCTTGGCATTAGGGTATTCAATGTTTCTGCGCGAAGAGAAAAAGCATCAACCTTCACAATTAATCTTACTCGCTCCATGGTTAGATGTATCCATGAGCAATCCAGGTATTTTGGCCGTTGATGAAAAGGATAAAATATTAGGCATAAAAGGGCTTCAAATGGCTGGGATAGGATACGCAGGTCAAACGAAACTAGATAATTATAAAGTAAGCCCCATCTATGGTGACCTAGCAGACTTACCACAACTTTCAATTTTTGTCGGAACGCATGATTTACTTTTAGCAGATGCTAGGAAATTAAAAGAGAATGCTGAGACATCTGGTGTTTCTATAAATTACTTTGAATACCCTAAGATGTTTCATGTCTGGATTCTATTAAATAAATTAAAAGAAGCTCAAGTCGCAACCGCACAAATCATATCACTAATTAATGATTGACACTAAAATAGACGCTAACAATACAAAAGCAGCATTAAAAAAACTGGCTAGACTAAATAAAAATGACACAAAGAATGAATAAATCGAAAGAATTCTGGGATATGGCTTCAAAAAATTATGATAAAACAGAAGAGCGTTTTGAATACATTCACACTAAGTCTAGGGAAAAAACTAAAAAATTTCTTAAGAGCGGTAATATTGTTTTGGACTATGGATGCGGCACTGGTACAACATCCTGTGAACTCGCCAATCAAGTCAAAGAGATTCATTCTATAGATATCTCATCTAAAATGATTGAAATTGCAAAAAAGAAAGCATTCTTCAATAAAGTTGAAAATGTAAATTTCGAACAAACAGATATCTTTGATCAACGTTTCGGGAAGGAATCATTTGATACAATTCTAGCTTTCAACATGTTGCACACTGTTCCTACCCCCCAGGTTGTTATGCAGAGAATACATGAATTATTAAAACCTGACGGCTTATTTATATCTATAACCCCTTGCTTACGGGATAAAATGTCTTTTTTAGTTAGAACTCAGATTCTACTTGTTCAGGTATTGTGTAAAATCGGAATTATTCCCATAGCTATCAGAAGACATAAAAGTTCTGAATTAGATAATTTAATGGCTAATGGAAATTTTCATACCATTCACACAGAAAAAATATTTAAAGGAGCTACCAGTTATTTTATGGTATCAAAGAAGACGGTTGAGATATGAAAAAATTGTCAAAAGATCAGTCACCGAAAGGTATTTGAGTTTGCTCGTTCTGGTCTTAGCGAAAACCTAAGACTAGCGGGGCGAGTATGCTCAAATGGGCTTAAAAACTCACAAATCATAGTGCGCGTCACATAACGTTAGCAAACATATAAAACCAAGATGAATAAATTTTTATCGATTTTCTTAATCTTAGTAACATTTCTTAGTTGTAAAAACAACACTATTTCATACTTCGATCAAGAACCTCCTTCTACAATTCCTAAGTTATTTGCACCATCAATTGTTAATACTGCCAGTATCGAACTTAATGTGGTTTTTAATTATGACAATACAGAAATGTTCTTTTCAAGAGTTGTCGACAACAGCTTTGTTATTCACCATTCTGAATTAATTAATGGCAAGTGGTCTGATATTAAACCCATTAAAATGTATGACGATAATGTCTTAGTTTCAGTTGCTTGTGACCCCACAATTACCAAAGATGGAAAGACAATGTATTTTCTCGGTGTAGACCCTGAGCTTTATAAAAATGATGTTACTCGAGAAGAACTTTACGCGATACCACCAGATATTTATGAAAGTAAAAAACTGGACGGTAAATGGGAATTAGCCTCCAAAGTGGATTTTTTGGTTTCCACCGAATATTTAGAAACATATCCTGTTGTTACAGCGGATGGGAGTTTATATTTCCGCTCAAATAGACCAAGTGCTACAGGAGGAATGAACACATATCGTGCACAATATTTAGGAAATGAAAAATTTGAAACACCTGTTATTATAGACACTAAGACAGAGAAAAAGGAACTAATAACTTATGTTTCACCAGATGAACGATATGCCATTACTAACGGACAAGGTAAATTTCAAATGACGTTTAATGATAATGGTGAATGGACAAAACCGAAAGAAATACCATTAAAATATGAAAGCAACTGGCGCTATTATTGTCCATATATGTCTTCTGACGGGAAATATTTCATCTACTCCAGAAGATATAATAACCCTGAAAAAAAGGGATGGGCAGGTGTTGAAAAAGGGGAAGTTTATTGGGTAAACGCTGATATACTCTTCAATACAAAAATAGAATAAAACATTTGCTAACAATGGTCAGCGCAAAACCGAAAGGTTCGTGAGAAAAAACTCGCCACAACTCATACACAAATCGTTACAAACAATTAAATTCTACACCATGATCTTACAAATGATAAAATTGAAATCCAATCTTCCTGAAGAAGAATTAATGAAAAGAGCAAAGGAAAGAGAACCTCAGTTTCAAGCTATCCCAGGGCTCCTTCAAAAATACTATGTGAAGACTGATCAATCTGGTGAATATGGAGGGATTTATGTTTGGGATTCTCCAGAATCACTGCAATCCTATCGACAATCTGATTTAGCCAAAAGTATTCCTGAAGCCTATGAGATTAATGAAGCTCCCACTATTGAAATAATGGATATTCTTTTTCAATTAAGAAAATGAAAAAATCAGTATCTAATAGCGGAACTCAATTGTTACGTGCGGAATTCCGCCCTTGTTGGTGTTTTTGAGGCTGACCGAGAATATTTTAGTCAAATTAAACATCAGAATGATATTTGGCATTAGCTCTTGAGCCCCATCTATTCCGAAGCTTCAGAATAGATGGGGCTTGGGTGTTGAAGCTCCAAATTTTATTTGGCGACATGATCTTCATTTTTAATTCTCGGTCAGCCTCTTTTTCACCAACCAGCCACCTAGAAGTGAAAAACACGAACACCATTAGATAATTATCTCTAAACGACTAACTTTAAAGTGAGCGTTAGCCAATGTTGTGCGTAATTAAAAACATGATTGAGTGGGTTTAAAAGAAAAAATCAGAACAATGATCAGTAAATTCAAAATACTGAACAAAGAAGAAATAGAAACCCTTGTTGAAAAGACTATTGTACATGAGTTTAAAAAAGGGACACTATTGTTAAGAGAAGGACAAGTTCCAACAAAGTGCTTCATGGTAGTTGAGGGTTGTGTTAGAGAGTATATAATAAAAGATGGAGAAGAAAAATCTACGGCTTTCTTTATGGAAGGCGATACATTTACACCTCATTCCATTGACAGTAAACCCTCCAAATATTATTGGGAATGTACAGAGGATTGTATTTTAACCGTTAGTAATAAGAGTTATGAAGAAGAGGTACGTGCCTTACTTCCTCGACTTAATGATGTATTTCAAGAAATTGCTATCGATAAGTTAAACAAATCAAAAGAGGAATGGAATCATTTTATTTCTTCGTCACCAGAAGAAAGGTACCTGAATTTACTTGAAACAAAATCTCACCTCCTAGAGAGAGTCCCCCACCACCAGGTAGCTAGTTACCTTGGAATTAAACCACAATCATTAAGTAGAATTCGTAAAAGAATCTTAGACCAGAAAAAGTAGTCCGCGAATGATCCTTGGTTGACTTTCGAAAGCCTTCTTGGTATAATCAAAGATATCCTTTTCATTGATTCGGAAATCTAATCTCGTGCGTGAAATTGAGAATAACCAATGCCCATTAACTTAAGTGAATGTGCAAAAAATTCATACCACTTAATTTTGCTGTATAAACATCAGAATTAAGACAATGAAGTATGAGAAAAGTTAAGATCTACCTACACAAGCTATCAATACTTTCGGTTTACACTACTATTCTGGTAATAGCTTCCTTAACATTTGCAAGTTGTTCAACACACCATGCGGTTCGATTAAGAAATAAGAATATTAAAGAATCGAGTGCTTTTCAATGGAAGGAAATAAAAACAAGTCGAGATAGTGAAGATGAAAAATGGACTATCTATTCCCGAAATATCAAAGGAACCAATTTCTCAGAATATAAGATTGAAGGAGAAATAAAGGCATCATCAAAAGCATGTATTGCAGCCTTTAAACAGGACATTCATACTCAAGCCGCTGATTTGAAAAACATTAGAGAGGAAACCACCAAAAAAACATGAAGGCTGTAATTTGCACAAAATATGGACCACCAGAAGTACTACAAATTCAAGAAGTAGAAAAGCCTATCCCAAAGGATAATGAAGTACTTGTGAAAGTTTATGCTAGCACAGTAAGTGCTGCTGATTACAAAGTGAGGAGCTTCGATCTTCCAGCCTCTATTTGGCTCCCCGCTCGATTATTATTGGGGCTCAGAAAGCCTAGAAAGTCTATTTTAGGAATGGAATTATCAGGTGTTATTGAATCTGTTGGTAAAGATGTAAAGTCATTTAAGGTTGGAGATCAAGTTTTCGCAGCTACCCTACAAACATTTGGCGCTTATGCAGAATACATATGTTTACCTGAAGACGGACCAATTGCTTTAATCCCAATTAATATTAGCTTTAAAGAAGCTGCGGCTATACCTATCGGTGCTCGAACGGCATTTCATTATCTCAAAACAATAGCTCAACTTAATATAGGTCAAAAAGTGCTTATTTATGGAGCTTCGGGAAGTGTAGGTACCTATGCCGTACAATTGGCCAAATATTTTGGCGCAAAAGTTACCGCCATTTGTAGCACGGCTAATATGAGTCTGGTAAAAAGTCTGGGGGCTGATGAAGTGATTGATTATACGAAACAGGACTATATTGAACAATTAAAAAAGTACGATATCATATTTATTACCGTAGATAAACTCCCCTTTAGTACTTGTAAAAAGGCCCTGGACTATAAAGGGACTTATTTAAATGTGGGTAGACCCTTAAAAAATCTTGCTATGTTGTGGACCTCCTTAACAAGTAGCAAAAAAATTATTGTGGGTGAAAACTCTCCAGAGAATTCAGAAGTGCTTACTATTTTGAAGGAAATTGTAGAAGAAGGACAACTTAAAGCGGTTATTGATAGAAGCTACCATTTGGATCAGATCGTGGAAGCACATCAATATGCTGACCAAGGACATAAAAAAGGGAATTTGGTAATTACTGTAAATTGATAAAACGTGTGGTAGTAGTTTATATAGCTAATAGGGCTTGTCTTGGTTAAAGAAAGTTTAAGGCTATTTACCAACACTGCCAAATTAAAAATTTGTCTTTTACAATGGATAAAACAAAACAACAACTCGCATGCTTAAAAATTATATAAAAGTCGCTTTCAGAAGTCTACTGAGACAACCAGGCTATACTGCCCTCAATATTATAGGGCTAACCGTTGGAGTTGCCTCTAGTCTTATCATTCTACTGTACATTTTTCATGAAACGAGTTTCGATAAACAGCATTCAAAGGGTGATCGGATCTATCGGCTTTCAACGGCCATTATTACGCCTGATAACTCATTCAAGTCAGCAACTATGACAAGTCGAGCTGCATTTACGGTTAAAAATGAAAATCCAGAGGTAGTACAGGCCGCTCGAATGCAAGGCCTAAGTGACCAAGGTGGAATGCGATTTGATTTCAATCAAGTGGACTACTATCAAGAAAATGTCTATGCTGCTGACTCTACGGTTTTCGAATTATTTGATTACGAATTTATAGCTGGAAACCCTGAAACGGCACTGGAGGCTCCGAATTCCATTGTCATCAATCAGTCCATGGCCACCAAAATATTCAAAAATGAAAACCCAATTGGTCAAACCATTAAAAGTGGTGTCAATAGGGAAATGTCTTTGCAAGTAACAGGCGTATATAAAGACATGTCTAACGCTTCCCATCTTATTGCTGAGGCATTGATTTCTTGGAAGGCTGCCTTCCCAGACGGAGATACAAGTTGGGGACAGTGGGGTGTTTTTTCTTATGTTTTAGTGAATGAAGGTGTAACGCAGGAAGCGTTGCAAGCCAAGCTTGATTTGACAGTTGCTAAATACATAGATCCAATTTTTGATCCGCTTAACATCAAAACTAGGATGATACCAGTCCCGCTGACAAGTATCCATTTGAATTCAGATTTCGATAATGAACCCGTTCCTGTTGGCGACATTCAGTATGTGCAAATATTCACTGCAATAGCAATTTTCCTTATCATTATTGCCAGCATCAACTATATGAACTTGGCCACAGCACGATCTACCAAGCGAGCAATGGAAGTGGGTTTAAGAAAAGTAATGGGTGCCCAAAGAAGTGGTTTAATAGGTCAATTTTTGACTGAATCAATTCTACTTACGCTCATATCCCTCATCTTAAGTGTTCTTGTTATAATTGCTGTTGTCCCTGCTATTAACAGTATTGTGGGTACTCATTTGGCTATCGAGGGATTACTAAACACGAATGTGATCTTGGCTGTCATAGGTATTGTATTTGTTACAGGGTTTCTAGGTGGCTGTTACCCTGCTTTCTTTTTGTCTTCTTTTCAGCCAGCGGCTGTGCTCAAAGGAGGTGCAGGAAAATCTGGAAGCAAATTATTAAGAAAATCCTTGGTAACGATACAGTTTGCCATTTCCATCTTCATGCTCATTGGCACTTTGGTTATTTATAGTCAAATGCAATTTATCAGGAACAAAGACTTAGGTTTTGACAAAGAGCAGATGATGCAAATCGACTTTAGAAGTACCGCAGATGCAGAGAAATGGAATGTGCTTAAAAATGAATTAGTCCAAAATGCCAATATAAGTGGAACCGGATCTTCGAGTTCAACTCCCGGAAATGGTTATTCTAAAAGTGTACATCTAATCGAAACTGAAGAAGGGCCAGTGGACAACCGTGGAATAAACTTTTATTGGGTTGACTATGATTTCTTTTCTACCCTAGGTGTTGATGTGGTTGAAGGGAGAAACTTCTCATCGGATTATCCTTCTGATTCTTCTCAAGCCGTAATGGTAAATGAAGCCATGGTACGAAGAATGAATTGGACAAACCCCATCGGTAAAAAAATTTATTTGTTTGGAAATGATTCTATACCCTCTGCTCTAGTGGTTGGTGTGGTGAAAGATTTCCATCAACAGTCACTTTACGATCCAATCACTCCCTTGATGTTCATTCCAAGCCTTATAAATGGTTCTGCCATTGTTAAAATCAATGGAAATATCACAGCTACAATCGACTTTATCGAGGCCGCATGGGAAAGAACATACCCAACCACAGCATTTGAATATGTATTTGTTAACGAGCGATTCATGGAAAGTTACGAGGCTGACGAAGTACGTGGTAAGCTATTTTTAGGCTTTTCTGGCATGACCATCTTGATTGCTTGTTTAGGATTATTGGGCTTAGCGTCCTACACGGCTGAGCAGCGTTCTAAGGAAATTAGCATTAGAAAAGTGCTTGGTGCTAATACTCAAGGCCTGATTAAACTACTCGTCAAAGACTTTGTGATTCTCATTATTATAGCCGCCATACCAGCGTCAGTCTTGGGCTATTTTTCTATGATGAGTTGGCTGGAAAGTTTCCAATTCCATATAACTCCTGGGTTTACAATATTTGCAACTGTACTGGTAGGTACTATTGTATTAACGGTGCTTACTACTGGTTATCACACTCTTAAAGCCGCTACTATTAACCCTGCACAGAAGCTGAGGGGTGAATAAGGAATCGAACAAATATGAATATGTAGATCTATTCTGGGTGGATACACAGATTATTGAGAATCTCAGGCCCAAATAGGTCAGAACGTATAATGTAGGCAAACCCACTAATCATCGTTTGTAACGAGGATTTACTTCAATAATTCAATAACATTTGCCTTATACAGTTTACCGATAGGTACAGCATGATCTCGAATATAAATTCTATTACCCTCTACACGGATTATATGTTTTTTTGCCACTGCAAATGACTTATGAACTTGAAGAAAATCACTGTCTGAAAGTAAATGTATCGTATCCGATATTTTTTCTCGAATACTGATGATGTTATCAAGAGTAAAAATTTTGGTGTAGTTGCCAGAAGCTTCAATAAATAAGATGGAATCTATAGCTACCTGCACATGACTATTATTTTGCTTTAAAAAAATATGCCTTCCTTCAAGCTTCGTATGCGGTTGTGTTTCCTTGCTAATTGTGCCAACGGCCGAAGAGGTTACTTTATTAATAGCACTCAAAAAGCGCTCTAAACTGAAGGGTTTTAATAAGTAATCTACAACGTTTAATTCGTAGCCTTCAATGGCGAACTCACTATAGGCGGTGGTGACAATAACTTTAGGAGGTGATGACAAGGTCCTTAAAAATTCAAACCCTTTTAACTTGGGCATATTTATATCTAAAAAGATTAAGTCAACTTGATGTGTATTCAAGTACTCAAGCGCCTCCAAAGCGCTATAGCAGTTTTTCTGCAGCTTCATATGCGGAAGCATCTCACAGTACTCCATTATAATCTTGTGAGCTATATGTTCATCATCTATAATTAGATATCTCATTATTTTAGCTTTATAGATAACTGAACTTTATAATTATGGGTTTCAACGTCAAAAGCAAGCGCATGCTTTTTTGGGTAAGCTAGCTCTAATCTTCTCTTTAAGTTTTTCAAACCAATTCCTTCTTCATCGGGACTTTGTCGTTGTTCAAAATTATTCTCAATTATAAAATTCACCTCATTATTTTCCTCCGTTAAGTCAATATGGATAAATGCTCCTTTTTCCAAGTTTTCCAAACCGTGCTTAAAAGCATTCTCTACTAAAATGATAAATAGTAAAGGCATAATTTTCGCATTAGGATTCTCAATTTCAGATTTAAACTGAACATCAGACTTTTTATGATAACGGATTTCTTGAAGCTCAATATAGTTTTTTAGGTAATCTAATTCTTGTTTGAGGGTAACCCAATCTTTTTGTCCTTCATAAATGCTATACCGCATCATATCCGAAAGCTTGAGTACCATTGTCCTTGCTTGGGAATCTATGTCCATTAATCCGTACAGATTGTTGAGTGTATTGAAGAAGAAATGCGGATTGACCTGACTTTTTAGATGCAGTAACTCTGTTCTTTCTTTTTCATTCTTTAATCTAATAATTGATTTGACTTGCCTGAATATCCAATGCGCAATTGTAATGAATAAAATCAAAAAGTAAAGAACGATAAACTCCACTCCCCCTTCTATCTTACCAAATGTGTCATTAAAAATCACAATTGCTAGACCTATAATCGCCAGTGATATTTGAAATAACCTGGATATCATTTTCCATCCTTTATCAGATATTTTCATCTTCATAGGTCAAGATTAACTAAACAAAATTCCTCCTACAAATTAGTTGATGAACGATGGACCCAAAGGGTTGAATGACTCTTGAGTAGTGATAAAGTACTTTTGTTTCCTTCAGAAAGGTGTATATCCCTCCTAGCATGGGATGTGTCACTTTATATTTTTAGTTGTAAAGCCCCACTATAAGTTTGCTTCAAATCAACAATCAAAAAGCGAACAGTATGGAACTTAGGATCAACAATTTATCAAAGACCTACTCTAATGGCATCAAAGCACTTCAAAATATATCATTAGAGATACCAACAGGTATGTTTGGCTTATTAGGCCCAAATGGAGCCGGAAAATCTACTTTAATGAGAACTATTGCAACACTACAAAATGCAGATACTGGGTCTATTTTTCTTGGAAAGATAAATGTATTGGAACAAGAAAATGACTTGCGACAGGTACTGGGTTACTTACCACAACAATTTGGTTTGTACCCCAAAATATCTGCTGAGGTATTACTAAATCATTTCGCAGTACTTAAAGGAATCACTCATAAAAATGAACGCCAAGAATTAGTAAAAGCACTTTTACATAAAACCAATTTATACGAAGTGCGACATCAAAATCTTAAAGGTTTTTCTGGTGGAATGAAGCAGCGTTTTGGTATTGCGCAAGCGCTACTCAACAATCCAAAGCTACTTATTGTAGATGAACCCACTGCAGGATTAGACCCTTTAGAGCGAAACCGATTTTACAATGTATTAAGTGAGTTAGGAGAGCACACCGTGGTTATTTTATCTACGCACATTGTTGATGATGTTAAGGAACTCTGCACAAACATGGCAATTATTAATCAAGGCCAAGTTTGCTTAAAAGGGCAGCCATTGCAAATACTTGAGAGTTTGAAAGACAAAGTCTATGAAAAAACAATCGAAAAAGCCGAGTTAAACATCTATAAGGAGAATTATCAGGTGATTAGCGAAAAGTTGTTCCTAGGAAAACCTACTATTCACATCTTAAGTGATCAGAATCCGGGCGATGGCTTTTCTCTCATTAATGCCGAATTAGAAGACGTATACTTTTCGGAAATATTCAGTAATGCTAACCATAAATCTAACTAGTTATGTGGTATCATATTTTTAAATTCGAACTACAATACCGCATCAGAAGGCCCGACACTTATGTGTTCTTCTTGTTTCTATTTCTCTTTTCAATTGTGGGTGTAGACTTTATTTTTCAAGGCTCTGAAATGGGGCTTATGAAAAAAAATTCTCCTTTCGTAATTGCAAAAGCCATGGGAGCCATTACTGGTATATTCATGATTTTGGCCTCAATGATTATGGGCGTTTCTGTGTTGAGAGATTTTGAATACAATATAGAGTCGCTAGTTTTTTCAACGCCAATCAAGAAAAGAGACTATTTACTCGGTCGGTATCTAGGGTCGTTTACGGTATTACTTTTTGCATTTTCCGGTATTCTATTTGGCATGATGCTGGGCGAATTCATGCCATGGACAAATCCAGATAATCTGTTAGAGTTTAATGCCTTTATTTATTTGAAGACTTTTCTGATCGTAACCTTACCCACCTTATTTTTTGGAGCCTCTCTGTTTTTCGTTACCGGTGCTTTAAGCAGAAACTTGGTGGTAGTCTATACACAAGGTATTATTGTATTTGTGGTTTTTATGCTAACCAAAGCCATCAACAATAAATTTTGGCAAGCCATTCTAGATCCCTTTTCACTAACGACCACCACTTTTGCCACAGAATCTTGGTCTCCCTTAGAAAAGAGCACACAGGAACTTCCATTTACAGGAGCATTGATGTATAACAAACTATTTTGGATTGGTTTAGGGACATTAGCCTTGATTTATGGTTTCAAGAAATTCAGTTTCAACGTAGTCAAAGAGCCTCGACCGAAAAGAAAAAAACAGCAATCACTGGCCAATACACCGTTTTCTAACGGTAACGATGTAGTTATTCCAAATGCTGCAAAGCAATATGGTATGCTTTCAAAGTTAACGCAGTTAAAAGAGTTCTCTTGGTTTTACTTCATGAGTATTTGCAAGCAAGCTTCATTTTGGGGCATTGTTATTTGCGGCATGATCATCATTCTTATTAATTCTGTAAATCTCGGAACCGTCTATGGTGTAGATAGCTACCCGGCAACATATTTTATTGTTGAAGAACTTCAAGAGACATCTATCTATTTCTTCATAATCGTTTTGGTGTTTTACTCGGGAGAATTGGTATGGAAAGAGCGCAATGTTAAACTTGATTTAATTTATGACGCAACGCCAATGTCAAACTTTGTCAAGTTAACTGGTAAGTACCTTGGATTAAACTTGATTTATGTCGTCTTAATACTCGGATTGATTGTTTCAGGGATTTTGTTTCAAACCTTAAGTGGTTATTATAACTATGAACTTCAAGTCTATTTCAATGGCTTTTTTCTAGAGATTCTCCCCTCTCTCGCCTTATATACTTTCATCGCATTTTTTATCCAATCCGTTGTTAACCATAAGTTTGTGGGTGTAATGCTAGTGATTATATTTTTCATAGCAAGTATAGCTATGGGGTTATTAGGCTTTGATCATGATTTATACTTTTTTGGAGGAAGCGCTTTAGGAGGCTATTCAGATATGAATGGTTATGGCCACTTTTTAAAACCCTATCTATTGATTAAATCTTATTGGTTTCTCTTTGGAATACTATTATTGATCGGGGCATCTTTAATATCGGTCAGAGGTACTGAGACCAATTTGTTAAATCGAATAAGAGCAGGTAAACACAAGTTGAGCAAGCCCCTCTTTAAACTTACAGGTATGGTTCTTTTGACTTTCGTAATCGTTGGAGGGATTATCTTTTACAACACAAATATTTTAAACGATTACTGGACAGATGCTAAGGCAGTTGCGTTTAGAGTAGACTATGAAAAGGAGCTAAAGCAATTTGAATATATAGCACAGCCCAAATTAGTAGATGTTAACGTACAATTAGAGTTGTATCCTGCAACACGAGATTATACAGCAGAGGGCTATTATGTTTTGAAAAACACCACCACAGAAAGCATAAAATCTATTCATATTCAAAAGCTTCTTGAGGGAAATGTTGCGCTAGATAGTGTATCATTTGAAAGAGGCTTTACCATTGACAATCAATACGAAAAATTCGATTATTCAATTTACAATTTGAATACATCTTTAAAACCTGGTGACTCAATAAAAATGTACTTTGAGCAACGCTTTACCACAGAAGGGTTCGAAGCAGGAAACTCTAATGTAAATATAAACTATAACGGTACATTTTTTAGTAATACCGATTTACCAACTATAGGATATAATAGCAAATATGAACTTAGCGACCAAGAGGAGCGTGAAGATTATGGTTTACCTATACGACTAAATAAGGCAGAGCAAGACAATATAATGGAGCTCACCAATGCGAGATCTGGTGGTGATTCCGATGGTATTAATTTTGAAATGACCATTGGTACTTCAAAAGATCAAACGGCATTAGTTCCAGGGAATTTAGTGAGGCAATGGACGGAGAATAATCGAAACTACTTCCATTACAAAATGGAAATCCCAATGATCAATTTTTACTCCATTGTTTCAGCAACATATGAAATAGAAAAAGGATCATGGGTTTCTAGTCAGGATGCTTTAGCAAAGCCTGTTGATCTTGAAATTTATTATCATAAGGCGCATCGTTATAACATTGATAGAATGATGACTTCTATGAATGCATCGTTAGATTATTTCAGTAAAAATTTCAGTCCATATCA
This sequence comes from Roseivirga sp., assembly GCF_034669765.1. Classification (GTDB taxonomy): domain Bacteria; phylum Bacteroidota; class Bacteroidia; order Cytophagales; family Cyclobacteriaceae; genus Roseivirga. The sequence goes on from NZ_JAXMOQ010000002.1 coordinate 450,794, forward strand.
ATACGAGCAACTGCGCATTATGGAGTTTCCGCGTTACGCACAGTTTGCACAGTCGTTCCCTGGCACCATTCCATTTTCAGAATCTATAGGTTTTGTGTTAGACATAGACGATGAAAAAGATGTAGACATGGCGTTTTATGTTACCGCTCATGAAATTGCGCACCAATGGTTTGGCATGCAGGTAGAGGCAGCAAATGTAAAAGGAAGGAATTTTATATTAGAAACACTTTCACAATATGCCGCCATGATGGTGCTAAAAGAAACATATTCCGAAGAGAAGTTGCTTCAGTTTTTAGACATTCAGAGGGAGACTTATAAAGAAGGAAAAGATAAAGAAGTATTTGGGGAGCCATCCTTGGCATTAGTAGAAAATCAAGACTATGTCTATTATGCCAAAGGTGCTATCAACCTATATGAATTTCAGAAATTAATAGGCGAGCAGCAAGTCAACAAAGCTTTAAAACGCTTTTTAGAGGACTGGAATTCTACCAATGGCAGACTCAAGACAAAGACAAATAGGTATGCCACAAGTCAAGACTTATTGAGCTATTTTAAAGAAGTCACACCAGATGACCAACAGCATATCATAAAAGAGCTATTTGAGTCTGTAACTGAATAATTAATTAAATTTCTAATTAGTTGGCTTAATGTAGAATCAGCATGCTTACTTATTGAAGAAGATAAATACGATAGCATTTTTGTTAACAAAGAGAAGAAAGAAGCATAGCAAAAGTAAAACAAAACGGTCAATGCTATTGAGGGATGGTCATGGTGTAGTAGCCTATAAAATGGTAAAACCATTGCTCCAAACATTAATACCCATAGCTCAGGGGTTAAACCCTAGGCTATGGGCTCCCCTACCTACTACAACCGTTTTAACAGTTTTTACGGACAGACCAATATGTTAGCTAATCTACATGGCTAATTCACTAACCCCCACTCCCTATATCCGGGATAATTATTTGCGTAACCGAATGATTACTCTTATATTTGTAACCAAACAGTTACACTTATCATGAGAAGAGATGTTTTTCAAGCAATTGCAGACCCAATAAGACGAGACATTATTGAATTGCTTGCTACTGAAACTTTAAGTGTAAATGAAGTTGCAGAAAAGTTTGAAATCAGTAGACCTGCAATTTCTAAACATTTAAAAATTTTAAACGAATGTGGGATAATCGATTTCAACCAAATTGGAAGAGAGCGTTTATGTTTAATCCAGCCACAGAAACTAGTTCCCGCTTTTTTATGGATAAAACAATACAATAAACTATGGGAAGACAGACTGGACTCCTTTGAAAACTATATTAATCAAATACAACACGATAAAAAATGAGCGATTTAGCAAACAGAACTTTAACAATAGAGAAAACATTCGATGCACCTGTACAATTAGTTTGGGATGCTTGGACACAGCCTGAACACATTTTGAGATGGTGGGCTCCCAATGGAATGGCTATTAAAGTAATTCAACACGATTTTAAAGTAGGCGGAAAATGGAAATATTCAATGCCAATGCCAGACGGCAATGAATTTATATCGGAAGGGACATATAAAGAAATTGAAGTGTTAAAGAAAATAGTTTCTTCTGCAGACTTTAAACCTATGACGGAAAACGTAGAGCTACAAATCTACTTTAAAGCAGATGGAGGTAAAACAAAGTTTACTTTTAATGTTATTCACGCCACAGCTGAATATTGTAAACAACAAGAAGAAATGGGGTTCTATAATGGTTGGGGTTCAGCTTTGGACAGACTAGAAAAGGTTTTAGAAGCTTTGAATTAACAGAATTGAAATCAAAGACTCAATCTGGCTTAACGTCTCCCTCACCCTGGTCTTAGCGTCTCGCTGAGACCCCATCCAATATTAAAAACTGAATTTTAATTATCCCTTTCAATCTAACCCACTAATCTGCGTTTGCAAGGAGGATTTAAGCCCACCCCTACAAATAGAATCTAATCAGCTTTTTATTTTAGTCTTAGCGAGATGCTAAGACTAGTTCGCGTTATTAAGCTCGTCACTCGGCACAACCGAGCGACTGAATTCATGCTAATTTCCATTTTTCAACCGCTTCAACGCTTCAATACAGCCTTTTCCGCCCTTGTTGGTGTTCTTCACCAACAAGCCCCACTAATCCTCGTTTGTAACGAGGATCTAATTATCCCCATTACTTCGCGTCACTGATAAATTAAAACACAAAACGGACTGTGTTAATATAGAATTTCTACCTTTGTGGTCTGTTTAACTAATGCCACATATTATCTGTGTCTTTCTCAAAAAGACAAGCTCGACAAAACGAGTAATCAACGCATAGAAATCGCATGATTTCGTACTGCGCAGATAATCATATCCACTTATCTCATCAAATTTCAACCAGAAGCAATTGATTACAAATCGCTTGCTTTATCACTTTGCAATGTGCCTTACATTTCAACAGTGATGATTATACAATCATTAGAAATGAACAGTAAACAGCTAATAAGCAGAAAAATAGAAGCATTCTATAATAAAGCATCAGAAGAAACCAGGCTCGATAAAGGCATGGGAGTATTTGAATTTGAAAGAATAAAATCACTTATAGAGAAATACATCCCATCACCCTCTTCAACAATAATAGATGTAGGTGGTGGTACAGGAAAGTACTCCGAATGGCTCGCCAAAAAAGGACATCAAGTTCATTTAGTAGAGCCCGTTGCTAAGCATATAAAATTAGCCCAAAGTAGATCGAACAGGTCAAAAGACAAGTTTTCTGTTCAACGGGGTGAGTCTCGAAAACTGAAATTTAAAAATAATTTTGCCGACCTCATCATCCTACACGGACCACTTTATCACCTACAAAAAAAGGAAGACAGAAATTTGACCATTAGTGAAGCAAAACGAGTACTGAAAAATGACGGAATCATACTCGGTTTTGCCATCAATTATACGGCCTCAACGCTGGTTGGCCTTTTAAATGGTTTGATTCATAAAAACCCATTCTTTGAAATGTGTAAAGAAGAGTTGACATCAGGACTACACAATCCACCAGATGATTTCCCATGGCTTTTGGCCGAAGCCTATTACCATACACCCGAACAACTCAAAAACGAGTTTATTGACCAAGAATTAATCCATCTGAATACTTACGCAGTGGAAGGCATGGCTTGGTTGGACAAAGCCTACTTTACGAGTATGCTGAATGACCAACGAAAAAAAACATTATTAGAACTCATTAGCGTCACAGAAAACGACAGCTACCTTTTACCTTTTAGCCCTCATATGATGATCGCTATACAAAAAAAATCTACTTATGGAAAGTAAAGAAAAGTACTACAAAGCACTGATAGAAAACAATGGTCAACTCAATGAAATTGACCTTGGAGAAACAATTGGACGCTCAGAAAAGGAAACACAACAGATAATTGCACAACTTTTATCCGAGCATAAAATAGAATATACCGAAAACGGAGCTTGTAATTATAGCATTATGAAAAGAGCGAATAAGAGGGGTAAAAACTGGTGACAAGGTTTAAGTAATACTGTCTCACTCTGGTCTTAGCGTCTCGCTGAGACCCCACCTAAAATTAAAAACTCAATTGTAATTATCTCTTTTCAATCCAAATAATCACCACTACTTAAAATCTTATCAGCTATGTCTATTAGTCTTAGCGAGACGCTAAGACTAGTGTGGGCTATCTATGGTTAGCACCTCTCCTTCGAACAAACAGACTCTTACGGTTTCGTTTTTCAAACTCAACCTCAGTTGACGGTAAATTGTAGATCTTTGCAATTAATACACCCCCTTTCCGCCCTTGTTGGTGTTTTCACCAACAAGCCACCTAGCCGCCAAAGGCTAGAAAAAGGCAATCACTCTTAGACATTTATTACTAAAGGCTTAACTTTAAATTGAGCTTGACATTCTTTTATGTGACTAGTCATCTCTCACTTTTTGTCAAATAGGCGTTCTGGCCAAATTTAAAACAGAATCAATGAGCACTCCTCAACAGCAAATAATCGGAAGTTGGAAACTGAATAATTTTGAATTGAAAAATTTAACGGTAAACAAATCTATTTTCCCTTATGGAAAAGCACCCATCGGAATTTTGATTTTTAGTGCTGATGGATTTATGTCTGTTTCAATAATGACAGACAACAGAATCAACTTTGAGATCGAATCACTGCAAATGTCATCAGCGGAGGAAAAAATAAATGCGCTTGAAACATACCTGTCCTATGCAGGGAAATGGAAAATAGAAAACGACAGAATCTATGTTGATGTAATCACCTCTCTATTGCCTAATTGGAAAAACAAAGAACACTTCAGGACATTTCAACTGAATGATAAAACTTTATCATTCCAAACCCCAATAATGAAGCAAGGCGATTTTGAAATACTAGTTGAACTGGATTGGATAAAGTTGTAAAAAGCTGGTAAACCAAATACTCACCCTTACATCCACCTTAATAAAACCAACCTGAAATAGCATGACGAAGAAAAAGAACAAGCAAATTTTCAAAATAGCCCTGATTACTGCCAGCATCGCCTCTTTGTTTTTCGTGCCCTGGATTTTGGTTTGGGCTTGGATCCTACCTGTCCCAGATACCGTTCAAGAACAAGTAAACGAAGCCCTTGATTATGATTTCGAAGGCATTATTGTCTATATAGACGAAGCAGGCAAAGCACCAGCATTTTACGCAGCTGGCTGGCATGACAGAGAGAAAAAAATCCCGGCCAACCCTCACGCCTTATTCAAGTTGGCCAGTGTGAGCAAGCTATATACCGCAGTGTCCATCTCAAAACTTGTGGCTGACGGACGTTTGTCATTGGATAAAACGCTAGCTGACTACCTTCCAGAACTCATGGGTGGCATCGAAAATGTGGACAAAATCACTTTGAGGATGATGGTGCAGCACAGAAGTGGCATTCCCAATTATACAGACACTCCGGATTATTGGGCTACCCCAAAAGAAAGCAGCAAAGAAAACCTCGAATTAGTGCTTGGTAAGCCAGCCAATTTTAAACCTGATAAAGACTACGAATACAGCAACACGAATTATTTGTTGCTTGCCCAAATCATGGATAAAGTACTGGGCTACCCTCATTTTCAGTTCATTCAGGAAGAAATCCTCAACCGACTTCAACTGACACATACTTTTGCTTCGGTTGATGATGTGAATATAGACGATGTAATGAGTGGTTATCATGTCGGGCATCCCTATGATTTAAAGACCGATAAACAAGGAATGTTGGCCTCGGCAGAGGATGTGGGCATTTTTATTAGGGCACTCAACGATGGGTCATTGTTTGATGAAGGAGAACAAGACATCTATTCATCCATTTATGAGTATGAGCATAAAGGATGGGTGCCTGGCTATCAGAGTATTGCCAAATACCACAAAGACATCGACACAGTGGTGATTCAGTTTACAAACACCACTGACCCCAAATTGTACAACTGGAACCTAGCAGACATTATATACAGCCGGATTGTAAAAATACTGAGGCGTAGAAAAGACTCATAAAATGTAACCACATGGTTTCCACCCTTTTGGTGTTTTCACCAACAACCTACCTAAACCCAACCCGACCTATTCCTCGTTTGTAACGAGGACTTTTAAGCAGTCGATTGTAATCGGTAAACTAAAGTTAAGGGCAGGAAAACCTCCAATAATCCCTAGAATGACTCATTAATCATTCCCAACAAAATTGGCCCTTCCAAAAAACCTTCGATTCACGAAGTTATTGAGATTAGAACCAAACCGAAAATTAAACCCAAATCTGGTATCGATGGTATATGCTGAAGGTAGGGTTACCCTCCCGCTCAAAATATCCTGTTCGGTGAAATCTCCTGATGCCAGGTAAATCTGGTCCTTAACGTAGTTACCTTCTGCCCTCATAAAGAAAGAAAAATTCCCAGTGACACGGAATTCTGCACTAATATTCAAACCTGTGGACCAAGAACTAAAATCATCTAGATAATTTCTCAGACGATATCCCACTTCGAGATTACCCCAAACTTGATTTAGTCCAAGACTGGCTCTCAAACTTTGGAGGACCCTGGTTTCTTTAAGAACACCGTAAATCGTTTCTTCGACATATCTATTATTTCTGACTTCAATCCCATAGTTCAATCTCAGAAATCTGGAATTCTGCTCTGATTCGGGGAAAATATTGAACTCTACAGCTGGTCTAAAACTGGTCTGAAACTGATAATTAAACCGGGTGTTCTGACGACCTGCCATATCATATCCATAAGACCATTGGGGTGAAATAGACTTCACAAGCTGGTGACTAAACCCAAATTCTGATACATCAAAATTATTCTCAAATTCATCGATGATCTGGTTACCAACTTCATCAAGAACCGGATTGCCATTCTCATCAACTCTTGGTACTTTTTGAATCGTTCTTCTTAGCCTTTCATCTATTCTCCCGGATAGGGATATTTTCCATTCATCCGTGATACGGTTAATATTGATGTCTCCACCATAATTGATTTGCCTGCTCAATTCTTCTAATTCAATGTTCGCATTACTACCCACATTAAAAACCCAATAATCCCAAGGATCAACGCTTTCCTGCATTCTATCTTCCCGAATGCCAGAGTCAGTCTTCATATTGATTTCAATCGCCTCTCCTGCTGTGGTTTTCGCAACAAACGGAGCTAAACCTAATTTGATAAACCGAGTAAGTTTTTCACGCACTTCAAAGTCGGTATCCGTCTGTTTGGTATTTACATAGAGGGTGTCTTTTCGTCCCGCATGGATGTTTTGTTGACCTATAAACAAAAGTTGATATTGTCTTCCACCGCCACCAGATGTATTATTGTTAATCAATAGAAAGACATCAGCCGTTTGATTATCCCTGTAGAAGTCAACCGCTGTAATTTCCGTTCTGATAAAATCCATATTACAGCCTCCATCCCTCCCATCGCAACCATCGATAAACACTCTGAGTTTATTAGGAAGGTTGTAATTATCAACTAATGTTTGACTAACTAAAGGAGTAGTCAAGGGGAAAAATGCCAGAATTAATAAAAGTAGTATATTTTTCATTTTTTTGGGATAACTCACGTTGATCATCTCATTTTAATAGAAGTCAAGTGCATGTAAACAACCTTAATACTGTATTTTCCTTACATTGTTTGAAATCAATGTACATTTCACACGTGAGAGCAATGATAATTATACCCGATCCCTTGGTACCCAATTACTTGAATCAGGCATGTAGCCTTCTCTTTTTATGTAAAAAAAATAAAAGGATTTAAAGCACTGTCTTTCCGCCCTTGTTGGTGTTCTTCACCAACAAGCCACCTAATGCCCCCCTCAACAAGCCGAAAAAATAAAGATTAGTTGATAAGTCGATAGTGATTCTTAAATTAGGATTCTTTTATGCAAACGTTTGCAAGTCAATCCCCAAATCCCCATTGACTTTTGAACCATGACAAATTAACCTATGGAGAAAAAACACCTTAGCGATATTGCTATCGCCCAAGCCGCTGACATCAAACATATTAACTCGATTGCCACCAAAATAGGCCTCACAGATGATGATCTGGAGCATTACGGCAAATACAAAGCGAAGCTTCCATTAAGACTTATTGACCAAGCTAAAATCGAGAAGAGTAACCTTATTCTTGTGACCGCCATGACGCCAACTCCTGCGGGAGAAGGTAAAACCACCACCTCAATTGGGCTCACAGAAGGACTCAATAAAATAGGAAAGAAAACAATTGTCGTGCTTCGGGAACCTTCATTAGGGCCTGTATTTGGTATTAAAGGCGGTGCCGCAGGTGGCGGTTATTCACAGGTAATTCCTATGGAGGACATCAACCTTCATTTTACCGGAGATTTTTCAGCCATTGAAAAAGCCAACAACCTGCTTTCGGCATTGATTGATAATAACATTCAAAGCAGAAGCAATAACCTTAATATTGATCCAAGAACCATTGCTTGGAAACGGGTGATGGACATGAATGATAGGTCGCTACGACAAATCACGATTGGTTTGGGAGGCACTGCCAATGGTATTCCCAGAGAAGATGGCTTCAACATCACTCCTGCTTCTGAAGTGATGGCTATTTTGTGTATGGCCGAGAATTTCGCTGACCTGAAGCACAGGCTAGGCAATATCTTTGTCGGCTACACTTTCGATAAGCAGCCCATTTTTGCAAGAGACCTGAAGGCTGAGAGTGCCATGGCGATCTTGCTTAAAGATGCCATTCAACCTAACTTGGTGCAAACACTAGAAGGCAATCCTGCCATTATACATGGAGGGCCTTTTGCCAATATCGCACAAGGCACAAATACCATCATTGCCACTAAAATGGGGCTTTCCCTAGCTGATTATGTGGTAACAGAAGCGGGTTTCGGAGCAGATTTAGGCGCTGAGAAATTCTTAGATATCAAATGCGTATCTGCAGGTTTAAAACCGAAGGCAGTGGTGCTTGTCGCCACGATTAGGGCTCTAAGACACCATGGAGGCGCCAAAGCAGAAGAATACAATACGCCATCAGTAGAGCGAGTGGAGAAGGGTTTTGCCAACTTGGGCAAACACATCGAAAACATTAAGAAGTTTGGTATCAGTCCGGTGGTGGCCATCAACGCCTTCCCTTCCGACACCGATGAAGAAGTAAAGTTGATTCAGCAAAAGTGCGAAGCAATGGGCGTTCAGGCGGTATTGGCTGAGGGCTGGGCAGACGGTGGTGCTGGAATGACCGAACTTGCAAAGTCAGTAGTTAAGATAGTGGAAGCAGATGAGAGCGATTTCAAACCTTTATACAATTGGAAGTCCCCTATTCGCGAGAAAATTGAAACCATTGCCAAAGAAATTTACGGGGCAGACAAAGTAGACTTTTCAAAGAAAGCTGAACTTCAGATGAACAAAATGGAAAAGCTAGGCTTTGGAGATTTCCCAATTTGCATGGCCAAAACGCAGAAGTCATTAAGCGATAATGAATTCCTCCGCGGCCGACCCACCAATTTTGATGTAGGTGTCAGGGAATTTGAATTTGCAGCAGGTGCTGGCTTTATCATTCCAATTCTCGGACAAATGATGCGCATGCCGGGCTTACCTGCCATTCCTGCCTCAGAAGGCATGTCTATTGATGATGATGGTGTGATTTCAGGCTTGTCCTAAAAGAATCAAAGCATGGCCATTCCTGTTCAAGCAGTTGAAATAGTTCGTATCGGACCAAACGCTCCCGAAACCAAACCTGATTTGGTGGTTTCGGAAGAGCCACTGGAAATCCGTCTTGGACATGGGCCTGTGGATAATCGACATCAATTCAGCTTGTCGGTCACCATGCGTACACCTGGCAACGATGAAGCGCTTTGTCTAGGTTTTCTTTATACCGAAGGAATTATCAATTCAATGGATGAAGTGATCAGTGTCAAGTATTGCGATGACTTGGGCAGAAACGAAGGCACGGAGAACCTGATGCGCGTTGAATTAAAACCATTCGTGGAAATTGACAACGAGCAATTCAAAAGGAACTTCTACACCACTTCCAGTTGTGGCGTTTGCGGAAAGGCCTCCATCGATGCCATTAAGGTAAGCTGCAAAGCTCTGTCTTCAACGCCCATTCAGGTAGGCAAGGAAGTGCTATTTAGCCTGCCCGATCGGCTGAGAGCCTCTCAAAATGTATTTAAACACACAGGAGGTCTTCATGCTGCTGGTCTCTTTGATGTGCATGGCGAACTCATTGTGCATCATGAAGATGTCGGCAGGCATAATGCCGTGGACAAGCTCATAGGTTCTGGGATTATTAAAGGGAGTCTCCCCTTCTCAGATTCAATTTTAGTCCTGAGTGGGCGAATTAGTTTTGAGTTAGTTCAGAAAGCCTTACGTGCTGGTATTCAAATTATTGCGGCAGTGGGTGCCCCCTCAAGTTTAGCGGTAAACCTAGCCGAAGAGTTCGGTATGACACTGGTCGGATTTCTCAAAACAGATCGATTCAATATTTATACAGGAAAAGAAAGGGTAATGGTATGAAGTTAAGAATTCAAGGCAACAGTATTCGAGTCAGACTCACCCAAACCGAAGTGAACCAGCTTGGTGAAGGAATAGATTGCATCAGCCATTTGGACTTCCCGAACAGCAGTAGTTTGAACTATCGGCTCAGCGTAGCCACTGTATTAGGTTGCAAATTCAGCGACAATTTAATCACCATTTCGCTCCCTGAAACTGAAGTCAGAGGCTGGGCTACATCAGATCATGTAGGAATCGAGGGAGATTTGACCTTAGAAAATGGAGATAAATTGAGTATTTTGGTTGAAAAGGATTTTAAATGTTTGACGGAAAGAGCTGAAGATGAAAGCGATCTATTCCCAAACCCGAAAGAAAGTCATTAACAGTAATTAAGTAAGATGTCAGAAAATCTTAGTGCATTATCCGGTAGAAAAGGTTTAGAAGATAACCTCTTTGAGCAATTGGTTGAGAAATCTAAAGTGACTGGTGCGCCAGATAATGAAGAACTGAAGGCCTTGGCCAAAAAGTACCTCATGGGTGAAGCCATTACTTATGGCACCGCTTCCTTTTATGACTTCTTGAAAAAGGAGCATGAAGGGGTAAAAGTCCATGTTTGTAATGGAAGTGCTTGTCTGGTAGCCGGTACACAAGACCGAGTAAAAGTCAAGCTTTCTCAGCACTTTAAAGACGCTGATGTGGGTCATATGTGCTGTTTAGGCCGATGCCATGAAAACAGCGCCTTCAACTATAACGGCACTAATTATTCGGGCAATGCCATCGATCAATTAGAAGCCATTGTTCAAAAAACTGACAAAGACTTATCCGACAACTATAATGTTGGTGCTACTAGCGAGCGAGTATTGACTGGAGAAGCCATGACTGCTCAGCAATTCAAAGATGAGTTTTCAAAAATATTAGCCAATGGCCCTGAATGGGCATTGGAGCAAATCAAAACCTCCAATATCCGTGGACGTGGTGGCGCAGGTTTCCCCATGAGTTTCAAACTCAATGCCTGTAGAAATGAACCCGATCCTCAGAAATTCATTGTCTGCAATGCCGATGAAGGCGATCCCGGTGCGTATTCCGACCGCTACCTTTTGGAGCAACAACCTATGCTCGTCCTTTTCGGCATGATGACAGCTGGTTATATCGTAGGTGCCGATCATGGAGCCGTATATATCCGTGGCGAATATCCTGAATCAGTTCGGGCATGTGCCGAAGCGGTAAAGCAATTGGAAGCGATTGGTATGCATGGTGCTAACATCGGAGGCTCAGACTTTAGCTATCACTTTAAAGTAATTGAAGGCGCTGGCGCCTATATCTGCGGTGAAGAAACCGCCCTCCTCTCCTCTTTAGAAGGACAAAGACCTGAGGTTAGGGTGAGACCACCTTTCCCAGCACAAAAAGGACTTTTCAATAAGCCGACCATTGTCAACAATGTGGAAACCTTGGCGGCTGTGCCATGGATCATCAGAAATGGTGGCGATCAGTATGCAAAACTAGGAACTGAGAAATCAACGGGCACAAAACTCGTTTGTCTTGATTCATTCTTCAATAAGCCCGGCATGTATGAGGTGGAAATGGGGCATTCCTTCAAAGATCTGGTTTACAATGTAGCTGGTGGTTTTAAGGAAGCTGTAAAAGCCGTTCATGTCGGTGGCCCATTGGGTGGAATTGTGCCTACTCACAAGATTGATGATTTGAATATTGACTTCGAGAGTTTTGCCAATGGCGGGTTCTTATTGGGACATGCAGGAATTGTTTCTATTCCAGAGAAATTCCCGATGATCGAGTACTTAGAACACCTCTTCGAGTTTACTGCTGATGAATCTTGTGGGAAATGCTTCCCTTGCAGTATCGGTTCTGTGAGAGGAAGAGAGATGATTGCCAATGCTAGAGACGGCAAAAAAATGGATCGTCAACTATTAGATGACCTGTTGGAAACCCTAGAAATAGGCTCTCTATGCGCCTTGGGTGGCGGTTTGCCGTTAGGGATTAAAAATGCCCTTCAATATTTTAAAGAAGAACTTAAGAACTACTTTCTATAAACACGAAACATATGAGTGATTCAAAAAACATCGCCTATATCAACAACGAACCATTTCCGTTCGAAAGTGGTGAAACCATTCTTTCGTTGTTAAGAAGAAATTTCGGCCCAAATCCTGTCCCCACCCTTTGTGATGCGCCTAATTTAGACCCTTTCGGCTCTTGCCGAGTGTGCAGCGTAGAAGTAGGCAGAGAACAAAATGGGCCCACTCGTGTACAGGCTTCCTGCCATACGCCAGTAATGGAGGGTTCATATATCTACACCCACACGGAGAAAATGGAGCGCCTACGAAAGAATATCGTAGAGCTTGTGTTGACAGACTACCCCAAAGAGAAATTCGAATCCGACAATCCAAAAAACAACGAGCTCAAGCGCGTAGCTTATGACCTGGGGGTCAAAATGGAGCAAGTGCGCTATGCCCCAGGTAGAAACCACTTGGATCGAGCGACAGACACTTCCCATCCTTATATGAGGGCCAATTTGAGTGCTTGTATCAACTGTTTCCGTTGTGTGCGCGCATGTGATGAAGTTCAGGGCGAAATGGTATTGACCATGGAAGGCCGAGGTTTCGATAGTAAGATAGTAATGGGCATGAATGAAGGTTTTATGGAATCTGATTGCGTGTCCTGCGGTGCTTGTTCGCAAGCCTGCCCTACGGGCGCCATCAGCGATGTATTCGATTCCAAAACCAATGAACCAGAGGAAGTTACCAGAACGGTTTGCACCTATTGCGGAGTGGGCTGTAATTTAGATGTAGCCACGGCAAGCGGTGAAATTCTAAGCATTACCGCACCTTACGATGCGGAAGTAAATCAAGGCCATACTTGTCTGAAAGGGCGCTATGCCTTCAAATTCTATGATCACCCAGAGCGACTTCGTTCTCCAATGGTCAGAAAAAATGGGGTTTTAGAGAATGTTTCTTGGGATGAAGCCTACAGCTACATCGTTGACAAAATCACGGCCATTCGAGAAGAACATGGCCCAGATTCAATCGCTGGAATTTCGTCTGCCAGGTGTACCAATGAGGAAAATTACCTGATGCAGAAGTTCATTCGAGCCGTTGTTGGCACGAACAATATTGACTGTTGCGCCAGGGTATGCCACTCTCCTACCGCCTTGGGGATGCAACGTTCATTCGGAACTGGTGCTGCCACCAATTCTGTCATCGACATCAAATACACGGACTGTATGATGGTCATCGGTGCCAATCCAACGGCAGCTCATCCAGTAACGGGAGCCAAAATGAAGCAAGCCGCCATGAAAGGCACAAAGCTGATTGTCATTGACCCTAGAGAAATTGAATTGGCCAAATATGCCGATCACTTCCTACAACTCAGACCCGGAACCAATGTAGCATTGCTCAACATGATGCTCTATTACATCATTGAGGAAGGTTTGGCTGATCTTACTTTCATTGAAAACCGCACCGAAGGCTACGATGATTTTGTAGCGAATATTAAGAAATTAGACATCAACGCGATGGAGGCCATTACGGGCGTAAATCGCGAAGAAGTTAGAGCAGCGGCCATCACTTATGCTTCTGCTCCAAATGCCATGTCATTCCATGGCTTGGGGGTTACCGAACATTCTCAAGGCACATTCACTGTGCAGCAAATTGCAGACTTGGCCATGATTACGGGAAATATTGGGCGAAGAGGTGTTGGTGTCAATCCATTGCGTGGACAAAATAACGTTCAAGGTGCAGCAGATATGGGTGCACAACCGCATCAAGGGGCTGGCTATCTCGATGTCACCGACCCGATGATGAATCAGCGCTACATCGATTTTTACAAAACGGACAAAATTCCATCCCAGATTGGATACAAGATTCCAGAGATGTTCGATGCCGCCATTGCTGGAGACCTGAAAGTAATGTGGATCATTGGTGAAGATGTGGTGCAAACCGATCCTAACACCAGTAAAGTCAAAAAGGCATTAACGAGTCTTGACCTATTTATCGTTCAAGAGCTCTTTATGACAGAGACCGCAATGCTGGCCGATGTTGTATTGCCGGGCGCTTCTTTCCTTGAAAAATCAGGGACATTTACCAATGGGGAGCGCAGAGTACAACGGGTGAATAAAGTGGTAGAACCAATCCCTGGCACCAAAGCCGATGGTCAGATCATTGTTGATGTAATGCAACGCATGGGTTACGATCAAGCAGATTATGCGCCAGATACCATGCTGGAAGAAATCTCTCAAATCGTTCCTTTCTTCAAGGGGATTACTTGGGAAGAACTCGCCAAAAATGGTAAACAATGGCCAGTGCCAGAAGATGGTTCAAGTACCGAAATCATCCATATCGATGCCTTCAAAAGAGGTAGAGGCTTATTTACTTACTACGATTGGAGAGAATCTGAAGAGATTGTAGAGCACGGAGCAGAGTATCCTTACATCATTACCACCAACCGCGAATTAGAGCATTACAACTGTGGTGCGATGACACGCAGAACTGGCAATGGCGAGATTTTGAAAGAAGATGTATTACTTATAAATGCCAAAGATGCCGCGGACAACGGTATTGCCGATGGTGACATGGTCTGTGTTACTTCGGCACGAGGTAAAGTGGATATTAAAGCACGAATTACTGCTGAAGTAAAACCAGGCGTAATGAGCACCACTTTCCATTTCCCGGAGATTATGGTGAATTTGATTACCTCAGATATACATGATTCAGAAGCCAAGTGCCCTGAATACAAGGTAGTAGCAGTGAAAATTAGAAAGTCTAAAGGCGTGAATAAGCTAATGAAGGCCGCACAAAGTATAGGCCTGGAAAAGGCTCCTTTGGACAAAAGAAAAGACTAGTTTCAGGTAGTCCATGGAGGAAAAATCAGTCAAAGGCTTAATCCTGATGGGAGGTCAAAGCACCCGCATGGGCAGTGATAAGGCCTTTGTGCAGTGGCATGGCCAGACATTGTTGGAAAAGGCCATTGATCATCTTTCAGGAATTACCGATGACATTTACCTATCTGTGAATGCTGAGCAATATGATCTGCTTCAGGATGAATATGCTTGCATTCAAGATCAATACCCAGACAAAGGCCCAATGGGTGGTATACTTTCAGCATTAGAAAAACTGCATGAAGATCTTATCGTCTTAGCGGTTGATATGCCTAACCTAAGTGCTGCCAATATCCTGGATTTAATCAGCGCTGCTAAGGATTTCAAGACCATTACTTGTTATCAGTATAAAGACGCTATTCAGCCATTCCCCTCCTTTTGGCCTGTTCAGCTATTACCGAACCTTGAAGCAAGCGTATTAAACAATCGCCTTGCGATGATTAAATTCATAGTGGCACAACAGCCTAAATTGATCACAACGAATTCGCCTGAGCAATTCAATAACTTTAACAGACCAGATGATATGATTGGATGATTATTAGTTAGTTAACCTAATCGCTACGTACTCGAGTACGTACAACTTATTTCTATTTAGAACGAATTCACAAAGTCCACCGAACGAATTATTTTACAGGTTTATTAAGAATGACAGTTCAAGAAATTTTAAATAACATAGGACAGTTTTCAGACTTTGATGCAGCGTTATTTGAAAAACTCACGAGCCGAAAAGTGTTAGAGAAGAATGAAATCATATTGAAAGAGGGTGAGGTTTGTAAGTCTATTTTTTACATAGTATCGGGTTCATTTTTTCAATACCAGAACAAGGATATTTCCGAAATCATTATTGACCTGCACCTTCAAGGTGAATGGATGTATAATCATGAAAGCCTACTAGGTCAAACACCATCTAAAACAATAATTAAAACCTTTTCCAAAGCTGAAGTTATTGAGTTGAGTTTAGAAAACTTTCATTTCTTGAGCTCAAAAGCACAGTCCTTTTTGCAATTCGGTAAAATCTTAAACCCAACACAGAGCAGAACATATATTTTTGACAACTCACTATCTCCAAGTGAGAAGTATGATTATATAAAAAAGGTAAAACCTCTATTAGCACAGGTATTCCCCATAAAAATGATAGCGTCCTATCTGAAAATAGCCCCTGAAACTTTAAGTAGAGTAAGAGCTCAATACTGAATTTACTGATTTCGATCAAGTGGTGCTTCAACAGCTTATCACCAATTTTGTAGCGTAAATAAACCTAAAAATGGATAAGCAGCAAAGCTCTTTACAAAAGGCCAAAACCTGTATCAAGGTATTAGGTAGTACCTCATTAATATTAGCACCCTTGCTAACACTTATTGGTTGGGGTATTTCGTACGATAGTTTCACTTCGCTTTTTTCCTTCAACTTTTCATATCAACCTACCAACGGTGCTGCTTACCTAACGGCCAACACGGACCCTGCTTTGGTGTTTAGATACTATCTTTTACCTCACTACTTTATATATGCCTCAATGCCAGTTTACATTGCATTGGGCTTGACCTTAATGTATGCTACCTATAAAAAAACACCTTGGCTTTCTTTTATTGGAGCAATACTATCAATCATTGGGGCTGTGTATTTTATTGGCGTATTAGGAGCTTATCTCTCAGCTCCCATTGGCAGTGTGGCTATGACAAGCATTTTAAAAGTTTCATTTGCTTTGTGCATTTTAGTATTTGTTGGAAACGTTTTATTGGGCATATCTCTTTACAAAGCGAATATTACAGCCAAATGGACTTCACTGCTTTTTATCTTCGGTAACATCCTAATTTTAGTATTCCCTGGAATTGAAAACTGGATGGCATTAGGCTCATTAATGATGTTTTTTGCTATGCTGCCATTAACTAAAATGATATTAATAAGACACTCAAATTAAAAATATTATGCTGACAAACATAAATCCAAAATTACCCATGCGCGATAAATCTGCCACAAGAGACTATTATATAGATCAGTTAGGTTTTCAAGAAATAGGAGATTATGACGGGTATTTAATGGTTCAAAAAGATAAAATAGAAATTCATTTTTTTGAGTTTAAGGAACTTGACCCAAAGGAAAATTATGGACAAGTATATATTCGTACCAACGACATTGATGATTTATATACATCTATGCTTGACAATAAAATCAAAATTCATCCAAACGGAGCATTGAAGGCATTGCCTTGGGGGCAAAGGGAGTTTGCCTTGCTTGACCCAGACAATAACTTACTGACTTTTGGGCAGTCAATTTAAAGAAGAACAGCTACGGACATTAAGAAACTTATTGTAAACCAAGCTTCTTTTTTCGTTCCAAAGCTCTGCGCTGGCTTCGCCTGATGACAGGGTAACTCAACACAGCTGTGAGGATAATAAGCGTTCCGTAATAAAAAACAGAGCACATTTCTTTCACAATAAACAATGTTGACGGTATTATACCATACAATTGACTCTTGTTGGTGTTCTTCACCAACAACCTGGCTAACAGTTAACCATGCACGTTCCATGCACACTTATTTTGTATTTTTAAGTACGTTCAGCAGTAGACACAACCTTTATTTCGGAGGGTAGCGTGAGCAAAAATATATTCACTGGAACCAGATTTTAATTTGCAATCATCTACGTGTTATTATTTCCAAACCCGAAGAAATAAAATACGGATAAATTTAGTTATGAATGACTGAGAATTCAACATTAAGATAATTTTGCGCGCACTGGAAAATCAGATTTTTTTAGTAAATTTATACAAGCCATGAGTATGGATTAATAAAAGAATTATTCCTACCAATTTATAATAACAACGCATTATATATATTAAATTAATACATGAATAGCAAATTTAAACTACACTTAAATCACTTATTAATAGTAGTATTAATGTTGATATTTATTGTATCATGTTCAAAAGATGATGAAACGACCCCAGGCAAAATTGAAACAAGTTTGACTGGTAAAGCTCAAAAGGGGCCTTTTTTGAATGGATCTTCTATATCAATTTATGAACTAGACAAGAAATTTTCACCAACCGGAATAAATTTCAACACCCAGATTACCGATAACTCAGGGCTATTTCAAATAAATGATATTAAGCTTGCCAGTAATTATGTTACACTCCGTGTTGATGGCTTTTATTTTAATGAAGTCTGTGGTGAATTGTCTGGTTCTCAAATAACTTTAAATGGTATTGCTGATATTTCACAGTCAGATTTTAAAAACTTGAATGTAATTACTCATTTGGAAAAAGCTAGAGTAGAATTTTTGCTATCAGAAGGGATGAGTTTCACCTCTGCAAAAAGTCAAGCTCAACAAGAAGTTCTAAACATTTTCAACGTATCAGATGACATTGAAAATTCTGAAGAACTAGACATTTCTGGTAATTCTGATGGAGATGCAATACTTATCGCAATATCTTCAATACTACAAGGTTATCGATCTGAAAGCGAATTCTCACTGTTGCTTGCCAATATTATAACGGACATTAAAACGGATGGGTCTTTAGATAACGAATCAATAGGTGCTGATTTAGTCTCGCACGCGCAGTTACTCAATGCCGAGCGTATATCTAACAATATAGAGTCAAGATATTCTGATCTTGGAATCGATATTACAGTCCCCGATTTTGAACCAATAGTCAATAATTTTTTACAAGAAACTACATTTCCATCTAACGAATCTCTTATTAATTACCCTGAGGATGGAAGTTCGGGAAGCAACGTGTTGAATTTAGCTTTAACTGAGATTCAAAGTAAAACTTTTTATAGTTTAGCAGCTACTTTACCGAATGAATGCTTGTCATTAAGAGTTAAAATCACTAAAATAAGTGGACTATGTGACTTTTGCATCGGTCATCAACCAACTAAAGTGCAGAATTGGTGGATACAAAAATATGATTCTGATACTCATAGCCAGAGCTTTAGTACATCAGGAAAATTATCAGATTTGCCAATTATAATAGAAAAAGGAGTTTTCTTGGTAGAATACTTTGAGGGGGATACAAGTATACCAACTAGAACTAAAACAATAAACAGCATCTAATATTTGCTAAATGAGTAGACTGTATGGGCCATAAGCATTTTTGGAGATTCGCTAAAGTCTTCTTTCACTGACGCTCTAAGTTTGGTTTATTATAAACCAAGCTTCTTTTTTCGTTCCAAAGCTCTGCGCTGGCTTCGCCTGATGACAGGGTAACTCAACACAGCTGTGAGGATAATAAGCGTTCCATAATAAAATCCACCACTCATTTCTTCATTTTCACCATAAATGATAACGGCCAGTATAATTCCATATACTGGTTCTAGATTAATAGTGAGGTTCACCACATAGGCCGTAATTCGTTTCTGGAGCTCCACAGAGGAAGAAAAAGCGTAGACGGTACACACCACCGAAAGAATCAATAGTAGCCCCCAGTCCCTTGTTGTTGGCAACGCATAAGTAGCAGATTCAGCTAAAAAGAAGTGCTTATAGAAAGGAATAAAAATAGCAATACCGATGGCTGCTGCAGCCATTTCGTAAAAGGTAATGGTGTACTGAGACAGCTTATGGGTCATTTTACCATTCAATACCGAGAAAAGTGCGGCCATAAAGGCAGCAGCCATGGCCAATCCTAAGCCCAGTGCATTATTGAATTCGAAACGAAAGATGACATAAAGCCCGCTGATAACCACCAAGCCTAAAATCACCTCGAACAGTCTAATTTTTCTTTTGTTAAACAATGGCTCAATGAGGCTGGTCCAAAACGTGGTGGTGGCCATTCCTGCCAAAGAAACCGATACATTAGATACCCTGGCCGATTCAAAGAATAAGAACCAGTGGATTGCAATGACAAACCCAATCAGAATCATTGGGAGTAGATGTTCCTTGCTTACCTGAAATGTCTTGGATTTAAAATACATAAAGCCCGCCAGCACAATACTGGCCAAAGCCGTACGGTACATCACTACATCTGTAGCAGGAATGGTCATCTCATTGCCGAGAATCGCAGTAAAACCCCATAAAAAAACGATAAAATGGAGTTTTAAAAAGTCCTTAGAAGAGGCTTCCATTACTTAGGAACAAAGCGGTAGATAGAGATTCCGAGCATAGTAAAAATAATATTGGGCATCCAAACTGCAAGCAGCGCATCCATTGAGCCTGCCTCGGCAATACTCTTTGTAGCGATAAACAAAAGTATATAAATAAAAGCCAAGAAGAAGCCCAAAGCAATCTGAAAACCTACTCCTCCTCTGGTCTTTCTTGAAGATAATATTACGCCAATAAAAGTCAGAATTATTGCGGTAAAGGGAGACATAAACCTTGTCAATTTTTCGATATGATAAATCGGAATATTATCAGCACCTTTCAGCTTTAAATCGTCTATATACGTATATAATTCGGGAATAGTAAGGGTTTCTTGCAGTCCAGTTTGACTAGAAAAATCGTCTGGACTCATGTTTATTTTGATGAGTGTATCATTCACATTTTGGTATTGAAATTCTTCATCCAACTCATTAAACTTCCGTAGATTCCAGTTTCTTAAAGTCCAAGAGGTTAACGTAGAATCCCACAAAATCTCAGCGGCAGAGATCTTATACAGCATCTCTTTGTCTACAATCTCTTCAAGCGTAAAATCCCTTCCCGTATTTCTGTAGTTGTTGTATGACCTTAAATAGACATAGGTAGTTGGGCTTACTTTGAAATGGACATCTTGACCTGAATAAACAAAAGGTTTGTCGGCAAAGTATTGGTTTTCAAACTTCACCCTAAACTTATTGGCTTCTGGAATAATCCACCCTGTAAAAATAAAGCTAATGACGGCTATGATTACAGCCCCCATCAGAAACGGCTTCAACATTCTTGGATAGCTCACCCCACCAGCTAAAATGGCTACAATCTCCGTATGACTGGCCATTTTGGAAGTGACAAATACCGCTGCAATAAATACAGTAATAGGGGTAATTAAATTGGCAATATAAGGCGCATAAAAAAGGAAGTACTTAATAATTAACCAAGTGCCCACCTCATTTTTGATGAAGTTTTCATTCCTTTCTGAAAAGGTAAGGATGAGCACAATGGCTACTAAAATACCTACAACAAAAAGGAAAGTCGTGAGGAACTTCGTTAATATGTACTTATCCAGTATTTTCATTTAGAGGCGTTGTGTCACTTTTTTGACCATTTTGTTTTTCCAATCAACAAACGTGCCTGCTAATATCTGTTTTCGAGCTTCCTTAACCAACCATAAATAAAAAGTTAAGTTATGAATACTGGCTATTTGTGCCCCTAAAATTTCTTTACTGGTAATCAAGTGTCTTAAGTAGGCTTTAGAATAAAATGTACTGTTGTATCCGCCTAAGTTAGGGTCAATCGGGCTATGGTCGTTTTTCCACTTTTCGTTGCGCATATTCAGAATGCCTTCGCTTGTAAACAGCATTCCGTTACGGGCATTTCTCGTGGGCATTACGCAATCAAACATATCCACGCCCAAGGCAATTCCTTCTAGAATATTTTCAGGTGTCCCCACGCCCATCAAATAACGTGGTTTGTCTTTAGGTAGAATATCACAAACAATCTCGGTATGTTCGTACATCATTTCTGCTGGTTCACCCACAGACAATCCCCCAATGGCATTTCCCTCTCGCTCAAACGAAGCAATCGTTTCAGCAGACTTGACTCTTAAATCTTTATAGGTACTGCCCTGTACAATCGGGAAAAGCGTTTGGCTATAGCCATACTTTCCTTCCGTAGCATCAAACCTATCGCAGCAGCGCTTAAGCCAACGGTGTGTCATTTCCATGGACTTGCGAGCGTACTCGTAGTCGCATGGGTATGGAGTACACTCATCAAAGGCCATCATGATATCGGCTCCAATGGTGCGTTGAATATCCATTACAGCTTCTGGACTGAAGATATGTTTAGAACCATCAATATGAGATTTGAAGGTTACTCCTTCTTCTTTGATTTTTCTGGTGCCCGAAAGTGAATAGACCTGATAACCACCGCTATCGGTCAAAATAGGTTTGTCCCAACCATTAAATTTGTGCAAACCACCAGCAGCCTCAATTACTTCTAAGCCTGGCCTTAAATACAGATGATAAGTATTCCCCAAAATAATTTGCGCCTGAACATCATCTTTCAATTCGCGTTGATGCACCGCTTTAACAGACCCTGCAGTACCTACAGGCATAAAAATAGGTGTTTCAATTACACCATGATCTGTGATTACCTCTCCCGCTCGGGCTTTAGATTGTTTGTCTACTCCAGCTAAATTAAACTTCATTCCTCATTTTTGATCGCACAAAAATAGCAGGAATCATTTATTCTTATTTCATTCAGGCATCATTTCATTTTCTGTGAGTTTAGAAATTATCTTTTGGTCCTTATTTATTCTAGTTTCAGCTGTTCAACTGTACTATCATTGGGGCTATTTTAGTCTATTACTCAGTCATGTGGTTTCGGATGAGAAAACCGCAATTGAATTACCCGTTTCTATAGTCGTTGCGGCAAGAAATGAAGTGAGACTCCTACCTGTATTGATTACCAAGTTGGTTAATCAAGACTATTCGTCTTTTGAAGTTATTATTGTTAATGATCGATCATCTGATGGCTCAGAAGGCTTGCTCAACTCACTCAAGCAAATGAATCAAAAGCTTAACGTCATTCATGTTCATGATTTACCAGAAGGTTGGAACGGTAAAAAGAATGCTTTGCAATTAGGTATTGAAGCTGCTCAGCATGAGATTATATTACTTACTGATGCTGATTGCATTCCTAAATCAGATCAATGGATCAGCAAAATGGCTGGCAGCTTTAAAGAGGATACAGACTTTGTGTTGGGTTTTTCTCCCTACGAAACTAAAAAGGGTTTTCTGAATCATATGATTCAATTCGAAACTTTACTCACCGCCATACAATACCTTTCATTTGCAATCAAAAAACAGCCTTACATGGGTGTTGGCAGAAACTTGGCCTATCGTAAGTCTGTCTTTATAGAGAACTCATTCCAAGGTTTTGAATCTCAAACTGGAGGCGATGACGACCTTTTTGTGAATGCACACGCCAATGATATAAACACTGAAATCTGTATTCACCCAGATGCACACGTCACCTCTATTCCAAAGGCAACTTGGAGTGAATACTTCACCCAAAAAGTCAGGCATTTGTCTGTTGGGAAAAACTATCGTGAAAAAGATCAAACGAGATTGGGTCTTTTTGCGTTAAGTTCGCTGACAGGTTGGATAATGCTGTTTTGGGCAATTTTAGCAGGCTTTAATATTGGTCTCACTTTGGTGATTATCGGTATCAAGAGCTTGTCATTTTATGTTATCTTTACCCTTTCAGGTCGCAAGCTGAAAATGAACATGGCCTACTGGTCACTTCCATTCCTCGATCTGTGTTTAAATTTGTATTACCCAATGGTGGGATTAGTGGCGCTAATAGCAAAAAAGGTTAAATGGAGTTAGGTAAGCAGTTTTCTGACAAAGCACTCAAAGATTTTAAATTAATAGACCTGGCCGTTGAGAATCATGATCAACAGGCGTTTGCGGAGTTATTACAACGTTATCGTAAACCTGTTTACCACATGATTTTGAAGATGATTCGGAATGTTGATGATGCCGAGGATTTAACCATTGAAGCCTTTGCTAAGGCTTTTAAAAACCTTCATAAGTTTAAAAAGGACTTCACCTTTAGTACTTGGCTGTTTAGAATTGCCACCAACAATACCATTGACTTTATACGCAAGAAAAGGCTCGACACCATGAGTCTGAATACTTCTTATAGTGACGACAATGGTGAGTCAGTGAATATCGATGTTCAAGACAGAAACTTGAACCCACAAGAAGAAGCCATTAAAGCGCAAAAGATTGAATTGGTTCAGCTCTTTGTTACTAAGCTTCCTGCCAAATATCAGCGATTGGTAAAGCTTCGTTACTTTGATGAGCTAAGCTATGACGAAATTGCAAAAGAATTAAATGCACCTCTTGGCACTGTTAAGGCACAATTGCATAGGGCCCGTGAATTAATGTATGACCTTGTGAAAGGTAAAAAGGAACACATCTAATTCTTTTTTGTTAATTCGCACTCAAATGGAGTTAATCAAAAAACATTTCCCTGCCCTTACAGAAAAGCAAATTGCTCAATTTGCTCAGTTAAAACCTTTGTATACTGAATGGAATGAAAAGGTAAATGTGGTTTCGAGAAAGGACATTGAAAACCTTTACGAGCGTCACGTATTACATTCTTTAGGCATAGCCAAAGTTTTTAAGTTTCCTGAAAACACCGATATTTTGGATGTTGGGACTGGAGGCGGTTTTCCTGGAATTCCATTGGCCATTATGTTTCCGGAATCCAATTTTCATTTGGTGGATTCCACTGGAAAGAAAATAGTAGTGGTGAAAAATATTAGTGAGGCACTAGGCCTTAAAAACGTAGTTGCTGAACAAATTCGTGCTGAAGCCATTAAGGATAGAAAGTATGACTTTATAGTAAGTCGTGCAGTGGCTCAACTCAAAGAGTTCTACCCATGGGTAAAACATAAGTTTAAGCCGACTGCCGAAGTAGCTTACAAAAGCGGTTTACTTTACCTAAAAGGAGGAGATTTGACCACCGAAATCAAAGAATCCAGGTTGGTTAAAGTGCGCGTTCACAACCTTGAAAAATTCTTTGAACCAGAATTCTTCGAAACCAAAAAAGTGGTTTTTGTTCCCCGACAGTAATTAGTTAGCTCTTCTGTCGAAGTCTTCCTCTTCACTAGGTTTAGCAGTGTAGATTATAATGCTGTACACTCCTACAAGTGTTCCAAAGGGAAAATTGATAAGCCCGATGATTCCATAAACAAGTGCGGGCATCATAGCCCACTTACGGCCATTTACTAAGCCAAAGCCAATTACGATTTTAGGAATAAGGAAAAGGATGGCGATTGCCCATAGTATGGAATCAATAAAATCAAATATCCACATTGCTTCCATTGGAATTGGGTCATTTTCCAGTGCGGCCATATTCAATATAAAATCAATAAAGAAATCATAGAATACTAAGCCCAATAGTCCTAGGGCACTAAAGGCAATAAAAAGGATGCCTAAGATTTTCTTGTGAGATGGTTCAGTAAAATTCATAGCTTCAAATTTTACTTCAATATAAAAAAAGCCTCGATAAATCGAGGCTCTTTCATCAGCAGCATAAACCGCCTATTCAAATCTTAAGGCTTCAATTGGGTTTAGCTTGGAAGCTTTAGTGGCTGGAATAACACCAGACGCTAAACCTACAAACACACAAACCACTAAGCCCACAGTAATCCATAGCCAAGGGATAATAAATGCTCCTCCAAGTGCGGTGGCGAGTATATTACCCACTCCAATACCCATTAAGGCTCCAGCAATACCCCCCATCTGACAAATCACAATCGCTTCAATTAAAAATTGTTGACGAATTCTACTTGGCGTAGCGCCTAAGGCTTTCCTAATTCCAATCTCTCTTGTTCTTTCCGTCACTGACACCATCATGATGTTCATAAGCCCTACAGCAGCACCCAACAATGTAACAGCACCTACCACTAAACCACCAACTCGTAGCCCATTGGTCATATTATCTAAAGCTTCAGTAGCAGAGTCTGACCTAACGACTTCAAAAGTGCTTTCCTCACCTAATTTATCACCTCTGATCTTACGCATATAGCCCGTAGCCTCTCCCATTGCATAATCAATTTGTTCAGGGTCTTGAATCATAACAGTAGTGCTATACCTCATTCTACCACTTCGATCAAGACGTTTTGCATTCAAAAGTGGTATAATGATGTTCCGATCTTCCTCGGTATCACCTCCAAAACCACCTTTTTCTTCCAAAACACCAATCACACGATAGTTATTCCCGTAGAATTTAACCGTCTTATTCAGCGGGTCTTCATTTTTCTCAAAAAGAGAATTGACTATTTCTGTACCCAGAATACATACATAATTTCCGAATTCAATTTCTAATGCAGAGAAATTTCTGCCACGTTCTATTTTTACATCTTTAATTGAAAAGTAATTTTCGTCCCCACCAGTAATACTGGTATTTGGACTAGTCTTCTTCTCCTCATATTTAACTTCAGCAGAACCAGAAGCTCGTGTATAAATAGTTACAGTTGATGGGAAATTAAAATCTTCTTTGAAACGGGTAGCCTCATCGAATTTAATGGGTGCATAAGACTTTTCTCTAACTCCGTTCATACTTCTTCTTCCAGAAGAACGGCTTGCCACATCGAAGCTATTGGCCCCTAAACCCGACATACTAGCTTCTATTTCACTTTGAATACCATCTACAGCAGTAAGCATTCCCACCAAAGAGGTGATACCAATGGCGATGATTAGACCTGTTAAAATGGTTCTAAGGGTGTTCGATTTAATCGACTTAATTCCTTCCCTGACGTTTTCTCTGAAATTCATTGAGATAAAATGAGTTTTTGATTGTTACGAATTTAGTCAACCGTTGGTCAGATATTGCCAACAAATTTATAAATTCAACGATCGTTCTGTTAAACGGTTTATAATCCAGTTCACTATGAGAAGACTTTTGGTTTTATTGATTTTGGCTACGTTCAGCCTTTCTGGCTACGCGTCCAAAATATTGATCCCTATGGATCTTTCACAATCAAATCACCTAAAAGCCTACGGTATTGCTTACTGGGTTCTCAGTAAAGACGTAACAATCGACTGGATGTTAAATTTTAGGGGAGGAAGTTTTTTATTACCCTCTTCAGCCAACATAGAGAAGGAATTAGTCATCCGTGGAGTAAGCTATGAGGTGATCTCAGATGCTACGGCCGCTCAATACGAAAGCCAGATTTCATCCCCGTCTTCAAACATGGACATGATGAAATTGGAGAAGGTACCAAAAATTGCGGTTTACACTCCTAAAACTAAAATGCCATGGGATGATGCCGTAACATTAGCGTTGACTTATGCTGAAATCCCCTATGATGTTGTTTATGATGATGAATTAATGGCGGATGAACTAACTAAATATGATTGGCTTCATTTGCATCATGAAGACTTCACAGGTCAATATGGCAAGTTCTATGCGAGCTACTCTCCTTACAGTTGGTACCAGCAACAGCAAAGGGACTATGAAGCTTCTGCCAGAAAGCACGGTTTCGCAAAAGTGTCACAACTAAAACTGGCTATAGCGCAAAAAATAAGAACATTCGTTGCGGGTGGTGGCTTTCTTTTTGCCATGTGTTCCGCTACAGATTCATTTGATATAGCCCTAGCAGCCAACGGGTTGGACTTTATCGAAGCCATGTACGATGGCGATCCTGCCAACCCCGCAGCCGAATCACAATTTGATTTCTCGCAGACCTTGGCTTTTGAAAATTTCAAACTAAAAAAAGACCCACTTGAATATGAGTTCTCAGATATAGATAATACGGATGCTAGACGTTCAAGATCCTTAAATGAAGGAAATGATTTCTTCAAACTCTTTGAATTTTCCGCCAAATGGGACCCTATCCCAACCATGTTGACCCAGAATCATACCCGCTTAATTAAGGGCTTTTATGGTCAAACCACTGCATTTAAAACTAGAGTAATCAAACCTGACGTGGTAACAATGGGACAAAACGATGCGGCTGAGGAAGCTAAATATATCCATGGTGTTTTCGGAAATGGTTTCTGGACCTTTTATGGTGGACACGATCCAGAGGATTATCAGCACAGGGTAGGCGAAGAGCCAACCGATCTAAACCTCTACCCTAATTCTCCGGGTTACCGATTGATACTGAATAACATTCTGTTTCCTGCAGCTAAAAAGAAGAAAAGGAAGACTTAAACTGTAAAAGTTGAAGTCTTTGTACTTCAAACTATTCTAGTGCATTCTATCGCCCCTCACTTCCAGTGACTTAATGATTTTTGCTTCTTCCATTAAGAACTCTTTCCAACGGTTAATCACGTAATCTTCTGGCATATAATGTTTAGCTAAACTTATGAAATTCTTATAATGCCCTGCTTCAGAAACCATAAGTTCATAGTAGAAATTCTTAAGTTCTTGGTCTTCAATGTGCTGAGATAGAATTTTAAATCGCTCGCAACTGCGGGCTTCAATTAAGGCATTCATCAATAGTCTTTCTACCAATTGCTGATCTCGGTTTCCTCCTTTTTTGATTACCTTCTGAAGTTGAATAACATATTCATCTTTTCGGGCTTTACCGAAAGACATCCCTCTTTACTTGAGTTGTTCCAAAACTCTTTCGAAATGATTCCATTCTTCGGCTACAACTGGCGTAATCATTTCCACCATTTCTGTTTTTTCTGGAAACAAAATAATCAACGAAATGCAAGAAGAAGCAGCTTTCTGCTCACAGTAAGCATGATCTACCAGTATTTCCTCAATGTTCATCTGAGCAATATTTGCCCAGCGTGGGTCGGTCGGTAATTGTAGCCCTAAGAGATGATTACTTAACTCGTCATTCATGTTGCAAACTTACGCGCTTCCTCCCTATTATTAAAAAGTAGAACGAGTATGCCGCTAGATTTTATTGAACCTGCTAAATTGCAACACATTTTTAAAATCAATTTGAATATATCAATTTCCAAACATTGACATTATGAAGAAAACATTACTCATTTGCCTTACCCTTTTAGTGGCGTATACAGCTCAGGCGCAAACGGCTGACTCCGTAAAATGGGAAAGAAAAGGCTCCTTAGGGTTTACGTTCGCAAACGTGGGCCTATCGAATTGGGCCGGAGGGGGTGAAAGCTCTGTTTCTTTAGGTACAATCTTCAACGCAGCAGCCATCAAGAAAGCAACGCATTCTACCTGGAAGAATCAAATTGACTTTGCCCTAGGCGGTGCCAAGCTAGGCGACAGAGACTTCAGAAAAACAGATGATGCTATTATTCTACTAAGCCAGTACAAAAGAAAAATCAATGAGAAATTTGGTTACAGTGTTTCAAGCATTCTAAGAACTCAACTGCTAGAGGGTAGTAATTATGTTGCTGACCCTTTAAATGCAGGAGAGCAAATCGCAGAGAAGATTTCCAATTTTATGGCACCAGGCTACCTTTCTGTAAACTTAGGTATGGAATATAGTAGTGGTGATATCCTCACCGTTTCCTTTTCTCCAGCTGCAGGTAAATTCACTTTTGTAATGGATGATGAACTTTCAGCGGTTGGTGCTTATGGTGTAGATCCAGGCGACAAAGTAAGGGCTGAGTTCGGTGCGAACATGCTCACAACTTTAAACTTGAAGATAATGGAAAACATATCTTTCCAGTCTAACCTAAACTTCTTTACAGCTTACGACAGCTTTGGAAATGTAGATACCAACTGGGAAACGCTTTTAGTAATGAAAGTAAACAAGTGGTTCAATGCTACCTTTGGAACACAGTTGATATATGATGACGATATCTTAATCAAAGGTGAGGACGGAAATGTTTCTAGAGAGATTCAATTTAAGCATGTATTGAACCTTGGCGTTAACTTCAAGTTATTCAGCACAGGCAACTAAAAAAGAATTTTCATCCAATTGCAGAAAGTCATTCTAGAATGCTTCGTCAATGAAATTGATACGGCTTTCAGAATGACTTTTTTCGTTTACCTACTTGATAGCCAAACCAATTAATTGTAGAAAGACCAACGTACGCCTAAGTCTAAAGTACGTTTTACGCCTGTATAGTATGGAGTTAAGAAATAACCTTCAGCGGTGATCCCTTGGTTGAAATGACCAGACTTCACGAAAAAATTAAAATTCTCTACTTTGAAATTCAAGAATAAATCGGCCTTAAGAAAGGCATTATTTTCGAAGTCATCTTGCAAATAGTATTGCTGAACAATTGGGTTGTAGGCATTGGCATAATATGCCGAACGGTAATGCAAATCTATACCCGTATGGATAATCATTTTACCATCAAAAATCACGTTTTTATAAGCCAATTGGCCATTGGCCAAGATATCTGGTAAGCGATAAAGGTCTGAAGAACCTCCAGAAACCGTATTGTAATAAAAACTACTAGACCATTTCCATTTTGGGGCTAACTTAAAATCGAAATGGAAGCCCGGTGCTAAAATCACAATGTCGCTGCTCGCTTGGTTTGGACGCTTATCTTGATCATAATAGAGGTAATTGGCAATTCTATTGAGCCTTAGTAATGGTCTAAAACTCAAACCCGGAGTGTTAATTTTTACCTCACCATATAAGTTCTCAGATTGCTCGTTCTTAAAACTGTTAATCCAATAGCCCTGCTGGCCAGCATAGAGCTCAGACAAATAAGAAGGTTGACTAGAAACTTTAGACACTTTGGCATCGAAGAAACTACTCGTAAAATCACCTTCAACAAAAAAGCCACCTCCGATTAAATACTCTCCCGAAGCCTTCAAGAAAATCTTAGGCGTGATTTTCTGCCTTAAGGTTCCACCCAAATAGCTTTCTAAATCGGCTCCTTCTCCACCCAAAATTCTGTTGTCATACTTCAAGTAGCGGGAGCGATAAAAAATGGTATATGAGAAACTCTTGGTGTAGCCTTTTATTCCAAACTCATTGGAGAGTTCATTGTAAGTGGTTCTGTCTTTGATGGAGTCTTGGGTCAAACCTTGACCTACATAATTGTACACTAGGGAATCTGAACCTCCTAAATTATAGACATCTGTGTACCTCACCACCTGATTATAGAAAGTACCAGAATGATACACCTGAAAACCAGAGTCTAAATTGTATTGTTGAAAAATATGCACTCCACCCCGCTTATCGTAGCTTTCTGCATCATCGAGTACTACGTTGGCATCTTTATATTTAAAATAAGTAGCCTTTGCGCCTTCTTCATCATTAGCTGGGTCGATTGCTGGGTCGAGAACCCCTCCCTGCTCATCAACGCTAAATTTCATTTGGGTTACGTTAAACAAAGCCAAATAGCGGGGTAGTTTTTTGGGGCGAATAAAACCAAAGAAATTATAGTTGGTGCCCTTCGACTGAAAATCGCCTGTGCTCAAAAAGGACACCTGTTTTTCGGCCCTTACACTTTTATATTGAAAACCGAGGTTCAAGTAAACGCTATCATTCAGAGCAAAAACAATGTCGGTTCCTCCCCTACGGCCACCACCATAAACCACGTTGATTTCTGTGAATGGAGACTTTGTGTCAAAATATTTAATATCCTCAGGTCCCACGTAAAACTCATCATAAGCATTATAGCCAGACCGCCTTCCAATCGTCATTGAAGGTTCGTAGTACAAGTTTCTGTAAGCCGTACCTAAATTCCCCAAATTTTGTCCAAGATTACCGTACTTTTCAATGTCGGTATAGCGATGCAGGTTATCTGGAATAGTATCTGGGTAATTGAAAATGAGGTTGTTGAATTTGAAATTCTTTTCGTAAGTGTAACGGGTGGTTAAAGGTCCATATACGCTCTTAACCGTATCCTTTAAAAGTCGATTCTCTCGCTGACTTTTAAGAGAATCTCTATTGACACTAAATGTGGTGTTGCCCTGAGAAAAAGCCACAGAACTCAACACTAAAAAACACGAAATAAATAATACCCTCTTCAGCACGCCCAAAATTAACAATTCAATTGAGGTTTTTCTTTTGTTCCAGCACATTAAACAGCCGACTGGTAAACTTCTCTTCTTCCTCTAAAACAAAACGAATCGGAATATAGAACACAGCCGTCTTCTTAAAAAGTGAATGATCGGCAAGCGACAAAAGTCGTACCATGTCTTTCTCGGTGGTTACTATTGGTAAATCTGTTTTCTGCTGTGCCAAATACCCTTCTATTCCATCTATATCTTTCGATGTGAAATTATGGTGGTCTTCAAATATAAATTCCTTTTGAACATTATATTTAGATGACATTTCAGACCTAAAAACATTATTATCGGCAATGCCCGTAATTAAGACAATATTGTCTTTATACTGTAACGATGTGGTTTTATGTTCAAAAACCAGTTCAGGAAAGTCGTATTCAATATGACTGAAGAACACTGGTTTCTCACCCAAGTATAGTTTCACATTTGCCTTGATTTCTCTTCTCTCCTGCTCGTCAATCGCTTCTGGGCTTTTGGTGATAATCACGCAATCAGCTCTTTTTGCGCCTCTTCTGCTTTCGCGCAGCTCCCCAGTGGGCAAAATATAATCTTCATAAAAAGGGTGATTAAAATCACTTAACAGAATATTAAAATCCCTGGCCACTTTTCTGTGTTGATAGGCATCGTCCAAAAGAAAAACATCAATATCTTCCTTCTCCATAATGGCAGAGGGAATGGCCAAAATCCGTTCTTCCCCAACGCACACTGAGATATTTGTTCCAAATTTCCTGAAATATTGACAAGGCTCATCCCCTATTGTTTCAGCAGTATCCGTGTCAGTAGCCATTCGATAACCGCTAGTTTTTCTTCCATAACCTCTGCTTAAGGTCGCTAAACGGTAATTATTTTGAAGTAGCCTAATTAAGTATTCCACCATTGGAGTTTTTCCAGTCCCTCCCATTGAAAGGTTACCAACCGAAATTATGGTGCGGTCAAATTCAACTTGGGGCTTCTTTCCTATATTGTACAGGTGATTTCTGAAGCTCATCAGCGAACCGTAGAGGACTGAAACAGGAAATAATATCCAACGTAAGAGCTTCATTCTATTCAGGTTTCTATCTTAGCATTTTAAAAGCTGTAAAGATGGTAAAAATCAAGGAAATCATTGAAGTACTTGAAAAACTTGCGCCCCCAGTTTATCAAGAGTCTTATGACAATTCAGGTTTAATTACTGGAGATAAAAACTGGGACGTGAGTGGAGTCATGGTGAGTTTAGATTGTATTGAATCTGTAATAGATGATGCAATTGCTAAAAAGTGCAACCTCATTGTTGCCCACCACCCTATTGTTTTCAAAGGACTTAAAAAGCTCAATGGTAAAAACTATGTAGAGCGAACCATAATTAAAGCCATTAAAAACGACATTGCCATATATGCCATTCACACCAATTTAGACAACGTCTATTTAGGTGTAAATCAAAAGATAGCCAATCAAATTGGACTGGTCAACACTAGAATATTAGCTCCAAAAAAACAGGTTTTGGAGAAACTGGTAGTTTTTATCCCAAAAGATGACTCCAATAGAGTCCTTAATGCGCTTCATGCTGTTGGTGCAGGAGAAATAGGCAATTACTCCCATTGCAGTTTCAAATTAAATGGAACAGGCAGCTTTAAACCCAATGAAAGGGCCAACCCTGCAATTGGTGAAAGAGATCAGCTAGAGCATGTTAATGAAGACAGGGTTGAAATCATGTACCCAAATCATTTAAGTGGAAAGGTTATTCATACCTTAAAAGAAACACACCCTTACGAAGAAGTGGCTTATTACATCAGTCAATTAGAAAATGAGAACCAAGAGGTAGGCGCTGGAATGATTGGGCAACTCGAAAAAGAGATGACAAGCTATGAATTTCTGAACCATCTAAAACAATCGATGCAGCTGAGTTCCATTCGGTATACCGCTAAAAATGTGGATTCAATTAAAACTGTGGCACTTTGTGGTGGTGCAGGCAGCTTTCTATTAGCGTCAGCCATGGCGAAAAATGCCGATGCTTTTGTGACCGGAGATTTCAAGTATCACGAATTCTTTGATGGTGAAGGGAAAACCATGATTGCAGACATTGGGCACTATGAAAGCGAAAAGTTTACAAAAGAGCTTTTGCATTCATTATTGACAGAAAAATTTGCTAATATTGCAACCTATTTGACAGAGGTGAATACGAATCCCGTACTGTACTTCTAAAAAAACGTGAATGGAAAAGACTGTAGCACAAAAACTTGACGCCCTTACTAACCTTCAGAGAATTGATTCTGAACTGGATGAAATCAAAAAAGTAAGAGGTGCCCTACCTGATGAAGTAGCTGATTTAGAAGATGAGATCGCTGGATATCAGACGAGAATTGACAAATTCAAATCTGAAGCTGGAGATCTTGAGACTAATATTGCTGATTATAAAACTCAGATTAAAAATTCTGAGGCCTTAATCAAAAAATATAATGAGCAACAAATGAACGTGCGTAACAACCGTGAGTATGATGCCATTACGAAAGAAATTGAACTTCAGAATTTAGAAATTCAAATTTCTGAAAAGAGAATTAAAGAGGCTTTCGCTAAAATCGAAATCAAGAATGGTGAAATATCCAAGACTGAAGAAGAGTTAGGTGAAAGGGCTAAAGACTTGAGCAGCAAAAAAGGCGAACTCGAAACTTTGACTAAAGAAAGTCATGATGACGAGCAGAAGCTAATGAACGCAAGAACAAAAGCGATTAAGGACATTGAAGAGAGACTATTGGTTTCTTACGTTAAGCTTCGTGATAACGCAAGAAACGGTCTGGCTGTAGTACCTGTCGATAGAGGCGCTTGTGGTGGTTGTTTCAACGTTGTTCCTCCCCAAAGACAAGCCGATATTCGTGAGCGCAAAAAAATTATCGTTTGCGAGCATTGTGGTAGAATCTTAGCTGACGTTACAGACGAAATCGTTGTAGAAGAAGCTAAGCCAAAAAGAAGCAGAAGAGTTGCAACAAAGGCTTAATTAGTTTTTGATGTTTCTAAATATAAAAAAATGGATAGGCGTTTTCGTCTATCCATTTTTTCTTTTATCACAAGTAAGTTTTGCTCAAAGCCAAACCACTAATTTTGATTTGGCTTACTACACTACTTTGAATTTAGATTTCAAAGCCTCAAAATCCATCCTCTCCTCTTTAGAAAACACTGAAATTCCAATGGGCGATTTATACATCGCCAACCTTAACGATGTACTAGAACTGATTTTTAGCGAAAACGAAGAACGTTACGACCTACTTAAAAAGAACGAAGACATAAGGCTCGAACAACTAGAAAACGCTTCTTCCGATTCTCCATATATTGATTTCTTTGAGGCCGAAATCAAAATGCAATGGGCCTTTGTAAAGCTCAAGTTCGGAAATACCCTCAGTGGCGTATGGAGTTTAAGAAATGCCTACCGAATCACAGAAGATAACATTGAAAAACACCCGGGTTTCAAGCTCAATTTTAAAACAATGGGCTTGCTACAGGTCATTTTTGGAGCCGTACCCGACAACAAACAATGGGTATTAAATGTATTGGGTCTGGAGGGAGATGTTGAGAGTGGCTTAACGCACTTAAAAGCGCTCTCGAAAGAGCCCACGCAATTCACGCTTGAAGCTACGCTCATTTCTTCCATGATTGAATCGTATCTTTTGGAGCGACATGATGAAGCCCTTGAGGGATTAATAAGCAATACTTCAAACCAAAAAACGATGGCTGAAGTATATATTACTTCGCTAATTCTAATGAAGGCACACAATGCTCAGGCTGCTTCCTTACTACTTCAACAAGCCCTAGAAAAACCGGAGGCCAATGCTCCTCTTTTATTTGACTACTTGCTAGCCGAAGCGCTTTTTCAAGGTGGGATGTACAATCAAGCGAAAACACATTATTTGGAGTATATCAGTCAGTTTGAAGGCAGAAACCAATTGAAGGATTCTAAAATGAAAGTAGCCATGTGTGAATATTTTCTAGGTAAAAACGCTTCTTTCAAAAACTACTGGGAAGAGGCCAAGCAAACCAAAGGTGCTACTTCAGAAGCAGACAAAAATGCTGACGCTATTTTAGAAGCAAACACTCTACCCAATTTCAAATTACTACAGATAAGATACGCCATTGATGGAGGTTACTATACATTGGCCAATCGAGCAGTTTCTAAATTGAATTTGGAGAAATTGACCATCATGGAGGTCCATGAAATTACTTATAGAAAAGCAAGGTTGGCGCAACTAAAGTCTAATTATACCGAAGCATTGAGCCTTTATAATGAAGTGACTTCTAATGCGGACATACTACCAGAGTCTTACTTTATACCGAACTCTTTTCTTCAAATGGGCTACATTAAAATGGAAGAAAAAGAAGACGAGCAAGCGAAAGTATACTTCAATAAGGTATTAGAATTCAAAAAGCATCCATACAAAAACAGCCTAGATAGTAAAGCTAAAATTGCATTATCGACTATAGATGGCGCAGGTGGCTAACTTCGTTGTACTTGTCTAATACAAAGGCATTTCCTGTAAATGTGATTTCGTACAGCCCCAAATTATTGTGAAGAAAGTAATCCATTCCGCTGATCGGATAATTGAAAATAGTGGCGAGCATTAAGCGCATAGCCCGACCGTGCATGCAAATCAAAACATTAGATTCGTTTTCTTTGGCCATAATATAGGATAAGCCTACACGCAATCTTTGCGCTAAACCTTCAGGACTCTCTCCACCTTCGATTGCTTTGTGTGTTTCACCCCTTTGCCAACTGCTGATCATATCGAAGTAATAGGCGTGCTGCGCTTCGTTTACTTCTGCCCCCTCGTGAATTCCCCAGCTGATCTCATCTAATTCAGGCAGTGCTTCATAAGACAAGCCCTGCTCAATAAAGCCTTCCATCGACTGAGCTGTTCTTTTAAGCGATGAGATGTATAGCTTATCAAAAGCTATATGATTGTAAGCTTCATGAAAAGCCTGAGCCTGAGCCCGTCCCATTTCGTTTAGGTCAGAATCCACCCCTCTTCCCTGAACAATTCCTTGTTTGTTGAAATCTGTCTGTCCATGACGCGTGAGGTAGATTTTTTTGATCATCAATTTTGTTCTATTTTTGCCCAATTCAGGCACAAATCTAAAAACTAATTTAGAACCACCATGTTTCAACCCGGAGTTAATATTTCGACCGTCAATCAGTTTAGTAAAAACACTATGGTTGAACATTTGGGTATAGAAATAACAGAAGTAGGCGCTGACTTTATGCGGGCCAAAATGCCGGTAGACCATCGAACCAAGCAACCTTTAGGTCTCTTACACGGTGGAGCTTCTTTGACTTTGGCCGAAACCTTGGGCAGCATTGCGGCTCATTCTGTGGTAGATCCAGAAAAACAATATTGTGTAGGTTTAGAAATCAACGGAAACCATATTAAATCCGTAAAGGAAGGCTGGGTTTATGCTATAGCAAAACCTCACCATATTGGAAGAAAGACGCAGGTTTGGGAGATCAAAATCACCAATGAAAATGATGACCTGGTCTGTATCAGTAGAATCACCATGGCGGTGATGGATAAAAAATAGGAAATGAATCAAAAGCAATCAGCAACATCATCCCTTGATTTTTCGGGATATGAAAAGACTCATGCGCTAAGATCTATATTTCAGGCAGCCGTAAATTTAGAGCTTCCTTTGGCCGTTTGGCGATCACCGCATCAAAGGAAAATTAACCTGACGGTATCCTTCAGTAAGGTTAAAGAAGTTGAAAGACCCGATTTAGAAACTTCTGACAAAGGATTTATCTTCTCTCCTTTCGATCCTAAAAGTGGTGCTACACTATTCATTAAAAGCGATTTTCATGTGTCTTTTGATTTTGATGAAATCATCCAGCATGAGCATTTGACTAGCAGTGAGGATGCACATCAGACAGAATTTTTAGAGAGCATAAAACAGCAACTCAATAAGCCAAAAGAAAAAGTCAACTACCATGTTAAAGATCAAGTCATAACAGAGGTGGACCTTGAATATAAAGACCTAGTACAGCTTGGAGTAGATGCCATAAAAAACAACGATTTTCAGAAAGTTGTGCCCGCTAGGTCAAAAACTATTTCACTCAACGATAATTTTGACTTAATCACCAAGTACTTACAATTATGCGATGCCTATGCAAACGCATTTGTTTCTATTGTATCCACGTCTGAAACTGGAACTTGGTTAGGTGCTACTCCAGAACTGCTTTTGGAAGTAAACCATTCACAGTTTAAGACCGTGGCTTTAGCAGGAACCCAAAAAAGGGACATCGACAAGCCTATTTCAGATACAGCCTGGACTCAAAAAGAAATTGAAGAGCAAGCCCTAGTAAGCCGATACATTATTAATTGCTTTAAGAAAATCAGGCTGAGGGAATATGAGGAGAAAGGCCCAAAAACCGTTATTGCCGGAAATTTGCTTCACCTTAAAACTGAGTTTGAAGTAAATATGAAGGAAACAAACTTTCCTGAATTAGGTACAGTAATGTTGGAATTATTGCACCCTACTTCCGCTATTGCGGGCATGCCAAAAGCAGCCTCCTTAAACTTCATTCAGCAGCATGAAGGCTTTGATCGATCTTTTTATTCAGGTTACTTAGGCCCGGTACAAACCGAAAAACAAACTTCTATTTTTGTAAACCTTCGCTGCATGCAGTTGTTAGAAAATAAAGCAATCTTATATGCTGGCGCTGGAGTAACCGAAGACTCTGTTGCTCAAAAAGAATTTGAAGAAACAGAAATGAAATTCAATACCTTACTCAATATTTTGAATTCAGAACCTTGATCCTTCAACATATCTACGATATCGCAACAATTTGCGCTGCACACGGCATTGAAACTGCTATAATTTCACCGGGCTCAAGGTCGGCTGCGATCACGCTCGCTTTTGTTCGTTACCCTGAAATTGAGACTAAAATAATTCCTGATGAACGCTCTGCTGCTTTTATCGCCATGGGTATGGCGCAGCAACAAGGTAAACCAGTAGCCTTGATTTGCACTTCCGGTTCAGCTGCCTATAATTATGCTCCTGCCATTGCAGAGGCCTTTTATCAGGAAATCCCCTTGCTGATCCTTACCGCAGACCGTCCTCCTGAATGGACAAATCAGTATGACGGGCAAACCATTCAGCAATCAAATATCTATGGAAAGCATGTTTTAGCCAGTTATGATTTTCCTGTTGAAGTAAATCATGATGACGCTAATTGGCATTGTAATAGAATTGTCAACGAAGCCATTAACG
Source organism: Roseivirga sp. (assembly GCF_034669765.1). Taxonomy (GTDB): domain Bacteria; phylum Bacteroidota; class Bacteroidia; order Cytophagales; family Cyclobacteriaceae; genus Roseivirga. The sequence goes on from NZ_JAXMOQ010000002.1 coordinate 489,405, forward strand.
CGAGTATCAGTAGAAAAGGCCCTGTTCATATCAATGTCCCGATAAGAGAGCCGTTTTATCCTGACCCAAATGAGCTAGTTAGCTTCCCTGAAGTGCGTATTATTAAGAACACTCCAATTGAGGGATCAATGCATCGCACTCAGTGGATTGATTTAGGAAACAAATGGCAAAACCATATAAGAAAAGCCATTGTGATTGGTCAAATGGGATACTCCAAACCATTACATAAGGCACTTTATCGCTTTGCAGAAAAAGCTGGCATTCCGATTATTGCAGATGTTATCTCTAACCAGCATGATTTACCTGGGGTAATCTATAATCAAGATTCCTTTTTAAACCCTCAACTCAATACAGCCCATAAGGAATTGGCGCCAACCCTACTGATTACGGTAGGTAAGTCTTTGATTTCGAAAAATCTAAAACTTTACTTAAGAAACAATCCTCCTACTGAACATTGGCATATTTCTTCGTCTGAAAAATTGAATGACAGTCTACAACACTTGACCGAACGGATCAAAATTGAACCCGAGGATTTCTTTGGAGAGTTTATCCATCATGTTGGTGGAAAAGGAAGTTTCAGCTACTTAAACCAGTGGCAGCAGGCAAATCAAACGGTAGAAAAGAAAAAAGCTAATTTCATGAAAATGAAAAAATTTAGCGAATTTCAAGCATTCAATACTGTGCTTGAAATGGTTCCGAACAAATCCAAGTTGCATTTCGCAAACAGCATGGCCATTCGCTATGCCAATATTATTGGTGCGCCAAAGCATAAGCAGATTGAGGTTTTCGCTAACCGAGGAACAAGCGGAATTGATGGTAGTAATAGTACTGCTGTTGGGGCAGCATTGTCTCAAAAATCACCTGTCGTATTGTTTACAGGCGATATGGCTTTCTTCTATGATCGAAATGCATTTTGGCATAATTACAACCTCAAAAACCTGCGTGTCATTATTTTTAATAATCATGGAGGAGGAATTTTCAGAATGATTGACGGCCCAAAACGTCAGCCTGAGCTAGAAGAATATTTCGAAACCAAACAAAAGCTAAATGCTGAGAATACAGCGAACGACTTTGGCTTTGAATACTATTGCTGTTCGAATCAGAAAGATTTGAAAGGCTGTTTAGAAGAATTTTTTAGTGCATCAAAGAATGCTAAAATTCTAGAAATCCAAACCAATTCAGAGCGAAACACAGAAGTGTTTTCTGAGTATAAACAAACCATTTTAGAAAGCCTTAAGGCTTAAAAAAATAACTTATTTATTTGCAGAACGGGTATTGATATAGTCAATAGGCATTAAATCCCCCATCTTTTCAACTCCCCAATAGTCGGCAACTATGTAATCTAGCGGATTATAGACATATCCATTTTTCTCAAATTCAATAAAGGTTTTACCTTCGAATAAGTGAAACTGAGAACGCTGCTTATTCCCATAAACAGGCACATCAGAAACATTTATCACCGTCCCTAACTCTGGTGGAATCAACTCTTTGGTATAGGTGACATACAGAATATGCTGAAACTCTAAGCGCTTAGAGTTTGCTGTTGAACCCGGTTTTACAAACTGGTATAAATCCAGTTCATTTCTATCCAAATACCTTTTCCCATCAACATCTCTGGCCATTTGAACCAAATAACCATCTTCCTTAAGGTTATTATTGAATAAACTACTGAAAAAGTGATCTACAGAACCCATATAAGCAACTTCCCGATTCTTCAACCATCTCGCCCTTGGTTTTTTATTCCCTCTTAATTCTTCATAAGATGGGTAACCCCAATAGGACGAATACTTCTCATTGAAGTACACCATATAGCCTTCCAAAACATACTTGATTCTATACCCCAGCGCCCTATTTTCAATAATTAGTGGTTCACTAGCGAAGGCTTCGAAAATGTTTTTCTCTTCATCAAAATAGAAATCAATTACTTCTTCATTAAGAATCTTACATTCTCTAGCAAAAGGGGATGTCCCTAAAAATCCTCTTTTGAAATCTTCAAGATTTCGCTTCCATTTTTCATCCTTTTTGGCCGTTACTGTTACCCCCCTCATTTGTCTAGTTTCTACTTCCAGCTTTGCATTGACCTCAAAGGTTTGCGCTTCGAAAAATTGAATGGACTTGATAAAGGTCTTATAGCCTGCAAACTTGATTATCAAATCATATGAGCCTGATTTTGGTACATGGAGCACAAAGTCTCCCTTATCATTCGTTACCGTACCAACCGTAGTGTTGGCCAAAAATACAGCAGCAAAAGGCAGCGTTTCCCCTGTTTGATTGTCCGAAACATTACCTTTAATGACAAACTGCGAAGAGCTTTGTCCAAGAACTGAAAATATCAGAAAAATAAGAAAGGCAAGCGTTAAGGTTTGAACTCTAATCATAATGAACTAAAATTGGCCTATGGGTGGCAATTTGATTTGGAATGGGACAAAAAATAGTTTTTCAAAATTGCTTTTATCACAAGAATCGAGCCATGATGAGTCCTATATTTCAGCCGCTAAGTTCATAAATGAATGGCGCACTGGCAAGGAAAGTTTTGCTCAAAACACGTCTGGCTCAACTGGAAAACCCAAAACCATTTACATCTCTAGATCGCAAATGATCGCTAGTGCCAGAAGAACAGCAAAAGCATTAAATCTGGTTAAAGGGGGTTCAGCCTTACTGTGCATCAACCCCGAATTCATCGGAGGTAAAATGATGTTAGTAAGGGCTATGGAACTTGAATGGAATCTTACGTTAGTTCCCCCAAACTCAAACCCAGAGGAACATTTAGAAAACGATGCGAAGTTCTCTTTTGCCGCCTTCGTTCCGCTTCAGCTCGAATGCATGATGGCCGCTGAAAAGGGAAGAAAGCAAATGAACAATATTGAAACCATTATTGTAGGTGGTGCCCCGATTAGCGCACAACTAGAAAAGGAAATCCAATTGCTGCCCACAAAGGTTTTCAGCACTTATGGAATGACAGAAACGGTTTCTCATATAGCACTTAAAGCCATGAATGGCCCAAATAAAAGTGATTTTTTCAAAGTATTGGATGGTGTTTCGGTTGAAACAGACGAGCGCGATTGTTTACGCATCAAAGCCGATGTAACGCTCAATGAATGGATTCAAACCAATGATGTGGTAGAACTCAAAGGGTCGGAGTTTAAGTGGTTTGGCAGGGCCGATTTTGTAATCAATTCTGGGGGTATCAAAATACATTTGGACCAACTAGAAAACCAAATAAGTGAGCTATTAGATTCCCAAGTAATTCTTTTAAAGAAAAGTCACCCGCAGCTTGGAGAAACCTATGTGGCGGTAATCGTCAATAAGGACAAGGGCACTATTGATGAGTTGAAATCGGTCATAGAATCATCTTTGGCCAAATACCATAAACCTCATGCGCTGTATTTAATAGACATACTGCCTAGAACAGCTTCAGGAAAAATAGATAGAATGGCCCTTTCTCAGCAGCTAAAAATAGAATAGGCTAATTCAACTATGGTCCTTGAGTTTAATCACCTCTTGCTGGAGCTCTAAAACGATACTTTTCAATTGCTCAAAGTCCATGGTGTCGTCTGAATAATCTGGCAAGTCCATACTCAAATAGGCTTTTGCTTCCCAAATTTCAATTACATCACCCACTGGAATATCATAAGGCGAATAAGATTTATTATCGGACACTAAAAACAACTTCCCGTTTTCCATAGTGTAATCAAAAACGCGTTTGTAAACCACGCCTTCTTCTTTAGACAGAATAACATAGCAACGACCATTCTTAATATCAGTCACATCTTCCAAATACTTACCGATCACAATGGTGCCTGGCCTAAGTGGAAGCATGGAGTCTCCTGTTATCTCAAAAGCCCTGTAAGTACCCGACTTTGGTAAATTTGGCAACTGAAACTTTGGAAGTTCTTCCAAATACTCTGGGTCGGCATAACCATTCAAATACCCAGCAGAAGCCTTTTGAGGAATAAGGTCAATCTGTTCTTCATTATTAGTATCCACCGTTATGGAAAGTACTTTTGAAGATGGCTTTCGAGGAGCCGCTAGTTTCAGAATTTGCTCTTCACTAAGGTTAGAAAGGTCTTTCGAAATCAAAAAATCCACTGGCACCTTAAACACCTTCGACATATTAAGTAGGTTATTCAGTCGAGGGTCTGCCCTACCTTCTTCATAAGCACCAACAAGTGACCGTTTGATGTCAATTTTTTCTGCAAAATCACCCTGCGTCCAATTTTTAAGTTTTCTCAGGTGCTTAATGTTTTCTGAAACTATGCTCATGCCAAAGGTTTTAAAAGCTAAAAATACTAATTATTTTAGATTGTTATCAAAATATTTTAGTATCACTCCATTTTAATTTTTGGCACATTATTGGCTTAAAATCAAAAGTCAAAATAACCAACAACATGTCAAAATACTTTTTAATACCTGTCTTACTTCTCCTTTTCCCGATGTTCTCAAATGGCCAGTCTACTTTCGGTCTAAGTTTAAATGGCTTTGTGCCCGTGGGGGAACTAAAAAAAGACTCCCCTGGAATCTGGGGAGGAGGTATCAGTTCTGATATCGCCTTTCAAATCAATGGCTCTCCTATTCACTTGGGCGGTATGCTTGGTGTAACTCGCTACGGTTCCGAAGTTCGAGATGGTTGGCATGGTGAGGATTTAGGTAACGTGAGGATCAGAAGAAATAACGAAATGGCCTATATGCTTGGCTTGATAAGAGTTAAGCCTCCTGTCTCGGGGAACTTTCAGCCTTATGCTGACTTTTTTGGTGGCTTTAGCTACATCGCTACGACAGCTCATTTCAGAGATGGCCCTTTAAAAGAAGAATGGGATTCTGTTAGAGATATAGATGACTTCGCTTTGAGTTATGGTTTTGGCGGAGGTTTGGAGATATTCCTCAACGAATTCCTCAGCCTAGATTTCAATATAAAAACCATTAAATCCTCCAGTGTCGATTACCTTACCCCTCAAAGCGTTAGCTACAACAAAACTGATGAAGTCTATGATATTACTGTGAAAAAATCACGCTTCGACCACCTAAATTTTGGTTTTGGTATTAAACTTCTGATGAGCGAATGGTAAATAAAGTACTGACCATTCATACAACATTGTTTGCGTTCTTACGAATTGAATTTCTCTTTATGACTTCTTGGTTTAAATTGTTAAAATTTCATTTTCAATCAAATCAATAACTTAATGAGTATTCAGCATTTAAAGCTATTTAGACCTTCAAAAATCAGATCGATTTTGGGTTTAACATTCATGCTACTCTCTGCTTTGGCCTTTGGTCAAAAAGTAGACATGGATCTTTTCAAAGACATGAAAGCCAGGAGCATCGGGCCAGCTGCCATGAGTGGTAGAATCACGGCCATCGATGTAGTAGAAAGTAACCCTGAGATTATTTATGCAGGTGCCGCCTCTGGTGGTTTATGGCGTTCAACTGGTGGTGGCCTTAACTGGGAGCCTCTTTTTGACGATGAAGCAGTACTCGGTATTGGTGCTATTTCTATTTACCAAAAAAACCCAGACATCATTTGGGTAGGTACTGGTGAAGGAAATCCGCGTAACTCTGTTAGCGGTGGATATGGTGTTTACCGCTCTATCGATGGTGGTGAAACTTGGGATTTGATGGGCCTTGAAAAAACCCGTAACATCCATAGAATCTACATCCACCCAGATAATCCAGATATTGTATATGTTGGAGCAATCGGTTCTCCTTGGGGAGAGCATGAAGAAAGAGGTCTTTTCAGAACCAAAGACGGTGGAAAGACTTGGGAGAAAATCCTTTATACAAACAACCTTACTGGGGTAGCCGATATGGTTGCTGACCCTTCTAACCCAAACAAGATTTTTGTTGCCATGTGGGAACATAAAAGATGGCCTTGGTTCTTTAAGTCTGGAGGCCCAGGTTCAGGACTTTATGTAACTAATGATGGTGGTGACACTTTCAAAAACCTTACTGGAGAAAAAGGATTACCAAAAGGGGACTACGGTAGAATTGGTTTAGCCATTTCGAGAAGCAGACCAGATTACGTTTATGCCATGATAGAATCTAAGGCCAATGGTCTTTATCGTTCAACAGATGGCGGTATCAACTGGGAGCTAAGAGCAGCTTCTGCAACTACACAAAACATTGGTGACCGTCCATTCTATTATGCCGACATCTTTGTAGATACAAAAAACGAAAACAGAGTATACAGCCTTTTCTCTAGAGTTTCTAGGTCTGAAGATGGCGGAAAATCTTGGGAAGAAATCATTCCTTACTCTGGCGTTCACCCTGATCACCATGCTTGGTGGATTCACCCTGAAGATCCTTCTTACATGATTGATGGAAACGATGGTGGTTTGAACATCACCCGTGACATGGCCAAAACATGGAGATTTACTGAAAAACTTCCTGTTGGACAGTTCTACCATGTAAATGTAGATAATGAAATGCCTTACAATGTGTATGGTGGAATGCAAGACAACGGTTCATGGGTTGGACCAGCTTATGTTTTTAACAGAGCTGGAATCAGAAACCATGACTGGCAAGAATTAAGCTTTGGTGACGGTTTTGACGTTGCTCCAATCCCTGATGATTCAAGATATGGTTACACTATGTCTCAGCAAGGAAGTGTGACTCGTTATGATAAAGAAAGTGGCTATACCAAAACAATTCAGCCAACAGCACCAGATACTGCAACCAACTTACGATTCAACTGGAACTCTCCAGTAGCCGTTGACCCACACAATTCAAATGCGGTTTATTTCGGTTCTCAGTTTGTTCATTACAGCACAAACAGAGGTGATGATTGGACAATCATTTCTCCAGATCTATCTACTAACGATCCTGAAAAACAAAAGCAAAACGAAAGTGGAGGTTTAACACTAGATGCCACTGGTGCTGAAAACCATACTACAATAATTGCTATTGCTCCAAGTCCAATCGACAGAAATGTAATCTGGGCTGGAACTGATGACGGAAACGTTCAGGTAACTAAAGACAAAGGAAAAACTTGGACTAACGTTGCAGCAAAACTTCCGGGTTTACCTGCTGGTAGCTGGATTCCTCAAATCAAAGCATCTCACCATAATGCTGGTGAAGCCTTCGTAATTGCTAACGATTACAGAAGAAATAACTTCACTGCTTATGCATACCATACTGCAGACTACGGCCAAACTTGGACAAGAATTGTAGATGATAACGATGTATTCGGTTACACACTTTCTATTCTTCAGGATGAAAGAGAGCCTAATTTGATTTTCTTAGGTACTGAAAACGGAATGTATGTGAGTTTTGATAAAGCTCAAAACTGGAACAAGTGGAACCACGGTTACCCAAATGCTTCTACTATGGATTTGGCTTGGCAAGAAAGAGAAGACGATTTAGTGATCGGTACTTTCGGTAGAGCTTTCTATATTTTAGATGACTTGAGACCTTTAAGAGAAATGGCTACAAAAGGCATTGAAGCTGTTAAAAATACAGATATCGTAATGTTCGATGTAGCTGATGCTTATCAAATGACCTACCGTCAGCCTCCTGGGATGCGTTTTGCAGCAGATGGAGGTCCATTTGAAGGTGAAAACAAATACTTAAGCACTGCCAATGTGAAGTTCTGGGTAAGAGATGATGCCAAAAAAGAAGAAGTAGCAGACGATAGTAAATCATCGCGCAGGAATCGCAACAACAAAGCAGCAGAAACAACAGAAACTCCTGCGAAGAAGCTACCTACTAAAGTCAAAATGATTGTTCTAAATGCTAACGGTGACACTGTTCGCACCAGAACGACTAACATCAAGAAGGGTGAAATCAACACTGTATCTTGGAACTTGGACAGAAGAAACCCTTACCCAGTTGAATTCTCTGGCGGAGGAGGCGGTAGATTTGGCGGTTTCGGTGGAGGCGGTGGCCAAGACCGAGAGCAATCTGCTGGATCAGCCTTACCGGGTACTTACAAAGTGGTTTTGGAGTTTGGCGATCAGCAGGTTTCTAAAATGGTGAAAGTACACCTTGATCCAAGAATGGAAATCAGCATGTCTGAGCTTCAAGCCAATAAGGCTTTCGAAGATCAAGTTTTGAAAATGACTCAGTCTTTTGCTGAAATAACCAATCGTGTTAGAACGGCAAATGAGATCATTGAGAAAGTCGAAGCGCAAATGAAAAACGTGGATGCTGACAAAGTGAAAGACTTGAAAAAAGCTGTTGAAGCAGTAAAAGAGAGTTTCGAGCCTGTTAGAAAATTAACTATCGGGTTACCTGGAGAAAGAGGTCAAGCCGTGGTGAGAGAGCGTTTCACAACTGCTAACAACTATATTCAGGAAGCCAGAAGATACAATAACTCTCGTATGGGAGCACCTGGTGAAACAGAAAGAACTGCTGTGAAAAAAGCAGAGCAAATGATAAAGCTTACAGAAGAAACAACGAATGCGTTTTTCAATACTGCTTGGCCTAAATTTAAAGCTGCTTATGATAAAGCTGACTTGAGTTTCTTCAAGGACTTTGAATAAAAAAACAGATTACTAATCACAAAAAAGGCCACTTAGAAATTCTGAGTGGCCTTTTTATTTGAGTTCAACATCAATCTACTTTGCTTACACTATACTTGGGTTGATTATTTTGATCTAGCTGAATACTATACCGATAAGTAGCTCCAACTTCCATTCCCATCCACTGGAATAGCGCATTATTTGGCTTGAGTATGGTTAAGTCTAAACCATATTTAAATGTGATTGAGTCTGCCACATAAGTGTCATTAAACAAGAACTCATCAGAGGTTTGGCCAGAATTAACTGCCCCAAAATTATGTACCACCCCTCCCAGATAGATGGTCACTGATTCCAAGGTAATAGACGTTTCGTTCTTCACATTCAAATATACACTTGAGCGGTCATCTGAATTATCGCAGGAATAAAGGATTGCCGAAACAAGGCAAATAGCTAATATCAATCTTCTGAGTCTATTCATCAATATTAACTTAGACACGATCAGTCTTTTATGAGTTGTAAAATCATACAATAGTTAGCGAAGACTTTATTTTTAACCCTATGGGTGAAAACAACCTTCAAAAGGCTGAAAATTTAACCATTTGAAATGATGACTAAAAATTCTCAATTCTGAAATCGTAAAGCATTCATCATTTTGCTAGCTTTGAACTATGTCTAAAAACAGTCTCTATCTCCGTTTTGTTCGTCAGATACTCCCCTCACCATTTTCAATTGCGGTAATTCTAACCTTAGTCACCTTTATACTTGCTTTGGCCTTTACAGAAAGGCCAGAGAATGCAGGTTCGGCTTATAGCATGGTTATTTTAGGCTATTGGGAAGTTGGTTTTTGGGAACTGTTAGAATTCACCATGCAAATGGCTTTGATCCTGATTTTAGGCCATGCTTTGGCACTGACACCCTTTTTCAATAACATCATCGATCGTTTTACTGTCTATTGTAATACATCAGCCAAAGCAGCCTTTACCATTAGTTTGCTTACCATTTTGGTGAGTATGATCAACTGGGGACTGTGCTTGGTGTTTGGGGCCATTTTCGCCAGAAAAGTAGCAGAAAGGGCCAAAGCCAACGGATGGAAAATGAATTACCCTTTACTAGGCGCAGCCGGTTATAGCGGTATGATGTGTTTTCATGGTGGTTTTTCGGGTTCAGCCCCTTTGGCTGTAGCCAGCAATAATCACTTTTTGATTCAAGAAATTGGGCAAATAGGCATTGGTCAAACGATACTTTCAACGTCCAACATTATCACCTTTGTCCTAGTCCTCATTATCATTCCTTCGGTATTCTATCTGTTAGGTAAAAGAAGCCATGACTCAGAAATCAATGTAGTATTTAGAAAAGAAACACATCACGAAAGTCACAAAAGCCATGGAGCGGAAAGAATGGACAATTCTAAAATTGCCGCAATTGCCTTAGGTGGGCTGATTTGTTTTATCGCCATCAGAAAAATGTGGATTAGCCCAGCATTGGTCGGTTTGTCCTTTATCGACCTGAACTACATCAACTTCTTCTTTTTCGGTTTAGCAGTCTTGCTTCATGGTTCATTCGCCAAATTTCTTTCCGCCATAGAAGAAGCCATTGGAGGTTCGGCTGGAATCATCATCCAATTTCCTCTTTATGCAGGCATTATGGGCATTATGACCTATTCTGGCCTTGGCGCATTATTCTCACAAGGTTTCATGGAAATTTCTACTGCGGCAACATTGCCAATATTCACTTTCTTTAGCGCAGCGATTGTGAATATTTTTGTTCCTAGCGGTGGCGGACAATGGGTAGTGCAAGGCCCAATTGTTACCGAAGCAGCCCGAAACCTTGGCGCTTCATTGCCAAAAACCATCATGGCGCTTTCTTATGGCGACCAACTGACCAATATGCTGCAACCTTTTTGGGCGCTCCCCCTATTGGGCATTACCAAGCTTAAGGCAAAGGACATTCTCCCCTATTCTTTCTTAATAATGCTGGTAGGAATGGTTATCTTTATTGTTTCACTGTTGGTCTTTTAATATTCAACACGAAAACTATTGTAAAACTGAATTTTAAGGCTTTTTAGTCTGAACTCTTGATTTTATTATTTACGAAAAGTCATAACTTTGTCAACCCTTGACGAGTTATAATTTTATATACCCAAGAACCCAAAAAATCCATTATGGCATTTGACATAGACATGATCAAAGCTGTTTACGCGAAGTTCCCTTCACGTATTGCAGCCGCACGAAAAGCAGTTGGGAAACCCCTAACCCTATCAGAAAAAATTCTTTACTCACACCTTTGGGACGGAGACGCCACTTCAACATTCGAAAGAGGTAAGTCTTATGTAGACTTTGCTCCAGACCGTGTAGCCATGCAAGACGCTACGGCTCAAATGGCTTTACTTCAGTTTATGCAAGCTGGAAAGCCTACCGCAGCAGTTCCTTCCACAGTACATTGCGATCACCTTATCCTAGCCAAAGAAGGTGCTAAGGATGATTTAAGAAATTCATTGACTGCTTCTGGTGAGGTTTTCAACTTCCTAGAGTCAGTTTCGAACAAATACGGCATCGGTTTCTGGAAACCAGGTGCAGGTATTATTCACCAAGTGGTATTAGAAAATTATGCTTTCCCTGGTGGAATGATGATTGGTACTGATTCGCATACGGTTAACGCTGGTGGATTAGGTATGGTAGCCATTGGTGTTGGTGGTGCTGACGCTGTAGACGTAATGGCAGGTATGCCTTGGGAGCTTAAATTCCCTAAACTAATTGGCGTGAAACTGACAGGTAAACTAAATGGCTGGACTTCCGCTAAAGATGTAATCTTGAAAGTAGCAGGTATTCTTACCGTAAAAGGTGGAACAGGTGCTATTGTAGAATATTTCGGCTCAGGTGCCATCTCATTGTCGGCTACAGGTAAAGGAACCATCTGTAACATGGGTGCCGAAATTGGCGCTACTACTTCTACTTTTGGTTATGACGATTCTATGGATCGTTACCTAAGAGCCACAGACAGAGCTGATGTGGCTGATTTAGCCAACGAAATCAAAGAACACCTTACTGGTGATGACGAGGTTTACGCTAACCCTGAACAATATTTCGATCAAGTCATCGAAATTAATTTAGACGAGCTTGAGCCGTACATCAACGGGCCATTTACACCAGACAGAGCTACTCCTGTTTCTAAAATGAGAGAAGAGGCTGAGAAAAACGGCTGGCCAATGGACGTAGAATGGGGACTGATAGGTTCTTGTACTAACTCTTCTTATGAAGATTTATCAAGGGCTTCTTCTATCGCGCAACAAGCCATTGACAAGAATTTAAAAACGAAATCAGAATTCGGAATTAACCCAGGTTCGGAACAAGTACGCTTTACAGCCGAAAGAGACGGTCTTTTAGGTATTTTCGAAGACTTAAACGCCACCATCTTTACCAACGCTTGTGGGCCATGTATTGGTCAGTGGGAAAGAGCAGGCAATAATACAAGAGTAAACACTATTGTTCACTCGTTCAACCGTAACTTCTCTAAAAGAGCAGACGGTAACCCAAATACCCACGCTTTTGTTACTTCTCCAGAAATGGTAGCGGCCATTGCTATTTCGGGTAACTTAGGTTTCAACCCATTAACCGACACCCTAACCAACGAAAACGGTGAGCAAGTAAAATTAGATCCGCCAGTAGGTTCTGAATTGCCAGCCAAAGGTTTTGCGGTTGAAGATAACGGTTACCAAGCACCAGCCGAAAATGGCGGAAGTGTAGAGGTAAAAGTTAAGCCAGACTCCAAACGTTTACAGTTGCTTGAGCCTTTCACTCCTTGGAATGGAAAGAACATTACAGGCGCTAAGCTTTTGATCAAAGCATTTGGTAAGTGTACTACTGACCATATTTCTATGGCAGGTCCATGGTTGAGGTTCAGAGGTCACTTAGATAATATTTCTGACAACTGTTTGATTGGCGCGATCAACGCATACAATGAGTCTACCAACTTGGTGAAAAACCAATTGACAGGCGAGTATGGTCCAGTACCAGCGACAGCCCGTGCATACAAAGCGGCAGGCGTTCCTTCTATTGTTGTGGGCGACCATAACTATGGCGAAGGCTCTTCTCGTGAGCATGCAGCTATGGAGCCAAGGTTCTTGGGTGTGACTACTGTTTTGGTGAAGTCATTTGCTAGAATTCACGAAACCAACTTGAAGAAGCAAGGGATGCTAGGTTTGACATTTGCGAACGAAGCAGATTACGACAAAGTACAGGAAGATGACACCATCAACTTCTTAGACCTTGACCAATTCACTGAAGGCAAGCCATTGAACATTGAGTTTGTACATGCCGATGGTTCTAAAGATGTAATTGTGGCCAACCATACTTACAACAAAGCCCAAATTGGCTGGTTCAAAGCGGGTTCTGCCCTTAACTTGATTAAAGAAGAGAATAAGAAAGGCTAGTGACTAGTATTTAGAATTATTGAAAAGCCTGATTCGCAAGAGTCAGGCTTTTTTTGTGATAACCACTGTCACAGGTTCTCCCACAAATCCTCGTTTGCAACGAGGGTTTAATGCATGAGCTTACATGTCTTTTTGTTGATTGCTGAATAACAAACGGATTCTCCTTTTCATCCTGACTGACAACGGTACTCCCAAATAGCTTTTCAACCTTAACCGAACATTCAATACCTTCATCGACACATGTCTACCATTCATCGAAACACTCAGAATAGGACTCAGTTTTTTAGGAAGTTTGGTGTATGAATACTTTATCTAAACATTCGGCTTTCAAAGTTTTAATCGTAGACGACAACCCTTTGAACCTAAAACTACTTTCAGTTTTCGCTAAGAAATGGGATTTAGTTTTCGACATTTCTAGCAATGGTACAGATGCCCTGCTTTTGGCCGAAAAAACAAAGTACGAGTTAATTCTGATGGATATTCAGTTACCAGACATGTCTGGAATTGAGGTGGTAGAAAAAATCAAAACCAATGGTAGTCAGAGTCATGTTATCTACCTTACGGGAATGGACAGTATGGAGAACACAAATATGGATGTATTATTGAAGCCTTATGACCCAATGGTACTGAAAGAGAAAATTAATATGCTGAAAGAGAAAAAAATGGTCGCCTGATATTAATCTCTATTTACTTTAATTAAATAGATGGGCTCATTGTGGTAGTGAAACTCTTCTACCAATGAATAGCCCGTTTCAGGTAAATCATTGGTATACACAAAATAAAAGCCCTCCTTCAGTTCATCCGTTTGGTATAAAATGGTTTCCCGCTCCGCTTCCAAGTAATAAACAATAGTAAGTGACATTCGTACATCACCCAATCGGTATAAAGGTGCTCCTTTAGTAATTTCTGCAATTTTAATACCTAAGGCTTTGTCTTCTGCAGCTCCAGTGGTTTTTTGGCGGGTTACTGGCACTGTAAACGAATAACCCAAACGCAGCACCAACAGCACTGCAAGAATGATCATATAGGCTTCAATTCCCTTTTTAGCATACAACCACCAAAGCGTAATCACCAACAACTCTAAAACAATAGCAATCAACAGTAAGTGGCCTACCACTTCGAGTTCCTTCACAAAAAGCATGGCCGGAAATGTCAAAGTGGCTATAGAAAGCAGAAATACAGTAATCACCTTGCCATATTTTTTCAATCCATCTGCATCTGTTTTCTGGACGCCATAAAGCAAAACAGCAATCAAAACAGGAAACAGAGGATAGAGATATCTCGATTTTGCTTCTGCCGAAACCCAATACACCACAAAATTGGCTACAAATAACAGTGCTAAAAACACCATCAGTCTATTCGACATAAGTGCTAGCCTAACCTTCTTAATAAAGAGCACTGGAATGAATAAGGTAACAGGCAAAAGATTCGCCATGGTTGTCAATGGAAAAAGGACAATGTGTTTTAGTAAAGCTGAAAAACCACCTCCAACTGCCTTATCTGCTGATTCAGAAAAGAGTGTGGTGTACCAACCACTTGGATCTTCGTAAAGAGAATAGGCATAGAAATAACTCGCTAATACAGCAAAGAAGGCCAAAATTGATACAATGTGCTGAATAGAGAACAGCAGCTTAAACTTCTTCTCATAAATAAAGAAGACCAACAGGGATATCGCCAAAAACGGCAATGAAGTAAGTCCTTTGGTCAAGAAACCAATGGCGGTGAGCAAGTAAGCGAATAAGAACAATGGCCAATACTGTTCTAGTTTTCCGAAATGATAAATCACTACAAAAACCAGAAAAGTAACCAAGGCATAGAACAAATCAATCTCCCCAATCATGCTGAAATAGAAGAGTATATCTACACAGGCGACATAGCTTAAAGCGGAGTAAACTGCCAGTCTTTTTCCCAATCTAAATTTAAAGAACCTGTAAATTACTACCCCTGTAACCAAGGCTGAAAGCACAGAAACAAGACGGGTGGCAAACTCAGAATAGCCCCCAAATATTTGATAGGAAAGGATGATCAGCCAATTGTAAAATGGTGGTTTTCGATAATATAAATCTCCCGTTTGGGTTGGCACCCAAAGGTTATCTTGGAACATCATTTCCAAGGCAATCAAACCACGTCTAGGTTCTTCTAAATAAAGCGGATAAATACCAAGTTTAACAAATAGGGCACAAAGCAACAACACCAACATACCAGCCAGCATCCATCGTTCATTGCGGTTAAAATCACCCTCTTTAATTAACATTGTCCAAAATTAGTGCTTTATGTGATAATCCGTTAAAACGGAAGTAGAATCCGCTGATCAATTTGAATTTACCACAAAGGGATACGCTAGTCTACTGTTTTACTTTAGGCGATTCCTGCTTACTTTCGCAGATGGATTCTGAGCGCATATTCCTTGATCACGTAGCACAAACCACCCCTTATCCGCTTAAGGTTGAAGTAGCACGTGCGGAAGGCACCAGCATTTTCGATACTGCAGGAAAAGAATACCTCGATTTCATTTCTGGCATTGCCGTCTCCAATATTGGTCACCGCCATCCACATGTGGTGAAGGCGATCAAAGACCAACTGGACAAATACATGCACGTGATGGCCTATGGTGAGTTTATCCAAAGTCCGCAAAATCGATTGGCTGAAAAGCTCGCCTCGCTCCTTCCCGAACAACTTAGCACCAGCTATTTTGTGAATTCTGGAGCCGAAGCCAATGAAGGCGCATTGAAATTAGCCAAGCGAGTAACAGGCAGAACGCAAATTGTTTCCTGCAAAAAATCGTATCATGGTGGCACACATGGCGCACTGAGCGTTTCGGGTAACGAAATGAAAAAATACGCTTTCAGGCCTCTATTACCCGATGTGTACTTTATAGAATTCAATAATATTGAAGATTTAGAACACATTACAAAAGAAACAGCATGCGTA
Source organism: Roseivirga sp. (assembly GCF_034669765.1). GTDB lineage: Bacteria > Bacteroidota > Bacteroidia > Cytophagales > Cyclobacteriaceae > Roseivirga. The sequence goes on from NZ_JAXMOQ010000002.1 coordinate 505,218, forward strand.
ATTATTGAGCCCATTCAAGGTGATGCAGGAGTACGCATTCCTTCAAAGGCCTATTTAAAAGCACTTCGCCAAAAATGCACAGAAACCGGTGCGCTTCTGATTTTTGATGAAATACAAACGGGTTACGGACGTACTGGTTCCCTCTTTGCTTTCCAACAGTTTGATGTGATTCCCGATATATTGACGATTGCCAAAGCCATGGGCGGAGGGATGCCAATAGGGGCTTTTATTTCTTCCAAAGCCCATATGGAACAACTCACCTTCAATCCTGTTTTGGGCCATATCACTACTTTTGGCGGACACCCTGTCAACTGTGCAGCAGCAGTGGCCAACCTTGAGGTGATTGAAAATGAAAACCTGATTGAAGGCGTTGAAAAGAAAGGTCAGCTGATTGAGTCACTGATTGGACACCCTGATATTATCGAAATCAGAAGAATCGGTTTGATGTTCGCAGTTGAATTTAAAAGCGCAGAACGTGTAGCCAGGATTGTAAATCAATGTTTGAAAGATGGATTGATCACTTTTTGGTTTCTCTCTTGTCCCGAAAGCTTCCGTTTAGCCCCGCCCCTCACCATTTCAGAAGTAGACATCAAAAGGGGGTGCGCGATTATCAAAAATGCAATTGAAGTGACGAAGGAGGTTTAGGCAGTACCCAAGAGGATTGACAACTATACAATCAACTTAATTATCAGAAGTATAGCTACAAGAGTAAGTATCCCAACAATCCAATTATATAAACTGTGATACTTTCTTTCAGAATTATAAAATGATTTGAAAGACTCCCTTTTAAATGGAGACAAAAATAAGAACCTTACCATTCCACCTATCAAAGGCACAAGTTCAGCAAGAAAAGTATCCATTAAATTGATTGAGTTTCAACACTTATAACTAATAACCAATATACTAATTAACTACACCGTATACCCCCCATCCGCTGAAATAACAGCTCCCGTAACGAACTTCGAGGCATCTGAAGCCAAGAATAACGCTAAACCTGCGATATCTTCTGGTTGGGCGAGCATAGGCAAGGCTTGTTTCATCATCACCACTTTCATAATCTTTTCATTGCTCGTAAGGGCTTCGCTGAACTTGGTATCAATCAATCCTGGACAAATCGCATTCGCACGAATATTATCTCGTCCCCATTCCCTGGCCAATACCTTGGTCAGTTGAATCAAAGCCGCTTTACTGACGGAATACAGCCCCAAACCATGTCCAGGCGTAATTCCTTCGATACTAGAAATATTGATTACTGAACCGCCACCACGACTCTTCATACTTTCATAGGCGTATTTGGCCAAATTGAGCGGGCCTTTTACATTCACAGCCATAATTTTATCAAAAGCATCGTCACCGGCATCTTGAACAGGTCCAAACACTGGGTTAGCAGCCGCATTATTCACGATAATGTCAATGCCCCCTAGGTTTTTAATCGTGCTGTCGACCAAAGCCTTGATTTGTTCATCATCGCCCATATGACATGGAAAAGCTACTGCTTCCAAACCTTTAGATTTAAATTCTTCAGCTACTTCCGTTACGGCCTCTAACTTTCTGCTAGACACCACAACCGTTGCCCCTTGTTGTGCCAAAGCCATGGCAATGTATTTCCCAATGCCCTTACTGGCACCAGTGATAATGGCTACCTTACCTTTTAATTCAAATTTCTCAGATATCTGCATGGGTTTTTCAGCTATTGTTATGCTTAGCCAAGATAAATAATTTAATTTGTTATGCATGACGAGTAAATAAATTACTCTCCGCCAATAGTCTCCATATCATGCCGAGGCCAATATCCTCCCCTTGGGGAGGTGCTCGAAGAGCGGAGGGGTATACAAACAAACAAATTCAATTATGAAAGCAGTCCAATTTACCTCCCTAGGCCTACCTACCGAAGTACTCAAAGTCGTTGAACTCCCTAAACCAGCACCAGCTGAAGGTGAGATTCGGGTAAAAGTCACCAAGGCAAATATTATCCCTGCCGACATTATGTTTATACAAGGCAAGTATGGCATTAGGCCCGAATTACCACAAATAGGTGGTTTTGAGGGCACTGGAACTGTAGATGCTTGTGGAGCTGGCGTTGAAATGCCATTGGGCACAGGCGTGATTTTCACAGGTTCAGGCGTTTGGGCAGAATATGTTTGTATTCCAGCGAAAACTGCCATTCCAAAACCTCAAGCCATGAGCGATGATGTTGCTTGTCAGGCATTTGTGAATCCTTTTACCGCCTATGGTATGCTCATGGAAGCGGATTTACAAGCAGGAGACTGGGTAATGTTAACCGCGGCCAATTCAGCTTTTAGCAAGTTTGTCATTCAATTGGCTTCGCAACGCGGGATTAATGTAATTGGAACGGTGCGTAGCGATGAACAAAAGCAAGCTTTACTCGATTTGGGTGCCAAAGCCATTATCAACGAAAAAACAGAAAACATCTATAAGGCCGTAAAAACTGCAACTGATGGTGTAATGGTAAAAGCCGCCTTTGACGCTGTAGGTGGAGCACTTGCCGACAAAGTGTTGAATGCTATGCAGGCCAATGGGAAAATGTTTGTTTACGGACTATTAAGCCTTCAACCTATTCCATTGAATTCAGGGCTTTTAATCTTCAAGAACTTAACAATCAAAGGCTTTTGGCTCAGCACATGGATGGCCAGCTTGACCAGAGAACAACGTTCAACCATTATTCCTGAAGTATTAACCAAGCTAACCAAACAAGACCTTAAAGCCGATATTGAAGCTAGCTATTCAATAGATGAAATTCTAAAAGCCATAGCGCATATGGAAGGCCCAGGGAGAAGTGGGAAGATATTATTAGACTTCAGCAAATAAGCTGGATGAGGATAAAGCAACAATAACACATCCTTTTACAAAAATTATACGGTAATATATATTACTGACTCTCGTCATAGATTCAACTTCTATTGATTCTCAACTATCTTAATATTAAACATTAAGAGCTTGCGCTTCAGACGAGTTTGACATTATCTTATGTATTAAATGCCTATGAAAAATGTACTGATCATTGATGACCATGCCGACATGCGCAGAACGACAGCTGATTTTTTGACCCTGCTAGTAGACGACATTGAAATTGATGAAGCCGAAGACGGTGATCAGGCTTTATTATTGATAGAAAAGAAAAAGTATGATTTGATTTTATCAGATCAAAATATGCCAACACTATCTGGTACTGAATTGATTTCTATTCTGAGTAAGTCAGGAGAATTTAAAACGGACAAGTTCATTATTATTACTGGAGTAGAAATAGAAAAAGTCGAATTGAACGAAAGTTTGAATGTCGAAGTTTTTGATAAAGCTCAACTCCTTGAAAAAGTTATTCCTCGAATAAAAGAGTTGCTACTTTAGTGGACTACTTTGTTCAGGCTGTCCTTTCAATAGCTATACAATTCCATACTCCACATCATAATCATAGGTGTCCATTCCTTCATTTCGCTTTAGCCACTTGGTGATATAACTGGTGAGTGGTAGTGCAATTATTTCGTAGATCATTTTGGTTAACACTCCCGAACCGATCAATATCAATAGCTGATCAACCGAATAAATACCATAAAAGGCAATGAAAGTAAATGTTATTGAATTAAGCCCCTGCCCTAAAAGTGAGGAACTAAGCGCTCTAAGCCAAAACCGTTTTCCTTGATCCCATATTTTCATTTTAGACATTACCATAGCATTCAGGTATTCCCCCATAAAATAAGCCACCATACCTCCCGCCACAACCCTTGGGACAAAGCCAACGATAGCCGAAAACTCACTTTGAAGGCTCCAATAGGCTGGATAAGGCAAGGCATCGCCAATCAAAAACATAACACTCATAAGCAATTGACAAAAAAGGCCCACCCAAATGACTCTCTTTGCGATTTTAAAGCCATACACCTCGGTAAGAATATCCCCGGAAATAAAGGCAATTGGGAAGGTAATAATGCCAGCTGGAGCGTCTAAAAAGCCCAAAGTGATTACCTTAATCGATAGTATGCTCGAGACTAAAAGTGATGTAATAAAAAGCATACTTACAATATGCAAGTACTTCACACCTTGTTGATCAGGTTTCTTTTTTCGATTTTTATTATCTGTGCTCATGAGTACACCTCTCCAGGAAATGGTAAAACCTGAACAATTCTGGCTTTCCCTAAATTCATATTTATATACAGCTAGTCTCTGCTAACTCAATGAAGTAATGAATAGTTATTGGCCGTTCTGGTAATAAGGAATACAAAAGTAAAATTTATAACCTATTAAAAATACCCAAAAACGGGTATTCTTGATTTGGTTCGCTGAATTATCCATTTAATAAAGACGAGGCTGGTTGAAATATCGCTACAATAATTATCTACCAAGTCAGTCTCTAACAGGTTATCCCCATAGATATCTTTTCTTACAATAGCACTTGAACACTTCAAATCCATATCTTTGCGGCCAAATTGATCCCCTATGATTTCAGTAGATGCAGTTGGTGTTGAGTTTAGTAGCACCACCCTATTTAGCAATGTTACCTTTAATGTGAATGACAATGACCGTATTGCCCTGATGGGAAAGAACGGTGCAGGAAAATCCACTTTGCTAAAAATTATTGCTGGACAAAGTAAACCTACCCAAGGGAAGATTTCGGCTCCAAAAGATGCGATTGTCGCTTACTTACCGCAGCATTTGCTTACCAAAGATGAGTGTACTGTTTTTGAAGAAGCCTCTAAGGCCTTCTCAAAAATCATAGACATGAAAAAGCAAATGGATGATTTTACGCATCAGCTAGAAACGCGTACCGATTATGAATCTGATGCTTACAGTAAGATTATCGAGCAAGTTTCTGAACTCAGCGAAAAGTATTACAGCATTGAAGAAATCAATTTTGACGCGGAAGTAGAGAAAACCTTAATGGGCTTGGGTTTTGTTCGTTCCGACTTAACCCGTTCTACCAGCGAATTCAGTGGCGGCTGGAGAATGCGAATTGAATTGGCCAAAATTCTTTTGCAGAAGCCAGATCTCATTCTTCTCGATGAGCCAACAAACCACCTCGATATTGAATCTGTGCAATGGTTAGAAGATTTCTTGAAAACAAGCGCCAAAGCGGTAATCGTTATCAGTCACGATAAGGCCTTTGTTGACAACCTCACGAACAGAACCATAGAAATTACCCGTGGTCGTATTTACGATTACAAAACCAACTATACTCATTACCTAGAGTTGCGCAAAGAAAGACGCGAACAGCAGCAAAAGCAGTTTGATGATCAGGCCAAACAAATGGCAGATATTCAGCAGTTTATCGATCGTTTTAAAGGTACTTACTCTAAAACTCTTCAAGTTCAATCTAGAGTGAAAATGCTCGAAAAAATGGAGATTGTAGAAGTGGATGAAGTCGATTCTTCTTCTTTGAATCTGAAGTTCCCTCCTGCTCCACGTTCTGGTAATTACCCTGTAATTGCAGACGGCATGACCAAAACCTATGGCGACCATACAGTTTTCAAAGATGTGTCACTCACCATCGCTAGAGGCGAAAAAGTAGCCTTTATTGGTAAAAACGGGGAAGGAAAATCCACTTTTGTAAAAGCCATGATGGGCGAAATTGATTTTGATGGCAGCTTACAAATGGGACACAATTCCATGATTGGCTACTTTGCCCAAAATCAAGCTTCGCTCTTGGATGAAAACCTTACTGTTTTCCAAACCATAGATGAAATTGCGCATGGTGATGTCCGTACTAAAATCAAAGACATGCTTGGTGCTTTTATGTTCTCTGGCGATGCCATTGAAAAGAAAGTGAAAGTACTTTCTGGTGGTGAACGTACCCGTTTGGCCATGATCAAATTGCTGCTTCAACCAGTAAACGTTTTGATTCTCGATGAACCTACCAACCACTTGGACATTCGAACCAAAGACATTTTAAAAGATGCCCTTAAAGCATTCGAAGGCACTTTAATCCTCGTTTCTCACGACCGTGATTTCTTAGACGGTTTGGCCAATAAGGTATTCGAATTCGGAAACCAACGCATCAAAGAACACTTTGAAGATGTGACTGGCTTCTTGAGAAATAAGAAACTGGAGAATTTGAAGGAAGTGGAGCGTAGAGGTTAGTTTTTGGTGTTTAGTGCTCAGTATATAGTGCTCCGTGTAACTGAGATTTCGCGTTAGTGTTTAACGTTTAACACCGTACACTTAACCGTCATGCTGAGTATTTTGACTCATTCTGAACTTCAAAAATAGGTTGAGTTTAATAAGTCAAAATCGAAGGCTCCGAGACTTCGGAGCGTCTGTTCTTAGCCGTTGAGGTTCTGAACAGACACTCCTAAGTCTCGGGATGTCTTCCTCGTCATAGAATTTCCGTGAGAAATACAAAATCATAGTTTACCAATTCAATACATCTTCTGATAAATCATCCCAATTTGGATTAACCGAATTAATGAGCTTTTCTTTATTGATTCTAGTTTTCCCTTTAATTGTTTTTTCCCGAACAATAGCCTCATCAATAGAAGAAAAGTGTTCCATATAAACTAGAATAGTCAGATTGTATTTAGCTGTAAAGCTATTGTAAAAGGTTTTATCTCGGTGTTGTATTAGCCTAGATGTTAAATCAGAGGTTACTCCAGTGTAAAGTGTTGTCTTATTTTTGTTTGTCAGAATATATACCGATCCTCCGTATGCCATGAAATCAATTTCAGACAATTGAGATACTATTCCAAGGCAATATTTTACGGATTCTTTCATTTTATCCCGATTATCATCGGCTTAAAATTTCAGAATGACGAAAAAATGGGCAGCATCAATGTCTCGCCCTTTTTTAGAACCAGGATTAACCCAAAAAAGGCTTGCTAAATTACTTAGCAAGCCTTTTTACTACTACTGTGCACTGCGCACTAAACACTATTTACTTATTCTCCCAAACGTTGTCCGCAGCATTGTTATCTGGGAACCTACCGTCAGGGTCAAGCGTGATCTTCTTGATTTTTCTACCTCCAAACTTCAACTCAGCATTGAAAGTACGATCACCATTGAACCAAACACTGGCTGGCCAAGTAACAATCGCTGTATTGGCATCAATCATTTTCGCATTGCTCATTGACTTGATCGCTGCACCACTGGTTTCAAATTCAACCTTAAGTACTACTGGCGAAGGCATTTGACCTGCTTGGTGCACCGTCACTTTCGTTGTAGACCCTGGATTCACATTTTGAATCGAACCGTCAACTGACTCGGTAGTCCATAACCAATAGTACCAAAACCACTCAAGGTTCTGATCTAATTCATTGTTCATAAAGAACACATAATCCCAAGGCGAAGGGTGTTTGAACGCCCAAGTCTCAGTATATTTCTTCATGGCATTAATTACAGCTTCATCTCCAACAATGCCGCCCAACATGGCCAGCATCAAAGGTGCTTTGCTGTAAGTTTGGTAGCCATAACCATCTCCAGCGTAGTTCGACAACCACATCATTGTGGCTTCATCGTCATCTCCACTTCTACGGCCATAACTCGCACCTCTTCCATTCAAATTGGCTGGTTCGCCTCTACTGTCTGCCGCAGAAAGAATGTTCATATAGGTGTTAAAACCTTCGTCCATCCATCCATAACGCGTTTCGTTGGTGCCCACCATCATTGGCCACCATTGGTGCGCCACTTCATGATCGGCTGCTCCTTGATTTGAGTTGACTACCATCGGGTATTCCATTCCGGCACTTGGTCCATCTTGCATGGTCATTTGAGGGAAAGGATACGGTGCCCAAAGATCAGAGTAGAACTCTAACGCATGTCTTGTGATCTCTCCTGCTCGCGCGAAAAGTCTTGCTCTTTCTGGCAAGTATACCATGTGAATTGGAATCGGCCCTTTTTCAGGAATAGTAGCCCTAGTGGCGGTCCACATAAAGTCGGGTGATGTTGCCCAAGCAAAATCATTCACTTTATCGGCTACAAACCTCCAAACCAAACTCTCTCCTTCGGCAGTTGCTTTTCCAGCACCTCTTTCATCTTCGCCTACAATTACAATTTCATTATCAGAATCTAATACTTTAGTCAAACGCTCTCTGGTTTGTGCCGAAAGCACTTCTTCAGGATTTTGCAAAACGCCTGTTCCACTTACGATCCAACCGGCAGGTACATCAATGCTTACATCAAAACGACCGAAGTTATTGAAGAACTCAGTTGGGCCTAAGTAAACATTAGTTTCCCAACCGCGCATTTCATCAAATTTGGCCAAACGCGGAAACCACTGTGTAGGCTGAAAAACATTAGATCCCCAACGCTGGGTCATTCTATGTCCTCTACCGTTTTCGCCCCCTGGCAATTTTGTATTCCAATCAATTTCTAAAGTACCTGTGCTTTTCGCAGGAATTGGCTTTGCCAGCATAATCGTAGCTACCGTTTGTTGCAAGCCAGTGGCTTGTAATTTCTGCTCTCCACTACCACCTCTTCTTCTAAAGCTAGAACGGGCACCTAAATCTACTTCATCACCATTCACTACCATACGTGTAATGACCATTCCCTCAGTAGTTTCAGCTGGAACAGAAGAACCTCTAGGTACATCGGCACGGAAAATATTGTGATCCAATCTCAGCACAATTCTGTCCATCGGCTGATTGCTGTTGTTATGGATTTTGATCGTTTCGCTTCCCCAAATGGTTTGGGTTTGCGGGTTTAAACTGGCTTTGATCGTATAATCAGTTTCTAATTGCCAATAGTTTGGCCCCGGTTTCCCTGTGAAATCTCTCGTTTTCGCTTCGAAAGCATTCATAATGGGATTGGGAAGCGGCACATCCATGCGGATAGCACGCTTTGAAGTCTCCACCGACTTCCTAAGTGGAAGCGGATTCTGCGCCATCACCACCGTGGTGGTGACCAGCATTAGAAAGGTAAACAGGCGTTTAATCATTGTATGAGTTTTTATAAAAAATGAGCTTACGAATTAATTGATCAAACAATATAAGGCTATGTGCGCTCAGATAAAAACTGATATTTTCTAGTGGTTAGAAAGTGAGATTGAAGGCTACCAAAACCTTGGAAACACCGCAGGAGTTTGTGACTTATAAGCATCAAACACCTCGTTCCCCTCGTAGCGTTTTTCCAGCATGGGCACACCAGAAACCTTCAATAATAGGAAAGTAATAAACACAGGACTGATAAAGGCTAGCCCACCATAGTTGATGGGCAATACCATAACCGCCAAAGACCACCACATTACTGTTTCTCCAAAGTAGTTCGGGTGACGGCTGTACTTCCATAAACCCGTTTGGAGAATCTCGTCTTTGTTCTGGCGTTTCTTCTTGAATTGTTTGAGTTGGTCATCGGCCACGGCCTGATAGAAAAAGCCAATGCACCAAAACGAAAGTGCGATGTAGCTGACCCAACTTATTTCCCCTCCAAAGTAGGCCACCAAAGTGACTGGTGAGCTAATCACCAATAAAATAACGACCTGCAACAGGTACACTTGCAAAAATGAACGCCAATAAAAAGTCTTCCCCCACTCTTCCCTCCATTTTAGATAGCGAAAATCTTCTGTCTTCTTCATGTTTCGTAAACCGATATGAACAGTCAAACGAATGCCCCAAATGCAAACCAAGGCATAGACCAGCGTGCTTAAATCACTTCGTTCCGTATTGAAATAAAGATAAACGCATAAGAGCACATAACCCAAACCCCAGGCCACATCGGCAATATCGTTGCGTTTTAGGATCAGGGAAACGATAAACCAGAAGGTCGCGTAGCTAAAAGCTAAAAGGAAAATATTGGAAAGAAGGTCAATCACGCTTGTAGCCATCGTGTAATTCCATAACCGGAAGCACTTACCGCAGCAGTGAGTACCGAGCCCCAAATAATATCGATGAACACGATTTTAATGGGCCAATCTTTCAATGTAGCCAAATTGGTCAGGTCGTAGGTGGCGTAAGTGAAGAACCCAAAAAGTGCGCCCATCATAATGGCGTATTTGAGTGATTCTTTATTCACCGCTGGAACAATGGCGAAAATATAAATGCCTACGATGAATAGCAGATAGAAAATTATGGCCGCTGTCCAATTCACTTGATCTGCCAGTAAGCCTCCCAAATGCTTATTGTATAGATTTTTAGCCACAACACCCAACCAAACTAGGTCGATGGCGAAAAATACGATGGTGGTAAGTAAGTAACTTTTCAGCAGTAATATAAAAGACATATCTCAATTTACGGAAATAACAGCAACAGTCTAATTATTGTTTTCAGCCTATACTTATTCGAATAACATGCTTATTATTAACAAATGAAAAAGAAACTCTTACTCAGCCTGCTCACTCTATTCATGCTACCCGCAATAGCATTTTCTCAAACCATTCTTGAAGACAGTGTAATGAATGGAAACAACTTCCAAAAGGCGGCTTTTCGCTTATGGATTGGCAAGGACATTAAAAAAGTAAGGGGCGTGATCGTGATGGTTCCTGGCTCGAATGGCAATGGCCGTGATATGGTGAACCAACCGGAATGGCAAGCTTTGGCTAATAAGCATAACATGGTGCTTTTGGCGGCAGACATTAAGGACAAACGCAGCCCAAATATGGCGATTGAGCAATATGCCGATGTAAAAAACGGAACTGGTCAGGCCATGCTAGAGGTGCTGGGCCGATTAGCGACAAAAAGTGGCCATCCTGAACTTAATACGGTTCCTTTTGCGCTTTGGGGCATGTCGGCTGGTGGCGAATTTAACTATGAATTTGCCTGCTGGAAGCCAGAAAGGGTAATTACGTTTATCGTGAATAAAGGAGGCGTTTACTACACCGCATTGGCTTCTGAGGCGACACGGGCAGTGCCAGGGGTTTTCCTCACAGGGGAAATTGATAATCCATATCGCAATAATATCGTGAAAGGCATTTACTCGGTCAACCGCAGGTTTGGCGCCAAATGGATTTTTGCAGAAGAGCCCGGTCAAGGACATGAATTCGCTAAATCGGAAGCATTCACTTTGAAATACTTTGACGAAATCATTCCTATCCGACTTGATGAAAACGGCAACTTAAAGCCATTAAGCGAAAAGGCCTTTCTCGGTGAAGTAGGCACTGGAAAAGTAGCTGGTACTGAAACTAAAAACTCATTTACAGACATTACTTCCTGGTTACCGAATACGGTTATTGTTGATTTGTGGAAATCACTGTTTCAGTAAAAAACTATCCTAGTCGTAGCGTCTCGCTGCGACTAGTGTAGGAAATTGTACTTTGAATGCTTGTTGGTGGAGAACACCAACAAAGGCAGCAGAAATAGAAACCGCTGCCGCTTCTCTAGTTCGTAATGTAGTGCGGACTGGTCCTTCGCTCAATACACTTCAAGTGCATTAAAAATAGGTACTCGCCACAGGCAAGCACCAGTTACATTAGATGTAAAGAATCTATCACCAATCCCCCTTAATCGGTGAAGTGCCTGCAAAGTTGACTACTTTATCGCCATAGATGGGATCATAATAATGGCCGCCTTCCTTGAATTCTGGGTTCCATTTTTTAGATCCATCGGCTTGAAGGGTATACAAAAATGGAGAAAGCAACAGGCGTTCTACATTCCAGCGACCTTCGGCACCACTTGGGATTTCTTCGCCATCACCATAGACCATCAAACCACCTTCGGCAAATACTTCGTTTTCTGGGTTAATGTCCTTGTACTCATGACTTACGTTAATCACCTTATGCCCTATTTCATGCGCCACAGTGCCTCTCAGCCTGTCCTCACGCTCTAAATTGGTAATGGTAATAATGCCACGTAAATCTTTCGGAATACTGGTGCTGTAAGAATAAGGCGGAAACGAAAGCCCACCTGTTCTCACCGATTTGATCATCCAATTTCTTCCTTCAGAAACATCTAAAAAAGGATAAAAAACTTCCTGTAAAACCGTCATATAAATCGTTCGGTGGTTGTCTGGGTTGGGTTCAATAAAAGTACGAAAGGCCATTTCGGTCTCTGGAGTAAGCTCAGCGGGGTGACGCTGCATATGCTGATAGGTATTGGCATACTCGGTTTTTGGAATGCCCGGAGTTTTGTTCGCTTGCACGGAAAGGTAGCGCGGATCAATATCACCCGTTTTCACCCATAGTAAGTTGATTTGCACCCCCGTTGGGGCATAAATTTCTTTGGCCGCTTCAACACTGTACATCAATCTGTCTAGCGTTACTTTCTTAAAAGCGGTATCTAAGTTGGAAGGAAAATACACCCCCAAATCCACTGTAAGTTTACCGGGTTCTAAATCAGCATTGAAAGCTTCAATATCAATTCCATCTACCGCACGCCATTTTACGGTTTCTACTTTGGGTGAGGAATTTACATTGGTCTCTTCTGTTTTATTTTGAGGAGAAAAACAGCCGAATAGGCATAGGGTTAGTGAGATGCTTAGTAGTTTTTTCATGGTTGATTCTAAAGTCTGTGCAGAAGAAACAACAATTTCCATACATCCACAATTCGCACTTGTTGAACGGTAGGTTTAAATTGGCTCATTCTGGTCGTATCGAAACGCTAAGACCAGAGGTATCATTTATACACGTCATAAAAATGAATATATTCACGGCTCTATGTCACTTTTGTGACGGATACATTACGTTAGCCACAAGCTGAAAAAACTGATGGACAAAGAAAAACCCAGACTTGCACGATTGACAGCAATTCTAACCCAATTGCAATCGAAACGAATTGTAACCGCTAAAGATATTTCCAAAAAAAATAATGTTAGTATCAGAACGGTTTATCGGGACATCCGAACGCTGGAGAAATCTGGAATTCCAATTGTAACAGAAGAAGGAAAAGGCTATTCCATTATGGAAGGTTACAAACTTCCACCCGTAATGTTTACCCAAGAAGAGGCGAACGCCTTAATAACAGCAGAACAACTCATTAGAAAAAACAAAGACCAATCTTTAGCTGAACAATACGAAAGCGCCATAACAAAAATCAAATCAGTCTTAAAGAGCCACCAAAAAGAAAAAACGGAACTGCTAACCAACAGAATACAGGTACGCAATAACCGTGAGAACGAACAAACAAGCAATTTTTTGATGCAACTTCAGACTACTATATCAAATTATCAAACGATAAAAATTGATTATCTGTCATTGGAAAACAAACAAAGTCAAAGAGAAATCGAACCATTTGCACTTTACACTACACAGGACAATTGGGTACTTATTGCCTTTTGCAAATTAAGAAATGATTTTAGAGCCTTCCGTCTTGATTGCATCCAAAAAGTGGAAATCTTGAGTGATCATTTTGAACCTCACAAAATGACTTTGCAACAGTATCTGGAAAAATGTAGTGAAAAATATAAAAAACACCCCTGACATACCTATGGCATAAGGTCAATCTACTTTTGTATCGAATCATAAAATTTAAAAAGATGCAAACAGTAAAAGTTGAACCCTTTAACATTATCGGAATCTCGATAAGAACAACAAACGAGAACGGACAGGCAAGTAGAGAAATTGCCGAACTCTGGGGTAGGTTTATGTCCGAGAGTATTCTTACCAAAATCCCTAATAAAGTTGATACTGAAATTTATTCACTTTACACGGACTATGAAGTTGACCATACAAAACCCTATACCGCAATTCTGGGTTGCAAAGTTGAAAATTTGGACAACATTCCCAGCGGAATGGTCGGCAAATCATTTAGTGGAGGAACCTACATCAAGACAACAACTAAAGGAGACTTGATGCAAGGCTTAATCGTTAATCATTGGTCAAAAATATTTGAAATGGAATTGGACAGAACCTATGATGCCGATTTTGAGATTTTCGGGGAAAAAGCACAAAATCCGTCTGATGCAGAAGTAGATTTCTATGTAGGTATAAAACAAGAAACGAATGGGTAAACTAACCTTAAAGACAGACCCAAGAGTAAATGAAGTTTTTGCGAATTATCCCGACTTTGTTCGGGATAAAATGCAATTTTTGAGAGCGTTGGTAATTGAAACAGCAGAAGAAACCGAAGGTGTAAACGTTTTGGAAGAAACTTTGAAATGGGGAGAGCCAAGCTTTATTACCAAAAACGGCAGTACTTTGCGAATGGATTGGAAAGAAAATACACCTGACCAATATGCACTGTATTTCCAATGCACTAGTAGATTGGTTGATACTTTCATGTTAGTTTTTGACCACAAATTTCAATATGAAGGAAAACGAGCAATCGTCTTTAAGTTGAACCAAAAAATCTCTGTATTGGAATTAAAGGAATGTATAAAAGCAGCTTTAATTTATCACAATGTAAAAGAACAGCTTACCTTGGGAATTTGAAAAATGAACAAAAATACCAGTGGCTAATGAATGCACACATTAAAAACAGAACTCCATGTTAGATGAAATTATCAAAAGAGTACCCCACTGGTTGTAGCGTCTCCAACTGGTCTTAGCGTCTCGCTGAGACCTTATCCAACATAAAAACTCACCCTGGTTGTAGCGTCTCGCTGCGACCAACTGCAACACTCTCTAATACAAAAAGCTTATCTCAAGAACGCCTTTTCGATCCTCATAATCCCTCGCGCTGCTAAAAACCCAGTCTGATGGCTGATCTACAAATCCTGCTTCAACTGGATTATAATGAACATAATTAAGCCGTTGAATCATTATTCCCTTAGTAGAAAGCTCGATAGGATGATTATGCTGTTGCCAAAACTGAAAATCTTTATTATTTAGCTTCTTTTCCCCAGCCCTCTTCATCATCGAGAGCATCCATTCCCTTCTGCTCTCCTGAGGATTGTTCTCCATATACTTCCTAATATGTCTGGAAGTATAGCTTTTTAAATCTCTGATGATATCTTCCAGTTTGAAAGTTCCTTCTGTGCCCAGAATTAAGTGAACATGACTGGTCATAATACACCATGCGCCCACCAAAAGTCCTTTCTCTTGCTGGCAATACTTTATAGAATCAATTAGAATATTTCGATACTCTTGCCTAATAAAGACATCGAGCCAATTTACCACGGTGAATGTCACAAAGTAAAACTCATCTTGACTGCGAATGGCGTACTTTCTCCCCATAACTCAAGTTAACATTTATCAACTAATTGATATATAATGTTTTGCTGTATTTTAAGGAGAAGGTCGCAGCGAGACGCTACGACCAGTGCCAGAGACGCTATGACCAGTGGGGCGATCTCTATACTTACGAGAATTCCAATATTTGCCAGTATTCTGAATTACTGGCGTTTTTTTTGATTTCCAATATTCGCCAAAACTCAAATTTTAATTACCCTGATTCTGGTCTTAGCGTCTCGCTGAGACCCTACCCAACATAAATACTAAATTTTAATTATCCATTTCCAATCTTCATAACCACTGCTACCACATGAAAAATTAGTCTTTTAGTCTTAGCGAGACGCTAAGACTAGTGGGGTGATAGTAGAGGGTCGCAGCGAGACGCTACGACCAGTGCCAGACGTTTCTAAATAACATATCATTTATTCCCGTCATAAAAATGAATATATTCACGGCTATACGTCACTTTTGTGACTCATACATATCGTTGTGTTCAAATATCTACCATTGGGAAGTGTTCGCGAATATTAAAAGAGAAACAGAAAAACAAAGTTCCATTATTGGAATAACGACTTAAAAAACAAAATGACAAGTACAAATCAACGTGCCGAATTACAAGCTAAAATATGGAGAATAGCCAACGATGTGCGTGGCTCTGTAGATGGATGGGACTTTAAACAGTTTGTGCTAGGAACACTGTTCTATCGCTTTATTAGTGAAAATTTCACCAATTATATCGAAGGTGGAGATGATAGTGTGGATTACGCAACCTTATCGGATGATGTAATTTCTTCAGAAATAAAAGATGATGCTGTTAAGACTAAAGGGTATTTTATCTACCCAAGCCAGCTATTCGTAAATGTTTCCAAAACAGCGAATACAAACCCCAATCTTAACACTGACTTAAAAGCTATTTTTGACGCTATTGAAAGTTCAGCAAACGGTTATCCATCTGAACAGGATATAAAAGGATTGTTCGCTGATTTTGACACGACCAGTTCAAGACTTGGAAATACTGTAGATAACAAGAACAGCCGATTAGCATCTGTTATTAAAGGTGTTGAAGAGCTGAATTTTGGAAAATTTGAAGAGAGCGAAATAGAACTCTTTGGTGATGCCTATGAATTTCTAATTGGCAATTATGCAGCCAATGCAGGAAAGTCTGGTGGTGAATTCTTCACACCTGTACACGTTTCCAAGCTCATTGCACAGTTGGCAATGCATGGGCAGACTACAGTAAATAAAATTTATGACCCAGCAGCAGGTTCAGGTTCCTTGCTTTTACAAGCCAAAAAACATTTCGACAACCACATCATTGAAGAAGGTTTCTTTGGGCAAGAAGTAAATCATACGACCTACAATCTTGCTCGTATGAATATGTTTTTGCATAATATTAATTACGACAAGTTCAATATCGTATTAGGAGACACACTTAGGAACCCGCAATTAGGCGATGAAAAGCCATTTGACGCGATTGTTTCTAACCCTCCTTATTCGGTAAAGTGGATTGGTGATGCTGACCCCACCATGATTAATGATGACCGTTTTGCCCCTGCTGGCGTTCTTGCTCCAAAGTCAAAAGCCGATTTTGCTTTTGTGCTGCATGCACTGAGTTACTTATCCAGCAAAGGACGGGCAGCCATTGTCTGTTTCCCAGGTATCTTCTACCGTGGTGGTGCAGAACAGAAGATTCGAAAATACTTGGTTGATAATAACTATGTAGAAAGTGTAATCTCCTTAGCTCCTAACCTTTTCTATGGAACATCCATAGCGGTAAACCTTCTGGTACTTTCAAAACATAAAACAGATACAAAAACACAGTTCATCGATGCAAGCGGTGAAGATTTCTTCAAGAAAGTAACCAACAATAATGTGATGACCGATAAACACATTGAGAAGGTTATGGAAATGTTTGATAGCAAAGAGGAATTAGCCAATGTGGTCACATCTATCGACAATAGTAAAATTGCTGAAAACGATTACAATCTCTCTGTAAGTTCTTACGTGGAAGTAAAGGACAATCGAGAAAAGATAAACATTGCTGAATTGAACGAGGAAGTTTCAAAAACGGTGGAGAGGATAGGTAAGCTTCGTGCTAACATTGATGCTATTATTAAAGAGATTGAGGCATGAGTTATTTAGACCAGTTATTAAAAGGAACTAAAGTTGAATGGCTTCCTCTAGGCGATTTCGCCAATTACGAACAGCCAACGAAGTACCTTGTAGAATCGAAAAATTACAGTGATAGTTTTAATACCCCCGTATTAACTGCTGGAAAAACATTTGTACTAGGCTACACAGACGAAACGGAAGGGATTTACAAGGCCTCTGAAAAACCAGTTATCATTTTTGATGATTTTACAACTGCCAACAAATGGGTTGATTTTGACTTTAAAGCAAAGTCTTCCGCCATGAAGATGATAACGGTAAAAGATGAGAGTAAAATCTTATTAAAATATATATACTACTGGCTTAACTCTTTACCAAGCGGATTGGTAGAGGGCGATCATAAAAGACAATGGATTAGTAACTACTCAAAGAAACTATTTCCAATACCTGAGCTAGAAATCCAAAAAGAAATTGCAGGCATTCTAGATTCGTTTACAGAGCTTACAGCAGAGCTTACAGCAGAGCTTACAGCTCGTAAACAGCAGTATAGTTATTACAGAGAAGCTTTGTTGAGGTTTGAAGATAAGGATGTAGAATGGAAAACCTTGGGGGAGGTGGGGGAAATAAAACGTGGTGTAGCATTTACAAAAAAGCAAGCTGTATTTGGGAAATTTCCAGTAGTTGCGAATGCCCCTGAACCAATATGTTTTCATAATAAATTTAATAGAAATGGTGAATTTATTGTTGTCGCTAGATCAGGTGCAAATGCAGGGTTAATAAACTATTGGAATGAAGAGCTGTATCTAACGGATGCTTTTAGTATCCATCCCAACGATTCGATTTTAAACACAAAATTTGCTTTCTATTATTTAAAGAAACATCAAAGAGAGATTCATTTAATGAAGAAAGGGAGTGGTGTACCGCATGTTAGAGCATCTGACTTTGAAATTTATAAAGTACCCATCCCTCCACTGGAAGAACAAAAACGCATAGTTAACATCCTCGACAAATTCGACACCCTAACATCTTCCATAAGCGAAGGACTTCCAAAGGAAATAGAACTCAGAGAAAAGCAGTATGAGTATTACCGAGAGATGTTGTTAACCTTTCCAATGGATAATTTAGAAGAATAAAAAATGAGTCAGTCATTAAGACAAATAGCAGAATCACTAAGAGATGCTCAAAATATCATAAGAGCTAAAGATGCTCAAAATTCAGATGTAAAAGTTCAGTTGATTTATGCATTTAATGGGAGTGGTAAAACACGTTTATCACGTGAGTTTAAAGAGTTGATTGCTCCAAAAGAAGAGGAAACAGAAATCAGGGCTCTTTACTATAATGCTTTTACAGAAGATCTCTTTTATTGGGATAACGATTTAGATGCTGATACAAACAGAAAGTTAATAATCCGTCCAAATAACTTCACAAGCTTAGTTTTAAAGGATTTGGGGCAAGAACCAAACATTGTTGAAAAGTTTCAGCACTATACAAGTGATAAATTAACACCATCATTTAATGAAGAGTACACTGCAAAGAATGAAAGAGGCGAAGATGTTACAATTCCAGCATACTCAGAAGTTACTTTTTCTATAGATCGTGGTGGTAATAATAATATTCCGAATGCAAAAATCTCTAAAGGCGAAGAAAGTAATTTTATATGGTGCGTATTTTACAGCCTTTTGGATCAAGTAATTGAAGCGCTAAATACAGTAGATATAGATGATCGTGTTACGGATAAATTCAATAATCTAGAACATGTTTTTATTGACGATCCGGTGAGTTCGCTCGATGATAGTCATTTAATTGAATTGGCTGTGAACATAGCTAAGCTAATTAAATCAAGTCAGTCTGAGTTGAAGTTTATCATTACAACGCATAATCCATTGTTTTTTAATGTCCTATATAATGAATTCAAAAAACCAAAATTTAAAAAATACATTCTAAGCAGTCTAGAGGATGGGGGTTTCGAATTAATTAATCATAATAATGACTCGCCTTTCGCCTATCATTTACATGTTTTTTCAATTCTTAGAGATATTGCAATAAATGAGAATATTGAAAAATATCATTTCCATCTTCTTCGTAACGTATTAGAAAAGACATCCACTTTTCTAAATTATGAATACTGGGGAGATTTGATTAGAAAAACACCCCTTGGAGATGAAACACTTTATGTGGAGCGCATATTAAATATAACGAGTCATTCAAAGCATTCAGGAGAAGAGTCTGGAATAATTGAAGAAAGTGACAAGCGTATTTTCAAAAGAATTCTAAAGGATATTATCGAAACTTTCAATTTCAATATTGACACATCGAGAATAAATATATGAGTACATATAAAGCCATAGCGGAATCAAACAATTTCATAGTACTTGAGAAATACACCAAGTACTCAGAGGTAAATGAAGCACCAGCAAGCTATCAGGCGGAATCCGCACTTGAGCGAGAGCTTATCCAAGACTTAGTCAATCAAGGATATGAAAACCCGACTAACCTTAATACGCTTCAAGCGATGTTGGCTAATGTTAGAGTACAACTACAGGCTCTTAATAAGATGGAGTTTACGAATGGTGAATGGACTCGTTTTGTAGAGGAGTATTTGGATAAACCCAGTGACAACCTAGCTGAAAAAACAAGGAAAATACACGACAATTATATTTATGATTTTGTTTTTGACGATGGACACATCCAAAACATCTACTTAGTAAACAAAAAGAATATTAGTGAAAATAAAGTTCAGGTTATTTCACAATTCGAACAGAAAGGAACGCATTCAAATCGTTATGATGTCACCATTTTAGTAAATGGCTTACCGCTTGTGCAAGTGGAATTAAAAAAACGTGGAGTTGCTATTCGCGAAGCTTTTAATCAAGTGCATCGTTACAGCAAAGAAAGCTTTAATAGTGAAAATTCACTTTTTAAGTACTTGCAGGTATTTGTAATATCTAACGGTACTGATAGTCGTTATTTCGCCAACACTGTAAAACGGGATAAAAACAGCTTTGATTTTACCATGAACTGGGCAAAAGCTGATAACTCTCTCATTAAAGACTTAAAAGATTTCACCATTACATTTTTTGAAAAACGAACACTCTTAAATGTTCTTCTAAACTATTCTGTATTTGATGTAAGTGATACACTACTTGTCATGAGACCGTATCAAATTGCAGCAACAGAAAGACTCTTGTGGAAGGTTAAAAGTTCTTTTGAAGCAAAAAAATGGTCTAAACCAGAGAGTGGTGGATTTATTTGGCATACCACAGGTTCAGGAAAAACCCTTACTAGTTTTAAAGCTGCACGACTCGCTACACAACTTGACTATATTGATAAAGTGTTCTTTGTAGTAGATCGTAAGGATTTGGATTTCCAAACGATGAAAGAATATCAACGATTCTCACCTGACAGTGTGAATGGTTCAGACAGTACAGCAGGTTTAAGACGAAATATTGACAAAGAAGATAATAAGATTATAGTCACAACCATTCAGAAACTGAATAATCTGATGAAAAGTGAAAGTGATTTATCCATCTATCAAAAGCAAGTATTATTCATCTTTGATGAAGCCCATCGTTCTCAGTTTGGTGAAGCTCAAAAGAACCTAAAAAAGAAGTTTAAAAAGTATTATCAATTTGGCTTTACTGGGACACCAATATTTCCTGAAAATGCCTTAGGTGCAGAAACAACAGCAAGTGTATTTGGTCGTGAATTGCACTCGTATGTTATTACAGATGCAATTAGGGATGAAAAAGTTCTGAAATTCAAAGTAGACTATAATGATGTTCGACCTCAATTTAAGGGGATAGAAACAGAGGTTGATGAGAAAAAGTTAACGGCAGCAGAAAATAAGAAAGCTCTACTCCATCCTGTTCGCATTAAAGAGATTTCTCAATATGTTCTTCAAAATTTCAGACAAAAAACACATCGAACACGAGGAGTCAATACTGGTTTTAATGCCATGTTTGCCGTAAGCAGTGTTGATGCTGCAAAATGTTATTATGATGAATTAAATCTTTTACAAAAGGAAAGTGATAAGCCTCTTAAAATAGCTACGATCTTCTCCTTTGCAGCTAATGAAGAACAAAATGCAATCGGTGAGATAGTCGATGAAACTTTTGAGCCTTCAGCAATGGATAGTAGCGCAAAGGAGTTCTTAACCAAAGCTATCAATGATTATAATGCCATGTTCAAAACCAGTTATGGCATTGAAAGTAAAGAGTTCCAGAATTATTATCGTGACCTTGCCAAGCGAGTAAAAAGTAAGGAGGTTGACCTTATAATAGTTGTAGGCATGTTCTTAACAGGCTTTGATGCGCCTACACTGAATACCTTATTTGTTGATAAGAACTTGCGCTATCATGGTTTGATGCAAGCCTTTTCACGTACAAATCGTATTTATGACGCTACAAAAACCTTTGGAAACATTATTACTTTCCGAGATTTAGAAAAAGCTACTGTTGATGCAATCACTCTTTTTGGAGATAGTAGTACTAAAGATGTAGTATTAGAGAAAAGCTATAAGGAATATCTTCAAGGCTTTACTGACATCGCAACTGGAGAAGCTCGTAGAGGTTATATTGAGGTCGTAAAGGAATTAAATCAAAAATTCCCTAACCCTGACGAAATAGTTAAAGAGAAAGATAAAAAAGAGTTTACGAAACTCTTTGGAGAATACTTGCGTGTTGAAAACATACTTCAGAACTACGATGAATTTACCAATCTTAAAGCACTACAAACAATTGACATTAGTGATTCAGAGGCAGTAGAGGAGTTTAAAGAAACTCATTTTGTAACAGATGACGATTTAGCTGCAATGCAAAAGATTGAATTGCCAGCTGAGCGTACAATTCAGGATTATCGGTCAACTTATAATGATATTCGTGATTGGTTGAGAAGAGAAAAAAGTGGAAATGAAGCAGAAGAATCAACAATTGATTGGGATGATGTTGTCTTTGAAGTTGACCTTCTCAAATCTCAAGAAATAAATCTTGATTATATCCTTGAATTGATTTTTGAGCACAACAAAAAGACAAAAGACAAAGTCTCCTTGATAGAAGAAGTTCGTAGAATTATTCGCGCTAGTATAGGAAATCGAGCAAAAGAAAGCTTAGTAGTTGATTTTATAAATGAGACAGACCTTGATTCCATTCAAGACAAAGCGAATATTATAGACTCATTCTTCGCATATGCCCAAG
The DNA here is from genome assembly GCF_034669765.1 of Roseivirga sp. Taxonomy (GTDB): domain Bacteria; phylum Bacteroidota; class Bacteroidia; order Cytophagales; family Cyclobacteriaceae; genus Roseivirga. The sequence continues at coordinate 527,496 of NZ_JAXMOQ010000002.1, forward strand.
GCAAGCAAAAAACAGAAGCTACCGAATTAATCACAGATGAAAGTCTAAACGAGGAAAAAGCAAAACGATATATCTCAGCTTCTTTAAAGCGAGAATATGCCAGTGAGAACGGAACAGAGTTGAATGCGCTTTTACCAAAAATGAGTCCTTTAAATCCTCACTATTTGACAAAAAAGCAGAGTGTATTTCAAAAGATTTCTTCGTTTGTAGAGAAGTTTAAGGGTGTAGGAGGTCAAATATAAAAAGCTTAAAGAAATAAAAACTGTACTCTACCTGTCATCTATTACGTGACATTAAAACCAATTGTATCTATTCTCACTCCTTTCCACAGCAATGCTTGTACTTTTTTCCGCTGCCGCAGGGACAAGGTGAGTTGCGGCCAATGGCTTTGGGTTTGGAGTAAGAATCTTTGTCAATCACAGCGGTTAAATCTTGATGAAACACCTTGCTGAGGGTTTCATACAATTGAGGATGCTTCTCTTTGAGCAAATGGGGTCTTTCAAAAAAGTATTCGCTGGCTACGGCAAAAAACTCTTGTCGGTTGGTGGTGCCGTAACCGTCAATATCGGAGTGGCTGGCCAGTATTTCGTCTGTTTTCTTTTTTACAAAGTCCAACCAAGGCAAGGCGTAAATTTTATCTTCAAAGCCTGGAGGAATGCCGTCTACTTCTCCATTTTCCTTATCGAATAAATGTGCAAACTCATGAATGCCTACATTCTTCTTGTCGTTGGTAATATCGAAACCCGCATGCAAAGCAGGTTTGGAGAGGATCATTTTGCCTTCCATGGCGCCTGTGCCCACCATGCCGGTAATGTTTCTTTTTGTGCCTTCTGTATTATATTCTAGGTCGAAGGGGCCTGGGTAGAGCAGCACTTCATCTAAGTATTTGTAGTTCCAAGCCGGAAAGCCAAACAAGGGAATTACGGCACTGCTGGCCACCAAAAGTCTGTCCACTAAGTCCACCGTGGTTTGAACTCCCGTAACGGGTGTATCTGCTAAAAAGCGTTGCACATCAGATTCAAACTGCTGCTGCTGATGGGCATTGAGGTTACGGTAAAAATGGACATGCTCGGTGAGAATGGCTTTCCATTTTGGAGGCGTAGCTAAAAGTTTAGAGACCTTCTTTTTCTTTCTTCCCCCTAATTTTAAGGCCAAAAGAAACACCACCATAAAGCCAAGGATAATACTGAATACCATAGGAGCGCAAAGTATTACAAATCCTTTACCTCAGCAATCAGTTTCTCCAATGAATCTTTTGCGTCACCAAAAAGCATTCGGGTTTTGTCATTAAAGAAAAGCTCGTTTTCTATGCCTGCATAGCCTGTGCCCATGCTTCGTTTCATGACAATCACGTTTTTGGCGTCCAATACCTTGATAATTGGCATTCCATAAATTGGGCTCGAAGGGTCATTTTCTGCGGCAGGATTCACCACATCATTGGCACCAATCACCAATACCACATCGGTACTGGCCATTTGCTCATTGGCCTCTTCCATTTCTAGCAATTTAGGATAGGGCACATCGGCTTCTGCCAGCAACACATTCATGTGGCCCGGCATTCTACCCGCCACAGGATGTACCGCATAACTGAACTCCACTCCTTTTGCTTCCAATATTTTTTCGAGGTTATGCACCGTATGTTGGGCTTGCGCCACCGCCAAACCATAGCCCGGCACTACAGAAACCCGAGTGGCATAGGCCAATAGAATAGCAGCATCAGAAGCTGAAATTTCTTTAATAGTACCACCATGTTCTCCCACGATACCCGCTGCGGCAGCATTTCCACCAAAAGAACCGATAATTACATTGGTCAGCGAACGGTTCATGGCCTTGCACATCAACACAGTAAGGATCGTCCCTGCGGAACCTACTAAGATCCCGCCTGTGAGCATGGCTTGGTTGCCATAAAGGAAACCTCCAAAAGCAGCAGCCATCCCCGTAAAACTGTTCAGCAGGGAAATCACCACAGGCATATCTGCGCCACCGATGGGCATTACCAATAAAATACCATAGGCAAGTGATAATACCAGTAACAGGTACAAATGCATAGGATTTGGAACCCCAGAGGTAGCCATAAATACAGCCAAACCTAAAATACCCAACAGCAATACGATATTAATGATCTGTCCGGCCGGTAAAGCCTTGTCGTTAATCTTTCCTTCAAGCTTGCCATAGGCAATAATACTTCCTGCAAAGGAAACACTACCGATGATGAGACCGAGTAAGATGACGATCATCATTCCTGTATCTACCGATCCAGTATGCATCAGGTGGTCAAACTCTACAATGGAAATTACGGCAGCACAAGCGCCTCCCATTCCATTGAAAAAGGACACCATTTGCGGCATGGCAGTCATTTTTACTCTCATGGCCATGCGTTTGCCAATCAAAGTACCGAACAAGAGGCCAGCCAAAATCAATACATAATTCAGGGTTTTGTCACTGCTGAGTTCTTCTTTAAACAGAATGGTGGCCACAATGGCCAAACCCATCCCATAAGCGGCATATAGGTTTCCTTTCCTGGCCTTATCAGGGCTGCTGAGCATTTTGAGGCCCATGATAAAAGTAACCGAAGCAATAATATAGCAAATCTCAAGAATGCTGTTTCCGAGTAATTCTGTCATAGCGCTCACTTATTTCTTTTCCTTCTTTTTGAACATCTCTAGCATCCTGTTGGTCACCACAAAGCCTCCAACCACATTGAGCGTACCCAATACCACGGCAATAAAGCCTAAGATCAAGGCGAAGTAATTATCGGGTGAAGCTTCTAGCATAATGATAATAGAGCCAATCACCACCACGCCATGAATGGCATTGGCGCCAGACATCAGTGGCGTGTGCAGGACGGCTGGCACATTGGAGATAATTTCAATTCCCAGAAAGATAGAAACCAAAATAAGGAAGATGAACTCCCTGTTTTCGTAAAAAAGCGTCAATAGACTCTCCATAGTTTATGCGTTTTCAGGTTGGAAAAGGATGTTTTTAATGCGTTCGCTCATGATTTCTTTGGCATGCGTAACGCAGGTATTGGCTACAATATCGTCTTCGAAATTGAGGTTCAGGTTGCCCTCCCCATCGATGATCAGTTTCAAGAAATTAAGCATATTCTTGCCAAACATTTTGCTGGCGTCCATCGGTAAGGTAGAGGCCAAATTGGAATCACCGATAATGCACACCCCATGTTTATGGATGATTTTATTGTCTTCGGTGCCTTCGCAATTACCGCCCGTTGAAGCGGCCAAATCAACAATAACAGACCCTTTAGGCATTCTTTGAATGGTTTCGTCTGTAATGAGAATTGGTGCTTTTCTGCCTGGAATTTGGGCGGTGGTAATAATGATATTCGCCTTAGCCGCATGTTCCTGCACCAAAGCCCTTTGTTTCGCTTTATATTCTTCGGATTGCTCCACGGCATAACCGCCAGCAGTAGATTCATCTTTGGCGCCTTCTACTTTTACAAATTTGGCCCCCAAGCTTTTTACTTCTTCTTCGGCAGCGGCCCTTACATCAAAAGCCTCTACCACAGCGCCCAATCTTCGGGCGGTGGCAATGGCTTGTAAACCAGCAACGCCTGCGCCTAACACCAACACCTTGGAAGGAATAATACTTCCTGCGGCTGTCATAAACATGGGGAAGAATCGAGGGGAATGTGTAGCGGCCATCAATACCGCTTTATAGCCGGCAACAGTCGCCATGGAAGACAAAACGTCCATTGCTTGCGCCCTAGTGGTTCGTGGAATATTGTCCATGCTGAAGGAAGTAATTCCTCCGTCCATCAGCTTTTCTACCAAAGCACGGTTGGTCATGGGCTGAAAAGCACAGAGCAAAACCTGTTCTGGTTTTAATTGACTGATTTCATGATCATTAGGGGGATTGATACCAACAATAACATCACAGGCTAAAACAGATTTTCGATCGGCTGTTTTGGCTCCTATGGTTTCGTAATCGGCATGGGTCGCAAAAGCGAGATCCCCCGCCCCTAATTCTACTGTAATATTTGCTTTGAGTGCTATAAGTGCTTTTACACTTTCTGGAAGCAGCGCTACACGGTTTTCACCTTCGGGCTCCTTTAAAAGACCAATTGTCATAAGGCAGTTAAATGATTCTGTTGCTACAAGTTATAGATTCTACCGACTTATAAAAATGATTAATATCATGGTCAGCAATAATTTATGTTATCAGTTACTTTAATGTTTCCCACTTGGTAAGCATCTCTTTCAATCTCAGCTCTAGTTGCTCTATTCCTGACACCACGGCATTGGTCGGTTGGGCTTCTACACTTTGTAAAACAGAAAGCATATAAAGGAATTTGCTTTGAAGCCCTACTAAAGTCTCGCTGTCCAGCGTATTGGCACGAATGCTACCATAGATGAAATCGCCAGCATTGGCGGCTCCATTCCCCCTAAAGCTCTGCCAAGCCTCCTTCTCCCCTTTTTTCCATTTCCTTATCGGGTCATTGAGTTGCTGATCAATGGCTTCAATAATAGACTGCACTTGATTGTAATTATTATACACCTGTAATGACAGATCTGTCTGTTGCTGAAGTGCCGAAGCGCTGATCTCTGTGCGAGGGTCAAGCCTCACATCAATACTTTGTTCCGAAGTTTTGCCATCTACTGTCAATCGAACGGTATATTTCCCCGGATGCACATAAGGCCCAGAAGGGTCGCTTGGCGTGTTTTTGTATACTGCCGTGATGGAGAAACTACGGTTGGCACCTCTTGGCGGATCGTATTTCAAATCCCATATAAAACGGTGATGACCAGCAGAAGTACCCAAACTTTGCTGCGGTCGAAGCCAATAGGTAGGATGCCTCAAATCTGTAGAGTCGGTTTCTTCAGGCAAATCATTGCTCGAATAAGTGCGTATGGCCTCTCCTTTTCCATTCAAAATCTCCAGTTTCACGGTGCCGTATTGCTTTGGCAATAAGTAATCCACTGCCACTCCATCATAAGGATTTTGACCATTCGGCTCTTCTGGCGGAATTGGTGTATCACTGAACATATTGAAACGTACCCTTGTGGCCAAAGAAGGCTCAAAAAGAACAGGATCACTGCTTTTTAAACCAGCAGCCAAACCTCTGAGCGGACTTACATCATCCAAAATCCAAATGGAACGACCGTGGGTTCCAATTACTAAATCACTCTCATGCACTACTAAATCACGAATAGAAGAAGCGGGCATATTCAACCTCAAGGACTGCCAATCTGCGCCATCATTGATCGAGAAGTAGACTTCGCGTTCCGTTCCGGCAAAGAGTAATCCTTTTTGTTTGGAATCTTCACGCACCACATTCACAGGTCCGTTGATTTCCATGCCCTTCACTACCTCTTGCCATGTGGCCCCAAAGTCATGGGTTTTATAAATATGTGGTCTCATATCGTCCTTACGGATTGAATTCACCGCTACGTACACGGTGCCTTTATCGAAATGGCCTGCATCCAATTGAGAGATTTTATCCCATGATTTAAGCTGAGGCGGTGTAACATTCTTCCAAGTTTTGCCCCCATCTCTGGTCAGTTGTACCAAACCATCGTCCGTTCCAGCCCAAATGATATTTCTATCCAAAGGAGAAGGACCAATGGCATAAATAATGGCACGTTGCGGCATGGTATTCATGCTTTCAGTCTTGAAATCACCCACACTGGCAGGTACTTCAGGTTGCTTGCGTGTCAAATCAGGACTAATCACTTCCCAGTCTTGACCTCCATTCATGGTTTTCCACAATACGTTGGTGCCGAACAAAAGCATATTATCATCGGCAGGATGGAAAATTAAGGGCATCGTACGCACTCCACGGAAATCACCAGAGCGCAAGGCCTCAGGTGCTACATTCTGATTCTGTCCAGTTTTCTTATTGAAGCGGGTCACCCTTCCACCATAAATGATATTGGAATCTTTCGGGTCGGGGGCTACATAAGCATATTCATCCGCACCCACTCCCATAAAATCTCGGAAAGAAATCTGCCCTCCATTGCCTCTGCTGGCCACGCCAATGGCACCACTCTCCTGCTGACCACCATAGACCCAGTAAGGGAAGTTATTGTCTGTAATGATATGATACAGCTGTGAGGTAGGTTGGTTGTACCATGAACTCCAGGTTTTGCCTGCATTCACAGTCACCACGGCACCTTGATCGGCAGCAAACAGCATGATATCTGGTTGAAGTGGATTGATCCAAATTCTGTGGTAATCGTCACCGCCCGGAGCGCCTTTAAAGGACATCCATGTTTTACCGCCATCTTCAGAACGGTAAGAAGCAACATTGGCTACATAGACCAAATCTGGATTGTTAGGGTGTACGCGGATTTCAGCGAAATCGCTGCCCCTGCCCCAAAGTCTTCTGTCTTCCGCAATTAGCGACCAGCTTTCTCCACCATCATCACTGCGGTAGACTCCTCCATTTTGACGGGCATCTACAGTAGCATAAATGCGTTTTGAATTGCTTGGAGAGATCCCGATTCCGATACGGCCTAAGCCTTGTTCCACTGTTGGTAAACCTTTTTCCACTTTCTTCCAGCTAGTACCTCCGTCCGTAGACTTGTACAAACCACTATTTGGCCCTGAAAAAGAAGCATTCTCCCATGGCCCTTCCTGATGCTCCCACATATCGGCAAACAGCACATTCGGGTTACTCGGGTCAAATTCTACTTGTACCGAACCTGTGTTATGATTGATATAGAGCACTTTCTCCCAGTTCTTACCACCATCTTTCGAACGGAACACACCACGCATTTCATTGGCACCATAAGGATGCCCAAGCCCCGCTACAAAAACGATATCTGGATTGGTCGGATGCACAATAACTCGTGCGATCTGCTGAATATCGCCCAGCCCCATAAACTGCCATGACTCTCCTCCATCGGTAGATTTGAACATACCATCACCCACGGATAAATCCGGACGGTGAAGGCCTTCGCCTGTGCCCACATAAATCACATTAGGGTTAGAAGGTGAAACAGCAATATCCCCCACAGAACCTGTAGGCGCTTCATCGAAAATAGGATTCCACGTGCGACCATAATCATCGGTTTTCCATACCCCGCCATTGTTGACCCCAATAAAGAATACATTGGGTTGTGTGGGAATGCCGACAGCGCCCACCGTTCGACCCGCCCTAAAAGGGCCTATCATTCTGTACTCCATGTCCTGATAAGCGGACTTTGGAACAGATTGTGAAAAAGCTAACTGACTTAGAAAGAGCAGGGAAAATGCAAAAAGTGTACGCATAGTATTATAAGGTTAATGCTTGATTATGAGAATAAGTTAATGCTTTTTTTAAAGGAATGGGTTTTATTGAGACAGTTACCCTAAACTAAGCAAGGGCAACTTTAAACGGGTCATAACATCAAAATTTTATTAATCGTGGGAGAAAGACTTTTTACCTTTTTCCAGGCCTCAAGTTTATTAATCATCTGAACATCTTTACAGAAGCTACTATTAGGCTCAACAGTTTCAATTAACAGCATCAATAAGGCCTTTAGATTTCTAATTGGATCATCTGGTAACTCTTTTACACAGGACACCAGAAGTTCATTCATTTTATTTTTATGGGATGAAGAAACGATATATAATGTTTGGGCCTCATCTAAAAAACGCTTCATGGGTGTAAAATCCAAATGCATCATTTTAGCAATTGCCTTACCTATCCATACATTGTCTATCTGCCCCCTATTAACGGCCACAATCCATATCTCACCAGCAATCGATCTAACGGTCTTATCACTAGCAAGAAAAGACATACCCAGAAAGTCATAAAATGCCTTAGGGTAGTATTCCATAGTATTTAAAGCGAATTCAAGAGTTCGAATAGCCACACGTTTATCCCCTTCACCTGACATTGTTGGCCAACGGTAAAGTCTGCTCATAAGTGAAATCAGAAAGTGCTCAGGGTTATTAGGTATTGCTGAGAAAAGTCTAAAGACATCATTTGCCTCCGAAGACATCCAAGTAGGTTTCAATTCAAAGCATGTATAGTAGGGATAGCCATCAAATGTGCTCGATTTTAACTTTGTGGCATTTAATAGAATAGACTTCCAGGTTTTTCTTCCCTCGTAGTAAAATCGATTTAACCTTAAATTCTTTTGGTCATAAGTATATGGCATCATTTTACTAATGCTAGAATCCCACTGCTGACCTTTTTGGCTGGTTACCCTAACCTGCCATTCATACGATTCTACATAATATTTTAAATCTGTCCTGAAAAACGCTAAGTTCTCAATAGAAACATCACCCTTTCTTGTGAGAGCAGCTACTTGCCATGCCCTTGGGTAATTTAAATTCGAGGTGTTTCCTAAGCCATCGCCAAAAAGATAACAAACCAAACTTAGCATCTCACCTGACAGCTGCTTTAAGGCATAATCTTGAACATTCTCAACACTTAATAAACATCTCGCTAAAGCCATTTGTAAATCATTCTCATCAACCTTAATACTTCTCTCTTGATAGTATTTTATTCTATCAATTAAAACCATTGGATCCACCCAACAAGGGAGATGTGTTGGTGTACTTAGGAGAGGTGTCGAATCGTTAACTTCAAGCTTGTTTAAAACATACTGAAGCTTTTTCTTAAAAAGAAAGTAAGCCGGAGAGTTATCAGAAGCATTCCAATCACCAATATTAATAATTCGCGGGCTATACCATTCAGAGTCTCTCGCAAGCTGCTTGTCCTTCTTAATATAACTAAGGTACATCTGGGCTAAAGAGCCATTATTTCCCTTTGTGTCTTTAAGTACTATCTGACCAAAATTAATGAAGAACACAGCCAAAAGATGATCAAGAAAACCAATCCTTGAATTCCAATCGTTGGTCAGTGTCTTAAATGCCCTTTGAAATGCAGGCTCAAGCAACTCACTATGGATAAATGACTCTTCCCTGAACTTCAGGAGGGCCATTGGCAGCATATCAAAATGAAATGGCTCATTATTGTCGAAGGCTTGGCTCGCCAAATAAACCAAATCTTCAAAAGAATCAATATGAGGTATTGATATCAAACTATTGATAGGCTGTCCTGACGCATTAGTATCAATGACCTCTGAACTATCTAGCTCTGGATCTGCAACCCGCACAAACCTTTCTAATATCTTTTTGGCATCGAACATCAATTCATTGCCATATATATCCAACTCTTCTTGAATATTTTGAAAACATTCAGATGCATGCTTGTCAATCAGTTTAGCAGCCCTCAGTTGAAGATCTGGATCTTGCTGAATAAATACTTGACAACTCGCTAGACACACCCGAGTTCTCAAATCCTCTCGTTTAGTAGCAATCTTATCAAAGATCATCATCACTGAAGCTGCTACCGATTTAGTTTGAGATGTCAGTAAAAAAGAGGCATTCTCAACGAATTCTAAATGGTCATAATTTGGCGAAGCCACTATTAGCTTTACAAACTTTAAAGCCATATTGACAACTTTACTATGTGGTGAATTGAGAACTGAAAGTAACTCAGGGTTCAATTCAAATAGTTCTTCTTTAGAAGGGTTCAAAAAAATGAATAATCCCGCAAACCATCCACTACTGTTTTTATTGAAGTTTCGATTGGTCGCTAACAAAGCAGACTTCAAAAGCATCTTTCTATCGATTCTACCCTTATCCAAACAAAATTGAAAAGCCTTTTGCCATGTGTACCCTTCACTATGGTTCTCATATGATACATATGTATCACTCCAATGAATACCAGATTCATTCTCAAAAAGTAGCCAGATGTGGTTTTCTAATGTAATTGGTAAGTCTAAAAGTCGTTCTGGTTTGTAATATCGTTTACGCTCGTCTAGTAAATAAATGGCCTGTGGGATCTTGTTAACTATAATCTCCGTACTGAGCTTACAATACCCTTTTGATTCAAGATAAACTAGATCAAAGTAGTCGAGTTGGTAAACTGTCCAACCATCCCTTGTGATCTCATTAATAAATTTATCGAACCAAGAAGGAATATACCAAGGTAGAATTTTATCCAAATTTGATTTGGAAATAAACCTTGAGTTGCTCCATTCATTAGTAAAACCCTTGAGGTTATCGCAAACAAACATGGCGAGAGCCAAAATTTCCTTTTGTTTATCAGTTCCTTTTGGCTCATCTGAGCTTCTAATCACATGACCAGCATGGGTGCTTTCTTTCCAGCTATATTCCCAGTAGTGCTGAAAGTCCTTTTTGGAATTGACAATGGATACTTTGTTCTCCTTGGATAAGCTTGATAAAAAAGAGATTAAATCATGCTCTCTTTCATATTTAACAATTTGGTCAAACTCCTCTACGACACTCATATATACTGTTATAAAGTCTTCTTTTTTACTGCTAAAATATGTTTACAAGGCCCCCTTTCACCTTGATTTTGCGCATACCATGTACAAGTACATCGCGCTGAAGCCTCTTCGATAATTACCACATGATGAACACCAGTGCCTACCACTTTGGCTTCCACTCTACTTCCATCATTGGAAACTATTTCTACTTTGTTATTTTCCAATAGTTTAATCGCCTCTTTCAAGCGAGGGTTTAAACTTAAAATTCTATTCAGTTTATAAGGAAGACGCCTGTAAAAGAACTCATTCCCATCCAAATCAAAACCCAATAGCCCCATAGCTGAAAGCCTACTTGTTAGGTTATCCACTTTATTTAAGTCGATACCATGATCTACTGAAAAAAGTGTTGCATTGAAGGATTGATTGGCGTAACTAAATTTCTCCATAGCCTCAATAAAGTCTTCAGGCACATCCTCGATCAACGATTCTAAAGCCGCCCCTTCTCCTGAAAACCCTCTCCAATGATCTCTTGAAATGGAGAAAGAAAACACCAAATTACCAAAATACAATTGCCAAGTGGTCGACTGCATTTCCTTATGAGGATAAACTTTCATTTGATCCAGCAATGGAATTAAAGGTTCTAGCAGTCGTAATCGATGAACTCCGCCAATCAAAATGGCAGAGTTGCTCTTGACAGGTGAAAACAAGAATTTACCACCACGTTCAACTAAATAATAATCTGTTTTAACAGTTCCTTTGGGTAGAGTTCTAAATAAATGAAGGCATTGCATTTTACTCAAAACATAAGCCTGTTCGGCTTGAGCCATATATATTTGTACGGTAGTCAAACCTTTAATCCACTTTACTGGCAGTGGAACTTTTCTCTCAACAACGCTACCTCCTTTTTGGTGTAAACCCACAGATTTTTGACCAACAGACAAAACCACATTATCTGCTTTCCTTAACCCACTGAGCGCATTAATCATAGGCTGATTGAAATCAACATTCGTTGTGCCATTCTCCAAAAATTCTCCATCATGACCGCCTGGAAGCACATCTACTCTTGCATATACTCCTGCACAGTGAGAAAAACCTTCAAATCGAATTGTGTCATTCCCAGCTGTGACTATTGGATCCTTCATTAAGGAGCGTTCAAAGGGTGACAGATTAAAACTCGATTGGACAATGTTGTTTAAGGTAATTAGACACCTAGATAAGGTATAGGGTTCTGTAAGCTTCCCCCAAAAGAAGCAACTCTGATTACCCTTTTGGACTTCACTGTATTGAGACATAAAAAGCTCATCTTCTTTGGCTCCTTTTCTCAATTCAGAAGAATATCGATATGAATAGGTCAATACTTCACTCATCGAATCTAATTGGAAGGTTGTAAATATTTTCAATATATGAAGGAAGCTAGTTGCACCAAAGAAATATTCTTCTAATGCTGGCAAAAAAGTTAGCCCAATAAAAGTTTAGGCATGAATGAACTATATGTACATACATGTAGTTTATCCCTTGAACGTGAACATAAAAACAATTAAGAATATGGAAACTTTAACAAAAACCACATGGAAAATTGACCCTACACACAGTGAGGTTCAATTCAAAGTAAAACATTTAGTGATCTCAACTGTAACAGGAGCTTTCAAAAGCTTTGAAGGCGGATTAGAAACAGAAGGAGACGATTTTAACGGAGCGGACGCTTCATTCAGCATTGCTACGGCTAGCGTTGACACCAATGTAGCCGATCGTGACGCACACCTCAAAAGCGCTGAGTTCTTCGATTCAGAAAATCATGAGAACATGACTTTTAAAGGTGTATTGAAGCACAAATCAGGTGATGATTACAAATTAGTAGGTGACTTGACCATCAAAGACACCACTAAGCAAGTTGAATTATCAGTAGAGCACGGTGGCGTAATGGTAGACGGTTACGGACAAACCAAGGCTGGTTTCGAGATTACTGGAAACATCAACCGCAAAGATTTTGGCTTAACCTGGAGCATGGTGACAGAAGCTGGTGGTGTTGTGGTAGGCGACAACGTTAAACTTCACTTGAACGTGCAGTTGACTAAAGGGTAATTCAAACCATTTCAGTAATAAAGCAAAAGACTACTTGAGTAATCAGGTAGCCTTTTTTAATGGGAATATGTTCAATTCTTGACGCATTGCGTCAAGAATTCATTTTCTCTATCCCATTTAGGTCGAGACAGACTAATTCTTTATAGCTCCAGTTGTTCTTGGTCTTCTCCTTCTCCTGGTAACTCTAAAGCCTTCACCGACTGAATGGCGTTGCCCGCAATGCCTTTGATTGAACCATACATATCTACCGTGTTGGTAATCACCTTGTCGATTTGCTTTTCACGCTCTTTCCAAATCCTTTGCATGGCTCTTTTCTCGCTGTCCAAGCCGGTTTTCATGGCCGTAAAGCCTTCTACAATGGCTTCTACTTGCATGCGAAAGGTATTGCTGGTAAGGAAATCATAAAGCATGTGCATTTTATCGCCTTTGTTCTCCTGAGAGCTGACCGCCATACTCAGCTGCACAATGGATTCGCGAATCACGGCACAAAGCCCTTTGAACTCGTCATAATTACAAATCCAAATGCCGTCTCTCAAGCCCATGCGATCCATATCGGATGGCATTACCTCGGTGACTAGAACGCCAATATTGGCGCCTCTTTCACGGATATCGGCTTTGAATTTCTCAATCCAGCTGGGCTGAAAGTCTTTGGTACGCTTACTTTCGTAATATATGGTGCCGCAATTCTGATGAGCACGGGTATTCACTACTTGAATACAATCGCCTCCCCTTGCGCCTTTCTTAATTTCTTCAATCGTGTCTAAAGGAAATTGCCCCATCAACCATTCTTCAATGGCCAATTCTTGAACCTCCCCTTGCAGCTGCATAGAGCCCTGCTCCTGCTTGCGCTTCATTTCTTCGGTGAGCTTCTTTTGATCTTCCAGCTGCTTTTGCATTTCTTTGAAACGCATTTCATTTTTCTCTTCCTCCGACTTTCTGATTTTCTCTTTCTCAGAAATTAATGTGGCATTGAGGTTCTTTTGAGCTTCGGCTTCAGCGATTTCTTTCAGTTCCGATTTCTCGCGTTTTAGCTTCTCTATTTCTGCTTTTGTGCGATTAAGCTCTTTAATCTGCTCTGATTTCTCATTCAGTTCTTTTTGGAGAGTGTCAAATTGATCCGATTGCTCTGCTTTGAGTTGTTGCTTTAACTTCTCCTCCATGACCTTGCGGTCTTCGCGTAATTGCTTATCCACGCGCTCTTTGAACATCTCATTGGCTTCTTTCTTCTTCAGCTCAAACTCATCTTTGGCCTTATTCAGCGTTTCAACTTCAGATTGATACCGCTGTTTTTCTTGCGCCAACTGTGCCTGATACTTCTGCTTGATCTCATCTTCTAGCTGATGAGAGAGAATATCTTGCACATCGATACTGGTACCACAATTAGGACATTTGATCTGATTCTTGTTCTGCATGAGCTTAAGCGTTCTTCAATTCTGTTGTACTAATGTTCAATTAGCGTTTCTTTCTTCTTTTCGATCTTTTGGCCTCAAATTCAGCCTTTTCTTTGTCCGCATCCTTGATCAACTGCTGCCAGTTGTTGGCCTTCGCATCCGATATATCCAAAGTGTATTGGTAATCGTCATTGGTCACTTCCATGCGCTGAATTGGTTTGCCCAAGTTCTCTTCAATTTCGGCCAAAACTGGTTTTTCTTCTTCGGCACAAAACGAAAGCGCCTGCCCTTTTTGCGAACCACGACCCGTTCTTCCCACACGGTGAACATAGTTCTCACCCGTCTCTGGCATATCGTAATTGATCACATATTCTACATTCGGAATATCAATTCCTCTAGCACTTACATCAGTGGCAATCAGTATCTTTAAGTCACCTGACCTAAAGCCTTGCATCACAGATTTTCTTTCCTTTTGTTCTCTATCACTATGGATAGTATCGGAGAGAATATCCACGCGCTCCATGGCTTTCTTCACCCTTTCTGCCCTCACCTTGGTCCGCACAAAAACGAGAATCTTTTGGTCTTCGTGTTGTTTGATAAATCGCTCTAAAAAGAAACGCTTATCGTCCATTTCAATAAAGGCAATGGCGTGCTCAATATTCTTGGCAACGGGGTCTTTTGGTGAAATCTGAATTCGAATAGCGCGGGTGACCAGTGAATAGGCTAAGTCCTTAATTTCTTCATTAATGGTAGCCGAGAAGAAGAGCGTTTGACGCTTCTTTGGCAAATGCTTCATCAAATCTCGAATGTCTTTGATAAAGCCCAAATCGAGCATATGATCGGCTTCATCCAATACCAAGATTTCAACACGCTTTAAATTTAAAGCCCCTTGACTTACCAAATCAAACATTCTACCTGGCGTGGCAATCAATATATCTACTCCTTTTTCCAATTGCTTGATCTGTGGCTCTTGGTCTACCCCACCGTGAATACAATAAGTCACCACTCGGGTATGCTTACCTAAGGTTTTGAAAGTCTGCTCAATTTGTAGGGCCAGCTCGTGGGTAGGCGCCATTACCAAGCATTTTACGCCATCCGGGCGACTTCCCAGCTTCCTTTCCTGAAGAATATGTAGAATTGGGATGGCAAAAGCCGCTGTTTTCCCTGTACCTGTCTGGGCAATGGCCAATACATCTTCTCCCTTTAAGATTGGGGGAATAGATTTGTACTGAATATCGGTTGGTTTTTTATAACCCAGCTTTTCAATACTGGTTTTAATGCCATCGGCAATGCGGTATTCTTCGAATTTCATATAAATGTTGTTGCTCAAAGGGTTTTACTGCCCTTTGTTTTGGTACGAAAAGCTCTTATTGGAAAGGCTTCTGACTTAATCGGCAATTTACGCAAAATATACTCCAACTTGAGCAGAAGATGAACCTAGCTTAAATCTTATCATTAAAGCTTTTTGGAACTTAAAATTGGCTGAGAGGTTAGTTATTGAGAAAGAAAGATTACAACAGAAATTGTAATACATAAATGCAGACTAATGAAAAGAGCTTTACAAATAGTACTCGCAGTAATTGCCCTGATAATGATTTACTTGGGTGTAATCAATTCAATGCTTCCCCCAGCCTTAACGGGAATTGGCTTTATTGTAATCCTTATGCTATTCAACAGTCATCATAAGATTAGGCCTTAGTTAATAGCCACTAAAGGGCATAAAAAAACAAATCACATACTAGAGATTGAATTACCCTGAGGCTTTTCAGTGGTTTGGCTTAACACCAAAACCATTCTAAGTATATAATTTGTCTTTCTTAATTAGGTATAAAAGAGATTAATCGATTACAGTTACGTTAACTGCGTTCAATCCTTTTTTGCCTCTTTCTACTTCATATTCAACTTTATCGTTTTCACGAATTTCGTCAACTAGACCTGAAACGTGTACGAAAATGTCGCTGCTTGAGTCTGATGGAGTAATGAATCCAAAACCTTTGGTTTCATTGAAAAATTTTACTGTTCCTTGCATTATTAATTAATCATTGTTATTAAAGCGGGTCTGAGTTAGTGTAAACTAAAGTGGCACTCAAATCCATGTTTTTATAGGGCCAAATCCTATTTTTTATCTTATAACGGCCGTAAGCCGAAAAGGTCTAATTTGTGATGTAAAAAAACCGAATTTAAATTAATCTAGATGTAAACAAAGAGATAATCGAGGAGGCTTATTAACTTTTACAGTGGCAAAGATACGCAATTAGTTGGTCTTTTATATCTTTTTTATTAATCGGCAAAGAAATAGCCAAATATTTCGCTCAAGCTTGTTTAAACGGTGAATTAAATTTTCGAATCCACTGATTAACAGGCCTTTTTGAATTTGAACACCACAAAAACAATTTGCAAACCATAAAAAAACCTGCCATTTAATGGCAGGTTTTCAATATCTAGTTGTAGAAGACTACAATCTTCTTCTTTTTGGTCTTCCTTTATCACGGTCAGGACGCTTACTGCGGTCAGGACGTTTACTGCGGCCTCCGCCTCCACCACCGTAGCTGCTCCCGCCTCCACCATAGCTTCCACTACCACTTCCGCCTTTGCTGAAGTCTCTTCTTTGTCTTGGTCTCCCGTCATCATCTCTGTTGACACGGATGCTTCTACCATTCACTTCTTTCCCTTCAAAGCTTTCACCGAAACCTTTGTCTTGTGTGCTGTCTACATCGAAGTATGAACAGTTCTTCTGAAGCGATAAATCACCAAAGTATTTCCTATCCACTCCTGATTCATCGGCCAAGAAATGGACAATATCAGCATTGGTCATCCCATCGATAGAACCTACATTGATAAAGTAACGATTGAATCCAGTTCTCTCACGGTTCGAAGTAGAACCACCACCTTGGGTATCGTTCAAGTTAGAATCCTCATCTGGTGTCATTACATGATCCAGTTGAGTTGTGATCAAACGTCTAAGAATATCTTCTTTAGTTAAATCACTGAAACGCTCACTCACCGATTCCAAAATACTATCAGCTTGGTCGTCTACTTTCGTGTTGATGATTAAATTCGCCCAGCTGTTAATTCTGCTTGACTTCATCGCCTCTAAAGTAGGTACTTCGATCTTCTCAAATTTTACTTTGATTCTTCTTTCGATGTCAGTGATTTTTCGGGTCTCCCTTGGATTAATGAAAATCAATGAAGTTCCTTTGTTCCCTGCCCTACCTGTTCTACCACTTCGGTGCGTATAGCTTTCCAATTGATCTGGAACAGAATGATGAAGCACGTGCGTTAAATCGTTCACATCTATACCTCTTGCCGCTACATCAGTAGCAATAAGCAATTGCATTGAACGTGTTTTAAAACGTTTCATTACCGCATCTCTTTGTGCTTGAGAAAGGTCACCGTGCAGTGCCTCTACTCCGTAGCCCATTTGGCCTAATTCATCTGCAATCTCTTGTGTTTCGCGTTTAGTACGACAAAACATAATGCCTCGCATGTCCGGCTGAATGTCTAAGAATCGCTTTAGAGCTGGCAATTTATTAGACGCCTTTGTAATCACATATTTATGTGAGATGTCTACATTACTCTTTTGCTCTGTGTTTACCGCAACCTCCAATGGGTTGTCCATGTACTTGCTTACAATTCTTCTGATCTCTTTCGGCATTGTAGCCGAGAAAAGCCATGTCACTCTATCTTCTAGCGTATAAGAAAGAATTTCATCTATGTCTTCTTTAAAGCCCATGTTGAGCATTTCATCTGCTTCATCGAGCACGACATATTTCACATTCTCTAATTTCACCGCTTTCCTTTTGATCAAATCGATCAATCGGCCCGGTGTTGCTACAATAATTTGCGTTGGTCTCTTTAGCGCCTTAATTTGGCCCATGATGGGCGCACCACCATAAACCACTTCAATATTAAGGGCTCTATTATTTTTCGCAAAACTTACCAGTTGTTGCGCTGTTTGTTGCCCTAGTTCACGTGTTGGAGCCATTACAATGGCTTGAGTTGTAGGATCTTCCAAATCGATCAAATCAATCAATGGAAGTCCGAATGCAGCTGTCTTACCTGTACCCGTCTGAGCCAATCCAATAAAGTCTGTTGGGTCGTTTTGCAACAGCATTGGTATCGACTTTTCTTGTACAGGGGTTGGAGTATCGAACCCCAGTTGATCAAGAACTTCAATTATGGATTGAGAAAGTCCTAGTTTGCTAAAATTATTCAATAATTCTTTGTTAAATGAGCCGCAAAGGTAACTATATCATTTTGGATTAGCGGTGTGATTGGCTGGTTATTTGGTAGTTGGCGATTAAGAATCTAACAAAGGGCCTTTTCATGGTTTCAGGCCACTAATTTTCGTGAACGCCTTGAATTACAAAGGACTAGCAATCTGAATCCAGAGATAAATCTGTAGGTATAGTCAAAAAAAGAGCCGACTCCCAAAAGGAAAGCCGGCCCCGGTCTATCTCAAAACAACAATTTATCTTTGATAGGCTACAGTATTACAGAAATCAATGTAGCTGTTACTTCTTAAGTCTTCTACAGAGTAGGTGAGCACGATGTCACTATACTCTATATGTCCAACACCTTTAATGAGGTAACCGTTCACCGTTTGACGAGGGATTCTTAATTGGTCACCATAAACATTGGCATATATTTCAATATCTGCTCCGTAAAAATTTCTTAGGTAGATCACACTACTATACGGGTCGGCATCTTTTAAAACGCGCATATCGTATAGGGTGAGTTCATCATAAGTTTCGCTGTATTCTTCTACCTCATACCGACCAGTAAAAAGGTTTCTTGAATCAATAGGAGCTTCTTCTACATAAATAACATCGCAACTGGACATTAGTAAGAGTAGGCTGAGACCGAGTAATGCTTTTTTCATTTTGAGTTTTATTTGGTTGTACAAGGGTACTTTTCCAAAAGCGTGCCAAAATGAAAATAACTACGAAAACGGGGATCTAACCGCAAAGGGCGCTGAGGAGCGCAAAGAGAATCATAAGATCGAAAAAGGGTCAAACAATACGGACAGAGTCCTCAAACCCATAATAAGTCACAGGTTCAGAGAACCTGCGACAGTTGAGTAGACGTGAAGCAATCTCACTGATTACTTAATCGCATAGCAATTCATAGGGGACTAAAAGAAAAAACCCTCTAAAGGAGGGTTTTGAATGTTTTACTTTTTCCAGTTCTTAAGGTTTTTCATCTGGGTTTCGTAAGGTATTCCTTGCTGAATCCAGGGTTCAATTGGCTCGCCTTTGAGGTAATGCCCAAACCATTTCAGAATCCTCATCTGATAATCAGACCTGTTCTTGTCCTGCCCCAAACCATGACCTTCATTCGCATATACGAGCAACACAAATTGCTTTCCAGCCCTTCGCGCAGCATTATAATACTCAATGCCTTGTCGCCAATCTACATTCTGGTCGTTATCTCCTACTTCGAAGAGCAATGGCGTATTCAGTTTTTCTACATTGAAAACAGAAGAGTTTCGGATATAACGGTTTACATCCATATAAGGAGCTACTTCCATTCGCTCTTGACTTACTTCGAAATGCTCATTTTCTGGTGCTCCGCCAAAGGCCCAAGCAATCATGCCATACATACTGGTCAGGTTGGTGAGCCCTGCCCCCGCTACGCTGGCCGCAAAAATATCGGTTTGGGTAACGGCATAACCCGCTTGATAACCGCCCCATGAATGACCAATCAGGCCTACTCTCTTTTCATCCACTATCCCCATGTCCACCACAGTTTTCACGGCAGCTTCCATCGTTCTTACAGAAGAAATACCCGGGTCGCCTGCATCGAAAAGGATATCGGGCATCAGCACAAAATAGCCTTCTTGAGTAAATACGCTGTTATTATAATAGCTGCGCTGAGAAGGCACCACATAAGAATGGAGCCCATCTGAAAGCAATTCATAGATGTAAGTGATCATTGGATATTTCTTGCCTGGCTCATAATTGGCAGGATAGAAAAGAGAACCTTGAAGTTCTTGCCCATTGGCATTGGTGTATTGTACCAATTCATTTCTTCCCCACTGGTATTCACTTTGGAATGGATTGGTATTTGAAACCTGCTTGGCATCCGTCAATGCAGCTGAACCGACAAAGTAATCTGGGGAATCACTAAAGCTTTCGATGGTATAGGCATAACGCTCCGCATTTTCGGCTTTGTTCAAACGCCCTACACGGGCATCTTGCCAAATGAGTTGTTTTGGGTTTTTACCTGGCGTTACCATGCCATAGCCCGACTTTTTACTCCATGTACCAAAAAGACTCACATACATGGCTTCTTTTTCATCGATATAATCTTCAAAGTCGATATAGGCATATCTAGAGCGCATTTGCTCGGCTTTTCCATCCGTGATTTTTCTTGGTTTTGAACCATTGGTATAGAGCTGCCACAAATCGAATTTAGAATGCACAAAGAATGAAGCACCCTTCTTTTCCCAAGCCACAAAACCATAAGGCCTTTTGTCTGGGGTGGGATGATCGTCATCTTGATTTACAAATGAAGCATCCAAACCTTCAGAAAGCACTTTCTTCGACTTGGTTTTGATATTGTAAACAAACACATCCTTTCCTTCTACATAAGGCACAAACTGTGCATCAGCGCTCACTGCATAGATGTAATTGACTTTGGTCAGGATCTTCTCACGCGCTCCGGTCATGATGTCCACGGTGTAGGCGTCTATATTTCCACGACCAAACATGGCTTCTTTCTCATAAGGCGTGGCATCAGAGCCAATCAGGATGGTAGCATCCGTTTGCAACCGCACCGACTCCGTCAAATCATTTGCGAGTTGCACGAACTTATTATTGGACAAATGCCAAACCGAGAGGTATTGGTCTTCCCTCCTTCTTCTGGCCAATTGCTCTTGTTCTGGAATTACCTGCACATCTGTACTGTGCCAAATCTGTAAGGCGGGCGCCTCATCTGTTAAATCTTGACTGTCCTTCTTTTCTTCATCTTCTTTGGCCTCAGCCTTCACAGGTTTCTTCTCCCATGCTTTAATTTCGAAGAAAATAGATTGCCCATTTTTTGACCAAGTGAGCGAACGATTATTTACTACCCGATTGTCTGCAGGAAAACCGCTTATGCTTTGTTGATCGAAGACCAAAGCCACAGGTGCTTTTGTGGTCAGTTTTTGCCAAGCCAAAATATGCTGAGTGCTGTCTTCATAATCTTCGTTTTTAAAAGAACGGAAAACAGCCAAATCATCGCTTTCTTCTCTCCAGTTTAAGCCCGTATAAACGGCCTCTTTACTGTCCAACACTTGTAAAATTTTGGTTTTGGCATCGAACAATTGAACACCATTTCCAGCTTTACCATCGGCATCGATAGTCATGGCCAAAAGGCTTCCGTTTTCTTGCCAAGCAAAGTCCGACACGTTACCGAAATTAAATACTTTGCCCGTTTTAAGGTTTCTAACAATCAAGTCTGCGCCATCGCTCTTCTTGCCCGAAGCGGTATAATGCTTCATCGCCAAAAACTGGCTGTCATCGCTAAAGGAAAAGGCGTTCACATCTTCTACCCTAAGGCTGTCGCCTCCATTTAAGCTCAATAAGCGGAATTGGCTGCGCAAAGGCTTTTTACTTTTCTCGCGGGCTTCGGCTGTGGGGTTAATAAAATAGCCCAACCACTGGCTATTGGCCGAAAACTGCGCTCTGCTTCCTTCGGGAAGCACTTTTAATGCGTTATCGGTTAAATGATGAAGCCTGACCTCATTCTTATCATTGTTTCTTCTGATGTCGTAAAAGAACCAGTTGCCATCGTCTGAAAAAGTACTGCTGAAACCGAGGCTTTCCCATTGGCCATAATCGGCAACGGTAAGTGGTTTAAGCTGTCCGTTTTGCGCCATGCTTGTATTGGCAAAAACAAAGGCGAAAAGGACCAAAAAAGACTTGAGTGATTTAGGCCATGGGGCTTGAAAAAATTGATGCATAATCTTGAGTGTTTTTGAATGCATCAATCTACAACCTATTTATGAAAATGGTAAACCGACTGTGGAGAAGTGGGGAGAGAAAAATACTATTTGGTCAAGGAATTAGGAAACGGATGAAATGATACGGACAGAGTCCTCGGTCCAATAGTGAGTCACAGGTTCTGCCAAAGGACAGATGAATCGTAGGACCTGCGACAGTATCAAATTCTCCGATACCTCTTTATAGGTATGGGTAACAACCACCCTTTTAGGGTAACAATTCACTATTACAATCATTCAAATTTGAATAGACATTGAGCCTGAATAGATCAAGGTTAGGGTCTAGGCAATCCGAAAAGCCTAAAACTAGAAAACCAACTAAATACATTTTTATGAGAATTCTTGAGCTTTATGCCCGATTGGCAAAGGATACTTCAACAGAGAGGTCACTATTTACTGGTAAATTCGATAGTCTCAAAAGTATCAGCATGAAACTATCCCAATCAGCTACTGGAACCGCCCACTTCGTTATTTTTCAAAATAATGTAGAAAAAATCAGTAAGCACTTAACTGCAGGCCAAATCATGAGCTATGTACCTCTATCAAATTCCACCATAGAGTACCAGATCAACAGTTATAGTGAAACCGACTTGCCTCAAGTCCATATTATCATTTCGTAAAAACCATTTCTATTACAATAGGCATATAAACCAAAAACTCCAACCACTTTACAGTAGTTGGAGTTTTTGTATGTTAACAGACGAATGCTACCGAGACTTCGGAACGTTTTCTCTAGGATCGGTAACTCAGCATGACGGTTCTGGGCTTAACCAACATTGGTATATACCCCTTGAACATCATCGTCTTCGTCAATCTTATCAATCAACTTGTCGATTTCTTCCATTTGCTCTTCGGTAAACTCTACCGGAGTGGTTGGGAAACGCTTTAAGCTGGCGCTTTTAATATCGATTCCTTTTTCTTCCAAAGCCTTTTGCAACTGACCAAAGTTGGTGTAATCACCATAAATGGCCACCATCATTTGATCTTCGTCTTCTTCCGTTGGGTATTCTTCAATTTCTTCGAGCCCTGCATCAATAAATTCGAATTCCAATTCTTCCAAATCCATGTCATCAGTTTTCAAAAACTCGAATACAGATTTTCTGTGGAACATAAATTCTAAAGAACCATTAGGCACTACTGCCCCACCCGCTTTATTGAAATATGACTTTACGTTGGCTACTGTACGGTTCATATTATCGGTAGCGCATTCTACAAAAACCAAAACACCATGAGGGCCTTTGCCTTCGTAGTTCATTTCTATATAAGCCTCAACATCTTTGCTTGTCGCCCTTTTGATGGCCGAATCGATGTTGTCTTTAGGCATGTTTTGCGCCTTGGCATTCTGGATGGCCGTACGCAATGAGGAATTCATATGAGGGTCGCCACCGCCTTCTTTAGCGGCCATAGTGATGGCTTTAGCTAGTTTTGGAAACACGCGGGACATCATGCCCCATCTCTTCATTTTTCTACCCTTACGAAATTCAAATGCTCTTCCCATAATTTCAAATGCTTAATTCCACCCAAAGCCTAAAAATTGATATCAAAAGCTGCCCTAGGTTTTAACAACCGCAAAAATAAGAAGACTTGGGAATTAGGCTTTACAGATGGGCGCTTTTTTTAAGGAGAAAGAAAATAGCGCATAAACTAAAAGCCCAACTCCTGGGAGTTGGGCTTTCGCTAATTAACAAACTAATTTGAACAAACTCAGATGATCGTGCTGAGACCGACCTGAATGTTATTTTGAGAACCAGAGGCTTCACCGTCTAAAATATGGTTGACAATAAAGTCACCCACCCTGTCGGTGCCAAAGCCTTGGCCTTTTGATAGATCTTGTGTTACCATTCCATTGCGCAGCGAAGCATTTACCGCTTGCCTCACTTCTATGGCTTCATCGATTAAATTCAGATGGTCCAACAGCATGGCTACAGATAAAATGGTCGCAATTGGGTTGGCGATATTCTGGCCTGTCGCCTGTGGGTATGAACCATGTATAGGTTCGAACATGGCTGTTTTATTTCCTACCGAAGCAGAGGGCAATAAGCCCATTGAACCACCAATAACGGAGGCTTCATCAGAAATAATGTCGCCAAACATGTTTTCGGTGAGTACCACATCAAACTGCTTTGGGTTCTGAATCATTTGCATGGCGGCATTGTCCACAAACATGCAGTCCAGCGTTACATCAGGATATTCCTTGGCCATGGCGGTTACTTTCTCTCTCCATAAGCGGGAAGTTTCCAGTACGTTGGCCTTGTCAATCAAAGTCAGTTTCTTCTTCCGGTTTTGGGCGGCCTTAAACGCCAAATGTGCGATACGCTCAATTTCTGCATAAGAATAAGTACAGTTGTCGTAAGCGGTGTCTTCTGTTCTTCCTTTTTCGCCAAAATAAATCCCGCCAGTCAGTTCTCTGTACACCACAAAGTCCACCCCCATAATGCGGTCTACTTTCAGTGGCGACATGTGCAAAAGGCTGTCATAAGCCGTTACAGGTCGGATATTTGCAAAAAGCCCAAGTTCCTTTCTTAGCTTAAGCAAACCCTGCTCTGGCCTTACTTTGGCCGAAGGGTCATTGTCATATTTTGGATGACCGATGGCACCAAACAAAAAGGCATCTGATCGCTTACAAACCGCTAAAGTTTCATCGGGCAACGGATTGCCTGTTTCGTCAATGGCAGCTGCGCCCACCAAAGCGTATTCATAAGTAAACTTGTGACCAAAACGCGATGCAATAGCATCGAGCACTTTGATTCCTTCTGCCACCACTTCTGGGCCTATGCCGTCACCCGGCAACACTCCTATTTTCTTCTTCACTCCCATTATATTGTTATTGCCTGCTTTTCGAAGGCTTCTATTTCGTTCTTAATACTTACTAAATAATCAATGTCGTCATAGCCATTAATTAGGCATTCCTTTTTATATGAATTCACTTCAAACGACTCTTCAAATCCATTGAAAGTGATCGATTGATTTACCAAATCCACTTCTACTTCAGTATCGGGTATCAATTTTAAGGTTTCCAGTAATTCCTGAAGGAAATGTTCGGACACTTGAACAGGTAACAAGCCGTTATTCAGTGCATTGCCTTTAAAAATATCGGCAAAAAAACTTGAAACCACCACTCTAAAACCATAATCATAAAGCGCCCATGCCGCATGTTCTCTAGAAGAACCGCAACCAAAGTTTTTCCCTGCCACGAGAACACTCCCCCCATAGGTGGAATTATTCAGCACAAAACTTTCTTTGGGGCTATTGTCGGCATTATATCGCCAATCCCTGAAAAGGTTCTCTCCAAAACCTTCTCGGGATGTGGCTTTTAGAAAACGGGCCGGTATGATTTGATCCGTATCGATATCTTCATTGGGCAATGGAACCGCCCTACTGAGTACTTTTACAACTTTCTCCATCTCAATTCAAGAATTCAGTAATGTCAACAATTTTACCTTGCACCGCGGTTACCGCAGCCACCAACGGACTTGCCAATAAGGTTCTGGAACCGGGGCCTTGTCGTCCTTCAAAGTTTCGGTTCGAAGTGGAAACACAATAAGCGCCCGCAGGAACCTTGTCATCGTTCATGCCCAAACAGGCAGAGCAACCCGGTTCGCGAAGCTCAAAACCTGCTTCTTTCAATACGATATCCAAACCTTCGGCAATGGCTTGTTTTTCCACTTGTTTAGAGCCCGGAACAATCATGGCCTGAACGTGTGCTGCTTTTTTCTTGCCTTTCACATAGTCGGCCACAATTCTTAAGTCCTCGATTCTAGAATTGGTACAACTGCCAATAAACACATGGTTAATTTCTTTGCCCATCAGCGATTCGCCCGGAAGGAAACCCATGTAGTCTAAAGATTTGCGGAAACTGTCTTGACTGGAAGCCGCTAATTTCTCTGGAATGTTGCCTTTGATTTTAATGCCCATGCCCGGATTGGTACCGTAAGTAATCATCGGCTCAATGTCAGCTGCATCAAAATGGTATTCTTGATCGAAAATAGCGTCTGAATCCGAATGAAGGGTTTTCCAATAAGCCACCGCTTGTTCAAGTGCTTCACCCTTAGGCGCAAATTCTCTTCCTTCAATGTAATCGAAAGTAGTTTCGTCAGGCGCGATCATTCCACCCCTCGCTCCCATTTCAATACTCATATTGCAAATGGTCATTCGGGCTTCCATAGAAAGCGAACGAATGGCAGCACCTGCATACTCAATAAAGTAACCTGTACCTCCAGCAGCTGTCAATTCAGCAATAATGTGGAGGATAATGTCTTTGGCCAAAACGCCTTTGTTCAATGCTCCTTCAATGGTGATTCGCATGGTTTTGGGTTTCGACTGCAACAAACACTGTGTCGCCATTACCTGGGCAACTTGGCTGGTGCCAATGCCAAAAGCAATTGCTCCAAAAGCTCCGTGGGTCGAAGTATGCGAATCGCCACAGACCATGGTTCTTCCCGGCAGGGTAATGCCCAACTCTGGCCCGATTACATGCACAATGCCCTGAAACGGATGCCCTAAACCATAAAGTTCTACATCATATTTGGCGCAGTTTTCAAGTAAGCGATCTACCTGATGCTTAGAAAGGGTGTCTTTGATTGGTAAATGCTGGTCCTTGGTAGGGATATTATGGTCTGGCGTGGCCACCATTTTCTCTTTGCGGAAAAGCGGTAGCTTCCTTGTTTCCAGTTCCGAAAATGCTTGAGGGCTGGTGACCTCATGGATCAAGTGTCGATCGATGTACAATACATCAATTCCACCATCGATTTGTTTCACCACATGGGCGTCCCAAACTTTGTCAAAAAGTGTCTTTCCCATACTAAACCGCCATTTGGTATTTTAAGTCCGACAATTCATGTAAATCTTCATCGAAGACCTCTTTTTTACTGTCTGCCACCTGAAGGAAGTTAGCGTAAACTACATCCAGTTCATCGCGCGTCAGTTCATAACCAATATTCTTCATTCTATAAGCCAAAGCTGCCCTTCCACTTCGGGCAGTAAGAATGATAGAAGAATGGTCAACCCCAACATCTTTTGGGTTGATAATTTCATAAGTATCTCTTCGCTTAATCACACCATCTTGGTGAATTCCTGAAGAGTGTGCAAAAGCATTCGCGCCTACAATTGCCTTGTTGGGTTGCACTGGAACACGCATGGTTTCAGATACATATTTGGACAATGCTGTCAGTTGTTTGGTGTCAATTCCTGTGGTTTTCCTAAGGTAAGGGTGTTGCTGTAAAACCATCACTACTTCCTCTAAAGCCGTATTTCCTGCCCTTTCACCAATACCGTTAATTGTACACTCAACTTGTGTTGCGCCATTGATCACTCCTGCAATTGAGTTGGCTGTAGCCATCCCCAAATCATTATGGCAATGGGTGGAAATGGTCACATTTTCGATGCCTCTCACATTGAACTTGAGGTAGGCAATCTTCTCGCCATACTCACTTGGCAAACAATAACCCGTAGTGTCTGGAATGTTCACCACTGTTGCGCCAGCTTTTATGGCTTGCTCGCATACATAAGCTAAAAATTCATTGTCGGTTCTTCCTGCATCTTCTGCATAAAACTCCACATCTTCTACATACTTTTTGGCCAAAGACACTGCAGCTACTGCGCGTTCTACAATTTTGTCTCTAGTGGTATTGAGCTTGTATTTGATGTGTGATTCGGAGGTTCCAATCCCCGTATGGATTCTCGGTTTAACGGCATGTTTAACTGCTTCTGCGGCAGTTATAATGTCTTTTTCCACAGCCCTACTCAAGGCACAAACCGTGGCGTTTTTAACCAATCTTGAAATAGCATCTACAGATTCGAAATCGCCTGGGCTTGATATGGGGAAGCCAGCTTCAATTACATCTACGCCTAGGGCTTCTAATCTTTCTGCTACTTCCAGCTTCTCTTTGGTATTCAACTTACAGCCAGGCACCTGCTCGCCATCGCGTAATGTCGTATCAAAGATTTGTATTTTCTGTCTATCCATCGTTTATTTGGGCTCTGTACTTTATTCTTTTAACACATTTTTATTCTTAATTAAAATTAGTGGGCGCCTACTGCGAGGCCAAAACTGATGCTAGGGTTTCTACTATTTTTATAGTGAACTCTATATTTTTATATCCCTGTATATCAATCCATTAAGAAGAATAAAATACAATGGCTAACCCGAAGCAGGATTCATTATTTGAGCTGATAAAATCGCTGACGAAATCAGAGAAGCGGCATTTTAGGATGTTTGTTAACCGTAGCGGCAATTCAGAAGACGTAAAGTTTGTCAAACTTTTTGATGCGATGGACGGCATCAAACACTATGATGACAAACTTATTTTGGACAAAGTGAAAAGCATTAAAAAGGAACAACTGTCCAACCAAAAGGCCAACCTTTTTAAGCAGATTTTAGCTAGCTTAAAGCAATTTCATTTGGGCCACCATATGGACATGCAGCTACGCGAAAGTCTAGATCACGCCAAACTTTTATACAACAAAGGATTTTACAAACAGGCCTTAAAATTACTCGACAAGGCGAAAAACCAAGCCAGAGACACGAAACATCATGCCTTGGTGCTCGAAATTCTGGAGTTCGAAAAAATGATTGAGTCACAATACATTACCCGAAGTATTGAAACCCGAGCAGAGCAATTGACCAATGAAGTGAATGAAACTTCGGACTTACTGGTTTCTACCCATCAGTTGTCTAATTTGTCGCTGAACCTTTACAGCCTTTTCCTTCAGAAAGGCTATGCTAAAAACGAGGAAGATTTCATTGAGGTTACTACCTACTTTAAGGCAAATTTCCCTGTGTTGGATGCAGCCAACCTGAGTTTCTACGAGCAAATGTATTTTCACCAATGTCAGATTTGGTACAATAACATTGTTCAAAATTTTCCTAACTCCTACAAACACGCCAAGGCTTTGGTGGACTTGTTCAAGCAAAACCAAGACATGGCCACCAAACAGCCTGTTTTGTTTATTAAGAGTTATAGCAATCTACTTACTGCCCTTTTCCAGCTTCAATATTACTCTGCTTTTTGTGAAGTATTGAACGAAGTAGAAGAGCTTTCTAAAAACACAGACATTGTAAAAGATCTGAATACCGAGGTGTTAATTTTTAAGTTTTTGTGGATTTCTAAAATCAACAAAGCCTTTATGGAAGGCAATTTTGAGGAAGGAACGCACATAGTGCCGAAGCTTTTGAAAAAACTGAGTGAATACGAAGATAAAATTGACCCAGAACGTGTACTGCTTTTCTATTACAAAATCGCGACCCTTTATTTTGGTAGCGGAAATAACCGAAAGGCCATATTCTACCTCAACAAGATCATCTACTTTAAAGACATTAGTCTAAGAGAAGACATTCATTGTTTTGCTAGAATCCTTAACCTGATTGCACACTTTGAGGACGGGCAGGATTTTCATTTGGAATATCAAATTAAGTCTACGTTCCATTTTATTGGAAAAATGAACGATCAACAGGCTGTTCAAAAAGAGATTTTCAACTTTTTAAGAAAAACAGGTAAGATTAAGCCAGATGAACTGAAACAAGAGTTTCTGCTTTTGTATAATCGCTTGGAAGCGTTGAACAGTAATCTTTATGAAAGGCGTCCTTTCCTTTATTTAGACATACTTTCCTGGCTCAAAAGTAAAATCGAAAACAGACCTGTGCAAGAGGTGGTGCAGGAAAAATTCAAGTCGCTGAAATAGGTTTATGCCCAGAAATAGAAGGTTAATTTTAACGAAGGATTACACCATCGGTAAGCCACTGTTTAACATAGATTAATATCTTCGACCACAATCCAAATTTATCAAGATGAAAAAAGCACTTAAATTATTTATGATTTTGGCGTTCTGCTTGAGTATCAATACTTATGCTCAGGATACTAAAGCCATTGTAGACAAAATCGTAGCCGAGGCCAATGACAATTCTCAATTAGAGAGATTGGCTTATGAGCTATTAGACAAAAACGGACCTCGTTTGGTGGGTACTCCGCAAATGAATTCAGCCAACGATTGGGCTGTAGCAACCTACAAAAGCTGGGGTATTGATGCCCGCAATGAGAAATGGGGCGAATGGAAAGGCTGGGAACGTGGAATTACTCACGTTGACATGATTTCTCCTCGTGTAAAAACTTTAGAAGCTATGCAATTGGCATGGAGTCCTTCAACTAATGGAAAAGATGTAACTGGCGATGTAGTAGCAATCCCTAATGTGGCTAACGAAGCTGAGTTCAAAACTTGGTTAAAAGGCATCAAAGGTAAGTTCGTAATGATTGATTTGGCACAGTTTACTGGTCGTCCTGATTATAACTGGGAGAAAAACGGCACCGAGCTTTCTATTGAAAACATGAAGAAAGACAGAGCTGAAGAATCAAGAGCTTGGTCACAAAGAATAAGAAACACAGGCTTAACGTCTCGTACCTTGCCTGCCGCTTTAGAAGAAGCTGGTGCAGCTGGTATTTTGATTTCTAACTGGTCAAGAGGTTTTGGTGCTAACAAAATTTTTGGTGCTGCGACAAAGACAATCCCTACTGTGGATATAGGGTTAGAAGATTACGGAACACTTTTCAGAATGGTTGAGCACGGTGATACTCCAAAAATCACTGTAAAAACTACAGGTAAAGATTTAGGCATGGTGCCAACTTTCAATACAGTAGCAGAAATTAAAGGTTCTGAATTACCTAACGAATATGTATTGCTTTCGGCACACTTCGATTCATGGGATGGTGGAACTGGAGCAACTGACAACGGAAGTGGTACATTAGTAATGATGGAAGCCATGAGAATTTTGAAGAAAATTTACCCTAACCCAAAAAGAACAATCCTAGTAGGCCATTGGGGTAGCGAAGAGCAAGGTTTGAATGGTTCTAGTTCATTTGTTCAAGATCACCCAGAAATCATCAAAGGGCTTCAAGCCTCTTTCAACCAAGATAACGGTACAGGTAGAGTTGTAAACATTAGCGGACAAGGTTTCCTACACGCATATGAATTCATTAACAGATGGTTAGCTCCAGTACCTAGTGCAATTAGAAGAGAAATTAACACTACTTTCCCTGGTACTCCTAGTGGTGGTGGTTCTGATTACGCTTCTTTCTTAGCTGCTGGTGCTCCTGGATTTAGCTTGAGTTCTACTAGCTGGGATTATGGCTCTTACACTTGGCACACGAACAAGGATACTTATGACAAATTAGTATTCGAAGATATCAGAAACAATGCAATTCTTACTGCTATCATGACTTACATGGCTTCTGAAGATGCTGAGTTCTTCCCAAGAGATCAAAGTGTATTGCCTATTAACCCAAGAAACGGTCAGCCAATGTCTTGGCCAACGCCAAGAAACCCAACTAGAAAAGGCGGAGGAGAATAATTCCCACTAAGTTTATAGAAATTGAAAGGCCTCGATATATATCGAGGCCTTTTTTAGTACTTAGGCGGCTTGCGCATATCCTTTTTTTCGGATTGATTTTTTTTGCTTGTGAGCCGTTTTTGAATAGCTCCTTTAGAAGGCTTGGTTTTTCTGCGCAGTTTAGGCTTGGTAAAGGCCTGCTCTACCGCCTTTCTGAACTTGGTAATTACTTCATCTTTATTCCGCAGCTGGGTTCTATGCGCTTCGGAACTTATCAGAATATCCCCTTCATTGGTGAATAGCTTTGCCCATTTTTGAAGTAAAAGCTCCTTTTCCTCTTCAGAAAAAACATAAGAGTTTTCAACATTGAAGCGCAAGGTTACCCGGGTTTCAAGTTTGTTTACATTCTGACCGCCAGGCCCAGAGCTTCTCGATGTCTGAAACTGAAGTTCAGGCAAAAAATCACGGGAGGCTATGGTTTTTGGGTCTTTCACTATCTATTAAACTAATCCCTTTTAAACAGCAAGTTCTTTTCGTCTGAACCCGCCTCATCAAAATAGTAACCTTCGTAGTCAAAGCCTTTTAAAAGCTCCACTTCGTTAATTCGGTTTTTGATGATGTATTGTGCCATCATGCCCCTCGCCTTTTTAGCAAAGAAAGAAATGATTTTGTATTCACCGTTTTTAAAGTCCTTAAACTCAACGTTAACCACCTTGGCTTTGAGTGCTGGTCTGTCGATGGCTTTGAAATACTCTTGTGAAGCCAAATTGATGAGCACTTTATCACCTTGCTTTTTCAAATCACGATTGACTTGATTAGCAATAGTATCGGCCCAATAATTATACAAAGTAGTATAATCGTCAAAGGCCAAGCGGGTGCCCATTTCCAATCGGTAAGGCTGAATTAAGTCCAAAGGCCTAAGCAAACCATAAAGACCAGAAAGGATGCGTAAATGTTCTTGGGCGTAAAGAATATCTTCATTTGAAAGTTCTTCGGCCTCAAGGCCAATGTATACATCACCTTTAAAGGCATAAACCGCTTGTTTGGCCGCTTTAGAGTCTTTTGATTTTCTAAACTTATTGTAGCGATCCACATTCAGTTCCGCCAAATTCTCACTGATATCCATCAATTCCTGAATTTCTTCAGGACTCTTTTTCTTAAGCACACCAATCAGTTCCAACGTTTCTTTCTGAAAACGAGGGTATGACTTTTCGGCATTGCAAGGCGTTTCGAAATCGAGGGTTTTAGCAGGAGAAAGTACAAATAACATAGTTGATATAAAGCTTTACACAAACATACTATTTGAGGGCTAGACTTGTTTGGGAAAAGTATTGAAAGTTTCTAGAGTAGATAGAATTTTAGTTTCTAATTATGGACAATAGAACTAACAAAAAGCTTAAGTTAAATATCATTTAATAAGTCACCCAGAGTTTCCGAGACTTCAGAATTTCATGGTTTCAAGTAAGGTTATCTGCATTCCTAAAGAAGACTTCATCG
Source organism: Roseivirga sp. (assembly GCF_034669765.1). Lineage (GTDB taxonomy): Bacteria > Bacteroidota > Bacteroidia > Cytophagales > Cyclobacteriaceae > Roseivirga. The sequence goes on from NZ_JAXMOQ010000002.1 coordinate 560,016, forward strand.
GAAAAAATGACTTTCATATTGTCGTAAGCGAACCAACCTCAGGGAAAATTATCCATGACCTTGCGTTAATCATCCATTTTAAGAACGTGCCAGTTGTTTCACTTTTGTAATGTCAACAACGACAAATTTAAAACATAAAAATATGACACGTTTAAATGCGCTAAGTCCTGATGAAGTTTCAGGCAAAACAAAAGAAATGTTCAATGCCATCCATTCAAAGCTTGGAGTCATCCCCAACATGATGAGGACCATGGGTAATTCACCTGCCTTACTCGAAGGTTATTTGAGTTTTAGCGGAGCCTTAGGTAGTGGAAAACTTGGTGGAAAAACTGGTGAGCTCATCGCATTGATCGTTGCCGAATCGAATGCGTGCAATTACTGCTTATCTGCACATACCTTTTTAGGAACTAATCTTGTCAAAATAGACGCAGAAACCATGAATGAGGCACGCCTTGGCAATTCAAAAGACCCAAAAATTAATGCCATTCTAAAATTCGCTCAAACCTTAGTACAAAAAAGAGGTCATGCGAGCGACTCAGATGTTGAAACAGTAAAAGCTGCTGGAGTAACGGATGCCGAAGTAGCTGAAATTGTAGGTCATGTTGCTTTGAACATCCTCACCAATTATTTCAACAACACTGCCAATACAAACATTGACTTCCCTCTGGTTGAAGTCAATCAATAGACTAGAATATAAGCTTAGTTTCAAAAATCAAGTCTTTAAAAAATACAGTTATGAGAAATTTATTAAACCTACTCCTCACAATTACATTCTTCCTTTCGAGCAACCTGATTTTGGCACAGAATGTTGAGCCAGTGGACAAAAACAAAATTGCCAATGGCGGTTACGACTTTGTCTCTTATATCACTGACAATGCCGCAGTTAAAGGTTCAAAGGAATTTACGCATGAAATCAACGGGGTGAAGTATCAATTCGCTTCAGCCGAACACAAAGAACTTTTCAAAAGCAATCCAGAAAAATATCTACCTGTTTGTGATGGATATTGTGCTTGGGGTGTTGCTGAAAAGGGAGTCAAAGTGCCCGTAAATCCAGAAACATTCAAAGTGATTGACGAGAAAATTTACCTTTTCTTCAATGGAGAACTGAATGGAAAACCACTCAATACACTTCCAGAATGGAATAAAAATGAGTCTGTGCTACTGAAACAGCTTCCTGGTAAATGGTCAAAACTTAAATAAGAATCTTTAAGGTTAGAAAGCCGAAGCTCTCGTTTCGGCTTTCCTAAATTTTTAAATCATGGAAACTAAAAGATACCCCCTTCCTCCATTTACAATGGAGACTGCTTTACAAAAAGTACAAGCTGCCGAAGATGCTTGGAACACAAAAGATCCTGAAAAGGTAAGCTTGGCTTACTCAGTTGATACGGAGTGGAGAAACCGTACCGACTTTATTAACGGACGCGAAGAAGTGAAAGCATTTCTGACACGCAAGTGGCAAAAAGAATTAGACTACAAGTTAAAAAAGGAATTGTGGGGCTTTCGTGAAAACAGAATGGCAGTACGATTTGAATACGAATGGAGAGACGAATCTGGCCAATGGTTTAGGAGCTATGGCAATGAACTCTGGGAGTTTGATGATAGCGGGCATATGAAAAAGCGCTACGCAAGCATCAATGATTTGCCTATTCAAGAAGCTGAAAGAAAACTGTAATATTTTAGAATGAAGAATTTTGCGTCCCTTGCCTTTAGCGATGAAGTAAAGTCACTTCAGGAAAAACATGGCAGCCGTAAAGCCTATGAACGAATGGAAAAACAATCCATGGTTGATGGGCTTTCGGCATATGAAGTGGACTTTATTGGTCAACGTGATAGCTTTTACATGGCCAGTATTGGCGAAAATGGATTTCCTTACATCCAGCATAGAGGCGGGCCAAAAGGGTTCATTAAAGTGATAGACGCCAATACGATTGGCTTTCTTGATTTTTCGGGCAACAAACAATTCATAACCGTTGGCAATTTGGCTACCCACCATAATGTATCGCTGATTATAATGGACTATGCCACTCGAAGGCGATTAAAAATGTACGCCAAGACGGAAGTCGTTGACTTGAAAGCTCAACCAGAATTGCTCAAGCTCCTTGCATTAGATGACTATCATGCAAGTCCAGAACGCATAATGATTTTACATATCGAAGCTTATGACTGGAACTGCCCTCAGCACATCACTGTTAGATTTAGTCATCAAGAGATCGAAAATCTTATGGCGCCCCAACGAGAGTACATTAAGAAATTAGAATTGGAGTTGAAACAACTTAAAGGAGAGTAAAGTGGAAAAACAAACATCGCTCACGCTGGTCAACCCACAAAATGGAAATCTGGCATTCAAACTATTGACATTTGACAATGGAAGCTACTTCGATCATATTCAGAGAAATAACTATTACTCGCTGATTTGGATTACTGAGGGAAGTGGAAAAGTAAAGGCTGATTTTGCTGAATATGATTTTGGAAAGGACAGCCTGTTTGCTTTCTCCACGTATCAACCTTTTATGTTTTCAGGCGCTAAAATAAAAGGCACGGCTTTATACTTTCACCCTGATTTCTTTTGCATTCATAAGCATCAAACGGAGGTAGCTTGCAATGGTGTACTTTTCAATAATATTTATCAACCGCCATTCACCTTTATTGATGAATCCTCGAAAGATATTTTAAACCTACTCTTGGGTCAAATGAAGGCCGAAATGAAAAATGCTGCACTCGCTCAATACGAAATCCTGATATCCTACCTAAAGATATTTTTAATTACATCTTCTCGTTTAAAGACCCTTCAACAGCCAGAATCAGTTGAATTAATTGCAGATATGAAAGAGCCTTTCATCCTTCAAAACTTAAAGGATGCGATTGAAAAAGACTTTAAGAAAAAGCATTCGGCAAGCGAGTATGCCGAAATGCTTAATATTTCGTCCAAAGCCTTGGCAAAAATCACCAAGAATTATTTTAACAAAACCATTACCGAATTAATCTCAGAACGAATCATTATTGAAGCAAAGCGCGAATTGTACCTCACGCAGAAAACCATCAAAGAGATTGCCTATGAATTAGGCTACGATGACGAGCATTATTTCAGTCGATTTTTCAAAACCAATGCCGAGGTCTCTCCTCAATTCTATAGAGAAACCGTGGGTTTCGGCCGTGGCAATGCTTAATCAACAATCAATAACGAGCTTATATCATTCCATAAGAAGCTTTACCCTCTCAAAAAAAATGGCCGAATAACTGGAAAAAGAAAAAGCCCTTTCGGGCTTTTTCTTTTTCCAGTTATTGTTGGATTTGCTTACCTCCATCTTGCCAAGCGACAATGCCACCTTGAAGCTCGTAGATTTTCTTGAAACCCATTTCCTTCATCATTTCAAAGGCTTGATTGCTTCGAGCTCCTGAATGGCAGTATAAAGCAACAGCTTTGTTCTTATTCAAACTTTCCAGTTGAGATTTAAAACTAGGGTCATTAAAATTCATCAAGGTAGAATTCTTAATAAAGCCTTGCGCGTATTCATCTGGCGTTCTTACATCAATAACCTGTACGGAAGCATCATCTGCCATTAAGGCCTCAAACTCATTGGCATCTACTTGCTTGGCTACATTTTCTGCACAGCCTAAAGGGATAAATGCTACTCCTAATATCAATAATATGGTTCTTTTCATCATGTCAGTAAATTTCCGTCATCATCCCAAGTGGCAATATCTGTACGCTTGGTTTGGTCAACACACTTGGCCAGCCATTCTTCTTCGTAAGCCATGCCTTGTTGTTTCAACACATCTTCAGGAATACCATCCCAAACACCTGGCATGTTGCCTTTATAGCCCAAGTCTTTTACTCCTATTTCAGAAGTAAAATATCCTGTCATGGTGAGATTTCTCATGTTCGTAAAGAACCTTTCTCCATGCTTTAATTCAGGTGCGGTTTTACCCGGATAAGCAATACTATCGCAAATGGCTTTGTGTTGTTCTTCATTTAGCTTTTTGAATTCCATTCCATACAATTTATTGGAATGGGAGTCTAACCAAGCCAAGCCACCACGAAGAGGCAATTGGTTGTTGGGCATATCCTTGGCAATAAACTCGATAAACTCAGGTACACCCGCATCGGTTGCCGATCCAAACTCAGCGTTGGCTGGAAGAATGATGTCGCACAAGACTGCAATGGTTTCTAATTCATGCTCATTGAAAAAACTTTCTGAAAGCACTTCTTCATCATGTTCCTTTTCCCTTTCATTTCTACCGTAACCCGGTAGTTGCGGTTTCTCGGGAATTTCAACTGTGCTTTCTGGCGCACAACCAGTCACGAGCAGTCCTCCTGCTACAGAACCGACCAATAAAGATTTTAATGATTCGCGTCTATCCATGACTTAAATATTTCTTTGTTTTACTTGTTCAATTAAATAGTCAGAAGCTCTCCAAGCCAAGGCCAAAATGGTCCATGTTGGGTTTTTATCTGCTTGCGATACAAATGGACCTGCATCCATAATAAACACATTGGCGCAATCATGAAGCTGATTGTACTTATTGGTCACCGACTCTTTCTTGTCGTTACCCATTCTGGTGGTTCCCACCTCATGGATTATCTCACCCGGAGCAGTCAATCCAAAGTTCCTGTCTTTTCCAGGCTTATCGCCTAACAGAATACCACCCGTAGCATCTAAAATTTGCTCAAAAGTATCCTGCATGTGCTCCGCCTGATTGATCTCATGCTCTGTCCACTGGTAATTGAACTTAAGCACCGGGATTCCCCATTCATCAACTACATTATTATCGATTTCGCAGTAATTACCACGCTGCGGAATACTTTCACCTCTACCTGATACGCCAAGTACCGCTCCGTAATATTTCTTTACATCTTCTCTGAGAGATTCTCCATAGCCTCCTACTTCGCCTCCCATAATTTTATTCAAGTTATTTGGGTTGAAACCAAAGCCATAGCTTGGCATTCCCATTCCACCCCAAACTTCAATATGATAACCCCTTGGGAATTTAAGTTTCTTATCGTTTAGCCACCAAGGTGTATAAACGTGCATTCCTCCTACTCCATCTTCATTATAGATTTTACGATCCATCAGTTTTGGAAGGAATACAGAACGGCTAGCGCCAGTAGAATCATGGAGGTATTTACCCACCAAGCCACTACTGTTTCCTAATCCATCTTGATGAACACTACTTTTTGAATTCAATAGAATTCGAGCGGTAGAACAGGCCGAAGCTGCCATGACAACAATCTTAGCCCTAAGGTGGTATTCCTTTCTATCTATTTTGTTAATATAACTTACACCTGTTGCTTTTCCCTCTTTGTCCGTGGTTACTTCGCGCACCATACAATTAGTCATCAACTCAATTTTACCACCATTCTTTTGGGCTGGAAAAATCAAGCAAGTTCCAGAAGAGAAATCCGCATAAGCCGAGCATGCACGGTTACACTGACCACAATAGAAACAACTTCCTCTCTGGTTGTTAATTCTTTTGGTCAGAATGGAAAGTCTAGAAGGAATTACGGGAATCCCAGCTTTTCTTGCCCCATTAATATAATATAGCTCGTGAAGCCTCGGTTTTGGTGGAGGTAAGAAGAAACCGTCAGGTTCGTTGTGAATATTTTCTTTACTCCCGAAGACACCGATGAGTTTGTCTACTTTATCGTAGTAAGGCTTTACATCATCATAGCCAATTGGCCAGTTGTCCCCTAAGCCATCCACGCTTTTACGCTTAAAATCTAAAGGCCCAAAGCGAAGCGAAATTCTACCCCAGTGGTTGGTTCTTCCGCCCAACATTCTTGAGCGGAACCAAGCGAAACGAGTTCCCGGTGCTTCGGTGTAAGGCTCTCCTTCTAAATTCCAACCACCATAAGCGGCATCAAAATCTCCAAAGGACCTTCTATCGGAACTGGCACCACGTCTAGGTGACTCCCAAGGCCATCGTAATTGGGTTCTATATTCGTCTTGTGCGGGGTCAAAAAATGGGCCTGCTTCGAGTACTGCTACATCGAAACCCGCCTCAGATAATATTTTAGTGGCCATCCCCCCTCCGGCTCCAGAGCCGACAATGACAACATCATAAACTTTTGAGGATTCTATAACTTGCATATGGTTAGCTTGATTTCAGCTTAAAATTTAAGGAATTCAACTGTAACGAAGGCCTTTCACCAAATAAGTTTTTATGAAAGGTATTTTCTTTAATCAACAAGCCACTGGTTTTCAATGATTTCAACAAATCATATTTATTCTAAATTAGGCTTCAACCTCCAAATGTGTGTTTATACAGACAAGTTTGACACTGGCCTTTTACCTGATTAATGGCAAACCGTCTCCAAAGCTTCAATTAAATTTTTCGTTGTCGCTAAACTTTAATATTTTCGATAAACATTTTGTACTCACTTCATGAAAAAACGATTCCTCGTTTGTCTAGCCTTTGGTTTATATACCATGGTAAGCTATGCTCAAGCACCACCTCCCGACACAGAAATTTTTGTCTTTAATCTTAAGGAAGAAAAGGGCAAGGTAACTATAGAAAAAGGCAAGAATGTAACAGAGCATAAGGGCTACGACAATCAGCCTTACTTTTATGGAGAAGATCACCTGCTGTATACAGCCTATGACAATGGCCAAACAGACATCATCATGTTAGACCTTTCAAATAATAAAAAGACAAACCTTACCAACTCGAAAGAAAGTGAGTACTCAGCAGCGATGGTGCCTGGTTCTGAATCATTTGCCGCAGTAAGAGTTGAAGAGGATGGTACCCAAAGGCTTTGGCTATTTCAATTGAATGCGAAAAAATCTCCACAACTCGTTTTTGAAAACATCGCTCCTGTGGGCTATCATGCGTGGAGTGGTTCAAAGGTAGCCATGTTTATTCTGGGCACACCAGTTACCTTGTTAACTGCCAACACAAAAAAGCCTGATGAGAAAAAAATCACTGATAATATTGGAAGAACGCTCAAATTGATTCCTGGAACTGTAGATTTTGCCTTTGAAAGAACAGAAGAGAATGGTGACATAAACATTTATCGGCTTAACTCAAACACCTCAAAATATGATTTGATAGTTAAGAAGCCTGAAAATTCAAGTGATTGGACCATTACCAAAGAGGGTACATATGTGACCAGTTCAGAATCAAAAATCCTCACATTCAACCCTAAATATCATAATGAATGGAATGAAGTCACCAACTTTAGTTCAATGGGATTCTCCGGAATTACAAGGATGGCGGTAAATGAAAATAACACAAAAATTGCGATAGTCATTAACCAATAGAAGATTATCTGTTTTTAAATCAAAATTTTTTTCAGAGATTCAAGCGATAAATTGTATAATTGTCTTTTGTTGAAACCGCTCTAAAATATTTGCATACCAAATCATTAACTATGTTCAAAACTTATACTTTCCCAAGTGTCTTTGAAGGGAATAATACTGACCTCAAAAACGTGTCTCCCGACCTGATCAATGGATTGAAAATTTTTCATAATGGTGAAGGTTATGTAATCGGAAATCTTGCTCTTACTGAAGGGGTTTCTCCACATAAAAATATTAACAGTGCACCAGATGAATTGGATTACCAACTTCTTCTAAAAGCAGCACTGCTTATTGCCAATCAAAAATTAGGAAACCCAATTACAATTACCACAGGATTCCCTTTTTCAACTTTTCAATTGAATAAAGAAAAAGCCACTCAGTTAATTGACGGTCAGCATACGGTTGAGTATGACGCAGCAACTTTCGGTGGTGGAATCAAGAAAAATATTCAAGTTGAAGTAGCTGGTGCTCAGGTAATTCCAGAGGTAATAGGTTGTACCATTGCTTTACGAAAAGGCGAAACCAAAGCCCAAGGAAACTTCTTTATGATGAGTTTAGGATACGGAACTCTTGAAGGATTATTGAGTACCGAAGGTGGAATTGTACAAAGAACTTCACTTTCAACTTACGGTCTACGTTACGCAGTAAACTTGTTGGAAAAAGAACTATCAAAGGAGCATTACCTAGAGTTGAAAACAGAACATCAGATTGATGCTGCGTTCCAAAAAGGAGTGATTTTCTTGAATAGAAAAAGAATTGACATCAGAAGTATGCGCGATAGAGTGCTAAAGCAATATTATGAAGATGTAATATCGCCAGCCATGCGAAAAGCCTTCAATGACAATGACTTTACAGCAAGTCAGATCATGTATTTAGCTGGGGGTGGCGCAATATACACCGCCCTTGTTGATTGCTTTAAGGAAGAATTCCGTGATGTATTAGATCTAGAAATTGCACACGAGCCACAATCATTAGCAAGCCGTGGATATTGTATTAACTCTGCCCAACTGAACGGAGGTGTAAAAAGTACAGCCGTAGGTTTGGATATTGGAAATGCTACCACCGTAGTCTCAATTTTTGAGGACAACAATACTGTAACTGAAACTTCAATTCCTTCTGAATATTAATAAAGAACTCTAATGGCTGTTATTACTCCATCCACACATATTACTCAAATTAAACAAGGCTCAATTATTACAGGCAATCTGAAATCGAGTCAGAGCATACGTGTGGATGGGAATATCACTGGAGATTTACTTTCTGATGAAAAAATTATCATCGGAATAAACGGTGAGATTGGAGGAAACCTAAGAGGCATCGATATTACTGTTGAAGGTTTTGTCAATGGTGATGTTATGTGCAAAGGTTTACTTCACATTACAAAAGGAGCTAAAATCTATGGTAAAATATATGCCTTAGAAATGTCCATTGAAAAGGGTGCTGAACTTAACGGCAAGGTGAATGTCGGTAAGGACATAGATATCCCAGAACTCAACACTTCATCCCCTTCTCGATCTAGTCAGGAAAAGCCAAAAAATGCAGCTAGCCCTCAAGAAGAGAAAAACGGAAAATACGGCTCTGTAGCTTGGTAAGTTACCAACTGATAACTTCAATTAATCACCTCTTCCGTTCCATCTACCAATTCAAATTGGTAAAACTCAAGTGCGCTGTTAAACTCCTTGCTGAATGGTGCTTCAATTAGTCTCTTAAAATCATTGACAGCATTCGATTGAATTAAAACAATACAGCAACCTCCAAAGCCTCCTCCCATCATTCTTGCCCCTTTGATATAAGACAAGCCATAGCTTCGCTCGATAATGTAGTCTAGTTCTGGACAACTCACATCGTACTTCTCACTCAAACCTTTGTGTGATGCCCACATCAATTGACCAAGCCCAGTCAAATCATTCTGATCTAAACAAATCTCGGCCTGATTCACCCTTTCATTTTCTTCAATCACGAATTCTGCACGTGCTTTCAATTTCCCTGAAAGCCCTACTTCTGCAATCATTTCAAGTTGAGCATCTCTTAAGCTTTTAACTGATGGGTATTTACTTTGAATCAGCTTTACTGCGCTTTCGCAGGCTTCCCTTCTTTGGTTATAAGCCGTTTCAGCCAAAGCGTGTTTTACTTTCGTATCCACCAACAACAGAGTGAAATCATTGAGGTTTAGGGAATGAAAAGCCTTCTCTCGACTTCGGCAATCAAACTTAAATACTTGCCCTGCTTTACCGAATAGACTGGCCGTTTGGTCCATATTTCCGCACATGACTTGCGCAAAACGATGTTCCGCTTCTTGAGCAATATCTACTAATTCGTTTTTAGTAAAACATGCTTCAAACATTTCATTCAAAGCAAAAGCGAAGCAGCAGGCAATGGCTGCAGAAGAAGAGAGTCCAGCTCCAACAGGCACATCGCTGGTGAAAACACAGTCAATTCCTTTTAACGGAACTCCCCGTTCACCAAATATGACCAATACCCCAATAAAGTAATTCCCCCAACTGGACTGCCCCTTGGCCTCTAGTTGGTTCAAATTCATATTGAGCGTTTCACTCAAATCAATCGACCTTACAATCAGGCTTTCCGTCTCGTTAAAAGAAACCGCCATTTGCGCATAGCGGTTAATGGCCGCGGGCATAACAAAACCATCATTATAATCAGTATGGTCTCCAATCAAGTTAATTCTGCCTGGTGACTTAAAGTATCTCGGTTGCCCAGAAAACCGAGTTTCAAACTCCTTTTTTAAAGTATTCAAGCTCATTGAAACAGAATATAAAGCACGGTAAGAATGATACATAAGGCAATGGCTCCAGCATTAAATCCACGTGAAGTTTTAAAGTCGAAATCCTTCATGATGATTGCCTTTTTAGCATCCACGCCTTTGCCATCAAACAGCGAAACCGCCACCATCAGAGCTGTACAAATCAGGAATACATAACCCATTCGATCTAAAAATGGTACTTCCGATAAAAACTGTTTAAAAAGAATTGAGAATAGAAATGTGCTTATCCCTCCTACTAAAGCAGCCTTTGGCGTGGTTTTCTTCCAGAAAATACCTAGAATGAAAATGGCCACAATTCCAGGTGTTACAAAACCTGTGTATTCTTGAATGTATTGAAAAGCTTGATCTAACTTGCCTAACATAGGTGCTACAATGATGGCCAAACCGAAGGCCACTAATGCGGTAATTCTTCCAACATTGACGAGTCTCGTTTCCGAAGCTTTAGTATTCATCAAGGGCTTATAAATATCCATGGTGAAAATGGTGGCTGTACTATTGGCCATAGATGCCAAAGAAGAAACAATGGCCGCTGTCAAGGCCGCAAAGGCAATTCCTCTAAAGCCAGAAGGCAAAAACTGCAAAAGTACAGGATAGGCCTTGTCACTCTTTACCGTCATGGTAGCCGCATCGGTCATCGATTTGGTCACACTGCTATCGGGTAAGCCAGCAAGTACATCATTGGTCATGCTCATAGAAGCCAAATCTGCAGCTCCTTCCTTCATTAATAAATAATAAGCGGCAATGCCCGGAAGCACCACAATAAGCGGCATTAACAACTTCAAATACCCCGCGAACATAACGCCCTTCTGGGCTTCTTTCAACGATTTTGCTGCTAAGGCCCTCTGTGTAATGTATTGGTTCAAACCCCAATAGCTAATATTAGCAATCCACATTCCACCAATAATTACTCCCCAGCCGGGCAAGTCTCCATAAAAGGGATGGCCTTTATCTAAAATCGAATCGAAATGATCCGGCACAGCGTCCATTAAAGTTTGGAAACCAGCAATGGGCCCACCTCCCTCGCTTACCGCATCTAAGGCCAAATAAGTAGTAGCCAAACCACCAGCAATCAGAAAGATCACCTGAATCACATCCGTCCAAGCCACAGCAGTTAAGCCTCCGTAAATGGAATAGATCATGGCGAAGAGTGCCAAGCCAATAATGGCGTAAATGCGTTCTACACCCATCACGGTTTCTATGGCCAAAGAGCCCAAATAAAGCACGGAAGTAAGATTGACGAAAACATATACACCGATCCAAAAAATGGCCATGGTGGTTTTTACATTACTATTATACCGCTGCTCTAGAAACTGCGGCATGGTATAAATCTGTTTTTTGATGAAAATGGGAAGCAAGAATTTACCCACAAGAATCAGAGTGATGGCGGCCATCCATTCGTAAGAAGAAATGGCAATACCCAAGGCAAAACCTGAGCCCGACATGCCGATAAACTGCTCTGCCGAAATATTGGAAGCGATCAGCGAAGCACCTATTGCCCACCATGTTAATGACTTACCTGCCAAAAAATAATCTTCAGAGGTCTTTTCCTTTTTCTTATTTCTGAAGGAAAGGTAAAGCCCCACCCCTATAATAATAAGGCAGTAGGTAATAAAAACAGCATAGTCTAAGGTTGACATAAGATCTTATAAGGTTTTAGTTGTAAGCCGCAAAAAGCTTGTTTCAAGCAGATAGCTGACCATTTGACTAGAGTACAATATATACTTATTTTCTTGTTTTGGAGAAGACATTTCCAGTACTGGCAGTCCACTTAAGTATTATGAATTACTCTATTTGATCATGCTATGATAATAAATGAGTAGGTTATTTCGGGAGTTTTTGGCAACTTCCGCATGGATCGGGTTGGAGGGCTCAAAGTAATTTTAATAAATTTAGGTGAGACTTGAATATCATAATCACTGATTGCCTATATATAATTCAATAACGACTATAGAAAGTATATGAGTAATTTTATAATTGGTGTCTTGGCTACACTTACAGGGAGTATATTAATTGTCCTAATTTCTTATTTATCAAAATCCGGAAGAAAAATTCTTACCAGAGCACTTGGTAAGCTCATAGACATTGATATTGTTGCGACCTATCCTTCCTCTAGACATGCTCAAGACAGTGTTATCCAATCATTGAATAAAGCAAAAAGTGTAAAGCTATATATGGGTAGAGGAAATGAACTTCAAAGAGAGACTTTTGACAGCCTGTTAAGCAACCCTAAGAAAACGGAAAGTGTCCAACTTTTACTACCTGCAACAAAAGTATCTTCCGAATGCACCAATTGGGCACTCTCAAGAGAAAAAGAAGTGATGAAATTTGATTCTGTTTTTAAAGAAGGAATCCTTCTAAAACAAATTGATACAGTAGTGGATTTCGTCTCTCATGTTTTTTCGAATCATGAAAACTTCGAGTTGAGAAGATTCAATACGCCTCATTTAGGAAAAATTATCCTTACGGAACACGATGCGTATTATTATTATATGGCTACTGCAAGCCATGGGAGAGAAAATACTATGTATAAAGTTTTAAGCGGATCTAATACCTATTCTCACCTTAACAGGGTTTTTGAAACAATCTGGAATGAAAGCAATGCAGTGTGAGGAAACAATTTCGCGGAAAATAAGAAATTATTTCAACCTTGATGCCAAACTACAAGAAGGCTCAAGGCAAATAATTACTGACTACTTCAATGATTCTCTTTTAATATGTGATATGGAAGATTCCGCCACTCAGAAGCGATTATTTAACAAGTCCCTTGAAAGTTTATCCCAACTCTACTCCCCAATCGTAATAAATGAATGTAAACCAAATAAGAATAGGAAGTTAATAATTTCTAATCACATAGGTCTTGCGAAACTATTTAAATTCCAATTAACTAAGTTAAACAAGAATTTCAATGACCTAATCAACAATGACCCCTTTCATTTCATATTACTTGGTCCCTATAGCTACACACAAATGTTTGATAATGAACTGGTTCCAGTTTTTACACAATTTCAATACCCATCTTCTACTGTATTCAAAAACTTGGGATTCATTCAGATTGACAGACAAACTAATGGAAACTATAGTCAATTACATTCAAAAGTTCGATTGACTCTTAATGATGACATGAAATCAGTAATATGTTTATATCCAGAAGGAGGTACTTCTGGCAAAAGAAGCAACGAGACTATTTATTCTTTAGAGCCATTCAAAAACGGTTACCTTAATCTAGCTAAACAACTAAACCTCGATCTAATCTGTTGTACTCAAGTGTTTCACACAACGGGGAAATTTATTGTCCATTTAAAAAATGAGGTTCATAGTATTAGACCTTTTATGCAAGAAAAAATTAAAGAGCTATTAAGTTATGAGGATTAATATTTCAGGTTTAGATAGAAGTGGAAAGAGCACTCTTTGTCGACATCTGGAAGATAAGGGGTATCAAATTATTGAGCTTGGTTCGATAGTTGAAACAATTATGAAATTGAAACAGGTTTCTAGTGAAAAAATAACTGACTTTTATAATTCTAACAAAGAGTCAGGCTTGGATTTGCGAATTATAAAAATGATACAAGAACTAACTATAGGAAATAAAGTAGCATACTCAGGGTGTAGATCAATATCTCTTTTCCATTTACTGAAACAAAAATGCGGAATTGATTTAAGTATATTTATCAGTTCATCTTTAGAAACAAGGTATATAAGACATAAGCGAGAAGACAAATATGGCAGGAATTATTCACTAAAAGAGTTTACTATTAACGACTCCATTCAGATCGGATGGGGGATTACTAAAATACAAAATAATTCTATAACTATCACAAATGAAAGCAGTCTAAATAGACTAATCTCTAATTTCAACACCATAATATTAGACTATGAACTCTAAAGATTTTAAACTCAAAGTTTTAAAGCAACCTAGCGAATCGGTTTGTTATCTTGATCATAAGGATACAGTGATAGGGATTTGTACATACAATGGAGAGTTTCTATTAATAAACCAGTTGAGACCAATATTTAAGGATAATTTTTGGGAATTTCCTGGTGGTAGTATTGAGGTTAATGAATCGGGCGATGAGGCAGTAAAAAGAGAAATTCAAGAAGAAACAGGAGTTCAAGTTGATCAGGGGCGAAAGTTAATTGAGTTTATTCCATCAATCGGAACTTCTAATGAAACTATTTCGGTGTATCATTTCAGCCTTAATTCAAACCCTATAGGTAAAACTACTAATAATTGTAGACTATTCTCACTAAAGGAATTAGATTCCGAATTTTCAAAAGACCAACTATTGGATGGAAAAACATATTTGGCTTTTCTTTATTATTTACGCAATACACCCTCATGAATAACATCTTTTATTTATATGGGTCTATTGATTCATACTTAAACAAGTATTGCTAAGTATATAAATAGTTTATAATTGAAATTTCCGAATCTCGTGCACACCAAGCGGTACAACCACACACAAACCAAATCATGAAAAACCTACTCACTTATTACATCGCCATTTTTGGCACGATGGGTCTTTCAGTTCATGAATGTTTTGTCTTTTCAGGCTCGGAAAAAAAACTCTTTATTAATCAGCCCTGAAAGGGCATAATATCAAAACGAAGGCTGCAAACCCTTCGTAAACGGAACCCCTCTATACAGAAGTCCTGTAAGGACGAGATATAAGCGCTGCGCTACTCTTTTGATTATCAACCCTTAAATCCAAAACACCCTATCCTCTTGTCTATCCAAATTAAATTCATAGGTTTGCAAAACTGAACGCACGTTCAGTCAGTTAAAATATGATCTCATGGATAAAAGAGAGGAATTAATCCGTATCGCCACAGCACTATTCTCGGAAAGAGGATTTGAGAATACTCCCCTCTCGGTCGTCTGTGAAAAGGCCAATGTATCCAAAGGGTTGATTTCTCACCATTTCAAATCTAAGAATGGATTGCTCAGGGAGATATTTATAAAAACCACCGAGCTCATTATTGAAATGAATCAGTTAGATCAATCGAATCTGACAGCTCATGAGCAATTACAGACATTATTAGAGTCATTCTTTGCACAGCTGGAAAGCGATAAAATGCGCTTTCAGTTCAACCTAAACATGATGGTACAGCCGAATACTAGGGCCATATTAAGCGATTTAATTAAAGAAAGGTCTGATTTCATATTGAAATCAGTACGGAATATATTCGACCAAATTGACCCTAATACATCTCTGGTCAAGAGTCATGCTTTTATAGCAGAACTGGATGGAATCGCATTAAACTACTTAGCGGTTTATGATCACTTCCCATTAAGAAAAATCAAAACACATATTATTACAAAGTACATAGCACAATGAAGTTTAAAGAAACCAATAGCACAGAAACAATCGACAGTTTAAGATTGAAATTATATAGAAAGCTGACCGCACCTATTGATGCCATGTGGGAGTTACTATACATTGCTTCCTCTCAGCATTACATCATTGAAAATGATGCTGAAACCATGGGCTATTGCTGTATTGAGGATGGTGGAAGTTTGCTGCAAATTTATCTTGAGGAAGAGCATTCCCATCAAATGGATAAGGCCATCACATCATTAATCGAATCAGGGCTCATCAGCTCAGCCAAATTAAGCTCCAGTGCACCTCTTGCTTTTAACACCTGCTTGTTTCATTCAAACTCGATCAAACCCAACACCATTTGTTATCAGCATACCAATAATGTCATGCAGAATGTGGCTTCCTTACATTTGGAATTGGCCTCAGAAGAAGAGATTCCCGATATAAAAACATTCTTAAAAGAACAAGTAGGTATGGACGATACCTTTGGTTACACGGAAAATCTTGTTACCCGAAAGGAGATCTATTTCATCAAAGAAGCTGACGTGATCATTGCCACAAGTGAGTGTAGAATGAGTGATTCTCAACCAGAAATTGCCGATTTAGGAATTATAGTGAGGAGAGATCATCAAGGAAAGGGTATTGCTACTCAAGTAATGCAAATGCAAGTAAACCGGGTTTTAGAAGCGGGAAGAAAGCCAATTTGTTCCACTACAATAGATAATATTGCATCCAGAAAAGCCATAGAGAAGGCAGGGTTCTATTGCACCAATGTCATTTTTGATATTAGTTTTTAAAAAAGAGAACTTAAAGTTATTACTCTTACCTCCAGTATAGACAGTATTCTTTCGGACTTTAAGGACAATGCATTTCTTAGCATGCTTTGTACTTATAATAAAGCAATCACTCAAACCAACATTACTTTTTAATTTTCAAATCAACTATTTTTGCAGAATTGGTGTTAGCCTAATTCAGAATTCAAATTGATGGCAAAAAGAGTAGTGGTAGGCCTTTCGGGCGGTGTAGATTCAAGTGTTACAGCACATCTGTTAGTAGAAAAAGGTTACGAGGTAATCGGAATGTTTATGCGCAACTGGGTAGACGATTCTGTGATTATTTCGGAAGAATGCCCTTGGGTGGAAGACAGTAATGATGCCCTGGCCGTAGCCGAAAAGCTCGGTATTCCTTTCCATGTAATAGATTTAAGCGAGCAATACAAAGAGCGTATTGTTGATTACATGTTTGCCGAATACGAAAGAGGTCGCACACCTAACCCTGATATTCTTTGTAACCGCGAAGTCAAATTCGATATTTTTCTGAAAGCGGCATTGAAGCTTAAAGCGGATTATGTGGCCACTGGACATTACTGCCAAAAGGAAACCATTATTGAAAACGGAAAAGAGATTCATCGCCTTTTAGCTGGTGCAGATGCGAATAAAGACCAGTCCTATTTCCTATGTCAACTGAGCCAAGAGCAGTTGGCCAAAGCGCTTTTCCCTATTGGGCATTTGCAAAAACCCGAAGTAAGAACCATTGCCAAAGAAGCTGATTTGATTACGGCTGACAAGAAAGATTCACAAGGACTTTGCTTTATAGGCAAGGTGAGACTACCCGACTTCCTACAACAACAGTTGGCCCCTAAAAAAGGTGAAATACGCGAATTAGATGCAGATTCAGTTAATTTCAATGACTTCCTTGAGAAAAAACCGTCTCATTTTGATACAAAAATAGAAGAACTCAAACACCTTACAAAACCTTATAAATACGTCCCTACTGACGGTAAACTCGTAGGTGAGCATAACGGAGCTCACTATTATACCATAGGTCAGCGCAAAGGCTTGGCTGTAGGCGGGAAACCGGAACCACTCTTTGTGATTGAAAAAGACACCAAGGAAAATGTCATCTATACAGGACAAGGAGAAAATCATCCTGGCTTAATGAGAAAGGGATTGTTTGTTCCAACTGATCAAGTGCATTGGGTACGTCCGGACTTGGCTTTAAAAGCAGGAGAATCTAGAGTTTACGATAGCCGTATCCGATACAGACAACCGTTAGAGAAAGCCGAATTATTTATGGAAGCTGATGGCCTTTATATCATTTTTGAAGAGTACCAAAAAGGAATTGCTCCTGGGCAGTTTGTGGCTTGGTACGATAAGAATGAGTTAATAGGTTCTGGTGAGATTCAGTAGTTTGCTTTGCTTCTAATGTCTTTATTGGCAAATTAGACCCTTCTCCGATTCTCGGAGTCAGGGAATAAAAACACACATATTTCATCAATAATTAGCTAAGGTAATCACCATTAAATATACTGATTAACAATTAGTTATGATATAAAATAAAAATCCCGTTGACCTTGATGATCAACGGGATTTTTTAATCCATAGCTATAAGGCCTTAAACGTCAACCTTAGCGTATTTCGCGTTTTTCTCAATAAACTCTCTACGAGGTGGCACTTCATCGCCCATAAGCATCGAGAACAAGTGATCTGCCTCAACGGCTGACTCAATCGTTACACGCTTCATACTTCTAGACTCTGGGTCCATTGTAGTTTCCCAAAGTTGTTCTGGGTTCATCTCTCCTAAACCTTTGTAACGCTGGATGTTTACTGAATCTTCTTTGCCTGATTCGCCTGCCATCTCCTTGGTAATCTGAGCCCTTTGTTGCTCATCCCAGCAATAGCGCTGGTCTTTGCCTTTTTTGAGCAAATACAATGGAGGAAGTGCAATGTATAAGTATCCAGCATCAATTAACGGTCTCATGTACCTAAAGAAGAAAGTCAAAATCAAAGTACGAATGTGACTACCGTCAATATCCGCATCTGTCATGATTACCACTTTATGATAACGCAACTTGGTCATATTCAAAGCCTTTTCGTCTTCTTCAGTTCCAAAAGAAACGCCCAATGCAGTGATCATGTTCTTGATCTCTTCATTGTCATAAATCTTATGCTCCTGTGCTTTTTCAACATTAAGAATCTTACCCCTCAATGGAAGAATCGCTTGGAAGTTTCTGTCTCTACCCTGCTTGGCAGAACCACCTGCAGAATCTCCCTCTACAAGGTACAATTCGCAAAGTGCAGGATCTTTTTCAGAGCAATCGGCCAGTTTACCAGGAAGACCAGTACCAGAAAGCACATTCTTTCTTTGTACCATTTCACGGGCCTTACGTGCCGCATGACGCGCCTGAGCAGCAAGTATAACCTTCTGAACAATCGTCTTGGCCGCTCTTGGGTTCTCTTCTAAGTAATATTGAAGTGTTTCACCAACTGCAGACTCCACAGCACCCATAACGTCATTGTTACCAAGCTTGGTCTTCGTTTGACCTTCGAACTGAGGTTCTTGTACCTTTACAGAAATAATGGCTGTAAGCCCTTCTCTAAAGTCGTCTCCAGTAATGTCTATTTTGATCTTGTCTAGCAAACCAGATTTGTCTGCATAAGATTTCAAGGTTCGGGTTAAAGCCCTTCTAAATCCAGAAACGTGAGTTCCACCTTCGATCGTGTTAATGTTGTTTACATAGGAAACCACATTTTCAGCATAGGAAGTATTGTAACTCATGGCTACCTGAACAGGTACTTCACCTTTAATGTTTTCAATGTAAATAGGCTCTTCAATTAGCTTTTCACGAGTCGCATCTAGGTACTCAACAAACTCCTTTAAACCACCTTCAGAATGAAAAACTTCTCCAATGAAGTTTCCTTCATCGTCCTTTTCTCTTTTATCAGTTAAGGTAATTGTGATACCAGCATTCAAGAAAGAAAGCTCTCTTAATCTACCTGCAACGGTTTCATATTTATATTCTAAAACTGTAAAAATGCTAGCGTCTGGCTTAAAGTGAACAGTAGTACCATTTCGATCAGACTTGCCAGTTTCTTTTACTGGGTATTTAGGAATACCTAATGAATACTCTTGTTGGTACTCTGAACCGTTACGTTCAACGGTCACCAGCATCATTGAAGAAAGCGCATTAACGCAGGATACACCTACACCGTGAAGACCACCAGACACTTTGTAAGTATCTTTATCGAACTTACCACCAGCGTGAAGCACGGTCATTACTACTTCTAGTGCAGACCTTCCTTCTTTCTCGTGCATGTCGGTAGGAATCCCCCTACCGTTATCTGTTACAATTACTGAATTGTCTTCTTCAATGGTTACCGTAATGGTATCGCAATGGCCTGCTAAGGCTTCATCAATGGAGTTATCCACCACTTCCCAAATCATATGGTGAAGTCCTTTAACCCCAATATCTCCAATATACATGGCTGGCCGCTTTCTAACCGCCTCTAAACCCTCTAAAACCTGGATATTAACCGCTGAATATTCTTGATTCTTTTTCTCTTCGCTCATTGTGAATAAAAACTGTTAAAAAAGGAGGTTACGGTCGGTTTAGGAATTAAATCTTAAGGATAATTGACCGTCCTCATACAACGTACGAAGATAGGCAAAATAACTTAGAAATTGCCCACCGAAAGCATCACTAAAGTGCAGGCTTCCTCACAAATTATACCTTGCGCTTCGGCCAGCTTTTTAAGTTGCTGATTTTCAGTTCCGGGATTGAAAATTATGCGCTTTGGCTTCAAAGAAAGGATATAATCGTACCACTCAATTTGTCGATGTGGATTGATGTAAAGTGTAATGGTATCCACCTCATTGATTTCGGGCTTATCATACATATTCAGTATGATTTTACCTAAAACTTGCCCCTCGCTAATACCCAAAGGAATAAATTCATGGCCGTGACTTTGAAGTCTTTCAGCTGCCATAAATGCGTAATTGTTCGTTTTGGGATTACTCCCTATGATTACCGTTCTTTTCACTTAACTATAATTAACGATTGACATGAAACTAAATGAATAACTTTGCACTTGCAATGAGAGTATAGTACAATCGTTATTAGCTTCCGAACACCCAAAAGATTTATGAGAGTTCCATTATTAGTAATATCATTATTTATTTCTACCCTCACTTTGGCCAGTGATCCACTTCAGTTCAATGAAATCAAGAACGAAAAGGACTGGCAAAAGGTACTTGAAATGGCCAAAGCACAGAACAAACTTTTGTTCGTTGATGCCTATGCTGACTGGTGTGCCTACTGTCATCAATTAGATGAAGAAGTATACACTAACGATCAGGTAATCAAATATTTCAATACTAATTTCATCAACGTAAAATTTGACACAGAGTCTGAATACGGAACACAATTGGCCTATGTATTCAAGATATCTAGCTTACCTACTCTACTCTTTCTAACCGAAAAACAAGAGATCTTCGATACCATTTTGGGCTTTGTTCCGGCTCCACAATTAATGGCTTATGGACAAAGGGCAGTAGATGATTTTGCTCAACTCCCCATTCTGGAAAAGAAGTATAACGACTTAATCGCCACCAATGACGAGAAGTTGGATTTGATCAGGATTCTTGAAAATAAAGACTTCGAGCGTGCAGCCGAAGTGGCCAAAGACTATATTAGTCAACTTACACTAGTAGACTACTTGGACAATTTAGAAAACCTGTGGTTGGTGTCTAGGTTTGAAAACCAATTGAGTTCTGCACCTTATCGTTACATCACAACCAACAAAGATGAAATTATTGAGGCACATGGTTTAGATGAATACCACGATTATTTTAAAACGGTTTATAACGACAACCTTCAGCTGGCCATAAAATATGGGGATGAAAACTTGCTGTATCAGTTGATCCGTGAAGTATTGCCTGAATTCCTTCCTGAAGTAGAGGTTCCTGAAGCGGCTTTCATTACCAAAAAACTTTATTTCGGTGAGCGAAAGAATTACGAGAAATACCAATTCGAAGTCAATAGCTATATGAACAATCAGGTGGCTGAAGACTCAAGAGTAGATTTTCTGTTTAGTAGCGGATTAGAAATTATCGAAGAACAAGAGGATGTTGCAATGCTACAGTTTGCAGCCAATCTGCTTACCCAGGCGGCTGCATTAGATCCTACGCATTTTGAAGCCGCAGCCCTATTAGGTTACTCCAAAGGATTGTTGGGCGATTATGATGTAGCCATTGAACAGCTAGAAAAGGCCAAAACTTTAGCCAAAAATGACGAGCAAAGGGAAATGGCGGACAGCCTTATCTTAGCGATTCAGCACATGAAGGGGGATTAGGTTCTAACATAACTACTCCCTATCTCTTGTGTTACTGAAATTCCGAAGTCTCCGAACCTACGGAATAACTTATTCCTCTATTTTTACGACTATTGAATTGCCCAACTATACAATATGAAAACACTAGGCTTAATCGGAGGAACTTCTTGGCATTCCACAGTAGAATATTACAGAGATATTAATCAGGCGGTAAACGAACATTTTGGCGATAACACCAACCCACCTTTATTGCTTTTCAACTTGAATCAGTCTCTCATTCATCGTTATCAAATAGAAGGGAATTGGGGTGCAATCTCTGATATGATCATCGATGCAGGAAAACGACTTCAACTCGCAGGTGCAGAAGCGCTTATGTGTTGCGCAAACACGCCTCACAAAGTATTCAATACGGTAAGCGCAACCCTTGAAATTCCTATGCTTCACATTGCTGATGCCACAGCTCAAGCCATCAAAAGACAGGGCATCAACAAAGTTTGTTTTATTGGAACAAAGTTCACAATGGAGGCAGATTTTATTACGAGTAGAATTGGACAGTCTGGCATTGAAGTACTGGTGCCTGAAGCGCCAGAGGTGATTGAAGAGCTCCATCGGATTATTCAGAAAGAATTGACATTCGGTCAGATCGAGGAATCATCAAAGCAATATGTATTGGACACCATCAACAGAATGGTTTCGCAGGGCGCTGAGGGTGTTATTCTAGGCTGTACAGAATTTCCCCTAATGATTTCTGAAAGCAACCTGAACGTCCCCATTTTCAATACTACCCATATTCATTCTCAGGCTGCCGTGGATTTCATTTTAGGAAGAGGCTGATTATAGTCTCTTAGTTAACCAACCCTCCAAAAGTTCTCATTCATAGTTCAGACAGGTCATTAATTACTGATGAAATAGAATCCGCAACTTTTGGAGGGTTATACCCTACTTCTTCTGAAAAAGCGTTGATTTCCCCCTCTTAAATATTTTTCATTTTAAAATGTGATATTTTGTAAGTCCCTGCGAATAATGGGTAAACGAATTGAAAACGCTTTCGAGACTAAGAATGACATCCACCGAGAAAGACACATTTGAATTACTGATTGAAAGCAACAAGGGAATCATCTATAAAGTGGCCAATGCCTACTGCAAAGATGAGGAAGACAGAAAAGACCTTGTGCAAGAAATCGTCATTCAGCTATGGAAAAGCCTTGATCGCTACGATGACAGTTTCAAAATTTCTACCTGGATTTACAGAATTGCGCTAAATGTAGCCATTTCGTTCTACAGAAAGGACAGCAAAAGAAAAGCTACTCAAACCTCCATTTCAGAGGGTATTTTCAACCTAAAGGAAGAAGAGTCAGGCACCGAATTAGAGTCCAATTTAAACCTACTGCAGCAATTCATTAGTGAATTAAAAGAGCTCGATAGGGCGCTGATGCTGCTTTATCTGGAACAAAAAACGCATAAAGAGATGGCTGACATTCTGGGACTTTCAGAATCTAATATCGCGACTAAGATTAGTCGAATCAGAGAAAAATTGCGCGTTCGTTTTTCACAACACAACAATTAGAAAGATGGAAGAGAAAGACATTATGGACTTATGGAAAGCTCAAGACGCTAAACTTGAGAAATCGCTGGCCATCAATTTTGAATTACTACAAGAGGTAAAACGTCAAAAAGCAACTTCAGCCTTAAAAAAGGCCAGAAATGTGAAGATATTTGCCATCGTTTTTGGGATTTTATGGGTTGCCTTTGTAGGCTTCTTGATCTATCATTCCCTTGAATTCTCAAAGATCTTCTTTGTGGTGTCTGCTGGAATCCATTTGGTAGTAACCGTCACTGCTATAGCCACTTACATTAAGCATTTGGTGCTTATGGATGAAGCTAACAATAGTAAAACAGTAGTGGAGGCTCAGCAAAAGCTTAATGAGATGCAGACTTCGTTCCTCTGGATTGTTCGCTTATCGTTTGTGCAAATGCCCGTGTTTACCACTTGGTTTATCTCATTCCAATGGATCGAGACATCTCCCGAAACATTTTGGGGTATTCATGTACCCACAGTGCTGTTCTTTACTTATTTAGGAATTTGGTTGTATAGAAACATCAACTACAAAAACGTAAATAAGAAATGGTTCAAGATCCTCTTTAAAAATCCAGAATGGACTTCCGTAATTGATGCGATGGGTTTTCTAGAAGAAATTGAAGAATATAAGAAGGAGAATATAAAGAGCTAAATGATTTCAAAATGGTTAAAACCATTACCTAAAGCCATTCACGCTAATAGCCCACGGTTTAAACCGTGGGCTATGAATTACGAAATCAGCTAATCTTCATTACACAAGTCAACGCTTTCTATGTTCCTGAAAAACCCCAAACTTCTCGGGGCCTATAGCGATGACGGCCAAGCAAGCACTGTCGCAGGTTCTCCGATTTATCTGTCCTTTGGCAGAACCTGTGACCCTCTATAATTAAGGACTCTGTCCAACTAATACTCGTTTGCAACGAGGATTTAAGCAAACCTCAAATTCACCTCTGCTGACTCTGTTCTTTATTTTATTTTCAAGCCAGCTATCAAGCTTTCAGCACATTTCTCGCCATCCATGGCGGCTGAAACAATACCTCCAGCAAAACCAGCCCCTTCCCCGCAAGGAAATAAGCCTTTGATTTCCACATGCTCTAAAGTGTCATTATCACGAGGAATTCTAACAGGCGAAGAAGTTCTACTCTCTACCCCTACTATTTGAGCTTCGTTAGTGTAATAGCCCTTCATTTTCTTGGCGTAGCCTTTAAATGCATCTCTCAATCTCAAGTGAATCGACTCTGGCAATACTTCACGCATTTCTACAGACATTAATCCCGGCTGATAGGAAGTGTCGTTTAAGGAAGGTGAAACTCTGCCGTTAACGAAATCCGTCATGCGTTGAGCAGGAGCCGCTTGAGTGCCTCCAGCAATCTGGCAAGCACGTTGTTCAATTTCTCTTTGGAACTCCATTCCCGCCAAAGCGCCAAACTGCGCATAGGCCGTGAGATCTTCTAACTCCACAGCCGATACAATGCCTGAATTCGCAAATGCTGAATCCCTTCTCGAAGGACTCATTCCGTTGACTACGATTTCACCCGGAGCAGTAGCCGCAGGCACAATAAAACCTCCTGGACACATACAGAAGCTAAATACACCTCTTTGTTTACCCTCATGGTAGGTCTGATGAACAAGTGCGTAAGAAGACGCTGGCAAAAACTCACCCCTATCAGTATCGCAATGGTATTGAATCTTGTCGATCAGCGATTGCGGATGCTCAATTCTTACGCCCAAGGCGAAAGGCTTGGCTTCAATCAACACCTCGTTCTTCTGCAACAAATGAAAAATATCTCTTGCTGAATGACCCGTAGCTAGAATAACACCCAGGCCTTCTACTTTAGAGCCGTCTGCCAAAACCACTCCTGTCATTCTTTTTTCCTTGATAATGAAATCAGCAACTTTGGTATCGAAGTGAATTTCTCCACCAGCATTCGTAATACTCTGTCTGACTTCTTGCACCACTTTCGGCAACTTGTTGGTGCCAATATGCGGATGTGCATCTACCAAAATATCTTCGGAAGCGCCATGGGCTACTAAAATTTCAAGGGTTCTGAGAATGTCTCCACGTTTTTTTGAACGGGTATAAAGTTTACCGTCAGAAAAAGTGCCTGCTCCTCCTTCTCCAAAACAATAGTTGGATTCAGGATTCACTACATGCTCTTTGTTGATGGCAGCAAGGTCTCGTCTTCTTTTCTGTACATCGCTGCCTCGTTCAATAATAATAGGCTTATAACCCAATTCGATCAAACGCAGTGCGGCAAACATTCCAGCAGGTCCAAAACCGACAATAATAACTGGTTCGGCATTGGTGACTACTGGATAATCTCTTTTATAGGAAATGACAGGCGGAAGCTCTTCATTGATGAAGACTTGTGCTTCGATATTCACCTTTACATTGCGAGAGCGTGCATCGATCGAGCGTTTCAAAGCCCGCACCTGAGCACTTTTAGGGTTGGTAATATTGGCCCTTTTCAGAATGATGGCCTCAAATAGTTCTGGGGTGAAGGCTTCTTCGGGACGAAGCGTGGTTTTTATGGTCTTTTGCATAGCGTAGAGTATTTATCTCTAAAAATGATTGTTCGTTTATCACTTGCAAATTTAGATTCAAAACATCAACAAACCTATTGCCCCATAACATGCCGAGCGACACTGATTTGGGTAGAACACAAAAATATATTTGTTAAGTTTATATTTATGAAATCAGCCAAGGAAGCACTTCTAGTTTCAGGATTAATCATCATAATTATTTTTCTGACTTCATCTTGTGGGTCTAATTCAGAAAATCAAACCTCCATATCCAATTCAGAAGATGTTGAGGTTATTGCTATTGATGATATTAAGGTGAGTAAACTATCTGATGTGATTGACAACATCACTTATACCGCACTAAAAGACCACCCAGATCACCGTATTCATAGAATTGATAAGGTTTTAATTGAAGATGGATTACTTTATACCTTTGATTACTCATCTGGTAAATCACTCTCTGTTTATGATTTAAAAGGCAACTTTCAATTTGCCATTACCAAACCGGGGCAAGGACCAGACGAATACGCGGCAGTTCATGACTTTTTAGTAAATCAGGGCAAAATTGAGGTGCTAGACATTAGAGGAAAACTGCTTTTTTATGACAAAAAAGGCACTTTTGAGAGAAGTGAAAAATTACCTTTCTCTCCACAAGCATTCTTGAAAATAGGTAATGATTACCTGTTTCAAACGGGTAAAAAACCGAATGAACTCGGGAAAAATGGAAAGCCTTGTGAAGTGGTTCAATATAATTTGGAGACGAAAAAATCAGACTGTTGGCTCGAAATCAATAATGGCAGAAGATTAAGTGTCTCATGGGAAAAAAACATGCTAAAAAGAGTTGACAATGATTTTTTTTATGGCACCAATTGGAATGATACGATCTATAGAAAACAGGATGGGAACTTTAGTCCTAAATTTATTTTCGATTTCTCGCCCAAAGCATTACCCTCTGAAATATTTGACCCGAATGTTTCAATTGGCGAATTCGTTGACTATCAGAATAACAATCGGGACAAAGCTTATCATTCCGCAAGTCTACAAGTGAGCGCTGATTTCCTAATTACTAGATTCTCTAATAACACAGGTCACCATTTGATTTATGATCAAAATAAAGGGAGTAAAACTGTTTTAGAATGGAGAGTTAAAAATGATGTTGATAGTGGCTTACCTCTCTACTGGGCTCACGCATTGAACAATCGTGATATAATTATGATCTATGACTCTGAATACGTTCTGGAATGGGCGAGTGAGTTGCAAGAAGGAAAAAGCCAGTTTAATGAAAAAGAACAGGCCTTTTTGGATTTCGTTAACGAGTTTAATCCAGACGATCCTTTGGTAATGATTGCATACCACCTCAAGTAAAGAAGCTGAACGATTAGCACTCATAAATCACTTAATTTATTCCATAATTATGAAATCAACCAAAGAAGCACTTCTAATTTCAGGTTTAATCATTACAGTTATTTTTCTGACGTCATCCTGTGGCGCCAATTCTGGCAAACAGAGTTCCGTATCTACTTCGGAAGATGTTGAGGTGATTGCTGTTGCTGATATTAAGGTGAGCAAACTATCTGATGTAATTGATAACATCAATTATACCGCCCTGAAAGACCACCCAGATCACCGTGCTCACAGAATTGATAAGGTTCTAATTGAAGATGGATTGATTTATATTTTTGATTACTCATCTGGCAAATCACTCTCTGTTTATGATTTAAAAGGCAACTTTCAATTTGCCATTACCAAACCCGGACAAGGTCCCGACCAATACCTGGAAGTTCAAGACTTTTTAATAGACAAAGGCAAAATTGAAGTGCTGGACACTAGAGGAAAGCTAATTTTTTACGATGATCAAGGCACTTTTGAGAGAAGTGAAAAGCTACCTTTTGTGGCTCAAGCGTTATTAAAAAAAGATGATGATTATCTATTCCAAACGGGTAAAATCCCAAACGAATTAGGGGAAAACGGAAAACCCTGTGAAGTGGTACAATATAATTTGGAGACAAAAAAATCAGAATGTGTACTCGAAATCCATAATGGAAGAAGACTAAATTCCTCAAGAGAGAAAAACATGCTAAAAGGAATTGACAACGACTTTTTTTATGGCACCAATTTTAATGATACCATCTATAGAAAACAGAATGGGAACTTTAGTCCCAAATTCATTTTCGATTTCTCACCCAATGCACTACCCTCTGAAATATTTAGCCAGAACGCTTCAATTATGGATTTCATTGACTACTTGAATAACAACCGAGACAAAGCCTATCATTCGGCAAATCTACATGTGAACGCTGATTTTCTAATTACCGGATTTCATAATAATGGAATTTTCCGTTTGATTTATGACGCTAAAAATGAGGTCAAAACTGTATTAAAAACCACCTCTGAAAACGATGTCGATGGAGGTTTACCTCTTTACTGGTCTCATACTGTCAATGATAATGATATCATTATGATCATTGACTCCGATTATGTTCTGGAAAGAGCCACCAAATTGCAAAAAGAAAAAAGCCAGTTCAACGAAAAAGAACAAGCCTTTTTGGATTTCACCAATGAGTTCGATACAAACAATCCTTTGGTGATGATTTCATATCACCTCAATTAAAGAGCATTACCCGCTACTTATAAGGCACTTTTTCCAGAATGTGTCGGATCACTTGAATTCTGGCCGAAGTCTTTTTATTGGCTTTCAACACAATCCAAGGGTTATTTTTCGTATTGGTCTCTGCAAACATTCTCACCCTATACTTGGTATAGGAATCCCAAAGCTCTTGTGCCATTTCATCCACTGGCGACATTTTCCAACGCTTCAATGGGTTTTCCATAATGTCTTTAAACCTAGAAGCTTGCTCCTTTTTTGTAATCGAAAAATAGAACTTCAACAGAATGATACCGTCATTAGTCAGCATGGTTTCAAAATTATTGACCTCACGCATAAATCGTTCATATTCTTCATCGGTACAGAAGCCGTTCACAGGTTCTACCACAGCCCTATTGTACCAACTCCGGTCAAAAAATACGATTTCACCTGGGTTTGGTAAACGCGTAATGTAACGTTGAAAATACCATTGTCCGCGTTCTTCTTCAGTTGGCTTTGGCAAGGCCACCACCCTATAATTTCTTGGGTTCAAATGGTGGGTTACTCTTCTGATTGCCCCCCCCTTTCCGGCTGAATCTCTTCCTTCAAACACAAAGCAAATTCGCTTCCCTTCATTAATGGCCCATTGTTGAAGTTTAATAAGCTCTACCTGAAATTCTTCAAGGCGCTTTTCATACTTAACATAGCGCAGCACCTTTTCAGGGTTCACGTTACTCTTGTCTTTCAACAACAGCTTGATGGCCTTGTTGCTGTTCAGCAGCTTCAGCTCCTTATCCGTAAAATTGTATTTTAAGTCAGACATTACAGCAAGTGATAAATTGAACGGTGAAATCTCATTACTACATTAGGATCGGGCAACACAACGATGTCGGCATCTTTTTTTCCTGGGTATTCAAACTTAGAAAGTACGTGTCTGATACTTTCTAATCGTGCTTGCTTCTTGGTGTTGGTTTTAATGATTATCCATGGGCTAAAACTGTTATGCGTTTGGGCAAACATCTGCTCTTTATAATAAGTGTATTTTTGCCACATTTCTTGCCCTTTCTCATCCACAGGACTTAATTTCCAATGCTTCAATGGGTTCGCTCTCCTGTCATTAAAGCGTTTTACTTGCTCATCCTTACCAATAGAAAACCAAAACTTAATGATATGCACACCATCTTCAAAAAGCATGTGCTCAAATTCCGGAACTTGGCGCATAAAACGCTGGTATTGTTCTTCGTCACAGAACCCCATTACAGGCTCCACTACCGCTCTATTATACCAACTACGATCAAAAAACACCATTTCTCCAGCATAAGGAAGTTCCTTAATATATCGTCTGAAATACCATTGCCCTTTTTCCATATCCGTAGGCTTGTTCAAAGCCACTACACGCATGGATCGAGGATTGAGGTGTTCCGTAAATCGCTTGATAGTTCCACCTTTTCCTGCCGCATCACGTCCTTCAAAAATTATAGCCACTCTTTGATTGGTTTCTGCTATCCAATGTTGAAGCTTCACCAACTCTACCTGTAATTTTTCTAGTTGCTCTTCATATTCAAGGTTGTACAACGCCTTTGAATAATCCCTCCCTTTTTCTTTAAGTAAACGCTCTAGATCGGCACCATTCTTGATATTCGAGAAATCTCGATTGTCAAGCATTTGGTCTTTCGTTAACTTATTTTGAACAGAATCATCTGTTATTAAAAATTCGCTCATAATCCGAATTGGTTTCTGGCGTTAAAATAATAAAAATGGTTGCACTCTTTGCATTTAGCTGTACCAATTCTGTGGAATTAAAAAAAAATATGCCCTACCTTCGCAAACTCAATAGAACTATATGAAACGATACTTATTTATTTTCACTCTTTTACTACTTTTTTCTATCACGGCTATGGGCCAAGATATTCTCACAAGACGCTCAGGAGAAACTATGACTGGAGATGTTCAGCTACTATCCGATTCTGACGGAATACCTTATGCTGTTGTGAAAAATGGAAAAGATAAAGAAACGGTTAAGTTATTTGATATTCAGAATATTTCAATGCCTGAATTTGGTTTGATTAAACCAATGAAAATTGGAGAGCAATATCGTTTTGCTTTACTGGTTAGCGAGGACTATCTAAGTGTTTATAAATACTCTACTTCCAACAGAATGGATGATTTCGGCATGACTGCATTACAGAAATTCGGAGGAGCTGCCTTTGCCTTACCAGGAATTATGGGCTTCAAAAATCTCATGACAGATTACTTATCGGACTGTAAAGAAGTTTCGAATAAAATTGAAGAGAAAGAACTTAAGAGAGGTGATATAGATCAAATTGTAGAGGATTATAATGGATGCATTGCCTTGAAAAACTCGACTCAGCAGGAAAATGTATCTTATTATAACTCCACTGCTTCTAGAATTTCAGAAACTAAGGAAGCCCTATTAAAGGACTTTGATAAGTTGTTGAAAGCCTCAAAACAAGTGGAAGACAAAAACGTAGTTTCAGAAATGTTATCCGACCTAACATCTAAGCTTAAAAAAGGAGAGAAAGTACCTGAATACCTGATAAACGCGCTAAAAGACGCGATTAAGAATGATCAAAAACTCCTTGAATTGATGAACAAAATCATCGAATAAACAGGCTATTTTACATGTGATCTAAAAGTAATTACCGCTGTTGGTTTTCTTGGATCGTTGCTGAAAATGGCCAAGGTTTTTCTTTCATAACCTAATCTGTCAGTAGCGTCAAAAGTAACTTCCATTTCTATGGATTCACCTGATGCTATCGCTGCTTTATTAATATTATACTGCAAACACGAGCAGTTGCTTTCAATTTTGTATAAGTCCAAAAGCTCATTCCCTCTATTTGAAAGGGTAATTGTTACTGACTTTTTGGTGTTGGGAGACATTATTTTGAAGTCGTAGTCTAAATCACTTATTGCCAAATAAGGTGAGTCAGCATTGACTTGAGATGGTTTCTGTTCAAGCGTAAACTGTACTGGAATGGAGAACACCAGTGAATCATTCTTATCCTTTACTTGAACAATTTCTTTTGCAAATCCAGGACTAAGTAAAGAATCCGTTTTTAAAACAATACTCATTTTAGTAAAACTGTTATGCGGAATTTCCGTGGGTTGAAACTTTACATCATAATATGCCGAAATATTAGCGCCCTTTAAATCCAATGACGCCCCGCCAAAATTGTAAAGGATCATTTCAGCATTCAGTTCATCTCCCATAAAACCAGATTTAAAATTGACCACTTGATACTTTGATCGAAATGGCCAAAAAACGTTTCTATAGGCCTTGAATACATCTATTACTGGAGCAAGAATTCTACCCTCCACAATATACTCCTTCAGAATAATTTCGGTTGAAGTTAAAACCCTTAGCCCTATCCTAAACCCTCCAACATACCCTCCAGTAGCAATATTAAATGGGACAGCAACAGTCTGTTTAGGTTCCACTTTAATGGTCTCTTTATCAAGCTTTAACTTTTCTTCTCCAGACCAAAAACTAATTGTAACCGTATCTTCAGAAGTATTCTCCCATGGGAAACTAAAGTAGAAAGTACCTACCTCGCCATCAATCACCCCAACCTCAATCACCTCAGGCTTTTGAGCCAAAACTAAGGTAGGAATGCAAAACAAAAAAAGGAGGCGGAAAAATTTACTCATAAGCTATTGACGACAGGAATGTGTTTTTAATATATGTTGAGGAGCAAAAATAACAAGCCAATGCTTGAATCGACCAGTCAATAATCATTTATTTGTGACAAATATTAAATTCATGGCAAGAATCTTAACGGGTATACAAAGTTCAGGCAAACCACATTTAGGAAATTTATTGGGTGCAATTGTTCCTGCAATCGAATTATCCAAGGATCCTAAAAACGATTCCTTCTTCTTTATAGCTGATTTACATTCACTTACAACTATAAAAGACCCAAAAACAAGAATAGACAACACCAATGCAGTAGCTGCCGCTTGGTTGGCTTTTGGTTTCGATACGGATAAAAACACATTCTACCGCCAATCTAGGGTGCCTGAAGTTTGTGAGTTAACATGGTACCTCAGTTGCTTGACACCATTCCCAATGTTGGCGAATGCACATTCATTTAAAGATAAATCTGATAGACTTTCAGATGTGAATGCAGGGCTATTTACCTATCCCGTATTAATGGCTTGTGATATTTTGCTCTACGATGCGGATTTTGTTCCTGTTGGAAAAGACCAGAGACAGCACCTTGAAATGGCGCGTGATATGGCCAATACTTTCAATAACCAGTACGGAGAAATATTCAAAATCCCTGAAGCCAAGATTAATGAGAAAGTGATGACGATTCCAGGAACTGATGGCCAGAAAATGAGCAAATCTTACCGCAATACCATTGATATTTTTCAAGCCGATAAGCCGCTTAAGAAGAATATCCTGCAGATTGTTACGGACAGCGCTCCACTTGAGGCACCTAAAGATCCTGATACCGACAACACCTTTGCCATCTATTCATTAATAGCTTCAGAAGCTCAAACGCAAGAGATGAGAGCCAATTATGAAGGTGGAAATTATGGCTACGGACATGCTAAACTTGCGCTCTATGAGTTGATAATGGAAAAATACGCCAAGGAAAGAGAAATATTCAATTACTATATGGCGAATCTTGAAGAACTGAATAGAAAGCTTGAAGAAGGTGAAGCAAAGGCACGAGTGATTGCACAAGAAGTGCTAGCAAGGGCCAAGAAAGCAATTGGTTTTTGAACCAAACGTTAAAAATATTGCTTAATTAAAGACCAAAGCTAATGGCCGACCGTTGTATTAGTTGGTTGAAAAATATAATGACTATGAAAAAAGTATTTCTACCCAGTTTAATTATGTTCACTGCACTTTTCATTGCGGCTTGCAGCGACTCTGGAAACGAACTTTCAGAATTTACAGGAAATGAGATGGAAATGGCTTTAATCCCAGGTTCTGTAGAAGGCAACACGACTTCTGGTACTTTAAAAATCAGAGAGCGAAATGACGGAAGAGCACAATTAGAAATCACGTTGAACGATGTGATTTCGGGTGCTGAACATCCAGTGCATTTGCATTTCGGT
This sequence comes from Roseivirga sp., assembly GCF_034669765.1. Taxonomy (GTDB): domain Bacteria; phylum Bacteroidota; class Bacteroidia; order Cytophagales; family Cyclobacteriaceae; genus Roseivirga. The sequence continues at coordinate 593,298 of NZ_JAXMOQ010000002.1, forward strand.
AGCCTTAGTGACAATGGTGATGTAGCCACATATTTAACCACATTGAAAGAAGTAAATGGAGTGGGAAAAAGTGTTTCCATTTTGGAAACGCTGGATAACAACATCACCATTGATTACAATAACCTTTTAAATTTCGATGGCAGTATTAAAATTCATTTCGAAACTTCTGGACCATTGGAGAATGAAATTCTAGGTTCTACAAATATTGGCCTTAATGCCGATCAAAATGAAGCCTACCTAAATGGCGCTAAAAGTATAACCAGTTGTAATTCTAACTTCGGGAATTAATCTATTTGATGATAATCTTAAATGACTTTTTGAAGCTTGAACCCGTTACACTTAAAACGTAATAACCTGCCTGAACATCTTGAGGAATTTCAAATGATGCTTCTTTTGAGAGTTGAAAGTTATATTCAAGAACACGTTGCCCAGCTATTGATAAGAGTTGAATAATAGCGGTTTCATCAACAAACTCCCCTTCTGGCCTTATGTTTATGGTTTGACCTGCCAATACAGAGTTGGGGTATACTGTAAAGTTTGGCGTAGTTATTTTATCGCTTTTATAAAGCACACTTTTCATCTCTGAGTAATCAAATTGGCCGTTAAAATCAGTTTGTTTCAAACGATAATAACTTCTACCCGAAATAGGAGAGCCATCTACTGTTACATAATTATTAGTGACCTCACTCGTGCCCTTCCCTGGGACATATAAAATAGGTTCAAAGTCAACCCCGTTGCGTGAACGTTCAATGGTGAAAAAATCATTATCTAATTCTGAGGCTGTTGACCATTTTAAGAGAACAGTTGATTTGGATACTTCTGTCGTGAAGGATAGCAGGACAATCGGTAGTCGAGTCTGCTCATCATCCATGGCATACATATCTCCAAAGCCATCTCCGCTGTCCATTGAAACAGTGTTCGTGCTTGGGTTTACGGTGCCTGCATTTTTCCAATCCAATACTGGCCCCATTGTCCCTTCTTTTGTTCTACGAAGGGCCGCCACCATATTTGATTCTGTGCCTGTAACGTCATCATCTATATATTTATATGTAGCACTAAAAGATGGACCTGTAATACCACTTCCACTCACCGTCCAGTACCTACTGATATAAGCGGTCGCTACTGTATCAGCATCATCTCCGCCAGAGGCTTTATTGGGGGCGTTCATTTGAGGATGTACTGCGTCAGTTACACTAAAATCTATATAAGCACCACCACCTACTGTACCCCCGCTTAACGTGAAATCGGTTATGGGTGAATAATTATTAACATCTCCAATAGGAAGAAATATCGACCCACCTGTGCCCGAGTAGTATTTTCTTACTACTCCTGTACTGTTTCGTCTTATGTATTCGGTAGCACTTCCTCCGGTAATACTAGCACTTGTACCAAGTTCCAAATTATAAGAATTAAGTAGAGGATCTCCGGCAATAATATTCAAAGTGCCATTTACCCTTATATTACTCACCAATTGCAGGCGCTGGTAATCCCCTGTGCCAGTAAAATTAATTGTAACGTTATCATAACCATTGGTTGTGGTTTTCCATCTTTGACTTGAAGAGGCAGCACCATAAACTACAGTATTTCCCGAAGCTGAAGCCGTAAAGTTTGAGATAGTGAAGTTTGATCCTCCACTATTATCTCCTTGATATCTTAGCGTACCTGTTGCACCATTAATAAATGTGCCGGTTCCATTTAATGAACCTGCCACTGTTAAGTTTGCAGTATTCGTATAGCTGGCAGGGCTGTTGATCAGAATATCTCGAATGGATAAAGCTGAAGACCCACCGATTGTTCCCGAAGAGTTTGTGAGTGTATAAATACTAGTTCCATAACCCGGGTCAGTAAAAGACCCATTGTTAGTTATATTTCCTGAAACTGTGAAGTTGTTCGGCTGAGTAACTGCCCATGAACCACCAGAGTTCACCAGAATTGAATTGAAGTTCTTAGCACTTCCTGATGCATTAAAGGTAATAGTACCGTTTACAGTTGTGGTACCTGTAACAGTGGTTGGAATATTCCCGAGTACAAGCTCCTTGCCAGCAGCCACCGAAATAGATCCAGCAGAAAAAGTTCCTGCACTCAAATTGGTAGTGCCGTTTACCAACGAAAACAGGCCACCAACCGACAATGTTGCAGAGGCATTATTTACAATTAAATTACTAGTTCCATTTAAGGTAAAACCACCTGTGGTTGTTATGGCACCACTGCTGAAGGTTATGGCGGCATTATTCATGGTGAAAGAACCCGCATCTAAAGTAGATGAAGCTCCATCGAACAAAAATTCAGTGCCCGAAATATTTACATTGCCTGTAACATTTACATCTCCATTGTTATGGTCATACTGGCCTCCTGTACCTATGACGTTTCCTGCAATATTCACCACCGCAGAGCCATTATCTGGAGTAAACTCACCTCCTTCTAAAACCAAATTATTTCCTATGGTGAGCGTAACTGCATTTACTTGGAGTATACCAGACTTCACCGTCAAATTGTTTGATACAGTTAAGCTACTCCCAAAATTTAAACTACCACTAGATTTATTGAGCACTAGGTTATAATAATTACCAGAAAAGGCAGTTGGGCTGCCATAACCCGTATAGGTAACTGTATTACCTGTAGCCGAAGCACTGAATGTACTCACGGTAAAAGGGCCAGTATTTTGCAACTCTAATTCCCCTCCAGCACCATTGGTAAAGCTACCAGTGCCAGACATATCGTTTCTAACCGTAAGCTTTCCATTATTCGTATAAGAAGCGGGCGAATTAAAGACCACTTTATACATACTCATAACATTACTCCCCCCTATGGTGCCACCACTCTTGGCAAATCTAAATTCAGTTTGGTCATTGGCGGTAAAAGTGCCGTTATTGGTGATATTGCCATTAAAAGTATAGAGGTCTGCGCCCGCCACAGTCATTGTTGCTCCGGAATTGATCGTTATGTTTCCGAAATCACGCGGTTTTGCTCCGTATCCAGAAATGGCCAAAGTTCCGTTTATAGTGGAAGCACCTTGGATTTCAAATTTAATAGCCCCAACCGTAAGGGTTCTGCCACTACTCACGTTTAAAGTGCCATTGACTACAAAAACTTGATTTTCACTATACCCTGGGATTGATGAACTGGCAGTTGTTGTTACGTTTCCACTAACTGTTAATGATCTGAAATCGTTAATAGAAATTGTACCTCCATTTAATGTCACATTGTTAATGTCTTCATTCAATTTGACAGTCACGGTATGACCTGCCTGAATGATCGCATTATCTCCTGCACCTGGGGTTTTACCCGAACCGCTTACCAAATTCCATGTAGAATTCTTATTCCAATCACCAGAACTGCTAGTTTCAAATACTGATTGAGCATCCATAGAAAAATGGAGGATCATAAGAAGAGTACAGATGAAAGTAACAAACCTCATTAGAGACAATTAGCAATTAGTTTTAGTCTTAGTATTTAATATACGAAAATGCCTCGGAATCGGATTGAATTATCAAGGATATTTTCTTGTCTTAAATGCTTTTTTTACTTATGCGCAGCAAAGGTATTACTCTTGTATTGATTTACACCCTACCAAGTTAACTAATTTAATAATATTTTATTTTTCAATATATTAATATATTATATAAAATACTAAATCTTCAATAGGCTCAAAATTCAATCTCTTTAAATAAAAAAGACAGCAACTATAAACAAAACACTATACCTCCCCTCTAAAACAATAGAGTATTTCACTCTCCAAAACCATTGTAAAACTTTTTACGGAATTAGAAAAGCTTCTATTTTGAGTTGGTTAATATTGCAGTGTTCAAACAGATAAAAAGAATTCAAATGAATCCCCTTATTGAAAAAAACAACAGTCCTTTTCAAACCCCATATTTTTCACAAATCAAAAACGAGCATTATCAGCCCGCCATTGAGACGTTGATTAATAAAGCAAAGGTTGAAATTGATGCGATCAATAAACTGAGTGAAACCCCTAATTTCAAGAACACGGTAGAAGCCTTAGAGTTCTCGGGAAAGCAACTAGACAGGGCCTCTTCTATCTTCTTTAATTTGAACTCTGCTGAAACAAGCGATGAGATGCAAGCAATTGCAAGGGACTTGTCTCCCTTACTCACCGAATTCTCAAATGATATTCTTCTAAACGAAACGCTCTTCAAAAAAGTAAAATCTGTTTATGACACCGCAGATCGTTCTAAGCTCAGTCCTGAGCAAATTACCTTACTTGATAAAACTTACAAGGGCTTTGTAAGGAATGGAGCACTTTTAAACGATGAGCAAAAACAAAAACTCCGCAACATTGATGTGGAGCTTTCTAAATTATCCCTTCAGTTTGGAGAACATGTTTTAGCTGAAACCAACAAATATGCTTTAGTGATAGAAAACGAAGCTGACTTGAAAGGTTTACCTGACTACGCTATTGAACAAGCGGCTCAAGATGCAATTGACAAAGGCCAAGAAGGCAAATGGGTGATTACCTTAGATTACCCAAGCTATATTCCATTTATGACTTATGCTGCTAACAGAGCATTGAGAAAAAAGCTCAGCATAGACTTCTCTTCCAAAGCCTTCAAAGGAGATGAGTTAGACAACCAAGAAACAGTTAAGGAAATTGTTAAATTAAGAAATGATCGTGCACAGCTTTTAGGTTATAAAACCCATGCCGACTTTGTGTTAGAAGAGCGCATGGCGGAGTCGCCCAAAAAGGTGCTTGATTTCTTAGATGAAATCCAGAAACACGGAATTGACGCGGCTAAAAATGATGTAAAAGAGGTGGAAGCATTCGCTAAAAAACTGGACGGCATCGACAAATTAGAACGTTGGGATTTCGGTTATTACTCTGAAAAACTGAAAATGGAGAAATACAGCATTGATGATGAAATGCTAAAACCATATTTCAAGCTAGAAAATGTAGTCGATGGTGTTTTCCAAACCGCCCAAAAACTCTATGGCTTAACATTCAAGAAGAATGATGAGATCGAAGTGTACCATCCTGATGTAACCGCCTATGAAGTGAAAAACGAAAAGGGTGAGCACATGGCAATTTTCTATGCCGACTTCTTTCCACGACCAGGAAAACGTGCTGGTGCATGGATGACCCTTTTCGCTGGCCAATACAAAGACAAAAAAGGCGATCACCGTCCGTTGGTTTCAAATGTATGTAATTTCACCAAGCCAGGAAAAAGCAAACCTTCGCTCCTCACTTTTGATGAAGTCACCACGCTTTTCCATGAATTCGGTCATGCCTTACACGGAATACTCTCCAATGTTCAATACGAAAGCCTATCAGGCCCAAGTGTATATTGGGATTTTGTTGAACTTCCTTCTCAAATTTTAGAAAACTGGTGTTACGAAAAGGAATGCTTAGACCTTTTCGCGAAGCATTATGAAACAGGAGAAACCATTCCTGAGTCACTGGTGGAGAAAATAAAGGAAAGTGCCAACTTCTTAGAAGGTTATCAAACCCTACGTCAGTTAGGTTTGGGCAAGCTCGATATGGCTTGGCACGGACAAGACAACTCTAGCATTACTAGCGTCTCTGATTTTGAACGAGATATTCTGAAGAATACAGAAGTACTCTCTCCTATCTCTGGCACTAACATGAGTTGTTCTTTCTCTCATATTTTTCAAGGTGGTTATTCTGCTGGTTACTACAGCTATAAATGGGCAGAAGTATTGGATGCTGACGCCTTTGAGTATTTCAAAGAGAACGGTATTTTCAATAAAGAGGTGGCCGATAAGTTCAAAGACAACATCCTATCCAAAGGAGGTTCGGAACACCCAATGACTTTATACAAAAGGTTTAGGGGACAAGAGCCGGATGTGAAAGCACTATTAAGAAGGGCTGGATTACTGAAATAAAGACCATCTCTTCCGCACTGTATTGGTAACAAAAAATAGACATCTGAATTTTCAGGTGTCTATTTTTTTCTGATAGTCATTTGATTTAGATCATTGATTTTTTTCTAATTTGGTAGCTTAAAATCGCCCTTATGCAACGCCTAATCACAACGCTCCTCTGTCTTACATTGTCGTATTCATATGTTTGTGCTCAAGTCAATTTCACAATGAGAAGAGCCGACAATGACGAAACCACGGATCTGGTTTCTCTAATTGCAGATGGTGAAGGCGGTGCTAAACCTACTTTTTTAATCACCTGGAGTGGTGAATGGTGTACTCCGTGCATGGACGTCATAAAATCAATGGGGGCAGCAGCAAAATCAGGTAAAGTACAGGTTTTAGCCCTTAATGTGGACGAAGATTGGAAGGCCATGAAGGCCAATAATTACCATAAGAGTTATTGGAGTAATGTAACCAACCTCTATCTAGATTCGGATTTAAATAATTCATTCGACACCTATTTTACTACATCCACAGCCCCTGTAATTCTTTTCTTCGATGAACAAGGCCATATTCAATACATGGATGCCAGCTATAGTTTAAGATCGCATATGTTTATAGATTACTTTGGTAAAGAATTTATCTGGGAAGACTCAGAAGGGCTTAATACTTACGCTTGGAACTATTATTTAGAGCAAACAGAAGACAATCCTATTCCAGAAACGGACGAAGAAATGGCTAGAGCAATGGAGTTTGTGAAGCGATCTATCAGCTTGGATGCCAACTATAACAATACCGATACATACGCTGCCCTGTTATATCTTTCTGGCCAATACACAGAGGCGCTTAAAAAAGCCAAAGAGGCCATTGACCTTGCCAAAGAAAGTGGTACAGATTACGAAACCACAAATGAGCTAATTCAGAAAATTATCGAGAAGATGTAATCTGCGCTTTAGTAACTCTAGGTATCCTGAGTAACTTTAGCCCAACCGAACTCCATTAATTTTGACTTTACAAGTTCCAAAACGGGTACTGCCCACCATCGTATTTGCCCAATTTGCAGGCACATCGCTTTGGTTTGCGGGTAATGCCATTCTAAAAGAACTTCAATTGGAATGGCAATTGCCTGCCGATGCTTTGGCCACGGTTACATCATCCGTGCAGTTAGGCTTTATCTTTGGTACTTTTATTTTTGCCCTCCTTTCCATTGCTGATCGCTTTAAACCTTCTTGGGTATTTCTGTTTTGTACGGTTATGGGCAGCGCTCTCAATGTCTCCTTGATATTCTTGCCCCCTACTTATTTTGTTCTTCTTTCCGCTCGTTTCTTCACTGGAATTTTCATTGCTGGAATTTACCCTGTAGGGATGAAGATCGCCTCTGATTGGTTCGAGGGCAAATTGGGTAAAGCACTTGGCTATTTGGTGGGTGCTCTAGTGTTGGGTTCGGCCTTTCCGCATTTATTGAATTATACGGGCAGCAGCCTTTCTTGGAAATTCGTTTTGATTGGCACTTCCATATTGGCCATTCTTGGTGGTTTGGCAATTGTCTTCTTTGTGGGAGAAGGCCCTCACCGCAGGAAGGGGGCAAAGTTCAATCCCGCTAAGATTTTCGAAGTGTTTAAAGTACGTGAATTTAGGTCCGCTGCCTTTGGCTATTTTGGTCATATGTGGGAATTATATACCTTTTGGGCGTTTCTCCCTGTGGTATTGGTCTATTATAACGAAACGCAAGGCACAGCACTTCATCCAAGTTTATACACCTTTATTATCATGGCAGTTGGTGCCATTGGTTGTGTTTTAGGTGGCTTTGTTTCTGTAAAAAAAGGGAGTGCAAAAGTAGCCTTCACCTTCTTACTGATTTCTGGAATACTTTGTTTGCTTTCACCACTGATTTTCAGTTTGAATGAAACTGTTTTTATAGCCTTGCTCCTCGTTTGGGGCTTTGCTGTCATTGGGGATTCTGCTCAATTTTCATCCCTAACCGCCCAAACTGCACCGAAAGAATCTGTCGGCACTGCCATTACCATTGTGGTGAGTATAGGCTTTCTGCTGACCATTCCCAGCATTCAACTTTTAGGTTATTTGGCCACAGTAATCGATACAAAATGGTTGCTATTCACCTTGTTCATTGGGCCTTTGTTTGGTTTAATCCATACGTGGAAGTTGGTGAAGAAAAACATCTAAAAAGCTCAAAACACTTCGCTACCAAAAACAGTTGATACCAAAATTTCAATTAATGGTATCGCTAAAAAGTCACTCAGGAATTTACACGCTCAAAACTGTACAAGAACTGCCTATTGATCTAAAAACTGCCTGGGCTTTCTTTTCTTCCCCAAATAACTTGGAGAAAATAACACCCAAGCACATGGGCTTCAAAATCACCTCTGGAGAAGCTGGGAGTATGTATGCTGGTCAAATCATTACCTATAAGGTTTCTCCATTTCCGGGTATAAAGTCTAGTTGGGTGACAGAAATAACACATGTGGACCACCTCAATTCATTTGTAGACGAACAGCGGTTTGGCCCTTATGCCATGTGGCACCATGAGCATATTTTTGAGACCTCTCTCAATGGAGTAAGAATGATCGATAAAGTATCTTATAAGCTTCCTTTTGGGATATTAGGAAGAATGGTTCACCCATTTTTAGTGAAAGGAAAACTCATGAAAATCTTTACGCATCGTTATAAAGTCTTGGAGAAAATGTTCCCTACCAAGCAGTAGAAATTACTGGCCTTTAGTCGGCACGGTATATCCCTCTGTCTCAATTTGAGCGGCTGTCATTTGCACAACGCTAACATCCAACTTGATAGGAACTAAAGGTGCATTGGTAGAGTCCTTTTCCACCTTAACGATTTGGTCTACGACATCCATTCCCTTAAACACTTGCCCGTAAATGGTGTAATCTCCGTCTAAGCGCGGCAAGCCTTTCTCATTCTGAACGATATAGAACTGGCAGGTAGCCGAAATTTTACCAGGATTACCATCTCTTCCCGCACCAAAAGCACCATAAACATGCTTCGCAATGGGATCAAACTCAGGTTCCAAAAGGTGGGTGGAATAAGCAAATCCTTCGGGCGTATCGGGGCAGCCACCTTGTGCCACAAAGTTTTCGATGACACGGTTAAAAGTATAGTCGTTCCAATACCCTTCTTCGGCCAACTCAATAAAAGCTTCTTTATGGTTTGGGGTTTCATCATAAAGCCATATCAGAATATCGCCCTTATCGGTTTTAATTTGCCCCACAGGGTAAGTGGCTTCTGGTGTACAGCTTGAAATTAAGCCAATGATGAGTAGCACAAATAAGTTTTTCATTCTCTTTTTTTCATGAAAGTATAAAAAATGAGCGTGTCATCATAATGGAGGAATTACAATGTAGACAGGAATATATCCCTATCGATTCTTCGAATATTTTTCGTAGTTTGTAAAGACCAATCATCAACCATATCTAGCTTTCTGAACCATGATCATCAATAAATTTCCTGGAACCCACATCACGGCAGAATTACTCAACCCAAAGCACTCCAATTTCTGTGCAGTTTTCTACGAAACGCCTCCGCTTCAACCCGAAGTGGTCATGGGCTCCGTAAATGCTGGCACTTCTTACACAGGCTCCTTATTTGAAATGGGTCAAGAAGGAATGACTGGCGCCTTCTATGGTATTCTCAGTGTGCAGCAAAATTTTGTAGGAAAACATCCTTATCAAAAAATCCATAAGACCCTTCATCGCCTTGCTGAAGGCAAAGAGACTACCCATATCGATGACTTTGATAGTGATTTTGGGGTACAGTTTGCACTTATTCAAAAACCACCGGTAGATACGGCTTGCATCGATTTTGACGGAACTGTTTTCGTGGATGTATTCAAAGATCATTTGCGTCCTTACCAAATAGACGCTAATTATGCTATGATTTATGTGGTGCCTCCCCTAGCGGATTTGTACAGCACACCCAACGATTTTCTGAACGCCATTGAAGACACCGCGGAAAACATCGTTCGTGCGGTAATGAACTACAACAAAAATTTCACATTAGACAAAAGCCCAAGCGGCTTAAACCTAAAGCCGATTAATACAATCAGAGTTTGTTTGTTTAGCGCTGGATATTTTAACAGCTTCCAAATATCACATGACCAAATCGCTGCTTACATCTATCACGGGATTGCCAGCCAACTGCACAGCGCAGAAACTTACATAATTAATGTTCAATTTGAAAACAACTACCATGAGGTAATGGCGACTGGCTTGAAGTCAGAAACTCAGGATTTCAGTGTTTTAAGAAAGTTAATGGCAGAATGAACTAGCTCAGCTCCTTGATTTTGATTTTCAGTTCCTTTTCAATTTCGTAAATCTTAGATTTCTCTTTTTCAGAAATAAACAAGATTGAAGTTCCTTTTAATCCGGCACGGCCAGTTCTTCCGCTACGGTGGGTGTAATATTCAATTTGTTGTGGCAGTTGATAATGCAATACAAAGCTTAAGCCTTTCACATCAATACCACGGGCTGCAATATCGGTAGCTACTAAAAGCTCAATTTTCTGGCTTTTAAACATACGCATTACCTTATCACGGTCGCGTTGTCCCATATCGCCTTCAATTACATCGACAGCAATATTCTTGGCCAATAACTGCTTGGTAAGAATCCTTGCTGCGTTTTTAGTCTGGCAGAAAATCATTCCGCGTTCATCTTTGTGATACGATAAGAAATGATTGATTTCCTGCACCTTATCTTTGGAGTGACAAACCACATATTCGTGGCTGATGTTCGCATTGACGCCAGCACTTCTGCCTACCTCAATTTTCTGGGCATTAGGTCTTAAGAATTTCGAAATGATCTCTCTAATGCCATCAGGCATGGTCGCTGAGAATAACCAAATCGTACGTTCGGCAGGCACAAAATCCAAAATACTGTACATATCTGGCTTAAAGCCCATGCTTAACATTTCATCGGCTTCGTCCATGACCACATATTTCACCTGAGAAATATCGATGACTTCCCTTTTGATCAAATCCATTAAACGACCAGGAGTCGCCACAACGATATGAGTAGGCCTTTTCAAACGCTGAATTTGAACTTGTATATCAGCACCACCATAAACCGCTTCAATAAAAATCTTATCGGTGTACTTGGTGAATTTGAAGAGTTGTTTCGCGATTTGTTGACACAATTCACGCGTTGGTGCTAAAATCAAACCTTGGATAGCTTCTTTCTTTGTGTCAATTTTCTGAAGCAAAGGCAAGCCAAAAGCTGCAGTTTTACCCGTTCCAGTTTGTGCCTGGCCGATAAAATCGGTGTTCTGCTGAAGGAGAATTGGAATGGAAAGCGATTGAACCTCAGAAGGTTCAGTAATATTCATTTCGCTTAAGCCTTTGGTTAAATCTTTAGATATGCCGAGATCGGAAAATGTAGTCACTGTGTCTTTTATTTTTTGCAATTGCAAAGGTAGAACGAATACTTCGCATTAAAGCATTGGATTCTTCTTTCAACCTGACTTATTTGCATCAAAACAAGGAGCATGGAAGTTAAAATAGGAATAATCACAGTATCGGATCGCGCAAGTAAAGGAACTTACGAAGATCTTTCTGGCCCTGCCATTATTGAAACCCTCAATGAATACCTTGTTTCAAAGTGGGAACCTGTATACCATGTTATTCCAGATGAGCAGCATTTAATAGAGAGTACCATCAAACAAATGGTCGATAAAGAGGGCTGTTGTTTAATTGTCACCACAGGCGGAACAGGCCCTGCCCTACGCGATGTAACCCCAGAAGCCACCGAGTCGGTCTGCCATAAAATGATGCCCGGCTTTGGAGAGCTAATGCGACAAGAAAGCTTAAAATTTGTACCCACAGCCATTTTATCAAGGCAAACGGCAGGCATCAGAGGGAAATCATTGGTGGTGAATTTACCTGGAAAGCCTAAGTCCATCAGAGAATGTCTCGATGCCGTGTTCCCTGCCATTCCTTATTGTATCGATATAATTGGTGGACCCTTTATTGAAACCAAGCCCGAAGTAATGCCGGTTTTCAGACCAAAACAGTAATCTGAAAGCGATTGTAAACTGCTTTTGAACTACATGGGGCAATACCATGTTTATGGGCTGTATTGGGCATTAATCATTTTTGAAATCCCGTTTCAAAAGCCAGTCAATTAATTGTACTTTTGCACAACTTTTCTGCTTACGGGCAGTATAAACGATTCATTGTTTTAGGTAACCAGTTAATGAAAAATAAAAACGGTAAAAGTTCAGAGGATTTGTTGAAGCAAATTGAAGAGATGGGTGATGACCACATGATGTCCTCTCTTGAAACACCGATGCGCGAAGGCGCTTTTGACTTATCAGACGAAGAGAAAATCGCCATTATTCAGGGCCACTTCGAAAAAATCATGCACACTTTGGGCTTAGACTTAACTGACGATAGTTTGAGCGGCACGCCAAAACGAGTAGCCAAGCTATACGTAAAAGAGCTTTTCAAAGGCTTAAAGCCAGAAAATAAACCTTCACTTTCTACTTTTCAAAACAAGTATGAATACAGCGAAATGCTTGTTGAAAAAAACATCACACTTTACTCTAACTGTGAGCATCACTTTCTGCCTATTGTTGGTAAAGCCCACGTGGCCTACATTCCCAACGGAAACGTAATTGGCCTTTCTAAAATCAATAGAATTGTGGATTACTACTCAAGAAGACCACAAGTACAAGAGCGTTTGGCTTTGCAAATTCTTGACGAGATGAAGCGCGCTTTGAACACCGAGGATGTTGCTGTTTATATTGATGCCGAGCACATGTGTGTAAGTTCTAGAGGCGTATCAGATCAATCTTCATCTACGGTTACTGTGGAATACAGTGGTAAATTCAAGGAAGAAGAAACCAGAAGAGAATTTTTAACTTACGTGAACGACAAGCTTAAATGAGCCTGATTGAACAATACCCAATTTCAGTATACAACTCTCTCACCAAACAAAAAGAGGTTTTTAAACCCCTTGTAGAAAGCCGTGTGGGCATGTATGTCTGTGGACCCACCGTGTATAGCGATGTTCATTTGGGTAATGTTCGCACCTTCCTTTCTTTCGATATTGTTTTCAGGTACCTCAAGTTTTTAGGTTTTAAGGTGCGTTATGTGCGTAACATCACCGATGTGGGTCACCTTGTAGGCGATGCCGATGAAGGAGAAGATAAAATCGCTAAAAAAGCACGTTTAGAAGAAATTGAACCGATGGAAGTGGTGCAGAAATACACCAACGGCTTCCATGATGTAATGCAGCTTTTCAATATTCAAGCGCCTTCAATTGAACCTACGGCCACCGGCCACTTAATAGAGCAAATTGAATTTATTAGGAAGATCATTGAAAATGGATTTGCCTATGAAAAAGATGGTTCAGTCTATTTCAATGTAAGAAAATACAACGAAGCACATCAGTACGGAGAGCTTTCGGGCAGAAACGTAGACGACATGCTTTCGAACACGCGTACCTTGGCAGGCCAAGATCAAAAAGCCGATCCATTGGATTTCGCTTTATGGAAAAAGGCCGAAGCGGGACACTTAATGCACTGGCCATCACCTTGGAGCGAAGGTTTCCCTGGCTGGCATTTGGAATGCTCTGCCATGAGTACAAAATACTTGGGTCAGTCCTTCGATATTCACGGAGGAGGAATGGATTTGAAATTCCCTCACCACGAAGCCGAGATTGCCCAAAACAAAGGTTGTCACCATGCTGGAGGCGCCAATTATTGGATTCATGCCAATATGCTTACGGTGAATGGTCGTAAAATGGCCAAAAGCGAAGGCAATGGTTTTACTCCAGAAGAATTGGTCACAGGAAATCACAAGCTTTTGGAACGTGGTTATAGCCCTATGACGGTGCGTTTCTTTATGCTACAAAGTCATTATGCAAGCACGCTAGACTTCAGTAACGAAGCCTTGCAAGCGGCAGAGAAAGGTTTTAAACGTTTGATGGCCAGCGTTCAACTTATCGATAAACTGCCGGCAGCTGGAACCGGAAAGGTTTCTCAAGAAAAATCGGAAGAGCTGAAAGGCTTTATCGACCAAGCCATGCAAAACTTGAGCGATGACTTCAATTCAGCAAAAGCAATTGCTTCTTTGTTTGAAATCAGTTCTAAAGTCAACACCTACTACCAAAACCCTTCGGAACTGGCAGAGATTGATGCAGCAGCTTTTGACTTTGCGACTACGAAGTTCAAGGCCATTATTAACGATGTGCTAGGTTTGGTTTCTGAAACCGAAAACGCGGCTCAAAACAATGTTTTAGAAGGTGCAATGGAGGTTTTGATCAACTTAAGAAAAGAGGCAAAGTTTTCTAAAGACTATGCACTTTCAGATAAAATTAGAGATGACCTCAAAAATGTGGGCATTCAATTAAAAGACGAAAAAGGAGGAGAAACCTCTTTTACCATAGACTAATCATATGATTCTTTCAGGAAGGGAAATTCAAAGAGAAATGGGCAAAGGCATCAATATTGAACCTTTCAATCCATCTCAGCTCAACCCAAATAGCTATAACCTAAAGTTGCATCAGGAGCTACTCACCTATTCGAATACCGAATTGGACATGAAGCAGCCGAACCCAACGGAAAAGTTGACCATTCCTGAAGAAGGATTACTCTTAGAAACTAACAAGCTTTACTTGGGCCGTACGGTGGAGCACACTGAGACTTCTAAGTTTGTACCCATGCTGGAAGGTCGCTCCTCTATCGGGCGCTTAGGTTTGTTTATACACGTTACTGCTGGCTTTGGCGATGTAGGCTTCAACGGTTTCTGGACCCTGGAAATTTTCTGTGTGCAGCCCATCAGAATCTATGCGGGTGTAGAAATTTGTCAAATTTTCTACCATACCATTGAAGGAGATTACGACATGTACAAAGAAGGCAAGTACCAGAACAACCAAGGCATTCAGCCTAGTTTACTCTATAAGGATTTCGAAAGAAAGGCTTAATATTTTTTATTAAACTTCATTATCCCAATCCCTAATTTATAAATAGCGAGGCGTATATAGAAATAAGTACTGGTTACATTAAGTCCGTTTCAATCCTATGTTTAGACATCAAGGAAAAAGAAGAACGTTTAAGAATAACTTACGGATTGCGATCGTACTTTCCTTTGTGGCTGGAATTGTAAACCTAGCTGGCTTTCTAGCCATACACCAGCTCACCACCAATGTAACAGGGCACTTTGCGCTTTTCATCAACGATATACTTGAGTTTGAATACTGGAAAGGCCTCGCCTACTTTCTTTATACAGTTTCCTTCCTCTTCGGTTCTTTTACTTCAAGCTTGTTGATTGAATGGGCCATGAAGACCAAGAAACTCAACATTTTCATTTTACCTACATTACTTGAATCCGCAATTTTACTGCTGGTTGTTTTATTCAATGACTTATCAGTATTGGAGTCGCCAAATACAATAGCCTGCCTGCTACTTTTTGCTATGGGGGTGCAGAACTCATTCGTGACAAAAATTTCGAATGCCGTGGTAAGAACCACTCACCTGACAGGGCTTTTCACCGATTTAGGCATCGAATTGTCCCAGCTGCTTTTTCTCAAAAAAACAGTTAAACGAAAAGGCGTTGTCTCCACCATTAAATTGAGGATTTACATCATCACCTTTTTCTTTTTAGGGGGAATCTTTGGAGGCTTTCTCTATATGGAAATTCATCTGAACGTGCTCATCATTGCGGCCTTGATTCTATTAACTGGACTGATTTACGATGATATGAGACACAGATTCTTACTGGCCAAACGGAAGTACCTCCACAAAAAGATGGCATGAGACAGACATGCTTCTAATTCGCGTTAAGTGCACAACAGAATAGGAATCGCCAAAGGCCTGCTTGACGCTAGGCAGGCAAGCACCCAGCTCCTACTCGATTGTATCGAGTAGGAACTACAAATCGGTTTCCAACCGATAGTTCTGTACTTGGTGAAGAACACTTTCAGGCGTATAGAACCAAAAAAGGCTCATCCAAAATTGCGAATGAGCCTTTTTTATGAATTTCCTTTCGGCTTATCTTAAACCACTTGGATCAACTCGTGTTGGTGTTTGTGCACCAGAGATCATTCCTTCTGCAGCTTTAGCAATCGCCTTAATGGTGTTGGTCATATGCGCCATATCCAATGTGCTTACTTCATCCGTAGCTTTGTGGTAATCCTGATCAATATCGATTTGCGTAGTACTGATAGAGTGCGCAGGAACGCCCAATCTCGCCAATGTAGCATTGTCAGATCTGTAGAATAAGTTCTGAGTTGGGTAAGGATCTGGGTAGAAAGTATATTCCGTTCCTTCCACCGCATCTTGCAATAACTTGCCAAAGCTAGACTTTTCAAAACCAGTAATCCAAGCGGTGTTTGGTCCTTCTTTCGCTCCTTTTCCAATCATTTCAATATTGAACATGGCTACAATTTCATCTGGATTCAATTGTTCAGAGAAATGTCTTGAACCGTATCCGCCACTTTCTTCAGCCGTAAAGGCCACAAAAACGATGGTTCTTTCTGGCTTCTTGCCCGATGCTGCAAAGTATTTTGCCAATTCAATTACCGCTGTAGTTCCAGAAGCATCGTCATTTGCTCCGTTGAAAAGGTTATCGCCTTCCATTCCTTCGCGAACACCTAAGTGATCATAATGCGCTCCAAAAAGAACAATTTCGTTGGCTCTATTACCTGAAATCTTACCTGTTACGTTAGAAAGACTTTGAGCAGTTACCGCATTTTGAACTTCGATATCAATAGACGTTACTGTTTTCAAATCAGAGATTACCATCACCGTAGCATTGTCTGGGTCTAATTCAACCACCCTACTACCACGTGACGAAAAGCCTTTATATCTTGCGAATAAATCCTTGTGGGCTGAATTCACCAACACCAAGTTCTTACCCGTTCCTCTTCTGATTTCGTTATACGCGCTTTGAAAATTATCATCCGCACCAATAGTTGTCACTGTCAAGTCGGCAACATCTGTCCAATCAAATCCTTCAGAATTGGAGATGGCTATCAAGTCTGCTACATCAACAGCTTTCCCATTTAAGGAAGCAGACAAGCTTTCTGGCGCAATCGAGTAAATATCAAACTGCTGATCGTAGCTGGTCATTCCTTCTAAATACTCTAAACCTGCTTTCTCAAATTCTCCCTGAATAAATTGAGAGGCTTTTTCAATACCAGGAGTAAATATCATTCGCCCTCCCATATCATCGGAAGCCAAGGTGGTGACAACTCTTGTTACCTCATCCTGAGTAATCTCATAGGGAGTTTGGCAACTCGTAATGCATAGCGAGGAAACAATAAAAAATGTGAGCAGTGATAAAATTGGCTTTTTCATGGTATAATTATCAATTTGTTTACGGTGTGAATTTAGGATAATTTTCATCAATTATCGCTACCGCTGATGTCATTCAAAGCTTTTACCCTAAACGGTTTCAAGCTAAGCAAAACCAGCTTAATTTTGCCTACTCATATTACTTCCAAACAAAACCGACTTTGTCTTTCAATCCGCATTCCGTTCAGCTTCCCGTTACCGAAATCATTGAAGATGTTCGCCTGCACCTGAGCCAAGGAAATACGCTGATCGTAAACGCCCCTCCAGGAGCTGGGAAAAGCACACTGCTTCCCCTCGCCTTAATAAACGAGCCTTGGCTAGAAGGAAAGAAGATATTGATGCTAGAACCAAGAAGACTGGCCGCCAGAACCATTGCTGAACGCCTCTCTCACTTTTTGGAAGAGCCTGTTGGCCAAACAGTCGGTTTTCGGATTCGATTTGAAAACAGAACTTCTGAAAACACCAAAATAGAAGTACTTACAGAAGGAATTCTCACCAGGATGATTCAAAGTGATAATGCTTTGGAGAATGTGGGCTTGGTCATTTTCGATGAATTTCACGAACGCAGTATCCATGCCGATGTCGCCTTGGCGCTTTGCCGAGAAGCCCAACAAGTTTTGCGCAGCGATCTGAGGATTATGATCATGTCGGCTACGCTGAACATGCCGCAATTAACTTCGCTATTGAAAGCGCCTGCCATTGTCAGTAAAGGCAAGCAATACCCTGTTGAAGTGCTTTACGAAAACGACATTGATGAATTTTCAATGGCCGAACTCTGTTCCAGAACCGTAATCAAAGCAGCAAAAACCAATGAAGGCGACATTCTGGTTTTCTTGCCCGGCCAGCGGGAAATTCACACCGCCAACGAAATTTTAAGGAGAGAATTACAAGGATTCTCTATCCATATGCTCTACGGTTCGCTACCCCAAAGGCAACAAGCCGCAGCCATTCTACCCGACAGAAATGGAAATAGAAAAGTGGTGTTGGCTACCTCCATTGCCGAAACCAGCTTGACCATTCAAGGCATCAAAGTAGTGGTCGATAGCGGCTTTGGGCGCACTTCTAAATTCGACCCTAATTCTGGCTTGTCTCGATTAGAAACTGTTCGTATTTCAAGAGATTCAGCCGATCAACGGGCAGGAAGGGCTGGGCGATTAAGCCCAGGGGTCTGTTATCGCATGTGGTCTACGGTAACCCAACAGCGATTAACAGAGCACATTACCCCCGAAATTCTTGAGGCTGACTTGGCCTCTTTGGTGCTCGACATGTCGCAATGGGGCATAACGGATGTGCAGCAAATGACATGGCTCACTCCTCCTCCGAAAGGCCCTTTGGCTCAAGCCACCGATTTATTGCATCAGTTAGAAGCTTTGGAAAACGGCAGAATCACAGCGCATGGCAAGAAGATGCTTCGCCTACCCTGCCATCCCCGAATTGCGCACATGCTACTGATGGCCGAAGAAGATGATCAACTGGAGTTAGCGACTGACATTGCGGCTTTATTAGAAGAAAGGGATCCGCTGGGTCGAGAGGCAGGCATTGACATCAACACCAGAATTGAGGCGCTCAGAGTCCACAGGCGTGAAAATCGAGACAATCGGAAAATGGGCCGGATTGAAAAAATTGCTGAGCAGTATCGGAGTCTTTTCAATATTGAATCTGACAATAGCAGTGTTGATCCTTTTGAAACAGGCGTGCTCATTACCCGCGCTTACCCCGAAAGAATTGCTTTTGCACGCCCTGGCAACAATGCCCAATTCCAGCTTTCCAACGGACGCTATGCCATGGCAGGCCACCGTGAGGATTTGGCTGATGAGCCTTGGTTGGCCATTTGCCATATTGATGCCCGTGAAGGCATGGGGAAAATCTTTATGGCTTCGCCTTTGAATCCACGTGATTTGGCACCTTTGGTAAAAGAAACGGAAGTCATTACTTGGGATACCAGTGAAGGTGGACTGATTGCCACCAAAGACTTACGCATTGGCAGCATTGTATTGCAAAGCAAGCCCCTGCCCTCGCCAGACGAAAGTCATAGGCTGGCTGCCATTTCCGAAGCCTTAAAAAAAGAAGGTGAACAACTTCTAGATTTTAACGAAGATGTTCAGCAATGGCAAAACAGAATTCTGAGTTTGAGGAAGTGGAATCCGCAAGAGCAATGGCCAGAGGTGAGCACATCGAGTCTTTTACAAACCAATGCTGAATGGCTGAGTCCGTACTTGACCAATGTAAAAAGACCTGAAGATTTAAAGAAAATCAACCTAAAGGAAGTGTTGCAACACAGCCTTACTTTTGAACAACAGCAAAGTTTAGACAAACACGCTCCAACGCACATAAACGTACCCAGTGGCTCTAAAGTCAAATTAATGTACCGCGACAATGCTGAGCCACCTGTATTGGCCGTTCGCATTCAGGAAGTATTTGGTTTGGCCGAAACACCAAAAGTGAATGAAGGCAAACAATCCATTTTGCTGCACTTGCTCTCCCCTGGTTTTAAGCCGGTTCAAATCACTTCCGATTTAAAAAGCTTTTGGTCTGATGCTTATTTTGAAGTGAAGAAAGAACTCAAAAGGCGTTACCCAAAACACGTTTGGCCCGATGACCCATGGAATGAACCTGCGATTAGTGGGGTGAAAAAGAAATATTAAGGAACAAGCCTATAATTCGAATAAATTCAAAATCATCTTAATTCTACCCTTCTATATCATCTCGTCAGCTGATATAAATCATAGTGTACATTGACTTTTCCTCCAACTTTTGTCTCAGACAATAAAACCAAAATGTCATGAGAATACTGAAAGGAATATCCGTAGTGTTTTTTTTACTCTATTTTTCAAACCTCCATGCACAGATCAGTGTAGACGCGCAGCTGAGAAGTCGATTTGAATACCGACACGGTTACAAAACGTTATTTCCAAACAATACAGACCCAGCAGCATTTATTGGGCAGCGAACCCGCTTGAACGTTGATTATAAGACTGAAAAACTCGATGTATTACTGAGCTTTCAAAACATCAGCGTTTGGGGCGATGTTCCGCAATTAAACACCTCGGATAGAAATGGCCTCATGATTTATCAGGCTTGGGCAAAGATCCATTTGACCGAAACATTTGCGATTAAGGCTGGTCGTCAAGAAATTATATATGACGACAGCCGGATTTTTGGCAATGTGGATTGGGCCACCCAAGGAAGAAGCCATGATGCCTTGCAATTGAAATGGCAAAATGAGGGTTTCAAACTCGATGTTGGCTTGGCGTACAATCAAGTAAATGAGCAACTCACAGGAAACGACTATAACATTTTAGGCAGTTACAAAACCTTTCAGTACCTCTGGCTTCACAAGGATTGGTCTAATTTTTCAACAAGTTTTTTGATGCTGAACAATGGTTTACAATACATTGATAACGCGAACAGCCAAAACAACGAAGTACGATACAGCCAAACCATTGGACTACACTCCAATTACAAAAAAGACAAACTCGGGCTATCATCAAATCTCTTTTATCAAGGAGGAAAAGACGCTGCAGACCTTAGCTTAAGTGCTTATTTAATGGCATTATCTGCAAACTATAAACTATCAGACACATGGAGTACAGTACTTGGAGGTGAGTTGATTAGTGGCAATGATAATGGAGTGCCGAATAACCAAAAGAACAAAGCCTTCAACCCACTGTATGGCACCAACCATAAGTTCAATGGCTTTATGGACTATTTCTATGTGGGCAACCATTACCCCAACGCAGGCTTGACCGATATTTACCTTACCAATACCACCAAATTGAACACAAAAAGCAGCCTATCAATTACCCTACATAATTTCTCAGCAGCTTCAGATATAGCAGGTAGCAGTAAAAAGCAATTGGGCAACGAAGTTGACTTGGTGTTCTCTCATGCGGTACAAAAAAGCATATCCTTGAAATTGGGCTACTCACAACTTTTCGCTTCTGATGGTATGGAGATTTTAAAAGGTAATTCTGACAGTAATGCGAACAATTGGGCATGGGTGATGTTGGACATCACACCTACGCTTTTCAAAAATACAGAGATTGGCCAATAATTGCAGAAATATCATTTCTTACTTAACTTAAGTAAAAATTGAATTTATACACCTAAAAGTCAGTTAATTACATCACTATCATATGGTATAAATCACCCTAAAACATGACCTAAATCATATAGTAGAACAGGTATGTGTTTTACTTTTATATAAATAAATATGTCAATTCTATACCGTTAAATTCAGCGTTATGAAAAACACCACTAACCACTCTTTTATACACATCAAAAAGGCCATGATATTGGCTGTTTTTTTTGCGGTCCTTTCTTCTTGTTCAGATGACAAGCAAAAAACGACAAACTCCAAAGACATGCTGGTAACAGGCCAAGTCATTGCAGACCTTACCTCGCCACCTCATGTCCCAGTGCCAATTGGCGATAGAAAAGCGAAAAAGCTAATTGTGAATATGGAAATCCTTGAACAAGAAGGCACAATGACCGATGGAGTTAAATACATATACTGGACATTCGGTGGTTCAGTACCAGGAAGCTTCATTAGAACCCGTGTTGGTGATGAGGTTGAATTTACCTTATCAAACCACCCAGACAACAAATTGCCTCACAACATTGATTTGCATGCCGTAACTGGCCCTGGTGGCGGAGCAGAATCTTCTTTCGTTGCCCCAGGTCACGAAAAAACATTCTCTTTTAAAACCTTAAACCCGGGTTTATATGTTTACCACTGTGCTACAGCGCCTGTGGGAATGCATATTGCAAACGGAATGTATGGTCTAATCTTAGTGGAGCCAGAAGGTGGTTTACCTCCTGTAGATAAAGAGTATTATGTAATGCAAGGCGACTTCTATACAAAAGGCGCCAACGGTGAGCGTGGCTTGCAAGCCTTCGATATGCAAAAAGCAGTAAATGAAGATGCGGATTATGTGGTTTTCAACGGAAAAGTAAATGGACTTACTGGCGACAATGCACTGACTGCAAATGTGGGTGAAACTGTAAGGCTCTTTGTAGGAAATGGAGGTCCTAACCTCGTATCTTCTTTCCATGTGATTGGTGAAATTTTCGACAAAGTAGCTGTTGAAGGTGGTGCTTTGATCAACAAAAATGTCCAGACCACTTTAATTCCAGCCGGTGGTGCTGCCATGGTCGAATTTAAAGTGGATGTACCTGGTACACTCGTTTTGGTTGATCACTCAATTTTCAGAGCATTCAACAAAGGAGCTTTAGGTATGCTAAAAGTTTCAGGCGAAGAGGATGAGAAGGTGTATTCTGGAACACAAATGGAAGGTATTTATTTACCTGAAGGTAGTGGAATCCAGACAATGCCATCTACGGCTACCGCCAAGGAAGAAGCTCCTCAAGAATTGTCGTTGGCAGAAAGGCTTAACCTTGGTAAAACCGTCTATCAACAAACCTGTTTTGCTTGCCATCAACCAGAAGGTCAAGGTATTCCGACCATCTTCCCTCCGTTGGCCAAATCAGATTATTTGAATGCAGATGTTAACAGGTCAATCGATATTGTATTGCACGGAAAGTCTGGTGAGATTACTGTAAACGGAACAAAGTATAACAGTGTGATGACCAAACAAACCTTAACAGACAATGAAATTGCCAGCGTATTGACTTTTGTCTATAACAGCTGGGGCAACAACAAATCAGAGGTTACTGGTGCGATGGTGAAAAGTAGAAGAAACGCTAAATAAAAGATGATCAAAATGAATTCCTTTTACGGAAAGATAGTGACCACTTGGCTTTGCCTAATTATTCCACTCACTGCTTTAGGGCAGCAAGAAAATATGGCTTTGGTAAAAGGTGGTGAATTTATACCCCTATACGGAGTCGATTCTGCTACCGTAAAAGTGAATTCATTTTTAATGGATGTATATCCGGTTACAAATGCTGAATACCGCCAATTTGTAATCGATCACCCTAAGTGGAGAAAAAGTAAAGCGCTCAAGCTTTTTGCGGATAAAAGCTATTTAGCGGACTGGGAAAATGACAGTACTTTCAATAAAGACTACCTTCCCAATGCCCCTATTACGAGCGTTTCGTGGTTTGCTGCTAAAAGCTATTGTGAATGTCAGGGGAAACGACTTCCCACGGTGGATGAATGGGAATATGCCGCAATGGCCGATGAAACCACAGCGGATGCCAGAACCAAGGAGAATTACAATAAGTACATTTTGAGCTGGTATGAGACCTCCAATACAATCAAAAACCCTATCGGCTCCACCTTCAAAAATTACTGGGGAATATACGACTTGCATGGTGCCGCTTGGGAATGGACATTAGACTTCAACTCTGTACTAATTTCAGGCGAGTCAAGGAAAGATGTAGATAAAGACAGTGACCTGTTTTGCGGCAGTGCTGCGGTAGGTGCTTCAGACTTAATGAATTACGCAGCCTTTATGAGATACGCCTTCAGAGGTAGTATTAAGGCGCGTTATTCGATTAAAAATCTTGGCTTTAGGTGTATTCAAGATGTCAATACAAATCAATAACTTATTTTAATAGAAGCGGTAAGCATAGACTAAAAACCTTCATTATGAAAAAGCTCTCCATATTTGCCATAAGTTTTGCCATTCTAATGTCTTCCTGCGGAAGTCAAAACAATCAAGAAACAACAGAAGTGAGGAAAGAAATTTCTGAACTGTCCATCTACAACCTCCCTTCGGTTTGGACGTCTCAAAACAATGAACAGACTGAACTAAAAGACCTCAGAGGTGACGTTTTGGTGATGGTAATGATTTACACTACTTGCCAAGTAGCCTGCCCAAGACTGGTAGCCGACATGAGGGATATTGAGTCTAAACTACCCAATAACAAGAAGGATAATGTGAAGTTTGTATTGGTCAGCATCGACCCAGAAACCGACACCCCTGAAAGACTCAAAGAGTTCGCCATTGAAAATCAAATGGATTCAGACCAATGGCTTTTCTTAAGAGGTTCAGAAGAAGATACTCGAGAGTTTGCTGCGGTATTGGCCGTAAACTACAAGAAAATTTCTCCAATAGATTTTTCTCACTCCAATATCATCAGTGTCTTCAATCAAGAGGGCGAGTTGGTTCACCAAAAAGAAGGGCTGGGGGTTAACAATGGAGAAACGATACAGGCCATTATTGACTTAGCAAAGTAAACATCACGGTATCCATACTTTCATTATTCCGTATTGGTGATTTTATCGCCAGACAATTCGGCCAACGGCTTTAAGGGTTCAATTTCTTTAATAACAATGCGTGCCATAGCGGCTAAAGGCAAAAACAAAATCATCCCAGCAAGTCCCCAAATATAATTACCAATCACCAAGGCCATAAGTGAAGCCATTGGGTTTAACTTCATACTTCCACCTACAATTTTGGGGGTAAGGAAATTTCCCTCAAGACTTTGAATGAGAATAATAGCCCCAATAAGGCCTAATGCGATATAATGGTTATCATATGAAATATAAGCGTAAATCACTGGTAACGAAGCCCCAAGTGTTGTCCCAATGTACGGAATGATGGCCAGCGTAGCCGCTATAAAAGCAAATACGAGTGAATATTCCAGACCAAATGCATAAAAAGTGATAGTATATAGTGTGGTGAGAATAACAATTAGTAAGCCCAAACCAGACATATACTGTTGCCCTGTTTTAGCTAACCTCAATAGTAACTGAGTATGCTCTTTGGCATTGGTTTTACTGCCTAAATGAGTTATCACATCAGCTATACCTCTTCGGTAAAGTAAAATAAGAAAAGTAAAAACAAGTGCTAAAACACCATTACTCACCACCCAACCCGTAGCTTTAAACGTTCCTCCGACCAGCGGCATTCCCACATCACCTAACATGTTCTTCATGTTTTCAGAGACCTCTTCCTCATCAACTGACATCATTCCTGGTGGCACTTTATCATTAAAAAATTCAGCAATTTTTTCTGAAGCATTTTCGATATTTACATCAGAATCCATAGATTTCGCCACTTGTACAATCTGAGAAGTCATAAAATACCCCACAAAAAAAACGATAATACTCCCTATCAACAGCGGTATAAAAATCGACAAGATGGAATTAAATCCTTTGGACTCCAACCATTGTACTGGCCTTAGGTAGAAAGAAACGCCAATAAATGAAAAAGCAAGAGGGATAAATAAGAATCCTCCTTGTTTGAGAATAAGTACACCAAGAACAATGACAATTAATGCATAGGCGGTTTTTTGTAGAGAGATCTTCATAGTCGGATTATTTCTAAAATCTTGCCATAATCAAAAGTACTCAATTCTCTGAAAAACACATTTTATTAGTTCTGCAACGGAGTAATTTATCCCCACTTGGGTATTTTTGGCGACTCTTAAAACAGAGTTTGAACTCTAAAATATCGCTTAAAACATTGTAAATAATCATATTTTACTAAAGTTTTTGAAAGCCAGCAGTTGTCTAAACACACTCCATTCATCCTATTAAGCAATGAATCGACTTGCTAATATTCATTTAATAAAGAAAACATAATTATTAAATCGGAATCCCTACCTTTGCGGCTTCAATTTTAAGCTGTCATGCAAAGCATAAGAAACATCGCGATTATCGCACACGTTGACCACGGTAAGACAACCTTGGTAGATAAAATCATCCACGCTTCTCAGATTTTCAGAGAGAATCAAGAAACTGGTGACTTAATACTGGATAACAACGACTTAGAGCGTGAAAGAGGAATTACAATTCTTTCTAAAAACGTATCTGTTGTTTATAAGGGGGTTAAGATCAACATTATTGACACTCCTGGTCACGCAGATTTTGGCGGTGAAGTAGAACGTGTTTTAAGAATGGCCGATGGCGTTCTTTTGCTTGTTGATGCTTTTGAAGGTGCAATGCCCCAAACTCGATTTGTATTGGGTAAAGCCTTAGACCTTGGTTTAACTCCTATTGTAGTAGTAAACAAAGTGGATAAAGAAAACTGTAGACCTGACGAAGTTCATGAGCAGGTCTTCGACCTAATGTTCAACCTTGATGCTACAGAAGAGCAACTAGGTTTCCATACCATTTATGGTTCTTCTAAACATGGTTGGATGAGCACTGATTGGCAAAAGCCAACAGACAACATCTTCGCACTTTTAGATAAAATTGTAGAGGTAATTCCAGAAGCACCTTCTCCAGAAGGTATTCCTCAGTTCCAAGTGACTTCTCTTGACTATTCTTCTTTCGTAGGTAGAATTGCTATTGGTAGAGTATACCAAGGTAAAATTGAAGAAGGAAAAGCAATGGGCTTAACCAAAGCTGACGGTACTGTAAAAAGAGTTCGAATTAAAGAACTACAAGTTTTTGAAGGCTTGGGTAGAGTAAAAGTTACTGAAGTTAAAGCAGGTGACCTTTGCGCAGTAGTAGGACTTGAAGGTTTTGAAATTGGTGATACGCTTACTGATTTTGACAACCCACAACCACTAAAAAGACTTAAAATTGATGAGCCAACAATGAACATGTTGTTCACCATCAATAACTCTCCTGGCTTTGGTACCGAAGGTAAATTCGTGACTTCAAGACACTTGAGAGAAAGACTTTACAAAGAAATTGAAAAGAACCTAGCACTTAAAATTCAGGAAACTGATTCTGAAGATAAGTTCTTAGTATTCGGCCGTGGTATTCTTCACCTTTCTGTATTGATCGAAACCATGCGTAGAGAAGGTTACGAGCTTATGGTAGGTCAGCCACAGGTAATTTATAAAGAAATTGATGGTAAGAAATGCGAACCAATTGAAACATTGGTAGTAGATGTACCAGATAACGTTGCAGGTAAAGTAATTGAATTGGCTACCCAAAGAAAAGGTGAGCTTAAGATTATGGAGCCAAAAGGCGACCAACAACATTTAGAGTTCGAAATTCCTTCAAGAGGTTTGATCGGTTTAAGAAACAACGTACTTACAGCTACTGCTGGTGAGGCCGTTATGAACCACCGTTTCAAAGAATACCAACCATTGAAAGGCGAAATCAAAGGACGTTCAGTAGGATCATTGATCTCTATGGAAAATGGCCCTGGAACCGCTTATTCAATTGATAAACTACAAGACAGAGGCGTATTCTTTGTTGCTCCGGGTGAAGAACTTTACACAGGTCAGGTAATCGGTGAGCATAGCCGTGAAAATGACATCGTAGTAAACATTCAGAAAGGAAAGAAACTGACCAACATGCGTGCATCAGGTTCTGACGATAACTCCAAAATTGTTCCTCCGCGTAGGTTCTCTTTAGAAGAATCTATGGAGTACATCCAAAAGGATGAATACTTAGAAATCACTCCTCAGTCGATAAGAATGAGAAAAATATGGCTAGACGAGAGCACTCGTTTAAGAATGGCGAAAAAGGATTAATTCCTTTCTAACCACCAAAATTCAAAACTCCTGAAATCAATTTCAGGAGTTTTTTTGTTTATTACACCCTAGAGAAAAAGTAAGCTTGTCTCGTACCAAAGAATAAACAGCGCATATGAAAAAGATACTTGTACTTACTGGAGGTGGCGACTGTCCTGGTTTAAATGCCGTCATCCGAGCAATCGTGAAAAGAGCCGATCATGAAGGCGATGTAGAAGTATACGGCAGTATAGAAGCTTACAATGGTGTGCTTCGCTCTCCGCAAGAAATCATCAGGCTCACTAACAAAACCGTGGCCGGTATTCACGTAAAAGGTGGAACTATTATAGGCACAACCACCAAATCCGACCCTTTCCATTACACCGTAACCAAAGAAAACGGAGAAGTAGAAACGATAGATCGTTCGGATGAAATGGTAAAAATGATCAAAGAACTGGGCTTCGATTGCGTGATCAGTATTGGAGGCGATGGTTCTCAACGCATTAGCAAAGCTTTATTCGATAAAGGTATGCCTGTAGTAGGCGTTCCTAAAACGATTGATAACGACCTCTCTGCTACCGATTACACCTTCGGCTTTCAAACCGCTGTACAAGAAGCTACCGATGCAGTAGATAAATTGGTTTCCACTGCAGAAAGCCATCACAGAGTGATCATTTTAGAAGTAATGGGGCGAAGTGCAGGTTGGATAGCACTTCATTCTGCCATAGCTGGTGGGGCTGAAATCTGCCTTATTCCAGAAATCCCATATGATATTGAAGCAGTCAAAGAAAGAGTCGAATCGCGGTACAAAGATGGTAGAGGCTTTGTGAACATCGTTATTGCAGAAGGCGCCAAACCTAAAGACGGAACCATTACGGCTAGAAAAAGCAATGAGGCAGGCTACCAAAACCTCCGTTTGGGAGGCGTTGCCTTCCAACTCACCCAACAACTGAAAGAAGCCGGTTGCAAAGCGGATGTCCGTGAAATGGTACTTGGCCATTTACAAAGAGGCGGCACACCCAATGCCTTCGACAGAGTTTTGGCGACACAATACGGGGTGAAAGCGATGGAAATGGCTTTGGCCGGAGGATTCGGTAGAATGGTGACCTTCAAAAACAATGATATCAGTTCAGTGTCATTAGAGGCCGCTACCGAGGCCTACAATAACGTAGACCCGCTCTCCTATTTGGTACATGCAGCCAAAGGGGTCGGGATTTCCTTTGGAGACTAGCATAACTCACGCTACCAGCGCTATCACTATTTAACAGCTACGACCTTCTTAGGAAATTGGTAAGAGGTAGAACTCTTTCCAACCATTGTCCTTATCTTCTCCTCAAATATTACACCAATGAAAAAAACAGCCTTACTTCTCCTCCTTTGTGTTTCAATCTATTCCTGTACCAAAAGCACTGAGCTAAAAGTCCATTCTCCTGGAAGCTTTGAAACTGAAAGTGTTGGTGTTTCCTCAGAAAAACTGGCAGAAATTGACCAACTTATTAAGAAAGCCATTGATGAAAAGAAACTGCCCGGAGGAACGTTTTTGTTGGCAAAAGACGGCCAAGTGGTGTATAATAAAAGCTTTGGTTATCGAACTTCAAAAAACGAGAAAGCATACCAAAACGATGACATTTATAGAATTGCCTCAATGACCAAGGCCATTACTGCCGTAAGTATTATGCAGCTTTATGAGCAAGGGAAAATTGGCTTGGATGATCCTGTGTATAAATATATCCCTTCGTTTAAAGATCAAGTGGTCCTCGACACTTTCGAGCCTTCCGATTCCAGTTTCACTACGGTACCAGTGGAAAAACCAGTCACTATTCGCAACCTACTTACACATACTTCAGGAATTGTTTATGGCAGCTTCAACCCTGGAAAGCTGATGGCTGTGTATGAAAAATACAATATGAATGTAGGCTTCTCTCACCCTACATGGACCACAGAAGAATGGATTGACAAACTGGCCAAAGTACCTTTGGCACATCAACCAGGCGCAAAGTTCTCTTATGGGCTTAGCATGGATGTTTTAGGGAGAGTGATTGAAGTCGTTTCTGGTCAACCTTTAGACGAGTATTTTAAGCAGCATATTTTTGATAAGGTTGGAATGACTGATACTTACTTCTACCTACCGAAAGAGAAATTTGGGCGTTTGGTGCCCGTTTACACCAAGGCAGAAGGAAAACTCATCACCATGGATGAACTGGGTTTATCTGCTCAAGCCAGTTACCCTATGGAAGGGCCGAGAAACATTTTCTCAGGAGGTGGTGGACTCACTTCTACCGCAATGGATTACGCCAAATTTATCAATACACTAGCCTTGGGCGGTGGAGATATTTTAGGCGCTGAAGCCCTGACAGAAATGTCGAGTGACCAAATGCCGAATGTAATCAACGATTACAAAGACAACAATGCTGGACAATCCTTCGGTTTAGGCTTTACAGTGTATTTGGATAGCGAAAATAAAAGAAGTCCGAAATCGGCAGGCACTTACGAATGGAGTGGATATTTCAACACCAAGTTCTTTATTGACCCTAAAGAAGAAATGGTGTTTGTGGGTATGACGCAGATTGTACCCTTCAATGACAATGCTTTCTGGAATGACATGTACAAGCTCATTTATGAGGCTTTAGAAGAATAGATAATTGTTACTCAGGTGAAATTTGGGCTTGATGAATTATCATTCTCTAAATAAAATCTTACATAGAAGTAAATGAAACAGATTTACATAATTATACTCTCTCTCATTTTTTCATCTGGAGCTTTGGGACAACATAAGTCTGATCTATATCACCGTATAGACTCATTAATAATCCATGAGATTAAGTATAATTATGACTCTACGACTGATGTGATTAACATGACTTCTAACTCAAAATTGGTTATTCGTAGTGTTTCGCAGTTTCCATCGAACCCTTCCCCAATGATTATTTTGGATGGTGAAATAGTTAAAAAGGAAGAACTTAATAACTATAAATTAAGACAGGTTGGATCGATTGAAGTCTTTCAAAAAGGAGACTCCTCTTTAATGGCTTTATATAGCACCCTTGCAACAAACGGTGCCATCATAATTCGATCGAAAAAGTTTATTAGAAAAAACAAACAGGAGAATTAAAAATCTCAAATTGACCAATTTTGAACTTCTTCGATAGAATAAAAAAATCCCGACTCTTACGAATCGGGATTTATGTTTTATCAGAAATCAGTATTGGTTAAGCTAAGTTATCCAATACAGTCATTACTTCTTTTACGTGTCCTTCTGAAACTTTCAAAAGCGCCATTTCTTCAGCGTTCAAATCAAGCTCAATTACTTTCTCAACACCGTTTTTACCCAAAATAACTGGTACTCCTAAGTAGCAATCTTTGATTCCGTATTCACCATCTAATTGAATACAAACAGGGAATACTCTTCTCTGATCTCTTACAATTGCTTCCACCATTTGAGCAGCCGCAGATCCTGGTGCGTACCAAGCTGAAGTACCCATTAGTTTCACCAATTCTCCACCACCAGTTTTAGTTCTCTGGATAATAGCGTCAAGTTCTTCCTTACCGATCAACTCAGTTACGGGAATACCGCCAACAGTAGTATAGCGAGGAAGTGGCACCATAGTGTCGCCATGACCGCCCATCAATACTGCTTGAATGTCTTTAGGAGATACGTTTAAAGCCTCGGCTAAAAACGCTCTGTATCTTGCTGTATCTAAAATACCAGCCATACCCATTACTCTAGTTCTTGGAAATTTAGAAGTAATGTGCGCTTGGTAAGTCATTACGTCCAAAGGATTTGAAACGATAATGATGATTGCATCTGGAGAATGTTTTACAACATTTTCAGTTACACTTTTAACAATACCAGCGTTGGTTTGAATTAAATCATCCCTGGTCATACCCGGTTTTCTTGGTAAACCCGAAGTGATAACTACAACATCAGAACCGGCTGTTTTTGCATAATCGTTGGTAGAACCAACTGTTCTTGTGTCATAAAGATTGATAGGAGCTTTTTGCCAAATATCTAATGCTTTTCCTTCTGCAACACCTTCTTTAATGTCCAAAAGCACCACTTCGTTGGCAATTTCTCTGTAGGCCAAAACGTCTGCGCAGGTTGCGCCTACATTTCCGGCACCGACTACTGTAACTTTCATAGGGTATACTGGATTTGATTTAAATTAATTCGATGAACAAAGATAACAAGTGAAACCTCTAAATGAAACTTAGAGGCTACGGTTTCTTTCTGAATTGTGATGATCGGAATAGGCTTGTTTTAATTCAAAAAACCCGAAGGACTCTTTGTATGCCTTAAACAAGCTCTCTGTGTAATGATTGTATCGCTCAATCAAACATTCCAGCACAGACGCTTTAATTTCTGGATAGGATTCGAAAATATCCATAATATTACCTTGGGGCAAAACAAAGATCTCAGCATCCTCGCTGGACACAATCGCACTATACAATCGGTGATTGTCCAAAATGAAAGCGTTATCTCCAAAACATTCTTTTTTCCCTGCCTGATCCAATTCTTCAAAAGATCCATTGCGCTCTAAACTCAGCGAAATTATTCCATGATTGACAATATACACGGCCTGACTAGGATCTTTGGTAAAGAAAACTGCCTCATTTTTTCTGTATTTTCTAGTATACAAATAGGGTACAAAAGCAAAAAGCTGGTCATCCGTTAGTTTTCTAAAAGGCCCCACCCCTTTCAAAAAGTTAATTTGCTCCTTTTCGGACTGACTATATGTTTTCTTAAATGGGTTATACATTATCTAATTTCGGCTAATCCTTAAAACTTCTTTAGTTTGATCGCTGGTTTTAAATCGGTCGTCAATTCTATAACCAATCACCCAAACAATGCTTTCCTTAGAAGTTAATACTCTTATCTGGTCTTTTAAGTTTAGAGGAATTTTCTGGTCAATCATAAAGTCGCTCAGCTTTTTTTTGCCTTTCATTCCTAAAGGGAAAAAGTAATCACCCTCTTTCCAAGCCCTAACCTCCAGAGGAAAAGTCAGTTTATCGCAGTCTAGAAATGCATTTGTGGGATTTCTGTCCATCTCACTATCGGCATCCAATCGCTCTATTTCAAATGTCTGTTCCGAAAGAATAAACCGCTCCTCTCCTTCCTCAATTAAAAAGGGCTCAAATTCGTTGGCTTGATGTGCTGTGATAAAGACATACTCCCTGTCTACTAGGAATTGGTGTGAACTGGTATTGAATGTTTTTCCCGAAATTCCTGCTAAAGCCACTAAAAGTTCCTTGCTCTGCTCGTAATTCAAACCGAAGGGCTTTAACAACGCTGAAAGTTGAAAAGCGCCAATCCCGCTGTGAATGATTTGATCTTTTGAAAATCGGTAGCCATTGGCTACTTCTTCGATATAAGGCTTTAACACATTAATCTTCTCTTGGAAAACCTTTTCAACCTCTAAATTCTTTTCCAGTGTACTTTTAAAAGTAGCATAAAAACCTTTGTTCAATTGGGTGAATAACGGAATAACCTGATGACGTAAATAATTGCGTTTGTAATTGTCCGATGCATTTGAGCTGTCCTCTCTCCATTCAATTCCTTCTTGCTTTGCAAAGTTTTCGATTTCTTCTCTTTCAAAGTCTAAAAGAGGACGAATAATACTCCCCGACTTCGGTAACATTCCCCTTAAACCAGAAATTGATGTTCCTCTGGCTAAATTAAGTAACACGGTTTCTAAATTATCTTGGGCATGATGCGCCACGGCCAATTGATCCAAATTCTGCTCATCCAAAAGTTCATTGAACCATCCGTAGCGTAAATCGCGCGCGGCCATTTGAGTAGAAATCCCATGAACTGAAGCATATCCCTTGGTGTCGAAGTGTTTTTCGAAATAGGGTATTTGAAGCTTAAAGCAAGTATCTTTCACAAATTGAGCATCCGCATCAGACTCTTCTCCCCTCAAATTGAAATTGCAATGCGCTACGGAAATATTAAAACCAGCCTGATGACAAAGTTTCAAAAGCGCCATAGAATCCATGCCCCCACTCACTGCCAACAGCCAATTATTCCCCTCCAAATTGAGGGCATGCTTTTTGATAAAACTCAAAAACCTATTCAACATGAATCAAAATTAGCATAAATCGATAATTTTGCACTTTCGAAAACATGATCAGACCCTTATTTTTATTTTTATTTCTAATTACCACTACTTGGGCCTCTGCCCAAAAGAGGGTGCGAATCGATACGGCTGGATACCTATATCAAGGAACTCAGAACGGAGAACCGCTTCAAAGACTGATTAGCGCAGTCAAATTGGTACAAGGCAGTACAATAATTTATTGTGATTCAGCATATCTCTACACAAAAACTAATACAGCCGTAGCCTATGGTCATGTCCGAATTATTGACACCGTAGACGCTTTAGACCTTTCTGGAGATTACATGGAGTACACAGGAAGCAATGGAATAGCCAAAATGCGCAAAAACGTAGTACTAAAGGACGATAGCACAAACCTGTACACCGACTTTCTGGATTACGATCGAAGCACGCAGACAGGCTATTATTATAATGGTGGTAAACTGGTAGACAGCACAAATGTATTGACAAGTAAACGAGGTTATTATTATTCAGAAACCAAATCGACTCTTTTCCTTGACTCGGTAGAACTCACCAATCCAGATTTTCTTCTCAATACGGATTCATTAGAATATGCTACAATTGAAAAAGTTGCCATTACCAAAGGAAGAACCTTGGCCGTTTCTGCGGATGGTGACTCGCTTTCTACCAATGTTGGTTTTCTTTACAAGTCTCAAGAGAAATACAGCGAAGTTTATTTTGGCTGGATCAAAACAGAAGATTATCGTATCTATGGAGATAAGCTTATAGCAGATGATAGCCTAAAGTACTATCAAGGCGACATGAATGTACAAATGGAAACATTCTCCGATTCACTGACCGCCTATGGTGATCATGTACGTTACAATAAAATTGAAAGCACTGCACTGATTTATGACAATGCCTATTTAAAGAAATTGATGAAAGGTGATAGTCTTTTTATTAAAGGCGATACTATCAAATCAGTTCAGAACGAAGAAATTGGCAAGAAATACCTCACAGCATTCCATAATGTGCAGTTGTACAAATCTGATTTTCAAGGCGCAGCCGACTCACTTTCTTATAATATGATGGACTCGACCATCTACATGTATAACTCCCCTTTAATTTGGAATGCAGACAGCCAAATTTCTGCTGACTCTATTAAAATCCAATTGGCCAATAATCGGATCTCAAAAATGTTTTTGAATCAAAACTCCTTTGTCATCTCACAAGATTCTTCCGAAAACTACAATCAGGTAAAAGGAAGAGAAATGGTGGTGGACTTTAATGAAGGCCTCATTAGCAAAACAGATGTTTTTGGAAATGGAGAAAGTATCTATTTCGCTTTCGATAAAAATGGAGCTTTAACCATGAACAAACTGAGTTGTTCCAACATGGCGCTCTACTTCAACAATAATGTGGTGACTGAGCTAAGAACTTACCGCGAAGTGGACGGCAGGCTTATTCCTGGACCTCAAATCGTTCAACCTGACCGTAGACTCAAGGGTTTTAAATGGCTCTTGGATCAAAAACCTACCCTTGAAGGCATCACTGGGAACCGGAAGTTAGTACAAAGAGAAAAAATTAAACAGCGTTAAAAATGGTTAATCGCTGAATAGAAGCCAAAAAACTCGTTTTATTTGCTCCAGTAAGAGAGTTCAATAAGATTGGAATTATCGGACTTTACTAATAACTTTGCAGGCTTATGAAAAAAACGGTATTTCTAACCCTTTTCGCAGTAATGATTTCTTTATCAAGTTGCGCCAACCGATTGGCGAAGCTTGAAAAAAGTGATGATTACGAAGAACTATACAAAGGGGCCATTGCTTTTTACGAACAAGGTAAATACAGCAAGGCACAAATACTTTTCGAAAAAATATCTCCTTATTATCGAGGTAATATTGAAGCAGAGAAAGTTCAATTCTATTGGGCCTACAGTCTATACTATCAAAGGCTTTATCAACTGGCCTCTTTCCGATTCAAAACTTTCTATCAGACTTATGGAAGAAGCCAGTATGCAGAAGAGTCTGAGTACATGTCAGCATATTCTCTGTATAAAGATGCGCCAGACGCAAACTTAGACCAAACCAGTTCAGAAGAGGCTGTAGTGTCTATGCAGAACTTCTTGAACAGATGGCCGGCCTCAAAATATTATGACGAAGCCAACACGATCATTGACGAGTTACAAGTGAGGTTTGAAACAAAAGCCTATTTAAAGGCCAAGCTTTATCATAAACTCACTACTGGGTTATCATATAAAAACTATTTGGAAGCTGCCATCGTTACTATTGAGGCATTTAAGCATGACTTTCCAGATTCAAAATTCAACGAAGAACTACTTTACTTGGCCGTTGAAACAGAATTTAAACTGGCCGATAATAGTATTCAGTCTAGAAAAAAAGAGAGATACAATAAAACCGTAGCCTTCTACAAGGAGTTTTCAGAAAGATACCCTGAAAGCGAATACATGAGTAAAGTATCAAGCTGGTATAACCAGTCATTAAAAGAATTAAAAGAACTTAATAAAACGCAATAATTATGGCCGCAAGCGCATCAATCATTACTAGAGACACAGACAAGATAGGTGAGTCAACTGGTAACCTTTACAAATCAATTGCAGTGATCTCTAAAAGAGCAAAGCAAATTGCAACTGATATGAAAGAAGAGCTAAACGGAAAGCTTTCAGAGTTTGCTTCTACCGTAGATAATCTCGAAGAAATTTTTGAAAACAGAGAGCAAATTGAAATCTCTAAGTTCTATGAAAGAATGCCAAAGCCAACTGCTATGGCCATAGAGGAGTTCGCCAATGACGAAATCTATTGGAGAATGAATGAAGCTGAAGAAGCTACTGAAACAAAATAATACCCAATGTTATTAAAGGGTAAGAAAATTATTCTGGGAGTAACCGGAAGTATAGCAGCTTACAAGGCTGCTATTTTCGTTAGGTTACTAGTGAAAGACGGAGCAGAAGTTAAAGTCATAATGACCAAAGCTGCCACTGATTTCATTACCCCCCTAACCCTTTCTACCCTTTCCAAAAACCCTGTTCTAATTGATTTTCAAATAGACAAAACGGGCGAATGGAATAATCACGTTGATTTAGGGCTTTGGGCAGATGCCATAATTATGGCACCTGCCAGTGCCAACACCATTGGTAAAATGGCCAATGGACTTTGCGATAACCTACTTTTAGCCACCTACCTTTCAGCCAGATGCCCAGTGTTTTTTGCACCAGCTATGGATTTGGATATGTACCAACATCCATCGGTATTGGGCAACATTCAGAAGCTTATTTCTTTTGGAAATCATTTGATTGAAGCCGAACATGGCGAATTGGCCAGCGGACTTATAGGGCAAGGCAGAATGGCCGAACCAGAAAATCTTATTGCTTATCTTTCAGATTTTTTTTCAAAGAAATCTACACTGAAAGGCAAAAAGGTAATGATCACGGCAGGACCAACCTATGAGGCAATTGATCCAGTCCGCTTTATTGGCAATCACTCTACTGGAAAAATGGGCTTTGCTTTAGCGAAAGAAGCGGCCGACCAAGGCGCAGAAGTTACATTAATTACAGGACCAACACACCTCACCATTGATCATGCGAAGATTAAGCTTATTCGTGTAAAATCTGGTGATCAGATGTATGATGCCTGCTCTACTGCAAATCAAACTACGGACATAAATATCATGGCCGCTGCTGTGGCGGATTACACCCCCAAAATAGTAGCAGACCAAAAGATAAAGAAGAAAGGCGATGAAATGACTATTGAATTGGTGAAGACTACTGATATCGCCAAATCGATAGGTGCTATTAAAAGAAAGAATCAGCTCAATGTGGGTTTTGCACTAGAGACTGAAGCTGAAATAGAACATGCTCAACAAAAAATAAAAAGCAAGAATTTCGACCTCATAGTACTTAATTCTCTCAACGACAAGGGTGCAGGGTTTGGTCACGACACGAATAAGATTACGATCATTGACAATCAAAATAATATTCAGCATTTTGAGTTAAAGTCAAAAAGGGAAGTTGCCAAAGACATCATCAATGCTATCGTTCAAAAACTGGAAGCTTAGTTTCTTAGGGTTATTCTTAGCCACACTCCCACTCCACATGGTCGCTCAAGAGCTTGACTTTACGGTGAGTGTTAATGCATCGAACGTTCAAACTACTGAAAGGGCTATTTTTTCTGAAATGGAAACAGCCATGCAGCGTTTCTTCAACGATAGGACTTGGACAGATGATAGCTTTCAAGCCAACGAAAAAATCAAAGGCAATCTAATCCTCAATATTCAAGACCAACCTTCTATTGGTCAGTTTAAGGCAAATGCGCAAATCCAGATCATTAGACCTGTGTATGGAGCTTCCTATGAAACACTACTTTTAAATTTTGCCGACCGAGATTGGGAGTTTCAATTCAGCCAAGGACAAAACATGGACTTTAGTGAAAATAGGTTTATTAATAACATCTCTTCCCTGTTAGGTTTCTATGCCTACATCGCTATTGGTTTAGATTACGATTCTTTTAGTCCTTTAGGTGGAACGCCTTATTTCAGATCAGCCCTAAATGTGGTTAACAATGCACAAAATAATGGAGGCACTGGTTGGGGACAATTTCAAAGTAGAAGAAACAGATATTGGTTGGTGGAAAATCTAGCCATCAATAGCCAATATGAACCTGTGAGAAAAGGGCTCTACGATTACCATATTAATGGTTTAGATAAATTCAAAGACGACCCAAAAGCTTGTAGGGAAACCATCAGCCAAGTGATAAAGAATATTCAAACCGTTAACGAGATACTTCCCAACGCCATATTGATTACCGCATTTTTAGACACTAAAAATGAAGAGATCACAAGCATTTTTTCAGAAGGCCAAACGAACATCAGAAAAGAGGTATACAATGAGCTGTTAAAACTCGATCCTACCCGAAGAAATAAATACCAAAAAATCGTTCAAAACTAGTATTGTCACAAGTCCATGTAATTGATACATTTGTGATATGCTTCAACGCCTGAGTATTGAAAATTACGCACTGATTCAACAGCTAGAGATCAACCCAGATGCTCAACTGAATATCATTACGGGTGAAACTGGCGCTGGAAAATCTATTATTTTAGGAGCTTTGGGATTACTTCTTGGTAATCGTGCCGATACCAAATCACTACTCGACCAAGACAAAAAATGCGTTATTGAAGGTGCCTTCGATATTTCTGCCTATCAGCTTAAAAACCTCTTCGAAGAAAATGACATGGATTACGATCCAGAATGCATCATAAGGCGAGAAATTAGCACCAGTGGTAAATCAAGAGCTTTTGTAAATGATGGATTGACCAATCTTGACTTCCTTAAGTTACTGGGGAAACGACTCATGGACATTCATTCGCAGCATGACAATCTGCTTTTAGGCGCCAATAGCTATCAGTTGAGTTTGGTTGATGCTTTTGCCCAAAACAAGGTCTTGTTACAAAAATATAGTAACGCCTTTTCCGACTATCGTGAAAAACATGAGATCCTTAGGCAACTTAAGTCAGAGTCTGCTGAGTTAAGGAAAGTGGCAGATTACCACCAGTTTCTATTTGATGAATTGGACAAAGCACAGCTTCAAGTAGATGAGCAAGAAACGTTAGAGGCAGAATTAAATAAGCTTGAGAATGCAGAAGAAATCAAATTCAAATTGAATGAAGCCTTAAGTGCTCTAGATCAGTCGGAGATTAACGCCAATCAAATGCTGCAAGGGGCAAAAACAGCTTTGGGTCAAATCAATAAGTTCGCGAAAGAATACGAAAGCCTTTTCGAACGACTGAATAGCAGCTGGATTGAGTTGAAAGATATTATTTCCGAACTAGAAAGTGAGGAAGAGCAAGTCGAATACGAGCCAAAACGGGCCGAAGAGGTACAAGAAAGACTAAGTCTGATCTATAAGCTACAGCAGAAACATCAAGTTTCTGATATTGCTTCCCTGCTTTCCATTTATGAGGAACTGGGAAATAAAGTGCTAAGGGTGGGCAATTTGGACGAAGCCATTGAAGCAGCTGAAAAGGAAGCCGATAAAGCTTTTGGGTTGGTTGAAACTTCTGGCGAAGCCTTAAGCCTATCTAGAACCACAGTATTTGCTGGTTTCGAAAAGCAAATTGGTGTGCTACTCGATGACCTCGGAATGCCCCACGCCAAACTGGCCATTCAACACGAGACGCAAACACCTTCTGAGTCTGGAGTTAATAAAATCAATTTACTCTTCTCCGCTAACAAAGGAATTGCACCACAGCCGCTAAAGCAAGTGGCTTCTGGTGGTGAGTTCTCTAGATTGATGTTTGCCGTGAAATACATTCTCGCAGACAAAACGGCTTTGCCTACGATCGTATTTGATGAGATTGACGCTGGTATTTCAGGAGAAATATCCATTCAGATGGCCGAAATGATGAACAAGATGGCACAAAACCATCAAGTGATTACCATTACACATCTACCGCAAATTGCTGCAAGAGGGAAGTCGCATTACTATGTATATAAAGACAATGCGCAAGACGTGACAGCAAGCAACATTAGGAAGCTCAATCATGATGAACGCCTGTCTGAATTGGCGCAAATGATTGGTGGTAAGCAATTCTCTGAAAGTTCATTAGAGAGCGCCAGAGAGCTAATGAAGTAAATCTTCCTTTTTCCTAAAAACAAAAAAAGTCGATTTGGAAACCAAACCGACTTTCTCATTTTTCTATTGTAACCCTAATTCTTCTTAAACTCACCTGCTTTATGGCGAGCAAAGTAAGATTTTGTAGCCTTCATTACTTTAGGGGCTAGAATCAGTGCTGAAACCATGGTAGGAATCGCCATCAAAGCAAAACTACCATCAATCAAATTCACTACAAAACCCAAAGAGGCTACGGCTCCAAGAATAATTGTACCGATGTATACATAATTGTAGAGCTCTCCCTTTTTAGCTCCGAACAAGTAGGATACACTCTTCACTCCATAATAAGAATAAGAAAGCAAGCTAGACACAGCAAATACCAAGATACAAAGTCCTAATAAATAACCTCCAACTCCCGGGATAGCGGCATTAAAAGCCTTCAATGTTAAGGTAACACCAAGCAAACCAGTGTCGGCCGCACCAATAAATTCATGATGCACTCCAGTACCTAAAATCACCAATGCGGTAAGTGTACAGACTAAAAGTGTATCAATCGCTGGCCCGAGCATGGCTACAAGACCTTCTCGTACAGGCTCCTCTGTTTTTGTGTCGCCATGTACCATTGGCGCGGTTCCAATGCCTGCTTCGTTTGAAAAAGCAGCTCTTTTAGCGCCTATAATAATCACCGCACCGATGCCACCACCCAAAATGGCATTACCCGAAAATGCCTCTTCGAAAATTGAAGCGAAAATATCAGGAATACCTGCTACATTTTGAAGTAGGATATAAACCACTAAACCGAAATACAAAACTACCATTGAAGGCACCAATTTGGCAGCTACACTACTAATTCTTTTAATTCCACCAAAGATCACCATCGATACCAAAACCATTAAAATAAGCCCAGTAACAAATGATGCAATGCCCACAGGTGCACCAAATAGGCTAAATGTTGCTTCAGTATCATACCCAACTGCCGGTCCTAAAACAGCATTCATGGCAGCAGTAAGTTGATTTGCTTGGAAAATAGGCAAAGCACCAATCAGCGTAAAAACACAAAAGAATATGGCCATTGGCTTCCATTTCTTACCTAAACCTTCTGTAATTACATACATAGGGCCGCCTCTTACTTCACCTTCGCTGTCTTTTCCTCGGTACATCACGGAAAGAGTACAGGTGAAAAATTTTGTAGCCATACCCACAAACGCGGAAACCCACATCCAAAAAATAGCACCTGGGCCACCCATGGTAATGGCAACCGCCACACCACTGATGTTACCCATCCCTACGGTTGCTGCTAAAGCTGTAGAAAGTGCCTCATAGTGCGTAATTTGGCCTTCTTCATGATGAGTATCATATTTCCCTCTCAATACATTTATAGCGTGTCCAATGTATTTAAAGGGTAAAAACCGCGAATAAAACAAGAATACTAGTCCACCACCCATTACCAATATCAAGAGGGGAACTCCCCAAATCCAGCCGCTAAA
Source organism: Roseivirga sp. (assembly GCF_034669765.1). Lineage (GTDB taxonomy): Bacteria > Bacteroidota > Bacteroidia > Cytophagales > Cyclobacteriaceae > Roseivirga. The sequence continues at coordinate 634,953 of NZ_JAXMOQ010000002.1, forward strand.
GCTGGATACAGCATCTTCTATAAAACCCAAGTCAGTAATTTTTTAGTTAAGCTACTATATTAGTTCAATCCGCGTAACCGTACAAGAAGTATAGTCATTTTGTAGACTAACGGTAGATTGGCTGACTTTACGAAAGCCATAAACAATGAAGAGGGAATGGATAATCCATTCCCTCTTCATTGTTAAAATTTTTTATTGATTCTAGTTCAACCTAAAGCAGGTTACTCTGAGTTAATTCGTTTTGATAACAAAGGTGATTTCACCTTTAGAAATGTTCGCTGCCATTTTAGAAGGGTCTGTTTGGATAAAGGCCAGCTTCTCCACTTGCTTTTTATAGAACTCGATAATCGTGTTATCACTAATGGTGGTGCCAGGAATTTTGGTGACGTTAATTACCGTTCCTCGGTCATCAACCTCGATTCTAAACTTAATCACCCCTTCAATTTGGGAATCGTCCTTTTCTGCTGGCGGTCTCTCCCATTTCCAGCCATCAAGGCTTAAGCTAACGCCTAAATCAGCACCACCAGGCTGTGTGCCATTAGCAGTCGTTTTCCCTTGAGGGTCGCCCATATTTCCTCTTTTATCCACTTCTTTCCCTTGATTGTTAGAAGCTGCTTCTTTACTGTCTGATTCGGCTTTTTTACCGCCACCCATAATTGCACGTTGGTCTACTACGGGTACTGGTTTAGGCTTTACCTCTTCCTTCTTTTCTTCAACGGGTTTGGTTACTTCCTTTTTAACTTCTACAGGTGGTTTTTCTTCTTCTTTCTTCTCAACAACCTCTTCTACCTTCTTTTCTACCGCTTTAACTTCGCTCTCTTTCTCTTGAACCACCTCGGCCTTTACCTCTTCTTTAGGTTTAGGAGTTTCCTTCGCTACTTCCTTCACCACCTCTTGCTTAGGAGGAACCACTTCTTTTACTTCCTCCACAACTGGAGTTTCCTCTACTGGCTCCTCTTCCGACTCTTGTTCAGATTCAGGAGGAGTATCATTTTCAGTTTCTTCAATTTCGGCTTGGTTTTCTCTTTCAATGTCACCAGAGCCCGCTTCTTCGAAACCAAAGTTTAATTCAATACCATATTCAGGGATTGGAGGATCAGGTTGTCGCCAAGCCACAAGAAATAAAAGCAAAGTCAGTATGGTACCATGCACGACTATCGACATGATCATACTGAACTTCTTATCTTTTTTTTCTTGATTTGACATTTTACTCAGGTTTAGTAACAATAGTCACTTTTTGCTTCAATAGGGCTGCAATGCCTGCTACTTTCATAAAGTATTCAGCATCCACAGTTTTATCTACATGTAAAGTAACCGAACCATCTGGTCCGCTTATTACTTTACGCAATTCTTGTTCCAAGTTTGTAAGTGTTACCTCTTTATCATTCACATAGTAGTGCAAGTCTTCGGTGATTGTAACGCTGTTTTTCTGCATTACAATATTAGAAGCTGCTGAAGAAGGTAAGTTTACCGGTAAACCAGAAGGAGTAATAAAGGAAGCCGTCAGCATAAAGAAGATCAACAACAAGAACACAATGTCTGTCATTGAAGACATGCTGAAGTTGGCATCCACCTTAAGTTTCGATTTAATATCCATTATTGAGGCTCTTGAAGTAAATCAATAAAGTCAACTGAGGTATATTCCATATAATGGATAGCCTTTTGAACCCTAGAAACCAGATAGTTATAACCTAAATAAGCAATAATCCCCACCACCAAACCAAGGGCTGTAGTGATCATAGCTTCGTAAATACCTGTCGATAAAAGCTTAGGACTTACCGAGCCTTCCTCTTGCGCAATGGCAATAAATGCTTGGATCATTCCCGTTACCGTACCAAGGAAACCCACCATCGGTGCTGCTCCTGATATAGTCGCCAACATCGATAAGTTCTTCTCAAGTTTATATACTTCGATTTTACCAACGTTTTCAATAGAGGCTTCAATAGTCTTTAATGGACTACCAATTCTATGGATTCCTTTCTCAATCATTTTGGCAATAGGCGACTCCGTTTGAGAACAAAGGAGCTTTGCTCCATTGATATCACCAGCTAAAACCAGATTTTTGATTTTATCCATAAACTCAAATGGAGTTTTGGAGGCTCTGTTAATGTGCCTGTATCGCTCAAAAAATATATAAATCGCTGTAATCCAAAGTGCTATCAAGGGAACCAACCAGATTCCACCTTTTAATAGTAAATCAAACCAAAATAAAGCGCCTCCATCGCCACCTGAAACATTCAAAGTATCAGATGCTGCGAGTTCTTGAATAAATGTCATTTTAATATTTAAGTGCCCAGACTTCTTTTCCGTATTTCTCTCTGTAGGATGCCAAAGCGGCTTCTGCTTCTTTTATTGAGCCTACATTCGGAATCATAATCCCAACTCTATGGAAAGCTGAGTTTCCTATAGGCTTTAGAACATGTGCTGTAATTCCAGAAGCAACCAATTCGTTTCCTTTATCTTCGGCTAAGTCACCATCAAAGAAACTACCTACTACGGCAAAATAACGCCCTTGACGTTCAGAAATTGTAATCAGTTCTGCTTTTGGCACTTCTACTTTTACTGGCTCTGGTTCTGGCTGAGGTTCAACCTTAGGTTGCTCTACTTTAGGTTTTGCTACTGGTTCAGGCTGAGGCTCTTCTTTCTTATAAAAGAATAAATAGTAGATAGCCGCAAACACAAACAACAATACTATAATTACAAACCATTTATTAACGCCTTTCTGTTCTGCTTCGTTTTTCTTTTCTACCATAACAACCTTCTTTTCGGGCACTGGTGACTGAGTTTTCTCTTTATCTACTACAGGAGCCGAGGCTACTGGGCTTGGTTTTTCTTTTTCTTCCTCCTTGGTTGCTTCTTCTTGAACGGACGACTTATCTGAAGTTTCACTTTTAGAATTTTCAACATCAGTGAGCTCTAACTCTTCCGCACTATCGTCAAGGACATTTAATTCATCAATATCATCTAAGCCGAAGTCATCATCCGACACCTTAGGCGCTTCTTTTTTAGGGGTGCTTTTTTTACCAGCACTAGCAGGTGTTCTACCTCCTTTTTTATTGTTGTCTGAAGAACTGTTCTTCTTTTTAGCAGCCATAAGAAATAGTTATTGGTTGATATTTTTTCAAATTAACAAAATATAGCGACCATATTAAAGGTGTGGCCAATGCGAATCTACAAAATTAGAAGGATACTGTAACCCCTCCTAGCACTTGAATGCCTCGACTTGGGTAATTCAGGTATCTTTCATACTCTTTCCCAAAAACATTTTTGAATTGCAAAAACACAGAAACCTTTTCATTCAAGTCATAATCGCCACCCAAATTCATATCTACAATATCATCCATTTCTACTCTGGTACTGCTCTCTTGGTTCAAACCAATAAGTCCTCCCATGTAATAGAGGTCTGCGGTTACTTTTAAATTCTTTACAGGGTAAAAGATATTATTAAAGACCGCTTGATATTGTGGTTTATGATATGGATCGGCCAAAGAACTCAAGCTGTAATCGAAGTAATCGAACCTTAAACCACTTCTAACATTTTCCACCTTTTCAAAAACCACTTCGCCATAAACATTAGTGCGATCAACGGCATCATTGTCATACAATACCTCAAATTTCGTGGAATCAGTAATACTATTTGTAAAAAATGGCAAACGTTGAATAGAAGCCATTGAAAGCCCAGCGTTCAACCTAAGTCCATTGGTCAAGTCAAGGTTAATTCCTGCAAAAATATCGCTCTCCTTGTCAGTATTGAGTAAAACAAAATCCCTCTGTAGAAATGCGTTCTCACTTGCAAAGCCCTGGAAAGAATTGTATTCCAAATCTCCTTGATAACCTCCGTAAATATTAATGTTGTTGGTAGGGTTTACATCCAGCCTAGCATAAGGATATACCTTAAAGCCATCTTTTGCAGCCGTGGTAATTTGTGTTAAATCATCATTATCTCCTGCCAAGTTAGCTCCCACGCTCACTTTAAAGCTATTGGTAGCATATTCTAAGCGCGGCTTCGCATTATAAAAGTTCCTGCCGATTTTCTCAGTGTCTTCGCGACTTGAGAAGGTCACTTGACCACCCACTTTAAACCTAAGCTCTTCTGAAAACTTATAGCCTAAACCTAAATCGAAATTGAATCGACTTTCTTTTGCCTCGAAGTTATCTCTGAAGAAATCCCAATCTGTTTTGAAATGATAAGTGGTCACCTCATCCAAGGCGGTTTTTTCTACTCCTGCCCTTGCCGTAAAGCTGTTGAATTTTCGTTCGACTAAATCAGGCGTAAGATCCAAAGCGGGGTTATAACCATAGAAATGTACTTTTCTTTCACCATATTGAATGTCTCCAGAAATGGTATTCTTACCATTGAAGAACTTTCCTCCCAACACGACATCGGTTTTGGAATCACCAGAATTTTTATCAAATACTGGGCCTTTGGCTGAAGAGCGATGCCTGATGTACAAATTATAGAGGTAGTTCGGGTTTCGGATTGAACCCAAGTAAGCCTCCCCCAACAATGTTCCATAATTGCCATAACCTAGCTTAAAGTAATTACCAGTAATGTCCTTTTCCTTTTGGTTGATTGTTAAATTAACGGCCCTAAAATTAGGCTGAATGGGTGTTAAGCTTAACACATATTCATGAAAAGTATAAGTTTGTTGCGACTGTGCCTTTTGTACTGGCAACTGCGGGATTTTCTCAAAATTTCTAGTGGCTGGTGGAAGTGTAATCTTCCTATCCTTCCGAATTACAATTTCGGATTCTTCCAATTCACCTTGCTGTCCAAAAGCAGTAAAGGTCAAAATTCCAAAAACAAGAGTAATGATATATCTGAAGTCTCTCATCTTAATTCCCTCCTTTTCTTGTGGTGTCTGCATTTACTTCTTCTTGAGATGGTGCCTCAGCTTCTAATTTCTCTATCTGCTTCAACTTAGTTTTTGCCTCTTCCTTAATGTCATCCAACTGAGAATACTGTATGATTGAGTTTACCGTAGCCTTGGCTTGGAAAATCTCATTCAAAGCAATGTAGTTATCGGCAATCAATAAGAATGCTTTTCCGAGCCATTCATCATAAGCTGAAAAATTCTCATTCATTTCAAAAAGCGTATTCAACGACTGTTGATACTGTTTTTGTTGATAGAAAATCTTACCTACCATGAACTGTGACTCCGCTCCATACTGGTTCTTAGCCGTATTCAATGTGGTCAAGAACTGATCAATGGCTTCGTTAAAATTACCTTCAGCATAGGCTGCCTTACCTAAATACAATTGTGCTTTATCAGTAGCTTCTTGTGTAACCGATCCTTTGGTAATGATATTCTTAGCATAGACCCGCATTTGAGCATACTCACTCAATCGGTAATGGGCTTCCAGTAAACCTAGCCAAGCATCGTTTTCTTGCCTTTTACTTTTGGCTACCTTCTCCAATTGGCCGTAAAAATTGGTGGCTTCCTTGAAATCACCCGCTTTCAACTGCAATTCACCAATGCGTTCATACACACGATCCATTCCAGTGATTTTGCTATCACGGTTGATCTCATAGAACATCTCGAGTGCTTTTTCCGTATCGCTCAAACGGTAATAGCTTTCAGCTTGGTAATACTTAGCCTCATACACCAACCCGCTGTTTGAATAATTCTTTCTGTAATCTTCGAACGCACCAATAGCAGCGCTGTATTCTTGTCCAAAGAATAAGTTTTTAGCGGATTCAAATTCAATATTCTCCAAGGCCTGATTCTCAGGGTGAGCACTCTTATAACGTGCCAAGTATTGATCGAACTGAATGGTTTTATTCTGAAGCTTCAAAGTGTTTTGTAAACCAAGCAATGCTGAATTAGAAACTGAACTGGTGATATAATTGTCCAAAATGGTTTTGTAATCACGCTCTGCTTGGTCGTAGTCCTCTAAATTGAAGTAGGCCAAAGCACGACTTTCATAAGCATAAGGAATAAATGGACTTTGGTTCAGTCGATCTATAATTCTATTAAAGCCTTGGATCGAATTTCGGAACTGACGGTCTTCCAATTGGATTTGTGCCTTCTTATAAATGGCATCATCATAATAACGAGAATCGGCAAAACGATTGATCACTACATCTAAACTGGTAATTGCTTCTGATGGCTTGCCTTCAAAGTCATATACCACTCCTTTTTGAAAATAGGCATAATCGATATTCGGATTACTCGTCCCAATGGCGCGATCGTAATAAGTAATCGCACTAGCATACTCCTTATCCACATAGTAGCAATCGGCAAGCCTAATAAGCGCATCATTGTAATTTTGTTTGTCGCGAGCATTTTCAAGCGCATCTACATAACGCTTAAAATAGGTTCTGGCGTCCGTATATGATTTACCATTGTAATAAGCATAACCCAAGCCATAATTGGCTTTTACCAAATATTCTGAGTTTCTACTTCCTGACGTGATTACCTTCTTATAAGAGGCAATCGCTTGAGGATAATTACGAGCAGTGGCAAAAGCTTCTCCTTTCCAGAAGTAAGTAGCAGTGGCCAAGTCCTTATCTATCGGATATTGCAACGACTTATCGAACAACTGCACCGCGTTATCGTACTTTCGTGCATTATAGAACTCTGTTCCTTTAAAGAAAGTCACCTTTTGATAAGCTTCTTTCAATCGGTCAGATTTGTTTTCAATTCTTTCAATGAAAGTAATTGCCCTTGAATAATCGTTCGTATTTAAAAAGGCTTCACTCAATAAATTGTTTGCTTCAGGAATGTAATCACTGGTCGGGTAATCTCTCATAAACTTATCCAAAGCAATAATGGACTGAGAGTATTTACTGGCCTGGAAATTAACTTTGGCAGAGTTGAAAGCGGCTTCTTCCTGAATTTCTTTATTGAAACCTAAACTGGCAGCCTTATCAAATGCGGCTATGGAAAAAAGGAAGTTCTCTTGCTCAACGTATAGTTTCCCTAAGTAATAAGAAGCGTTTTGAGCAAGTGTATCGCTATTGAGCGCTACTTTTTTGAACTGTTCAATCGACTCTTCTGCCTGCCCTGTACTATAATAGGCATAGCCCATTCTGTACAAAGTCTCTTGCGTAACATTCTGCTGCGCCAACTGGCTGTACAAATCATAATACTCCAAGCTCTCTTTATACTGCCCTTGATTATAATAAGACTCAGCGGTCATCTGATAAATCTGATACAGATAATCAAGCTTGCGGTTTTGGGCTATCGCGGTTTTAAACTGCGAGGCATATTGTACCAATTCGCCATAACGCTTCTGCTGATAAAAAGCACTGGCCACCATAATAGGCACTCTGTCCTTATATTTCTCAGTAGTTCCAGCATTTTTCAGGTCTACCAAGGCTTTATCGTAATCTTGATACGCATAAGCCAAGTAGCCAGCATAGTAATTGGCATCGGCATAATAAGGTCCTTTGCTCCCTTTGGCTTTATCGAAGTAAGGAACAGACTCCTCATATCGTCTTAATGCATAAAGTGAGTAGGCAATTTTAAAATTGGTTTCTACCCTTTCTTCCCCATTAAGGGCCGAAGCATTTACAAGTTTAAAATACCTTTCGGCAGTGGTAAAATCACCATTTTTAAAACTCACCACACCCAAATTGTAATAGGCTTTTGCAGCCTTTGGGTGGTTGGGTCTGTTCCGTACAAATTGTGATATCAATTGTGCCCCATCGCCATTGTCGAGGTTGAGGGCGCAAAATGCCATATAGTATTCGGCATCTGCCTTTTTAATTTCGTCATCGCCTTGGGCCAAGTACCGCTCAAACTGATCACGGGCTGCGCTGTACTTCTCCATCTCCAAAAGCTCCAGTCCCGAAGAAAAATAGATATTCGGGTTGGACGGATGTAGTGTGTTTTGTGCGTTTAATGACCCGTGAAGACAGAACAGTGTGGCGATCAAAAGAATTTTGTGCTTCATTTATCTCTGTTTGTTCACTCTTTATCTAAACTCTAATCTCTTATGAATATTGCTGTCGAACAATTACCGCTAAAAATAATTTCTTCAACCTATTTATTAGTGCATCAACCGATACACCAATTCCTTAAAAATGTCTCCATCTGTCATGCTGCCTGCCCCAACGCCTTTACTCCTTAAATCTGCTTCGCGAAGAACACTCACATTCTGCATTACTTTACCCACCGGGTAATTTCGCGCAGCAAGCTTATATTCCTTTATAAAATAGGGGTTTGTGCCCATGGCAGCTGCTAGTCCTTTATCCGACTGATCTTTACTTCCATGAAGGATCAGCAGTTTGGAGTAATAAGAATACAAAGCTGCCACCATCGGAATGATAGGATTGGCTTTTGAATTGGCCGCAAAGTAATTCACCATCTTATTGGCCTTTAATATATCGCGCTGCGAAATGGCCTTCTGCAATTCAAAAACATTGTATTCTTTACTGATACCAACGTATTTCTGAATCAGGTCTTCGTTGATCGCTTTTCCCTCACCGAGGTTCACAATCACTTTGCTGATTTCATTGGAAAGCCTTTCTAGGTTCGTTCCAATGTATTCGGCCAGCATTTGCACCGAGTTTTGATTGATACTGTAGCCCTGAGACTTCACATACTTATCAATCCAGGCAGGCAACTCATAATCTCTTAATGGTGTAGTGGTCACCAATACTGACTTATCTTTCAAGGCTTTGGCCAAAGGCCGTCTGCCATCCACTTTCTTATGCTTATGCCCAAAAACCAATACCGTACTGGGCACAGGTTGCTCCAAATATTGCATCAGCAATTTCTGGCCATCTTCTTTATTCAAATCTTGAATATCCTTGGCCTCTTTTACAATGACCACTTGCCTTTCGGCCATCATTGGAAACCTACGGGCGTGGGTCAACACTTCGGCCATACTCACATCCTTACCATATAAAATGGTTTGGTTAAAGCCTTTATCCGCTTCCTGAAGACAATTGTCCTCGATAAAATCTACGATTTGATCGATGTAAAAAGGCTCTTCACCCTGCAAAAAATAGACTGGTTTGAAGTCACCGGATTTTAATGATTGTAAGACCTGATCAGGATGCAAACTCATGGAATCAATTTGTCACGAATATACAATTCGCATTCCGTTTTAGCATATACAAAAGCAAGTATCTGTTGGCTGGTTTTAGAAAAAATCAGAACTATTGGCCACAGAACTAAATATTCCAATGATCTCTAAGAAAGAGTATGAAAAGTAAGCCTAAAAAGGAAAAAACAGATAACAATGGAATCAATTTGGGGAATGCTTGGGTTGACTGATTATATTTGCAACAAATGAGTGAGATGATTGAGAAGTGGATCAAAGAAGGGGTTAAGCACTGCGAGAATGCAAAGTTTGAAGAAGGTGTAAAATGCTTTAATAAAGCGCTGGAAAAAGAACCTAATCATACCACAGGTTTACACAACCGAGCCAGGGCACTTTCTAGAATTGGCCAACTGGAAGCTGCTTTAGCTGACTTTGAAAAACTGACCCAGCTCTTTCCTTGCCACGCTTCATTTATTGGCGATTATGCCGTTGCCCTCCACCTCAACGATAAAAACGATTTGGCTTTAGTCCATTTTGAGAAAGCACTCCAACTTGAGCCTACCAACCCCTACCGTTATTCAAGTCGTGCCTTTTTCAAAGACAGAACGGGTGACTTAGAAGGCGCCATTGCCGATTATGAAAAGGCCGTTGAAATGGACCCAGAAGATGCCATTGCCCTAAATAACAAAGGTTTGGTAGAAGAAAAACTAGGCTATAAAGACAAAGCAAAACAAAGTTTTGATCGCTCAAATAACCTTGTGGGCTACGACCCAACAAAGACCAATCCGCTGCCTAAAACAGAAAACAAAGCGCCAAAGTTTACATCCACAAAACCCACTAACCGCTGGGAAGTAGTGAAATCCGTTTTCACCAAAGAGGGCTTTAAAGACTTCGCCAAGTTTACTAAGGGTTTGGTGAATGGGAAGAAGGGTTAGCACTCAAGGATTTATTCAAGTGAATCTCTATATACCTTCAATTCAGTAGGTTATTATTGAAGTTTTGGGCAAATTTCTGACAAGAACGTGTCAGGCTTAATTATGGACAAACGAATTCAAGCACTACTTTTGGTTTTAATTTTCTCAATTGCTGCTTCAGCTAGGTTAGCGATACTTGGATGGTTAATGATGTTTGCTTTTGGTTCTGTAATACTCTTTGGTCTTATTCATTTCCTTATCCATTTCTACTGCATGAACAACCTAGCTGCGAGTAACTCTAGGAATGTTCTCAGAATCATAATTTCTCACCTTCTATTTGCCTCGATCCTACTATTTCAAATGGATTTTGACGATTCAAGAAGTTACTCTACTCTAGGGAACATGTTCGGGTTTGAAAGTAATTTTCTCGAACGTCAAGGATACAGTATCGTTGGAATTGCTCTTGTACTTTATATGATTCAGTCTTTCATTATGATTCGAACTGTCAGAAAGAATCGAATAAAGGGAAGTAACCCGATACTACTATGCTCATCTTTATTGCTTGCCTTCATTTTACCGAATGCTTTTTCAATAGCTAGTTATCGTGCTATTGAGTACGAAGAGACTAAATCCCTAGAAGAAACAGGTGAATTTGAGTCTTTAAAAAGAGCCCTAAAAAGTCCCACACAAGTTGAAACATTGTCAATAGACCCTTACAATCAGTCTCTTTCCGAGTTTCCCCAAGAAGTATTTGAATTAAATGAGCTCAAACATTTGAATCTAAAAGGACACCGGATTGAATCTATCCCTGATAATATTTCAGACCTGACTAAACTTGAAACCTTAAATTTATTAGATAATAATCTTCAAGCAATTAACCCAAAAATATGTGACTGCTCTCAATTAGTTGAACTCCGTATAGGTGGAGAAATCACCTCTATTCCTGATTGCTTAAAGAAAATGAAATCTTTAAAACACCTGTCATTTCAAAGCACCCATGTTAATGAACTGTTAGATGAGCTTAGGGAGTTCGAGAATATTCAAACAGCTCATTTTTATCTAAAAACACTACCTGTTGACTTCGGTAGTATGACCGATGAAGAAACCATTGAGCACTTTAAAAATTCTGAAAAATTTGATGATGAGAAATGGAGAAAGATAAGTGAAGAAACAGGGATAAAGCATAAATACTGATCTTTATGGCAGGTTCTCCACTGTCGCAGGTTCACCGAACCTGTGACCTCCTATTTAATCAAGGGACTCTGTCCGTTCTGTCCCAAAGTCAGCATTCGTGTGAATGCTCTCCAAGGCTTCGGAGATGGAGAACAAGGAAGAAAGAATCCGTCTGAGAAAGTTATCTGGAGTCAAGAACAGACGGATTCTTTCTTCACCTTTCGTTTCACTTCAGGTTCATCAGAATGACGGATAGATGTAACCGCTCCCCCCCTCTTAGGTTATTATTGAAGTTTTGAGCAACTTCATTCTACAAATGAGTTGTCTTTAGTCAAACCTAGCTTACTATCAGTGGAGAAATCAATTGAAATTACACGAAACCCTTACGAAGAGCCAAATCATATCAACCTGATATTTAGAGCATCTAATGGAGCAAGTTCAGGGCAACTTGAGATATATGACAATGCAGACCGATTTAAAGAGTTGGCTGATATTTTAGAGGATTTTCCTTTCAAATCGACAAAGACATTTCTTTGGGAATTAGGCTCTGAAAAAACTGAAGACAATTTTGCTTTCAATTTCAAATGCGAGTTTTCTTTGATTAAGCATTCTAGCATATGTGTTATCAGAATTAGGTTAAACAACAATCGTGACGAAATTGAAAAATCAATTTCAGAATTTTCAATTCAGTGTTATCCTGCAGAATTGAATCTCTTGGGACAGTTATTTCGTGAATTTTCAAAATTCGAAAAAGAAACCCTGACTTGGAGTGGATTAGAAGGGAGAGTGGAATAAATAACTACATACAATATCTGACGGACTGAAAAATAATCAAAAGCCAACCAGAAAGGTTTATTAACTTGAGATACAAACCCTAAAGCGCAAAACATGACCGACACAAGCCACCACGATGAGCGTATTGCGAAAATGACATTCGCTTCGGTGTACCCACATTATGTTACAAAAGTCGAGAAGAAAGGCAGAACCAAAGCTGAATTACATCAAGTAATCGAGTGGCTGTCTGGTTATGACGAAAAACAATTACAAGCACTCATTGAGGAAAAAGCAACTTTCGAAGAGTTCTTTCAAAATGCTTCATTAAACCCTAATGCGCCTCTTATTACTGGTGTAATCTGTGGCTACCGAATCGAAGACATTGAAAACCGATTGACACAACAAGTAAGGTATTTAGATAAGCTGGTAGATGAATTGGCGAAAGGCCGTAAGATGGAAAAAATATTGAGGGTGGCTTAAATGTTTTTCACCTTCATTTTCATGGTTAATTTTAGAACTTACTTCATTATTGAAAATAACAAAACGGAACTAATTATACGGATTAATTATTTATATTCGTACGTACAACATATTAATCATGGATACGAAATTAACCCTAAAGCTTAACCAAGACGTTATCGAGAAAGCGAAAGAATATGCTTCGAATAAAAAAATGAGTTTATCACGTATCGTTGAGTCTTATCTGCAATCGTTGACTTCAGAAAACGATACAAATGGTTTTGAGATCTCACCCTTTATAAAAAGCATAGCTACTGGAACTTCTCTTCCCACTGAATTAGACCATAAAGGTGAGTACTCAGACCATTTAATGGAGAAATACAAATGACACAACGAGTTTTTATCGACACTAACGTAATGTTGGACTTTCTAGGAGAGCGTAATCCATTCTATGAGCCTATCGCTAAAGTTGCAACATTGGCTGAAAAAGAAAAGTTAACGCTCGTGGTTTCTCCTATTTCTTTCGCCACGGTTAATTACTTTATTTCAAAATTTGAGGATTACAAAGTAGCAAGAGAAAAATTAAGGAAATTTAAGGTAATCTGTGAGGTTTCCTCAATTGACGGACAGACCGTTGAGAAAGCACTAAATTCATCATTCAAGGATTTTGAAGATGCGCTACAATATTTTTGTGCTACAGAATCTGAGTGTCAAATGATTTTAACCAGAAATGGGAAGGACTTTAAAAAATCATTACTTCCAATCATGACTCCTGACGAGTTTTTAAAAAGCTTCAAGAAAGAATAGTTAAATCCCCACCTACCATCCTTGCTTTGCTGAAGCTTCGCGAAGGCAAAGAGGGCGGACATTCTTGCAAATTTTGATCTCTAGAGCTTAATAGAAATAGAGCGGAAGAATCCTGAAAATTCAAAATCAGTATACCCTGCAAACAATCCTTAAAACCAAAAAAAGGTGATCCTTTGCAGAACCACCTTCCAATATTTACACAGGGAATTTTCCCTTAAATCAAGCCAAATCGAAACGATCTAGGTTCATTACTTTGTTCCAAGCAGCGACAAAGTCCTTCACAAATTTTGCTTCTGAATCTGAAGAACCATACACTTCGGCCAAAGCCCTTAGTTCTGAATTAGAACCAAAAATAAGGTCGGCACGAGTACCTGTCCATTTTACTTTACCTGTCTTACGATTTCGCCCTTCAAATACATTTTGTTCATCAGAAGTAGCGCTCCAAGTGGTACTCAAATCTAGCAAGTTCACAAAGAAATCGTTTGTCAATGTTCCTGGACGATCAGTGAATACACCATGATTTGACTGGTCGTAATTCGTATTCAATACACGCATACCGCCTACCAAAGCCGTCATTTCAGGACCTGAGAGCGTTAACAATTGCGCTTTATCCACCAACATTTCTTCAGCCGTCACTTTATGTCTTGGTTTGAAGTAATTGCGGAAACCATCTGCCGCTGGTTCAAGCGCACCGAATGATTCTACATCGGTTTGTTCGAGTGAAGCATCTGCCCTACCTGGAGTAAATGGCACTGTAATATTATGGCCCGCTGCCTTCGCTGCCTTTTCAATACCTGCGCATCCACCAAGAACGATTAAATCGGCCATACAAACAGGTTTGGCAAAAGCCTTTTGAATTCCTTCAAACGTTTTCAACACTTTGGCCAATTGACTTGGGTTATTCACTTCCCAATCCTTTTGTGGAGCAAGACGAATTCGTCCGCCATTGGCACCTCCACGCATATCCGAACCACGGAAAGTGGAAGCTGATGCCCATGCAGTTGATACCAATTCTGAAACAGAAAGTCCAGCATTTAGAATTTCATTCTTTAAGTCGGCTATGTCTTTATCGTTAATCAATTCATGCGTAACAGCAGGAATTGGATCTTGCCAAATCAGTTCTTCTTTAGGTACTTCAGCACCCAAATAGCGAGATATTGGCCCCATGTCGCGGTGTGTCAGTTTGTACCAAGCGCGAGAAAAAGCCTCTGCAAACACTTCATGATTCTCATGATAACGTTTAGAAATTGGTGCATAGATAGGATCCATCTTCAATGCCATATCCGCTGTCGTCATCATTAAGGCTTGCGTGTTGGAAGCATTTCCAGCGGCAGGTGCTTTACGCGCCTGAGATGCTGCTGTTGGCGTCCACTGGTGTGCTCCAGCCGGACTTTTGGTTAATTCCCAATCGTAATTAAGCAACACATCAAAATACTCATTATCCCAACGGGTTGGGTTTGGTGTCCATGCACCTTCTATACCACTCGTGATGGTATCATCGCCATGCCCACTACCAAATGTATTCTTCCAGCCCTTACTTTGTTCTTCAATACCCGCACCGGCTGGCTCTCTGCCTACATATTTATTCGGATCGGCTGCACCATGCGCCTTACCGAAAGTGTGTCCACCAGCGACTAATGCTACTGTTTCTTCATCGTTCATTGCCATACGGCCAAAAGTCTCACGAATATCAATGGCAGATTTTAATGGATCAGGATTCCCATTAGGGCCTTCTGGGTTTACGTAAATAAGTCCCATTTGCACCGCACCTAGTGGATTTTCCAATACACGGTCGCCCTCGTATCTTTTGTCGCCTAGCCATTCTGTTTCAGCTCCCCAGTAAATATCTTGTTCTGGTTCCCAAACGTCCTCACGTCCGCCTGCAAAGCCAAAGGTTTCTAAGCCCATTGATTCTAGCGAGCAGTTACCCGCGAGCACCATTAAATCGGCCCAAGAGATTTTATTACCATATTTTTGTTTGATAGGCCAAAGTAGCAAACGGGCTTTGTCCAAGTTACCGTTGTCAGGCCAACTGTTTAATGGGGCAAAACGCTGAGAACCTGACCCTGCTCCCCCACGACCGTCTTGAATTCTGTAAGTACCAGCACTATGCCAAGCCATACGAATAAAGAAAGGGCCATAATGACCATAATCAGCTGGCCACCAGTCTTGAGAATCGGTCATTAGATCGTAGAGATCTTTTTTGATGGCTTTTAAATCGAGTTTTTTAAATTCTTCAGCATAATTGAAATCTTCACCCATAGGGTTTGAGAGCGAAGAATGTTGACGAAGGATGTTCAAGTTCAATTGGTTGGGCCACCAATCACGATTAGAGGTACCGCTTCCTGCTGTTTGTTTCATTGCCCCGCCATGAAAAGGGCATTTACCACCACTGTTCATGTCGTATACTTTTCCGTGTTCGTTGTTTTCCATTTTCGATAGGTTTTATTGTTAACGAATACAATTTAAGAAAACCCTTTCGATAATTTTTATTTATAGTTTTTATGAAGATATAGAGAAAAACTATATCAATACAAGACTGGCTTTAGTTCCTTCCCCCGAAGCGATCGCGGTCAGGATGAAAAGCGGTGTGCACACAACCACTTAATATAGTTATAGCATGTATAGCTTATACAAACAAAAAACCTCCAGACGAATATGGAGGTCATTAAAGTCTTTTATAGAAAAACCGAATTAGTTAAAAACATTCTGATCTACCCAATGCTTGCCCCACTCATTCTGCTCTTCTTCATTCCATAATTCAGGAAAGAACATCACTTTCTGAAATCTTGGTGGTAAATACTTTTGCCAGTTGGTGCCACCAGTCGCCTTAATATCCTCTGGGCTGCGCTGTAAGTAACGTACAGCTGATTTATAATGCACTAAAGGCCAATCTACATTCGCCAACAAGTCATAACGTTTCAGTTCAGCAATAAGCTCTTCAGTGCCCTCCAATTCTTTATAAGATCGGATATATAGCTGGTTTAAATTGGTAGACTTCACCTCATTGGCCAATTGAACAAATTCCTTAGAGTATTTGGCTTCGAATTGGTCTAAGGTCAAAGTCTTCTTCCCTGTTTTCAGTTCGGTCGCTCCTGTCTTCCAATAAATAGAATCGTATAGTTCTTCCACCGAAGCATAAGGATCAAAGTCATCTCGTTTTTCATGGTTCACCAGGTTCACCATGTCGGTAGAAGCAATTTCAATCATGCGGTACTGGGCCGACTGAAAGCCCGATGCTGGCAAAAGCGACATCCTGAATTGTAAAAACTGCTCCTTCTCCATGCCCTGAATCATGATGGAAAAGGAATGACATAGGTGTTCGAAGTAATTATTAATACGCTTTACTCGGGCTGTGAAAAATTCAATGTTTGGGTGTTCAGCAGATTGCATTTGTTTCATTTCCCACAGAATCAGTTTAAAATACAGTTCTGTAGATTGATGATACACAATAAAAATCATTTCGTCAGGAAAATGCGTTTTGGGGTGCTGAAGTGCCAAAAGTGACTCCAAATTAATGTATTCCCAGTATTTGAGGTAATCAGCGTGCAGCAACCCATCAAGGTAAGAAGCCATGTCTTGCCCCATTGCTTCATATTTTGCCTCGAGCTTCTTAATTCTATCTAATATCCCTTGGTCGATTTCCTTGTTGTTCATACGTTTGTATTGTACTGAAATACGTGCAATTTTGAAAGATAATATTTAGAAACCAAAGAACATATGAATACCGATAACCACGCTAATATTCAGAAATCGTCTAAGCAAGATACTTTTGAGCACCCTGATTTCTACGGAATGGATTCCCTGCTTACCGAAGAGCACATCATGGTGCGTGGCGCGGTACGTGATTTCGTAAAACAAGAAATCTCTCCTTACATCGAAAGCTGGGCGCAAAACGCGCACTTCCCTTTGGAAATGGTGAAGAAATTTGGCGACATCGGAGCCTTTGGCCCTCAGCTGCCTACTGAATATGGTTGTGGTGGTATGGACTATATTTCTTACGGGTTGATTATGCAAGAAATTGAGCGTGGTGACTCGGGCATGCGTTCTACGGCTTCGGTACAAGGTTCTTTGGTGATGTACCCTATCTACAAATTTGGCAATGAAGAACAACGCCACAAATACTTACCAAAATTAGCCTCTGGCGAATGGTTGGGTTGCTTCGGTTTAACAGAACCCGATCACGGTTCTAACCCTTCAGGCATGACCACCAACTTTAAAGACATGGGCGACCATTACCTTTTGAATGGTGCTAAAATGTGGATCTCAAACGCTCCTCATGCCGATGTAGCTGTCGTTTGGGCGAAAAGTGAAGAAGGAAGAATTCACGGCCTAATTGTAGAGCGTGGCATGGAAGGTTTCTCCACTCCTACTACACATGGCAAATGGTCTTTGCGGGCCAGTGCTACTGGTGAATTGGTATTCGACAATGTGAAAGTACCGAAGGAAAATCTATTGCCGAACAAAAGTGGTTTGGGTGCGCCAATGATGTGCCTGGATTCTGCGCGTTACGGCATTGCTTGGGGCGCTATTGGTGCCGCCATGGATTGCTATGAGTCTGCTAGAAAATATTGTGCTGAGCGCATCCAGTTTGATAAGCCCATTGGTGCCTTCCAATTGCAGCAAAAGAAATTGGCAGAAATGCTAACAGAAATTACCAAAGCGCAATTATTGAACTTCCGTTTAGGCCAACTTTTTAACGAAGGAAAAGCGACTACGCCTCAAATCTCTATGGCGAAGCGTAATGCTGTAGAAACCGCATTGAACATTGCCCGCGAAGCAAGACAAATGCATGGTGGAATGGGCATTACAGGTGAATACCCAATGATGCGCCATATGGCCAACCTGGAATCAGTACTGACTTACGAAGGCACACATGATATTCACTTACTAATCCTCGGTGCCGAGATTACAGGGATTCCTGCTTTTAAATAGATATTGATATACATATATCTCCTTTATGCCTTACAGATAACCTTGGCTATAATTTGGTAAACCTCTAATCACTAATACTATGGACAAATACCTCAGCGAAGCAATTAATCAAGCTAAAATCGGGCTTGAAGAAGGGGGCATACCGATAGGCTCAGTTTTAGTTCACAATGGTCAGATTATTGGAAAAGGACATAACAAAAGAGTTCAACAAAAAAGTGTTGTACTCCATGGAGAAATGGATGCCTTAGAGAATGCAGGGAGACAACCTGCATCTGTATATCGAGCATCTGTTTTATATACTACATTGTCGCCCTGCCCTATGTGCACAGGAGCCATATTGCTTTATGGAATTCCAAAAGTTGTCATTGGAGAAAATCAAACCTTTATGGGGTCAGAGAAATTATTAGAGGAAAACGGAGTTGAAGTTGTCATTGAAAACAATGCGCAATGCATTAAAATGATGCAAGACTTTATCGAAACAAATCCCAGCTTGTGGAATGAAGATATCGGAGAGCCCTAATCCGTTATCATAGTTTTCAAGCTTTGTGCACAATGATTTAAAGATACCTTGGACTATTGGTTGGTGAAGAACACCAACCAAGGCAGAATTATAAATGATAACAAACAGAAATCATGTCTATCATATTATTAATCATTTCAGTAATCAGTCTAGTAGTTTTAATTATTGGATTAAAGCGGAAAAATAAAATGATAATATCAATCTCTATTTTGGCAATAATCTCTATGATTGCTTTATTTTTTCTTATAGATAACGCTGTAAAATATACGATGTAGCAGTCCTGCTACCATCTATTTCTCAAGGAATCTGCCCGCTTTCTTTAGCTCTCTATTTCGATTAAAGGAAGCATACCGCTTAACTTCTTCTTTGTTTCTGAAAAAGACCTCCGAAGTTTTGGAGCAGGATGACGGTCTAAAATAAGCCAATTCGGAGCGTCATTCTGATGACGAGGAACGAGGAAGAAAGAATCCGTTGGCTCAAGACAATACTGAATTTCACGGACAGATTCTTTCTTCACCTTCCGTTACACTTCAGGTTCATCAGAATGACGGAAACTTTTAGCATTCTCCGCCCTTGTTGGTGTTCTTCACCAACAAGCCTCCTAAGCTACATTCCACCCTAGATTAGGTTGAATCGCAAATCAAACGCTTACTGAGCAAAAGCCGGTTGAGCAGTATTTATGATCACAATCACAGCATAATACCAAAAGTCTTTTTATCTTCTCCACGTCCTAAGTTATGGATCGCGTCAAACACCTTCGATCGTTACTTAGCATTGATAGAATCAATATGGAAGCGTTAAAGAAATTTTTAGAATTCGAGTTGTTTCACATAGGAGAATTCCAATTGAGAGTTCTCTCCCTCGTGATCATTTTTATAATTTTTTTAGTCACCAAGTTAGTCTTGCTCTTAATTAAGAAAACAATTTTCAGTCGTGAGAATAGTAAACTTGATATAGGTGCCAGCTATGCATTATTCAAAATCATTAAGTATGTCATCTGGGTGATTGCCATTGGTTTGATTTTGGAAGCGCTTAGCGTCAAATTAACCGTATTAATTGCAGGCTCTGCTGCCCTACTTGTGGGGGTAGGTTTGGGTTTAAACAGACATTCAACGATATCTTATCTGGGATCATCTTGCTTTGAGAAAAGTCTATTAAAATTGAAGAAGTCTTAGAAATAGACGGGGATATCGTAAAGATTCAGAGCATTGGGCTCCGAACTTCCAAGGCCTCAAATACCGATGATGTTTCTATTATCATTCCGAACTCATTGATTACCAGCAACAAAGTGATCAACTGGAGTCATCAGACCACCAAGGCTCGCTTTAGAATTAATGTAGGCGTTGCTTATGGGAGTGACATAGACTTGGTGATAAAAATACTGGAAGAAAGTGCACATGAACATTCAGACGTCTCTGCGCTTGACGCAACTGAAGCACGATTGGTAGACTTTGGTAATTCATCATTAGACTTTCAAGTCTTGTTTTACAGTCAAAATATTTTCCGAATCAGTAAGGTGAAAAGTGATATCCGTAGAAGTATCAGTCAAAAATTTGTCTCCAATAATATCACGATTCCATTCCCTCAAATGGACTTGCATATGAAATCAAATGCTCGGGAGAAAATAAAAGATGATGAGGAGTAGCACTCCGTCCCTTGGTGGTGTTCTGAAATGGTCTCCGAAGCTTCCGTTACAACTGTTCTGGGGCGTAGTTGGTAACTGCTTGGTTCTTTACTTAATAATCACAAACTCTACCCTGCGGTTTGACTCTCGACCAGCAACACTGAAGTTTTGACCTACGGGCTTTTCGCCTCCAAAGCCTACGGTTTCTATACGCTTTCCAGAAAGGCCTTTCTCTACTAAGTAATCTTTTACAGTGTTCACTCGATCCAAAGAAAGCTCTTTGAGTAACTTAGGATTACCTCTGTTGTCGGTGTGGCCTTCTAAACGAATTTTCAAATCAGGGTTGTTTTCCATCAAAGCAATGAGCTTTCCTAATTGGGCAGCCGCTTCTTTAGCACTGGCAAATGATGAGGTTCCTTCATTAAAAAGCACATTATCGATCTTGATTTTTGTACCCACTTCTCTTGAAGTCAGTTTAAACCCCTCTACACCTTCTAGCTCATTACCACCACTTCGGGGAGTGGAAGAAACTATAAAGCTTTCTTTGTATTTTAAAAAACCATCAGCATTAATCTCAACATTCACTTCAAGACCTTCTTCAATGGTCACTAAAAATTTCTTTTCTTGAGAGTCTAGTTCTGCGGTATTGATCTCTATTTCCTTTTCTCCAAAATTCAGTTTCACAATACCATTGATTGGCTGATCATTACTGATATCCAGCACCTGCATAGTCATTACCACTACTGGCTTTTCTTGTGCCTTTGGTTCAGTTACTTTCGTTATTGGAGTTTCAGTATTCGATACTATTTCTTGTAATACCTTTTCTGTTTTGTTCAAAGGGAAACCAAAGATATCACCAAAACCCTCGCTATTTTGTGTGGAAGAAAAATAGGCCAACTCTCCCAATTTTGGAATCGCATAACCTAACTCTACTCCTGCTGTATTCACTTCGGTGCCTAAATTGACAGGTTTTGTCCAATCCGTCCAAGAACTACCTTTACGCTGACTTACGAAAATATCGCGACCACCTTGCCCTTCAAAACCATTAGATGAGAAGTACACGGTCTTTAAATCTGGAGCCAAATAAGGTGACCATTCTTCCCCCTGTGTATTGATATCTGCACCCAAGTTCTCAGGCTCACTCCAACTGCCATTACTTTCTTTAAAAGTGACATAAAGATCTTCATTCCCGAAAGTATCGTAGCTTTTAAAAGACAGAATCATCACTTTTTCGTCTGGTGAAATGGAGCCACTGATGTACTCAGAATTATTTGCAAAATAACGGATATCTAAAGGCTGAGGAACGGACCAATGATCCATCACCCATTCAGCCATGGCTATTCCTTTATGTAAATTTCCCTCAGAGTCTTTATAATTCAAAAGGTAAATTCGTTCTCCATCGGCTGAAAAACCCACAACACCATTCAATCCAGTGTGGTTAATAGTACTACCAGCATGTTTGGCCAGAGACCAACCCTTTTCTGTTTTGTCAGAATACCAAATATCACCACGGTCAATTACCCCCCCTTGGTTTCTAGCATGCCCTGAACGGACAAAATACATCCGCTTACCATCAGGACTAAGTACAGGGTTTTGTTCATCAAAGCTGGAACTAATGCTATCCATTTTTACATGACCCTGGGTCTGCCCCATCAGCATTGCTTGATGACAAAAAAGAACAAGAAGAGTAGTATAAAAAGTCGTTTTCAAAGCTAACATTGAGTTTACATCTCTTTCAACGTATGAAATAGAAAATATTTTGACCCTAAGATAAGGGTTAAGCTTTAAAGTACCCTGAAATAGACGTTGAATAACATATTTTAACTAGGGGATCAGTGTTCAGTGTTTGAAACGCAGTGCTGAACGAAGGTTATTGTTTGACAATGGAAACTTATAGGATACTTAATCCTCCAAGAATTTACACAATAGGCTGTGAAAATGGTGTACTCCTTTTTCCATTTTAGGTGAATACCTTCCTGACTTATAAAATCGAGAGTTAATCCCCTTTTGAACACCTTCTACCACAAACTCATCTTCGCGTTCTACTTTATCCAATAAAGCCCCCGCTCCGCTGTCCATTTTGCTTTCGTCATACACATAAGTAATAAAACTTACTCGCGTTCGGTTAACGGAAATTGGTTTGACAACATTAATGGAAAGCCCCCAAGGATAAAAATTGAACATCATATTGGGGAATACCCAAAAATAATAAGCGGCCACGTTTTTCCCGTAATCCATATGCCCTTCTGGTAGGTCAAAAGTATCTTCAGAAGAGTCTGAATACCCAATTTGAAGGTTCATGTGCTCATACAGTACCGTTTCATACGAGCCGTAATCCAACACCGCATTCAAATCGCTATGCACAAAAGGAATATGGAAACCTTCCAGGTAATTATCGCAATACAAGGACCAATGCGCATTGACCAAGTAATCTTGCGAACGCTGTGCATCATGCCTAAACTCGTGCAAAGGCATAAAGCCAATACGTTCAATCATTCCTTCCAAAACTGGCTCAAAATCAAAACTGGGATCAAGCCCCATAAAAAGTAAAGGTCCCAATTGTTTTAATGGAAATTGATGTAAACTGTCGGAAGCACAAGGAAAGTTCTCAGCCTCTTTAAACTCAGGCATATGTTCAAAGGCACCGTCCAAGCCAAACCTTCGTCCATGGTATTTACAAACTAACTTTCGTTCCGAACCAGGATGATGACACACAATATTTCCTCGGTGCGTGCACACGTTAGTAAGGCCATGAATCTCTTCATCCTCCGTCCGAGTCAATAAAACGGGCTCTGTTAGGTAGCCATCCAATAAGGTAAACGGGTACACCTGCTTCGGTAATTTCACCAAAGATTCATCTCCAATCCATTGCCAAGCTTTCAGAAAAACCTTCTCCTTCATCGCTTCAAACACCTGAATGTCACGATAAAAACTAGAGGGAAGTGTATGTGCTTTTTCAATTTCTGGATGAATGGAGTAGTTAGGCATGTTCAGCTTTTATCAATATATTTCAAATGGAATACATGCTAAAATAGGTATTCTAATTCGATTTTTTCAGCTATGAGCAACAGCAAAAACTCCAATAAAAAATTAGGCGTTTGGACGACCACCGCACTTGTTGTGGGTAGTATGATTGGCTCTGGTATTTTTTCCTTGCCCGTTGCTTTGGCGCAATTTGGTGGTATCAGCCTTTTTGGATGGGTGTTCGCGGCCATTGGCGCATTTATTTTAGCCAAAATACTAGGGCGACTTAGCAAAGCTATTCCAGATACAGGTGGGCCTTATGCCTATAGCCGAGTGGGCTTTGGAAGCTTTATCGGTTTCTTTGTCGGTTGGGGCTATTGGCTATCCATCTGGGCTACAAACGCTGCCATTGCCATTACATTTGTAAGCTATTTGGGCGTTTTTATTCCCGCCCTAAACAACAACCCCGTTTTATCGGTAATTACAAGTTTAACAGCAATTTGGCTACTCACTGCCTTGAATAGCTATAGTGTTAAAGGGAGTGGAAAAGCACAATTGATTACTACAGTGTTAAAAATAATACCCTTGTTGCTGATTACCGTTGGAGGCTTTTTCTTTATTGAATGGAATAACTTCAAGCCATTGAATGTCAGTGGAAGTTCATCTCTAGAAGCCATCACTATTAGTACAGCCCTCTGTCTATTTGCATTTTTAGGTATTGAAGCGGCCACAATACCAGCAGGCAATATTAAGTCACCTGAAAAAACGATCCCAAAAGCTACCATGTATGGAACCATAGTGGTTACAATAGTCTATATGGCAAGCTCTTTTGCTTTGTTCGGGGTGCTTAGTCCATTAGAAATGGCCAATACAGCTTCTCCTTTTGCAGATGCCGCCTCTAAAATGTGGGGGGCTAATGCAGAGTATATTGTAGCTGCAGGCGCTTGCATTTCAACTTTTGGTGCTTTAAACGGCTGGATTCTAATTTCTGGTCAAATGCCTCTAGCCATGGCCAAAGATGGAATTCTACCCAAGCCTTTCGCCAAAATCAATAAAAATGAGTCGCCTTACTTTAGTATCATCATTTCAAGTATAATCGTCACCGTTTTATTATTGCTCAATCAAACCAAAGGCTTGGCCGATGTTTATACTTATATGATATTGTTGAGTACGGTTACCGCATTGGTTTCCTATATCTTTAGCGTATCGGCATACGGTTTATTTTCCATTGAAAGGAAATACGGTTTCAAGCCAAAACTTACCAATTTTATCCTTACCCTTGTAGGCTTCGGATTTTCTATATGGATGATGTTTGGCTCTGGTCACGAGGCCGTTTCAGTTGGTTTTATTGGTCTTTTATTAGGAATTCCAGTCTATATTTGGAGTAAACGAAAAATCTAAAATGCATACCTCTCATTCGGAATACGGCACAATTAAATCCCTTTGGATCAAGCCTGTCAAATATGGTTTTATAGATCAACAAGTAATTGACAGACAGTGGATAGACCTGAACTTTATAGAATGTCCAATCTATCCAAAAGCACTTCAGGAGTACGATAGCTTTAAAGCGAATTTCTATTTCCTCGGGTCGAACTTAAAGACTTTTGGTTCGAATGATTATGTGAAAATGGATTCCATTTATTGTAGAGATGCGTCTATCGCTACTGACTACGGAATGATTCTCTGCAATATGGGTAAAGCTGGCAGAGTCAATGAACCCATGTCGCATAGAGAAGCCTATGAGGCAGCTGGCATTAAGATCTTCGGACAAATTGAAGGGCCAGGCACCTTAGAAGGTGGCGATGTAGCATGGTTGGATGAAAAAACGTTAGCGGTTGGAAATACCTACCGTACCAACCCAGAAGGAATCAGGCAACTCAAAGCACTTTTAGAACCTAAAGGAATTGAGGTGCTGACCGTAAATTTACCACACTATAAAGGCCCCTCCGATGTATTCCACCTGATGTCTATCCTTAGCCCTGTGGATAAAGATTTGGCTGTGATTTACTCTCCTTTAATGCCCATTTCCTTTAGAAATGAATTGATCAGAAGAGGCTTTGAATTTATCGAAGTGCCAGAAGACGAGTTTGATTCCATGGGCTGTAACGTATTGGCCATTTCTCCCAGAAATTGCCTAATGGTGGACGGTAACCCTTCTACAGAAGAACAATTGAAGGAAGCAGGTTGCAGGGTAACGACCTATCAAGGTGATGAAATAAGCTACAAAGGCGGTGGTGGCCCAACTTGTCTTACAAGGCCAATGATGAGGGAAATTTAACTCTTTCATTTCGCCCAATCCAAATTCATTTTGAATAGAAGCCCTGAAAACTTTTTAGGCTCTAAATTCTATGCGATCTTCGTACTGAAGGACAACTCAACGTTCCTTCTTCTACATCAAAAATCGAATAACTATGCCTCATCAAGCCAATCGACTGATCAATTCTTCCTCTCCTTACCTTTTACAGCACGCCTATAATCCTGTAGACTGGTTTCCTTGGGGTGAAGAAGCTTTAGAAAAGGCGAAGAAAGAGGATAAACCGATTATCGTGAGTATTGGCTATTCGGCTTGTCATTGGTGCCATGTAATGGAACGAGAAAGCTTTGAAAACGAGAAGATTGCGGAAATAATGAACGCGCATTTCGTTTGCATTAAAGTAGACAGAGAAGAGCGCCCCGATGTAGACCAAGTGTATATGGATGCCGTGCATGCCATGGGTTTGCAAGGCGGTTGGCCGCTGAACGCCATTCTCCTACCCGACCAACGGCCATTTTATGGAGGGACATATTTTCCCGCCCAAGGTTGGGCAAATTTGCTGCTTCAAATCGCTAAAGTATTTAAAGAACAACGTGCCGAATTAGAAAAATCAGCTGAAGGTTTTATGAATTCGCTCAGCGTGAGCGATATTCAAAAGTACGGTTTGAACTCTATTGGTACTGATTATAGCAAAGAAGATTTAAGCCAAATGTTCAAGATCCTGAGTCAGAATTTTGACAAGGAAAAGGGTGGCATGAACAAAGCCCCTAAATTTCCAATGCCTGTCATTTATACCTTTTTGCTTCGCGAATTTGAAACGAATAAAAACGAATCAGCTTTGGCTCATGTAAAACTCACATTGAACAAAATGGCTTTCGGAGGACTCTACGATCAAATAGGTGGCGGTTTTACCCGCTACTCTACGGATGCCGATTGGTTTGCGCCTCATTTTGAAAAAATGCTTTACGACAATGGACAGCTTGTAAGTCTCTATTCTGAAGCCTTTCAAGCCACAAAAGATCCACTTTACAAAGAAATCGTTTTTCAAACCATCGAATGGTTACAAAGAGAAATGACCACCGAAGAAGGTGGTTTCTATTCAGCTTTAGATGCCGATAGCGAAGGTGAAGAAGGTAAGTTCTATTGTTGGACAGCTTCAGAATTTCGCGAGACACTTGGCCCCGATGCCGAATTGATATTTGCCTATTATAACCTCACCGAAAAGGGAAATTGGGAGCCTCAAAAGAACATTCCTCACAGAAACCTCACCGATTCAGAATTTGCAAAGGCCCATGATATTTCTTTAGAAGAGCTTCAAGACTTGGTAAAAGCAGCTAACCTCAAATTGCTCAAGAAAAGAGAAAACAAAGTTCGCCCTGGCTTAGACGACAAAATACTTTCTGGCTGGAATGGACTTATGCTCAAAGGTTTGGTGGATGCTTACGCCAGCTTTCAAGCTCCAGAGTTTCTTCAAATGGCCATTAAAAATGCAGAGTTCATTTGCGCCAAAATGAAAAATGGAAAAGGCCTATTCCGAAATTATAAAGGAGGAAAAGCCAGTATTGACGCCTATTTGGAAGATTACGCAGCGGTAACTCAGGCCTTCAGCGCCTTGTATCAAGTCACCTTTGATGAGAAATGGCTCAACGAAGCTGTCCAATTGACAGAATATACTATTGAGCATTTCTATGATGAAGAGGAACGCTTTTTCTTCTTCACCAATGATGAATCTGAAAAATTAATTGCCAGAAAGAAAGAGATTTTCGATAACGTCATTCCAGGGTCTAATTCATTGATGGCCCAAAATCTATATGCTTTGGGTACGATTACCAGTAATCAAACCTATATCGACATGGCAGTCGAAATGCTCGGTCGGGTCAAGAAAATAGTCATGGTAGAACCTCAATATTTGACCAATTGGGCCTGTTTGGCTACACTGATGGTAACACCAACGGCCGAAATCGTTATGGTAGGTGATGATATTCAAACACAAGCCTTTAGTTTCTTTGATCAATTTATGCCGAATAAGGTAATGGTTGGTGCAGAAAACGAAGGCACGAGTAAACTAGAACTATTGGCCAACCGAGGCAGACTTAATGATCAAACCACTTTTTACGTTTGTTTCAATAAAGCCTGTCAACTGCCGGTAAATTCAGCAAGTGAAGCAATAAATCTAATTGAGAATAGAAAATAGTTTTGGCAGACGAGGATTATTTCTAACCTTGCCAAAGGTTCAAAACCAAGTTATTTCCCAAACAATTTGACGATAGAACAACTCAATATTGACGATGCAAATGAACAGGTTCTGTATGCCGATGTGGCTTTACCAGTCCCTGTGCCCATGCTTTATACCTATAGTATTCCAGCGGAATACCGTGGAAATATAAAGGAACGGACGAGGGTCATTGTTCAGTTCGGGAAAAAACGAATCGTTACAGGTATTGTAGAAAAGGTACACGGGAACAGACCAGAGATCTATGCTGCCAAGCCTATTTTAGAAGTATTGGATACCGAGCCCATCATTACCCGCATGCAAATGGAGGTGATGAAATGGATGGCAAACTACTACATGTGTACTTTTGGCGAAGTAATTAACGCTTCCTTACCTTCTGGTCTTAAACTAAGTAGCGAATCGCGCATTCAATTGCACCCACACAACGATTGGAACGATAGTGAATATCCATTCGATGATCGAGAGCTGCTAATTCTAAAAGCACTTGAGAACAACGATTCGCTTACCTATAAAGAAGCAGCGGAAGCAATTGATCAAAAAAGTGCGCTGAAGTTCATCAAGTCACTGATTCAGAAAGATGTCATCATTATTTATGAGGAAGTAAGGGAAAAGTATAAACCCAAAATAGTAAAAAAAATACGTCTAGCAGCCAGCTATGCTGAAGATGAAAAAACACTTCAAGCACTTTTTTCAGAACTTGAGAAAAGACCAAAGCAAAGTGACATTCTGCTCAAGTACCTTCAACTGGTGCCTGTGTATCAGAAGCCAGGACGAAATGAAGCAGGTATTCCTAAAAGCACTATTAACGAAGCTGGACTTTCTGTTTCCTCGCTGAATACGCTCATTAAGAACAAAATATTTGAGCAGTTCGAAGAAATCGTTTCTCGTTTTGAAGAGAACACCGAGGTTTTTGAAGCTTCTCCCCTTTCTGAAATTCAAGAAAAAGCCAAGCAGGAAATTTTCGATATTTTTGAAGAGAAATCGACTGCCTTACTCCATGGAATTACGGGCAGTGGAAAGACGGAAATCTACATTTCCTTAATACAAGAAGCCTTAGACAATGGTTTGCAGGTGCTTTATCTACTTCCAGAAATTGCTCTAACAGCTCAGATCGTAAACCGCCTAAAAGTGGTTTTTGGTGACCGAATGGGGGTTTATCATTCCAAATTCTCTGACAATGAGCGTGTAGAAGTTTGGATGGGTTTATTGGATGGCCGTTTCGATTTCATTGTAGGTGTAAGAAGTGCTATTTTCTTGCCCTTTGCCGATTTAGGTTTAATCATTGTGGACGAAGAGCATGAAAACTCTTACAAACAGTATGAACCCGCTCCTCGCTATCATGCCCGTGATGTAGCGCTTTTTCTCGCCCACAAACACGGAGGTAAAACCATTTTAGGTTCGGCCACTCCTTCCGTGGAGTCCTTCTACAATGCCAAAATAGGCAAATATGGATTGGTGACCATCAACAACCGTTATGGTGATGCACAATTACCTCAGATGGTTTTCGCAGACATTAGAACTGAAAAGAAACGTAAAACCGCCACTGGAAATTTCTCTTCTGTATTGATTGAAGCTTTGGGCGAAATACTGGAGAAGAAAGAGCAAGCCATTGTGTTTCAGAACCGCAGAGGTTATTCAAACTTCATTACCTGCGATGACTGCGGCTATACCCCAGAATGCCCAAGATGTGCGGTAAGCCTTACCTATCACCAGTATAAAAACCAACTCAACTGTCATTATTGCGGACATAAAGAGCCTGTTCCTGTCACCTGCCCTGCTTGCGGTAGTCAGCGCATTAGAACGGTTGGCTTTGGAACCGAAAAAATTGAAGAAGATCTTAAACTGATTTTCCCCGAGGCCAAAATCCAGCGTATGGATTTAGAAACCACAAGGGCTAAATATGCCTATCAAAATATCATTAAAGATTTTGAAGATGGAAAAATAGACATTCTGGTAGGTACACAAATGGTGAGCAAGGGCCTTGATTTTGATCGTGTAAGTTTAGTAAGCGTTTTTGACATTGACCGAATGATCCATTTCCCTGATTTCAGGTCCATGGAACGCACCTATCAGTTAACAACCCAAGTAAGCGGACGAGCAGGCAGAAAGGACATTGCGGGGAAAGTGATTATTCAAACGGGTGATCCAGAACAGCCCATTCTAAAACTGATTTCAGAACAGAATTACAATACTTTTTTCGACTTGGAAATGCGAGAAAGGGAGAAGTTTAATTACCCGCCCTTTTCTAGAATGGTTAAGATTTTGGTGAGAAGTAAGGATAAAAAACTGACTAAAGATGCTGCTGAATTTTTGGGAAATATTCTAAAGGAAGACCTTGGTACATATCGTGTTTTAGGGCCTCATGAACCCATTATCAACAAAATAAGAGATAAATACCTGATGGAAGTCTATCTTAAAATTGAACGTAAATACAATATCAATTCCGTTAAGGAAAAGATTAAAACCGCCTACTTAGAAGCCCTTCGAAAAAAGGACTTCTCGCAAGTAGAGTTTATCACCGATGTAGATCCCTATTAAGAAATCGCTTATTTATTCCCTTCAAACTCTTCACTATTATCTAATGAAGGGTCTTTTGTTTCGGGTTTAATTTCAGCTTTAGGCTCAACCTTCGGCTCCACTTTCTTTGGAACGATGGATGCATTGGCTTGAGTCTTGATAGGCTCTGCAGTCCTCAAATCTGGCTCCATTCGCTCAATAAAATATGAAATTTTTCGTGCTCCTTTAATGCCTTCTGGCAATGTATCTGTGTTTTTACTGAAGCTAATCAAGCCCCAAGTCATAATGATACTCGTTGACAAAATGGTAATCAAAATGATATCTCCATTGAACAATTCCGATTGAAGTTCAACAGGAATTGAGAAGAACAATAATACAGTGATTAAGCCTCGAGGGCTAATCATCAATTCTGGCATTATAGACTTCTTCCAGAAAAAGGCCTTCAATACAATAAATCGAATCAAAAAGAACGAAGCGACAATCATTAAGCTGATCCCCAAGACTTCTAGGTTGACCAGGGCAGCAAGGTTAATCGTAGTTCCGAATACCACAAAGAAGAATGTTCTCACTACAAATGCCGTTTCTCGAGTAACCAGATGGAGCTCATCCAAAATCTTATCTATTACATCATGTTTGATCCACTTTTGCAGCTTCCCAACAAAAAAGAGCTTGCTGTTATTAATTACCAAACCAAAGGTTAAGATGATAACCAAAGAAGAAAGGTGCATCTGCTTGCCTATGGCATATATCAAAATCAACATGGCAATCAGCAAAAAGAGCTTTACTTCTCCTTCGATCCTCTGAAATAATAACACCAAACCATAACTAAAAACGAATGATATGACGATCGTGATAATGATGTTACCAATAATTCCGTAGACTACTTCTCCAGCTTGCTCAGTTTCGGCATTTCCTGTAAGGAAATAGAAAAACATAATACCGAGAATATCAGAAAACGTACTCTCATAAATCATGAACTCCTTTTTGTCTTTCATTAAGCTAGTTACGCTCGGAATTACAATAGCACTACTCACAATAGAAAGGGGAATGGCGTATACCAATGAAATAATAGGGTCTTCTTGGTAAAATTGATTGATAATTAGCGCAATTAAGAAAGCGCAGCCTCCTAATGAAATTAAAGCCACAGTAAAGGATTTCCATATAATGGGCCATTTCTCCTTACTTAGTTCTAGGTCTAAAGCAGCTTCCAAGACAATCATTATTAGCCCTACAATCCCTAGCAGTTCTAGGGTACTAAAAATCAGCTTGTCCTGATTAATCCCGTAAGCGTCAAGTCCAAACTTTATCCCAATACCCAAGAGGATCAAAAGGATGACACTGGGGATATTTGTACGCTTAGAAAGTATATTGAACAAGTGTGAAAAAATGATCACACAAGACAGTGCTATGATAAGGTTGTATACATTCATGGTCTAATAATAGGGAAAAGTAAAACGCTGAGCTCAAAAATGCGGTTAATAATTGACTTCAACCTCATTTCCACGTTTATGGTTACAAATAAATAAACTGGTGAAAGACTCTTATATCCCATTTGTGAGTTCATATCAACCTTTATTCAAAAAAAACTCGCCCTCAAGAATTGAAAATAGCGAGTGATACTCTAATATTGCATTGATGAAAAGTCTGTTCAAGTCCATTTTAATATCACTCACCTTATTGGTGTATGGCATTAGTGTGGATAGTTTATTGCACAAGGCTCTGATTAAGAATCAGGTTGAACAAACCCTTAAAGATCAGGTTGAAGATGCTTTTGCTCCTTCCTATTCTAGTTTATTTCATTTACCTATTTTTAATGAGTTGGTTAATGAGACATCTACCAATTTTCAGGAGTCCGACACCAATTACCTTCCGCATTGGGCTGTTGATAAAAGTTCAACTTCAGATAATACAAGACAAGCCCTTTGGCGAAAGGTACTGACAAAATCCAGACTAATTAACCTTAGCCTTTCGGTGAAAGACATCATTTTCCCTTTCCATACCTTCTCGTAAGCATTCCATTTATCTCTTAGGTCGACAATCTGTTGACTGTGTATTTTTTGGTTTCAGAATTCAATATGCAATTCTTCGGCCTCCAATATTATTTATATCTAAAAGAAAATGGAATTATCATCAACACTATTTGGAATAGCTGCCATGGCAGTATTTGTGCTTCCTATTATTTATTTACAAGGAATGCAGAAGAAAAAGGAAAAGAAATTATTCACTGAATTTCTTCAGTTAACGCAAGAGAAAGGCTTAAAGCTCACCCACAGTGAGGTATGGAACTATGTGTATTGTTTGGGTTTGGATACTCAAACCAAGCAGCTCATTCACTTCAAAAAGAAAGGTGAAACACCCGAAATCCAGCTGATCGACTTAAAGCTATACAAAAAGTGTGCTATCAATAAAGTGAGTAGAACAGTGAAAACTAACGATGGCCCTGTTACGATATTTGAGCGTTTATACCTGAC
This sequence comes from Roseivirga sp., assembly GCF_034669765.1. Taxonomy (GTDB): domain Bacteria; phylum Bacteroidota; class Bacteroidia; order Cytophagales; family Cyclobacteriaceae; genus Roseivirga. Next base: position 667,592 of record NZ_JAXMOQ010000002.1, read on the forward strand.
TTTAACACCTTCAAACACACAGAGTAAAGCTCAAAACATAGAGTTTTACAATGCGGACGAAAGCAGTTCGGTGACTACTGAGTTGCCATTACTTGCTAAATGGGAGAAACAAATTAGTGAGGCCCTTCAGGCATAAATCATCATAAAAATAAGAAGGTCTTGTAAACTGTGGTTTGTAAGACCTTCGTTTTTAAAATGAATTCATTAGTATTTGTTGAAAACAGCCTCCAAAAGTTATCTTTGCAGCTTTAAGGCTTGTCCATTCTAAACTTACCTACTTGAGTTTAACCATAGAAAACATCATGTTGATTGGTTCGCTATTACTGTTCATCAGTATTATAGCCGGTAAAACCTCCTACCGTTTTGGAGTTCCAACCTTGGTGTTGTTCTTAGCCATTGGGATGTTAGCCGGCTCTGATGGTATTGGAGGTATCTATTTCGACAACCCTTCTGTGGCGCAATTCATTGGAGTAGTTTCGCTTAACTTCATTCTTTTTTCCGGAGGGCTCGATACCAACTGGTCGTCTATCAAGCCTGTATTATGGGAAGGAATTTCGCTTTCCACCTTGGGGGTTCTACTCACCGCAGTGACAATGGGAACCTTTGTTTGGGCCATTACAGATTTCACTATTTACGAAGGCCTTTTGCTTGGTGCAATTATATCCTCCACAGATGCAGCAGCAGTTTTTTCCATTTTAAGAGGGAAAAACTTAGCACTTAGGAATAACCTAAGACCTACCCTAGAATTGGAAAGCGGAAGTAATGATCCTATGGCTTATGTATTGACCATTGCTTTTCTCGCCATGGTTATCAACCCTGATCAAAGCCTGCTCATTATCATTCCATTATTTCTGAAGCAGATGATTATAGGAGGAATAGCTGGCTTGCTGTTTGGGGTGGCAAGTAAGTATGTCATCAACAGAATCAAGCTTGGGTTTGAAGGACTATATCCTGTATTAGTGATTTCATTGATGTTTATCACTTTCTCTGGTACTGATGCGCTAGGTGGAAATGGCTTTTTGGCCGTTTATTTATGTGCCGTTTACCTCGGTAACCAAGACTTAATCCATAAGAAAACCATCCTAAAAATGTTTGATGGTTTGGCCTGGCTCATGCAAATTGTACTCTTCTTGACGCTTGGCCTTTTGGTTTATCCATCCGAAATCCTGCCCATTCTAGGCATAGGTTTATTGATTTCGCTCTTCCAGATTTTTGTTGCTCGACCAATCAGTGTCTTCTTAAGCCTAACGCCTTTTAAAATGAAAATGAGAAGGCGATTCTATATCTCATGGGTAGGTTTAAGAGGTGCCGTACCCATTGTTTTTGCTACTTATCCATTAATTGCAGGAATCGAAAAGGCTAGCATGATCTTCAACATTGTATTCTTTATTTCGCTTTCTTCAGTACTAATTCAGGGCACTACTCTATCCCTAATTGCAAAATGGCTGAATGTTGCTCTACCGGAAGATTCTAAACCAAAATCACCCTTAGATGATCTGCTTTCAGAAACCGCCAAGGCCATTATGGTCGAAATCAAAATGCCAGCAAATGGCGTAGCGGTAAACAAAAAAATAGTTGACCTCAACTTCCCTAAAACAGCGCTGATCGCAATGATTAATCGCGATAACAAATTCATTACCCCTAGTGGGGCCACTGAAGTTTTAGCAGAAGACACTTTAGTCGTGCTTTCTGACACACAAGATGGCATCAACGAAGTGTATGAGTGCTTACAGGTTGAAAAGCCCTAGTATATCACCATCAAAACAACTCTGAAGCAATCTGCTTTACTATTTGAGACTTGCTCATGGTATAATAATGCAAGCAAGGCACTTTGGCTGCCATCAACTCTTTAGATTGTTGAATACACCACTCAATCCCAACATCTCTCGCAGCCTTATTATCTTTGCATTTATCGAGTTCATCTACCAACTCGTCTGGCAAATCAACATGAAAAATACTAGGCAAAATAGTGCTATGATTCAACGTAGTGATGGGTTTTAAGCCTGGAATAATTGGCACATTGATATCTGCTTCTCTACATTTTTCCACAAAGTCAAAATACTTCTGATTATCGAAGAACATTTGGGTTACAATGTATTCAGCCCCCATTTCCACCTTCTGCTTCAGGTACTTCATATCACTTTTTAGGCTTGGTGCTTCAAAGTGCTTTTCTGGATAACCTGCCACTCCCATAGAAAAATTGGTTTTGGCCATTTCTGCTTCTTCATTCAGGTATTTCCCCTGATTCAAGTCCAATACTTGCTGCATCAATTCAGTAGCAAATGAGTGACCATCAGGATCAGCAACGAACCTTCCCTCCGACTTAATGGCATCGCCACGCAACACCAATACATTGTCTATCCCTAAAAAATCAAGATCTATCAATGCGTTCTCTGTTTCTTCCCTACTGAAACCACCACAAATGATATGTGGCACTGCATCTACCCCGTATTTATTCATTATGGCCGCGCAAATCCCCACCGTTCCTGGACGCTTTCGAGTAGTTACTTTTTCAAGTAAACCATTAGGGTGCTGCTTATAAATGTATTCTTCGCGATGATAAGTAACATCGATAAATGGAGGATTAAACTCCATTAAGGGGTCAATGGCGTCAAAAATACCATTTACGTTTTCACCTTTTCTTGGAGGAAGAATTTCGAAGCTGAAGAGTGTTTTACCTTTCGCTCTTTTTATATGTTGGGATACTTTCATGTCTATAATGTACTTGTGTGTTGTTGTTTTGAAGTGTTGATGTAATTCACGACACCTTCTATTGGCCTACTTTATTTCTTAAGTATTTTATGAAAGCTAAAATTGAGGCCTTCACTTCTTCAGTTTGATTTTGTAAGCTCTCTATATCTTCAGCAGGAAAATAACTGAGATCGAGCATCAAATAAGTCATGCTTTTTACTTCAGTACAGGAAGCAGCAGAATAATCCAGAAACTTGATAAAGTCTTTTGGAGAAAATCGCCCAAATCCTTCAGCAATATTATTCATGATTGAAATCCCTGCTCTCTTGAACTGCGAACGTGTATCGAAATCCTTAGCCAATTGACCTTGATTAGACATTACATAAACCTGATGTGTTAATTTTCTAGCCAACTGCCAGCACCTTAAATCTTCAAATCTTGTCACCTTCGCCATATCTCTATCATTAAATTTTAACATTCAACACTTCCACACCCAAGCACTTCAATACTTAGACATCATAGGCTAAATTTGGAGACAACCACTTCTCAGCTTCTTCCAAACTCATTCCTTTACGTTTGGCGTAATCTTGCACTTGGTCTTTTTCAATTTTACCCAAACCGAAGTATTTGGCTTCTTCATGCATAAAATAGAGGCCACTTACAGAAGAGGCTGGGTACATCGCCATAGACTCAGTGAGTATTATCCCCGTTTCTTCTTGTGCATTGAGTAAGTCGAAGAGTATTGGTTTTTCTGTATGATCTGGGCATGCAGGGTAGCCTGGTGCCGGACGAATTCCCTGATAACTTTCTTTGATTAAAGATTCGTTGTCCAATGTTTCATTCTTCGCATAGCCCCAAAGTTCTTTTCGGACAATCGCGTGCATGGCTTCGGCAAAGGCCTCTGCCAATCGGTCGGCAATGGCTTTGATCATGATGGAGTTGTAGTCGTCATGATCCTTCTCGTATTTTTCAATCAAAGGTTCAATACCCAAGCCACCTGTAACCGCAAAGCCTCCAACATAATCGATCTTACCTGAATCCTTTGGCGCTACAAAATCGGCAAGTGATAAGTTTGGAATACCAGTGCCTTTTTTCCCTTGTTGTCTTAAGCTGTGAAATACAGTTTTTACTTCGGAACGGGTTTCATCGGTATATACTTCAATGTCATCGCCCACACTATTGGCAGGATAAAGCCCTATCACACCATTGGCTTGTAATAGATTTTTCTCAATTACCTCATCAAGGACTTTTTGAGCATCATCAAATAACTTTTTAGCTTCTTTTCCAATGGTTTCGTTTTCAAAAATTCTTGGGTATTTTCCTTTTAGCATCCAGGTTTGGAAGAAGGGAGTCCAATCAATGTGTTTTCTAATAATATTTAAGTCGAAGTTTTTAAAGACCTTATTACCTATAAAACTAGGCTTCACATATTCCTTTTCCTCCCAATTCACTTTAAGTCTATTCCCCAAAGCTCTGCTGTAAGGAATGTAATGCTTGATTTCTTTTCGGTTAGCATGATCTTCCCTTAGCTTGGCATACTGTTTCTTTATTTCAGCATTGTACTCCACCTTCCGATCTCCGCTAATCAGTTCTCCAGCCACAGGTACACTTTTAGAGGCATCCAAAACATGAATTACAGGTCCAGAATAGACAGGGTCAATCTTCACCGCAGTATGAATCCTGGAAGTGGTGGCCCCACCTACCATAAGCGGTAACTTCATCTTCCTTCTTTCCATTTCCTTGGCCACATGTACCATTTCATCTAGAGATGGTGTAATCAAGCCACTTAGGCCAATTACATCCACATTTTCCTCAATGGCTTTATCAAGAATTTTATCGGCAGGCACCATCACCCCCATATCGATGATCTCGTAGTTATTACAAGCCAAAACCACCCCTACAATATTTTTTCCGATGTCATGGACGTCACCTTTTACAGTGGCTAAGAGGATTTTTCTTCCTGTTTCCCTTTCTGGAATTAGCCCCCTCTCGGTCTCCCCCAAAGTGGGATCATCACCTTCCCCTTGGGAGAAGGAAGGGTTGGGACGATTAAGTTTCGCTTGTCTTTTTTCTTCCTTCTCTGCCTCTAAATATGGTAAAAGATAAGCCACCGCTTTTTTCATCACACGAGCACTCTTTACCACTTGTGGCAAAAACATTTTACCAGAACCAAAAAGGTCTCCTACTACGTTCATACCATCCATTAATGGCCCTTCAATAACCTTCAGTGGGCTTACATATTTCTGACGCGTTTCTTCCGTATCTTCATCGATAAACTCGATAATTCCTTTTACTAAAGCATGCTCAAGTCGTTTTTCAACCGATTCCTTCCGCCAAGCATCGTCTTTTACTTGTTTCTTTCCTTCACCCTTTACCGTTTCGGCAAAATCGAGTAAGCGCTCAGTGGAATCTGGTCTACGATTTAAAAGCACATCCTCCACCCTTTCCAATAAATCCTTTGGAATATCACTATAGATCTCCAACATAGTAGGATTTACAATCCCCATATCCATCCCATTTTGAATGGCATGGTAAAGAAAGGCCGAATGCATGGCTTCACGAACAGGATTATTTCCTCGGAATGAGAAAGACACATTACTTACCCCACCACTCACATGAGCACCAGGTAAATTCTCTCTAATCCATTTGGTGGCCATGAAAAAATCAACTGCATTATTATTATGTTCTTCGATACCCGTGGCCACGGGGAAAATATTCGGGTCGAAAATGATGTCGTTTTTAGGGAATTTGACTACATCGACAAGAATGTCATATGAACGCTTACAGATTTCAATTCTTCTATCATAAGAATCTGCCTGACCATCTTCGTCAAAAGCCATTACGATAACAGCTGCTCCATAACGTTTTACTTTCTTCGCATGAGCGATAAAGGCTTCTTCTCCTTCTTTCAATGAAATTGAGTTCACAACGCATTTACCCTGAACACACTTCAATCCGGCTTCGATAATTTCCCATTTTGACGAGTCTATCATTATGGGAATTCGAGAAATATCTGGTTCAGCAGCTATCAGGTTTAGGAATTTAACCATCGCCTCTTTACCATCAAGCATTCCTTCATCCATATTGACATCTAGAATTTGTGCCCCGCCATCTACCTGATCACGAGCTACTTCTAAGGCATCATCAAATTTCTCTTCTAGGATTAAACGTGCAAAACGCTTAGAACCCGTTACATTGGTTCGTTCACCCACATTGACGAAATTAGATTCAGGAGTAACAATTAGGGGTTCGAGGCCTGAAAGTTGAAGTGTACTGTTGTCGTTTCTCATTTGCTATGCAATAAGTAAAAAGTGTTCTGAATTGGTTTAATCTTGAATTACTTGACTTTCCAAGCTTCTCGGTTCATACCTACTGGCTACTTCAGCAATAGCCCTAATATGATCTGGTGTGGTTCCGCAGCAGCCACCCACAATGTTGAGGAAACCGCTAGAAAGGAAGTCTTCAATTTGCTCGGCCATTTCCTCTGGAGATTCATCATATTGACCAAATTCATTAGGCAAGCCAGCATTCGGATGTGCACTGGTGAAAAAATCGGCCTTTTCAGAAAGCGTTTCCAAGTATGGACGAAGTTGTTTGGCTCCTAAAGCACAGTTTAAGCCTATAGAAAGTAAAGGCATATGAGAGACCGAAATTAAAAAAGCCTGTGTAGTTTGTCCTGAAAGTGTTCTTCCGCTGGCATCAGTAATGGTACCAGACACCATAATTGGCCATTCCTTTCCTTTTTCTTCAGAAACTTCTTCAATGGCAAAAAGAGCTGCCTTGGCATTGAGTGTATCAAAAACAGTCTCTACCAATAGTAAATCTACACCTCCATCGGTTAAAGCGATTACCTGTTCTTTATAAGCCTGTACTAGTTGATCAAAAGTAATTGCCCTGAAACCTGGATCATTTACATCAGGTGATAAAGAAGCCGTTCGGTTAGTAGGACCAATAGAGCCCGCCACAAAGCGAGGTTTGTGTGGTTCTTGGGCGGTTATTTCATCGGCTACTTCTCTAGCAATTTTAGCCGACTCGAAGTTGATTTCATACACGGCATCTTCTAAATGATAATCGGCCTGAGCAATAGTAGTACCACTGAACGTGTTGGTTTCTACAATATCAGCTCCAGCTAAAAAATACTGACGGTGAATATCTTTAATAATTTCTGGACGGGTAATGGAAAGCAGGTCATTATTCCCTTTTAGAGAATGCATGTGACCTTTGAATCTTTCTCCTTTAAAATCTTCTTCCTCTAAAGGATGTCTTTGAATCATGGTGCCCATTGCACCATCTAAAACCAAGATTCGTTCTTTAAGAATTTCCTTAATATTTCTTGACATATTTCGCATTTAAAATGCTTATCAAGAAAGGTAGAGAGAGTTTTGCGGGCCCATCTTTTCCCCGAATATAATTCGAGGCTAGGAGTTAGCACCAGCTTTTACAGGTTGCTAAGACATCACAGGGCCTAGTCCCTCAGTCTTTCTTGATAAGTGATGCAAAGAAAGTAAATAAAGAGTAAAGCGAAGATCATTACTCAACTTTTTTCAAAGAAGATTGAATAAAGCATACTTCCATAAAAATTCACATCATGCTCCTTCTCACAATAATATTCTCTAATTTAACGCTTGTCTATGAGTAGTCTCAGATTAGCCGCAATCGATATAGGATCAAATGCCATTAGGTTTCAGGTAACCAACGTGTTGAGTTATGAAGGTCAGCATATCTTCAAAAAGCTAGAGTATGTAAGGTTCCCTTTAAGACTGGGGCAAGACGTATTTACACTAAAAAAAATCGGTATTGAAAAGGAAGACAAGTTCTTAAGGTTAATGCACGCTTTCAAACTACTTATTGACTTGTATGAAGTCGATGATTATTACGCTTGCGCCACATCGGCCATGCGTGAAGCCGAAAATGGATACAAGTTAGCCGAAAAGGTGAACCAACTATTAGGACTCAAAATCAGAATAATAAGCGGAGATGCAGAAGCTGAACTAATAAACAAGGTGGTACTTAAAAAGCTCGACAACGAGAATTACTTACATATTGATGTTGGTGGCGGTAGTACTGAACTCAACTTAATTTCCAACGGAAAGAAGGTGGCATCTCAATCTTTCAAAGTAGGGTCTGTTAGAAGTATTGAGCAATTAGGTACATCAGATATTCTTGAAAAGATAGATAAATGGGTTAAGGAAAACGTAGCAGGAAAATACAAAGTAATCACTGCCATAGGAACTGGCGGAAATATCAACAAGACCTACGAGCTCGCGAATAAACGTAAAGTCGATCGTATTCTTACTTTGAAGGAGGTGTTGGATATTCAAACCTATGTGTCAAGCTTCACATTAGATGAAAGAATCCATAAACTTCAGCTTAACCCCGACCGGGCAGATGTAATCATTCCGGCTTCGCATATATATATGCATGTAATGAAGTCTGCCAAATGCCGAAAAATTCTGGTGCCAGACGTTGGTCTCAAGGATGGTATAATGCATATGCTATACGAGCGAAATATTAAAGACAGCGAAGTGGACTTTAAATAAGGAAATTACATTTCATATCCATTTTTCGCCCCTAGTGTAAAGAGGCCTAACTCATTAAACCATTTGGCTTTAAGTATGTCCAACGCTGAAACGAATCAAAATGAGAAAAAGAACTCTATTAATTGTGGCGATATTCTTTGCTGTAGCAGCAACAGCATTCGCTCAGCGTGGTGGCGGTGGTCAAGGCGGACAAAGACCTGACCCTAAAGTACAAGCCAAAACTACTGCAGATACTTGGCAAGAAAAATTTGGCTTGTCAGATGAACAACGCACCAAGGTTTACGATCTACTTATAGTTTCTTCGGAGAAACAAACGGCAAAAATGACCGAATTAAGAGCTAGTGGCACTATGGATCGTGAGGCTATGACGGCAGAAACAGCCAAAATGGACAAAGAAAAAGATGTAGAATTGAAGAAAATTTTCAGTGCAACCCAATGGACTGCATATGAAACATGGAAAAAAGAGAACCCACCAACGCAAGGAAGAAGAGGCGGAGGCGGAGGCGGACAAGAATAGTCTTTGTTTTTTCAATTGATAGAAACCCGTTGCGTAAATCGTATCGGGTTTTTTTATGCCTTATCAATACTAATTGGATTTAGAAGTCTTACTCATTCTCTTTTTCTTAAAAGTTACTTTAAAGAAAATCAAAGTAAGGCTGAGTACAAGTATAGCTGAATTCGCTATAAGCACTGGTATTAACCATAAAGCAAAACCATATATCAGCCAAACAATTGTGCTGCAAAAAACGATCACGAGCATCCCCATACTCAAATCATCAGCGCTTTTAATTTTCCATGTTCGAATAACTTGAGGTAAAAAAGTAAGGCTACTTAAAATTGCCCCTAACAAGCCCATTGATTCGTATATATCCATCTCCTTCTATCTAGGCATAAATTTATTACAATATTTCGGTAGATTTTTGAAATCAGCAAGCTTGTGTCAAAACATAACCTAAGGGTAAAACTGCAGAAGCCTATCCCAAAGAATTCTTTCTTCGGGATAGGCTTCAATAGATGCTTTTGTTCAGTAGTAGTAATTACTCGTATCGTAGGGCCTCAATTGGATTACGTCTAGCTACTTTGATGGATTGAAAAACCACCGTTAAAAAGGCAACCCCAAGGATTAAAACTGCTGGTATAGCAAAGATGTACCAAGCCAAATCAATTTGATAGGAGAAAGTTTGAAGCCACTTTTCGGCACCAAAATAAGTGATTGGAAGGGCTATTATTACGGAGAGAAGAATCAGCTTCATGAAGTTTGTCGACAGCATTTTTATGATGCTAGAAACGTTTGCCCCCAGAACCTTTCTAATACCAATCTCTTTGATTTTTTGCTGAACTTCATAAAGCACTAAACCGAACAAACCTAAGATAGAAACAAAAACAGTGATGGAAGCGAAAACACCGAAAACGGTTCCAAACTGCTGATCTGCCTTGTATTGCTCGTTAAATTTCTCATCCAGAAAGAAATAATCAAAATCACTATTTGGATAAACAGTTCGATACGCACTTTCAATTTTGGCTACCATCTCTTTATATGAACCTCCTGTATTTTCTACATTCAGTTTAACAGAAGCGTAATTGCCATTATCCCCCTCCTTATCGAACCAAAAAATGGTAGGGTCAACACTAGTTTTCAAAGAATGATGATTGTAATCGTTAAACACGCCCAAAACCTGAACTTCATTACTCCAAAAATAAACCTTAGCCCCTATTGCCTCTTCGTTTGAATTAAAGCCCAACATTCTTCTGGCTGTTTCATTTATCATGATAGCGGTGAGATCATCACTGGCAGAAATATCCCTCTCGTTATCGAAAGTGCGCCCTTCCAACACCTGAAAGCCAAAGGTTGGAACAAACTCAGCATCTACTCTGTAGAAAAAGAAAACGCTATTTTTAGCCTCTTCATGGCCTTGGCCATAAATCCCCGTTCCTGTATTCATTTCAACAGTCCCTTGACCAAACAAGGTTTCAGAATAAGCCACATTCGAAACTTGCGGCAATCGCTTTAGTTCGGTTTTGAAAGCTTGGCGTTTTAGTAATTGGGCTTCACCAGAGTCGGCTACTAGCGGAGATCGTACGACCACCGTTTGGTCTATATTTACCCCCAATTTTTGATTCCGCATTTCTTGAACCTGAGAATAAATCACCATCGTTCCTGCCAAAAGCACCATGGTAATCATAAACTGAAACACAACCAGTCCCTTTCTGAGCACTATTCCTTTTTTGGAACTTGCAAGGCTACCTTTCAGCACTTCAAGCGGTTTATAGTTAGATAATACTAAAGCCGGGTAAACACCCGAAGCCAGCGTACCAATAAAAAGTAGGGCCATCACAAAGCCAAAAAGCGCTAGGTCTGAAAACACATTGAAACTTAAACCGAGCCCAGAAAACTGGTTAAAGAAAGGTAATACGCCTTGAATCAAAGTGAGTGTAAGTACCAATGATAAAAAGTTAATCAGGAAAGACTCTGTCAAAAACTGACTTAACAAAGCGCCCCTATTGGAGCCCAAAACCTTCCTTACCCCCACTTCTTTGCCTCTCTCTAAAGCTTTTGCCGTAGATAGGTTTATGTAGTTTACCCAAGCAATCACGAGTACAAATAAAGCCACCACCAATAAAATATTGACCGTTGCTTGATTTCCGTTCACATCTGCTTCAAAGGTTTTGTCAGATTTTAAGTGAATATCAGTTAAGGGTTGAATGATCAGTTTTTCGGCCCTGTCTTCTTCTGTTTTGGCTAGAAAGCTCTGATTCAAACGTTCGGCAAAAGCATTATCGAGCTTTGCTCCTTTCGTTTTTAAATACATGAATTCATTATTCCCATTCCAGTTATTGTAATCCCACTCTAGGTATTGAACTCCGGTTTGGTAAGAGATTAGGATATCGAATTTAAGGTGGGCGTTTTCTGGAACATCTTTAATCACTCCTGTCACCTGCATTGGGATTTCGGCCCCTCCAGGTACCGCTGTTAGAATTTTACCCATTGGGTCTTCATCTCCAAAATACTTTTTTGCAACGCTTTCAGTGATTACAATCTTGGCTACTTCATTCAATGCTGTTACTTTATCACCTTGCGTCATTCCCCAGTCAAAAACAGTTAACCAGCCAGGATTGGCAAAATATACGCGATCTTCATTAAAGCCTTTGTCTTCATTTTTAAACAAAAAGCGACCAATATGGCGTGCCATGGCGAAGTCTTCTACTTCCGGAAAATCCGCCACCGCCATAGGGCCAACTGCAGGGTAACATTGGGCATCTGAAGTTTGCAAAGTGCCTTCTGCATACATATCCACAGTTATTCTATAGATATTTTCTGCTTGGGAATGAAAGCGATCATAACTCATTTCGAATCTTGCGTAAGTCAAGATTAAAAAACAGACGGTCATACCAATAGTAAGTCCAAAGATGTTTATGATGGCGAAGGATTTTCTCTTCTTTATATTTCTAAGGGCAACTAGTAAATGATTTCTTAACATGGTATTGAATTAGGATTGTAAATGTTGTTTTGAGTTTTATTCACAGCGAAGTGATTGAACTGGATTTAGACGCGCGGTCTTCAGTGTTTGTCCTATGATGATGACTATAGAGATGAATACCACCGCTAGGAGCGGCAAAGCAAAGAATGCCCAGCCAATCTCGGTTCTAAAAGTGTATCTCTCTAACCAAGACTGGGCAGCAAAATAGACTAAAGGCAATCCTATAAAGTTGGCCAATAAAATAAGCCCTAGAAATTCCATTGATAGTAGTTGTAGAATATCAGGAATCGATGCTCCTAATACTTTTCTGATTCCAATTTCCTTAGTACGCTGAACAGCCGTATACCCTACCAAACCGAAAAGGCCAAGACAAGCAATGGCAATGGCCAGAAAAGAAAATAAGTTAAAAATCTTCCCGAATTGCTCGTCAGACTTATAAAGGCTGTTAAATCTGGCATCCATAAAACCATATTCGAATACATCTCCTGGATAGAACTCATTGTAGGTTTGCTCAATATATGCTAATGTTTGTGGCACATTATCGGCACTCACCCTAATTTGATATGTATCGCTATAGCCAAAATAAATAGGTATAATTAGCATAGGCTCTATGGACTCTTTAAGTGAGCGATGATGAAAGTCATCTGTTATACCAACAATAGTCCATTCTTGCCCAAAGAACAACAGTTTTTCATTCACAGCTTCTTCAGCAGTTTTAAACCCAAGAATTTTCGAGGCTTTCTCATTTATAATAGCTGCATCAATTAGTCTTGGATCTTCTTTGTGATCTGATGGGCGAAAAGATCTTCCTGCTAAAAAATTGATCTGGTAGACATCAAAGAATCCATAGTTTGCCCCCATCCTATTAAGCATATGATCTTCAGTTTGGCCCAGCCTTCTCACATCAAAAACCCTTGGCATACGGCTTCCAAAAACATTGGAGGATGTACCAGCCTTTATGACATGTGCATTTTGTTCAAGTTTGTTGAGAAAGGTGTTCATATGAATTACAATAGTCGTGTCAAAATTTGCCAATGAAGGCCCCTCCACGGTAACTACTTGCTCCATATTTAATCCCAAATCCTGACTTTTCATAAATCGGGTTTGCTTCATCACCAGATAAGTACCTGCAATAAGTGCTGTGGAGAGAATAAATTGAAAGGTGACCAAGGACTTTCTCAAGACCCTACCTTGAGTACTTTTCCCATAATCTCCCTTAAGGGTTTGAGAAGGCCTAAAACCAGAAAGGACAAGGGCTGGATAAATGCCTGATCCTATAGAGCCCAATAATAGAATAATAAGCATCCAGACAAACACTTGAAGTGAGCCAAGCTTCAAAAATATAAACTCTAACAAAGACAGGTTTTCTTCGACCAAATTATTAAACGGAACTTGCAAGGCCTGTACGAGAGTAATTGCCAATACAAATGCCAACAGGTTCAGCATCATTGATTCGGTGAGGTATTGTCTAACTAGCTGTGGGCGACTGGCCCCTACTACCTTTCGTATTCCTACCTCCTTAGCCCTTTGTAAGGATTTGGAGGTTGTCAAGTTCACATAGTTCACCCAGGCCATGATTATAATAAAGCCAGCAATAATTATGAGAACCCAAACCATTTTACCATCTGAAGTTTCATGAATTTCATACTCATAATCAGAATATAGATGTACATCCGCCAAAGGTTGAAGGTGGAACTTTTCGAGGTTTCCTGTCACTTTATCTCCCCTGAAGTACTTCTCTGAGAAATCAACGAACTTCTCCTGAAATTTGCTGTAGTCTACACTTTCGGCCAGTTCTATATAATGGAAATAATCAGAATTGTTCCAACTAAAACGGGCAGATTCTCCCCAGAGACTAAAGGTTGTTACTCGCGAAAGAAGTGCTTCATATTGAATACTCGAATTAGTTGGTGGGTCTGCCACGACTCCAGAAAGTTGCCATTTGGATCTTTGTGAGCCCATTTCTAAAACAGTACCTAGGTAGTCTGTCCAATCACCATCCGTAGTCTGAAAAATTTTCTCCGCCATCGACTCGGTCAATACAATCTGGTAATTCTCGCTCACCAAGGTCTCACGGTTTCCAGCTAGTACCTCGATATCAAACATTTCGAAAAATGAAGGTTCAACTAATAATGCCGAAGATATTTCTGAAGCCTTATTCTCATATAAAAAAACATTCCCATCGAAAGTGTTGACTGTGGTATAATTCACAATTTCCGGATAATCTCCTGCCATTTGAGGCCCCACCGCAGAGTAGGTAATCTGACCTCGCTGAATCATCTGATCGCCTTCAAAGCGTTCATTCATTACCCTATATATCTGATCTGACTTGTGGTGATACTTATCGAAGCTCAGCTGAAAAAAGGCATATTCTAAAATGAAGATACAAGCGGCCAAACCAATGGAAAGCCCGAGTATATTGACCAAAGAGAAGGTTGTATTCTTTCTTAAAGACCTGAATGTTGTTTTGAAATAGTTTTTGAACATGAGTTTTGAGTTTATTCGTAACGAAGTGAATCGGAAGGATTCGTATTGGCAGTTTTTAAAACTTGATAGCCCACCGTAACCAAGGTGAGTACAAAGACAATCAGCATAGGAAGAATGAATAAAGTAGCTCCAATGCTTATGTGGTTTGCAAAATTGGCCAACCATTTTTGAAGGAAAATATAGCCTATGGGTATAGAAATGAAGGAGGCCAACAAAATCAACCATGCATATTCTTTTGTTAGAAGAAGCACCAGCTGACGAACAGAAGCGCCCAATACTTTTCTCACACTTACTTCTTTCGATCTTCTATTAATATTGTAAAGTGATAGGCCAAACAGACCGAGTACGGTGATTACAATCGCCAATATTGAGAAGAAGCTCACAATACTGCCGAAAAGGCGATCTGATTTGTATTGTCTATTGAAGTAGTCATCCAAGAAGAAATACTCGAAGTAGCTATTTGAATAATTTTGGTTAAAAGCTTGTTCAATTTGGCCCATTGTGCTTTGTACATCATCAGCACCTAACTTTATAGAGTAGTATATTATCCTATCATGATGGGTGTAAATGTGAGGTTCAATATTTGACTTTAATGACTCTTGGCTAATATCATCCACAATGCCGACTAAAGTATAAGGTTCGGTTTCATAATAAATGGTTTTGCCAATCCAATCTGCAAGTTCTTCCCCTTGTAATAAATCCTTAGCTGCCAACAGGCTCAGTATTACGGATTGATCATCATTAAAGTCATTACTAAAACTTCTGCCATACAGGATTTCAATATCATAGAGATTTATAAATGATTCATCCACAGATATATCTTTGGCATACAAAGCTTTATCATCCTCTGCTGGCCCAAGTGCCACAAATCTCATTCTTGAAATTTCATAGCCAGGAATCTCAGAAGAGGCTGCAATGGATTGCACTCCGCTGATGTTTTTTACATCGTTGACAAACGCAGATTTGGTACGTTCCCTATTGGTTTCATCCATAAAGGGCTTTTTGACAATCAAAGTTTGGTCAATGTCCATCCCCAAAGATTGGTTCTGCATAAAATTTAATTGGGATTGAACAGCCATTGTCCCTAAGATCAAAACCAAGGCCACCACATTTTGAAAAACCGTGAGTGATTTTCGAAGGGCTAAACCAGAATTGCTGGTTTTTGCCCTTCCTTTTAAAACTACCGTGACTTTCTGTATCGAAAACAACCAAGCTGGATAAAGCGCAAAAAACAGGGAACCTAATGTAAAGAGTACAAGCAATACCACGGTCTGTTTTAATGAGTCCGTACTAAAAAAATCAACAGGAATGCCTAATAAGTTTCTAAAGAACACACTGCTAAACTGTAATAGCGTAAGTGCGAAGAGGATTGCAAGGAAATTGATGATAAGTCCCTCAAATAGAAACTGACCAATGAGTTGCGACTTAACACCTCCCAATACCTTTCTAATGCCCACCTCTTTACTCCTATCAATCAACTTAGTGGTGCTTAGGTTGACATAATTCACCCATGCGATCACCATGATAAACAAGCCTACTATGCTCAGAAACCCCACAGTTGACTTATTGCCATTCACTTCCATTTCAAAAGAATGGTGTGAGGTTAAATGGATGTCTTGAATGTTTTGCAGTTTAAAAGTCACGCCCTCATCTTTAAACCAAGCCCCTTCAATGCCTACAAAAGCGCTATTTATTTTGTCTTCAAGCAAATTGGGATCACCCGAATTATTGAGTTTGAGATAAGTGAAAAAGTTACCCCATCCATAATTGTTATCTAAGTCCCATTCGCTGGGTAATGACTTAAAAGAAACCAGCACATCATATTTGAAATGTGTGTTTTCAGCAAGGTCCTCAAAAACACCAGTCACTTTAAAGTCTTGCTCCATGTTTTTAAACCTAAGCAGTTTACCAATGGCAGGCTCTTGACCGAAAAATCGTTCTTTATAGGAAGAAGAAATCACCACTTCAAAAGGGTTTTCTAAAGAAGCTGTATTCACCCCTTCCACCCAATTCATGGTGAAAATCTTCAATGCATCGTCATCAGTGAAATAAGGCCTAGGGATATTGAAAGTTTTGATGTCTCCCGTTGGAGCATAATAACTAAAAGCAAACGACTGGAATACTTTATCAGAGCCAATTACACGGGCAATATTTTCAACCTCTGGAATAGAGCTTCTAATTACGGGTGCCATGGGTGGGAACACAGACGCCACACCATCATCTGGTGACTCACCTTCTGCTATTCGGTAAACCCTAAATACCCTCTCTGCATTTTGGATATGGCTATCATAGCCCTTTTCGAACGAAACATATTTAAAGATCAGCAGGCAAGCCACCATGGATAGCGATAAGCCAAGAATATTGATCAAGGAGAAAACCTTGTTTCTCTTTAAATGACGAATAGCGATAAGAATGTTGTTTTTGACCATGCTGTTTTGCGTTTATTCGTATCGAAGGGAATCGATTGGGTTTGATGAGGTTGATTTCACCGAGTGAAAAGAAACGGTTATTGCCACCACCAAAAAGCAAATACAGGCAGATAAAAGGAAGATATCGGCTGTAATGGAAGTGCTATAAGCAAATCCCGAAAGCCACTGATCCATAAAGTAATAAGATATAGGTAGCGAAATGGCTGTGCTCAGCACAATCAACCAAATGGTTTGTCGGTTTAAAAGAATGAGTACATCGGAGAAACCTGCTCCTAGTACTTTTCTAATGCCAATTTCCTTAGTTCGATTGGCCATATTAATACCCGTTAAGCCAAAGAGCCCAATACAGGCTATGATTACCCCAAGTACAGAGGCTACATTAATAATCTCTTTCCATTTTTCACTGTCCTTGTAGCGGCTGTTGAGGTAACTATCCAAAAATTCAATATTCATTTGGCTGTCTGGTGCTACTTGATCAATGGCTAATTGAATGGCTGCCAAACCTTCCTCTGTTTTATTGGGAGCCAGTCTAACATATAGCGTTGACAACTTAGCCTCCTTTTTCATACGAAACATTATGGGGCCAATAGAGTTTTGAAGTGATTCCAAATGAAAATCCGCAACGACACCTTGCATGTCCTTTACCCACTGATTAAGTTGAACCGTGTCTTTCTTTAATAGCTCATACATGCTTTGGTTCAGTATAAATTTGTCCTGTTGCTCCTCGAAAGAGCGCTCTTTATTGAAAGAATTCCCTTCTAAAACAGGAATTCCCATGGTCTCAAAAAAGTTGTAGCCTACACTTGGTCCAGCCACAGTGTATTGTGAACCCCCGATAGCAATTCCCAAATTGAATGCCTGTCCTCCACCAAAAACCCCGCTGGCGGCAGCATATGATTCAATAGAAGGCTCTTTAGCCAAGGCCTCTCCTATTAGACCTGATTTTCCATTTACCTTATCGATATATACAATCTGTTCCTTGTCGAAACCCAAGTGTTTATTATTCATGTACTCAAATTGCTTGTGCATGATGAGGCTCATTGATACAAAGAACAAACACAATACAAATTGAAAAACGACCATTGCCTTGATTAAGACAGGTTTGATTTTGTAGGTATTATTTCCCTTAAGACCATTGACTGCTTTAAACCTAGATAAAATTTGAGCAGGATAAATACCAGCCATAAAAGCCAACAACAAGGCAAAAAGAAGACCGATACTCAAAACCTGGACATTATCAATCAAACTTAATTCAATTGACTTTCCTGCCAATTCATTGAACCTAGGCAGAGTTAGCTGCATTAAGGTAAAGCCACCTAAAATTGAAAACAGGGAAATAAGGACCGCTTCAATGTAAAACTGGCTCCTCAACTGGCCTGAATTAGCCCCCATCACTTTACGTATCCCTACTTCTAATTGTCTACTTCCCGCGGAAGCAACAGTAATGGATAAATAATTAATGCAAGCAATTAATAGAATGATGGCACCTATGCCAATGAGTATAATAGAATATAGAAAAGAGGATCTGTTTTGGCTATACTTAATAGAGGAATCCAAATAAAGATCACCTATAGGTTTTAAACCGAATGAAAACATAGGGTTACTCTCCGAGAGCCTCAACTCTTCCCTATTATCCGATATCATCTTCGAATACCTTTCGCGATAAAGCTCTCCTACCTTCTCATTAACTACTTCCACCTGACTAGGGTCTTTTAGAAAGACGAATCCGTTAATAGCATTGAAATACCAATTCTCATTAAAGTTTCTATAGTAAGTTGAATTCTCGGTTGGAACGATTATACCAAGCGGCAAAACAGTATTCCCCAGTTCTCCTAAAACTCCAGTGATGATAAAATTGAATGGAGTCTTGCCCTCTAAAGTCAAGGTCTCACCTAAAACATTTGTTCTGCCAAAATACTTCAAGGCAATTTCCTTGGTAATTACTGCATTGCTGATTTCGTTCAATGCAGTTGTTGGTTGGCCTTCAATAAAAGGATAAGTGAAGGCCTCAAAGAAATCACCATCCACATAGTGAATATCCTCTTGGTGGGTTACTCCATCCTTCTTTAGCTGAGCAAACTGATAAACAACTCGAATCAACTTGTCAATTTCCGGAACACGGTCTTCTATTAATTTCAAAAAGGGCATGCTTAAAACAGCACTCTTCTCAACATCCAAATTTGGACTGATATCAAATATGCTTGATTCCAGTTTTGGGTCTTCTGTTTTGTAGTCCGATCTATAAAGAAGAAACAGATTATCTCCGTTGATATGGAATCGATCGTAACTCAATTCATCTTTCACAAACACAAAAACCAATAAGCCAATCATCACAGCGATGGACAGGCTCACGAAGTTTATAGCGCTGTATAACCTTCGTTTGGAAAGGTTTCTAAAGGACATTTTAAGGTGGTTCCTGATCATAGTCTTTTGCGTTTATTCGTATCGAAGGGAATCGATTGGGTTTGATAAGGTTGATTTAACCGAGTGAAAAGAAACGGTTACTGCCACCACCAAAAGACAAATACTGGTGGATAACAAAAATATATCAGCCGTGACGGAAGTGCTATAAGCAAATCCCGAAAGCCACTGCTCCATAAAGTAATAGGATATGGGTAGCGATATAGCGGTGCTCAAAAGAATCAACCAAATGGTTTGTCGGTTTAAAAGAATGAGTACATCCGAGAAACCAGCGCCCAGTACCTTTCTAATGCCAATCTCCTTGGTGCGGTTGGCCATGTTTATACCCGTTAGCCCAAATAGCCCAATACAGGCAATGATTACCCCTAATACAGAAGCTACATTAATGATCTCTTTCCATTTTTGACTGTCCTTATAGCGGCTATTGAGATAGTCGTTAAGGAAGCTCACTTCAATTTCCTTTTCCGGAACAATCTTTTCTGCGGCAGCTTTAATGGCAGCGATCCCAGCTTCAGTTTTTCCCGCTCCGATTTTCACGAACAAATCTGAAAGACTATTGCTATTGGCAACTCCGAAACTAAAAGGCCCAATGGATTTTTGAAGTGATTCAAAATGAAAATCGTTGACAACACCTTGGATATCCTTTTGCACCCGATTATACATTGCCGTATCAGACTTATAAAGATCATAGAGTGTTTTGTTTATGACCTCTCTATTCTCCAAAGCCTTTACTCCCATTTCCTCATTAAAGTCCTCTCCCTCCAAAAGAGGGATGCTAAAGGTTTTAAAGAAATCGAAATCTACTCGGGCACTTTGCACCCAATGCTGAGTGTTGTTGGTGACTACGGTTGATCTACTTGTAGATGGAGAAAAAATCCCGTTCACACCAGTTACTGATTCTATATTTGTATTGGAAGCCAATTCTTGCTTCATCAGTTGAGTTTTTCCCCAAAGCCCACGAACATAAACAATCTGTTCTTTGTCAAAGCCCAAGTCTTTATCATTGATATAATTGAATTGGCGCGTCATCACTAAGCCCATTGAAATAAAGAAAAGACAAAGCACAAATTGAAACACCACCATAGACCTTATCAAAAGGGGTTTGATTTTGTAGGTGGTATTACCCTTAAGGCCATTCACCACTTTAAATCGAGACAAAATTTGGGCTGGATAAATACCCGCTAGAAAAGCCAATACTAATGCAAAAAGAAGGCTGACACTCAGGATTTGAATATTCTCTAATAGGCTTAATTCGATTGACTTCCCCGCCAATTCATTGAACCTTGGAAGAATGAGTTGCATTAATGTAAAACCACCCAGCACAGCAAAAGCAGAAATTATCAGCGCTTCAATGTAGAATTGCGTTCGTAAATGGCTTCCGCTTGCTCCCATCACTTTTCTTACGGACACTTCCAACTGCCTGCTTCCCGAAGAGGCTACATTGATAGAAAGGTAATTGATACAGGCAATCAGGAGGATAACTAAGCCAATGCCAATAAGTACAATGGAATAAAGTGGTGATGAACTCTTTCCATAACTCACACTTGGGTCGAGGTATAAACCTTGGATATTCTTTAAGTCATATTGCACAACTGGATTGGATGCTGAGAGTTTGAGTGTTTCACGTTGACTGGAAATATCATCTGCGAATCGTTCTGTATAAATCTTGCTTATCTTTTCGCTTACTATACTGGCATCTTCTGAATTATTAAGAAGTAGAAAACATGAAATGGCATTGTAATGCCAGTCATCAGGATGCTCCTTATAATAATTAGAATTAGCAAGATTGAGTACTATATTGAGTTCCAAAGAAGAGTTTACTGGCTTTTCTATAACTCCCGTAATCTGGTAAACATCACCTTGTTCACTGCCGCTCGAAAATGTTTCGCCCACAGCGTCCACCTTTCCAAAAAGCCTCATGGACATTTCGTCCGTAATTACCGCGCTTTTAACCTCCTTCAGTGCGGTGCTTGGTTCGCCATACAAAAAAGTAAAACTGAAATACTCAAAGAAGTCAGGATCTACATAGTTAACATACTCTGACAATTGCCTTTCACCCTTTTTGATGCCTATATAATTCCCTTCGACCCTAATTAATTTCTCTACTTCTGGTACACTTTCTCTAACCAGTTCCAAAAACGGGAGATTATGAGAAATGCTTTTCTCAACTTCTTTGTCTGGTGTGGCATCAAACCAACCGAGTTCCAATTTTGGATCGTCCGTTTTGAAATCCGTTTTATAGAGAAGAAACAGATTGTCTCCCTTGGCGTGGAATGCATTATAACTCAACTCATCTTTCACAAAAACAAAAACCAAAAAGCCTATCATCACAGCAATGGACAGGCTAGTGAAATTTATAGCACTATATAACCTTCGTTTAGAAAGATTTCTAAAGGACATTTTAAGGTGGTTCCTGATCATCATCTCATAATTATTCATGTTCTGTTGGTAGTTTCAACTTCTTAGTAGACGCTCACAGTAGTATCCTATAATCATGCCGAAACCACAAATATCTAAATAACAGCAGCTTACACTATATACTATCCCGTTTATCAATTAATTCGTGTCAATGTGGAACAAATGAATGTATCATAATGGTACATTTCATACCTTTACACTCCATCACGGACCAACAAGGACTAATGTCAAAAATTGACGCCAAAATTCTAGTATTAGACGATGATCAAGGAGTGCTTTACACAGCCAACATGATCTTGAAACAATATTTTCAGACTGTAATTACAGAAAAAGATCCTGCCAAATTAGTTTTCCTACTCAATCAGCACGAGTATGATGTGATTGTACTGGACATGAATTTCTCCTATGGTTTGACGGGCGGGAAAGAAGGTATCAAGCTTTTGAAAAGAGTTTTGGAGAAAGACCCAAAAGCACATGTTTTGATGAATACTGCTTATGGGGATATTGACATTGCCGTGGAAGCTATGAAAGAAGGTGCTGTCGATTTTTTGGTAAAACCTTGGCCGAAAGAAAAGTTATTGGCCACCGTATTGTCAATTTACGAATTGAGTAAAAGCAGAAAGGAAGTCCAAGAGTTAAAGACAGGTCAGAAGATTTTGATGAAGGACCAACAGAAAGAATTGAGCGATATAATTTCTGTGAGTCCTGTGATGAAGCCTATTTTTCACACCATTGAAAAAGTAGCCAAAACCGATGCCAACGTACTCGTTTTAGGTGAAAACGGAACGGGGAAAGAGTTAATTGCCAGAGCAATTCACAATCAATCCAAAAGGGACAATGAAAACTTCATCAAGGTCGATCTAGGAGCAATTTCCACCACGCTTTTTGAATCTGAACTATTCGGCCATGTAAAAGGTGCCTTTACCGATGCCCGAGAAGATCGCCCAGGCAGGTTTGAGTTAGCTTCAAATGGAACATTATTTTTAGACGAAATTGGAAACCTATCCTTGCCCTTGCAAGCGAAATTACTGACTGCACTTCAATTCAAACAAATTAGCCGTGTGGGTTCTAATAAAGTGCTTCCACTAAATATTCGTTTGGTATGTGCTACCAATATGCCTCTTTACCAAATGGTAAAGCATAATGAGTTCAGACAAGATTTGCTCTACAGAATGAATACCGTGGAAATCAAACTCCCTCCTTTGAGAGAAAGAAAAGAGGACATTGCACCATTGGCAAAGCATTTTCTCGCCACTTACGCCAAAAAGTATCAGAAGGAAAAAATGAGGTTAAATGAAACCACATTGAATAAACTACTCGGTTATAGCTGGCCAGGAAATATTCGTGAACTTCAACATGCCATTGAAAGGGCTGTGATTATGGCTAACTCTCCTCTTTTAGCCCCTGAGGACTTTCTATTGAAAGACGAGGGTATTGAAGGCCATAGCCAGCCAGAATCTTTAAATATTGAGGCCATGGAAAAAACGGCCATTCAAAACGCAGTACGTAAAGCTGGAGGTAACCTAACGCAAGCAGCAATCGAATTGGGCTTTGGCCGCAGCACCCTATATAGGAAAATGGCTAAGTACGGACTCTGATAATTAATATAAATAGATTAGATTCAGCCCAACTTTAATAAATCAAAACATTAAGTTATAAACTCTTCTTTCTAACAGTAGATTTAATAAATTAAGTTCGACACATGTACCGTATTTTATTAAAGTCTAAATGAAAAGTTTCTAAGATCCGAAAATATGCGTATTCTTCTAATCATTATCTGCCTGATTGGAATTCGACTCCATGCCAGTGGACAGCGAAGTCTAGAAGAAATACACGATAGAATAAAGGACAGTCAGTTGTCGGATGAAAAATTTAAATGGAAGCATTTTGGCACCCTAAATTTTGAAGTAGTAGGTACTCAAAACTCAGGAGACTATAAATTAAATATTGATGCTGGAACTACTGTAAGGATGTATTTGCTGGCAAAAACAGACTGCATTACTTACTTTGATGTTCGTGACCCACAAACACGATATGTTTTTGGTTCGAACAACAAAAATAGTTTAGAAACCGAAGTTGAAGGATTTAAGGCCACTACAGCCGTTTATACTTATGAAAAAGACGCAACTATGGTCATCCGATTTGGGGTGAGGTGGGGTTGTCCAAGAATGCTACGAACCAAGCTAAAGCTCTTGGTCTTCTATCAAGTAAAAGAAACTGAATGAGGTATAAGTACTTTCGATTAAACGTAGTACTCCGTATTCTGGCTCTGCTGGCCTTAGGCTATTCAGGCTTCTATATTCTTACCCAAACCCATTTTTGGCTAGTTTCCTTCTGGCTCTTTCTTACACTAGTGATTGTCCTCATCAGTCTGATCCGTTATGTAGAGCGTTCCAGACGAGATTTGACTTATTTCCTGCTATCCATCAAACAAAATGATTTCAGCAATTCATTTTCCTATAAGAAAACCGATGAACTGAATTACGCTTTTCATGAAATCAATCAGGTAATGAAAAACCTGAGGAATGAAAAGGCTTCGAACTACATCTATTTGCAAACCGTGGTGGAGCATGTTCGGGTGGCGGTGCTTTGTTTTGATGAAGACAACAAGGTGGCACTTTCAAACAAAGCCGCAAAAGAGCTTTTCCAGAAGGATCACATCACTTCTCTTGCTTCTTTGGCAAAAGTATCTGAAGAAGTAGCTAGCAAAGTAGACAAGCTTAAATCGGGTGAAAGGGAATTGGTAAAGGTTAAAATAGCGGGGACGCTGCTCAACCTTTCCGTTCAAGTAACCACCTTTAAACTTCAGGATAAAGGCTATAGGTTGGTGTCTTTTCAAGACATTAAGAGCGAACTGGAAGAAAAAGAAATAGAATCGTGGCAACGTCTTATTCGCGTGCTTACCCATGAAATCAAGAATTCTGTAATCCCCATTTCTACGCTTTCAGAAGTAATTCTCCAGGTGTTTAAAAAAGAAGTTCAAGCCAAAAGCAATAGCCAAACGGAAGCAGAAGCTTATCAGGATATTGTGGGCGGACTAGAAACCATTGAAGCCCGTAGCAAGGGTTTAGCTCATTTTGTAAATACCTATGATCAGCTGACCAAAGTATCGAAACCTGAGTTCAGTACAGTACAGCTTCTCCCCTTGGTCAAGCGAATTGAAAACTTATTCAAACCCGACTTAGAAGCCGCCAATATCAACTTCGAAATAGAAGTAAGTTCAAGCATTGAGATTAATGCCGACCCCAACCTTTTGGATCAAGTGTTGATCAACCTGGTGAAGAATGCCATCGAGGCCATTAAGGATCAGCCTTATAAATCCATTCAATTGAGCACTCGCCTTGAGCAAGAGCGAGTTATTCTATCCATTCGTGATAACGGCCCAGGAATTCCAGATGAGGTTTTGGACAATATTTTTGTCCCCTTCTACACCACAAAGCAAAGTGGTTCTGGTATTGGGCTTTCTCTTTCTCGTCAGATTATGGGCTTGCATAAAGGAAGTATTACAGTTAAATCAGGCAGCGAAGGAACTAGCTTTGAGTTGATTTTTTGAGGCTGGACTGATAATAACCAACCTTCTTCACGACAGGACAACTCAAAGGCACATCTAAGGAAATAGCCAATACCTTTAAAACAATAAGCCTTACAGCACACATTAGAAATTTAAGTAACCAACAAAACCTAGTCGACCCACCCCTAACCCCTCCTTGGAGGGGAATGGCAAAGTACCAATTTAGAGCATCTAAGGCTTAATTCAGGCAAACATCCACCAACCATTATTAACGGCAAAAGCATTCCCTCCTCGAGGAGGGCAAGGGAGGTGACGGGACTAAACAATTGAACTAAGAAATAACAACAAACCTTCGTAACACTCCCCTAACTCCTATTATGAGAGGGGAATAGCTCAACATGGGTTTTGGACATCTAAAGATCAACTTTAAACACCTCTTATTAGCGGAATCACTAAGACACAAAAAAGCAACCGTTTTCACAGTTGCCCTTTACAATTATAAACCAAAAATGATTCTTACTTTCCTTGAATCTGCTTAGCTACCGCTTGTACTTCGTCTAAAACGCGAAGTAAGTTTCCGCTCCAAAGCATTCCAATTTGTTCTTCAGTATAGCCTCTACGTACCAATTCTAAGGTTACGTTGAAAGTTTCTTCAGCGCCATTCCAGCCTTCAACTCCTCCTCCACCGTCAAAATCGGAACTAATACCTACATGCTCTAAACCTATCTTATTCACTAGGTAGTCAATGTGGTCTGCGAAATCAGACACATTTACGGCAGGTGCTGCTGTTCTTGCTTCTTTGTCAATCGCATCTCCATGTTTCTCTCTAAAGTCCGCCAATGCAGTCATGTATGCCTCTCTTGTTTCGGCATCCATTCCTCTCATTTCAGATCTATCCTTCATTTCAAAGCCATTCTCTTCAGCTATTCTGGCTGTTACTTCTTGCACTTTTGCACTGCTTGCGCTGTTCTTATCCGTGTTTACATAGCTTTTGAAAGCCACTGTCTGAATTACACCACCATTCTCTTTCAACATCATCAATTGCTCATCGTCAAGGTTACGACTTACATCGTTCATCGCTCTAGCAGATGAATGTGAAGCTATTACAGGCGCTTTTGAAAGCTTCATCATTTCCATGTTCGCTACTTTAGAAGGATGCGAAAGGTCAATCATGATTCCCCATTTGTTCATTTCAGCAATTACCTGACGGCCTAAATCGCTCAAGCCATTGTGCAGCCAAACGCTATCGCGCTCTCCTGTGTTAGAATCGCTCAATTGGCTGTGTCCGTTATGCGCCAAAGACATGTAGCGCGCGCCTCTCTCGTAGAATTCTTTTACTCTAGAAATATCGGTTCCGATAGGATAACCGTTCTCCACGCCAATCATGGCTACTTTTCTTCCAGAAGCCACAATGCTTCGTACATCGTCCGAAGTAAGTGCCAAGCCAATTTTATCTGGCGCAATTTCTTCTGTCAGTCTGTGAATGGCCTTGAACTTGTCATCGGCATTCTCATAAGCTTTGTCATACCCTTCTTCAGTTAAGTCACCTTGGCCAGTATAAACCACCATCCAAGACACGTCCAAGCCCCCTTCTTCCATCTTAGGAATGTTTACTTGAGTGGAAAGGCGTTGAGTGTAATTCTTCTCTGCGGTAAAGTTGGAAGTATTGATGTCATCGTGCGTATCAAGTGTAATCACACGTTCATGAATTCCTTTGGCGTATTCTGTCAGTTCGGCTTCGGTCATATCTCCTACCTCTTTTTGTTTGGGCTCACAGGCAACGAGTACTAAAAATGCTGCGAGGAGTAATGGTTTCCATTGTTTTTTCATAATTGATATTTAAGGTCTAGTACTAAACTAGATGATTTCTACTGCCTTGTGAAGCGAAATGATTTGAGTGGCAGAAGACCAACAGATTTCGGTGAGATTAGCCTTTCTAAATAGTTTGGGGAATGTGGGCTAACTCCTAATCTAATAAGTTCGCAGCGAGACGCTACGAACAGCGGTAAAAAATTCTATTGGCAGTGGATTCCATCCGCTTAATGGATTTTAGCGTCTCTTTAGCTAAAAGCGAGTACCTTTATCCTAAACCCTATACACAAGCAGATGAACACAAAAATACTTATGATGATCACGGCCCTATTTTTAGGCCTTATAGGTGTCACACTTGCTTTTATGCCGCAAGAGGTCGCGGTCTTTTTAAATATGGGTTCAGACCAATACACGGAACTTGCCACGCAATTGTTGGGTGCCCTTTACCTTGGTTTTGCCATGCTAAACTGGATGGCGAAGGATAATTTAATGGGCGGTATTTATGGCAAACCCGTAGCCATGGGCAACCTTATGCACTTTGTAGTAGGTGCCTTTGCCTTGCTCAAAATGCTCTCCACCATTACCATGCATTGGGAATATATGGTAGCATTCACTGTGCTTTATATGATCTTCGCACTGAGCTTTATCTTTCTGTTTGTGAACCACCCGAAGGATGTGAAGGAATCAAAAAATGGAATAGTTAATAACTAAAAAAACCAGTCTTCCCTACATTCAGGAAAACTGGTTTTGATGTTTTCTTCTAAAAAAGAGAAAAGGAAATTACTCAAATAGGCTCGCAAGCTTATTTTGGAGTGCCTTACCTCTTAGGTTTTTGCCAATGACGCGGCCTTCTGGGTCTAAAAGCAAGGCAAAAGGAATCGCATTCACTTTGTAGGTCATGGCTGCAGCCGACTGAAAGTACTTAAGGTCAGAAACGTGTGAAGGCCAGATTAAACCGTCTTCAGCAATGGCATCCACCCACTTGTCTCTGGTTCTGTCTAAGGACACGCCAAATACCTCAAATCCATCTTTGTTGTACTTGTTGTACATGGCCACCACATTTGGGTTTTCCTTGCGGCAAGGGCCACACCAGCCCGCCCAGAAATCAAGCAAAACGTACTTCCCTCTCAAGTCTGAAAGGTTAATGACTTTACCATCGGGAGTAGGCAAAGAAATTTCAGGGGCTACATCCCCCATTTGTACTGCAGGCTTAAAGTAAGCCAAGTTGCCAACAAACATTTCTACCTGACTTGAGTTTGGCAATTCCTTTTGTAGTTTCTGACCTAGGCTATCTAAAAACTGATATTCTTGAGATTTATCAGGGAAATAATCGGTCACCATTAAAGGCACAATTGAACCGTCCATTTTCCAAGCCATGGCTTTAAGCTTCTTCACCTTACCAGCTTCCAAAGCGGTACCTTCTTCTACAAGCTCTTCCATTTTAAGGTTATCACCCGATTGCTGCGCTTTGCTGTAACGCTCGTTAAAATCACGTACTACATAAGAATACTCTTCCATAAAGTCCTGCACCTGAGCAAGGTGTTTTAGGTCTTCAGATCCTTTGGCTTCAATCATTTGTCCACCTTGGCCATCGGCAGTAATGGTAATATCTTCTTTGTCCAATACTAAGATTTCAAACTGCTGGCCATACACATTGATGCGATAAAAACCTGGCTCAGTAACTTCAGTCTCTATTTCGAAATTTCCATCAGTATCAGCATTGACCGTTTTTACGGGCACCACCTGACCTACCTCAAACTTCTCCAAAATGATTTCTCCTTGCGGAATCGGGTTTTTGATCACACCTGAAACCCTGACCATTCCATCATTTTTGGAAGCAGAGCAAGCACTGATGATCAATAACACCAATACAATCGCAATATTTTTCTTCAATGTCATACCTATGAAAGTTCCTTTTCTAACAATTGTTTTAATTTCTTTGGATCGGACTTGCCCCCACTTTTCTTCATTACTTCGCCCATAAAGAGCCCAAGCAGACCTTTTTTACCACTTTGGTAAGCCTTCACCTTGTCGGGCAAAGATACTAAGACTTCTTTGATCAAGTCTAACAGCTCACCACTATCAGCCACCATCAACAAATCAAGTGACTGTGCTAGTTCCAAAGCCGTGGTTTCTTCTTCTAAAAGCCTCGGTAATATACGCTGAGAGGCAATAGAAAAACTTACTTGGTTACTTTCCACCAAATTAATCAAGCCACTTAGTCGCTCAACTGTCAAGTTGGTTTGAGAAAGTTCAATTCCTTTTTCGTTCAACAGGCCTTTTATTGGGCCATTGATCCAGTTCGCAGCCGCCTTATACGCTGAGTTCCCATTGCATAACGCATCAAAGTAGTAAGCGGTTTCAGCTTCTTCGGTAAGCAAAAGCACATCGTAGGCTGCCAAACCATAAACTTCTGTAAACTTTCTTCTAAGTACAGAAGGAAGGACAGGCATTTCTGAGGCAATCTCATCCAAAATCTCCTGAGTGACAATCGCTGGAGGCAAATCTGGGCAAGGAAAGTAACGATAATCGTTCATGGTTTCCTTAAAACGCATTCCAGCCGTAGTTCCTGAAACTTGGTCGAAGGTTCTCGTTTCTACCGCAATCGCTTCACCCTTCAAAGCCATTTCCAATTGCCTTTCCAGCTCGTGGTCAATGGCCCTTTTTACGTTACTAATGGAGTTCATGTTCTTGACCTCCACTTTGTCCCCGTACTCTTTGGCATCGAGCCGCATAATCGAAATATTGGCATCGCAACGCAATTCCCCATCTTCCATGTTTCCAGAGCTGATTTTCAGGTAACGCACCAAACACCTGATTTCCTGAAGACAAGCCGCAGCTTCTTCGGAAAGGCTCATATCGGGATCGGTCACTATTTCAATCAGTGGCGTACCCGCTCGGTTCAAGTCAATTAGTGTGTCGGGCCCTTCATCATGAATGGACTTCCCAGCATCATCTTCCAAATGAATATGGTGCAATTGCACGAATGGCTTCTCTAACTGCTCCCCAAACAACTCTATCTTCCCTCCCACGCAAATGGGCGTTTTGTCTTGGGTAGTCTGAAAACCCTTCGGGGAATCTGGGTAGAAATAATGCTTTCTGGCGAAGTGATTCACTTCCGTAATTTCAGATTGGCAAGCTAATCCCATCTTAATCGCCTTTTCTAAAACCGCCTCATTCAACACAGGCAAAGTACCTGGATGTGCCAAAGAAACCACACTCACATGCGTGTTCGGTTCAGCGCCAAAGTCATTTGGGTCGGAAGAAAATATCTTCGACTCCGTATTCAACTGAACATGAACCTCAAGACCTATAACCGACTTATAACCTGATTGATATAATTTTTCTTGAATACTACTCAAGACCGGCAAGTTTTGCTTTGGCTTCAGTAATTACCTGATCCAAACCAGTCAAGTCTTTTCCGCCAGCGGTAGCAAAGAAAGGCTGTCCGCCTCCTCCACCTTTGATGGCTTTGGCCAAATCTCTGATCATTACACCAGCGTTCAAGCCTTTGTCATTTACCACATTGTCGGAAAGCACAATCGCGATTTGCGGGCTACCATCAACATTAGCGGCCAGTACGGCAAACAGGTTTTCAACTTCGTTTCTGAGTTCGAAAGAGATCTTCTTCACGGCATCCGCATTCGGAACGGTAATTTTTTCAATGATCACATTCAACCCTTTTTCAGCAACAATCTTCTTCACCAACTCTTCTTTCAGTTGACCAGATTGCTTGGCATGCAAAGTTTCTAATTCCTTGTTCAGCTTTTGCCTTTCTTCCATCAGGGAACTAATGGCCTTGGCCAGGTCGTTCGAGCTTTTCAGCATTTCCTTAATTTCCTTCAGCAACTTATCTTGCTCCTGAACCAAATCGAAAGCCTTAGGGCCAGATACCGCTTCAATTCTACGCACACCTGCCGCTACTGCTCCTTCTGAAGTAATTTTAAACATCCCTATTTGACCTGTTGCGGCCACATGGGTTCCTCCGCAGAGTTCTACCGAATAACTTGGATCGAAAGTGATGACGCGAACAAACTCACCGTATTTCTCACCGAAAAGGGCTGTTGCCCCCAACTTCTTGGCTTCTTCAATGGGTACGTTCCTTTGCTCGTTCAGCTTGATATTCTGACGAATATGGTCATTCACAATTCTTTCAATCTCTTCGATTTGCTCCGGTTCTACTTTCGCAAAATGTGAGAAATCGAAACGCAATATTTTATCTGAAACCAAGGATCCTTTTTGCTGCACATGGTTACCAAGTACTTGACGCAAAGCAGAGTGCAACAAGTGAGTTGCAGAGTGGTTGTTCTTAATCAACTCCCTTCTTGATGAATCAATAATGGCTTCAAACTCAGCCTCTGGCTGGGCTGGAATCCGATCTGTAAAGTGAACAATCAGGTCATTCTCTTTTTGAGTATCTAAAACCTTAATGGTTTCGGTCTCATTCTTCAACATCCCTTTGTCTCCTACTTGGCCTCCACTTTCACCATAAAAAGGCGTTTGGTCAAGCACCAACTGATACACAGTTCCTTTCTTCTCTTTGATTTCGCGGTACTTGATGATTCTGGTTTTTACAGCAACTTCATCGTAACCGACAAACTCAGAAGTTTCTTCTTCCGACACTTGAATCCAATCGCCTTTTACTTGAGCAGCATCTGCTTTTGAGCGCTGCTTTTGTACAGCCATGGCTTCCGTAAAGCCTTTCTCGTCAATGCTCAAGCCATTTTCTCTCGCAATCAGTCCCGTTAAATCTACTGGGAAACCGAAAGTATCGTACAGTTCAAAAACTACTTGACCATCAATCACATCCGTTCCTTCGGCTTTCATATTGGTCTGCACTTGGTCTAATCGTTTAAGACCGTTTTCAAGCGTTCTGAGGAATGAAGCCTCTTCTTCCTTGATCACCTTAGCAATAAACTCTTGCTGACTTACAAGTTCATCGAAAACGCCAGAGAACTGCTCTGCTAAAATTGGCATGAGGCCATATAGGAATGGTTCTTTAAAATTGAGGAAGGTGTAGCCGTAGCGCACTGCCCTTCTCAAGATTCTTCGGATTACGTAACCCGCCTTGTTGTTTGAAGGCAGTTGACCATCAGCAATGGCAAAAGAAATCGCACGAATGTGGTCTACAATTACTCTAATAGCGATATCGGTTTTTTCAGAAGTACCATATGCAACACCTGATTGCTTCGCAATGTAATCAATCAGTGGCGTAAATACATCCGTATCATAAGTGGAGCCCTTCTGCTGTAAAGCCATTGAAAGACGCTCAAAGCCCATTCCTGTGTCAATATGCTGGGCAGGAAGGCTTTCTAAATGGCCATCTGCTTTTCTATCGTATTGCATGAAAACCAAGTTCCAAATTTCCACCACTTGTGGATGGTCATTATTCACAAGGTCTTTCCCTGGTGTTTTGGCTATTTCTTCATCTGACCTTAAGTCGATATGAATTTCGGAACAAGGCCCGCAAGGCCCCGTTTCGCCCATTTCCCAGAAGTTATCTTTCTTATTTCCACCCAAAATACGGGCTTCGTCAATGTATTGCTTCCATAAATCGAAGGCTTCTTGGTCAAAATCAAGGTCTTCAGATTTATCTCCTTCAAAAACGGTAACGTATAATCTGTCTTTTGGCAGGTCATAAACATCGGTTAGTAATTCCCAAGCCCAAGTAATGGCGTCCTTCTTGAAATAATCTCCAAACGACCAGTTGCCCAACATTTCGAACATGGTGTGGTGGTAGGTATCAATGCCTACTTCCTCCAAATCATTGTGTTTTCCAGAAACACGCAAACACTTCTGGCTATTGGCCGCACGGTTATAATCTGCTTTTGAGTTGCCTAAGAAAAGGTCTTTGAACTGATTCATCCCTGCATTCGTGAACATCAGGGTTGGGTCGTTTTTAATCACCAATGGCGCTGAAGGCACAAATTGATGGGATTTTGACTTGAAAAATTCGATAAATTTCGATCTAATTTCTTTTGATTGCATCTCAGATGAATTATTTGCGTTTAAGCTAAAGCTTAATTTTGTACCTTTGAAGGAAACTTTGTGTTCCCAATCGTAAGGGCACAAAATTAGGAGAATTTCAAAAAGGATTCTTAATGTCAAAAATAAAATATTACTACGACACCGAGACTTGTAAATACGAGCGCATCAAAGTTAAAAAGCGCGATGTGGTTATTAACGCTCTCGGCTTCTTATCCTTAGCTCTGGTGCTCTCTGTGGGCATTATTGTGGTGCTCGGTCAATATTTCGATTCCCCAAAAGAGGCTGCTCTAAAAGAAGAAAATAACGAACTCAAGCTTTATTACGACCTGATGAAGGATCAGGTGGACGGAATGGATGCCATGTTAGGCGTGCTTCAAGAAAAAGATGATAACGTTTATCGTGTCGTTTTTGAAGCTGAACCTATTCCTGAAACGGTGAGAGAAGCCGGCTCCGGTGGTGCTTTACGTTACCGCCAACTCCTAGAGAGTGACATGGAAAATAAGAACCTAGTAGTCAGTGCGCTAGAGAAGATAGACAATGTAAAAAAGAAGATGTATATCCAAACCAAGTCCTATGATGAAGTAATGGCACTGGCACTGGACAAAGAACGTCTCTACTCTTCAATGCCTGCCATACAACCTGTATCTAACAAAGATTTGAGAAGGTTCTCTTCGGGTTTTGGGTATAGAACCGATCCTATTTTTAAGGTAAAAAGAATGCATTACGGAAGTGATTTCTCTGCAGAGCAAGGCACCCCTATTTATGCCACTGGTGATGGTGTTGTTTCTAAAACCACATCTAGTACCATTGGCTATGGTAAGCATATCATTATCGATCACGGTTTTGGCTACGAAACACTCTATGGCCACATGAGCCGATTTGCTGTTCGCCCTGGACAAAAGGTAAAACGAGGTGAAGTCATAGGCTATGTTGGGAATTCAGGAAAGTCTACGGCACCTCATTTGCACTATGAAGTGCACATTAATGGCGTAGCCAAAGACCCCATTAATTACTTCTTTAAAGATCTGAATGCTGCTGAGTATGAAGAAATCTTGAGACTTTCTTCTATAGAGAATCAGTCGCTGGGTTCATATTCTTATCGCTAAGCATAGACGGCCATTTGATATTCGAAAAAGGGTTTAAATATTCTGTTTGAATTCTTTACATTTGAAATAGCGACCCTTTGGTAAGCTTAAAGTAATCCTTGTACTTCTTTTCATAACCCGTTGATATGCCATACAAAGAGAAACCAATAGAAAAGAAATACTTCACCATTGGCGAGGTAGCCAAAGAACTTGGCGTAGCAACTTCGTTGATCAGGTTCTGGGAAAGTCAGTTCACTTTCATCAGCCCAAAAAAGAACAAAAAAGGCAATCGAAAATTCACTCAAGAAGACTTAAAAAAGATCAAACTCGTTTACCATTTAGTAAAGGAGAAGGGCTACACCCTCCAAGGTGCGCAAGAGCATATCAAGAATCATAAAGAAACGATCAGCACCGATGCTGAAATGATTACTTCATTAAAGAAAATTCGGGGCTTTTTAGAAGAAATGAAAAGCCAACTGCCATGAACCAAGACAAGCTACATCAAGTAGCCTTGTCGCTTATCCCTAAAATTGGCCCTTCCCTATCAAGGCAACTCATTAACTACTTCTCTACCCCGCAACAGGTGTTCAATGCCACCAAAGGCAAACTTTCAAAAATACCGGGCGTTGGTCCAAAGCTATCTGCGCTGATTCCTAACCAAAAGGAGCTTCTGGTAAAGGCAGAAAAGATCATTGAAGACTCCATCAAAAAAGGCATTTCAATCCACTACTACAAAGAAGCGCATTACCCAAAAAGGTTAATGAACATCTCGGACGCCCCTATTTTACTCTATTCTGTAGGTAAAGTAGAACTCAACCCACCTCGAACCATTGGGATTGTAGGAACTCGCAGGGCGACAAAGTATGGCTTACAAATCACCGAAGACATTGTAGCACAGATATCACCACAGGAAGCCACCATCATTTCGGGTTTGGCCTATGGTATTGATGTAAAGGCACATGATTCCGCAATAAAGCAGCAATTACCTACCATTGGCGCCATGGCTTGTGGGTTGGATAAGATTTATCCTTCTGGCAATCGAAATACAGCCCTAAAAATGCTGGGAAATGGTGGCCTGATCAGTGAATACCCGATTGGCACCGAAGCTGACGCACGTTTATTCCCTGCCAGAAACAGGGTAATTGCTGGAATGTCGGATGCGCTAATTGTGGTGGAAGCGGCTAAAAAAGGAGGTGCACTCATCTCAGCCAATATTGCCGATAGTTATGATATTCCAGTTTTTGCCGTACCCGGTGAAGTTGGAAATACCTATTCGGAAGGATGTAATCTATTGATTAGAAACATGAAAGCTTCAATTTTCACTTCGTTTCAAGATGTGGTAGAAGCCCTCAACTGGGATGTCCAAGAAAGCACCCAAGCCAAAAATCCAGAATTAAGGTATAAGGATTTACAAGGTGACGAAAAAGCGATTGTTGAGGTTTTGTTGAAAAATGGACAGCAAATGCACATTGATAAGCTCTGCTGGCAAAGTCAATTGAACATGAGCACATTGGCTTCTCTGCTATTACAAATGGAGTTTGCAGGTTACATTAAGCCTTTGCCTGGGAAAGAGTTTAGGTTGGTTTGATTACATTGAGAGTGCCGCGTTGCAGTCCATTGCTAACGCATGGCCTACACCTCGCAGTGACGATCCTAATTTATGCTTTGCGATACTTAGCGCTCTTTGTGGTTCCTGAAAATTCAAATTACCGCTGCCCTAAGCCGTAGCTTCCTTCTTCTAGCAGGTTATACACCAAGTTGTGGATATTAGGACGA
This sequence comes from Roseivirga sp., assembly GCF_034669765.1. GTDB lineage: Bacteria > Bacteroidota > Bacteroidia > Cytophagales > Cyclobacteriaceae > Roseivirga. The sequence continues at coordinate 703,229 of NZ_JAXMOQ010000002.1, forward strand.
ACATTCAGTTGATAGATTTTGCTGTTATCTCTTGTTGGATTGACTCTGTTGGAAAGAAAGACGAATAAGAGCCCAGTAGCAGGGTCTGCCCAAACGAAAGTTCCAGTGTAGCCCGTATGTCCAAAACTTGCTGGACTGGCGTGTTGCGCTACACTAGAGGCTGAGAAACTATAATCAACCAATGGCTTATCAAAACCTAAACCTCTGCGGTTACCTGTTTCACAAAACTGACAATCGGTAAACTCTTTAATCGTAGCCGCATTCAAGTATTCTTTTCCATCATACACTCCCCCATTCAAGAGCATTTGGTATACTTTGGCCAAATCTCTAGCATCTGAGAATAAGCCAGCATTGCCCGAAACCCCCAACATCATAGCGGCTCCCTCGTCATGCACATCGCCATGTAATGTTTCCATTCTGAAAAAGTCATCCACTTCGGTCGGAACAATTCGATCTAACGAAAACCTTTCTTTAGGCTTAAAACCCAATGTTTCCGCGCCCAATGGCTTGTAGAAGTTATTGTTCAAGAATAAATCAAATGCTTGTCCAGACTCCCTTTCCACCAGTTCTGGGAATAAATAAAAGGGCAAACCAGAGTAGAGATAACTCTTGTCATCGCTCACCTTCGTGCGCTTGATCATTTTGTAAATCTTCTTTTCCTTAAAATCCTTGTGTAGAAATAGACCGGTTTCTGAAATGCGGTATGGAAATCTTTTGGAGGAATCTGACTTAACTGTATTCCATTTGTATTTGCCGTTCTTGCGCTGCACTTCAGACCAATAGGGAATCCACGCTTTTAATCCTGCCTGATGTGCTAAAACATCCCGAATCGGCAAATCAGCCTTTTCGCCTTTGGCTATTTTGGGGAAATAGTAGCCGAAGTTTTCTTCCAAACTAAATTTACCTTCATCATGCAGTTTCATCAGCGCCAAGGTGGCTGCGGTAGTTTTCGTTACCGAAGCCAAATCATAGATATCGCTGTTCTTAACTTCGATAGATTGATCGTAAGTATGATAGCCAAATGACTTCTCATAGAATACAATACCATCTTTAGCAATCAATAGCTGACAACCTGGAAAGGCACCAGAATCTAAAGCCTGCTGAATGATAGACTGAATACCAGCCTCCAAAGCAGCCGAGTTGATCCCTACTTCTTCAGGTTTACCATCAATCAGTTTATTGAAAATGCTTTCAATCTTAACAGGCGTTTTTTCCTTTACCTGAAAGTCAGTTTGCCAAGCCATTGAAGAAAATGTGCTCAAGACTAAACAGGTTATTAAAAAAATATTGCGGATCATTTTCGAATATATCAAGCTTATGGACTTCATCAAAGTTATTGATAATTTATGCTAAGTGGGAAACACTTCACTGGCCATCATCATGGCTTCTGAGAAAGCCTTTCGATCTAAACCCAACTCCACATTTTGCTCATCAAAATAACGCACCAAAACTTCGGTATCGATGTTACCCGTCAGTGCATCTGTCGCCATTGGGCAACCACCAAAGCCCTTCATTGCCGTGTCGAATCTGCGGCAACCGGCATGGTAAGCCGAGCTCACCTTCTCAACAATCTTCTGAGGAGTAGAATGGAAATGCGCCCCTATTTCCGTAGTTGGATAGGCAGTTATGCTGTTTTTAAAAATCTCTTTAACCATTTGTGAATCAGCTATTCCTATCGTATCAGATAAACTTATTATTTCAACATTAAGTTGAACAAGATTTTCAACGAACTTAGCTACTATTTCAGCATTAAAGGTTTCTCCATACGGATTTCCGAAGCCCATGGAAACATAAGTCACCAGTTTTTTATTGTGCTTCATGCAGAGATTCTGGATCGCCTCCAACTGTACTAATGCTTCTGCAATGGACTTGTTTGTGTTCCGCATTTGGAACTGTTCCGAAATGGAAAGTGGGAATCCCAAGTAGGTGATTTCTTCGAAATTCACAGCATCCTCCGCCCCTCTTGTATTGGCAATAATGGCGAGTAATTTCGACTTAGTTTTAGACAAATCTAGCCGATTTAAAACTTCAGCTGTATCGCGCAATTGCGGGATGGCTTTGGGCGATACGAAGCTTCCAAAGTCGATGGTATCGAAACCAACTTTCAGCAGTTGATTGACATAGGCCGCTTTGGTTGCTGTAGGTATAAAATCGTGGAGACCTTGCATGGCATCCCTTGGGCATTCAATAATTTTCATGGACATGCTTTGAGTTACTATTTAAAACAATTGAGGCTAAAATAAAACTTCAATTAACTAACACCCTAGTAAACTCAAGGTTCCAACTTCCCCATTAAACAAAAAAGCCCTCGATTCTCATCGAGGGCCAAATCAACATAACCAAAATGAACCATGAACTATTTCATCATGCTCGGTGGCAAAATCACTTTATCAATCACATGTACTACTCCATTACTGGCGTTCACGTCAGCAGCTACAACAGTAGCTCCACTGATCATTACTTTACCATTGGACATCATTACTTTCACTTTTTCTCCCTGCACTGTAGCTGCTTCCTGACCGTTAGAAAGGTCGGTTGACATTACTTTACCCGAAACAACGTGATAAGTGAGCACTGCTACTAACTTATCTTTGTTCTCTGGTTTTAGCAACATCTCTAAAGTTCCAGCAGGCAAAGCAGCAAAAGCAGCATCGGTTGGAGCGAAAACGGTGAAAGGACCAGTGCTTTTCAAAGTCTCTACCAAGCCTGCAGCCTTTACTGCAGCTACTAGCGTTTTTAGGTTATCATTACCAACTGCTAAATCAACGATGTCTTTTGACTGAGCTTTGGCAACATTGATAGTAGCAAACAAAGCTACAACTGTACCTAAAATTAGATTTCTTAATTTTTGAGTTTTCATAATTAGAATGATTTGAACGTGTTTTAGTTTAAATTCATCCTAACTACGACCAAAGAGATGGCTATAGATTTTTGAGGCTTAACTTTTTTTCAAAAAACCTCTGGCATAGGTTTGATCCACCGTGGCAATAGGCGTACCGCCCTCTTCTTCCAGGGTGATGGCAAAAGCTTGAACACTTCCTTTGATCACTTTTAATTCTTGAACCAACTGATTATGATCAAAAATACCAGCATCAATTGGCGCTTGACCTGGTTTAATGGCCCAAAGTTGATATTGATGACCTTTTGGTGGTTCAGGTAAATTATCTACACTGATAAATACTGCATTTGTATTCTTATCCCAAAAAACATTGGCAAATGATTTTGGTGAGAGTTCAGAACCATCTAAACGCACATGAATATTATCATTATTTAAAAAGTGCGCTACTCGTAATTCGGCATAACCCAAATCTTGCTGGGTAGACTCAATTTCATAAGCCATTTTTGAGTTCTCTGCGGCTATTTTACGAACATCATCTTTCGCGCTTCGCATTCTAAGGAAGAAGTACACGTTAAATGCAATGCTCAGAAACAACAAAACTGCCGCTGCTGCCGACCACCGAGGGATTACTCTAATCTTCTTTATTTGTGTATCAGGCTCTTCAATGGCTCTTAAAAAAGCCTCCTTTTCCTCATCACGGATAGTATTCGTCACTAAATCAATTACTGTGTTATCACCAGAAGAAGATTGGCTACGGGCCAAAGTAATTAAAACATTTCTTAACTCATCAAGTTCATCGGCCACCTGAGGATAGCGTGCCGCCATTGCATCCACGGCTTGCATCTCTTCATCATTAAGCTCACCCGCCCAATAAGATTCCAAAACTCCTGATGCTATGTACTCTTGAATATTCATTCTACTATTGACCTTAAATGCTGCAACGCCATCCTTATGCGCGTTTTCACTGTTCCCAAAGGAATACTTAATCGTTCCGAAATCTCAGGATGGCTATACCCTTCAAAAAACGACATACTTATCAGTGTACGTTGTTTTTCCGGTAGTTGAAATATCAATTCCCTTACAGAACCATCATTCACCTCTGATTCATTTCCAAACGTGTCCGATATAAATACGAGGTCAACTGATTGTTCAGATTTTTGCCTTTGCTTAAAATCTTTAGACCGTGTCTTATCAATGGCTGCATTACGACAAACTCTCACTAACCAAGTAAACAAACTACCCTTCGATGGGTCAAAATTAGTAGAATTACGCCATATTTTTAATAAAGCGTCTTGAAGTACATCTTTGGCGACATCCTCGTACTTTACTACCCTCAAAATTACATTCAATAAAATTGATGAATAGTTTTGGTATATCAGCCCTACAGCCGTTCTATCACGGTCGGCCAATAGCAAGGCTATCCTTTCTTCAAGAGGAGTTTCAGATGTTAAATATTTGAGTTGAACTGACAAAATTGAGAATTATAGGGTTGGAACTAAAGTATTAAGCAATTGTTTCAACCCAGAGATAAAATAAAGAATTATGTAATTCTCAATAGCACTGATCAATCAAAGTTGAATCAATAATTAATTACTCGAAACAAAAGCCTCAATTCTACACGAATCAATTAATTTGCGTCTATGAATTTGAATGCGCTTCAATCTGCTCTCCAAGGTGACTTATTCACCGATAACACCACGCGAAAACTTTACGCTACTGATGCTTCTGCTTACCGTGAACTTCCCTTGGCTGTCGCTATTCCTAAAGGCCAAAAGGACCTTATAACCTTGGTTAATTTTGCACGGGAGAATAAAATAGGATTAATTCCCAGAACAGCAGGCACCTCATTGGCTGGTCAAGTTGTAGGCAACGGTATTGTTGTAGATATGTCAAAACACTTTGGGAAAGTACTGGAAATCAATAATGAAGAAGGTTATGTATGGGTAGAGCCCGGAATCGTTCGCGATGATCTCAACAAACATTTAGCACAATACGGAGTGTTTTTCGCACCAGAAACCTCTACCGCCAACCGTGCTATGATTGGCGGAATGATTGGCAATAATTCATGCGGTTCAAATTCAGTCGTATACGGAAGTACTAGAGAGCATTTACTTGAAGTAAAAACTATTTTAGCCGATGGTAGCGAAGCTATTTTTGGCCCAATGGATGCAGATCAGTTGCTAAATCAGGACAAATCACTTCAGCGTAAAATCTATGCTGAAACAGTCGAGATGTTGCAGCAGCCCATTAATCAGAAAGAAATAGTTGACGGTTTCCCGAAACCAGATGTACCCAGAAGAAATAACGGTTATGCGCTTGATATGCTTTTACGGCAGCAGCCATTTACCGAAAACGGTGAACCTTTTAATCTTAGTAGCTTAATAGCAGGCTCGGAAGGTACCTTATGTTTTATCACCCAAGCCAAACTAAAGCTCACCCCACTCCCTCCCAATCACAAACGTTTGGTCTGTATTCATTCTGAAACTATTGATGATTCCCTTCGGGCTAATTTAGTCGCGCTAAAATATGCACCTTCGGCTTGTGAGTTGATGGATCACTATATTTTGGAAGCTACCAAACGAAACGCCATGTACAAGGCCAATCGATTCTTTGTTCAAGGCGATCCGAAAGCCATTTTGGTGGTGGAGCTAAATGGCGAAACTGAAGCCGAAGCAGATGATAAAGTGAATACACTCATCGCGGAGCTAAAAACCTCTAATCATGGATACGCTTATCCTGTAGTTCAAGGTGATGGAATTAAACTGGTTTGGGATTTACGAAAAGCAGGCTTGGGACTGCTGTCGAATATTCCGGGCGATGCCAAGCCTGCTCCTGTGATTGAAGATACCGCAGTAGATGTTAAAGATTTGCCCGCCTACATTCGTGAATTCAACCAAATCCTTGACAAGTATGGATTGTTTGCAGTGCATTATGCACATGCAGGTTCGGGTGAATTGCACTTGCGTCCTATTCTTAATTTAAAGACGGAAGAAGGCCAAAGACTCTTCCGCACTATTGCCGAAGAAATTGCCACTTTGGTAAAGAAATACAAGGGGTCACTTTCTGGTGAACACGGAGACGGACGTTTGCGCGGTGAGTTTCTGCCTCAGATGATTGGTGAGCACAATTATCAGTTGGTAAAGCAAATGAAGCGCATTTGGGATCCTGAGAACATTTTCAACCCCAACAAGATTGTGGACACCCCTCCGATGGACACTTTCTTACGCTACGAAAAAAATCAAGTCACTCCTGAATTTGACACCACATTTGACTTTTCGGAACATGAAGGCATATTGCGTTCGGCTGAATTGTGTAACGGTTCGGGTGACTGTCGAAAAACAGAACTGAGTGGCGGAACGATGTGTCCTAGTTATATGGCCACACGTGATGAAAAAGACACTACACGCGCCAGGGCCAATATGCTGCGCGAAATTCTCACTCATTCCACAGACGCTAACCCTTTCGATAATCCAGAGATTAAGGAGGTAATGGATTTATGTCTATCGTGCAAAGGCTGTTCTTCGGAATGCCCTTCCAACGTGGACATGGCCAAGCTAAAAGGCGAATGGCAACATCAATACCACAAAAGCAATGGGATCCCTTTCCGTACCAAACAGATCGCACACTTTTCTAAAGGTATGAAGCTGGCGAGCAAAGCGCCATGGGCTTATAATTTAGTGTTCGGAAACCGCCTAACGGGGAATGTTGCCAAGGCTATTGCTGGTTTTGCAAAAGAACGTAGCATGCCTGCTTTGGCTAAGCAGCCTTTAGAGCGATGGCTGAAAAAGGAATTTAAGCCTCAAGCTTCCAACCGTAAAGTCTATTTTTTCTGCGATGAATTCACCAATTACAACGATGCAGAAATTGGTAAAACCACTGTAAAGCTATTAGACAAGCTAGGCTATGAAGTCTTATTTGTCCCTCATGCCGATTCTGGTCGCCCCCAGCTATCTAAAGGGTTGTTGGACGAAGCCAAAGCTTTGGCAGAACAGAATGTTCAACAATTCAGTGCGCTAGTGAATGCCAATGCACCTTTGGTTGGTGTTGAGCCTTCCGCTATTCTGACCTTCAGAGATGAATACACGAGCTTAACACGGGGCGAATTGCAGGAAAAAGCAAAGACACTCTCGGCACATGTATTTACCATTGAAGAGTTTTTGGCGCAAGAAATTGATAAAGGGAATATTACTTCTGCTCAATTCAAAACGGAGACTAGGCTAATTAAGGTGCACGGTCATTGCCACCAGAAGTCGCTTTCGTCTATGGTACCTACCAAGAAAATGCTCTCGTTGCCTAAGAATTTCACGGTACACATGATTGCTTCGGGCTGCTGTGGTATGGCAGGTTCTTTTGGTTATGAAAAGGAGCACTATGAGGTCTCAATGAAGATTGGTGAACTGGTGCTCTTCCCTGCGGTGCGACAGCAACCCAAAGAAGTGATCATTGCGGCTGCAGGCACTAGTTGTCGTCATCAAATCAAAGATGGCACGAGCAGAATCGCCAAGCATCCAGTGGAAGTGTTGTGGGAGGCTTTGAGGTAAGGAGGCTTAATCAATTTTTCAAAATATTGTCTCCTCCCTCCAACCTTGCATTTTGATTTTGGGTCTAGGGATCATTGTTAGTTTCTTTTCAAGGAATTAGCAGGTCAAAAACCCAAATTTTTAAATCATATGTATACACCTAAATGGTCATTTAGGCTGATGCTTTTATTCACATTAGCCATCTCATCGTGCTCATCAGATGATAGTACGGTCCCTGAAAAACGTCTTTTACCAGAGACATATTCGGAATTGAATTATAGTCGAACACTTTATTTTGATAGTCAGTATAGGTTGATCAGAATTTACATGGTCTCTAAGTACTCAGACGAAAGTTGGGGCGAATCAACTCAAGTCTACTTCTATGATGACGAAGGTATTTTAATAGAGTCTCATGTTGATAACGGATGGAGAATGGTCTATACATACGCTGATGACAAAATCGCAAGAACAGATGAATATGTTTATTCGAGACTCAATCAATTTCATACTTTTGAATACAATGAACAAGGAAGGTTGTCCAAGTCTGTCACATATCAAGATATTCCAGAAGAGGGCGGAGTGACTCCGGTAAGTGGGGAAAGTTATGATTACGATGAAAAGGGTAATATAACCGAACAGCGCCTATACTATTATACTTCCAACGGAGACGAGGCTAAACTCCTTACTGTTTTTACTTATAGCGACTATGATGATAGGATCAATGGAGACAATATGTTTACGATTAATCCTTTTAATCCGCTTATAAAGTTGAGCAAAAATAACCCAGGGCAAATGCAAATAAAAAACAACAAAGGTGAAGTCTCAAGCACAAACACTTATACATACCAATACCATAAAAAGGGACATCCCGTCAAGAAGACAACTCATGTGGTATTGTATAATGGGGAAGTAGGTGATTACGTGAGTACCTATAAGTTTAAAGACTAAACAATGAACCAAATTAACATTTAGAAAAAACAAATGCCCTTGCTGATGACGACCATCAACAAGGGCATTTTTAGTATGGAGTCAATTATCTTTTTGCTGTAGGAAATTTGGCCATAATGGCTTTTACGCCTTTCTTGATTTTTTCTTCAGCGTCTTTAGGGGGAACATCATTCAGGGTTTTACTGCCTATCCCCTGCCAAACCAAAAGTTCTTTTTTATTGTCTATCATGTGGATCACAATGCTGCCTTGATTGAAAGTATAGGACTCAATCTGATAATCCGACCAATACTTGACATCGTATGGGTAATCATTATGCGTCAGAGAGCTCACTTTCTGATCGATCACAATATGAAAGTCAATCATCAAATCAGGTGCTGCGTCTGTCTTTTCAAAACCGAGGGCTTTCATCTCCACTTCAACCGCCTCCATGATTCGCTTACGGTTCAATTCATTATCAAACATGGGGTTCGATTTCCCAGGCTTTTCCTGCCCATCGGCCCAAGCAAAACTTTTATATTGAGTGAAATCTATGCCTTTTTCTTGGTCAGAGGTTACATATAGTTTTTCTGAGCAACTAAAGACCAGCAGGAAAAACAAAAACAGGGGCAAAAGCTTTTTCATATCTATCATATTTATGACAAATCTACTTTGATTCTATCAGTCCCCTAATGATAACTGTCAATGAATAAACTGACTTAAATCAGTTTGTTCGTACATAATTTAAAAAATATTACCTAGCTTAAATGCCATGAAAAAAATTAGCTTCCTCTTAATCTGTTTTCTTTTCCCAACGCTATTATTAGCGCAGTTGCCTGAGTATTTAGAAGGCAAAATGACCTATCCTGTTTTTGATTTCAATCCTATGGTGGGCGTTGTAAAAACCCAAGCCAAAGCACTTAATTATAACAAAGACCTTGAATACAAAATAGCCATAGATGTTACTGATAAGGTTTACGACTCCACACAGGTAATGAGTACACTTAATGAAGTGGCCAGAACTTATAATCTAAATATTGCCAACGGAGTTCCGAAAAAGAAGCTAAAGGTGGCGGTAGTGATTCATGGCAGTGCCATACAAGGCATTTTGAATGATGAAGCCTATCAAGCCAAATTTGGTGTACCCAATCCAAACATAGCGGTGATTAAGGAAATGAAAAAGGAGGGAATCGAATTTTACGTATGCGCGCAAGTACTGGCTTTCAGGCAAGTACCAGAAGAAAACGTAATGAAGGATATTGACCTCGCTATATCGGCCAAAACTGCATTGATTACCCTAGATCAAATGGGCTACACTTATATGAGTGTGAATAATTGATAGAAGTTAGTCTAGGTTGTTTGTTGGTGAAGAACACCAACAATGGCGAAAAAACGGGTTGACAGCCCCCTAGCCCTCCCGAAGCTTCGGGATAAAAAAGGGGACAGCATCGTGTGTATCGTCCTGAAATAGGTTGACTATAATCTTATGGAAAAGTCAACTAAAAACAGGATTCTCAAGAAGCCAGATTATTACTCAGAAGAGTTCAAATGGCAGGTTGTACAAGATGTATTATCAGGTC